>CAKOYD010000015.1 GCA_934130545.1 uncultured Bacilli bacterium | reverse complement strand
TTTAAATTTTCATCATCTTCAACCACGAGTATACCTGGCATAGCATATGCACCTCTCTTTATTAACTATATATATCATTGCTTCTTCAATTCTCTCATCGTTTGTATCTCCAAAAGATAAAACAATAGTCTTGCATTACACTGTCAAAAAGTCTCTCAATTTGTGCGGTACTCCATACAAATTCTCTTTGAATTGACGGGAGAACATATTTATTAGCAGAAATATCCTTCACGACTTCTGCTATCGTTAATGGTGACTCATATGCCATTGATTATGCCTCCTCCTTTTTTACATATGTGAGCTGAATATCATAACCGAGAGCATCCAGCATCTCTACAAAAGTTTTATTAATAACGCCATCGCCCTTTTTGATGATACGATTTACATATTGTCCTGTTGAACCAATCATCTCTCCCAGCTATGCCTGTGTTTTTCCAGCTTCTATACACTTGATTTTTACATCTACTTCTATATTATTTTTCAGCATTCGTATCGCCTCATCTGAAATTTGTAAAATAACACTAATCGGGTAATATTATAACACACCTTTGCTTTCACTTCAATCTACTCATCTCGAAATTTGCACTTTGTACAATAGTTCCTATCACTAAAGTCTTGTTAAATGACCTTAAAATGCTCTATGAGCAGGATAAAAAAGACTATTATAGTTTTAATGATGATTTCTTTGTAGTTTCTGATGCTAAACCTATAGCTGATTCTAATATATACCTTAGAAGAACTAAGCTAGCAAATCTTGCTGGTTTAAAAGTTATTAGGATCCATGACTTTAGGCATTCTTGTGCATCACTCTTAATTAACAATGGTGCTAATGTTACATTAGTTGCAAAATACTTAGGACATACAAAAATCAAGGAAACACTAAACACATATTCACATATGTTTAGTACTGCCCTCGACTCTGTTGTTTCTGTTATAGATAGCTTAGAAGATGACTAAGCTTTTTTTAATCACATTTATGATATTTTCTAATTAAATCTGCTTCTTTTTTATAGCCTCTTTTTTCTAATTCTTTAACAAACACTGGCCATGGTGGAATATTACTCATGTATGGTTCGCCTGGGCCATTATATGCTCCACCACTTGGGCCTGTATATAGACCTCCGCCTGGACCTGTGTATAATCCTCCGCCTGGACCAGTATATAGTCCTCCACCTGGGCCTGTATATAATCCTCCACCCGGTCCTGCGTATAATCCTCCGCCTGGACCTGTGTATAATCCTCCACCTGGGCCTTTATACATTCCACCACCCGGGCCAGCATAAGCACCTCCGCCTGGACCTGTATATAATCCTCCGCCTGGGCCTTTATACATTCCTCCACCTGGACCTTTATAATTATTTCTAGGCCACTTATTAATTTCCATTAACTTCAGCCTCCTCATTTATTTCTTCTTCGTCTATTTCATCAACAAATAAATATCTATGCAATTCAATCATTGTATGAATTATTCTTTTTTCAATAAACATAATAAATGGAACTGGATCTTCTTCCAAATCTATTTTTGACAATGCATCATAATATTCTTTTCTACAATTTTGATCAATATAAATTGGTGGTATTTTCTTCTTGCTTAAGAGCCAGTTCATTATAGCTCTTGATATACGTCCGTTGCCATCTCTAAATGGATGAATAACAATAAACTTATATGCAAAATATGCTACTTGTTCAATGTACTCTCCTATTTCATATTGATCTATATTTTTCATAAAAAACTGTAATTCTTCATCGAGATCATTAATTCTATCGTTTATTTCATAATATGGTACTGGTTGAATAGTACCCCTTTTTAATAATGCAGTTCCATCTCTATATTTACCATTATCATCAGGATATGGTACGTATTTAAATAATAATGAATGTAATTGTCCACAATTTTTTAATGAGATATCATCATTTGTATTAATCACATATTGTTGTAATTCTAGATTACCCAGTGTCATTACTATTTCTTCACTATCATTTTCAAAGAATTGGCTGTCAATATCATTAAAGTTTAAATCAGCAAGTATGTAATTAAGCTGCTTTCTATCAATTACTACACCTTCAAGTTTATTATCATTATAAATATAGTTTTGTAAAAACTTTTGGCCCGTGTATTTATTAGTATCAGCCATAACAAAACTCATTGAACTTACAACATTAGATAATAATGTGCTATCAATCTTATTTTCTATTAGTTCTTGTCTTTTTGCTGATACACCATACTCACTCATTCTTTGTCTTAATGATTCAGAAGATATATCACCATCTATTAGATTTAGACCATAAGCAATTCTATTCAAACATGAATAGAAGCTAACTCCAAAATATTCCGCTATAATTGTAATACTTTCAAAATCAATATATCCATCTTTATTTTTATATTGCTCACATACAAGCCTTAACTCATCAGTAGGCATAAGCAAATACCCGGCAAAATCGTTTGCAAATTTTTCAATTTTCTTATTCGACTTTTTTAAGCACTCAATATAGTCAGTTGTTCCAATTTCTTTATTTAAGTCTTTTATAAAGTGACAATACTCATGTGCTGCAGTAAATCTTTGCCTTTGCCAACCGTTATTTGAGTTAATACCTACAATTGTACAATTATCTTCATCATTAATAATGATACCGTCTAAATTTTCAAAATCTTTTAATACAACATATATGCCAGCATCGTGGAGGATTTTAAATGGATCTATTGGAAAAGTTAATTCGCCACTTTTTTTTAATTTTTCTAATTCATTTTTTGCTAATTCTTCTGGCGTCATATTAGTCATCCTTATTTTGCGACTTTAAAATGTTTTTATATTCGATTAAACTAATAATCTCTTTTTTATCCTTTTCGCTTAATTCATTAAAACCCCTAGCAAAAGCAACATCACTACTATTTATAGTATGTTCTTCTGTTGTTAATTCATCCATGCTTATATTATATAATTTTGAAAAACTTATTAATTCTTGTAAATCAATTTTGCGATCCCCTTTTTCAATTCTTAATATTGCATCTCTACCTACACTTAAAATTTCAGCAACCTGTTCTTGGGTTAATCCCATATATTTTCTAAGTTTTCTTAGTCTTTCTCCTATTTTTTTGTAATTTAACTCCTTCATATACACCACCCCAACGTATAAATTCATTATTATTATATTCAAAAATGTTGAAAAAGTCAACATTTTTGAATTATATTTATTATTTTTTATTATTTGTGTAAATAACTATTTATTATTATCTTTATTAATAGACAATTCTATATAATCATTTTCATTACCAATTCTCTTCAAATATTCAGTGCCTCCGTCAACTGCAACAGCTCCACAAGAACATCTTTTTAGATCATTAGTACTTTTTGATTCTATGATATCTCCGCATTTTTTACATTTAATTTTATTACTAATTATTTCTTCTTTCTTTTCCATAAGACATCTCCTCATAATATATTATACCATGATCTTATACTAATTATATCCTACCGTTTAAGGAATAATAGCAATACAATCCATACGAATAAAATCTATATTGTCCGTATCACTGTAAAAAAATCCATTGAAGATTTTTGCCATTTACGTCACTTTTCTTCAATGAACTATTTTAAAACTCAATTTTTTTGTACTTAAATTGTACCTAAAATTATTTTAGCAATATTGATAGCTAGCAAGCCCTTATAAATCAAACAAAAAGTGGAGCCTTTCGGCTCCTTCAGGGGGTTTTGGTTGAACACTCCTACACACAATCGTAGCGAGTGTGTCATAATCTCTTATGACATATTAATTGTAATATATAATAAATAAAATTGCAAGAGTTTTACAAAAAATTTTTCATAAAGATTTTTTCCAAATTATCAAACCCCAATAATTACTAATAAAATCTACTAATTAACCCCTTCTAATTTCTTACCAACATCATCTAACAATTGATATTCACTCCTATTATTCATAAAAACAGGCATAAACTCATCAACATCTTTCTTTACCCTAAGTAATAATTCATAATCTCTCTTAACATTAGCCAGTATTAATCCAGTCTCTCCACTCTGTCTTAACCCAAACAAATCCCCTTCACCTCTATTTTTAAAATCGTACTCACTAATCTTAAAACCATCACTACAATTCTCTAACATAGCTAATCTTTCTTCTTTATTATCCGCAATTAAAACACAATAACTCTGCAAACTATTTCTACCAACTCTACCTCTTAACTGATGCAACGTCGATAACCCAAATAAATTAGCATTAAATATTACCATCATGGTAGCATTCTTAACATTAACACCAACTTCAATAACAGTAGTGGAAATAAGTATATCAACTTCCCCCTCTTCAAATTTACTCATAATACTATTCTTTTCTTTAGGATCCATCTTACCATGAACAGAAGCTATCTTAAACATCTTACCAAAAGCCCTATTCATCTTATCTTCTAAATCAACAACGCTACTATTAACTGATGCCTCCCCTTCCTCATTAATCATAGGAGCTATAACATATATCTGATGATGTTCATCTAATTCTTTCTTCATCATAATTAAAACATCCATTATCTCATCAGTACCCTTTAAATAAGTAATAACATCTTTTCTTCCAACCGGTTTAGTTTTTATACTAGATACATCCATATCACCATAAATAGTTAAAGCATAAGTTCTCGGTATTGGTGTTGCACTCATAGACAAAATATCTGGTAATTCCCCCTTATTTCTAAATGTATCTCTTTGATTAACCCCGAATCTATGTTGCTCATCAGTTATTACTAAACCTAAATTATTAAACATAACTTTATCTTGTATTAAACTTTGTGTCCCTATAATAAAGTCTATCTCTCCGTTACTTAATTTATTATATATAATCTTCTTATCTTTACTACTAGTAGAAGACGTCAATAAACTAACTTTCATAATACCATCAAATAAACGTGAAGCCTCCTGATAATGTTGATTAGCAAGTATTTCCGTAGGAACCATTAATGCTGATTGATACCCCGCTAAATAATTAGCATAAACAGCAATAAAAGCCACAATAGTTTTACCACTACCAACATCACCCTGTAATAGTCTATTCATTCTTCTATCACTTTTTAAATCATTAACTATTTCCTTGATTGAACTCAACTGATCACTAGTTAAACTAAATGATAAACCACTAATAAATTCATTAACTTTATCCATATCAATATCTTTACCAACTTTATTACTACCACTATTATTTATTAACTTTAAATAATTAATCTTAAATAAATACATAAATAATTCTTCATACTTTAATCTCTGTTTAGTTTTCTTTAATACTAAACCATTATAAGGATTATGTATTAACTTTAAGGCTTCTAACTTAGGCATAAAATTATATCTATCTACTAAATAATTAGGAATATAATCATTACAATGATAATTACCTAAAATAGTATTTATAATCTTAGCAATAAACTTTCTATTTAATCCATTAGTAGTATAATAAACTGGCTCAACAGTAGGAGTATCATCTAATTTCTCAAATCTAATCTCACTACACACTATATTATTTTTATATTTCTCATACTTACCTATAATAGTTATCTCTCTACCTAACTCTAACTCTTTCTTTAAATACGCTTTATTATATACACTAACATTAATTAAATAACTACCAGTATTAATTCTAAATACTATCTTTCTTAACTTAGAATTAATATATATAGTACTAACATTTCCATCTATACATCCATCTATTACTATTCTATCTCCATCATTTAAAGAAGATATATTACTCTTTCCAATAATATCATATCTAAATGGATAATGATTAACTAAATCATCTGTAGTATATATGTTTAATTTATTAAATAACTCCAACGTTTTAGGACCTATTCCATTTACTTCACTCAATAAAGCCATAACTTCACCTACTAATCTCTAGTTATATTATATCATTTATTGTTAATTATTAGTTAAAAATATTAAACAAAAAATGGAAGCCTATATTAAGTAAGCTCCCTTATCTATATAAACGTAAGCATCAACCTACGATACATTATATATTATGCAAACAATAAAAAAAGTTTAATATATCAATAAGGTTATATGTAAAAATTTATAATACTATAAAATTGTATAAAATAAAAACAGTATTATCTTCTACTGCTTCTAGTACTACTAACATTCTCAGAATATAACATATCATCAACTGTTAATTGTCTATATTGCATTTCGATTAATAAACATTCAAATATCTTTTTTCTAGCACCAACTATTTCGTTAGATATAATATTATAAAAACAATATTGCAATTCCTCAAAAGAAAGTTTTCTTAAACTATCTGTTAAATTGTAATTAGCTGTTGCTTGTTCTAAATTATTTAATGTTACCATACTTTTCACTCCTTTCAAAAAAACTTTTGCTATTATACACCAACATTTTTGTGTTGTCAAGAAAAATTTAATTTCAATGTAAAAAGTTATGATTAACTTATGATAATGTCTTAATCCTAGCTGATAATTTCTCAAATGTTTCATTACGATTATAATCTCTCGGATAAAATCCTAATTGCCCATTTAATATCCTTAAAACAGGTTCAATATGTTCCTCTTGTAATCCCATATACAAATCTAAAAATACTTAATGCTATTGTAAATATCTTTTTATTTCTAATGACCTATCTCCATTAACATAAAGAGTCATAACATCTATTTTAATACCTAATTCATTTAAAATTTAACATACATCATGTAATAATTTTTCGTTTTTTAAATATACTCTAACCTTACTTATATCTTTCGTGTAATCTATAACCTTATCATAAAACTCACTTTTTATTAAACTATCTTTTATCTCATTATAATAATCCATTTCATCACCTACGAACTCCAATTTTTAATCTTATAACCGCTCTTATTTATTCTTACCTCAACACTTCCATCTACATCAGTTTGATATACTACACTACCATTTAAAGTATCCAACATACTTGCCTTAGGATGACCATATCTATTATTCTTTCCAACACTAATTATGGAATACTTTGGTTTTATCTCATCAATAAATTTTTTATCACTACTTGTCTTAGATTCATGATGTCCTACTTTAAGTACATCTATATCACTTATATTATATTTTTCTAATATATCCTCTTTCTTACTAGTACCAGCATCCCCCATAAACAAAAACTTATAACCATCATAATTAAAATAAACAACACTAAAATTATCATTCTCATTATCATATTCTCTTGTATTCAAAAACTGCATCTTATATTTACTAATCCTTAATTCTCTAATACACGTATAATATTTAATATTTTTTTTATTCAATACCATTATCAAATTATTTTCTAGATTATTATATTCACCACAATTAAATACCACATTATCAACCTTAAAATTATTAACTAAATTAATAGCTTCCCCCATATGATCAAAGTCTCCATGTGCTGATTGTCAATTAGTAAGTCGAATGCAATGCTTTTATTTATAAAGAAAAAAAATTACTTTTTCGCAATCCTTTCATCTTTATCTTTATTCAAAACTCGATTAATATAATTGAATCCATCATTCATTTTT
>CAKOYD010000014.1 GCA_934130545.1 uncultured Bacilli bacterium | reverse complement strand
ATAGTGCTAATATAGAGTTTTCTAATGATGGAATTAAAGCAGGAGCGGCTATTCAGATGGGTGGTAAAGGAGCTAGTAGTTGCGGCTTTGATTATTTATATGAAGTTCCTGTTGAGAAAATAGATTTAACTTTTGATAAGCCATATATATTTATAATTAGAGATAAAGATAGTGGTGAAATATGGTTTGTTGGAACAGTATATGAGCCAACAGTTTATATAGGTAGGACAGATTAATAAAACTATTTCGCGTGGGAAACATTTGCTACTATGAAGAAAGGAATTAAATAATATTGTAAAAAGGTGTAGAAGTATGAAAAATGAAAAAGAAGAAATTGTTAAAGAAAAAGAAATGGCAAAGACTTCAGTAGTAGAATTTAAAAGAGTAGATAGCAAACTTACTTTTATTGGCGGTTTAATTATAGGAATATTAGTTTTGGTAGGTTTATATTTTGCTATCTTTAATAAAAGAGGACAAACAACTATATCTTCTAAGTCTGAATTATTAAAGGTTTTAGATGTAAGTGAATTAAGTGCGGCGGAATATACTTATAACGGAATAGCTACTAAAACAACCAAAGATAATAAAGTTGCTTATTATGTAAGTTATGAAGGTACTGTAAAAGCGGGTATTGATTTTAAAGATATAAAATATGAAGAAAATCCTGATACTAAAACAATTATAATTACACTACCTAAGATTCAAATATTCGATAAAATAGTAAGTGCTAGTAATATTGATATTATGTATTTAGATGATAAATATAAAACTGAAACTGTTCATCAAGAAGCATTTAATCTATCTGTAAAACATTTAGAGAATTCTATTAATGAAGATACAGATTTTTATGATAAAACTCAAGAAAATGTTGTCTCTATTATTAAAGCAATAATTGAACCTTTAATTAGTGCTAAAGATAACGAATATAAGTTAGAGATTAGATAGAGGTGTAGGATGAAAAGAAAGAATATAGTTATATTAATAGTTTTATTATTATTAGTTATTACAGGATGTGGAAAGAAAAATACTGATGTTAAGCCAAGTCTAAGCCAAGTAAGAAATATTTCTGATTTAGCTACTGTTAAAGCCTATTATCATAATGTGGCAAAAGTTGAAAAGAAAAAAGGACAAGGATTAACTCATTTATTTGAAGTGGATCGAAAGTATTGGATAGAATATACAGGTGTAGTAAAAATAGGGATAAAGATGTCTAGTATTACAATAGATGAAAAAGATAATGTTGTTACTATTAATATGCCTAGAGCAGAAATATTATCTCATCATTGTGAAAATTATAATGATGATTCAATATATAAAAACGAAGATGGCTTTAATGAAAATAAAATAGAGGATTCAGAAATAAATGAAGCGATAAAAAAAGCCGATGAAGATATGTTAGAAAAAGTTAAAAACAATCAAAGTTTATTTAATAGAGCAGAAGATGGCGCTGAAAAATTAATTCAAAATTATATAGAACAAGTAGGTAAGATTTCAGGAAAGAAATATGAAGTAAAATTTGTTTATGGGGAATAGAAATATTCTCTTTTTTTATGTTAGCATATTTGTTAATATAATTGTAAAATAGTTTTATCTTTGATATAATTTATTTGATATGGAGGTTTACTATGTATGCTAAAGTAATTGTAGAAATAGGTGTTAAAAAAGTAGATAGATTATTTACTTATATAGTACCTTCTAAGTATATAGATAAAATTAAAGTAGGAATGCGAGTAAAGGTTAGTTTTGGTAAGATGTATTTAGAGGGCTTTGTAATAGAACTTACTAATAATTATGATGATAAATATGAACTTAAAGAGATAGAAGAACTGGTTGATGAAGATGTTATATTAAATGAAGAAATGTTATATTTAGGGAAAAAGATTCAAGAATCTACTTTATGTAGTTTAATTTCAGCATATCAAGTTATGCTTCCTAAAGCTTTGAAGGCTAGTATAAATACTAATATTAATATAAAGAATAAGAGATTTGCTGTAATAAATGAAGATGTGGATATTAATACTTATTTAAATAAATGTAATGATAAACAAAAAGAAATTATTGAAGATATAATAAAGAATAAGAAAGTATTAGTAAATAAATTATCTAGTAGTATTAATACGTTAGTTAAAAATAATATTATTAAGTTTATTTATGAAGAAGATTATCGTTATAAATATCAATCAGTAGTACCTAATAAAGTAATTAATTTAACTGATGAACAAAGAATAGCTAGTAATAAAGTGATAATGAATCAGTATAAGATATATTTATTATATGGTATTACTGGGAGTGGCAAGACAGAAGTATATATGGATATAATAGCTAAATGTCTTGATATGGGAAAAAGTGCTATTATGTTAGTACCGGAAATTAGTTTAACTCCTCAAATATTAAGTAGATTTGTTAATAGATTTCAAAGTAATATTGCAATACTTCATAGTAGATTATCAGATAGTGAAAGATATGATGAATATCGTAAAATTAGAGAGGGAAAAGTTAAGATAGTAATAGGGGCAAGAAGTGCTATTTTTGCACCATTAACTAATCTTGGCGTTATTGTTATTGATGAAGAACATACTCCTACTTATAAACAAGATAATCATCCAAGATATAATGCTAAAGATGTGGCCTTTTTAAGAGGGGAATATCATAATTGTCCTGTATTACTTGGTAGTGCTACACCATCATTAGAATCTATGGCTCGTGCTTTAAATAAGAAGTATGAATTAATAACTTTATTAAATAGACCTAAAACTTCACATTTACCGGTAGTTCATGTTGTAGATATGAAAGAGGAAGCTAAAAAGAATTATACAGTATTAAGTAGATTATTAATTAGTAAGATAAAAGATCGTTTAAATAAACATGAACAAATAATTTTGCTTTTAAATAGAAGGGGTTATTCTTCAATGATTACGTGTCCATCTTGTGGTTATGTTGAAAAGTGTCCTAATTGTGATATTAGTTTAACTTATCATAAGACTTCTAATAAGTTAAGATGTCATTATTGTTCTTATGCTAAAGAGTTTGAAAGAAAGTGTCCTAATTGTGGTAATACTTTAAAAGATTATGGACTAGGTACACAGAAATTAGAAGAAGAATTAAATAAGATGTTTGATGCTAGAATTATTAGAATGGATATGGATACTACTAGTAAAAAGGGTGAACATGAAGCAATTATTAGAGATTTTGGAGAGAGAAAGTATGATATATTACTAGGTACACAGATGATTGCTAAGGGGCTAGATTTTCCTTATGTTACTTTAGTAGGAGTTATTAATGCTGATACATCACTTAATATTCCTGACTTTAGAAGTAGTGAGTATACTTATCAGTTATTATCTCAAGTATCTGGTAGAGCGGGTCGTGGTGATTATCCAGGAGAAGTTATTATTCAAACCTTTAATGAAGAACATTATAGTATAGTACACGCTAAAAATCATGATTATTTGGCTTTCTATAATGATGAAATGGCTATTCGTAAGAAGTTAAAATATAGTCCATATTATTATTTAGTAGTAGTTAATATTAATTCTTCTAGTTATGAAGATGGTTTTAAAGAGGCTAATAAGATAGGTAATTATTTAAAAAGTAAATTAGATAGTGAGACTATTATTTTAGGGCCTTCAATGGCTAATATATTTAAGATAAATAATATTTATTATTATCAATGTATTATAAAGTATCGTTTTGATAATAAAGTATTTCCTACTTTAAAAGAAATAGATGATATATATAAAAGTAATAATAAGGTTAATATAGATATAGATGTAAATCCAGTTAGAATGTAGGTGAGATTATGGAAGTAGTAATAGAAAAAATGAATCATCAAGCAATGGGAATAGCAAAAATTAATGGTAAAGTTGTCTTTATACCAAAGGTTATTGTTGGAGATATTGTTGATATAGATATTGTAAAAGAATATAAGAACTATAGTATTGGTAGAGTAAACAAGATAATTAAGAATGGTTCTAAAAGAGTAGATGTATTATGTCCATATTATGATATATGTGGAGGATGTAGTATTAGTGCTTATACTTATCAAGATGAATTAGAATATAAAGTTAATAATGTTATTGATATATTTAAAAGAAATGAGATAGATATAAAACCTAATATTATTAAGTCTGATAATAGATATGGTTATCGTAATAAAATTACTTTACAAGTTAGTAATGGCATAATTGGATTATATGAAGAAGATAGTAATAAAATAGTAGATGTGGACAAATGCTTATTAGTAAGTGATAAGTTAAATGAAATAATAGATATTATTAAGAGAAATATTAATGTTAATAAATGTAATAAGATAGTTATAAGAGATACTTATTATGGGATTATGATAATATTTTATGGTAGTGTTAATAATGAAGAAGTAATTAAGTATTTAGGTAAGAAAGTAGTTAGTATTTATACTTATGATAATAAATATAAATGTATTTATGGTGAGAAATATTTATATGAAATGATAGGAGAATATAAGTATAGAATAAGTCCAGATAGTTTCTTTCAAGTAAATAGTAGAACAGTAAATAAGTTATATAATAAAGTAGTAGAGTATGCTATAAAGAATGAGAAGAAAGATAATTTAGTAGATTTATATTGCGGTACGGGTACTATTGGGATATATTTAAGTAAGTATTTTAATTGTATTATTGGTATTGAGTTAAATAAGCAAGCAGTAGAGGATGCTAAAGAGAATGCTAAGATAAATAGTGTTAATAATATAGAATTTTATGCCGGGGATGTTGGAAAGATTATTAATGATCAGATTAAGGCTGATGTTATAGTTGTCGATCCACCTAGAAGTGGCTTGGATAAGCGTACAAAAGATATTCTTCTTAAGATTAAGGCTAATAAAATAGTCTATGTATCTTGTAATCCTCTTACTTTAGCGAGAGATATTAAGGAATTAGATAATGGGTATAAACTAGGGAAAATTACGTTAGTGGATATGTTTCCTAACACACATCATGTGGAGAGTGTGTGCGTACTAAACTTTCGTTAATTCTTTATAAAATTAGAAAAAATATGGAGATTATCCCAAGTAGAATATGCTAACTTATACTATATTATGTAGTATGTGTTATATAATTGAATTACGAAAAGGAGGTTTTGGATTATGAATGAGCTAATGTTGAAAGAAAATATTAAAATTGAAGAAATGATATTTGAAGTGAGAGGTAAGCAAGTTATTTTGTCATCAGATGTTGCAAAGTTATATAAAACGGAAACAAGAATTATAAATCAAACTATTAAAAGAAATATTATGAGGTTCCCAGAAACATTTTGTTTTCAATTAACTGTGGAAGAAGTAATCAACTTGAGATCACAATTTGTGACCTCAAGTTTAAGAAATGAGATAGTACATGGTGGTACAAGATATTTACCATATGTTTTAACTGAGCAAGGAATAATGATGTTATCTGGTCTTCTTAAGAGTGATATTGCAGTCAAAGTTAATGTTCAAATTATTGATGCGTTTGTTTCCATGAGAAAATATATTTCTAGTACATTGGTAAATCAAAGTTTTATAAATAATCTAGTATATAAGCATGATGAAGAAATAAGGCTACTAAAAACTTCTTTTGATAAATTACATGAAAAAGAAAAAGCAAATGCAATATTTTTTGATGGCCAAATTTATGATGCTTATTCGCTATTGTTAGATATTTTAAAAACTGCAAAAAAGGAAATAATTATTATTGATAATTATGCTGGTAAAGAATTATTAGATATTTTAAAAGAAATAGATGTTAATATAATAATTTATTCTGCAAATATGAATGAAATGTTAATAAAAAAATATAGAGCTCAATATAACAATGTTGAACTAGTTTTTAACAACAAATTTCATGATAGATTTATTATTATAGATAAGAGATTTATATATCATTGTGGTAGTAGTTTTAAAGATTTAGGGAAAAAATGTTTTGCCATTAATAAAATAGAAAGTAATACAATTTTAAATGATATACTAAATAAAATAAACAGCTAGCCTTTCTAAAAATATTTAATAATAACGTATATATTCATAATATATGTTGTACCTATTTTGTTTGTATATTATGAAGTAGTTAGTTATACTCAAACATATAAAAAGAAACTATTCATAATTAAGAATATGCTATGTGGAGAGTGTGCGTACTAAATACTAGATAAAAGGTGGGTTAATAGTAGTAGGAAAAGTATTTGAAAATAAGCAGATAAAAATTATTTGAAGCGTCTAGTATTATTAGACAGTTGAAATTAATGGTTAAAGATGTAAAAAATGCTAAAAAAAATATATTGTAGAAAAAGATAATTTTGTTAGTGATATAATTTAGATAGATTCGCGTAAATTACAAGTTTTATAATGGAGGTATGATGTATGAAATTAATTTTTGATATGGATAAGAAGAAAATTGATGTTGAGGGTAATGTTGAAAAATTAGTAGAAAAAGGTATTGATAATAGCGAAAAGGGATGGAAAGAAAAATTTGCTGCTAGACATAATGCTAAAAAAGAATTAATGGAAATTAAGCATAGTCAAAAGATTGAACTAGAAAATTCTAATAATATTAGGAAAAATTGGGTTCAAAAGATTCAAGAAGAAAATAGAAAAACAAAAGAGTTAGAATTAGCTGAACAAAGAAGATTAAAAGAATTAGAGCTTGAAGAAATGAAATTGTTAGAAAATAAGAACTTAATTATTACAATTGCCGTTTCTATTGTACTATGTTTGACTAGTGTTGTTTTCTTTATTGCAGGTTCACCTAGCGATCCGGCATCAAATTTTGTTGGAATGTTTTTGTTTTTTGTAGTTGGATATATGTTAGGTAGTTGTGTTTCGAATAAAAAGAAAATCGATAAAAAGGATAAAGATAAGGTAAAGAATAAAAAATAGTATGAGATATATTGTTATGATATGTCTCTTTTTTGATGAAACTGCTAAAAGTATGGTACAATATAATTAATTTGAAGAAGTGTTGTTCAAGAATGGAGCAAGTTATGAAGAAGATATTAACACTCATAGTTTTATTAGTTTTAGTAGGAATTTGTATATATTTAAGTAAAAATAAAGCAATTGATAATAATGATAAGTTAGATGATAAAGACATTACATGGAAAGAAATTACCGTTAATGGAGTTAATGAAAAATTGTTGATAAAGAATGTAGATAATGATATTTTAGCTGAAGTATCTACTGAACTCCAAGCACTTGTTGATGAAGCTTATGAGGAAGAGAGAGAAAATCCGGAAATATTAATTACTGAAGGTTGGGCTAGAGTTTTTAATTATGATAGATTTAAAAAAGTAATAGATATTGGTAAGCCAGCAATGAAACCATTATACTTAATTATATATAAGAGCCCTAATAGAGGTGAATATGAGTATCTTTGCGCTTATGCATTATATAAAATATCAGGTTATGATTTTGAATGGGCAACAACAGATGAGTTTATGATGAAGTTTAACGAATATGTAGTAAATATGGAGGTAGGTAATAAATGATAGAATATAATAGTTTAAGTGTAGAAGAATATATAAGTATTTTAAATACTGTTGGTTGGAAGATTCCTTCAAGAAGGTTATTAGAAAAGTCTTTAAAGAATGGAATTAATGTTAAATGTGTTATTGATAATCGAACTATTGGTATGGCAAGATTTGTGTCAGATGGTGGATATGCTGGATTATTAATGGATGTTGTTATTATTCCAGAGTTTCAAGGAAATGGTTATGGGAAATTATTGATAAATAGTTTATTAAATTATCTTAGAAGTCAATTAGAAGATGGTGAAGAAATGATGATCCAGTTATTATCAGCTCCTGGGAAACAATCTTTTTATAATTTATTTGGTTTCAAGGTAAAAAAAGAAGTAGCTGAAGATGGAATGTATATGTGGATGAAAAAGTAAAAACATTTGTTAAAAATTATGATACAATTAATATGAATAGAGGTGTTATATGAAAACAGTAGTAATTACTGGTAGTGCTAGAGGGTTTGGCTTAGAGATGTTAAAATGTTTTAGAACTAAGGGTTATAATGTAGTAATTTGTGATGTTAATGAGGATAGTATCGATAAGGCGGAAGGCGCACTTAATGATATAAAATCTAATGCTAAGATATATAGGTATAGAGTAGATATTACTAAAGAAGATGAGTTAAATAATATGATAAGTGATATTTTAACTTATGAGAAGACTATTGATATATGGGTAAATAATGCTGGTGTTAATCAACCTAATAAGGCTATTTGGGAATTAGATAAAGAGACTATTGATAGGTTAATTGATATAGATTTAAAGGGGACTATATTATCTTCTAAGGCTATTATGCCTATAATGATTAAGCAAAATTTTGGACAAATATATAATGTAGAAGGATATGGTAGTAATGATGCGGTTATGTTAGGACTATCATTATATGGTACTTCGAAAAGAGCAATTACTTATTTCACTGAGGCTTTAGCAAATGAAGTTAAAGAGAAAAATTATTCAATATGTGTTGGTAAGATAGCTCCTGGAATAATGATTACCAACTTTATTAGTACAGCTTTAGGAGATGGTGAGAAGATTACTTTAGATGAAAAGACTAAGAAAGTATATAATATATTAGGTGATTATCCGGATGTTATTGCAAAGTTTATGGTAGATAAAATGGTTGTTAATACTAAGAATAATGTTAAGTTTACTTGGTTAACTAATGGTAGAGCGGCTTTTAGATTTATGACTTCAGGATTTAATAAGAGAGATTTTTTTAAGTAATTATTTTAAGTGTCATAGAAAGATGTGATAATATGAAAAGTAACAAGAGGTTTGAGTTAGATGACTTGGTACGTGATATAGGTAATATTGATTATAAGGATTTAGCACCTACTATATTATGCTATACTACTGATAGAAGAATTGGTAAGTATTGTTTACAAAAAGGACATAAGTTTAGATATGGTATGCAAGTTAGAATTTTGCCAGAACAAGATTTAAAATATAATGATATAGATTTTGATAGTTTGATTTCTAAAAAATATGGTGAAGCATTATTGAAGTTTTCAGAAGTAATGTTAACTAAACTTTATTATGCTAATTTGACTAATTTTTATAATAATTTGAATGAAATTAAGATTGATACAAAAGATTCTAAAGAGATGAGAGATTTGTTTTATAATCGTCAGTTAGGATATTATAGCGCTAAAGATAATGAAATTGTATTGAATGAGGATTATGCTTCAATTACTATTTTTCATGAATTATTTCATATGGCTAGTTCAGTATATTTAAATGGTATTTATTATGTAGGATTTAGACAATATTTATCTAGTAGTTATGAATCTATAGGGCAAGGTTTAAATGAAGGATATACACAATTATTAACTGAAAGATATTTTGGACATTGTTTTGATATGAAATCTCCATATAAGTATGAATCATTTGTTGCTAGTAAGTTAGAGAAAATTGTTGGAAAATATAATATGCAGGAATTATATTTAAATGCTAATTTATATGGACTAATTAAAAATCTTAGGACATATGCATCATATGAAGAAATTATTGAATTTATTTCTAATCTTGATTATATTAGTGCAAATTTAAATAAAAAAGTAAATATTATTTTAAAGTCTGATATGCTTGCTAAAAAGATTAAGTTAATTAATAGATTTTTAGTTAAAACTTATTTGGTTAAGTTAAAAAGAGATGTTGTTGGTGGGGCTTTGAGTAATGATGAGATGATTGTTAAACTTAGTCAATATGTATATTCTTTAGTTAATGATTTTCATATATCTGATTTTAGTTATTGTAAAATATCTGAAGATGGAATAAGAGATGATATGGAAAATATGTTGACATTAGTAAATGGTGGTAAGAAAAAGTAGATATGAAAAAGAATATAAAATATTTAGTATATAGTATTTTGTTAGTTATTGTTATAATTTTAATGTTATATAAATTTAATTATATATCTCATAAAAAATATAGTAATGAATATTTTGGTATTGATAATTATGTTAGTAGGATAGATAAAGATAATGATGGAATAGATGATCAGAGTGATATATTAAAGAATGCTAAAGAATATGTTAGTAAAAAGCCTAAGTATAAGAGTAAATATTATGGTTCGGGATATCCTGATGATGAGTATGGAGTATGTAGTGATGTAGTTGGGTTTGCTTTACTTAATGCAGGATATGATTTAAGGATTTTAGTTAATGATGATATAGTAAATAATAGAGAAAGATATAATATACAAGTAGTTGATAAGAATATTGATTTTAGAAGGGTTATTAATTTAAAAGTATATTTTGATAATAATGCTATTAAACTTACGAATGATATTTATGATATAGATGAGTGGCAAGGCGGGGATATTGTTGTTTTTAAACATCATATTGGGATAGTATCAGATAATAGAAATAAGAATGGAGTAAGTTTTATAATTCATCATGCTAATAAGTGGCAAATAAATTATGAAGAAGATATTTTAGAAGATAGAGATGATATTGTTGGACATTATCGAATAAGTTAATAAGTTTATTTTAGTAAGATTTAGTTACTTTAATAAACTTTTTTATTTTTTTGTAAAATTTTGAAGTAAAATGACTATTTATCTTGGAATATTATAATTGAAGGGATGTGATAGTTATGATAAAGTTTTTAAAGAAATATAAATATATTGTATTTAGTATTATAGGTATTTTAATTATTGTAGGAGGAATTTATTTAAAGAATAGTTTAATAGATAATAGTGTTGTTATTAATGATATTGAAGATAATGATGATATTTTAGTTAGTGATAAAAAAGATAATGTAGATAGTAATAATGAATATTATTTAGTGGATATTAAAGGTGCGGTGAATAATCCGGGAGTATATAAAGTAGAAGTAGGTACAAGAGTTAATGATGTAGTTAATATGGCTGGAGGACTTAGAGAGGATGCTGATACATCTTTAATTAATTTATCTAAATTAGTAAGTGATGAGATGGTAATAATTATTTATACTATGGAAGAAGTTAAGAATTCTAATTTAGTTAATACTGTTATTAAGGTTGTGGAGAAGGAGTGTAAGTGCCCTAATATTGAGAATGATGGATGTATTAATGATAAGATAACGGATACTATTACTAATGGTAGTGGTAAAGTTAATATTAATACTGCTAGTGTTGAAGAATTATCTAAATTAGATGGAATAGGGCAATCTAAAGCAGAGGCTATTGTTAAGTATCGAGAAGAGAATGGCAAGTTTAATACAATAGAGGATATTACTAAAGTAAGTGGTATAGGTAATAATGTTTATGAGAAGATTAAAGATAATATTACGACATAAATATTTATTTAAAGTATTGGCTTTATTAGTATTAATGATTAGCCTTTATCGAATTAATTTTATTAAAAGAGAGAGTATTTTAAATGGCGATTTAACTTCATTTGAAGGAATAGTTAAAAGGATCTCTATTAAAGATAATAGAGTTGAAATATATGTAAATAATAAAGAGACAATTATTGGTAATTACTATTATGAAGACGTGAAGGAAATTGGTAATTTTAATGATATAAAATTGGGCGATAGAATTCTTATTTATGGTAATTTAAAGGAAGCAAATAATAATACTATTCCTAATTTATTTAATTATAAGAAATATTTAAGTACTAATGGGATATTTTATTTAATGACAATTGATAAGTTTGAGAAGGTAGGTAATAATACTAGTATTATTTATTATATAAAAAATAAGTTGATAGATAGAATTAATAATATAAATAAGAGTGGTTCTTATGTTAAGATATTTGTTTTGGCAATTAATGAAATAGATAAAGATGTTAGGAGTAGTTATCAATATAATGGTATTAGTCATTTATTTAGTATATCAGGAATGCATATTACTTTGTTTGCCACTTTCTTGTTAGGTATAATGAATAAAATTAGTTATAATCGTTATTTTAATTATTTTATTGTTAATTTATTTTTAATATCTTTTATGGTGCTAGTGGGGTTTACGGCTAGTTCAGTGCGTAGTGTTTTAATGTTTATTCTTTTTTCTATTAATAAATTATTTAACTTGAAGATTAAGAGTTTAGATATAATGCTTATTGTTCTTATAGTATTGTTACTTATTAATCCTTTTTATTTAAATAGTGTTTCTTTTTTGTTTTCTTATATTATAAGTACTGGAATAGTTGTGGCTAATAGAAATATTAAGCAAATAAAAAATAAATTGGTAAAGAATTTATATATATCGTTTATTAGTTTTATGTTTAGTTTACCTATTTGTATTAATTATTTTAATCAAGTTAATGTTTTATCAGTTGTTTTGAATTTGTTTTTTATTCCATTAGTTAGTAATATTATATTTCCTTTATCAATAGTGTGTTTGTTTGTCCCTAAGATAGATGATATTTTATATTTATTTATTGGTATTATGGAGAAGTGTTCTTTGTTAGTGTCTAACATTTCGATATTTACGATTAGTTTTCCTAAAGTAGGGATAGAACTAGTGATTATATATTATGTGATTTTAGTTGTATCTTTGTATAAACCTAAGATGTATATTGGGGTAATATTGTTAATTATTCTTTTTAAAAATATTAGTTATTTTGATAGTGGTTTAAGAGTGCTTGTTTTTGATGTTGGACAGGGTGATTGTATATTGATTAGCTTTCCTAATAATGGTGGTAATGTATTAATTGATACTTCAGGGGATACAATGAATTATGAGAGTAGTAATAATGTTAGTAATAAGATAATACCGTATTTGAAGACGGTGGGCATTACAAAGATAGACTATTTGGTGGTTTCACATGGAGATTTTGATCATATGGGAGAAGCTATTAATTTAGTAAATAATTTTAAGGTAAAAAACGTGGTATTTAATTGTGGAGAGTTTAATAATTTAGAAAATGAATTAATTGAAGTTTTGGATAGAAAAAAAATCAAATATTATTTGTGCATTAAAGAATTAAATATAGATAAGTATAAACTACAATTTCTAAATACGAAAGAATATGATAACGAAAATGATAATAGTTCAGTAATTTATTTTAATTATAATAGTTATAAATTCTTATTTATGGGTGATGCTGGTGTTGAAAAAGAAAAAGATATATTAGAAAAATATAATTTAAGTGATATAGATGTACTTAAAGTAGGACATCATGGATCTAAGACAAGTAGTGATAAAAAATTTATTGATGAGATAAAACCAAAGTATTCCATAATTAGTGTTGGAAAGAATAATAGATATGGTCATCCAAATAAAGAAGTATTGGACACTTTAAATGATTCAAAAATATATAGAACAGATCAAGA
>CAKOYD010000013.1 GCA_934130545.1 uncultured Bacilli bacterium | reverse complement strand
CCCGAACACAGAAGTTAAGCACTTTAACGCCGACGATAGCAGAAATGCAAAAATAGGAAATTGCCAATATTTTTTTTTATGTTTAAATACAATAAAAAAACTTGATAGGATATTAATGTTTAATTATTAATATATTATCAAGTTTTATTTATCTTAAATAGTTCCAAATGACATAGGCAATGGAGTAGCCTAGAGCGAGCGCTAATACTAGTGTTAGTACTATTCCATACCAGCTAACAAATCCTGAGTTTTTTCCATGCTTTGGTGGTGCTAATGTTAATTTCTTCACATTACTTTTATTTTCTGTTAGCCCATTTCCTTGATATGATGGTCCTCCACCTATGTTATCATTTTGCGGAACATAACTTGTTATTAAATGACTTTCATAATACCCGGGATATTGTACTTTCAACCATGTTCCAAATTTTTGTTCTGCTTCAGTTTCTGCTATAATATCTACTTTACTTTCAAATTTAATATTTCTTTTTTTTAGTTCAGCCATTACTTTGACATTACTTGTATTTATTTTTTCTACTACTTTGTCTACTTTTTCTTTTTGATAATTTTGTACTGCATCTTCAATATCCGCTTTTGTTATTGGTGATAAAATTACTGTTGCTTTTCTTTCATCTGTACTTAGTGCATTGGCAGAATATTGCATTTTGTTAACACTTTGTTCATCACTTCTAAATAGCATATGTATTTCAGTTTCTATTGTATTTTCTGGTATACTATAATAAATTGTATCTTGATTATTTTCTTCAATACTATATGTCATTATTTTATTCTGATTCATTTTTACAGCCCTTTCTATATTTTATTCTACATCTATTATATAATATTATTTTTTAAAAGAAAATAGTTTTGTTGTGTATTTTTTTTATTTATTGTATAATTATTATGGAGTTGTAATGATAAATGAAGAAGTATTTTTTTATTTTTGGTGGTGTTTTTTTTGCACTTTTAATTTTATTTGTTTGTTATTTAACAATTACTGCCTCTAATTCTGTTAATATTGTTGATAATTATTTAGATTTTCAAAAAAGCGTTGATAGTGAGATAGATAGTTATGGTTATACTATTGATAATCCGTTAATTATTGTTGATCCTTATGATGTAAATATGTTGTCTGCGATGATAGTATTTCAAACTGATAATTATGTTAGTCCAACTGTTATAGTTAAGGGACAGAATAATGATGATATTGTTTATACTTATAGTAAATCTAAGATACATCATTTACCTATTTATTGTTTGTATGCTGATTATGATAATGAAGTTATTATTAAAGTTGGTAATACTTCTAAAGTAATTAATATTAAAACTGATACTGTTGATGTTGATAATACTAAATTATTAAATTTAGATAATGATGATATGGTTATTACTAATGTTGATAATCATTTGGTTATTGTTGATAGATATAAAAATATACGTGGTTATTTTACAAAAGAATTTAGTGGTAACCCAATATATTTAAAAGATGGTCATTTCATTCTTTCTACTTATCAGACTAATAATGATGGTAGTTATATGGGAATTGTGGAAATTGATTTGTTAGGTAAAGTATATAATCAGTTTATAGTGCCTAATGGATATTATGGATTATCTACTTATGATGAGAGTAAGAATATGCTTTATATATTAAGTGATAAATTATTAGCTGTTGATGTTCAGTCATGGAGTATAATTAAAGAATATGATATAGATAGTCTTAATTATAAATATCTCGAGTATAATAAAGAATTAGATAAAATAATTTTAGGTACTGATAACGAGGTTATTGTTATGGATACTGATGGCAATAGAGATAATATGGATAATTATGAATTTAGTAATGAAAATTTAATGTTTGATAAGAATATTACAAAGTATGATTATTTGTTATTTAGTTATAAATCATATGGTTTATTAGATATATCTAAAGAAACTAAGTCTATTTCTTTACTTAGTTATAAGAAAACTGATAAATATTATAATGACTTGGGTTTAATGTTTTATTTTGAAAGTAATAGATTAGTTGTTAGTTCTAGTAAAAGTATTGATAACGGTTATATTATTTTAGATAAAATATTTGATAAACATTCATATGAAATTAGTGGCGATTATACTGTTATTAATGGTACTTCACTTAGTGGAAAATATTCAATTTATGTAAAGATAGGGAATAAAGTTTATAAGACAAATTATTATGTTATTTTTTAAGATAATATAGAGTTTATTTTATTTACTTTTTTACTATTTTATTATAGAATTATTTTAGGATTGGTGATGGTTATGAAGGAAAATAAAATACTTCCGGCAGATACTTATTTGGTTGTTAATAAGAGTATTTTAAGGGACGAAGATAGAAAGATTTTAAATATGCTTTACCAACCGGTTATTGGATCAGTAGCAATTATGTTATATTTTTCTTTGTGGTCTGATTTAGATCAGATGGGCATTATGAGTGAGGAATATAATCATCATCATTTATTAACTAATATGCATCTATCATTGGATGATATTTTTGTTGCTAGGTCTAAGTTGGAGGCAATAGGACTTATGCGTTCTTATGTTAAGACAGGAGATACGAATAGTTATGTTTATGAATTATATTCTCCGCTTAGTGCACATGAGTTTTTAAATCATCCTATGTTAAATATTATTTTATATAGTAATGTTGGAAAGGTTGAGTATGATCATATAGTTAGTTATTTTAAGTATCCAAGAATTAATTTATCTAGTTATACTGATGTTTCTAAGTCATTTGATGATGTTTTTGATTCACACCCATTAACTTCTTATGAATTAACCAATGATGATATTAGAAAGTATAATAAACTAAAATTAAATATTAATAGTGATTTTGATTTTTCATTTTTGGAGTCTTCATTTAGTAATAATTTTGATATTGGTAAGTTATTAAATAAAGATGTTAGAATTCTGATTATTAATCTATCTTATTTATATAAAATTGATGAATTAAATATGGTTAATATAATTAAGGGGTGTATTAATGAAAGAGGAACAATTGATAAAGATGATTTAAGAAAGAGTTGTCGAAATTATTATCAGTTTGATCATAGCGGAGTTCTTCCGACAATTGTGGAAAGGACACAACCTGAATATTTAAAGACTCCAGTTGGAGATAATTCTAATAAAGCTAAGTTAATATATACTTTTGAAAATATTTCTCCTTATAATTTCTTAAAGAGTAGAGCTAAAGGATCTGAACCAACACGTCGTGATTTAAAGCTTGTTGAAGATTTGACAATTGATTATGGATTAAATTCTGGAGTTGTTAACGTTTTATTAGATTATGTACTTAAAATAAATAATAATAAGTTAGAGAGAAACTTTGTAGAAACAATAGCTGGACAGTGGCAGAGATTAAAAATTGAAACTGTAGAAGAGGCAATGGATATTGCAATTAAAGAGCATAAGAAGTATAATAGAAGTAGAAGTACTATTTCTAAGAATACTAGTGTAACTACTAAAGAAGAAAAGATTCCAGCATGGTTTGACAAGAACATTAAGAAAGAAGAAATAGATGAAGATGAGAAGAATAAACTTGCGGAGATGTTAAAGGAGTATCAATAGATGGATAAGATAAATAATTTTATTGGTAATAATAATAGTATTGATGATGAACTTAATGAATACTTTGATGAGTGTTTAAATGATTCAATGTTTAGAAAAGTTGTTTCTTCTTTAGATATAGATAGGTCGGAATTGATTAAATATTCTTCACTTATTATGAATAGTGCTTGTGAGTTAAGTAATTGTAAGGGCTGTAAGAATTTGTTGGAATGTCGTAATGAAGTTAATGGTTATGTTTATTATCCTGAAGTTATTGATAGAAATATAGTGTTTAATTATATTCCTTGCAAGTATAAAAAGAAATTAGATAGAGAACTTGCTTATCAAAAGAATGTATATACATTTAATATTCCTAGAGAGTTAACAAGGGCTTCAATGAAAGATATTCATATTGATGATAAGAATAGAGTAGAAGTTATTAAATGGATAAAAGAGTTCTTAGATGATTATAAGAAAGGTATTAAACGTAAAGGACTTTATTTGACAGGAAACTTTGGTTGTGGAAAGACATATTTACTTACAGCAATGCTAAATGAATTAGCTAAGTTAAATCATAGAGTGGCTATTATATATTATCCAGAGTTTTTAAGAAGTCTTAAAGCATCATTTTCTAGTGATGGAGATTTTCAGGATAATTATAATTTAGTTAAGAATATTGAATTGTTGCTTATAGATGATATTGGAGCGGAGACTACTACTTCTTGGGGAAGAGATGAGATTCTAGGTACTATTTTGCAGTATCGTATGGAAGAAGGGTTGTCAACATTCTTTACATCTAATCTTAATATTAATGAGTTAGAGGATCATTTAAGTATATCTAAGAATGGTGTTGAAAAAGTTAAAGCTAAGAGAATCATTGAGAGAATTAAGCAACTTGCGGATATTAAAGTAATGATTAGTGAGAATAAAAGAAAGTGAGGATAATATGAGTAAGATTGAAAAGAATTTTAAAAATGAAAAAGGGGAGTTATCTTCAATGATAATTGAATCTGATGATAATATGGATGTTAAGATGAATGGTAATTATAAGTTAGCAGAAGGTTTAAGAGCTAAGAAAAATATGTTTAAAAAGAGTAATATATTTACTGATGATATAGGATTTAAGAGTGCTGGATTTGCAAGAACAACTATTTTAGCTTTAATTATTAGTGTTGTTGCATTTGTTGTAATGTATTTAATTTTTAGATTTTAGTTGGTGAAGTTATGAATAGAGCATATATAATAGATTATGTAAATGAGAATGAATTTAAGAAAAAAGAAAAAGCTATAAAGAAATATAATATGTTAGCATATAAAAAATTACTATTTGAGTATTATCCAGCTTTACGTGAAGGTAATTTTCAGGGTGTTGTGGTTTCTACTGATAAAGAGAATGGTATTGTTAATTATGAATTAAAATTACCTACTGATAAAATGTTTGCTCAAGTTCATGGAAATATTGTTTTACACTATTCTGTTTATGAAGGACAAAAGATTGTTATGTTAAAGACTTTATCTCCAGAAGAAGTTTTATCTGAAGGACATAGAGAAGAGTTAACTACTTATAAAGGAGTAATGGTTACTAAGTCTAATAAAGATAGAGATATTTTTATGATTAATTTATTTAGTGAGTTAAATAAAAAAGGATATTCAATGTTGATTGGACTTTCGTTATTACTTGTTGTGGGTATTATAGTATTGGCAATAGTTATTTTTAGATAAAAAGGAGAAAATATATGTTTTCTTCTTTTATAGAATATAGGAGGTTTTTATGAATTATGTGGCTTTATATGTTAAGACTAGTTATTCAATGCTTTCTAGTTTAATTAAAATTGATGAGTTAGTTAGTAGGGCTAAAAAATTGGGTTATAAGGCAGTAGCTATTACTGATGAAGGTAATATGTTTGGGGTAATGGAGTTTTATAATTGTTGTAAAAAATACGATATAAAGCCTATTGTAGGTATGGAGATTACGTATAACGATAAGAAATTTTTATTGTATGCTAAAAATATAGAAGGGTATAAATGTTTAATTAAATTGGCAACAATTATTTCTGATGATAAATTATCTATTGATGATGTGAAAAAATATAGTAATGATGTAATTTTAGTTATGCCTATTCGGTGGTTTGATGCTGAGATATATAATATATATAAAGATAAGTTTGTTGGTTATAGTGATATAAAAGATAGGGATATGTTTAAACATAATAACTATGTATATATTAACGAAACACTTTATTTAAATAAAGATGATTATAAGTATTTAGATTATTTATCAATGATTAAGTATCAGAAAGTTTTAGGAGAGTATGAACTAAATAAAGATATGGGTAAATATCTTATGAGTCCTAAAGAATTAGAATTAGATAGTAATGATATAGATAATTATAATTATATTTATAATAGTTGTGATATTAGTTTTGTTAAAGAGAGTAATTTATTACCTGTTTATAATGATAGTGTGAATAGTTATGAATATTTAAAGAGTCTTTGTGAGAAAGGGTTAAATAAGAGACTTAATAATAATGTTAGTAGTGAGTATAAAGATAGATTAGAGTATGAACTTAGTGTTATTAATAAGATGGGGTTCTGTGATTACTTTTTAATAGTATGGGATTATGTTAAGTATGCTAAGTTCAATAATATTTTAGTAGGGCCGGGAAGAGGATCAGCAGCAGGTAGTTTAGTTAGTTATACTTTAGGTATTACTGATATAGATCCTATTAAATATAATTTATTATTTGAGAGATTTTTGAATCCTGAGAGAATTACAATGCCGGATATTGATATAGATTTTGATGCAGAAAAGAGAGATTTGGTATTTGATTATGTTATTAATAAATATGGTTCGAAGAGGGTAGCAGGTATTATTACTTTTAATACATTAGGAGCTAAACAAGTTATTAGAGATGTTGCTAGGGTTATGAATATATCTAATTACAAAGTAGATAGTATTTGTAAGTTATTAACTAGTGATCTTGATAATTCATATAAGAATGATATTGGTCTTAGAAATATTGTTAATTCTTCATTAGAACTTCAAAAGTTATATGATGTAGCACTACATTTAGAAGGACTTCCTCGTCATGTGTCAGTACATGCTGCTGGTATTATTATGTGTAATAAAGATATTGATGAGATAGTACCTTTATATCATGGGCAACTTGATATGTATGTTAGTGGGTATTCAATGAAGTATTTGGAAGATTTAGGACTACTTAAGATGGATTTTCTTAGTATAAGTAATTTAACGATGATTGCTGAACTTATTGATAGAATTAGAACTAATGAGAAGATTAATATTACTTTTGCTAATATTCCGGTTGATGATAAAAAGACTATGGATATATTTAGAGATGTTGATACTGATGGGATATTTCAATTTGAGTCTGATGGAATGAAGAAGTTTTTAGGCAAGTTAAAACCTAATAATTTGGAGGATTTAATAGCCGCTATTGCATTGTTTAGGCCAGGTCCGATGGATAATATAGATTTATATATTAGAAGGAAAGAGGGCAAGGAAAAGGTTGTTTATTTGCATGATGATTTAAAGCCTATATTGGAGTCTACTTATGGAATAATTATATATCAGGAACAAATTATGGAAATATCTAGAGTTATGGCAGGATATAGTTATGCTGATGCTGATTTATTAAGAAGAGCAATGTCCAAGAAGAATGAAGAAGTTATTTTGAAAGAAAGACCTAGATTTATTAGTCAAAGTATTAGTAGGGGATATAGTGAAGAAGTTGCTAATAAAATATTTGATTTGATTCTTAAGTTTGCTAATTATGGTTTTAATAGATCACATTCAGTAGCATATGCAATAATAGCATATAAGATGGCTTTTCTAAAGAAATATTTTTATAAGTATTTTATGACTTGTTTGTTATCGAATAGTATTAGTAATCCGATAAAAACTAAGGTTTATGTAGCGGAGGTTAGAAGAAATAGTGTAAATATTTTACTTCCGGACATTAATAAGAGTAGTAGTAAATATATAACAGAGAGTACAGGAATTAGATGTCCTTTGACAATTATAAAAAATGTTGGGGTAATTGTTATAAATGAGATAATTAGAGAGCGAGAAAAGGGAGATTTTGAAGATTTTATATCTTTTACAAAAAGATTATATCAATCTAGTATCAACAAAAAAGTTCTTACTTCATTAATTTTTGCAGGTTGTTTTGATTCATTTGATTATAATAAGAGGACGTTAATAGAGAACCTGGATAATGTTATTAATTATGCAGAACTTTCTAAAAATGCTGGTTTAATTGATGTAGAGAAGCCTTTAATTGATGAGTATGAAGAATATAGTAGTGATGAGTTAGTTAAGATTGAATTAGATGTTTTTGGCTTTTATTTGTCTTATCATCCAGTTAGTAAATATAATAATAAAAATAATAGTTTAAGCATTCCTAAACTATTTGATCGTAATATTCATATTGTTTTGTTAATTGAATACATTAAGGAGATTACTACTAAGAAGAATGATGTGATGGCTTTTGTTAGAGCTAATGATGAGTATGGGACTGTTGATTTAATACTTTTTCCAACGGTGTATAAGAAATACAATAATATTAATGTTGAAGATATTATTGATGTCTATGGTAAAGTAGAGAGACGTAATGATAAGTATCAGATAGTTGTTTCGACAATTAATATTTTAAATAAATAAAAAAGAAGTTTGGTTAAAAAACTTCTTTTTCTATGGTATTAATCCCCAACCAGTGATAACATGTCTTCCGTTTGTACTTCTAGCTTCAGCTGGTGGTTTGTTATATAATTTATCATTAACAATAAGTGTTGCTGATTGACCTCCATCAAGGTTAGCAGCATTATATGCTCCATATTTTATTAATGTATCAATCATTTCTTGTAGTGATGCACCATTAATATAATTTCTGCCGTCAACAACTAAGAAGAGTAGAACGCCGTCTTTTCTTTGAGCAATGGCTACACGAGGTGCTTTACCCCATGGGTCTCCATATATTTCTAAGGCTTTTCCATTAACAATTAAGAAAGGACCAAATTCCATTGCATTTGTAACTCCTGCTTCAAGGGCTTCTTGACCGGTAGCATTTGGCATCAACATTAGTTTTCCTTCATCTGTCATGCCAACAATGTTGCCACGAATTGTTTTTGAATCACCTTCTGACCATCTAATTACAGAGTTTTCAATGACATATCCCATTGGAATTCCTGAACCATATCCATAATCGACAAAGCCGCCCCCGTTAATACATACGACTCCACCATATCTTTTGCACATAGTGATTACTCTTTCACCATATTTTGTTCCAAGTATTTCTTTAGATATTAATTTTACTTTTTCTGGATGGTATATTGCTACAATATAGGCATCACTAGTGCCTACTTTAATATCTAGTATTTTATATAAATCATTGTCATCTTCTCTTGTTAATATGGCTTCATCATATTTATTATCATAACTATCTTTTTCAGATGTATCAATAACAATATCATCCATATTAACATTTTCATTAAATTCTATGAAATAGTTTTTATTCATTATTTCTCGAACTTTAGCATCGCTGTAGAAGACATTTGCTAAATAGTGATGATCTTTAGTTTTCATAGCAGTTGTTACATAGATATTTCTTAAATAATCCCATGGACCATAAGTAATTATAAAACCTCCTATAGCTAGTAAGTCCATAATTACACATATTATTGTTAGGGGATATATTTTGCTTTTCTTTTTCCTTTTTTTTCTTTGTTTATTTTTTTCTATATTAACTTCTTTTGTTAATTCTTTTTCTTTACTTATTTTACTCATTATATTTACTCCATTTCAAGTGGACTATCAATAGTTCCTTCTCCTTTAGTTAATAATTCTTTTTTTATAGTAATTGTTGGTAATATGTAATTCTTTTCATCAGATGATGTTGAATATATAGTACCATTATTACTTGCTAAGTAAATTAAACTTCCGTTTTTTGTGTTTCCGGTCATTAGGAAGTAATTTTTAAGTTCATTATTTAATCTAATATTAGTAATATTTAATAGTCCAACATAGGCATCTTTCGTATCAGTTAAGGCTTCTTTATAGTTATAATTATTGTCTGCTCCATAATATCCGTTAGCCCAATTACTTAATTCAATAATACTCTTATATGATAGACTATTTAAATAATTATTGTTTAAGTAGTAAGCTAAAGTATTCCATTTGCTTGAATCATAACTATATCCTTTATTAGCATATATTCTTTCTGTGGCTTCGTTGTTTAACTCTAGTAAGTTATTTGATACAAGGTTAATAGTGTCTTCATTAACTTGATAAATACGCCATGTATCTTCACCTAATTTTACGTAAGATCCAAATAAACCTTTTTCACTTTCAAAAGTATACGGACTATTTAATGTACCATTACCACTTATTAAGTCTATATTTCCTTTAACAGTAATTACTGGTCGTAATCCAATTAAATCAGTACCGTCAGAATATGATACTTTATTAGTGTCTGTTATATACCATATTTTGTTAGTATCAGTTGTATTACTTAAATAGAACTTAGTATTATTATTAATAAAACTTGTTTCTGCTCCGGTATTTACGTAATCACTAGTAGACATTAAACCTAAATATTTGTCAGTGTATGTTGTCTTACATAATTGGTTGGATAATTTATCAACAACATCAAGGCAAGTTTCATTTTTAAGTAAATATTTATCAGGATTATTTAAATTGTATTCAAGAATACCGGTATTTTCTTCTTCTTCAGTAATATTTAGCCATTTGTTTAAGTATGATTCTTTAAAGTTTACTTCTTCTTTATAGGCTAGACTGACAAGAGGATTTTCACTTATTAAGGTTACTGAGTTATCAGCATTTATTCTAATTATACGCCATAAGATATTTGAATATATTACATAGTTATTATCAACTTCATTTTTGAAGTAATGATTACCACCAATATCGACAAAGTTTTCTTTACCATAATTAGTATTAAATACTACTTTATATAAAGTGTTTACATTTTCCTCTTCAACTTTCTTATTTTTTATGTATAAAGATGTAAATCTTGCTCCATAGAAAAGGACACAAGCACATATAAATCCTATACTTATTGTATTAAATAGTTTTTGATAATCTATTTTTATTTTATGTTTAATTTTATTATTATTTTTCATTTACTACCACCTTTTCTCTATTATGTTATTATATCATATTTAATATTAGTGGACAATATATGTTGTTTAATTTGTCAAATTATTGTATAATATTGTTGAGGTGAATAAATATGAATATACAAGTTTATCATATAGTAATTGTAATAGTGTTATTTATTATTGCTTGGGCAATAGCAAAAAGTAGTAAAAAAGATGTTAAGTTAGAGTTTAATAAATTGGTTGAATATTTAGGGGGAATGGATAATATTGTTGAGACAGAGGTTGAAATGTCTAGGTTTAAGGTTACTTTAAAAGATGTTAGTAAGGCTAATAAAGAGGGAATAATTAAACTAGGCGCTAAAGGGGTAGTAGAAATTGACGATCAACTTAAGATAATATTTGGTAGTGGTGCTAAACAATTAAAGAAATATATTGACCAATTAAAATAATTTTATATATTCGACATAATTCGACAAAATATTTTGTCGTTTTTTGTTATATTATTTTACGGTGATATAATGAGTATGTTAGATGAAGTTTTATTTAATGTTATTTTAGTGGTTTTTCCAATATTTGTTTATTTTTTTATTTATTGTTATTTAACTATTAATGAGAAGAGGGTATCAGATTTAATTTTATTGTTTACATTACTGTCTTCTTTGTATTTAGTGTTTAAATATAATAATTTTATTGTGGATAATAGGATATTATTACTTTGTAATATACCTATTGTTATTGCATACATTAAGAGAAAAGAAGTATTAGGGGTTATACTATCGTTAATAATTATTATTTACTTGTTGTATAGTAAAAATGTTGGGGTAATATTAATTATTCATAAATATATTTTATATTGGATAAATTATTTAATATTTATTAAGAAACGTAAGAATTTTAATAAGTTTTTATTGTTTACTGCGATTATTCAGGGGTTTTATTTAGCTTTTGAAGTTAGTTATTATCAGACTAGTAATAATTATATAGATTTATTATATATATTCTTAATGGTATTTATTTTCTATTTATTAAGTTTTGCCGTATTATATTTATTTTCTTTAGGAGATAAGATTGTTGGTTTATATGGGGAAGTTAAGAATATGGCTATGGAGAGAGAGGTTAAGAATTCGTTATTTAAACTAACTCATGAAGTTAAGAATCCTATTGCAGTTTGTAAGGGATATTTGGATATGTTAGATGTTAATGATTCTGTTAAGTTAAATAAATATATTCCTATTATTAAAGAAGAAGTTAATAAGAGTATTAATATTATGTCAGATTTTTTAGAATATAGTAAGATTAAGATAGATAAAGAGAGTATTGATATTAATTTGTTTTTGGATGATGTATATGATGAATATAGTTTGTTATTTAAAGATAATAATATAGAGTTTAAATATATAGCGCATGATGATGAACTATATATTATGGGAGATTATAATCGTCTTAGACAAGTATTTTTAAATATAATTAAGAATAGTATTGAAGCTATTGGTAGAGATGGGTTGATTACTTTAGGTAGTTATATTAAAGATAAGAAGATATATATTTATGTTGAAGATAATGGTTGTGGAATGGATAATGATACTTTAAATAAAATTAAAGATATGTTTTATACAACTAAAAGAAATGGTACAGGAATCGGAGTTAGTTTATCTAATGAAATAGTTAAAGCCCATAATGGAGAACTTATTTATGAATCAACATTGGGGAAGGGAACTAAGACTTTGGTAGTACTTCCTTTACAAGAATAAATATTTTATATATAATTAGTTGTGGAAGTGATGTTATGATTGATGATATATTTTTAAGTAGGTATCCCTCAATTGATTTACATGGGGAGATTGGTGATATTGCTAAGGTTAGAGTTAAAGATTTTATTGAAGAGAATATTATATTAGGAAATGATACAATTATAGTTATTCATGGTATAGGGGAAGGTATTGTTAAGAATAGTGTTTATGAGATGCTTAAGGTTAATAGAGATGTTGTTAGTTATAATATGGATGTATTTAATAGGGGATGTACAATAGTTAAACTTAGGCTAAAATAAAAGATACCTATTTAAAGATATTAAATGGGTATCTATTGGGTAACGGTAATGTATAGGTTAAGAATTCTTTAGTTATTGGATGTGGAAAAGTAATACTTTGGGCAAATAAGGCTATTTGAGTATTATTTTTTTCTTTGGTGTTATATTTTTGGTCCCCTACTAGAGGATTATTTCTTGAAGCAAATTGGACTCTTATTTGATGAGATCTGCCGGTTAGTAAGTTTATTTTTACTAGATTAAGATTATCTTTTTTAGCAACTAGATTATAAGTTAGTATAGATAGTTTTCCTTCTTTAGAATTAGTTATGTATGACATATTATTCTTAGTATCTTTTTTTAAGTAATCAACTAATTTATCTTCTTTTTTTAAATTACCTATAACAACAGCATAGTAAGTTTTATGAAAGTCGTTAGTAGTGATACTTTTGGATAATCTAGAGGCAGCTTTACTTGTTTTGGCAAAGACCATAACTCCACCAACAGGACGGTCTAGACGATGAACTAGTCCAAGATAAACATTACCAAGTTTGTTATATTTTTCTTTTAAGTATTTTTTTAGTATTGTTAATAGGTCAATATCTTTTGTTGAATCTTCTTGAACAGGAATATTTATGGGCTTTTCAACAACTAAGATATGATTATCTTCATAAATAATATTAATTTTTGGATACTTTTCCATATATACCACATGGTAGGACTAAATTATTTTCAGTTATTGGTAGTCCTATTTCTCCTGTTATTATTTGGCTATTTGGGAATGTTTGTTTTAGAATATTATTTAGTGATGTTGGAGATATTCCGGCTGTATAAGAGTTAATTAGTAGAAAAGAGTAGTTTTCATCAAGAATATCTTTAGCTTTATCGAGTAATTCTTGGAGGTTATCTTCTAAACGCCATACTTCTTTATTAGGTCCTCTTCCATAACTTGGTGGATCCATAATAATACCATGATATGTTCTTTCTCTTCTTTTTTCTTTTTCTAAGAATTTTATAACATCATCAACTATAAATCTTATTTTATTATTTTCTAGATGAGATAGTTTCATGTTTTCTTTAGCCCAGTCAACCATTCCTTTAGAGGCATCAACGTGAACTACTTCGTCTGCTCCGGCATGTGAAGCAACCATTGTAGCACATCCGGTATAAGCAAATAGATTTAATATTCTTATTTCTTTTTCTTGACATGATTTAATCTTTTCTGTTATGTAATCCCAATTAGTAGCTTGTTCAGGAAATATTCCGGTATGTTTAAAGTTAGTAGGGGATACTTTGAATGTTAAATCACGATATTTAATAGTCCAATATTCCGGTAATTTTTTCTTGAATTCCCAATAACCACCACCTTTTGTTGAACGATGGTAGTAGCCATCCCAAGTATTCCAAATAGGGTTATTGGTTTTATTCCATATTATTTGTGGATCAGGTCTATTTAAAATAATATTACCAAATCTTTCTAATTTCATACCATTACCGGTTGCTAATATTTCATAGTCTGTCCATTTATCACTTAAGTTCATAATAGTCCTCCTTGTCTTTATGTTTATTTTAATACAAATAGTTTATTTTGTAAATGAAAAGACACAAATGTTATTATTCAACATTTATGCCTTTGTTTGATTTTTTACTTATTTCTTCTTTGGGAAAAGTAATAGTTAGAATACCTTCTTTATAAAGGGCTTTAATATCAGATTCTTTTTTATTTCCAATAAAAAAACTTCTTCTTATTTCACCATATAATCTTTCTCTTCTAATATAGTTATCATTAGTTTGTTTTAGAATATCTTGATTAGCATTGATAGTTAGATAACCATTCTCATAGTTTATTTTAATATTTTCTTTTTTAAGTCCTGGTAAATCTATTTCTATAACGTACTTATTATCCTTTTCATAGATATCAGTTTTCATATATTCTCTATCTTTATAGAAGGGAAAGTCTAACATATCAAAGTAATTATAATAATTTTTTCTTGGTAACATATTTTCATCCTTTCTATATATATTATTGGTAATAATTAGTAAGAATATACTTATTAACATATGAAATATATTTTATTTTTTTTTGGTTAATTATAGATAATTTATACGATATTATGATATACTTATTTTAGGAGGTAATATGTATAAAAGAGCCTTAGAAGTATTGAAAATATTTGAAGATAATGGTTATTTAGCATATATAGTAGGAGGTTATGTTAGAGATTTTTGTTTAAATATAGAGTCTTGTGATATAGATATATGTACGAATGCTAAGCCTTATGAGATTATTAAATTATTTGATACAGTTTTTACTAGTGATATTAATTATGGATCGGTTAAAATTGTATATAAAAAATACAAATATGATATTACTACTTTTAGAAAAGAGATAAAGTATGAGAATAATAGAAAGCCTGTTAAGATAAAGTATATTAATGATTTAAAGAAAGATTTACTTAGAAGAGATTTTACAATTAATACTTTATGTATGGATAGTAATGGTAATATTATAGATTTATTGGGTGCAATGGAAGACTTGGATAATAAGGTTATTAAAACAGTTGGGAGCCCTAGATATAAGATAAAGGAAGATAGTTTAAGAATACTTAGATCAATTAGATTTGCTAGTAATTTAGGATTTAGAATTGATGATAAGACTAAACACTATTTAAGGAAATATGGTTATTTACTTAGAAAGTTATCAGTTAATAGAAAAAAGTCGGAATTAGATAAGTTATTTGCTTCAGTTAATAAGAATGTTGGAAGAGATTTACTTATTAGTTTAAAGTTAGATAAATATCTAGACTTAAATAATTTAAATAGTATTGTTATGTGTGATAATATTATTGGTATTTGGAGTCAGCTTAATGTTGATGATATATATCCTTTTACTAAATTAGAACGAGAACAAATGAAAAAGATTAGACTTATGTTAGAGAAAGGTATTAATAATTATACTATTTATAAATACGGGTTATATATATCTACTATTGTTGGAGATATATTAGATTTTGATTTAAAAGATATAAATAAGATATATCATAATTTAGCTATATATAGTCGAACTGATATAAAGATAAAACCTTTAGAGATAGCCAATATTTTAGGTAAAGAACCTGGTAGTTATATCAAAGATATTATTGGTGATATTGAAGAAAATATAGTAAATAATAGGTTAAATAATGACTATGATAGTATAAAAAACTATATAAAAGATAAATATTTGTAAATTTATATTGACAAACTAATGTTTTTGTTATAGAATATGCCTTACATTTGAGGGGGAATTTTATAATGGAAAATATAATGTCTGTAGAAGAAAAAAATAAAATAATAAATATGTATTCAGCAAGACTTAGCAGAAGTACTGGCTCATTAGGAAGATATTACGCTGAAATAGTAGATAATATGACTTATGAAGACACTAAAAAATTATTAGAACTTGGTACTAAATATGGATTTGAAATTAATGGAGATAGTTTTAAAGATGCATTTAAAGTGATAGCAGAATATGTTGCTATATATTTTAGAGCATGTAATCTTTATGCTTATAAAAAAGATATGGCTGATTTTGGTGGGAATTATTATAATTATCTTTGTGCTAAAATTGAGTATTATGGTAATTTAATTGAAGAGTTAAGTACTAAGAATAGTGTTAGTTCTATAATTGTTAATTCTGTTAGTAAAGATGTTTCTGAAAAATATCCAGAATTTTTAAACTTAAGTTTACTTAATAATCTTAATATTTATTTAATTGAGAATGCTAATGATTTATTAAGAAGTAAGTATGATGGTTTATATAATGCTTTAGTAGATAAGAAACGTGGCTTAGATATTGCAAGTGGAAAAAGTTATTGCTTAAAGAAAACTTTTGGTATTAAAATATTTGATCCACATTATATTAGTGATAATCATATGCAATAGGAGGTTTGGTTATGAATATAAGTGATAAAGAGAGAGAAATTATTTTAAGTCATATTAGAGGACATAAAGTATATAATACTAAGGCTAAAAATTTATTTGAAATGTTAAGTAAGTCTGTTGATAGCATGTCAAATGAAGAAGCTTATGAGATATTAAGAGTATCTAAAATATATCCAGAGAATAAAGATATAGATGAAAATAAAATTACTGATGTTATGAAAGTTATGATTAGATATATTAATAGATTTTTTGGTGTGTTTGGTGAATTTAAGTATCCTGATGATAGTGTAGATAGAAGTTTTAAGTTTTTTGATGATAAAGTAAATTATTATAATGCACTTGTTGAAGAATTAAATTCTAAAGAGTTTAATTTTACTAAAATAAGAGTATTGTTGGCTTTAGAGAAAATTTTTAGTGATTATCAAGAATTAAGTAAGTGCCAGGGATTAGTAGATATAAATGGTTATATTAGAAATAATATTAATCAAATGGTTATTAAACAGGTAAGAATTGCTGCTAATGAGGATATGAAGCAAAGAGAATACTTTCTTCGTGGCTTAGATAAGAAAAAAACACGTAAAAGAGGGTAGATAGCATTATCTACTCTTTATTTATTTGGAGGTATATTATGGAACAATATAAAGAAATAGAAAGAAGTATTATTAAGAGATTTCGTAAGGAAATTTGGAGTAAGTTTGTTAAGGCTGTTAAAGAGTATCAACTAATTAATGAAAATGATAAAATAATGGTGTGTATGTCTGGTGGTAAGGATTCTTTTTTGATGGCTAAATGTATACAGGAATTAGAACGTCATAGTGATGTTAAATTTGAGGCTAAATATGTTGTTATGGATCCTGGATATAATAAGAAAAATAGAGAATATATTATAGAAAATGCTAAAAAATTAAATATACCTATTACAATTTTTGAGAGTAATATTTTTGATGTAGTATCTAGTGTAGGAGATAGTCCTTGTTATTTATGTGCTAGAATGAGAAGAGGATACTTATATAGCAAAGCACAAGAGTTAGGATGTAATAAAATTAGTTTAGGGCATCATTTTAATGATGTTATTGAAACAACATTACTTTCAATGTTTTATGGTTCAGAAATTAAAACGATGTTACCTAAATTGCATAGTGAAAATTTTCCTGGATTGGAATTAATTAGACCATTATATTTAGTACATGAAAATGATGTTTTGGCATGGAGAGATTATAATAATTTAGAATTTCTTAATTGTGCTTGTAAGTTTACGGAGTTAACTAGTGATATTGAAAAGGAGAATATTAGTAAGAGAAAAGAAATTAAGCAGTTAATAGCCTCTCTTAAAGAAGTAAATCCTAATATTGATAATAATATTTTTAATAGTATTAATAATATTAATTTAAATACTGTTTTAGGTTATAAAAAAGATGGTATTAAATATAGCTTCTTAGATGATTATGATAAAGTAAGTAGAGATTAATTTACTTTTTTAAGTTTGAGATCTTTATATGGAACTGTTATGTTATAGTCGCCATAGTAGTAGGGTGCAATTTGATATCTTTCAAAATAGATTATTAATCCTTCATCAGTAAATAAGATGTTTTTAAAATTGTCTGCTTCGGGAAGTGTTCCTTCTTTTAACATATTGTTTACTACTTGGTTTTGAAATATTTTTTTGTTTGATAATGTTTTGTATGTATAATTTGATAGTTCTTTTAGAATGCTTGGATTATTTTTAATTAAGGTATTTATGGTAATAAATGAATTGGTATCAATATTATAGATAAAAGATTTAATTAAGTGAATAGGGTGAGCTCCACCAGTAAATGATTCAGAGAAGAAGATATATGAGATTAAGTTTTGATAGTGATATTTTTTATAATTGATTATTAGGTAGTAGGTAGTTTTTGTTTTATCCAAGGTAATATTTTTAAAGTTGTTAATATTAGTGTCTAAATATTCTTTTATTATGGTATTTACTTTAAGATAGTTTGTAGATGGATAATTTATTGTTATGTTATTGTCATTATGATTGATATTATATTTATTTCTTTTATTTTTAATTATTAGATAGGTAATTGTGGACAGTAATATTACTAGAAAGATAATTATTAGATATTTTTTCATGTTGTCACCTAGTAAAGTATATTTATTTATAAATAAAAAATGAACTATTGCTAGTCCGTGTAATTTTTAAATGGCATGATTTTAAAGGCAATTTCCAATTTCTTGTGTTTACACCTTTCCATTTGTTTAATTATTTTTATTTGGTTTAACCAATATTCTTCTTAATAATTTTTCTTTAGAATCTTCTTCTTTCAAATATTCTTTTTCTTTACTCTTTTTTGAACAATTTAAATAGCTAGCAATTAAATCATATTCGTTATATATGTTCAATCCGAAATGTGGAGTATAAGATATTCGAAAATTATTACTAATAGACGAAATTGGTCTTAATACATCACTATATATATTACGACCAATATTTTCAATTTCACGTAATTCTTCTTGTATTAAATCAATATCTTTTTGCCTAGATAAATGCTTTCTTATTTTTTCGCTTAATAGATATACTTTTGGCACGCTTTTTGTTAAGTCTTCATATCTATCACTTGAATGATTGTAATTAGCAATCAAAACAATTCCATCTTTAGAATATAGATATATTGCAGTTATCTCGTAATTTCCGTTTTTATGAATTAATCCACCAAAACTAATTGTATTTAACCAAACACATTTTTTCTTTATAGATTGAAATTGTTCTTGAATAGCTGTTTGAAAATTATCATCTTTATCTTTTAATTGTAATAAATATTCTTTCAATGTTATAAGATTTTCTTTTGGCAATGAATAATATTCCGTCTCTGTTAAATTGGTATTTAAAAAATTTTTTACATGTTCTTTCATAGTATAAAACCTCCTAAAATTTATTAAAAAGACTTGATACTATTCGTATCAAGTTTCATATTAACGAACACCATGGTTCGACTTAATCTCAATGGCAGGGGATGAGAGAATCGAACTCCCAACAGTGGTTTTGGAGAATTTTTTTGAAATCCTTTGAATTATTTTGAAACCCTTTGAAATAAAGACTTTTCACAAGATTTCAAGACAATTCAAATTATCCAACTTATTGGCGTAATTTGATACATTTAGAAACAAATGGCACACATTTGGTACATCATTATTTGTTTAAAATTAACAAATGGCACAACTCAAAACCTAACTTGTAGGGTAATGGTAACATTCCACTCCTATATAACTTTAATCCCCTAAACGATTTTAAAATTGCTACTTTTTGGAACACTACATATTATATCATACTTTTCATTTTTTCCTACATCAAATTTACTTTTTTTAATGCCGATAACCATAATATATTATTTTTGCTATCAATTACAACAAAAATAACTAAAAATAGATGTGTTAATAGAATCTTTAAAATAAACACAAGAATTATTATAAATGTTTTCTACTATCTCTAAAAATAGATTTATCTTTAGTCTCAACATAAAATGGTTCAATTTCATTTAATACTTTTAATAATATATCCAATTTTGATTCTTCCTGGCTTTCTAATACTACATTGATAATATCAGCATTGAATCCCTTTTGCTTTAGAATAGCACGTAATCCTTCATTTAGAGAGGAATATTTATGAGCAGCATTATATTCCTCATCATTTACCATTAAATCGGTAAGAATCCTATATCGTATGGAATTAAATATTTGTCGGTAATACTTACCTGGAGTTTTAGAATTAACTTTACATTGATTTCCATCTAAATCAATAAGTTGGACATTTAAATCAGAAGATACCATAATGTTCGAATTATTTAAATCAGTTGGATAAATACCCAATGATATAAATTTTTCTAATAGAATTAATAAATTTCTAATACATATAAACCTACTACTAATATCATCAATTTTATCAATAGATATATAATTTTGCAAATAGGGAATTCCAATCGCAAGCAACCTCTTATTACCTCTTTTATACTCATTAATATCATAAAAAACAATACTAGGGGAAATATTTTTAAAACCTGCCAATTTTTCTTGTAATAAAAACATTTTCTTTAAAGCTTCATCATTTGAACAATCATACCAAAATGAACTTTTATATTTTTTTATACACATCGGCATATTATATGTAAATAAATCTAAATATACATTTGATTCTCTTCCTGTAGAAGAAAGTAATTGTAAGTTTTCAAAATAGTTACCATCAACACAGTATTCTGTCATTTCACACCTCTATTATAATAATAACACAAATAAAATTAATTTCATAGATATAAATTATATTATTGGAGGTGTAATTAAATTTTCTAACCTAAATTTATATTCTTCCAAAGTAGAAATATTTTCATTGTGCATATAATATGATACTTCTTTGCCTATATACCTTAAATGCCAATATTCATAGGAAAAACCAGTTATGTCCTTTTTACTTTTGAGATGACTTAAGATAAACCCATATTTATAAGCATTTTCGTGTATCCACTCAACATCTTTAAAAGAATCATCAAAATTATCAACATAAATATTATTTATAATTAATGCAAAATCTAGTGCAAGAACAGTTTGATGTTTAGATTGTCCTAGTAATGATACTGTTTTATAGGCAGACTCAACGATAAAAAAACAAAAAGTATAAAAAGCACTATTTATAATTACACAAAAAAGGGATTTCTAACTAGCGAAGAACAATTTTTAGATTTATTAAATAATTTTATTGCGAGATTTAAAACTGATTTTTATTT
>CAKOYD010000012.1 GCA_934130545.1 uncultured Bacilli bacterium | reverse complement strand
ATAGTGCTAATATAGAGTTTTCTAATGATGGAATTAAAGCAGGAGCGGCTATTCAGATGGGTGGTAAAGGAGCTAGTGGTTGTGGCTTTGATTATTTATATGAAGTTCCTGTTGAGAAAATAGATTTAACATTTGATAAACCATATATGTTTATAATTAGAGATAAAAATACTGGAGAAGTATGGTTTACTGGTACGGTATATGAACCAGAGTTATATTCTGAATAATTAAATATTTAATGAGCGAATAGTGAGTAATTCATTATTCGTTTTTATTTGGTAAAAGTTAAGAATAATTAGTATTTATTTGACATATTATTTAATGAAATAAAGAAAGAGGTATGATATGGAAAAAATTGATGTAATAAAGAATATTTCAATGCGAACTGGTGGAGATATTTATTTAGGGGTAGTAGGGGCTGTTAGAACAGGTAAATCAACATTTATTAGAAAGTTTATGGAAACAATGGTTGTTCCTTATATAGAAGATGAGTATGAGAAGAAAAGAACGCTCGATGAATTACCACAGGCAGCAGCAGGTAAGACAATAATGACTACAGAGCCTAAGTTTATTCCGGCAACTGCAGCTAAAATACAGGTTGATGATTTTACTACTAATATTAAAATGATAGACTGTGTTGGATACGTTATTAATGCTGCTAAGGGATATGAGGATGAAAATGGTCCAAGACTTGTTATGACACCATGGTATTCAGAACCTATTCCATTTGTTGAGGCTGCAGAAATAGGGACAGAAAAGGTAATTAAAGATCATTCAACAATAGGTATTGTTGTAACAACAGATGGTTCGATCGGTGAGATTCCAAGAAATGAATATCTTGAAGCAGAAGAAACAGTAATAACCGAACTTAAGAATATTGGTAAGCCTTATATAGTATTATTGAATTCTACTCATCCAATGATGCCAGATACTGAGAAATTAGCAGATGATATGAAAGATAAATACGGTGTACCAGTACTTCCTATTAATATTGAACAAATGCAAGAAAGAGATATGTATAATATTTTAAAAGAAGCATTGTTTGAATTTCCAGTTAATGAGGTTAAGGTTAATATGCCTGAATGGATTGCTGTTTTAAATCCTAATCATCATTTAAAGAAATTATATATTGATAAGATAAAAGAGAGTGTTGTAGAGATAAATAAGTTAAGAGATGTTGATAGTATTACTAAACACTTTGAAAATGTTGACTATATATCTAAGGCTTATTTGTCAGAGGTTGATTCTTCAACAGGGGATGTGGTTATTAATTTAACAGCTCCTAGTGGATTATATAATCAAGTATTAAATGAAATTATTGGTTATGATATATCTTCTAAATCTCAATTACTTAACTTATTTCAAGAATTCTATGAGGCTAAGTATGAATATGATCAAATTAAGACAGCTTTAAAAACAGTTAAACAAACAGGATATGGTATTGCTTCACCTTCACTTTCAGATATGAAATTAGAAACTCCAGAGATTATAAAACAAGGTTCGAGATATGGAATTAAGCTTAGAGCTAAGGCTCCTTCTATCCATATGATTAAGGTAGAGGTAGAGAGTACTTTTGAACCAATAATTGGTAGTGAACTACAAAGTAAAGAACTTATTAATCATTTAACAAAGAGTGATAATTCAACAGATATTTGGAAAAGTGAAATATTTGGTAGAAGTTTAGATGTTATTGTCCAAGAAGGTATTCAAGCTAAGTTATCAATGATGCCAGAATCTGTTAGATATAAACTTTGTCAAACACTTACAAAGATTATTAATAAAGGTTCTTCAACGATGATTGCAATTGTTATTTAAACTCTAGAAATAGAGTTTTTTTAATTATATAGATTTTATATGTAAATTTTATGTTATTTTTTTAGCAAAGTGCTTGATTTTATTGACTATTCATAGTATATTAATGTTGTAAGCATAGGAAATATGCTTAATGTAGATTTGGAGGAAATAAAAATGACAAAAGCAAATTTAGTTGAATTTATTGCTGAAAATGCAGATTTAACAAAAGCAGATGCATCACGTGCATTAGAAGCTGTTTTAGATGGCGTAGTTGAAGGACTAAAAAAAGAAGGAAAAGTATCTTTAGTTGGATTTGGTACATTTACTGCTAAAAAGAGAGAAGCTCGTAATGGTAGAAACCCACAAACTGGTGAAACTGTTAAAATAGCAGCTAGAGTTGTTCCTGGATTTAAAGCTGGAAACAAATTAAAAGACGCTTTAAACTAATAACATTTAACTATTCACGATATAAGGTGAATAGTTTTTGTTTATATAAAAAAATATTTACTTTTGAGGAGTAAATATTTTATTTTTCTCGATATATAGCAGTTACTTTTCCTAAAATCATGTTATTAGCAACAACATTAATATTAATAGTAGGATATTTAGGATTCATTGCTTGAAGAATTATACCTTTTTGATAACGATATAGTCTTCTTACTGTTAATACATTATTTTTAATAGCAATAACAATGTCATCACCATTTTTATAATCATCTTGTTTACTAAAATATATTTTATCATTCTTCTCATAGTAAGGAGTCATTGAGTCATCTAGCATTTTTATTGATACTTCTGATAAATTATTAATGGGTTCAAAGTTAACATTCTTATAAGTATTTAATAATTTTTCAATTGATACTGTTAAGTTTTTATAATTCTTATTACTACTTTTATATTCTTTTAATAGTTTTTGTTCGAGAATCTTCTTTTCTTCTTCACTAGCGGGTATTTCATTTATTATATCGCTACTGATATTGAAGATACGACATATATCAAAGAAGATATCATAAGGAATATTTAATAGACCTGTTTCATACTTATGAAGAGTTTGTCTATTTTTAGTATAATTTAAGGCTTTGGCTAAATCTTCTAGAGAATAGTTATGTTTCTCTCTTTCTTCTTTAATAATTCTTCCTACATATGGTTTTATTTCATCACTTACTAATTCTTTTTTTCTAGTTCTCATATATCATCACTACTTTCTATTTAACTATTTTATCATCTATATAAATAACTGTGGTGCCTAAACATTCTATTAAAGCTCTTATTACATAGCGAATAACAATTACCATTATTAGATCTATCACTTTTAGTGAAAAAGCATAGGCTATGACACAGAATATTATGGATTCAATGAATTCTACTATTACTGTGGTAAAGATATTGCTTATCCATATCTTATTTTTTATTTGTTTCATGGTGTGATATAACTTAGTTGATAAATAGATACTTAATATTAATGATATAGTATTGGCTAAATATATTCTAATATTATTTTTAAAGATAATACTATATGAAATATTAGTGTATTTATTAGTATCACTTATGCCCATATATGAACTTAATGTCAAGTAACTATAACTTATTATTGAACTTATAATTATGGTTATTATTAGTTTTGATAATTCACTAGGTCCTCTTTTATGAGTAAGAATTATTGTGGCTATTACTATTGAAGAAGTTATACCAAATCCTACAGATATTGGATATGTTAAGATATCAATAGTATTTAATATCATAACATTTGATAGAATAGTGGCCATTACTATATAGTAATATATACCATCTAATTTAAACTTCTTATGAAATAACAATAGTGTTAAATAACTAAGAAGTACTTCGATAATTATTAATATATAGTTCATTCTCGCACCTTCTTTTGTTTTAAGATTAGATTAATTGTAAATAATTGAATTATTGTTATAATTAACCCAAATAAGTAAGAAGTTAGGCCAATATATATCGAATTATATATTTTTATAACATTTAAATAGCCAAATATTTGGAAAATAACAGTATATATTAATCCAGTAATAATATAAGTTAGTACTATGTTAATATAGATATTATCTTGTAATTTACTTATAAATTGATATAGTTTTGTGGTTGCTATAATTCCTCCTAATAGAGTTATTGGTAAGGCTATTAATACTTTATAGTTATGAATAAATGTTGATTTTATATTTATAGCTATTGTTGAATTAATAGATGGTATATAATATCCTAATAATAAGACTATTAGTGCTGAGAAAATTGTAGTTATACAAGATACTTTAATAATATTATTAAGTTCTTTGGTATTATATTTAGCTAATATTATATAGATTATCGTCATTATACAAACCAAAAATAATATATTAATATTTAAGTTAAAGTTAAATATTTTCATTATTTTGAATGATGTTATAATAGCAGTTTCTATAAATATTATTAAACTATAATACAGTCCCATCTTATCAAATATTTTATATAGACAATATATTGACATAAGACTAATGATTAGTATCACAGCTAAAATTATTTCATTCATCTCACACCTTCTTATTCAATAAGTATTATATCATATTTTTATTTAAGATACAAATAGTTTAATATAAAATGTCAATTAATTATAAAAGATACACAATTCTATAACTGTGTATCCTTATATTTATTACTCTTTAGCATGTCAGTAAAGGCTTCTAATTTAGTTTTTATGGCTTCAGTATTGTCTTCAGTATCAAAACTAAAGTATAGTATTGGTATATGATAGTCTTCACTTATTTGGGCTAGAATAGGCATGGCATTAATTTCTGGGGTACAACCAAAACTTTTTAAATGAATAATTCCGTCATAACCTTCTTTAATATGTTTTAGAGAATAAGCAATACTTTCGGTAGCGTCCGCACCAAGATGATATTTAATATATTTCTTAGATTTCTTTAAATGATATGGTAGTTTAAACTTTTTTGTTAGGAGTAAGTAGGTTAAATTGGTATACCTTTTTACCATAACACCCATTTTGGCGAGAGTTCTTTCGATATAACAACTAGCATTAGGTTCCATAATGGTATAGAGTTCACCAACAATTAATACTTTAATATAGTTATCTGGTTTATTTAGTTTAATATTTTGATAATACTTTTTATATTTTTGATATAATTTTAAGGTTCTTATTATGGACTTTGTATTAGATAGGTCATTATAAAACTTCTTTTCAATTGTTTCATAAGAACCTTTAATTACTTCAAAGCCAATATTTTCTCTAATATTAATACTTAATTTGTCTGACACTACTATCATTATAAATGTTGTTAATAGATAATAAGCATATATTAGAATATTTAATTTCTTGTTATATTTTTTTGCAAATTTATATATTTCGATGATAGAGACGTGGTTATTTTTAATAAAGTTAACGAATTCAAATTGATAATTTAAATCTTTGAGAGTTTTTTCTTGTAGTTCAGCGTAATAACCATAGCGGCATCCACCACCGGCTTGAAGTAAGATGTTAGCACCCTGTTCTAGTGATTCAAGATAATTACCTAGATTATATTTGTATGGAGCACATACAAAGTCAGGACTGTATTTAGCACCTAACTCTAGTGTTTTTCTAGTAATTTTTGGCGCTACTAAAACTTTTTGCTTAGTAATTTTCTCTATTAAATATTTTATTGGGATATAATAGTTATCAAGATGGGGGAAGCTTATTAATTTAGTCATTAGTTTTTTCCTCCTTTATGATATCAAGAAAACTTTCTAATCTAGTTTCTAGGCCTATTTCTTTGGTTGATTCATCTAATATAATGTTTATAGTAGGGATATTGGCTATTTTTTTGAGCATTAATTCATTGACAAGAGAGTCAACACCACAGGGATAAGTAGAGATAAATATTATACCGCTGATTATATTTTTATAGTATTCAATAGCACCTATTTGTTCTTTAGCGTAGGTCCAATAAAGAGTGTTAGATAAACCATAAGCATAGTTTTTAGATATTTTTCTATTTAATCTATCAGCATATAATATACTTATGTTATTTTTAGTAAAGTAGTCTATTATATAAGTACCTAAATATTTATCATAAATATTGTAGGGATGCGATACTATTAATACTTTTTTATTATTATTTTTAGTAATATTTATTTGTTCATGTTCAATAGATAATCTATGTTGTTTTTCTTTCCTTTTAGCATATATATAACTATATATTACTTTAAAGATATTTTTATTTATTTTTAGACCTATACGAATAAACTCAATAAATTCATAGTGTAGTTTGGTATGTTCAATATTATAGTTTAATAATTGGCATGGTAAATCCATATTTTTAATATTATCATATAGCCCATTAAATCTTACACATACTTTCTCTCCTTTGCCATAGTCCGAGATGCGAGGAATTAAGATATAATCACATTTATCTTGTAAATATAGAACATGACCAAGATATATTTTAGCAGATAGACAAGATTCATCGACAGAGTTAGATATACCTATATTAACAATATCTTTATTGGTAGTGGGACTTAATATTACTTTACAGTTAAGTTTTTCAAAAAATTTTTTCCAAAGGATATGATGCCTATAATAGAGTAGTGCTCGAGGTATTCCTATTCTTGTTTTTTTCATTTCTTAGTATCACCTAAAGAAATATATGTTCTAGTTAATGGTTATATACTAAAAAAGAAGAAGAACTATTCTTCATCTAGTTCGTCTTCTGATACTATTGTTAAATCATTTAATTCATCATCTGTGTCAAAGTCATTATCGTCTTCGTTATCTAGTGAATTATATTTATCGGCTTCTTCATCAATTTCTTCTTCATCTTCAAAGTCATCTAATTCTTCATCTTCTAATTTATCTTCGTAGATATCATCCATATCAACTTTAACAGAATGGTTTATTTTTAAATCCCACTTACCATTATTTAACAAAATAAATTCTTTAGATGTTGTTAACGATTGAAAGAAATCAGCAATTTGATTTTGATATACACTATCTGATAATCCTAATAAATGACATACTTCTTTGAATAAGTCAGCTGTATTCATTTGAGTTTTATTTTCTTTTAAATATAATTCTGCAATCTTAGTGTAAGATAATAATTCTAATTCTTCTTTAGGCATTTTACTTAATTTCATAATAATTTCCTCCTACATTTCTTCTCTTGGTATAATACCAATTAAATCTAATGAATTAACTAAAACTGTTTTTATAGCTTTAATTAATAATATTCTTTCATTAGTATATTCTATATTATCTGTAATTATCTTTTCTTTTGTATAATATGAATGAAATAATGTTGCTAAGTTATAAGCATAGTTAGCGATAATATGTGGTTGTTTTTTTATAGCAGCCAATAGTACTGTATCTTCAAATTCATATAATTTATTTAAAATATCAAATGATTGTTGATCGTTTATCGTAGTAAACTTATCAACACTGTTTATTTCTGGATAATGTTTTAATATTGAACTAATTCTAGCGTTAGCGTATTCAATATAGTAAACAGGGTTATCTGATGATTGTTTCATAGCTAGATCTAGGTCAAAGTCCATTTGAGCATCTAGGCTATGTGATGAGAAGAAGTATCTTGTTGCGTTAACACCAACTTCACTTATTAAATCATTTAATGTTATTGTTTTGCCAGTACGTTTACTTAATTTTAATTCTTCACCATCTTTTATTAATCTAACCATTTGTAATATTTTTATATCTAATTTATCTTTATCTTGACCTAATATTTCAAGAGAAGCTTTTAATCTATTAATATAGCCATGATGATCAGATCCTAGAACATCGATTAGTTCATCATAACCACGTGATAATTTATCAACATGATAAGCAATATCGGGTAATAGATATGTATAATTACCATCAGATTTAATTAATACACGGTCTTTTTCATCGTTATAATCAGTAGTTTTTAACCATAAAGCATTTTCAGCAATATAGCATTTACCACTTTTCTTTAATTTATCTAAAACATTTTCTACTAATGATCTATCATATAATGACTGTTCACTTGTAAAAATATCAAAATTTACACGATAAACATCTAGATCCTTCTTAATCTGCGCTAAAAGAATGTCCAATCCTTCTTTTTTGAAGAACTCAATATTTTCTTCTAACTTAGTATTACCATAACAATCATAAATGTTCTTAGCTATATCAATTATTTCTTTACCATGATATCCGTCTTCTGGAAGATGAGCTTCCATACCACATATTTCTTTATATCTTTCTTTTATAGATATACCTAAATTATTCATTTGATTACCGGCATCATTTACATAATATTCTTTAGTAATGTCATAGCCAGTAAACTTTAAGATACGAGCAAGGTTATCACCATAAGTAGCACCACGACCATGACCAATATGTAATATTCCAGTTGGGTTAGCACTAACAAACTCAATATTTATTTTTTTACCTTGTCCGTAATTAGATTTTCCATAGTTATTTCCTTCTTGAATTATCTTATTAATATTATTTAATAAATGTTGTTTATTGATAACTAAATTTATAAATCCGGGTTCTGCTATAAAGACATTTTCAAATAATTCTTGATCAAATAATGAAGCTATTTCTTTAGCTATATCCATTGGTCTTCTTTTTAAAGATCTTGCTAATACTAAAGCTACATTTGTAGCATAATCGCCATTCTTTTTATTAGCGGGAACTTCAACATTTATTTGATTATCCGGAACTTCAATATTTAGTTTATCTAATATACTCTTTATATTAGTTTTTATTTCATTTTTTATACTCATATAATATCACTCACTTCTATTTTATATATATACTCTGTATCACTATCTAGAACTTTATATTTAATTATTATTTCATTTTCATAAATATTTATTTCATTGGTTATTATATTAATATATACAGATAAATTATTATCCTTAATATAATATTCATTATTTGTTTCTTTGTTTAACTGAAAAGATAAAATATTTTTAAAAATATCATTTTCTCTTATTAACTCAATATTATTTTCGTTAATTATTAAACTGTGTTTTACATTTTCGTGTTTGTATATTATTTTATTTTTTTGTTTTATTCCTGTGCATTCCACTAATTCATTTTCTTGATTAGTAGTATTACTTAATATACCATTTATTTTTACTCTTATTTTGACACCTCCAAATAATTCAATTGACATTATATCACAAGTTATAGAAAAATAAAACTTATATTTTTACTTTTTTATCAAATAATATATATAGGTATAATTTTACGAGGTGATTATATGAAAATTATTAAAAAAATAGGGAAGATAATTGGGATATTTATATTAATAATTGTTATAGGAATGGTTGGCTTATATGGTTATTGTTATATAACTCCAAAAATGGATATTAATAAATCACAATCATACTATTTATATGATAATAAAGAGGAGATGGTTTTTAACAATAATAATAAGTGGATTAGTTTAGATAAAATTAGTCCTTATTTGATTGATGCAACTATTTCAACAGAAGATAAACATTTTTATCATCATATTGGGTTTGATTATTTAAGAATTGCTAAGGCATTAATTACAAATATTGTTAGTAGTTCTTTGTCAGAAGGTGCTTCAACTATTACACAACAATATGCTAGAAACTTGTTTTTAAATTATGATAAAACTTGGGAAAGAAAAATAGATGAAGCTATGTTAGCTATTGAGTTAGAGGTGCATTATACAAAAGATGAAATCTTGGAGGGATATTTAAATACTATTAATTATGGTGGAATATTTGGAATAGAAAATGCTTCTTGGTATTATTTTAATAAGAGTGCTAGTGATTTAACATTGGCTGAAGCCAGTATGTTAGCAGGAATTCCTCAGGCACCCGCTAAATTATCACCAATTAATAATGAGGAAAATGCTAAAAAGAGGCAGAATGTAGTATTAGAGTTAATGGTTAATAATAAAAAAATAACAGAAAATGACAAGATAGTGGCTTATAATACACCACTAGAATATGTAGGAAAAACTGATGATAATGATATAACTTCTTTATTATATTATAGAGATGCTGTTATTGAAGAACTTAATGATATTGAAACTATTCCAAGTTCATTAATAAAGACTGGTGGATTAAAGATTTATACAACACTTAATAAAGAAGCTCAGGTAGACTTAGAGAATGCTGTTAAAAATAATATAAAAGAGGGTAGTGAATTACAGTTAGCCGGGATAATGATTGATCCTAACAATGGAGAAGTTATGGCTTTATTAGGAGGTACTGATTATAGTAAGAGTCAATATAACCGTGCGATTAATGCTAAAAGACAAGTTGGTTCGACAATGAAACCGTTTTTGTATTATGCAGCATTAGAGAGTGGATTTACTTCAGCATCTTCTTTTATAAGCGAGGCAACTACTTTTTACTTTGCTAATAACAAAACATATTCTCCTAAAAATTATAATGATCATTACGCTAATGGCCCTTTGTCAATGACAGCGGCAATTGCCTATTCTGATAATATTTTTGCTGTTAAAACTCATTTATTTTTAGGTGAAGAAACACTAGTCAATATGGTAAATAGATTAGGTATTAGTAGTACTATGTCAGCGATTCCTTCGTTAGCGCTTGGTACTAAAGAAATTAGTTTAATGGAGATGGTATGTGGATATGGAGCATTTGCTAGTCAAGGATATAAAGTTGATTCTCATTTTATAAAAAGAGTAGAGGATAGTAAAGGAAATATTATATATGAGTATAAAGAAGAGAAAGATTTAATATTGAATCCTAGTTTAACTTATATATTGAGTGAAATGTTGACATCTACTTATGATACAGCATTTATTAGTTACAATTATCCAACATTAATTAGCTTACTACCTAAAATTACTCATAAATATTCTATTAAAACAGGTACTACGGATAGTGATATGTTAATTATTGGTTATAATAAAAATGCTGTTTTGGGAATATGGACAGGATATGATGATAATAGAAAGATAGATGCTAATGATTATTATTTACATAAGGACGTATGGATAGATACTATGGAGACTTATTTAAAAGATAAAGATAATAGTTGGTATAGTGTGCCTAGTAATATTGTTGGTGTTTTAGTTGATCCTATTACAGGTATGTTGGCAAAAGAAGATACTAAAAATTCTAAGATGTTTTATTTTATAAAGGGAACTGAGCCTACTGCACAATACGTTAGTTATGATTTAGATGCGGCTTTTAAAGAAGATATTGAGGGTAATAAAAAAGAATAGAATAATCGTTTTAAGATATTTCTATTCTTTTTAATTTATTTTTGGATTTCTACTACTATTTGATACGAAGTTCCTAAATCATTTTCTACTAATTTAACTGTTATTCCACGATTTTCTAAGTTTTTAACGGCCATTCTTACTTCTGATATGGCGTTATCTAATTGAACTTCAGTCATTGTTGGTTGAGTTGCAGTAGGTGTTTGTTCTGGCATAGCGAATGGATTAGGAACTGTATTATTATTATTATTTAATTCAGGCATTGGTGTTGGTTCAGGAACACTAGTAGGTTGCTCCATAAATGGCATTGATGGTTCAGTGTTAATTGTTGGTTGTGGTTTAGCCACAAATTGATTATTTTCTGGTTTATGCATTGAAATAGGTTGAACAGGCGTTGGGTTCATTTCTGGTTGCATTGGTTGAGTAGCAAATGGGTTTACTACTGGTGGTACAGGATTTGTAAATTGATTTATTGGTTCTGGATTACTAACAGATTGCTCCATAAATGACACCGGTTGTTCCATGTTAACTGCTGGTTGTGGAGTTGGCTGTGGAGTACTATTATAATTTTCTAAGTTCATAAATGGATTTACAGGTATTGGTTGCTCTTGTGGTTCTGATTCATTTATTCCTTGACCTGGCATAATTGGTGTTTGATATGTCATACTAGGCATATCTACAGGTGTTGGTGGAACAATTGGAGTAGGTTCTACATAACTATTAGGTGTAGGTACTGGACCTGTTGCAAAAGATGGTGTTGGAATATTTATCATTGATCCTACTTGATTATTATTTAATCCCATTTGTTGATTTTGATTTATATTATTATTTGATTGAGTATTCATATTTACTGATTGATTTTCTAAAGATTGAAAATTACTTCCAAAAAACATATTTTGATTATTATTCATATTATCATTCCTCTTTTCAATTACATTTATTTCATCATTAAATACATTTGATGGTTTACTATCTATATTTAAACTATTTAATGCTGATGACATATTACTATTCATTTCATTTACCTCTTCTTTTAATATACTGTTTATATAATCATTTGTCTCTTTTACTGTTAATTTATCATTAATTATTTTATTTAAGACTTCAACTTGTTTAGTTAAATCTAGTTTTAATAAAAGTTTAGCATGAGATTCGGATATGTCATTTTTTAATAAAGCTTTTTGTACTTCTTTATCTAAATCTAATAATTTTATTTTTTCTTGTATTCTATCTTTTGATACACTAGTATTCTTTTCTAAATCTCCTATAGACATATTTGAAGTATCTAAGATTTTTTTGAATGCTTTACCTTCTTCTAAAGGATTAAGACTCTTGTTTTGGAGGTTTTCTACTAATGATAGTTCCATACATTCTACATCATTAAACTCTCCGACAAGTGCCGGTATAGTTAACATACCAATTTTCTTAGCAGCTCGATAGCGTCTTTCACCGGATACTATTTCATACTTATCATTTATCTTTCTTACTATAAGTGGTTGAATTATGCCATATTTACTAATTGATTCACATAATGTATCTAGTGCTGTGGTGTCAAATATTTTTCGTGGTTGATTTTTACTAGATATTATATCACTTATATTAAGTTGGATAACCTGACTAGATAATGTCATGGTTGACCACTTCCTATTCTTTTCTATATTAATAATACACTAAATAATTTATTTTTACAATAAAAAAGTATTAATTTATTTATTTTATTATTTTAGTAAATAACAAATATAAATTAATACTTTCTATAATGGTCTTTTCTTTATTTCATTATATCTTCTTGGATATGATGATGGAGTAGGACCATCTTTTTTTATTTTTATTATATTTCTTAGACTATTATCAATAGGTAAATTAAAGGTTGTAATACTATCTAATGAAGCATTTAATTTAGTTAGGCAAGTAGATATGCTTTTCATTTCTTCATCAACATTAGCTTTTAGTGCTATATAGTAACCACAAATTTTTAAGGATTTAATAGATAGTTCTAGTAAAATATTTAATTTTGCTACAGCACGTGATGTAATAATATCAAAATATTCAATGTTCTTTTGGCTAAATTCTTCAGCTCTTTGATTGACAACTTTAATATTTTTTAAATCTAGTTCTTTTATTACTTCATTTAGAAATACACATCTTTTAGTAAGAGATTCTACTAATGTAATTTCAAGATTGGGATATGCTATTTTTAGGACAATTCCGGGAAAACCAGCACCTGTGCCAATATCACATACTTTTTGATTGGTTAGTTCTATAGCTTTAGTTATCGTTAAGCTGTCATAAAAGTGCTTTAAAAGAACTTGATCATAATCAGTAATGGCTGTTAAATTGATATTTTTATTATATTCTACTAACATATTATAGTATTTATCTAGTTGATTTAACTGTTGTTCAGATAAGATAATACCTATTTTATTTAGTTCATTAATAAAGTCATTTTTATTCATTATATTTCTTCCTTAAATATACCATTAGTATTGAAATATCTGCAGGATTGACGCCGGATATTCTTAGTGCTTGTCCAATAGAAGTAGGGTTAACATTTTTTAATTTTTGATGGGCTTCGCTTGCTAAATTTTGAACATTATCATAGTTAATATCTTTAGGTATTTTCTTTTCTTCATATTTTAGCATTTTTTCGGCTTCTTTTTCAACTTTAGCTATATATCCCTCATATTTTATTTGAATTTCTACTTGTTCTTCGACTTCATTTGAATATGAACTAGTTATTAGATTTTGTTCTTTTAATTTTTCAATAGATATTTCAGGTCTTTTTAATAATTCGTAGGCAGAAATTCCATCTTTTAATAATTTTGTATCTAACAATTTTAACATTTCATTATTTGAAGGTGTTATTTTTGCAGATTTTAAATATTCGATTAGCTCTTTTATAGCTTGTTTTTTCTCTTTAAAAATTTCATAAGTAGTATCGTTAATTAGACCTACTTGTCTTCCATACTCAGTTAGTCTTAAATCGGCATTATCATGACGAAGTAGAAGACGATATTCCGCTCTTGATGTTAATAATCTATATGGTTCGTTAGTACCCTTGGTTATTAAATCATCAATTAATACTCCAATATATGCTTCATTTCTTTTCAAGATTAATGGATCTTTGTTTTCTAATTTTAGAGAGGCATTAATACCGGCAATTAATCCTTGACAGGCAGCTTCTTCATAACCACTTGTACCGTTTATTTGACCAGCTGTAAATAAATTTTTTAACACTTTTGTCTCAAGAGAAGCATTTAACTGAGTAGGGTAGATTGCATCATATTCGATAGCATAAGCATATCTTAATATTTTAGCATTCTCTAATCCTGGTAGACTATGAACCATTTTTTCTTGAATATCAGTTGGCATACTTGTTGAGAATCCTTGTAAATATATGTCATCATAGTATAAACTTTCTGGCTCTAAGAATAATTGGTGTCTTTCTTTATCACTGAATCTAACAATTTTATCTTCGATTGATGGACAATATCTTGGACCAACTCCGGTAATATCATTTAATCCTCCATACATACTAGATTTTGATAAGTTATCTTTTATTAATTGATGAGTAGTAGGGGTTGTATAAATTAAATGACATGGTACTTGATTATTTACATCATATTGATGCTTTGTATAATGTCCAAAAGTATATGGTATATTATCACCATTTTCTTCTTTAGTTTTAGAAAAATCAATACTATCTCTAGCTATACGTGGTGGTGTTCCGGTTTTTAATCTTAATATTTTAAAACCATATTTCTTCAAGTTATCACTTAAATGCATAGATGGTTCTTCATTATGTGGGCCACTTCTGGTACGAGTACTACCTACTAAAATATCAGATTTTAGGTACGTTCCTGTTGTTAAAATAACAATATTTGATGTAATTCTTTCTTTATTTTTAGTTATTATACCTTCGACTGTATCATTATTTACAATTAAATCTTCAACCATATCTTCTTTAATAGTAAGATTTTTAGTATTAAGTAGGGTAGATTGCATATTTTTTGGATATGTAATTTTATCGGCTTGGCTACGTAGAGAACGAACTGCTGGTCCTTTTGATGAATTAAGCATTTTCATTTGTAGGATAGACTTGTCAGCATTTTTTCCCATTTCACCACCTAGAGCATCAATTTCTCTTACTACTATTCCTTTGGCAGATCCACCAATAGATGGATTGCATGGCATGGTAGCAATATTTTCAATTCTTCCCGTTATTAAAAGAGTTTTGTGGCCTTTTCTCGCACTTGCTAAAGCTGCTTCACATCCGGCATGACCACCTCCAACAACAATTATTTCATACTGCATAATATTACCTCCATTATTTTCCTAGGCAAAATCTACTAAATAAATTATCAAGTAATTCTTCAGTATATGTTTCACCAATTATTTCTCCTAAAATTTCCCATGCTGATTTTATTTCTAACTCAACTATATCAACAGGGTAATTATCGTTTATAGCATTAATAGCTGCGACAATTTTATCTTTACTTTTTTCTAATAAACCGATACTTCTTGAATTAAATGAATAGTTTATATCATCAGTAATTATTTTTTCTAAATTAAATGTTTCTTTGATTGCTTCTTTTAGATTATTAATTCCTAATTTAGTTTTTGTACTTATTTCAACTATTTTATAATCTTTTGATAGGTATTCTTTATTTAGTCTTGTTTCTAAGTCAACTTTATTGATTATAATAATTATTGGTTTATTAGTTTCTTTTACGTAATTAAATATTTCTTTATCTTCTTCAGTTAATATATCATTATTATTAAATATTAATAGAATTAAATTACAGTCTTTTATTACTTTTTTACTTTTTTCAACGCCTATTTGTTCTATTACATTATCAGTGTCTCTAATTCCGGCAGTGTCTATTAAGTTAAATACTACTCCTGAGATGTTTATTTGGCCTTCTACTATATCTCTAGTAGTACCGGCTATATTGGTAACTATTGCTTTTTCTTCTTCAAGTAGGGTATTTAATAGACTAGACTTTCCAACATTTGGTTTTCCTATTAAGGCAACGTTGATTCCTTCTTTAATAATACGTCCTTCTTTTGACTTAGATATTATAGTTTTTAAATTAGATACGTAATCTTTTAATTTAGGGAGTATTTTACTGTTTGTTAGTTCTTCGATATCTTCATACTCAGGATAATCGATATTAACTTCAATATTAGATATCATTTGAATTAACTTTTCACGAAGTTCTTTTATTAAATTAGAATTATTACCTTGTAGTTCATTTATAGCTTGTTTTCTTGAGATATCAGTAGTAGCATTTAATAAACTATTTACAGCTTCGGCTTGGACTAGGTCTATTCTGCCATTTAAAAATGCTCTTTTTGTGAATTCTCCTGGTTCGGCTAGACGACAACCGTTTTTTATTAGAAGTTCTAGTATTTTATTAGTAGTGGCAATTCCACCATGACAGTTTATTTCTATTAAGTCTTCTCTAGTGTATGTCTTAGGTGCTTTCATTAAACTTACTAAAACTTCATCAATTATATTTTCGTCATCTTTTATATAGCCATAATTTATGGTATGAGATTCGATATTTAATAAATCTTTAGTGAATATTTTATTTACTATCTCAATAGATTCTGGCCCACTTACTCTAATTATAGAGATAGCACCAACACCTAGAGCTGTTGAAATTGTAGCAATAGTATCGTTCATATAAATCATTCCTTCTTTGGTTTTCTGCAATAGATTATAACATTATTGATAATTGTTGTAAAGAAAAATAATGTAGTAATTTAGATATTAAAAAAAGCACGATGTTAAATCAATGCTTTATTCTTCAACGTATTTTATTACAACACAGCGATTTGGTTCTTCACCAATACTTTCAGTTGTAAGATGTGGATTATCAGCTAGAGTAGCATGTACTATTCTTCTTTCATATGAATTCATACTATCTAGTTTTGCTTCTGTTTTAGTAGCAAGTACTTCTTTAGCCATTCTTTTAGCTAATCTTTCAATATTAGATACTCTTTTTTCTTTATAATTTTCAACATCTAGAGTAATAAGTAAATTATTGTTTTCTACAGCGTTATATACAATTTGTCTTATTACATTTTGTAATGCTTGAATAGTGTAACCATTTTTACCTATTAATACAGCATTATGATCTGAAAATATTTTTATCATTAAATTATTATCTCTTTTTCTTATTTCTAAGTTAGCTTCAATTCCCATATTAGATGTAATATCATTTAGTACTTCTTTAATGTAGTTAACTAAATCATTATGTTTAATTACTTCTATTTTTGTAGATTTTTTTAATAAGCCATTTTTTTCTTCAAGTATTCTTATTATTAGATTTTCTTGAGGTGTATTTAATTCGTTAATAGCCTTGTTTATAGCTTCTTCGTATGTTTTAGCTTCAAATTCGTATTTATTCATTTATTTTTCCTTCTTTCTTTCCACTAATAAGTTTTGAATTATTGTAAATGTCGAAGATGTTATCCAATATACTCCAATAGCTGATGGTGTTTGGAAGGAACTTATTAAAATTAATGCTAACATAAAATATAGTGAATACTTCATTTGATCACCAAGTGTTGATTGATCTTTCATTGTCTTTTTAAATGAGAAGAATGTAACAACACCAATTAATACTACTAGAAGTAAGTATAGGTAATTTCCGCTTTTAATTCCTAACATAGGAGTAATTCCTAATTTTAATCCTAAGAAGGAATCTTCAAAAATAGCAGGTGTTCTATTAATAGCTGAATAATATGCAATCAATAGTGGAATCTGAATGAAAGCTAAAAGGCATCCTGATACTGGATTGATTTGATATTTTTGATATATCAGCATCATTTCTTGGGCTTTCTTCATTTGCTCATCTTCGCTAGTTTTATTAGCATATTTCTTTTCTAATTTATTTAACTCTGGTTGAGCCTTTTTCATGTTTTCTGATTGTACTGCCGTTTTCTTAGTTATTGGCATTAATAATAAGCGGATAACTAAACAAGATAATATAACTGCTAAACCATAGTTTTTAACAAGTTTACCTATTTGAATGATGAACCAAGCAAGTGGCTTAACAAAGATACTTGTCCACAATCCTTCATAATTATTTAATGGACTGAAGTTTTCACATTTTGGAAGTTCAGATAAATCAACATCATATTTTTCATATAACTTTAAACTTTCCTCATCTGTTGGTTGGCAAATAATATCAGTTTTTAATACTTGACCTGTTTGCTCATTTTTAACTATTTTGTTCTTTTCATCTTTTAGACTTTTATCACCACAGCCTGTTAATAAAAATATACTTAAAATAACTATTATTAATTTGTATTTATTATTTTTTTTCATTATATTCTCCAATCTTACTAAAAAGGTTAATTAGATTATTTTCCATTTCTTCATAGTTTATATCTAATATTGTCCTTTTAGTAATTATAACATAATAATAATTGTTTTGTATATAGTTTTCATTTTTATCAATTATATTTTTTACTCTTCTTTTAATTTTATTTCTCACAACTGCTTTACCGGTTTTAGTGGGAATTGAAATACCATATTTTTTTCCTTCATTTTTTTTATAGAATATAGAGAAATATTTACTTTTAACAACATTACCTGTATTAATAATGTTAGTATATTCTTCACTTTTTTTGATAATTTTATCCTTTTTCATATCAAATATCCTTTCAATATTAAACAAAAAACCACTATACAAAGAAGTGGTTATTATTCTAAAATACTACTATGCACAAAGACTTTTTCTTTTTTTGTTTCTTCTATTTTTTAAAACTTTTCCCTTTAAACGTGCAAAAAATCCATGTTTCTTAGCTCTTTTTCTATTATTTGGTTGATAAGTTCTTTTCATTTATAACACCTCCAAAACTAAATGCTACTTTATTATATATGGTTATTTTGTTAATGTCAACATTTTTTATTGCTATTTGTTATTTAAAATTTATGGTTATAGTTACATGTTACCTTTATAATTATAAATTTTTACTTTATTTTTTATTACTTATTTGATATAATGAGTATGAATAAGGTAGGGGAAAGCTAATGTTTAAGGAAATTAAGAATATTACTAAAAACTATGCTATTGCAGAAATTAATGGTGATATTAATAGTGATATATTAAATATTAATGTCGTCATAGAAGATAATGATTTAAGAATATTAGGCGAAGTGGAAGATATTGATAATGGCTTAGCTAAAATTGCTTTTTTGGGTGAATTTCATGAAGGCAAGTTTTATAGTGGTATTATTAGAAGACCTAGTTTAAAATCAAACATTAGAATCATAAATACTGATGAACTTAAAGAATTAGTTGGAGAGAATGATGATAAAAGTATGCTACTTGGGTTATCTCCTTTATATAATAATTATCCTGTAAAAATAAATATCGATAAAATGTTTAGTAATCACCTTGCTATATTTGGTAATACCGGTTCTGGTAAAACATGGGGTGTATCAAGATTAATTCAAAATTTATTTAATTTAAATGGTAAGATTGCTTTTAATAGTAATATATTTATATTTAATAATACAGATGAATATCATAATGCTTTTAGTTCGATTAATAAATATAATAGTAATTTTAATTATAAAATGTATTCTACTAGTAAATCTGATAATAAAGAGGGATTGGATTTAAAAATTCCTTTGTGGCTACTTGATGTTGATGATTATGCTAACCTATTAGATATTACTGATTATTTTCAAATTAATATTATTGAAAAAATGTTATGTTATGTTTCGGCTTTTGCTAAAAATGATCAAGATGCTATTAAATATAAGAATCATTTAATTGCTAAAGCTATTATTTCTGTATTGTACTCAAATCAAGTATCTGCAAAAATAAGGGATCAGATTTTTAATATCTTAAAAGATTGTTATACAGATGAACTTAATTTGGATGTTCCTGTACCCGGAATTGGATATACTAGAGAATTTAGAAAATGTTTTGATATCGATAATACTGGAGAGTTTGTTGAAAGAATTTTAGTAACAAAGTATATTCAAAGTTTTATTGATAATGAAACAAAATGGTCAGAGGAGTATACACCAACGTATTTTACATTAGATCAATTAGAAGTTGCTCTAAACTTTACGCTAATTAGTGAAGGTCTATTACTAAATGAGAAATCGTATGGCGAAGCAATAGCTTTAAAGGTAAAATTGCATACTTTAAATAATAGCTCTAATAAAAAGTTTTTTGAAGTTAGTCAATTTATGACTTTAGATCAATATATTTCTTCGTTAATACTTGTTGACTCTTCTCGCAGAGCGCAAATTATTAATTTTGTTTTTGATGAAATTGATGATAGACTTGCTAAAAGTTTAGTTAAAATCTTCTCAAGAATGGTTTTAAGATTTAGTAAAATGCAAGCAGTTCGCGGTAGTATTCCTATTCATATTATGCTAGAGGAAGCTCACCGTTATGTACAAAACGATAGGGATAGCGAATTACTTGGATATAATATATTTGAAAGAATTGCTAAGGAAGGAAGAAAATTTGGTGTTATTTTAGATTTAATTACACAAAGACCTACTGAGTTATCATCTAACGTTTTATCACAATGTAGTAATTTCTTAATATTTAAATTAAATCACCCCGCTGATTTGGAGTATGTTGAAAAGATGGTCCCTAATATTAGTAAGGATGTAATTGAAAAGCAAAAAGCGTTACAAGCAGGTACATGTGTTGCATTTGGTTTGATGATGAAAATACCAATGGTTGTTAAAATGCAAATTCCTAATCCACCTCCAACAAGTTCTAACGCTTCAATTTATGACAAGTGGATTATTGAATGGAATAACAAATAATTAAATGTTTACAACTCTTATATTTTAAGGGTTGTTTTTTACATTTTATACTTATCCACAGTTTCCACTGTTATCAACATGTTAATATAATTGGGGATAAGTTATCCACTATATTGTTTTTTCACAAAATTGTGGATAACTCTTTTTTTCCCTTAATTAGTGTGCTATTATAGTGTTGATAAACTGTTGATGAGGCTGTTTATAGGATATTTATTTTTTTAAAAAAATAAGTAGACAATTGAATTAATTGTGGTAAAATAAAATTAAATGTTTAGGAGGTGTAGGATGAATACTGAAAATTTATGGAATTCGTTTTTAGCAAATATTGAAGCAAAGCTTTCTCCGAATGCATATGAACTTTGGTTTAAAGATACATATTTATATTCTCTAGATAATGGAATAGCTACTGTTATAGTACTAGATGATTATGCTAGAAAGCATATAGAGAAGAATTATTACAATACTATTGTTGAAGTTTTTAATGAAATAACTAATACAAATTTTGAATTCTGCTTTAAAACTGTGCAAGAAATTAAAGAAAAGCCTAGTAATAAGTCTAATTCTAAGGAATCTGTTTCAAAAAGCATTGATGATGCTAAATTGAATTCTAATTATCGTTTTGAAACGTTTATCGTTGGTAAACCTAATGAATTTGCTTTTAAAGCTGCTAGAACAGTTGCAGAGAATCCAGGAAGGGCATATAATCCACTGTTTTTATATGGTAAAAGTGGTTTAGGTAAAACTCATTTGCTGCAATCTATTGGTAATTATATATTCGAGAATACTAATTTAAAAGTGCTTTATGTATCAAGTGAAACTTTTGTAAATGATTATATATCAGCAGTTAGAAGTAATGAAAAAGATATGCTTAATAAAATAGAAAAGTTTAAGAGAAAATATCGTGATGTTGATGTATTATTGATTGATGATATACAATTTTTATGTACTGCTACAAAGGGGCAAGAAGAGTTTTTCCATACATTTAATGAATTATATAACTCTAATAAACAAATTTGTATTGCTTCTGATAGGTCAGCTAATGATTTAAAATCACTTGAAGATAGGTTATTAACAAGGTTTACTATGGGGCTTCCGGCTAATATTACCCCCCCGGATTTAGAACTTAGAATGAATATTATTCAAAAGAAAATTGCTCGTAATGAAGCCGCAGAATTTGTTCCTATGGAGGTAATTGAGTACATAGCTAATAACTTTCAATCAGATATAAGACAATTAGAAGGAGCTATTACTAGAGTATTTGCATATTCATCAATGATGAACAAAGGTGAAATAACATTAGATACTGCGATAGAGGCTCTAAAAGATCAATTAACTGACAAAAGTGTTTTTAAGAGTGATATACATCGAATTCAAAGAGTAGTTTGTGATTACTATAAGATTAGTATTGATGATTTAAAGGGTAAAAAGAGAAGTCAAAATATCAATTATCCTAGACAAGTTGCTATATATTTATGTAGAAAATTAACTAATGAGTCTTTTCCTAAAATAGGAACTTACTTTGGAGGTAGAGATCACTCAACAATAATTAGTGCTTGTAATAAAGTTGAACAAGATATAAAAGAAAAAGAACAAATTAGAGAAGTTATAAATGAACTAAAAAAGATATTATCTACTTAAAATAGACTTTGTTGTGGATAACAATTTGATTTATCAACAGTTTTGTGGATATAAATATCTTGATAAATAAGGCTTTATAGTGGTTATCAACAGTTTCCACTGTATAATAATAATTATATATATAATAATAAATAAAATGTAAAGGAAGGTATTGAAATGAAATTAATTATTAAAAAAGATATATTATTAGAAAACTTAACTAATACAGCTAAAGCTATTTCAACTAAGAATCTTATTCCTATATTAACAGGAATTAAATTTGATTTAAAAAATGATGGGTTATATTTATCAGCTAGTGATTCCGATATTTCTATTAGAAGTTTTATTCCTAAAGAAAAAATATCTAAGGTAGAAGATACAGGAAGCATTGTTATTGGCGGTAAGTATATTGTAGAAATTATTAGAAAATTACCTGACGAAGAAATTACAATTGAAGTAATTGATGGTTATAAAATGATTATTAGTACTAATGGTACAGAATTTAATTTAAATGGTGTTAATCCTAACGAATTTCCTAATTTAGATTTAGATGGTACTAAGAATCCTATAATTCTTAAAACAGAAGTTTTTAGAACTATTATTAATCAGACATTTTTTGCTACATCTCAAAATGAATCTAGACCTTTATTAACAGGTATTAACTTTACTATTGTCGGTAATTTATTAAATGTTATTGCAACAGATAGTTATCGTTTAGCAAAGAAGAGTGTTGTATTAGACGAAACTGTAGAAAACGATATTAATATAGTAATTCCAGGAAAAAATTTAATGGAATTGTCAAGAATACTAGATGATGATAAAGAAACTGTAGAAATGCATATATTTAATAATAAGGTATTATTTAAATATAAAAATATTTTGTTCTTATCAAGATTATTAAATGGAGATTATCCATCAACTACTAATATAATTCCTACGCAATTTAGAGTAAGTGTTAAATGTAAATATATAGATTTATATAATATGATAGATAGAGCTTCTTTACTTACATCAGATCGTGATAAAAATACTATAAAATTAGAATTAAGTGATGGAAATATGGTTATTTCTTCTAATTCTCCTGAAATAGGCCGTGTTGAAGAAAAAATGGTAGTTGATTCTACTGATGAGATTACAATTGCTTTTAGTTCTAAGTTTATGTTAGATGCTATTAAGAGTTTTAATTCTGAAGAGGTTTCATTATATATGAATAATGATAGTAGTTCAATTATTGTAAAATCTGATGCTGATGAGAGTTTAATTCAATTAGTAGTACCTATAAAAACTTATTAATTATATTTAGAAATTTGCTATATCAACAGATTTGTTGATATAGTTTTTTTATATTTGTTGAGAAAAAATAACAAATTTTTCCTTTTCGACAATTTTTGACATTTTTCGACATTCTTTTGTGATTTAATATACGGTCGAAAGGGGGGATAGATATGGTTTTAAAAGATTATGAAATTAATTCTTCGACATTTGCGGTAATGCCTGTTAAAAAGGGGCATTGTCGGATAATTGATCAAGATGGTAGTCGCTTAATAAAAAAAGATGCTTTTTCTATAATTAAAAATGCATGTAATTATTTTGGCAATACTTTTGAAAGTCGCCATGCAATGACTAAAAGACTTATTAATATTAATTATAAATCACCAATTGTAATTGAGGAATCTCGTTCAATAATTTTTTTTCCAACTTCATCACCACGTGAAGATGATTGTATTTGGTTATCGTTGAATGCTATAAAAAAGTACTTAAAAAAGGAAGATAAAACTAGAATAATATTTAGAGATGATACTTATATTGAGATACCTGTTTCATATAATATTATAGATAATCAGATGGCAAGAAGTATTATATTGGAAAAAGAGCTAAATAAGAGAAAAAAGTGCTTCTAAAAAGGTATTTTTTTCTTTTATTTATAAGCATTTTATGGTATAATTAATATGTAAGAATGATGAAATTAAGGTGATATTTGAAATGGTTAAAAGATTCGTATGATTATTAAGAAATTAGTGCTGAAAAATTATAGAAATTATGATGAATTAAGTGTATCTTTTAATTCTAAACTTAATATTATTATTGGCAATAATGCTCAAGGTAAAACTAATATTTTAGAATCTATTTACTTGTTGTCTTCAACAAAATCTTTTTTATCTGTATATGATAAGAATTTGATTAAAAATGGTGAAAAGTTTGCTATTGTAAAAGGTGATATAGAAATTGATGGTACTAATAAAACTTTAGAAATTATAATTAATGATAAAGGTAAGGTAGTTAAAATCAATTCTAATGAAATTAAAAAATTAAGTGATTATATATTTAATTTAAAAGTTATTGTGTTTTCTCCAGATAGTATGAGAATGTTGAAAGAGTCCCCTAGTGTTAGAAGAAAATTTTTAAATATTGAATTAAGTCAGTTATTTCCAAGCTATTTAAAGATTTTAACTGATTTTAATAAACTTCTTAAGCAAAGAAATGAATATTTGAAAATTGCTAGGTTTAGTAAAGTAGATTATGATTATTTGAGTGTATTAAATGTTAAATTTGCTAAATTATCAGTTAGTTTGTTCAAATATAGAAAGAGATTTATTGAAGAAGTTAATAAAATAATTGGTTCGATATATTGTTCTGTTTCAGGATTTGAAGGACTTGAGGTTAGATTTTCTTCTAATATTGTTAATGAAGAAGATAATTCAGTTTCTGATGATTATATTTGTAAGAAGTTAAATGATAATTTAGAGAGAGATTTAAGCTTAGGATTAACTACTATTGGACCACATAGAGATGATTTTCAGTTATATTTAAATGATAATGATTTATCTGTTTATGGGTCTCAAGGACAAAATAGAATGGCTTTGTTATCGTTAAAGATAGCAGAAGTACAAATATTTAAAAATTATACAGAGATGGATCCTATTTTGCTTTTTGATGATATATTTAGTGAATTAGATTTATTAAAGAGAAATAACCTTGTTAAATATTTACTTAATACTAGTCAGACAATAATAACTACAACTGATATAAACAATATTGATAAAAGATTAGTTGATAAAGCTAATATTTATGTTGTTGAAAATGGTAATATAGTTAAAAAAAAAGTTGTTGATAATTGATTTAATAGAAGGACGTGATAATAATGAATAATCAAGAACAAAAATATGATGCTTCATCCATACAAGTACTAGAAGGATTGGAAGCTGTTAGAAAAAGACCGGGAATGTATATAGGAACTACTGATGTTAAAGGCCTTCATCATCTTGTTTGGGAGATTGTTGATAACTCTATTGATGAAGCATTAGCCGGCTATTGTAAGAATATCGAAATAGTAATTAATAAAGATAATTCTGTTACGGTTAAGGATGATGGTCGTGGTATTCCTGTTGATATTCATCCTAAAACTAAAATATCAACTGTTGAAACAGTATATACAGTATTACATGCCGGTGGAAAATTTGGCGGTGGCGGATATAAAGTATCCGGTGGTCTTCATGGCGTAGGTGCATCCGTTGTAAATGCTTTAAGTAAATGGGTAGAAGTTAAAGTTTATAAAGATTCTAAAATATATGCTGTTAGATTTGAAAATGGTGGACATACTGTTGAGCCTTTACATGTAATTGGTGAATGTGCTGAAAATAGAACAGGAACAACAGTTAGTTTTAAACCTGATCCTGATATTTTTGATACAGATGTATTTGATTACGAAACTCTTAAAGTAAGGGTTAGAGAATTAGCTTTTTTAAATAAAGATTTATGTCTTACTATTAGAGATGATAGGGATGAAGAAGATACTACTGGAGAAAAGTTTATTTATGAAGGTGGTATTAGTGAATATGTAAAATTTATTAATCAAGGAAAAAGTCCTATTCATGATCAAATAATACATTTAGAAGGTGAAGAAGATGGTGTTTTCTTTGAAGTTGCTATGCAATATAACACAGGCTATAATGACAATATATATTCATTTGTTAATAATATTAATACGCATGATGGTGGTACACATGAAGATGGTGTTAGAAGAGCTTTAACAAGAGTAATTAATAGTTATGCTAGAAAGAATGGTATATTAAAAGAAAAAGATGAATCTTTAAGTGGTGATGATGTTAAAGAAGGTTTAACAATGATTATATCTTGTAAGCATCCTAATCCACAATTTGAAGGACAAACTAAGGGAAGATTAGGCAATTCTGAGGTAAGAAAACTTGCTGATGATGTTTTCTCTAAAGGATTTGAAAGATTTTTATTAGAAAATCCTGATGAAGCTAGAATTATTGTTAATAAAGCTATTTTGGCTAGTAGAGCAAGAAATGCTGCTAAAAAAGCAAGAGAAATAACTAGAAAAAGTGATTTAGGTTTATCTAATTTCTTTGGAAAACTATCTGATTGTAAGAGTAAAGATCCTAGTGTTTCTGAAATATTTATAGTCGAGGGGGATAGTGCCGGTGGATCTGCTAAAAAAGGAAGAGATTCTTTAACACAAGCTATATTACCTTTACGTGGTAAGATATTAAATGTTGAAAAAGCTAGATTAGATAGAGCTTTATCTAATGAAGAAATTAGAACAATTATAACGGCTTTTGGTACGGGAATTGGAGAAGAGTTTGACTTATCTAAATTAAGATATGATAAGATAATAATTATGACCGATGCCGATGTTGATGGAGCACATATTAGAGTATTATTACTTACATTGTTCTATCGTTTCTTTAGACCTATTGTTGAGGCAGGACATGTATATGCAGCTCAACCTCCATTATTTAGAATAATGCATGGTAAAACTCGTAAATATGTACTTGATGAAAAAGAAAAAGAAGAGTATTTAGCATCTTTACCGGAGAATGTTAGAATGCGTGCTGAAATAGCTCGTATGAAAGGTTTAGGAGAAATGGATGCTGAAGAATTAAATGAAACTACTATGGATATAAATAAGAGAACTTTAAGAAAAATAACTGTTAATGATTGTGTTTCTGCTGATGCTATATTTGAAAAACTTATGGGAGATGAAGTAGAACCTAGAAGAAGTTTTATTGAAGAAAATGCTAGGTATGTACAAAATCTTGATATTTAGGAGGTTTAATGATGAAAGATAATGAAGAAAATATAAATGATGAAATAATAGAAAATAATACTGGAGAGAATATTGAAAATGAAACAGTAGATAACACTGAAGAAGAACTTGATAATAGTAGTAATTATGGTGGTACTTTTCATGAAAGAGATAGTTTATCAATTAATGATATAGTATCAGAGGTTAAAGATTCATTTTTGGATTATTCGATGAGTGTTATTACTTCAAGAGCAATACCTGACTTGAGAGACGGTTTAAAGCCCGTTCACAGAAGAATTTTATGGAGTATGTATAATTCAGGGTACACACCAGATAAACCTCACAGGAAGTCTGCAAAGACCGTTGGAGAGGTTATGGGTAATTACCATCCACATGGCGACTCTTCAATTTATGAAGCTATGGTCAGGATGGCACAAGATTTTAATCAACGTTATTTGCTTATTGATGGACATGGTAATTTTGGTAATATTGAGGGTGATGGAGCAGCAGCAATGCGTTATACAGAGTCTCGTTTATCAAAATTATCGTTGGAATTATTGACAGATATCAGAAAAAATACTGTTGATATGACTAAAAACTTTGATGAAACTTTAGATGAACCTACAGTATTACCTAGTAGATTTCCTAATATATTAGTAAATGGTACTATGGGAATTGCTGTTGGTATGGCTACTAACATTCCACCTCATAATTTAGGTGAAGTAATAGATGGATGTGTAGCATATATCGATAATCCTGAAATTGATACACTTGGCTTAATGCAATATATTAAAGGACCTGATTTTCCTACAGGTGGTATTATTTTAGGTAATTCTGGCATTAAACGTGCTTATGATACTGGTAGAGGATCTATTACAATAAGGAGTAAGGCTGAGATTCAAGAGAATAAGAATCATACTTCAATAGTAATAACTGAGGTTCCATATGGTGTTAATACAATGGAACTTAAGAATAAAGTAGCTGAATTAGTTAGAGATAAGGTAATTGACGGTATTTCTGATTATCATACGGACTTAAAAGATGGTGTAAAAATTACTATTACTTTAAAGAGAGATGCTAATCCACAGGTTGTGTTGAATAATTTATACAAACATACTAATTTTCAAGTACAATATGGAATAATATTCTTAATGCTTGATAATGGTGTACCTAAAACATTAGGATTAAAAGATATTATTTCTAAATATATTGATTATCAAAGATCAATTATTGTTCGTAGGACGAGATTTGATTTAGCAAAAGATGAAGCTAGAGTCCATATTTTAGAGGGCTTAAAGATTGCTTTAGATAATATTGATGAAGTTGTTCATATAATTAGAAGTGCTGAAGATGATGAGGATGCTAAAAAGAAATTAATGGATAAATTTGCTTTATCTGAGATTCAAACTAATAATATTTTAGAGATGCGTTTAAGAAGATTAACAGCTTTAGAGAGAGATAAAATAGAAGAAGAAATAAAAGAATTATTATTAGAAATTGAGGAATTAAAGTCTATTTTAGCTTCTAATGAAAAAGTTTTAGCTATTATTAAACAAGAATTATTAGAAATCAAACGTAAATATGCTGATGAAAGAAGAACTCATATAGATATGACTGCTGTTGATTATATAGAAGATGAATCATTAATACCTGTGGAAAATGTTGTTATAGCGTTAACTAATAAGGGCTATGTAAAACGTATGTTGATGAGCAATTATAAGTCTCAAAATCGTGGTGGTGTTGGTATTAAAGGCATGACTACAAATGAGGAAGACTTTGTTACAAATATTATTAATGTTACAACACATGATTACGTTTTATTCTTTACAAATGTTGGTAAAGTATATCGTATTAAGGGATATGAAGTTCCAGAATTTAGTCGTCAATCTAAAGGCTTACCTATAATTAATCTATTGAATATGGAAAAAGGTGAATATGTAACATCTTTATTGAGTGTTTCTTCACAAGAAGAAAGCGATTATTTAGTGTTTGCTACGAAGAACGGTTTAATAAAACGTACAAATATTCGTGAATTTGATAGTATAAGAGCTAATGGTAAAAAGGCTATTGTTTTAAGGGAAGATGATGAATTAATTTCTGTTAGAAAAACTACCGGAAATGATGAAATATTAATGGCATCTTCTAATGGTAGAATGGTTAGATTCCCTGAGACCGCTATTAGAGTAATGGGTAGAGGTGCTTCTGGTGTTAGAGGCATAAATTTAGATGATGGCGTACTTGTGGATATGGAAGTTGTTTTACCTGATAAATATGTTTTAGTTGTTACTGAATGTGGATATGGTAAAAAGACACCTGTTGATGAATATAGAATTACTAATCGTGGTGGAAAAGGTGTTAAGACTTTAAATGTTACTGAAAAGAATGGTTGTATCAAGGCATTTAAGACTGTTGATGAAGATAAAGATATAATGATTATTACTAATACAGGAATGATAATTAGATTAGCTGTTGATAACATATCTACGATGAGTAGGGTTACTCAAGGCGTTAAACTTATTAATTTAAAAGAAAATCAATATGTTAGTTCAATATCTGTTATTGATAAAGAACCTGTTGATGATACTGAAGATGTTGATAGTGTTGAAGCTGCTATTGTTGAAAACAAAAATGCTCAAAGTAATGATGATCAAGTTGTTGAGACATCAGATATGGATAATTTAAATGGAGAAAAAAATGTTGCTGAATAAGCAGCATTTTTTTCTTAGCGCATTTTCAAAAGAAAGATAAAGGTTTCACGTGGAACATGGGAGAAAGAAAGATAAAGGTTTCACGTGGAACATGGGAGAAAGAAA
>CAKOYD010000011.1 GCA_934130545.1 uncultured Bacilli bacterium | reverse complement strand
GTTTAAATAATTAATTTAATTTTAAGAAAAAAGAAGTAAATACGAGGAACCTTCCGGAATATTATAATTGAAAGGATATAATTTTATAATATTCAAATAGAGGAAGGTGTTGGAATGAGGCAGGATAAAATGCATTTAATTAATAAGATATTTAATAATGAAACTATTAGAACTATATGGAATAAGGAAGAAGAGAAATATTATATTAGTGTTGTTGATATAGTAGGAGTAATTTCAGGAAGTGATAGACCAAGAAAATATTGGAATGACATAAAAAACAAGTTAAAAGAAGAAGGCAATGAAACGGTGACAAATTGTGACCAGTTGAAATTGAAAGCAGCTGATGGTAAATATAGATTAACAGATGTTGTCGATATTGAAGGTATGTTTAGATTAATTGAGTCTATTCCAAGTAAAAATGCGGAACCGATAAAACAATGGTTAGCGAAATTAGGCAAAGAAAGAATAGATGATATATTTAATCCTTCACTAGCAGCTCAAAGAGCAATAGATATATATCGAGCAAAAGGCTATGATGAAAAATGGATTGCTAAAAGATTAAAAGGAATTCAAGAAAGAAAAGAATTAACTGATATTTGGCAAGAAAGTGGCATAACTGAAGGTAAAGAATACGCCATATTAACTAATGAAATATATAAAGAATGGTCAGGAATGACTGCTAAAGAATATAAACAGTATAAAGGCCTTCGTAAGGAATCACTAAGAGATAATATGGATAATATCGAAATAATACTAGCAGACTTATCTGAAGAAACTGCAAAAAGACTTGCTCAAAAACACAAACCTCAAGGTCTAGAACAAAATAAAGAAGTTGCTAGAATGGGCGGACACGCTGCCAAAGTTGCCCGAGAAGATATTGAAAAGAATCTAGGCGAGGCAGTTATTACTAAACAAAATAGATTAGATTATGAATATGAAGAAACTATAAAATTAGATTCACCCAAAGAAGTAAAAGAAAATAGCTAATTATAGAAGCACTTTATAATTCTTTTTTTTCTTGATATTTATGATTAATTGTGATAGTATATTAGGCAAATTGGAGGGGCTTGGATGAAAACTATTGATATTTCTAAAAGAAAATTTTCTAATTTACAACCATTAATATTATCTAATAAAATTGTTAATACAGAAGCAGTTATTTATCATTTTAGATATAGTAGTGATTATGATGGAGTATTAAAAAAACTTTATTTATCATCTGGTAATGTTTTTGCAAGTAAATTATATACAATAGAGATGCTTAATTATTATAGGGATATTTTACCAGAAAGTTTTGTTATTCCAGATGCGTTAGTTAGTGTTAGGGGTGAAATAGTTGGGTTTTGTATGCCTAAGGTAATGGGCGATAATTTAAGCGTTTTACTTAGCGATGATAATGTTGATTATAGAGAACAATTATTTTATTTAAAATGTGTTGGAGAAGAAATAGAAAAACTAAATAATATTAGAAAATATTCTTACTTAAAAGATATTTATTTTGGAGATTTACAAGAGTGTAACTTTGTTGTAGATAGAGATTCAAAAAAATTATTTGCAGTTGATTTAGATAGTTGTAAAATAAGTGGTAATGTAGCAATGGCATCTAGATATTTAAATCCTAAGGCATTACTTGATTCGACTATAAATAAGTATACTGTAAATAAAGATGATAATGTTTTAGCTTATATTATTCCAACAAGTAATAGTGATTTATATTGTTATAATATTATGGTTTTAAATTATTTATATGGTGATAATATAAATAATTTAAGTGAATCGGCTTTTTATGATTATTTAAATTATTTAAGATATATTGGAATAGATTATAGTTTGCTAGATAGTTTTAGTAAATTAGTGAAATATAAAGATAATGATAATATTAGTTGTTATTTAGATTCTCTTAGTAGGGAAAATATTTGTAGGGCTAAGGGTTATGTATATAAAAGAGTTTTGAAAAAATAGAAGATTATAGCATGAGAAATAGCAATGACATTAAGCTTGCTTCTTCTAAATAAAGATGACAATAAAATATAGTAAAATTCATTCTTTTAAATATATAGAAAATAAAAAATAGTATTGTATCTATAAAAATATTATGTTATAATTTAATTGTTATTAAAATTATATAAAAGATGAGTAAATTAATAAGTAATTAATAGAGAACTTATGGTTGGTGGAAATAAGTAATTACCTTAATTGAAGCTACTTTTATAAATGCAACTAATACTTGCCGGGTAATACCGTTATCTAAATTAAGTTAAATAAAGGATGGTACCGTCTATTAAGACTCCTTAGTAGTACTATTCTTTTTTATTATTATGAAAGGGTGAGAAAATGAAAAAATTAACAGGAGAACAAATAATTAGAACATATATTGAATTCTTTAAAGAAAGAGGACATACGGAAATAGAAAGTAGTAGTTTAATACCTCATGATGATCCATCAGTATTATGGATAAATGCCGGTGTTACACCACTAAAAAAATACTTTGATGGCACTGCAGTACCTATTAATAGAAGACTTACTAGTTGTCAAAAATGTATTAGAACAGGTGATATTGAAAGCGTTGGTAAAACTGCAAGGCATCATACATTCTTCCAAATGTTAGGTAATTTCTCAGTAGGAGATTACTTTAGAACAGAAGCGATAACATGGGCATACGAATTACTAACTAGTAAAAAATATTTTGATATTCCTAAAAGTAAACTATATGTAACTGTCTATCCAGAAGATAAAGAAACATATGATTTATGGGTAAAACTAGGTATTGATGAAAGTCATATCGTTAAACTAGAAAATAACTTTTGGGAAATAGGTGAAGGCCCAAGCGGACCAGATAGTGAAATATTCTATGACCGTGGACCAAAGTATGATAAAGAAAAATTAGGTATTAAATTATTAGAAAATGAAATAGAAAATGATCGATATATTGAAATATGGAACAATGTCTTTAGTCAATACAATGCTAAAGAAGGAGTAGAAAGAAGTAAATACGAAGAATTACCAAGTAAAAATATTGATACTGGTATGGGTGTTGAAAGAATGGCTTGTATCTTACAAGAAACCGAAACTAACTATGAAACTGACTTATTCATGCCAATCATGGATGAAATATCTGAAATATGCCAAATTAAGTATCAAGGTCAAATGGAATTCAAAGTAATTGCTGACCATATTAGAACAATAACATTTGCTATCTCCGATGGTGCTAGTTTTGAAAACTATGGTCGTGGCTATGTCCTAAGAAGATTATTAAGAAGAGCTGCTCGCATGGGAAGAAAACTAAATATTAACCATACCTTTATGGATAGATTAGTAGATGTTGTTGTAGACAAATATATGAGTATTTATCCAGAACTAGCACAAAATAGAAACAGAATTAAAGAATTAGTAGTTAAAGAAGAAGAATTATTCCAAAAGACATTACTACAAGGTGAGAAAAGACTAGAAACTATCTTTAAGACTAACAAAAAAAGAATTATATCAGGTGCTGATGCTTTCAAATTATATGATACTTATGGCTTCCCAGTTGAATTAACTGAGGAATATGCCACAGAAAATAACTTTATCGTTGATACTGAAGGATTTAAGAAATATATGGATGCCCAAAAAGAACAAGCAAGATTAAATAGAAAAGTTGATAACTCCATGAATATGCAAAATGAATTATTACTTAACTATAAAAAAGAATCTAAATTTGTTGGCTATGAAAAACTAGGTGTTAAAACAAAAGTCTTAGATATTATTAAAAATAACAAACTAGTTGAAAGAAGTAATACCGAGTGCTATATCTTCCTAGAAGAAAATCCATTCTATGCTGAAAGTGGTGGCCAAGTAAGTGATAAAGGATATTTAAAAAATGATGATTGCAAACTAGAAGTCTTAGATGTTATCAAATGTCCCAATAAACAACATTTACTTCATGTTAAAGTCTTAGAAGGTGAAGTAGTGGCTGGTGCTGAAATCCTTACTCATGTATTACAAGATGTTAGAGAAGCTACTTGCCGAAATCATAGTTCTACGCACTTAATTCAAAAAACATTACAAGAATTATTAGGAAGTTCTGTTCATCAAGCCGGATCAAAAGTAGATGAAAACACCTTCAGATTTGACTTTAATTATCATGGTAGACTATCTGATGAATTAATAGTTAAAGTAGAAGAAGAAGCCAATAAAAAAGTAGCTGCTGCCGTAGATGCTAAAATATCATATATGGATATTGAAGACGCTAAAAAACTAGGTGCTATGGCTCTATTTGAAGATAAGTATGAAAAAGTAGTAAGAGTAGTTCAACTAGGAGATTCTATCGAATTATGTGGAGGAACTCACGTAAATAATACTAAAGATATTGGCAGAATTGCTATACTAAGTGTTGAAAACAAAGGCGCTGATACCTTTAGATTAGAAGGCACTACTAAAGATAAAATAAAAGACAAAATAATTGAATTATTAGTACCTTACCAAGAAGAAGTTAATAAACTATTAGATAAATGTAATAAACTAGTCGCTAAAGCTAAAGAAGAAGGAATTGACTTAAACTTTAACTTTGAATTTGCTGATATTGACTACCAAGGATATCAAGATATTGTAAATTATAAACAAGAAATAGAAAGATTAAAACAAACTGCTAAAGAACTAGATAAAGAATATCAAAATAATTTAGCTAAAAAGTCATTAAGTGACTTAACAGAATTTAAAAATCTACTAGAAGAAGTTAACGGATATAATATTCTAATAGGTCTATGTAAAAACTATGATGTATCTATATTAAAACAAGTAATAGATAGCCTAAGTAATACATATCCTAACAGTTTTATCTTACTTGCTAACGTTAAAGATAGCAGTATGAACATCTTTGCTAAATCAACAATTGATAATGATAACATTCACTGTGGTAATATTGTTAAAGAAATATCTTCATCATTAGGAGGTAATGGTGGTGGAAATGCCAAATTTGCCCAAGGTGGCGCTACTAAAACTGATAATCTAAAAGATATTTTAGCAAATTATAAAGCTAAAATAGTAGAAATCTTAAAATAGTGTTCGAAAGAATGCTATTTTTTAAAATCATATATAATTATTAAATAAAAAATGATACAATGTAGATATAAAGTGAGTGATTACATGAAAAAAATATTATTAGTAGAAGACGACATTACTATTCATAATTTAATTAAAGAACTTTTATTAAATGAAGGATATTCAGTTATTGATGCTTATTCTGGTACAGAAGCCCTTATCTTATTAGAACGTGAAAGTGTTAGTCTAATTCTTTTAGATTTAATGCTACCAGGAATTAATGGTGAAGAAATTATAAAAAAATATAACCACATTCCAATTATCATTATAAGTGCTAAAACAGCTATTGAAGATAAAGTAAGTAATCTATTAAATGGCGCTGAAGATTATATAACTAAACCATTCAATAATGACGAATTATTAGCACGAATAAAAATAAGACTACGACCAAGTAAAAATATTAACAATGAATTAATATATAAAGAATTACACTTATTAGATGACAAACGAACATTATATATAAACAAAAACAAAGTAAATCTAACTAAAACAGAATATGCCATCTTAAAACAATTAATGATTTATCAAAAAGAAGTAATATCTAAAAGTAAATTATTAAATCTAATCTATATTGATACATCAGATTGTGATGAGAACTCCTTAAAAGTACATATAAGTAATTTAAATAAAAAAATCTCTAAGTATACTAATATCAAATATATAGAATCTGTTTGGGGAATTGGCTATAAACTATCTATAGAATAAATCTTAACCAAATCTTAACCTTTTCTTAACTATTATCTTAACTATTTATTGTTATTATATATATAGAAAGGAGAAATATAGAATGGAATATATATTAGAAACTAATAATCTAACAAAAAAGTATGGCAAATTTCAAGTATTGACAGATATTAATATGCATATTCCTAAAAATGCTATTTACGGACTTATTGGTAAGAATGGTGCAGGTAAAACAACATTAATAAGAATCATAACCGGCTTGCAAAGACCAACAAGTGGAACATACTCTATCTATAATATTGCTTATAATAATAAAATGGTTTTAAAAGAAAGAAATAGAATTAGTGCCATTATTGAGTCTTCGGCTATATACTCAAACTTATCCGCTAAAGATAATTTAATAGAGCAATATAAAATAATTGGCCGACCAATCGATGAAGAAGTAGATAAAATATTAGAACTAGTCGGATTAAACAATACTGAAAAAAAACTAGCTAGATATTTTTCACTAGGAATGCGTCAAAGACTTGGAATAGCCATTTCTTTATGCTCTAATCCTGACTTTCTAATTTTAGATGAACCAATAAATGGACTAGATCCTGAAGGAATTATTGACATTAGAGAATTACTATTAAAACTAAACAATAATGGAATAACTATCTTAATTTTAAGTCATTATCTTGATGAATTATCAAAGATTGCTACTTATTATGGTTTTGTTCACAATGGTAAAATTGTAAAAGAAATAAGTGCTAACGATTTAGCAAAAAGTATGCGTAAAAGGATAGAGGTAAAAGTAAATAAAGCAAAAGATTTAGTAAGATATTTAGAATTAAATAATATATCATATGAAGTAATTAATAATAATACTATCTATATTTATGACAAGATAAACTTATCAGATATTGTCATAAAACTATCTAAAACAAACTGCATCGTTGAAAGTATTACCGAACATGAAGAAACCCTAGAAAATTACTATATGAATTTAATAGGAGGGCACAATAATGAATAAACTATTAAATGCCAACTTCTATCGCCTTAAAAAAAGTCGTTGTTTTTGGACCTTATTTATAATAATTGGCCTTCTAGGTATCTATATGTACATAAATAATAATGGCCTTAATCCTAAAACGTGCGTAAATTGTGAAAATGAATTAGGAGAAGTATTCTTTAGTTTCTTACCATGGAATTGGATAATCATGCCCATATTTATTAGTATATTTACCGGTAATGATTTCACAGATGGAACAATCAAAAATAAAATTATAGTAGGCCACTCCAGACTAAGTATTTATCTATCAAATTTATTAGTAAATATAATAGTAAGCTTTATATACAGTGCTATCTATATCATAACTATAGTAATTACTAGTCTAATACTTAAATATAGTATCACTATACCAACTAATAAGTTTATCGACTTATTAATAAATTCTATCTTCTTAAACATTAGTTTTTCAGCAATATTTACATTTATATCAATGATATGTACTGGAAAATCATCAGGTACAATTTCTTTAGTAGTAGTCATTTGGTCAATAATAATAACAACCGGTCTTTTAAGTAAACTATCTAGTTCTACAGGAATCTATAAAACACTTTATGAATGTATATTAAAACTAATTCCCTATGGCCAAGCAATTCAAATAAACGATTTAACAAATAATTATGGTGATTTCTTAATATATTCAATCGCACTTATAATAATATTTAACTTTTATGGTATAATACTGTTTGATAAAAAAGAACTTAATTAGAAAGGATTTGATTGTAATGAGTATATATATTATTTTTCTTATAATATCATTAGTACTCATTATAATCTTTTTAATTTACTATATCATCGGTATTAATATCTCAATAAAAGAAATAGAAGATAACCTAGATATAATTCTAAACAATGATACTAATAAATTAATTACTATTTCCACTAGTAATAAAAGGTTGAATAGATTAACAACTAACCTAAATTCTAGCCTAAGAAAAATAAGAAAGTTAGAACTTAGTTATAAAAATGGTAATAAAGAATTGCAAGAATCAATAACTAATATATCACACGATTTAAGAACTCCACTAACCGCTATAAAAGGTTATATTGACTTAATAAAAAAAGAAAAAAGTAAAAAGAAAATAGTTGAATATTTAAAAATAATAGAAAACAAGTCTGAAGATCTTGCAATTCTGACTGAACAACTATACGATTATTCAAAAAGCTTAGATTTAAAAGATAAATTAAAAAAAGAAAAAGTATGTATAAACGATATTTTAGAAGATACCATCTTATCATACTATGCTCTAATAAAGAAAAAGAATCTTACACCAGAAATAAATATAACAACTAAAAGAATATATCGAAAAATAGATAAAAACATGGCTATTCGCATTTTAGAAAATATTATTTCTAATACAATTAAATATACTGATGAAGATATAAAAATAACTCTATTAGATAATGGTAAAATAATTATAAAAAATAAATCTCATGTACTAGATAATACCACAGTAAATAAAATGTTTGATAGATATTATACTATTGAAAACGGTAGTAATACATCAGGAATAGGATTATCTATTGCCAAACAATTAGTAAATATTAATGGCGGCAAAATAACTGCTAAGTATTCTCAGGGATACTTAATAGTGGAGTTGGAATTTTAAAAATTATTGTAAAGATTAGTAAAAAATGTAGATTTATTTAGTTAATTTTATAGACAGGCTAAATTAATTATGTTATATATAACAATGAGGCTGAAAGTATAAAATGCTAAATTAGAAAGATACCTTATATAGCGTGCTTTAATATGCATAAAATATCTAAAAAAGCATTGACGATATGAAGCAGATGTGGTATCAATCTATATTGATTGGTACTCCAGAAACTTTCGAAGCCTTGAGTCGTTATCAGATCTCTATGAAAAACTTCATAGAGTTTTTTCATATCCAACAAATAATGACAAAAAAATTAACCAAAAGTAAATAAATATGGTATAATACTATTTAGTTTGGGGAGTGTTAAAATGAGAACAGATGACTTTGATTATTATTTGCCAGAGGAATTAATCGCTCAAGTACCTATCGAGAAAAGAGATACTTCAAGATTAATGGTTCTAGATAAGAAAACCGGTGCAATAAAACACGAAGTATTTCATAACATAATTAACTATTTAGAAAAAGGTGATATCTTAGTACTTAATGATACTAAAGTAATACCTGCTAGATTATTTGGCATCAAAAAAGATACTGAAGCCCACATTGAAATATTACTTTTAAAAAATATTGAAAATAACGATTGGGAATGTCTAGTAAAACCTGCTAAAAGAGTAAAAGTAGGAACAGAAATATCTTTTGGTGATGGCTTATTAACCGCAGTATGTCTAGAAGAAAAAGAAGAGGGCATAAGAGTATTAAGATTAGTTTATACTGGAGTATTATATGAAATACTAGATAAACTAGGCACTATGCCATTACCACCATATATTAAAGAGAAACTAGAAGATAAAGATCGTTATCAAACAGTATATGCTAAAAACGTTGGCTCTGCCGCAGCACCTACTGCCGGCCTACACTTTACTAAAGAATTACTAAAAGAAATAGCGGACAAAGGTGTAAAAATATGCTATGTAACATTGCACGTTGGTTTAGGAACATTCCGCCCAGTCAATGTTGAAGATGTCACAAAACATAAAATGCATAGCGAGTATTATGTTATGAACAAAGAAACCGCCGATACTTTAAACGAAGCCAAGAAAAATGGTCAAAGAATCATTAGCGTTGGCACAACATCAACAAGAGTCTTAGAAACCATAGCAAGTAAATACCAAGAATTTTGTGAATGTAGTGGGTGGACTGATATCTTTATCTATCCCGGTTATGAATTTAAGGCCATCGATGCTTTAATAACTAATTTTCACTTACCAAAATCAACTTTAATTATGCTAGTATCAGCCCTAAGTACGAAAGAAATTATCCTTAATGCTTACCAAGAAGCTGTTAAAGAAAAGTACCATTTCTTCTCTTTTGGCGATGCTATGTTTATCAAATAACCGTAAAATTTGTGTAAAATTAAAAAAAATATCAAAAAAAAGAAGTAAATTACAAAAAAACACGGAATATTATAATTGGAGGGCCATGTAGTATGCATATTACCAATGAACTTATCAATGAAATAAGAAATAAAACAAACATTGTTGATATTATCTCTAATTATGTTCATTTAGATAAAAGAGGAAAAAATTATTTTGGTGTCTGTCCATTCCACGATGACCATTCTCCTAGTATGTCAGTATCGGCAGAAAAACAAATATATCGATGCTTCTCTTGTGGAGCTTCTGGCAATGTCTTTAACTTTGTTGCTGACTATGAACATATTGACTTCTATGATGCTGTTAAATTACTTGGAGAAAAATTAGGCTACAACATCAGTGGTACTAAAAAAAGTCATATCAACAATAGTGAAAGCACATATCTAGAAATATATAATATAGCCAATAAGTTTTACCAAAACAATCTAAATACCTCACTAGGTGTTAGTGCTATGGAGTTTCTTATTGACAAAAGAAAACTAGATAAAGAAACTATTAAAAAATTTGGTATTGGCTTATCTATTCCTCGTTTATCATTAACAGATTATCTTATTCAAAAACAATATAGTCTTAATAAACTAATCGATATAGGATTATCTAATGAAACAGGACATGATTTATTTACCAATAGAGTAATGTTTCCTTTATATGACTTAAGTGGTAATGTTGTAGGATTTAGTGGTAGAATATATAATACTAAAGATAAAAGTAAATATATAAACACAAAAGAAACAGAGCTATTTAAAAAAGGTAATCTCTTATATAATTATCATAATGCTAAGGAAAACTTAAAAAAGAGTGATTATATAATTGTTATGGAAGGATTCATGGATGTTATAAGAGCCTCTATGGCTGGGGTAAATAACTGTGTTGCCACGATGGGAACAGCCTTAACAGATAACCATATCTTACTACTAAGAAAACTAAGTGATAATATAATATTATGCTTCGATGGCGATGAGGCTGGTGATATGGCTACTGCATCCGCTATTGAATTATTAAAGAAACATGATATCGAACCAAAAGTTATTAGACTAGAAGAAAAAGATCCTGATGAATATATTATTAAAAGAGGAAAAGAAGCCTTTCTTGAAAAAGTAAAGAATCCTCTAAGTGTTATTGAATATTTAATGGGTAAATATAAACAAGGTAAGAATATGTCCGATGTATCTGATATATCTAAATATATTGATATGTCGATAAAAGAACTAATTAATACTAAAGATAAAGTATTAGTTGAACTTACTCTAAAAAGATTATCCACAGAATATAATATATCTTATGATAATTTAAAAGAAAAATATGAACTATATTATCAAGAAAGAAAGACTATTAATTTGAAAATACCCCCAAAAGTTAAAAAAACTTATAATAGGTATGGACAAGCACAAAGAAATATAGTATATTATATGGCTAGAAATGAAGACATACTTAATTATGTTCGCACCAAAGTACCATATTTTCCTGATAACACTATTAGACTATTAGTAACAGAAATGTATTATTATTATGATAATTATGGAATATTTACAATAGCGGATTTTCTAAGTTATATTCACGATAAAGAAGAAATAAATAATACATTTGTGGAAATAATAAATAGTGATTTACCGGAAATAAAAGTTGATGAAGAAATAAATGATTATATTAAAGTAATTAATGAATATATTGTTAAAAATAAAATAGAAAAATTAGAAGTAAAATTAAAAGAAGAAATAAATATAATGGAAAAAGCAAAAATTCTTGATGAAATTATGAAGTTAAAGGGAGTGAAACAATGATTGAAGAAATAAAGCCTTTTGAAAAAAGAAAAGAAGAACTAATTAAGAAGGGATTAGAGTCAGGATTTGTTACCTATGAACAATTAGCCACTGCTCTAAAAGGATTAGAACTAGATAATGATAGTCTAGATGAGTTATATAATTCTTTAATGGAAAACAATATTCAAGTAGTAACTGATGAAGATCTAGCGGGTGGTACTGATGAAGAAGACGATGGTGGCAATATTGAAGACTTACTTAAAGATAGTACTATTGCTAAAGAAATAACTATCAATGACCCTGTTAGAATGTACTTAAAGGAAATAGGTAAAATATCTTTATTATCCTTAGATGAAGAAATGGCTTTATCAGAACGTATTGTTAATGGTGATGAAGAAGCAAAAAATATCCTAGCAGAATCAAACTTACGTCTAGTAGTTAGTATTGCTAAAAGATATGTTGGTCGTGGGATGTTATTCCTAGATTTAATTCAAGAAGGTAATATTGGTTTAATGAAAGCCGTTGAAAAATTTGATGCTACGAAAGGGTATAAGTTCTCAACATATGCTACATGGTGGATAAGACAAGCTATTACTAGAGCTATTGCTGACCAAGCTAGAACTATCAGAGTACCAGTTCATATGGTTGAAACAATTAATAGATTATCTCGTTATCAAAGACAACTTACTCTAGAACTAAATCGTGAACCAACCGAAGAAGAATTAGCTAAGAAGATGCACTTATCTCTAGATAAAGTTAGAGAAATAGTTAAAATAGCTCAAGAACCTGTTAGCCTAGAAACACCAATCGGTGAAGAAGATGACTCCCATTTAGGAGATTTCGTTAAAGATGAAAGAAGTATGTCTCCTGAAGAATATACTATTCATGAAGTATTAAAAGATGAAATATCTGATGTTTTACTTACATTAACTGAAAGAGAAGAGCAAGTATTAAGACTAAGATTCGGTCTAGATGATGGTTCTTGTAAAACTCTTGAAGAAGTAGGTCAAATGTTTGGCGTAACTCGTGAAAGAATAAGACAAATTGAAGCTAAAGCATTAAGAAAGTTAAGACATCCATCACGTTCTAAAAAACTAAAGGATTTCTTAAATGATTAAATTATCTAAAAGATTATTAGCTATTGCAAACTTAGTAGATGATAATAGTAAAGTAGTAGATATTGGATGTGATCACGGACTAGTAAGTATTTACTTAGCTATGAATAAACAAAATATAAGTATTATTGCTAGTGATATTAACCAAAATGCCCTAGATAATGCTATTAAAAACATTAATAAATATCATCTAGAAGATAAAATAAAAGTATGTCTATCTAATGGCCTTGATAATATTAATGATGAAATAGATACCATAATTATCTCGGGCATGGGTGGTCATACTATTATAGATATCCTAACAAATAACCAAGAAAAGCTAAATACCGTAAATAATATCATTATTCAAAGTAATAATGATATTGAGTATGTTCGAAGAAAAATAGTTAAATTAGGTTATTGTATAAGCAAAGAAGAATTAATCTTAGATAAAAATATATACTATACTGTAATACTATTTACTAAAGGTAAAAAGAAATATACTAATAAAGAATATTATTTTGGACCAATATTATTAAAAGAAAATAGTAAAATATTTATTGAAAGAAAGAATAAAGAATATACTAAACTAGTAAATATAAAAAATAATATTCCTAAAAGAAAACTACTAATTAGATTAAAAATATTAAAAGAATTACATATGTATAAATAAGCAAATGGTTTGGATAACTATTTGTTTTTTAAGTTGATAGAAAAGATGAAAGGCAACAAATATAGAGATTACTGTAAATGGTAAAATAAAATGTAGGAAATCGGTAAATTTAAATGTCGGTTTTCCTACATCTTTTTTAATGATACAATTAACATTAAATTTGATTGTTAATGTGTTATAATAATGTAGAGGTGTCAGAATGAAAAAATATAATGTAATAGTGGTCTTTAGCAAGGACTTAAATAAAACTCTAATGTGTAAAAGGGCAAAAAATCCTTACAAAGGAATGTTTAATTTAGTTGGAGGAAAAATTGATAAAGAAAATGATGGTTTAAATGAGGCATATAGAGAACTTAGGGAAGAAACTAACATTAATTGTGATGATGTTTTATTGATACATTTTATGAATATCGAATATATTACTTTGAATAAGTCAATTGAAGTGTATTACGGTATATTGAATAAAGATGTATGCATCATTGAAGAAGTTAATAAACTTGAGTGGGTTGATATAAACGATAACTTTTTTGACATGAACAAGTACGCTGGAGAAGGTAATATAGGACATATAATTGAAGAAATAAAAATTGAGTTGAATAATAAAAACATAGATTTGTAATTCTTGGCATTGCTATACATTTAATTTAAACAACTTAAAAAATGAGTATAATGATATGCACACATGTAGATATGTGTGCTTTTTGATGAAAATCAAATGTTAGTTAGAAATAAGTATGCTCATAATAAATATTAAAAGAATTACATATGTATAAATAAGCAAATGGTTTGGATAACTATTTGTTTTTTAATTTAACTTATCACAAGGCCATGAAACACCCAAATAACCTTTACAACTATTGCTTTTTGTTTTATAATTAATTAGGAGGATGGTTATGGGAAGAGAATTAAGAAGAAAACAAGCAAAAAAAGAAGGAAAGAGTCTAAAGAATGAAAATATTACTGAAGATTATAATTTAACAAAATTCGTTAAAGTATCAGTAATCGTTATTTTATCAGCAGTATTTTTATATTTAGTATCTGCTATATTTATAACTAAAGAAATAAACTTATTTGGTAAAAATAATACTACTAACACAACTAATCAAACAGTTAGTAATGCTATCTTAGCCAAAAGTATTTTTAATCAAAGTGAAGAATCATACTATGTATACTTTTATGATTTTAAGGAAAGTAATAATAATATAAATACTATAGTATCAAGTAAACTAAGTGAATCTAAAGTATATCGTGTTGATACATCATCAAGTTTTAATTCTAAATATGTAAGCGATACATCTAATAGAAATGCTACTACATTAGAAAACTTAAAAGTAGTAAAAGATACCCTAATTAAAATAGAAGGTGACGCTATTACTATGTATTTAGAAGGAGAAGAAGAGATAACAAATAATTTAAATAAATAAAGGAGAATATATGTTTAATTTAAAGAATAGAGTAGTAGTTATTACTGGATCTTCAAGTGGATTAGGTAAACAAATGGCTTATGCCTTTGCTAAACAAGGTGCTAATTTAGTATTGTTAGCAAGAAGAATAGAAAAGTTAAATGAACTATCACAAGAAATTAAAGCCTTAGGAGTTGATGCCTTAGCTATTAAATGTGATGTTACTAAACCAAATGAAATAGAAGAATCTGCTAAAAAAGCAAAAGAATATTATGGCAAAGTCGATATCTTAGTCAATTGTGCCGGTTCTGCTAAAAATAATGGTGTTCTAAATATGACTGATGAAGAATGGAACTTTACTATTGATACTGACTTAAATAGTGTCTTCTATGTTACAAGAACCTATGCTAATATTATGAAAGAAAATAACTATGGTAGAATTATTAATATCGCCTCAATGTATGGTATGGTAGGAAATACGGCATTAGATACGGTTGCTTATCATTCATCTAAAGGCGGAGTTATTAATTTCACACGAGCTGTTGCGGCCGAACTTGCTAAATATAATATTACTTGTAATGCTATCTGCCCAGGTTATTTTGAAACAGAATTAACCAGTGATACACTAAACACTAAAGAATTTACTGATTATATGAAATTAACTGTACCTTTAGGAAGATATGGTAAAGAAGGGGAATTAAACGCAGGGGCAATATTTTTAGCTAGTGATGAAGCAAGCTATGTTACAGGAGTAATTCTACCAATTGATGGTGGATATACCGCTGTATAGAAAAGGAGTTAAAAATAATGGAACACAAAAACACAGTAAAAAGGGATAGATTATATGTTGGCGAGTTAGTAGTGCCTTATGAATATCAATTAAATGATAATGGCATAATAGTTGTATATACATATGATACTTGCCGTAATATCTTATTTAGTTTAGATGATGATATGGCTACTGATGTTTTATATGAGTCACCACAATATCCAGTCGTAAATATTACTAATCCAACTAAATATATTGATAGAGGAATCGTAGTTAAAGATGCTATTTGTCTAGATGAATTATTAAAATATTTTGGTTATCATGAATTATTAAGTAAAGAAGATATCAGTAAAATACGCCAAACATTCTTTACTGGTGAATTTTGTTTAAATAATGCTAAGTTATTTGGTTATCAGGAAGTAAATGCTGAAGATATAACATTCTATGATGAAAATAAACAAGTAATAACAGACCCAGTATTATTAGAAGAAAAAAGAGCATCATATCGAAAATTACAAGAAATGGGACATCGTATGGTAAAACATATTGGTAATGGGACTTTATCATCAGATTATTTCAATATTCTAGATAAAAAAGCCGACAATTCAATATATGACTTTGTTGATGGATATGTAGAACATATCGATTCTTTCGCACCTGTTAAAAAAGAAGGATATGGAAGAGTACTAAGAAAATATTAAAATCTAAGTAATGTATTGTCAAATGATAATATATTACTAGATTTTTTTCTTTATATTTGATAAAATTACTATAGAAGAGAGTGAGTTGATATAATGAGTCGATTAGATGACAAAAAAATGGTTAATGATATAAGATTGTTATCATTAGATATGATAAATAATGCTGGTAGTGGTCATCCGGGCATATGCTTAGGAGCTGCTAACATTATGTATGCTTTATTTAAAGAACACTTAGTTTATGATTTTGATAATCCTGCTTGGTGTAATCGTGATAGATTTGTCTTGAGTGCCGGTCATGGTTCGGCTTTACTATATGCAACCCTTTATTGCACAACTAATGATTATACTATTGATGATTTAAAGCAATACCGTGTGCTTAATTCAATCACTCCAGGACATCCGGAATTAAACATTAATAAACGTATTGAAGCTACAACCGGTGCCTTAGGAGAAGGCGTAGCAACCTCAGTCGGACTTGCTATGGCTGAAAAACACCTAGAAGCAATATTTAACAAGAAAAAAGAAATATTATTTGATTATAACATATACTGCTTATGCAGTGATGGCGACTTAATGGAAGGAATATCTTATGAAGCAGCCTCTCTAGCCGGCCAATATAACCTATCTAATCTTATTCTTTTATATGATGCTAATAATACAACACTTGATGGTAAATTAGATAAAGATTATAACGAAAAGATTGCTGATATGTATACTGCCTTAGGATTCTTAGTTCTAATAGTAAAAAATGGTGAATCAATCAAAGAAATAAATAAAGCTATCTATGCTGCTAAAAAGAGTAATAAACCATCATTAATTATCGTTAATACTACAATAGGTAAATATTCTCTATATGAAGGAGAAAATACTATTCATGGAAAGCTAGATAAAGATGACTTAACATCCATAAGAGAAAAACTGGATTTTACAAATGAATTTACTCCTGATGAAGAAAACATTGAAGCCTTAAAACAACATATCAAAGTAAGAAATGATAACGTTTATAATGCTTGGTATCAAGATTATGAAAACTATGTTAGAAATGCCACTGATGAAGAAGTAGAAAATTTAAATGATTATCTTGAAAATGAACCAATAATGCTTCAACTAGATAAAGTAATTGACCAAGATAAAATCTTACTAGATAGTGGTATGCGTGATATAAACTTCCAAATTATGAATGTTATATCTACATTTATTCCAACTTTTGTTGGCGGAGGTGCTGATACAATAGCCTCTACTAAAACTTATCTAAAGGGTAAAGGTAATTACTCTAAAGATAACTATGCCGGAAGAAATATTAACTTTGGTGTTCGAGAAAATGCTATGGGAGCTATCTTAAATGGTTTTGCCTTAACCGGCTTTCATCCATTTGGTAGCACATTCTTAACATTTTCTGACTTTATGAAACCATCCATTAGAAATAGTGCTTTAATGAACTTACCGATAACTTATATATTTACCCATGATAGTTTTACTATTGGTAGTGATGGTGCCACTCATCAACCAGTTGAACAACTAGGTATGTTAAGAACTATTCCTAACTTACAAGTATTTAGACCATGTGATTATAAAGAATTAATTGGTTCTTGGAACTTAATCTTAAAAAGTAATAACCCAAGTGCCTTAATAGTTGCTAAAAATCCTACGGAGACATTTAAATTTACCTCTATAGAAGAAGTATCTTTCGGAGGTTATGTCATCAGTGAAGTTAAAAATAGACTAGACTTAATAATTGTCGCTAGTGGTTCTGAAGTAACTCTTGCTATGCAATTAAAGCAAGAACTTCTAAAAAGTTTTATCGAAGCTAGAATTGTTTCTATGCCTAATATCGATTTATTCTTTAAACAAGATTTAGCTTATCGTAATCAAGTATTACCTAAGAATTATAAAAAAGTAGTTATCGAGTTCTCTAACGATCCTAATTGGTATCGTATTGCTAGTGATGAAGAAGATATCATTAGAATCAATCACTTCGGTAAAAGTGGTAGTCCTAAAGACCTATTAGAAGAGTTTGAATTAGATATTCCGAATATCGTTATAAAAATAAAAAATAGATTATAATTCGACAAAAAAATACTATATGATTACCATATAATTAATATTGGTGATGGTATGAGAGTATTTTATCTATTTAGAATTAATAAATATTTTGCTAATGTCTATAAAAATAAACCATATAAAATGTATCAAGTACTAGAAGAAATGTATTATACTAAAGACTTTGACATGAATATTACTTATCGTTATTTTGAACAAATAGCTATTCCCTTTAACAAGAACTCTATAAATACTTATCTAAAAAATATAGATAACTATAATTACTATAATCAAGGTAATATTCATTACATAACGGAAAATAGAGTAGTAGTAAGTAAATTAATAGTAAGTAATTGTAATTTAAAATTAAAAACTATTGGTAATTACTCTTACTTATTTAATATAATAAATGATTATGCTAATAACATCTTTGTCTGCGATTTTGATAATAAAGATTATTTTTGGTTAAATAAAATAACAAGTAATATAGACAATAGAGTAGTTATCTAGTATAATTAACTAAGGAGGGATAAGGTATGCTAAGAGATATATTATATTTAGTATTTGGCCTTGTTGTAGGAGCAGTTATTGGATTCTTTTTAGCAAGAAATTATATGAAAAAATATTTAAAGAAGAATCCACCTATTAATGAACAGATGATTAAAACAATGATGAGTTCAATGGGAAGGACACCTACCCAAAAACAAGTAAATCAAATGATGAAACAAATGAATAAATATATGTAATTTATTTGTTTTTTCTTTATAATAGGAGATGTGTTATATATGAATGACATAATTATTAAAACATATAACTTTATTGATACTCTAGATAATTCAACCCTGATTAAAGAATTACTAGATAGTAAAAAAAAGTTATTGTCTAATCAAGAAGTAATTACCTTAGTAGATAAGTTTAATCACGAAGAAGATACTACTAAATTAATAAGTATTAAAAGTAAATTATTTGAGATAGAAGAATATAAAAAGTATTTAGATAATTATAATAAACTAAGTAGTTATATCTTAAAAATAAGTAATCAGTATAAAAAATATACAAGTACTAGAGTCTGTATATAGGAGGTATATATGCGTATTATCAGTGGTAGTTTAAAAGGAAGAAATATTGATACCTATAATATAGAAGGTACTAGACCAACAATGGATCGTGTTAAAGAAAGCGTCTTTGCCACAATTAGTAGTAAAATACCTGATAGTGTTAGCCTAGATTTATTTTGTGGTAGTGGTTCATTAGGTATTGAAGCCATCAGTAATGGTAGTAAATATTGCTACTTTAATGATTCTAATAAAATAGTTATCAATAAATTAAAAGAAAATATTAATAAATTTAAAATAGAAGATAAGTGCTATCTAACAACTATGGACTATAACCAAGCTCTAAAATATTATCAAGATAGAAATATAAAGTTTGACTTAGTATTTTTAGACCCGCCATATAAAGACTTAGTTATTGATAATATTTTAAATACTTTAGATGAATATCAACTATTAAATAAAAATTCTCTAGTAATATGTGAATATTCAACTAATATTAATAATGAAAATAATAATTATGAATTAATAAAAAATAAACGTTATGGTGATAAATATATCAACATATACGAATATCAGTAGGAGGAATTATGAATAAAGGAAAAATAATCGTAATCGAAGGTTCTAGTGATGGAATAGGTAAATCAACTCAATTAGAACTCTTAAAAGAACACTTAATAAAAGAAGGATATAAAGTAGTTAATCATCACTTTCCATCATATCATACTTATCACGGAGTACCAGTAGAAAAATATCTACAAGGAGAATATGGTAAAGTTTCTGAATTATCACCATATTTTATAAATAGTTTATATGCTCAAGATCGCGCTATAACATGGAAAACTGAATTAGAACCCTTATATAATGAAGGAAAGATTATCTTATTAGATAGATATACAACATCAAGTTTAATATATCAATCTGCTGTAATAGAAGATATTGAAGAAAGAAAAGCATTTATTGATTATGTAACTGATTTTGAATATAACAAATTAGGAATTCAAAAACCTGATAAAGTTATATTCTTAACTGCACCATTTGATTTAGTTCAAAGTATGCGCCGTGCTAGGCAAAACAATGACGGTGTTCAAAACGATATCCACGAAAGAGATATAGCTTTTCTAAAAAAAGTATATGATAATGCCTTATTTGTAGCAGATTATCTATCATTTGATATAGTAGAATGTAGTACTAATGATAAAATGGAAAGCCCCTCTGAAATCCATAATAAAGTCTATCGACTAGTTAAGTAAAAAATGATAATTTACAAATAAACAATTGACACTATAAAAGGATTATGCTAAACTTAATGTATAAAGTAGAGGAGGAAAATAATGAAAAAATTAAATAAAAAAGGATTTACTTTAGTAGAGTTATTAGCAGTAATTATTATACTAGCATTAGTAGTAGGTATTACTATTCCCCTAGTATTAACAACTTCTAATGGTGCTAAAAGAAGTACATTCCAATCATCAGCTAATATGTTAGCAGACTGGATAAAGAACCAATATGATTCTATTAGTTTAGCTAACTTAGGAACAGAAGTAGAATTAAACACAGAGTTTACTACATTATGTGGTGCTGATGGACAAAAATGTGTTGTTGGTGGAACTGATTCAATTACAGGAACTGTATTAAGAGCTAATGCAAATGCTGGTTTCTTAACAGCAGCTGGTTTAAAGCCTAAAAACTATTATCAATTTGTTGTAGCAATCGATGGTTCAACAGGAGCTGTATGTGTTAAAATGAGTATGTCTAACGATGGTGAATATTATTATGGTTCAGTAGGATCAAATGCTCTTACGTCAACGCAAACATGTTCATTATCTAAATTTGGTTCAACAGGTTCATTAGCGACAACAATTGGCGCATATGCCGCTTAATAATGAAATTAAAGTGAGAAATCACTTTTTTCTTTTACCTTTTTATAGTATAATTTTATATAGAAAGAAGGTTATATAATGGAATTAATAATTGGCTCTCATGTTTCATTTAAAAGTAATAATCAATTACTAGGAAGTGTTCAAGAGGCTTTATCATATGGTGCTAACACATTTATGTTCTATACCGGAGCACCCCAAAATACTAAAAGAGGAGCTATTAACGATGGCTATACTCTTGAAGGTTTAAAACTAATGAAAGAAAATAATATTAAATTAGAAAACATTGTTGTTCATGCCCCTTATATTGTAAATCTATGTAATCCTAAAAACTATGATTTCTCTGTAGGATTCTTAATAAATGAATTAGAAAGATGCCAAAGTATAGGTATAAAAAATGTCGTTTTACATCCCGGATCAGCTCTAGATTTACCACGAGGAGAAGCCATTCAAAATATTATTCAAGGCTTAAATCAAGTATTATCTATTCCAGATAATGATGTATGTATTTGTCTAGAAACAATGTCGGGTAAAGGTAGTGAAGTAGGAGTATCGACTGCTGAAATAAAAACTATTATTAATGGTATTAAATATCCTAATAGAATAGGAGTATGCTTAGATACCTGCCACTTAAATGATGCCGGCTATGATATTAGTAATTTTGATGCATACCTAGATGAATTCGATAAAGAAATAGGTCTTGATAAAATAAAAGTAGTTCATATAAATGATAGTAAAAACGCTAAATCATCCCATAAAGACCGTCATGAAAATATTGGACTAGGCACTATTGGCTTTGATAATTTAATTAATGTTATCTATAATAAAAGATTAGAAAATATTCCTAAAATATTAGAAACTCCATATCTTACAATGACTGATGACAGTAAAGAAAAAATATATCCCCCATACAAACAAGAAATAGATATGATAAGAAAGAAAGAGTTTAATCCTAATCTAATTGAAGACATCAGATCTTATTACAAATAAAATACCTCACTAATTAAAGTGAAGTATTTTTTTCTTATTCACAGTCACATCTATTCATTTGTGCCATACCAATTTTATCAGTAGCCTCAACATTAAGCACTTCGGAATTACTAAATATTACCTCGGGATTATCATCAACATATTTTTTATTTATCTTAAAAGTAAATTCATAATTTTTATCTTTCTCTAGGATTCCCGAAATAGATTTTGGTAATTTAATTGTATAATAACCTTCAGTTTGATATTGACTAAATGTTACATATAAGTAATTTTCATCATTACTTAGATATACAGCATTAATGCGATATGTTTTAATTAAAGTACAATTATTTTCGGTTTGTGAAACATTATTATTGACATTATTATTGACATTATTATTATTATTACCAGTCAATCCTTTGCTTATAAATAATGCAATTCCTCCAAACAAAAGTATAATGACTATTACGGCAACTATTATTTTTTCTTTTTTCAAATATTTTCCTCCTTTATATCATAAATATTTATAATTGCATTATACCATTATAAATACAAAAAAGTCTACCCCCTATTAGTAGAATAGACTCTCTTTTGAGTAGAATTTACAATTATTCACAATCATATCTATTTGTTTGTGCCATACCAATTTTATCAGTAGCCTCAACATTAAACACTTTGGAATTATTAAATACCACCTCAGGACCATCATTAACATACATTTTATTTATCTTAAAAGTAAATTCATAATTTTTATCGTCCCAACATCTGGCATCGCATTACCACATTCCCACTTCGACACTGCCTTCATACTAACACCAACTATATCTCCTAATTGTTGTTGAGTAAGACCTTTTTCTTTGCGTTTGTTTCTAATAAATTCCCCAAACTTATCACTATTCATACCACATCATATAATTTATATTAATAATACCATAATTATTTATATATTAAAACATATTCCTATATTTATAATACATATCTTTAATATAATTATAAGCCTTACTATTTAACTTTTCTCTAGCTTCTTCTAAAACAGATTCATCTTTATTAATAATTCTATTATACTCATGTTTAATATAATGATATATAGTTTCAACCTCATCACTATCTAAACTAATACCTTGTTTATTAGCAAAATTAATAATATCATTTCTATTTAACTTCTTTATATATTCCATTATTATATATCTATTCATTTATTATCTCCTTACCATATTATATTAATAAAATATCTAATGTATACTAAAATAAAGTATATTATTTAAATAACATCATATATATTAATGAAAGGATGATCATATGAAAAAAATAATACCATTTGAAAAAGAACTATTATTTAAAACTAGTGTTAATGAAATAACTGCTATATCACTAGAACATAATCTAGATTTAAGTAATGAGGATACCATTAGTGGTAATTTTATAATAACAGGGGAATATAAAATTACTGAAGCTTCTATTCAAAAAGAATCATTTTCTTTTGAATTACCATTTGATATTGCTTTAGGGACAAGGTTGAATACTAAAGAGTGTGTTATTGATATAGACGATTTTAATTATAAATTAAAAGATAGTAATACTTTATATGTAAAGATAGATTTATATATCGAAGGTGAAGAAGAACCTATTCCTGAAAGAGAGGAACCTGAAGAAGAAATACCACAGGAATTACCTGATAGAGAAGATCAATCTCCTGAAGAACCTGAAGAAGTTAAAGAAGAAGTTGACCAACCGGAAGAACCACGAACAGTCAATATTGTTAAAGACTTACCAAAGATGGCTAGTGAAGTTAACATTATGTCTAATAAAGCTGATATAACACCTGAAGATACTACTGTTAACAATAACGTAAACACTAATACTAATGTAAATACTGACAAAGAAGAAAACACTAATACCTTATCATCAATATTTAATGATTTAAGTGATAATGAAACATATGCTACATATCGTGTATATATTGTTAAAGAAGATGATACTGTTGATAAAATAATTGAAAAATATGGTGTAGATAAAGATAAACTAGAATTATATAATAACTTAAGTGAAATAAAACCTGGTGATAAACTTATCATACCATCTATGTAATGAACAAATTATATCAAATTATTAAAGATAAACCTAAAAAAATAACTATTAAAAATAGTGTTGAAATTATTAATACCTCTAATAATACTTATGTTATAAAGAAAAAAACTAATAAAAATTTAGACTATATATATGATTACTTAACATCACGTAGTTTTGATTACTTTCCTAAAAGATTAATTAAAGATAATGAATATGATATCTATGAATATGTTGAAGGTGTTAAAATACCCAATGAACAAAAAATATTAGATCTTGTTAACTTACTTACTTTACTCCATAATAAAACTACCTTCTATAAAGAGATAGATATTGATATATATAAAAATATCTATGAAGATGTTATTGGTAGAATAGAGTATTTAAATAATTATTATAATAATCTAATGGATACTATTGAAAGTACTATATATATGTCGCCATCTGAATATTTAATTGCCCGCAATATATCATTAATATATAACTCTCTTAACTATTCTCGATATCAAATAGATAGATGGTATAATTTAATTAAAGATAAAAGAAAAATAAGACTAGTTAATATTCATAATAATTTGAATATTGACCACTTTATTAAAAAAGATAAACCATACTTTATCAGTTGGGATAAATCAAAAATTGACATGCCCATCTATGATATTTTAAATTTATACAAAAATCACTATCTAGATTTTGAATTTATGGATATTTTAAAATTTTATGAATCTAAATATCCACTCCTACCAGAAGAAAGATTATTACTATTTGTTTTAATGGCCTTACCTGATGAAATAGACATAACTAAGACAGAATATAATACCTGCATTAAGGTTAGAAATCTCTTAGACTATTTAGCTAAAACTGAATACTTAACAACCGAATATAGTAAAGAAACCAAGACAGATGAACCCAACAAATTCAAAGAGTAGTACTACAACATTAATAAAACAAGGTACAAACAAAGTAATTAATAATTGGTAGAAGATAATTACTATTAAAGCCATACATAATAATAAACAAAGTAATTTAAAACCAGCCCAAAATCTTAAAAGATTAACAAAATTATTAAACATATATTTCACCTATAATATTGTATGCTAATTACTAAAATAGGTGTTTAATAAACAATGAACCTCATTTTACACCAAAAATGAGGTTTTATATTGACATATTTCTATAATTAGTAATATAATGATAGTGTACTAATTGTAATAGTACAATTAAAGAGGAGGAAACATGATTAAAATTGAAAATTTATCAAAGAAATATGATAAAGAGAATGTTTTAGAAAATCTTAACTGTACCATTAAAGATGGCTCTATATATGGCTTAGTAGGAGCGAATGGTAGTGGTAAATCAACATTATTAAGATTAATTAATGGTATATTTACCCCAGATAAAGGTATTATTTGTGTTGATGGAGAAGACGTTATCGATAATGCTGAAATAAAACAAGACATGGTATTTGTTCCGGATGATTTATTCTTTTATCCATCATATACCCTACTAGATATGGCTAAGTTCTATCAAGCTATGTATAAGAAATTTGATATGGAATACTTAAAAGAGTTAGCGGGTATTTTAAAACTAGATATGCATGCTAAAATTAACACATTCTCTAAAGGAATGAAAAGACAATGTGCCCTAATATGTGCTATCAGTACCAATGCTAAATATATGTTCTTTGACGAAACATTTGATGGCTTGGATCCTATAATCAGATCACTAGTTAAAAAAATATTAGCTAAAAAGATGGAAGAAAATAATACAACTATTGTCATGACTAGTCATAACTTACGTGAACTAGAAGATATCTGTGATAATTTAGGACTATTATATAAAGGTGGTATCTTATTTGAAAGCGATACTGATAAATTAAAAACAACAATGTTTAAAGTCCAAATATCATTTAAAGAAGATTTTTCTAAAGACAAATTTAAATCTCTAGATATTCTTAACTTTAAAAAGAGTGGTAGTGTGGCAACCTTAATTATTAATGATAAGAAAGGTAATAGTAAGAAAATATTAGAAAAAATGAATCCACTAATACTTGATTATTTACCACTTACTCTAGAAGAAATATTTATCTATGAAATGGAGGCTTTAGGTTATGAGTTTAAAGAAATTATTTAACTTTGATTACTTATTTCAAAATATAAAGAAATCAAAAGCACTATTACTAACATTTATCTTATTAGTACCTATTCTAAGTAGTTTATTAATAGTTCTTACTGGTATTGATAATAAAAGTACTAAAGTATTTAGCTTAAGTGAATTATCTATCGTTGGTATTCCTTTACTATTTGTAGTTCCATTATTACTTAGCATTGCCCTAAATGGTTATGTATATAAAAGAAGAAGTGTCGACTTTATTGGAAGTATGCCTATTAATAAAAGCACTATCTTTATAACTAACACTCTAGGAGGTATAGGAATATTATTCTTAATGTTTCTAACTAATATAGTCTTATTTGGTTTAATAAGTATAATATTTAGTAATATATATATTCCATTTGCTTTACTATTTGATTATTTTGTCCTATGGTTTGTAAGTTATTCATTTGTCTTTATTGCTTCTAACCTTGCTATGAGTGTTAGTGGTAATATGATGAGTCAAATAGTAGTAACCTTACTAATTCTATTCTTAGTGCCATATATCCATTTCTATACTACTAATGTATCTAAAATATATGGTGGAAGTGATACTTATTGGATAAAAGCCACTGAAGAAAATACTCCAACAACTCATAGCTGTGCCCTAACAGACTATTATGATAGTTCTAAATGTACTATAAATAAAAAGTTAAATGTCTATTATTCTGATTTTACTAAAGTAAAAACTGATAGTTATACTATGCCATTTAACTTAGTATCTATGATGTTTAATAACAGTACTAGTTCAATCTACAATAGTACTTCTATTACCAGAATGATTATCTTATCCATTATTTACTTTATTCTAGGACTTATCTTATTTAATCATCGTAAGATGGAAGTATGTGAAACATCCTTTAGAAGTCCGCACATTCACAATATCGTTAAATGCTTAACTTTAATACCATTAGTATCTATTCTATATTTAATAACTGCAAGTGGTTCAATAATGACCTTCATCTTTGTCTTAGTCTTAATATTTATTTATAGTTTAATATATGATTTAATAACTAAAAGAAATCTTAATAATATGAAACTATCTCTTATATATTTTATTGTAAGTGTTATTATTATATATGGCTATAGTTATCTAATAACTACTATTCAAGGTAAAGAAAAATATCTTGATAGTACTGACTTTATTTCTGCTAGTGTTAATAATTATAACTACACTAATTATAATGATGAATTGAGTAATGTTTATATTAAAGATAAAGAATTAATTAATATTTTAATTAAGAATCACTTATCTACTGATGATGGAGAATATATCATTAAAGCTAATATTAAAGATAAACATAATAATATCTATTCATTAAAAGCAAATATGAATGAAGAAGACTATAATAAAATAATAGATATCTTATCTAATGATAAAAACTATAATAAAGAATTTAAAAAGTTTGTTAATAAAAAAGTATACGCTATAACATTAGGCTATAATACATATTCATATCATGAACTTAAACATATTATTAACTATATTAAAGAATTATTTGCTAATATAACTGTTAAAGATTATCTATCTAGTGAATATAATGAAAATGATAAATTTAATATTGAATTATATACCTATGATCATCATCACTTAGTATCTTATCACATTGAACGTAATATTAGCGATAAATTAAATGAAATGATCTTAGATATTGAAAATAATAGTTTTAAAAATACTTATCGTAAAGGAATAGAAGGATACTATCATATAAGTATTGCTGGCTTAACTGAAGAAGATGCTTATTACATAGTTAATGAATCTCAAGAACAATTATTAGATTTTATTGATAAAAATATTGCTGATGATATAACTATTGATAAAAAATATCTAGTTATTGATTTCTATATTGGCAAGACTAATAGTTATTATCACTTCTATACTAATAAAGTAGAAGAAGTATATAACTTAATCTCAGAAAGAAGAAATGTTCTAAAAGATACTACTGAATATAAAGATTACTTTGCTAAGGATGATACTCGAGAATCATCAGGAGACACATATGAATAATATTATTAATATTGATTATCATAGTAGAGAAGCAATATATGAACAAATAATTAATCAAATAGAAAGATATGTTGCCTTAGGCATCTTAAAAAGTGGTGAACAAATTCCCTCAACTAGAGAACTTGCCAGTATCTTAGGAATAAATCCTAATACTGTTAGAAAAGCCTATCTCGAACTAGAAAATAAAAATATTATAAATACTATATCTACTAAAGGAACATTTATCTCTGACAATACCAAAGAAGCCATTAATATTAAAAGAAATAAATTATTAGAAGAACTAAAAGAAAAAGTAAACGAATTAGAAAAATTAGGAACGAGTAAAGAGGATATTATAAAGAATTTATGAAAAGAATAATAAAATATTTAATAATTATTAGTATATCTATCTTAATTATCTTACTAAGTATTAATCTCTATGTTAAATATTCTACTACTTCAAGTATTAAGAATAGTATTGATGATATAGATTATATCTTAGTACTTGGTGCTAGTGTTAAAAAAGATAGTATTAGTCCAATGCTAAAAGATAGATTAGATAAGGCTATTGAAGTCTATAACGATACTAAAGCTAAACTAATCTTAAGTGGGGACTCTATAAAAAGTGATGAATATGATGAAGTAGGTAAGATGAAGAAATATATGTTAGATAATAATATTCCTGTTGAAGACTTAATCTTAGATGAACATGGAATATCAACATATGATAGTATCTATCGTATAAAAGATATGACTAAAGGTAAGAAAATAGTAATAATTACCCAAAGATATCACTTATATCGTGCTTTATATATTGCCAGTAGCCTAGATATAAATAGTTATGGTATACCGGCGCAAGGAGAGAATTACTTTGGCCAAGAGTATCGTGAATTTAGAGAAGTATTGGCAAGAAACAAAGACTTCGTTAAATGTATGATTGCCCCAAGTAGTAAATATACTGATAAAATTATCTATGAAGAATAGCTAAATTAGTTATTCTTTTTTCTACAAAATTATTGTTTAAAGAATATTTATATGATAGAATTATATACATAGGAGGTACAATATGAAAAAAACAGATATAATATTAATTTTAGTAGTAGTAGCCATAATCGTAGGCGCTGTAGTATTAGGCCAAAATAAAACAGAAAAGGCTCACTATGATTTACCAGTTACCATTGAAGGTACTGCTGGACTTGCTGATATCGATTATGCTACATACAAAAGCTTGCAAGAAGCTAACAAACCATTCATCGTTATTATTGCTCAAACAGGATGTCATTATTGCGAACAATATCGCCCTGTAGTTGAAAAAGTAGCCACTGAATTAGGTATTCCATTTAATTGGATTGATGTATCTAAAATGTCAGAAGAAGATTATAATGCGTTTATGAAGTCTAATACATTCTTTAAAAGAAATAAACAATGGGGAACTCCAACAACATTATTACTAAATAATTCAGACACTATTGCTACAATAAATAGTTATGTTGATGAAGACGGATTAAAATCATTCTTAAGTACTAATGTTAAAGTAGGAGAGTAGTATGAGTGATGTTTATAAATTAGCCCGTGATTTCAAAAGAAGATACCCTAATACCGTAGCTTTTAGATTAAAAAAACATGCTAAAGTAATTGAACAACATTTAAATCCTAATGAAGAAATTAAATATCTATTTCTAGGTCAAAAAAATAGTGGAACATTTGATTTTGTTAATACTTATATAATAGCTATAACTAATCAAAGAATTATGCTAGCCACTAAAAGAATAGTATTTGGTTATTTCTTTAAATCAATAACTTTTGATTTATATAATGACTTTACTATTAGTTGTGGACTAATATGGGGTCGTATTATAATTGATACTGTAAAAGAAAAAGTATTATTATCTAATATTGATAAAGATGCTCTACCAGAAATAGAAACTAATTTCACAACATTAGTATCAGAACTCAAAAGAGAATATTTAAATAAAGACAAAGAGTAATATAATTGTATATTATTCTTTTTAGTTACATAATATTTATTAGGGAGGATTTATAAATGAATAACGAATTTTTTGATAAATATATTGTCCAGAAAGGAGATAACTTATATCAAATAGCTATGAAAAATAATATAAATTATAAGTTATTAGCCCAACTAAATGGTTTAAATACAAATGATTATATTTATCCTAACCAAGAAATATTAATACCTAAAAAAGATGTTAAATATTATATAACCGCAGATGGTGATACCCTAGAAAGTATTACTAACGGACTAGGTGCTAATCTAGCAACACTACTATATCAAAATAGAAATATCTACCTTAGACCAGAACAACTAATTTTTTATAAAGAACAAAACTAAATATTTATTTTTAGTTTTTTTTATGATATGATTATTAATAGTAGGAGGAGTTAACTATGATAGTTAGAAAACCATTTGCCTTTTTAATAAAACACTTTAAAGCTATACACTTATTCTTATTTGGCTTATTAGTATATGCTTGCTATAAATATAATGCCATAGTATCTTTTTTAAGAAGTTATATATCTACTGGTAATGGACGATATGATGCAGTAAATTATATTAATTATACCTCAATTTATGTTATACTAGGGGCTATTGCAATAATGCTAGTAATATATTATTTAATGAAACATAAAGATAAACCTAAAAAACTATATTTATTTAGTATCATCGGATATATCATTGTAATAGTATTATTTATATTTTTATTTAATTATCTAAGAACATTCTCAAATTCAACTATTGAACAAAAAACTCTAAGATTATATCGGGATATATCCTTAATGGGTTTAATATTTCAATATATAATAATAGTTATTATGCTTATTAGAGGTCTAGGTTTTGATATAAAGAAATTTAATTTCTCTAAAGATATTCAAGAACTAAATATCGACTTAACTGATAATGAAGAAGTCGAATTAGTCATGGGCTTTGATACTAATAAAACAAAGTTTAAAATACGTAGATTCTTTCGTGAATTTAAGTATTTTATTCGAGAAAATATTCTATTCACTGGTTTATCTTTAATAGTAATAGTAGTAATTATATGGGTATTAGTATCTAATTACGCTAATAAAAATAAAGTATATAAAGAAAATGAATACTTTGGTATTGACTTTAATATGTTAGTAGAAGGTAGTTATTTAACTAAAGAAGATAATTCCTTAAAGAAACTAAGTGTAGGTAATAGTAGTTTATTAATAGTTAAATTTAAAATATCTAGTAACTATAATGATATCTTAAATCCAGATAGCTTTATCTTAAGTATTTATGGTAAAAGTTATTCTCCAAATAATAAATATTGTTTTTCATTAAAAGATATTGGTAAATGCTATAACAAAATAAAATTAACCGAAGAAGAAAAAGAATATATCTTTGTATATCTAGTTGATGATAATGTTATAGATAAAGAAATATATCTTAAATATGATTATGGTTATCTAACTAATAAAAACAACTCTGTTATTAGGGTTAAGTTGAGTCCTAATGATATAGATGATGAAGAAACAACTACTAAAAAAATAAATGATACATTAGAGTTTAATAATTCTATATTAGGTAATTATAAATTAAAAATAGATGAATATAATATTAGTGATAGTTTTAATATTAATACTGATATAACCTTAACACCTGCTGAATCAAATACTATTATCAGATTAAAAATAAGTGAAAGTAATGATTTAGTAAATAGTTATGCTCTATTAAAATATACTATTTCTAATATGGAATATACTAGTACTATGAAAAAGTTATATAATGATAATAACTATGATTATTATGAAATAAATAATGATATTAAAACTGCTGATAGCATAAAGTTAGTATTGAATAGTAGACATAATAATTATGAATATATTCTTAAATAGGAATTGACAATTATTAAAATATATAATACAATGTATATACGTGAGAAACGTGTATACATTAATATGGACCTATAGCCAAGTGGTAAGGCGTGGGACTGCAACTCCCTGATCGTTGGTTCAAATCCGACTGGGTCCTCCATTTGATTATTAGCCCTTGTATTACAAGGGTTTTACTCTATGCAGATATAGTTTAGTGGTAGAACGTGAGCTTCCCAAGCTTATGATGCGAGTTCGATTCTCGTTGTCTGCTCCATTGACGTTTCTGTTTGAACTTTTCGAACATTTACGATAGATATCATCTCATATTGAGATGATTTTTTGTTTGTTAAAAAAAGTCATCCTTAAAGGAAAGGATGGTGTTTGTAGTGATTAAGATTATTACACAAGAACTAGAAATAGAAAGTAATCTTAAACAAAGACTAGAATTTATATGTGAGTTTTATCATATCAAACATACTATTATAAATGGTAGTATTAGAAAAATTTATAAGACAAATTTATCTTACATAGAACCACATAAGATCATTGTTAAAGATACTACTTTTCTAGCATTTAATTATTCTACTGATATTTATGTTGGTAGTTTAAATAAAAAGATTCAACTTGTGGAACTTGAAGATTATATTAAGAATCTGCTAAATGCCTGATATTTCAAAAAGTGTTAAATAATAGTAAAATATATAAAAAAGTGTTATAATATGTTCAAGGGGAGGAGTTAATATGGCTGATATCCAAGTATTAGATCAATATAGAAAAGACCAATTTGCTAAAGTGGAAACAGTTTT
>CAKOYD010000010.1 GCA_934130545.1 uncultured Bacilli bacterium | reverse complement strand
AGGCTGATACCACCCAATAGTTCACATAGACGGTGGTGTTTGGCACCTCGATGTCGGCTCGTCACATCCTGGAGGTGGAGTTGCTTCCAAGGGTTGGGCTGTTCGCCCATTAAAGTGGCACGCGAGCTGGGTTCAGAACGTCGTGAGACAGTTCGGTCCCTATCCGTCGTGGGCGTAGGAAAATTGAAGAGAGCTATCCTTAGTACGAGAGGACCGGGATGGACATACCTCTGGTGTATCTGTTGTCATGCCAGTGGCAGCGCAGAGTAGCTATGTATGGAAGGGATAAACGCTGAAAGCATCTAAGCGTGAAGCCCCCTCTAAGATGAGTTTTCCCATTGTTTAAAACAAGTAAAATCCCAGAAAGACTAACTGGTTGATAGGCTAGAAGTGGAAGTGTAGTGATACATTAAGCAGACTAGTACTAATAGATTGAGGATTTAATCCCAAAATTTGATGAAAGAAATAAAAATCATGTTATCTTGTTTTCAGAGAACTAGAAATAAAAAATAGATAAAATATATTGGTGAAGATAGCAAAGTGGCTCACCTGTACCCATCCCGAACACAGAAGTTAAGCACTTTAACGCCGACGATAGCAGAAATGCAAAAATAGGAAATTGCCAATATTTTTTTTATGTTTATGTAAAAAGGACATGTAAACATAAAATTACATATCTTTTTTAGATAATAATGACAAAATTAAGCAAATATTGCTTGACTTTAGGCATATTATATAATATAATCTATAACGAGAAACGGAAAGTAGATGTATTTATCTCACCTGATTACATATAAGTAATGGGTCAAAGGCTATATAATTATTCTTGATATTATAAAGTAAAGATGAATACGGTATTTTTCTGTATTCATTTTTTTGGAGGTGTTATATATAACAAAAGAAAGGGAAAACCTTGTAAATGAACAAATAAGATGCAAGGAAATGTTGGTAATTGGTCCAAACGGAGAACAACTTGGATTAAAGAGTAAGCAAGATGCATTAACACTTGCTAGTTATGCTGGATTTGATTTAGTGCTTATGAGTGAAAATTCTAATCCACCAGTATGCAAAATAATGGATTACAATAAGTTTAAGTATGAAAAAAAGAAAAAAGCCAAAGATGCTTTAAAGAAACAACGTGAAACAGTTGTGGACACTAAAGAATTTAGATTATCAGTAACTATTGATATTCATGATTTTGACACTAGAGTAAAGAATGCTCGCAAAAACTTAGAAAAAGGAAGCAAAATTAAAGCAAGTATTAGATTTAAAGGAAGACAAATTGCCCATCCAGAACTTGCTAAAGATGTTTTGTACAAATTTAGAGATGAACTTTCAGATATTGCAGATGTTGAAATCGAACCTAAATTAGAAGGTAGATCAATGTTTATGCAATTAACACCTAAAAAATAAGGAGGAAACAAAAATGACAAAAGTAAAGAAAATCAAAAAGAAAACACATAAAGGTTTAAAAAAGGTTTTAAATGTTAGAAAAAGTGGTAGTATTTCTATAGCAAAACAAGGAAAACTACACAACACTGGTAAAAACAGTGCTAAAACAAGTAGAAAGAAAAGACAAGCACACGGATTACACAAATCAGATTTATCAAGAGTAAAAGATTTAATATAGTTAGTATAGGAGGAATAAGAAATGACAAGAGTTAAAGGCGGAACAATTGCACGTGCGAGAAGAAAAAAAGTTTTAAAAGAAGCTAAGGGTTATTTTGGAAGTAAACATAGATTATATAAGAGTGCTCATGAACAAGTTATGCATTCAGGACAATATGCATTCAGAGATAGAAGACAAAACAAGAGAAACTTCAGAAAGTTATGGATTACAAGAATCAATGCTGCATGTCGTGAAAACGAAATCAGTTATTCTAAATTCATCAATGGACTATCTAAAGCAGGTATAACAATCAATAGAAAGATGTTATCAGAACTTGCTATCGATAACAAAGAAGCATTTGCAGACTTAGTAGTAATTGCTAAAGATGCATTAGATGGAAAAGCATATACTCCAAAAGAAGTAGTAAAAGCTGCAAGCAAAACTGAAGATAAAGTAGCAGTTAAGGAAGAAAAACCAAAAACTACTAAAAAAGCAAGTACAACAAAGAAAACAACAACAAAGACTACAACTAAAAAAAGCACAGCTAAAGAAGAAAAAAAGTAAAATATTAGATTAATTTCTAATATTTTTTAATTATTATAGCCAAAAATCTTTAAGTATGATAAAATAACATTATACGAAAGGAAGATTATATGAACACAGTATTAAATGATACTAATGAAAGAATGCAACAAGCGTTAATTAGTCTTGATAAAAAATTTACAAATGTTAGAGCAGGAAGAGCTAACCCAAGTATGTTAGATGGAATTATGGTAGAGTATTATGGTGTTCCAACCCCATTAAAACAAATTGCTAATATCACTATTCCAGAAGCTCGTCAACTATCTATTAAACCATATGATAGAAGTGCTTTAGCTGGTATTGAAAAAGCTATATTTGAAGCTAATTTAGGAGTAACTCCTAATAACAATGGTGAAGTAGTATTTATTGTTATTCCACCATTAACTGAAGATAGAAGAAAAGAATTAGTTAAACAAGTTAAAGCTTTAGCCGAAGAAGGTAAAATAGCACTTAGAAATATTAGACAAGATGCTAATAATGAATTAAAAAGATTAGAATTACCTGAAGATGAAGAAAAATCAGGTAATGAAAAAGTTCAAGAATTAATAAATAAATTTAATAAAGAAATAGATGAAAAATTAAAAGAAAAAGAAAATGAACTTATGACAATATAAAATTATTAGGGGGCACTATGAAGAAAGTATATATACCAAGTGATGAAACATTAGACAAGATGCAAGAACTAGCAGGTGGTGATTATCTATATCGTTATATATTAACCAAAGCCGTTGAATCTATAGTAATGAATAAGCCACTTGATAAAAATTTGTTAGAAGATGAAACAAAATCTATTAGAGAAGATTATTATATTCAAAAAGCCATTTGCTACCTATATCCTGAACAAGTTGCTTATTCAGAATGTATGCAAATGGAAAACAGTTTTGCTTTAGATTTATTAAAAAGGCAACCAAGTAATATTATTTACAATATCGATAATATTAGACATTTTGACCCAATGACTCAATATTCATACGATGTAACTAAAAAAGTAATAAGCATATTAGTTCAAGACTTGCCTAAGACGCCAACGTACAGGTTTGAATATAAAGATAATCCATTATTAGATTCCATCTTTGGATGCGAAATTGACAAGTTAATTGAACACTTTTGTAGTTATGTATATTATAACGGTGAGTTTATAGAAATAGAACCTGCTTATGGTATATTATTACCTGATAAAGCATTTATTTGTCAAGAAAATAGAATCTCATTACTACAATCAGGAATATCAAGATATCATAATAGATATGGTATATCATCAGTAATAGGTAATGAATATGCTAATCAAGATATCTTAAGTAATCCTGATGCTAATGTAAAAAAATTAATGAAATGTATTAAAAGGCCAAGATAAGAAAGTAGTAATACTTAAATAAATTAGATTTATAGAGAGTCTTTGCTGGTGTAATAAAGATAATCTAATAAAGTATGAATTCACTCTTTAGTCTTATCGTTAACTGCGTTAAAGTTTAAGAGTATAACAATGTTATAAATAAAGGTGGTACCGCGGATATTAATTCGTCCTTTGCAGGTATCATCTTTTTTTGTTTCAAGAAAGGATAAATTATGAATAATATAGAAGAAATAAAAAATCTTATTAATCTTAAAATGGATAAGGTTAATAACATGCAAGAATTAAATGATTTAAAAGTTGAATTTTTAGGAAAAAAAGGATTAATTACGGAAGCTAATGCCGCAATTAAAAATATTCCAAATGAAGAAAAAAAAGAATATGGTATGAAAGTTAATGAAGTAAGAACATTGTTTAATACCTTATATGAAGAAAAATCAAATAATTTTAAGCAAGAATTATTAAATGAAAAATTAGCTAGTGAAAAAATAGATATCTCTATGCCTGCACTTAACATTAAAACAGGTAGTGCCAATATATTAGAAAAACTAGTTGAAGAAGTAGAAGAAGTATTTATGTCTATGGGTTATGATGTTGTTGATGGACCTGAAATAGAAGAAGATCACTATAACTTTGAATTATTAAATATTCCTAAAGGCCATCCAGCTAGAGATGCCCAAGATACATTCTATATCAAAAATGAAGAACTATTATTAAGAAGTCAAACTTCACCAGTTCAAGCTCGTGTTATGTTAGCAAATAAAGGTGAAAAGCCTATTAGAATGATATGCCCAGGTAAGACTTATCGTAGAGATGATGATGATGCCACACACTCACATCAATTTATGCAAATAGAAGGTCTTCTAGTTGATAAAAATATTAGTTTAACTGATTTAAAAGGCACGTTTGATGTTGTTATAAAACACCTATTTGGTAATGAAATAGAAACAAGATTTAGACCAAGTTATTACCAATTTACCGAGCCTTCAGTAGAAACTGATATCACTTGCTTTAATTGTCATGGTAAAGGATGTAATATCTGCAAAAATACCGGTTGGATTACTGTTAGTGGTGCTGGCATGGTTCATCCTAATGTTCTAAGAAATTGCGGTTATAATCCAAGTGAATGGACAGGTTTTGCCTTTGGCTTCGGTGCTGAAAGATTAGCTATGTTAAAGTATGGAATCAATGATATAAGAACATTTTATCAATCAGATTTAAGAGAACTTACAAACTTTGATAGAAGGGAGAATAGCGATGATTAGTTTAAATTGGGTTAAAGATTATATTGATATTGAAAATGAAGATTTAAATGAATTAGCGGTTAAAATTACTAAAGCCGGTGTTAACGTTGAAAAAGTAATATCTAAAAGAATTAATAATCTAGTAATAGGTAAAGTTATTAGCTGTGAAATGCACCCTGATAGTGATCACTTACATATCTGTATGGTTGATACTGGTAGTGAAACATTACAAATAGTTTGTGGTGCACCTAACGTAAGAGAAGGACTAAAAGTAATAGTAGCCTTACCGGGAGCCATCTTACCAGGCAACTTTGAGATAAAAAAAGGCACTATTCGTGGTGTTGAATCAAACGGTATGTTATGTGCTTTATTTGAACTTGGTGTTGAAGAAAAAAATGATGAAAACTATGCTAAAGGTATTCATGAAGTAGAAGATAATGTTGAAGTAGGAACGGATGCTAATATTTATTTAGGCACTGATGATACTAATTATGAATTAGATGTTCACAAACACCGTAATAATGATTGCTATTATCACATTGGTTTCGCTTATGAAATAGCTTCTATCTTAAATAAAAAAGTTACTTTACCTAACTTACAATATAGTGAAATAGAAGATGACATAAAAGACCATTTCACTCTTGAAGTAAACACTAGTAAATGCCCTTATTATCTAGCAAAGATGGTCAAAGACATCAAAGTAGGACCAAGCCCAGAGTTTATTCGTAAAAGACTAGTATCTGCTGGTATGCGTAGTATTAATAATGTTGTTGATATATCTAACTATGTAATGTTAGAATTTGGTCAACCAATGCACTTCTTTGATTATGATAAACTAGGTAATAAAATCTTAGTAAGAGATGCTAAAGAAAATGAAGAAGTAATAACTTTAGACGGTAAAAATAGAGTATTAACATCTAATGATATAGTAATTACTGATACTAATAAACCTGTATGTATAGCAGGTGTTATGGGTGGAGAAAATACAGAAGTAGATGATAATACTAAAACTATCTTAATAGAAAGTGCAATATTTGATGGAATAAGTATTCGTAATACTGCTAATAGACTTAATCTAAAAAGTGAAGCCTCTATAAGATATGGTAAAGGTCTAAACTATGAATATACTAAAATGGCTATTGATAGAGCTTGTCATCTTTTAGAAAAATATGCTAATGCTAAAGTATTAACTGGTATAGTTTCTCATGATAAATTAGATAAAACACCAAAACAAATAACATTTGAAAGTAGTGAAGTAAGTAATCTACTAGGACTTACTCTAACTAATGAAGATATTAAAACAGAATTAGATAGATTAGGTTTTGAATACGAATATAAAGATAATAAATTTATAGCTACTATTCCTAATAGAAGACTAGATATTGATCCATATGTTAATGATATTGCTGAAGAAATAGGTAGACTATATGGTTATCATAATTTAAAATCAACATTACCTAAAACTAATACTAGAAGAGGAGTATATGTTGGAGATGTTGGCATTAGAAAAGATGTATCTAAAAGATTACGTACTCTAGGACTAAATGAATGTAAGACATATACTTTAACAACTGCTGATATGGCTAAGATGTTTAAATATGATAATAGAGAGAGCATTGTCCTACCTAATCCAATAAGTATTGATAAATCAGTTATCAGAACCAGTATATTACCATCATTACTAAATACTTATCAATATAATAAATCAAGAGGAGTAAAAGATGTCTTAATATATGAAATAGCTAAAACATATGATACTAATTATCAAGAAGTATCTAAAGTAGCTATGTTATTAAAAGGTAGTTATTTATCTAATAGTTGGCAAGGTATAAATATTAATGTTGATTTCTATTTAGTAAAAGGTATTATTGAAAACTTATTTAATTATTTAGGATTTAAAAACAGATATAGTTTTGAAGTAGTATCTGTTCCTGAATTACATCCTGGTATAAGTGCTAAAATATTAGTAGATAGAGAAGAAATAGGTATAATAGGTAAATTACATCCAAATATTAGTAATGATGATATATATGTTTGCGAATTTTCTTTAACAAGTTTATATAATAAAAAAATAAAACCTATTAAATATAAAGAAACAAGTAAATATCCAAGTATTGTTAAAGACGTATCATTTATTGTTGACAAAGATACTATGGCTATTGATATTGAAAACACTATTAAAAAGTCTGGTGGTAGATTACTTGAAAGTATAAACGTATTTGATTATTATTCTGGTGATAAAATAGATTTAGATAAAAAATCACTAGCTTTCAAATTAACATTTACTGATAATAGTAGAACTCTAGAAGAAAAAGAAGTAATGGATATATTTAATAAAATAATTAGTGATGTTGTAACTAAACATAATGCAATTTTAAGAGATAAGTAGAGTTAAAATTCTATTTATCTTTTTTTTAGAATTTATAAAAAAATCATTGTATTAAAATTTACAATATGTTATGATTATATCATAGAGAGAATGGAGGAATTGATATGAATACAAAGAAGACAATAGGAGCAGTTATTGGAGTAATTGCCTTTGTTGCTTTAATAGCAGGTGCTACATTCGCTTGGTTTACTGCCAGTGCTGCAGTAACAAACGCTACCTATAATGGTACTACATGTTCATATGCATTAACTGTAACAGGTGGTAATATTAATACTAGTTTACCATTAGCATCATCAACAGCATCATCAGATTACTTCTATGCAAAAACACACGCAACAATTGGGGAACAAGGTGTAATGAGTACGATTACTGCTAAACTTGCTAGTGCTTGTTCTGCCGATTTAGCCGGAGCAGCTACAATAGCAGCAAAAATAACTTCTGGTGCAAGTGAAACATGCCCATTAAGTTATGCAGTATTTAGTGGCTCAACTACTGATTATACAGGTACACCATTAAAATCAGGAACAATAACTAGTTCCACAGCAGTTACATTAACTACTACTGAGAAATTAACAACTACTGATCAAACATACAAAATTTGGTTATACCTTGATGGTGACAAAATATCAGATTCAACATGCATGAATTTAGCATATACTGGTAATATTACAGTCACATCAACATCACAATAATGAATAAGGAGGAAGAAAATGAAAAATAATAATGGAAAAACATTGGCTTTGTCCCTAATCGCCGTAATAGCAATTGTCGGAATAGTTGCTGGAGGAACATATGCGTTTATTACCGCATCTGCCAATGCAGTTAATATTACACAAGTTAAGGCTGGTAATTTAACAATGACAATTGCCGGTGGTGGAAATGCTAATGTAACATTTATGCCAACAACATGTACTAATGCTAATTATACAATAAAGAAAACAATAACAGCAACAGCTATAAATACATCAGGAGGTTCAGTTAGCTTTACGCTTGGTCTTAACCCAACAAAATTAGATGCTGGACTAAAAATAGCTAATATGAAATGGGCTTTAACAACAAGTTCATCAAGTTGTACAACTGAAGTAGTTGCAAGCGGTAATTTCTCAACTGCTACTCAAGGAACAGCATTTAATATGGTAACTAATGATAAAGATGGAATTACAGTAGATTCTACTGATAAAACTAAATATACTAAAACATATTATCTATACATTTGGCTAGATAGTGCTCAAACTGCTAACGTAACTGGTGACTTATCAGTAACAGTAACAGGTAGTGTTACCAACAATCCAACACCAACAAACTAGTATATAACAAAAAGAATATCCTAAATATAAAATTGGATATTTTTTTGTTATATAAAGAAATTTGGCTTATTGTACTGGTAATCATCAACTAAATCATTATATTTGCTAGTATTATCTTGCGAATATTGATTATTTACATTCTGACTCGTGTAGTTTTGTGAATTTACTTGATTACTATTTCGACGTGGAGAATTATCTGTTTCATCTTTAAATATTGAAGCTAAACGCATCATTGACTTCATATTATTAAACATGGGCCCAGCTTGTTTAACTAATGGTATTGCTTGATTAACAACGCCCAATGTTTTACTAGCATTATTTAATAAGCCACCCCAGTTAATTGATTTACCAGCAAGACCTAATTTTGATAACATTCCTGTACCTCTAGCAGCTGCTCCAGCACGAGCCATTCCACCCATGGCATAGGGAACACTATTAAACATCATTGGCCCACCAGGTATAAAATTTGGATACATATATGACACCTTCCTAGAATAATATATGTTACTTTTTTAAAAAAGGTTAATAAAAATAGTAAAAAGTATGTTATAATAACTTTAAGATAAGGTAGGGGATATAAAATGAATTCTAAAGAACCCATAAATACAAGTTTTAATAGTGTAAATCCAGCATTATTAAATAATAATAAAACTACTACAAGTAATAAAAAATCAGATATAAAATCAGACTTAAATAAGAAGAAAAAACGCTATGCTTATAAAGTTAAAGACAATACTGGAAAAATAGTTAGTGATTATTTTGATGCCGAAAACGAAGTAGAAGTTCAATCATTTCTAAGTAGTCAAGGCTATAATGTTATTGAAATAAAAGAAGATAAAGTATCTAATAGTTTAGGATTAGTATTAGTAAGTACCAGAAGAAAAATGAAACTAAAAGATTTAGTATTCTTCCTAACTCAATTATCAACATTAATAAAAGCTGGTATTCCACTCGTTGAATCAATGGCCATTTTATCAAGACAAACCAAAGATAAACACACCAGAAATGTCTATCGTAGAATAGTATTTGAACTAAATAAAGGCGTAAGCTTTAGTGAATGTTTAGAAAAACAAGGTAATACTTTCCCAAGAATGCTAATAAATATGGTTAAAACATCAGAACTTACCGGTAACTTAACGGAAATACTAGATGAAATGGCTCAGTATTACCGTCGATCAGATACTAATAGAAAACAATTAATAAACGCTATGATATATCCTAGTGCTATTATGATATTTGCTATTGCTATCTTAACATTCGTTATCTTATATGTAGTACCATCATTTACGAAAATGTACTCTGAAGCTGGAAGTGAATTACCTGCTTTAACTCAATCTATTATTAATTTTAGTAAATTCTTAGGAAACTATTATATGTACATAATTGCCACAATACTTATTGTATCATTTTCTGTTGTATATTGTTATAGAAACTTAAAAGGATTTAGATATACAGTTCAGTATCTTGGTATGCATATTCCCGTAGTTAAAAATATAATAACTTATAACGAAATAATTATGTTTACCAGTACTTTCTCAACACTATTAAAACATGATATCTTTATTACTGATAGTATGGAAATATTAAGTAAAATATCTAATAATGAAATATATAAAGCCCTAATAAAAAAAGCTATAGAAAATCTAAGCGTTGGCGATGGACTATCTAAAGCCTTCAAGAATAATTGGGCATTCCCTGATATTGCTTATGAAATGCTATTAACTGGTGAACGTACTGGAAAACTAGGAGCCATGATGGAAAACGTTGCTAACTACTATCAAGAAGAACAAACTAATACTACGACACGCTTAAAGAGTTTAGTTGAACCAATAATGATTATCTTACTTGCTGTCATTGTTGGAATAATATTATTATCTGTCGTATTACCAATGTTTGATATATATAGCAAGATGATATAAGGAGTTAACAATGGAATTATTTTATGTAATTATATTTTTTGTACTTGGAACAATCATGGGATCGTTTCTATATGTAGTTGCGACTAGGCTTAGTCAAGATAAATCAATTATTTCACCACAATCACACTGTGATGTATGTAATCATAAACTAGCCTGGTATGAACTAATACCCATACTATCCTACATATTTCTAGGAGGCAAGTGTTCTAAATGTCATACTAAATTACCTATTAGTTATGTGTTAGTGGAACTAATTTCTGGTATCTTATATAGTGTTTGTTATCACGTTTTTGGCCTCAACCTAGACTTAGTAGTAGCCCTAATTTTTACTTCAACTATTATTACTATTATTGTAAGTGATATTGAATATATGATTATCTTAGATGAAGTACTACTATTTAGTGTTGGGTCAATTATCGTTGTTAACCTATTTAGAATAGGAGTAGTCAAAACAGCTTATAGTATTCTAGCAGGTATTGGTGCTTTCTTAACTATGTACTTATTAAAACTATTAGGAGACAAAATATTTAAAAAAGAATCTCTTGGTGGTGGCGATATAAAATTATTATTTCTATTTGGTTTAGTTTTAGGTTATCCAATGAGTATATGTTCAATCTTTTTAGCGACATTTATTGCTTTTCCTATTGCCATATACTTTGTTATAAGAAAGAAAGATAACATTATTCCTTTTGGGCCTTTCTTAAGTATGTCAGCCTTAATATTATTTATTTTAGGAATAAAGTTTATTGATATTATTAATTTTATCATTAATTTTTAGAAAAGTATTTAACTTTTCTTTTTTTTTTGATATAATGTAGGAAAGTAGGTGAATGATAGTGAAACATAAACAGTTTATAATACTGATTATCATTCTATTTTTAACAGGATGTACAAGACTAACAGACAATGTAGATAATACTATTAATGATATACTAGGAGATCAAGATACTGTAGTTAATACAGCAGGATTTGGTTATATGTACTATCGACCGGTTGGAGTTATGCCAGTTTATAGTGAGAATAATAACTTAGTATTGAAAATAAAGAATAGTGAAGTCTATTTTTATGTTGACATTGTTGGGTATTATTATAAAAATGAAAATTATATCAAAGATAATACATATAATTATTATTACAAATTATTAAATTATAATGATAAAAAAGGATTTATTGGTATAAATAAAAGCGATAATAATTACTTTATTGAAATATCTTATGGTTATGCCAGAGTAGAAGGATACACTAGTAAAGAAGATTTCAAAGAAGTACTTGCTAATATGCTGATAATTCTAAATAATGTTAAATATAATGATACCATGATTACAAATTTATTGTCTGAAGATGGTTTTAAAGATGGAGAAATTAGTTATGAATTAAAGAAACCAGAATCGGCTAAAAGTAATTTCTCACAATATTTACAAGAAATAGTTGAAGATGAAGATAAGGATAAACTTCCTGATATAGGATAATTAGAAAGAGGTGCTAGTAATGGGATTTTTAAATAAATTAAAAGAATTATTTACTGATGTAGAGGAAATAGATGAAGTTGATTCTGAAGAAGAAATGGAAGAAAAAAATGAATTACCTAAAGTAATGCGTGAGGCTGTCTTAGAAGAAGAAAAGAAACATGAACGAGAAGAAATTGAAATTAAACAAATACCTCCTGTTAAAAGAGAAGAAGTAAATTTAAATCAAACAAGAGAACAGAGATTTGACTTTTCAAGAACTATTGAAAAAGATTTTAATGCAACACAAAACAAACCAACATTAAATGTTATTAAAGAAGTTGAAAAGCCTAAAAAAGTAGCGGACTTATATCAAGATGATGCTAAAGAAAAAAATAAGAATCATTTTAGAGCTTCACCAGTTATCTCACCAGTATATGGCGTATTAGATAAAAACTATACTAAAGAAGAAGTTATGGAAAAAGATGATGCCTCATCTAACTTAAAAAGACCATCTAAAAAAGTAGATTTTGAAACAGTAAGAAAGAAAGCCTTTGGTAATTTAACAGATGAAATTAAAGATAATCTATTATGTGAAAATTGTGAATTATTAAAAGAAGCTAGAAGAAATGCTACTTTAAAAGAAGATGATTTATTATATGACATCTCTAAAGAAGCAGAAGAAGCCGACAATAAAAAAATAACTATGGAAAAAGCTATCGAAAATTATGAAGACTTTGGTGTTGCCTACGAAATACCAAAAGAAGAAGAAAAAATAGAAAAAGAGAATAATGATATAAAAATTGTAAATCATAATGATGAAGAAGCAAAAGCTGAACAAATTGAAATGAAAGAAGTACCTAAAGTAGAAAATACTAATGCTTCTAGTGCAAATAAAGATGACTTATTTGATTTAATTGATTCAATGTATGAGGATAAGGAGGATTAATAATGACACTAAATGAAGTTCTACCAATCATTTTATACATATTAGGTTCTATATTACTTGGAATATTAATAGTTTTAGGTATAAAGTTAATCAATGTAATGAATAAAATGGAAAAAGTTGTTGATGATATTAATACTAAAGTAAGTTCCCTAAATGGCGTATTTAGTATTATTGATGCGACAACCGACAGATTAGCATTACTAAGTGATCGCATGGTTGATGGCATAAGTTTAATCATTAGAAAGTTATTTGCCAAAAAAAATAAAAAAAGTAAAGAAAAGGAGAATGATGATAATGAGTAAGAAAAAAAGTATTTGGCCATTTGTTGCTGGAGTAGGTTTAGGAGTAGGAGCAGGGATGTTATTTGCCCCTAAGAAAGGTGAAGAACTTAGAAAAGACGTTAAAAATAAAATTGATGAACTAATCAACAAAGCTAAAGAAATAGATGTTGATGAAGTTAAAGATGAATTCATTAAAAAAATTGATGACTTAAAAGATGAACTTGAAGATTTAGATAAAGAAAAAGCCCTAGCAATTGCTAAGAAAAAAGGCAATGAGCTTAAAGAAAAAGCTGAAGACTTAGTAGAATACGCTAAAGAAAAAGGAACACCAGTTCTTGAAAAAGCCGCTAAAGAAGTTAGACAAAAAGCAGCAATGGTAACAAGAGAAGTATTAAAAAGATTAGAAGATGAAGAATAATAAAAAATCTTCTTTTTTTCTTGTTAAATAGATATAAATATATTATACTTGTTATGTAAGGATATGATAAATATGAATAAAAAAGGATTTACAATAGTTGAATTATTAGTAACCATAACATTACTTGCTATTATTTCTACTATTTCGGTTATTTCCATAACATCATTTATAAATAAAAATAAAGAAAATAACTATGAAATATTAAAAAATACTATTCTTGAAGCTAGTAAAGAATATGTTGCAGATAATAGATATGGAAATATTGAACCAAGTATTACTGCACAATATCTATTAGATAATCACTATATTACAAGTGGCTTAACTGACCCTAAAACAGGGAAGAATATTGACTTAAATAGTATAATAATTACTATAACTTTTCAAAATAAGAAGTATACATATGAAATAAAGCAAGAAGACTGGAAACTAGAAGATGGTAATTATTGTTGTCGTTAAGTAAAACTTTTGTCATTTATTTAAAAATTAATTGTATTTTAATAAATTCTATGGTAAAATGTATTTATATAGAATAGGAGAGATTTATATGGCTTTAAATAAATTTAAGAAAATTTTAGTTGAAGATAACGATAATGAAAATGAATATTATAACGAGGATGATACTGAGAATTCAACTAATAAGTCTGGTAAAATGATTTTGTTAGAGCCACGTGCTTTTTCGGAAAGTCAGCAAATAGCAGATCATTTAAAGAAACGTAATACAGTAGTAGTTAACATGAAAAGAGTTACACCTGATCAAGCTAAACGTATCATTGATTTCTTAAGCGGAACAGTATACGCTATTGGTGGTGATTTACAGAAAATAGGTGGTGGTATATTCCTTTGTACACCTAGAAATGTAAATGTTGAAGGAGCCATCAGTGATGATGACGATAAAGCAAAAAAAAATAAAGATGATGAACTAGAATGGTAATATAGTATTGTTAGTTGAGGTGAATAAAATGAAAAGGTTTACTGTTGTTGAAAATGGTTATGATATTAATGAAGTTAACCGCTTTATTGATATTGTTATTCGTAGATTAGAAAAACTAAATAATGAAAATAATGAATATTATCAAAAAATAACTGAATTAACCAACCAAGTAGAAGAATTAAATAATAAACCCCAACAAACAGTAACAACCAACTCTAACATAGATAGCCTCAATAAAGCAATTCTAGCTGTTCAAGAAACAGCCGATAGAATGAAATCAGTCGCTAAAGAAGAATCTCGTATGATAATTGAAGATGCCAAAAGAAATGCTAATTCAATTGTTCATGAAGCCTTAGTAAAAGCCGAAAAGACTGAGATTGAAACAGCCATGTTAAAAAAGAATATTAATATTTATAAAAATAGAATGAAGAATATTCTAACAAGTCAATTAGAAATGATTGATGATATGGATAAAGATGAAATAGAGTAAAAGTCTTCTAAATTAGGAGGTTTTTATTTTTTTTCTTTACTTAATTGAAGAAAAATGCTAAAATATATGTCAAAATTAAATTTTAGACATTTTTTTTCATATTTTAGTAATTTAATTTTAAGATTGGAGATATAAAATGGAATTAAATTTAGAAAATATTAAAAGATTAAGTACCAAACAAATATTAAAAGCAATTAACCAAGAAGTTTGTGAGATGTATTCAAGTATTAGTTATATAGGAATTAATAAAGAAACATTTTGTAAACTAGTTGAAGCAGAAATAATTAAATCAAAGCAAGAATATAATGGCGATATAAATTATATAAAATATATTAAAGTTGCCCTAGAAAAAGAAATAGTTAGAAAAACAAGAAAGTTGTTAACAAATACTGATACTGCTGTTAAGATTATATGTAATTATATAAATCAATATTTAAGTAATAATATTACATATAGTAAAGCATTAAATAACTTAGACCTTCTAATTAAATTATTTGAAACATATAATTATATTCCTAATCCTGACGTTTTAATTAAATTATTGGAAAATAATCAGACAATGTTAACAACTATAACAACAATTTTTAATAAACACAAGAATACAATTATTGCGGGTAATATAGAAAAAACATTTGATAATAGTATTATTATATCAATGATAGAAACTTATTGTATGTTAAATAACATTGAAATAAAAGAATCCATAACAGACAAAGATAAAGAAGATGAAGTTAACTATGAAATTACTAATGATGTACAAATTTATTTACAAGAAATAAGTAGAATACCTCTTTTAACACCAGAAGAAGAAAAATCTTTAGCAATAAAAATATCCCAAGGTGATAAAAAAGCTAGAGAAAAATTTATTGAAAGTAACTTAAGATTAGTAGTTAAAATAGCAAAGAAATATATTGGAAGAGGATTACCATTATTAGATTTAATTCAAGAAGGTAATACTGGCTTAATAATCGCAGTAGATAAATTTGATGTTAAAAGAAATACAAGATTTTCAACATATGCTACTAACTGGATAAGACAAGCAATTACTAAAGCCACAGTAGATAAAGGAAGAAATATAAGAATATCTGATCACTTATACTACAAAATATTAAAATATAAAAAAACAGTATCTATGTTAGAAAATAAATTATTTAGAGCTCCTACAGTTGAAGAAATAGCCAATGAAATGGGTATTACTGTTGAACAGGTAAATAATTTAGTTAAAAATCAAAGCGATACAGTAAGTTTAAACAATTTAATAAGTGATAATGAAGATACTGAAATAACAGAAATAATTCCATCACCAGATGATGAACCAGAAACTATAGCTATGAAAAGTAGTTTACAATTACAAGTAAGAAAATTACTAGAACAAAGTAATTTAAAACCAAGAGAAGTAGAAGTATTAATACTAAGATTTGGGCTTAATGGTAACAAACCTTTGACATTAGAAGAAGTTGGTAAAAAGCTTGGTTTTACAAGAGAAAGAGCTCGTCAAATAGAATCTGCTGCTTTAAGAAAACTTAGAGGACGTAAAGAATCTAGAGCGCTTGCTGTATATACTGATTCTCCAGATCAAGCTTTAGTTCAAATAGGTATTTATAAAGGTACTTATTATACTAGTAAAAATATTCCTGATAAATCACTTTCAGAAGAAACAACGAAGCCAATAAAAGAAAATATTAAACCTAAAAATCTACCAACTATTTATGAGTGCTTTAATACTCATACTAAAGATCAAATTAATGAAGTACTTTTAAAATTATCTGATTCAGAAAAAGAATTAATTGCGTTAAGATTTGGTAAGAATTTAGAAGTACCATATCCTGGAAAATTAAATGATCAAGATAAAGTAAGATACTATAGAGTACTAGCACCCAAAATAAGACAACTATTAAATCAAGAAGAAAATCAAATAATAAATGAAAACGTTAACGCTATAGATATTCCTGAAGTTGAAGATGAAACTTCTGAATTTGAAAAAATAGCCACAATAGATTTAAATAGTATAAAACAAGATATTAATCGTGGTGAAGAGATTACAAGAGCAGACTTTAAGAAAATCTTATCTTTATTTAAAACGGCAGAATATAATGAATTAACAACATTCTTAACAGTTCAAGAAGCTGCTATAATATCATTAAAACTAGGATATATAGAAGGTAGAGAATTTAGTATATCATCAATAGCTAGATTTCTTGATATAGATATTGATGAAGTTATAGAGGCCATTGAAATATCAGTAAATACATCAAGAAGAATTATTAATACAATAACATCTCGTAAAATAAAAAAATTAACAAGATAAAACATTGACAATAATATATATATTTATTATAATTAAGTAAAATTAAAGCAAATGCAGAAGACGGTATTATCTAAGTAGTTATCAGAGAGTTAGTAATATGGTGCGATACTAATTAATGAACGATAATATAGATCACTTCTAATGTGTTATTTTGAACTAAGTAGAAATAAACGCTTCTCACGTTATGAGATATAGAGTGTATGATAAATTCATAAACTAAGGTGGTACCACGGATATATATTCGCCCTTAGATTATGAATTTTTTTTGCTTTAAAGAAGGAGGAATGTATGAAAAATTTTAAAGAACTAGACAAAAGAAATGTTGATGAAGTAGAAGAATCTATCCTAGAGTCATGGGGTAGTGTTAATGAAATGTATAATAAACAAGTAGAACTTCGCAAAAATGACGAAACATTTGTCTTCTATGACGGTCCAGCTTTTGCTAATGGCTTTCCTGGACTACATCATATGGTAAGTAAAAACTTAAAAGATACTATTACTAAATATCATGTTATGAACGGTAAAAAAGTAATAAGAAAAATAGGTTGGGATACTCATGGCCTACCTATCGAAAACCACGTTGAAAAGAAATTAGGTATCTCATCTAAAAAAGAAATAGAGAAGTTAGGCGTTGAAAAGTTTAACCAAGAGTGTCGTAATAGTGTTCGTGCTAACGAAGATGCCTTCACTAGATTAACTAGTAAAATGGGTCAATTCTTTGATGTTGAGCATCCATATCTAACTTATAAAAATGACTATATTGAAACTGAATGGTGGATACTTAGTGAAATGTATAAGAAAGGCATGTTCTATGAAGGAACAAGAGTAGTACCATATTGTCCACATTGTGGTACAGGACTTGCTACTCATGAAGTTGCCCAAAACTATCAAACTGATACTGCTATAACAGTTTATGTTCCATTTAAAAAGAAAGATGAAGATATCTATTTCTTAGTATGGACAACAACACCATGGACACTTATTGCTAACGTCGCTTTATGTGTTAACCCTGATGAAGAATATTCTCTAGTAGAATCAAAAGGCACTAAGTTTATATTAGCATCTAGTCTTGTTGAAAAAGTACTAGGAGAAGAAGTAAATGTTCTAAAAACATATAAGGGTAAAGAATTAGAATACACAGAATATGACCAATTAATACCATCATTAGAAGTTGATAGAAAAGGCTTCTATATCACATGTGATAACTATGTTACTATGGAAGATGGTACAGGTATTGTTCATATTGCCCCAGCATTTGGTGAAGATGATGCTAATGTTGGTAAAAAATATGACTTACCATATCTAAATCCTGTTGGTCTAGATGGTACTTATAAAGAAGGATTATGGCAAGGAAAGAATGTCTTTGATGTTAATGAAGAAGTAGTAAACTATTTAAAAGAAAATGGCAAACTATTTAAAAAACAAAAATTAGCTCATGAATATCCACACTGTTGGAGATGTGATACACCATTATTATATTATTCAATGCCAAGTTATTATATCAGTGTTAGTAAAATGACTGATGACCTAGTAAAATCTAATAATGAAGTTAATTGGTATCCAGCTTATGTCGGTGAAAAAAGATTTGCTAATTGGTTAATGAATGCTAGAGATTGGAACGTAAGCCGTAGTAGATATTGGGGTAGTCCAATTCCATATTGGAAGTGCGAATGTGGTCATGCTACGATGATTGGTTCAATTAAAGAACTAAAAGAAAAAGCTATTGAAGAAATACCAGAAGACTTTGACTTACATAAACCATATATTGATAATGTTCACTTAACTTGTCCGGAATGTGGTAAAACAATGACTCGTATTCCTGATGTCCTAGATTGTTGGTTTGACTCAGGCTCTATGCCATTTGCTCAATACCATTATCCATTTGAAAACACTGAATTATTTGAAAGCCAATTCCCCGCTGACTTTATCTGTGAAGGAATCGACCAAACAAGAGGATGGTTCTATACACTAATGGTAATATCTACTTTCGTTAAAGGTTGCAGTCCATTTAAAAATGTTTTAGTAAATGACTTATTACTAGATAGTGAAGGTAAAAAGATGAGTAAATCAAGAGGTAATATCGTTGAACCATTTACTACTATTAAAGAATATGGTGCTGATACTGTAAGATTCTATTTACCATATGTATCACCAGTTTGGACACCATTAAAATTCGATATAGCAGGTCTTAAAGAAGTATACTCTAAATTCTTTAATCCATTAAAAAATACTTATAGTTTCTTTGCTATGTATGCTAATATCGATGAAATAGATACTGATATGTGTGCTATAGAATACCAAGATAGAGAAGAAATAGATAAATGGTTATTATCTAAATATAATAAATTAGTAAAAGATGTTCGCAATGGTTTTGATGAATATGACTTAAATAAAGTAGTTCACTATCTAACTAACTTTGTTTCAGATGATTTATCTAATTGGTATATAAGAAGAAATAGATCTAGATTCTGGGCAAGTGAATTAGATAACTCTAAGAAGAGTGTATATTTAACTACTTATGAAGTATTAGTTGGCTTATCAAAATTAATAGCTCCAATAACACCATATATCTCTGAAGAACTATATCGTAATTTAACTAACGAAGAATCAGTTCATTTAGCTGATTATCCAGTATGTAATGAAAGTCTTATTAACGAAGAAATAGAAAATAGAATGGATTTAGTAAGAGATTTAATTAGTACGGGAAGATATGTTAGAGAAGAAGCTAAAATAAAAGTAAGACAACCACTACAAGAAGCTCTATTAGATATCAAAGATAAAGATGTAATTGGTGATTTAACAGACTTAATTAAAGAAGAATTAAATGTTAAAGAAGTAATATATGTTAGTGATTTAACTAAATATATGGATCTAACAGTTAAACCAAACTTTAAAGAAGTAGGAAAAGTATTTGGTAAGAATATTAAAGAGTTCCAAGAAAAATTAACTAACCTAACTACAGATGATATAAATACCCTAAATAGTGGTAATAATATTAAAATGACTATAGATAATACAGAATATGAAGTAAATAAAGATATGGTTGATATTAGAATATCTTCTAAAGAAGGCTTTAATGTTGGTACTATTAATAATAAGTTTATTATCTTAAATACAGAATTATCTAAAGAATTATTAGATGAAGGACTAGCTCGTGAAACAATATCTAAAATCCAACAACTAAGAAAGAGTTATAACTTTGATATTATGGATAGAATAAAAGTATATTATCATGCTACTGATGAATATACAAATAGTATTAATAAACACCTAGAATTTATTAAAAAAGAAACATTAGCTACTGAATTTATTAATGACAATAGCCTAGAATTAGATACTAATATTAATGATTATCAAGTAGGATTTAAATTAGAAAGAATATAGTTGTTCTTTCTTTTTATTTATGTTATACTTATACAAAGGAGTGAGAAAATGGAAAAAGAAAGTAAAGGGTTAATGATTTTGGTTGTAATACTTCTAATAATAGTTGTAGGTTTAGGAGGGTATATTACGTACGATAAGCTATCAAGTAAGGATATAAATCAAGAAAAGCCAAATGGAAAAAATAATACAACAAATGTTGAGGACTTAACTGAAGCAGAGCGCCTAGTAAAGGAATTCGCATATGTTTTGAGATATAGAAGTTTAGATGAAACAGACAGTACTACTGACCATGAAAATTATATAAAAATATTAAAAGCATATTCTTATATGAAAACAGAATTAGTAAAATTAGCAAGTGTTGAAAAATCTTGTAGTACTCAGTCAGAATGTGCAGAAGTATCAAAAACATATGAAATTAAATATGAAGATTTAAATGATTCATATAAATATTTATTTGGTAAAAATGAGAAGTTGCCAAAAAATACTTATTCATTTAAACCAACTGCATTTAAATACGATGAATCTACTAACAAATATATAGCAACACCTGTAGTAAGGCAATCTGGTGATATATATTATTATGGATATAAAGTAAACAGTGCAATAATAGAAAATAATACATTAAAAGTAAATGTATCATATTCTGATTTACCTCTTTATGATGGATTAGATAAAGGAAAATCCCCATATACTGGAACAATATATAACTACGATGAAATTCAAAAATTTGTAGATGCTGAATATCAACAATTTGACAAATATGAGTTTGTTTTTGAGTATGAAAATGGTCACTATATTTTTAAGGATATAGTTAAAGCTTAATAAAGTCTTAATAGGAGTGAGAAAATGGAAAAAGAAAATAAAAAATTAACGGTTTTGGTTGTAATACTTCTAATAATAGTTGTAGGTTTAGGAGGGCATATTACATACGATAAACTATCAAGTAAACACGATGATTTAGAACCAAAAAGTGCTATTAAATTAGATGATAGTAAAGATTATGTATATGATGCTAACTATACAGAATTATATAATAATAAACATGCAGAGTATACAAGTGGAAATACAACAAAAAAACTAAGTGATTTAAAAGTGCCATATATAAATATTGATTCTTATGATGCTGGAAATGCAAATGGTGAATTAAAAGCATTATACAGAGATAGAGCTGAAACTTTTGATAAATGTGCTGTAGATAGTCATGATTGTTTTGATGACATAACATATAAAACTTATAAATATAATGATATTTTATCAGTTGTAGTTATTTATGGTGAAGCACTAACGAAAGAATATAAAACATATAATTTTGATTTAAAAACAGGCAATGAAATTACATATGATGAAATGATTAAAAAATTAGGTTACGATAAAAGTACTTTATTAGATAAAGAAAAAGATGCCATTAAGAAAAATATGGACGAGTCAAATAATTCTAATTATGATTTAACAAAAACATGTGGTACTGTTGATAGTTCAAAAAATTGTTATGATATAGCTTATAAAATATTAGAAGATTCAATTAAAGATAAAAGTATGGCATATTTTACTGATACAAATGGTAAACTTAACATTGTAGCTGTTCCATATACAAACTTATCACAAAATAGCGAAGTTACTAAATATGTATTCACAATAGAAAAATAATATAAAAAATGGAGTGAAAGATAATAATGGATAAAAATAAAAAAGGTTTTACCATAATTGGATTGTTAGCAGCAGTAATTGTATTATCTGTAGTTGTTGGAGTATCAGCATATGCAATTAAGAATACTTTCTTTAGTAATAAGGAAGAAGACTATGAATCTCTAATTAATAATATCAGCAAAGCCAGTGAATCATATTATTTAGAATGTGTTTATACAGGAAAGTGTACATCTACTAGTGAAGTATCTATTTCAACATTAGTAGAAAAAGGATACTTAACCGCTAATTATAAAAATAGTCAAGCAGTAGTAAATCCTCTTACTAACGAAGATATGAGTAATTGCGTTATAACTATTGAATATCTAGATGAAAAATTATCAATTACACCTAAGACTACGAATAGTACTTGCCCTAAAAAAACAGATTTTAAATCAAATAGTAGTTTAAATGTAAAAAATAATACTAGTGATGGAAACAATACAGACGCAAATAAAGTTATGTATGGCGATGCTAATGATGATGGTAAAGTTAGTATTATGGATTTAATACCAATGGTAAAATATGTTAGTGGAGTAACAGATACTAAAATAAATCTAGAATCTGCTGATGTTAATACTGATGGAGTAGTTGATGATATAGATATGGCAATTATGAAAAAATACCTTGCCGGAAGTAATATAAAATTACCATATAATAGTGGAAATGCTTACAGTATAACTTATAATTTAAACGGTGGTAAAGAATCATCAAGAAATATTACTAAATATGCTGAAATATCATTACCGTATACATTATTAGAACCAACAAGAGATGGATATATATTTGCTGGATGGACAGGAAGTAATGGTAATACACCACAAAAAACTCTAACTATTACAAACAACACAACAGGTAATAAAAATTATATAGCTAATTGGATTATGTATGGTGATGCTAATGGCGATGGTGAAGTTAATATCATGGATGTAATACCAATGGTAAAATATGTTAGTGGCGTAACTGGTGAAAATATTAATCTTAATAATGCTGATGTTAATACTGATGGAGTAGTTGATGATATAGATGTGGCAATTATGAAAAAATATCTTGCCGGAAGTAATATAAAATTACCATATAATAGTGGAAATGTTTACAGTATAACTTATAATTTAAACGGTGGACAAGAATCATCAAGAAATATTACTAAATATGCTGAAATATCATTACCGTATACATTACTTGAGCCAGTACGTGAAGGATATATATTTGCTGGATGGACAGGAAGTAATGGTAATATACCACAAAAGAATCTTGTAATAGCAACTGGAACAACAGGTAATATAAATTATATAGCCAATTGGATCATGTATGGTGATGTAAATGGCGATGGCGAAGTTAATATCATGGATTTAATACCAATGTCAAAATATGTCAGTGGCGTAACAGATACTAAAATAAATCTAGAAGCTGCTGATGTTAACACTGATGGTGTAGTAGATGATATAGATGTGGCAATTATGAAAAAATACCTTGCCGGGGATAATATAAAATTGCCATATAGTAGTGGAAATGCTTACAGTATAACTTATAATTTAAATGGTGGAAAAGAATCATCAAGAAACATTACTAGATATGCTGAAATATCATTACCATATACATTACTTGAGCCAACAAGAGACGGATATGTATTTGCTGGATGGACAGGAAGTAATGGTAATACACCACAAAAGAATCTTGCTATAGCAACTGGAACAACAGGTAATATAAATTATATAGCTAATTGGATTATGTACGGTGATGCTAATGGTGATGGTGAAGTTAACATCATGGATTTAATACCAATGTCAAAATATGTCAGTGGCGTAACAGATACTAAAATAAATCTAGAAGCTGCTGATGTTAATACTGATGGAGTAGTTGATGATAAAGATGTAGCAATTATGAAAAAATACCTTGCAGGAGATAACATTAAACTACCATATAAAAATTAGAAATAAACTAAGATAACTAGAGAAGCAAGTAATGTCTTGCTTTTTTAGTTGTAAAATAGCAGGTAATATAGTATACTTATTTTAGGAGGAAAGTAGTATGACTTATGTATGGTTAGTAGCAATTATTATTCTAGGTTTTATTGAAGCAATAACTGAAGGAATAGTAAGTATATGGTTTGTAATAAGTGGTCTTTTGGCCCTTGTTGTATCTCTGTTTACTGATGTATTCTTAATACAATTTGCTATATTTGTAATAGTAGGAATTATTCTTATGATAACTACTCGATCATCTGTATCTAAATACCTAAAAGTAAACCCTGTAAGAACTAATTTAGATAGGGTAATAGGTATGAAAGGTATCGTTACTGAAGACATAAAAAAAGATAAATATGGTGAAGTAAGAGTAGATGGTAAAAGATGGACAGCTTATTCTAAAGATGACAAAGTAATAAAAAAAGATGAATTTGTTGAAATATTAAATATTGATGGCAATAAACTTGCTGTTAAAAAAATAAAGGAGTGATAAATATATGGAAATATTAATTATATTATTAATTTTAGTATTGGTATTTGTTATACCATGTATAAAAATTGTCCCACAAGCTAAAAGTTATGTAGTAGAAAGATTAGGTTCTTACTTTGAAACATGGACCAATGGCTTGCACTTTAAATTACCTTTTGTTGATCGTGTTTCTAATATGGTCTCATTAAAAGAAATAGTTAAAGACTTTGCACCTCAACCAGTTATAACTAAAGATAATGTTACTATGCAAATAGATACAGTTGTTTATTTCCAAATAACAGATGCTAAATTATATACTTATGGAGTAGAAAACCCAATAAATGCTATTGAAAACTTAACTGCTACGACATTAAGAAACTTAATTGGAGAACTAGAGTTAGACCAAACACTTACATCAAGAGATATAATTAATTCTAAAATGCGTGCTATTTTAGACGAAGCAACTGATCCATGGGGTATTAAAGTAAATAGAGTAGAAGTAAAAAACATTATCCCACCGAGAGATATTCAAGAAGCCATGGAAAAACAAATGCGTGCTGAAAGAGAAAGAAGAGAAAAGATTCTTCAAGCCGAAGGTGAAAAGAAATCTAGTATCTTAATTGCTGAAGGTGAAAAAGAAAGCGCTATCCTAAGAGCGGAAGCCAAAAAAGAGTCCCAAATTAAAATAGCGGAAGGTGAAGCCGAAGCCTTACTTAAACTTAAAAAAGCCGAAGCTGATGGTATTAAACTATTAAAAGAAGCAGGAGCTGATAAAGCAGTTCTTACTATGAAAAGTTTTGATACCCTAGCTAAAGTAAGTGAAGGATCTGCAACAAAAATAATAATTCCCTCAGAACTTCAAACAGTAGCCACAATGAGTACCACTATTGGCGAATTATTAAAAGAAGACAAAAAAGATAAAAAATAGAGAAAGTATCTACAATTTAGTAGATATTTTTTTTATTTAGGTATATAATTAATATGTAATTGCCCTATAGCCAAGCGGTAAGGCATCGGACTCTGACTCCGACATTTCGTTAGTTCGAATCTAACTAGGGCAACCATGTTGCTTTTAAGCCCTTATTTTATAAGGCTTTTTTCTTTTTATGCATGTATTAGGTACATTTTTAGTAAAAAAATGCAAAAAAAGCAAAAAAATGTTTGCTTTTTTCAAAAAAGGTGCTATAATAGGAAACAATTAAATTTATTAAGGGGGAATTATGATGAAAAAAATAGGTTTAATTAGTTTAATTTTAATAGGTACAATATTTGTAATTAATACTGTTAAAGCAGATGATATAACTAATCAAGTAGAAATTATAAATGTTGATGCTAACACAGGAAATCCCATCGTTGGTAGTAGATTAGTACTAACTGATGAAGCAGGAAATACTGTTGATGAATGGATAACAACAGAGAATAAACACTATGTATATAACTTAAAAGTAGGTAAATATACTTTAACTCAAACTGAAGTTCCAGAAGGATACTCAAATGGTAATAACAGCATTGAATTTGAAGTAGAAGAAAACGATAAAAACATATCACTTACTATTGATAACACTATGGCTAGTGAAGAAATAATTACAGTACCAGATACATTCTCAAGTACAAAATTAATATATATTATTTCAGCTATTCTAACTATTATAGGAGCTTTAACAGCATATAATTATGCTACTATAAAAGAAAATGAATAAAAAATTTATCTTGTTTATAAGTGGTATAGTTTTAACAATTACTGGCTTAGTATTAGGACTATCAAGTTATATTGATGAAAAAATTAATATTGCATATGATACTATGAACAGCAAGATATCAACTATCGAACATGAACAAGAACAAAAACAAGAAAAAACAGAAGAGCAAGAAGAAGTAGAAGACTTAGAACACTATATTGGTTATCTAGAAATACCTAAAATAAACTTTAATCGAGGTTTCTATTCTAAAAATAGTGAATTTAATAATGTTGAATTAAATATTCAAGTATTAAGTAATTCTTCTTATCCTGATACTAAAAACAGTAATTTAATACTCGCAGCGCATTCTGGAGATGCCTACAATTCATACTTTACTGATTTAAAATATTTATCTATTGATGATGAATTAATAATAACATATAAAGATCATAAGTATCACTATTTAATAAAAGATATTTATGACGTTGAAAAAACTGGTACAGTAAACATTAAAAGAGATCAAAACCAAAATACTCTAACATTAATTACTTGTACTAGCGGTAATTTAAAATATAGTCAAACAGTCTATATCGCATATTTAAGTACTAAAGAATAATATTAAGGGGGTTATATTATGATTAGAACAAATATCTTAGATAAAATAAATGTATTAATAAATATTGTATCCAAAGAACAATTTATGGTATTAATGCTAATACTATACTTATTTCTAGCACTTATTCTTCTAACATGTAGTAAATTAACTAAAAAAAATGCTAAAAGAGTATTAACATATTGGTATGTCTTTATGTTAACTACTATTGCTTTTGAATATAAAGATAAATTATCTGGACTATTAGATTATCTAGTAAATAATATTATTTATGAACTAGTATTTCCTAATTACTTAGTATTTATAATAATCTTTGTAATTACTAATATCTATATTGTAGATAGTATTATTAATAAAAAAAGTACTCTAGTATATAAAATAATTAATATCTTAATGTATACTATAACAACATTTATTAGTTTTGTCTTATTTAATTTAATTACTAAAAATAATATAAATATATATAATGAATTAGATATCTATACTAATAGTGATATAGCTTCTCTAATTGAATTAGTAATGATTATATTTAGTATTTGGACAATAATAAATATTCTATATAAAATAATATATAAAGTATATATAGAAAATAAAAAAGAAGATTTAAAATACGTTCCAGTAAATATGGATGTACCTGTAAATATGGAAGTATCAGTATCTACTCCAGTAAACATGGATATAACTTCTAAAGAAGAAGTTAATTACTTTGCTGATTTATATGATCCAACACCTAGAGTAACAAACCCTAAAGTAGAAGTAGAATTAGTAAAAGTAAATAATGATACAATGGATTTAAATACGATGATAAATAATATTACATCTGCAAATAGTATTGAATTATTAAAAGAATTAGATAAACTTAATTATAATTCACAAGATTATAAAATATTAGCTAATATGCTAAAAAATAGTTATAACAAATAGAATTGGTCTCGTACCAATTTTTTCTTTAAATACAAAGAAATATTAAGAAAAACCTTTACCTTTAACTAAGTAAATGATAAACTAATATTAGAAGTTAGGAGTGATATTATGGCTAATAAAAAAGAAGCAAAAAACGATATTGACTTATCTAAAATAAATAAAGAATTAGATAGTAAAAAAGAAGATATTCTAAAAGAAGTCGAAGACAAGAAAGAAGAAGTTATCAAAGAGTTAGATAGTAAAATAGAATCCAAAGTAGAAGTAGCAGTTAACGAAAAAATAAAGACTTATGAAAAGAAAATAGTAAAAACTAAAAACTATAAAATATTAAGAAGAGATATAGTTATTATTATCTTATTAGGTTTAATAATATATGCTGGATATTATATGTATAAAAATGATTATTTTAATATAATTATTAACAAAAATAATGTTATTAAAACCCCAAATGATCCACAAGAAGAAACCAAATATGATAGTGCCTACTATATAAAAAACTATGGTTATTTAATAAACAATATCTTTATAAATGATAATGAATTATTAGATATCTTTAAAAAAGAACTTATAACTACTAATAACATAAGTAATAGTTTAAAATTAAAAATAAGTTATTATAATATTAAAAATAAACAAAATGATGATGGTAATATTGTATTTAGTAAAGAAGATATTTTATCTAGTTATCAGACAATATTTAATGATACAGTTATAAATAATGAGACTTTTACCTATAATAATACTAGATTTATTTATTATAATAATATGTATATAGGTTATGAATTACCAAATGAAGAATTAAATATTAAATATAATATCTATAATAGTTATCTTAAAGATAAAGACTTAGTATTTGAATTAGTAGTAGGTAGAGTAGTAGATAATAATATTATTAATATATATGATGATAGAATAATGGAATATAATGGTAATATTAATGATTATCAAGGATTATTAACTAAATATAGTATTACATTTACTAATAACAATGATAAATATTACTTTAGTAAAATAGAGAAAATTAGTTAGGAGGTAAAATATGCGATATTTTATAACATTTTCATATGATGGTACAGCATTTAATGGTTATCAAAAGCAACCTCGTGTAAGAACTGTTCAAGGTGAATTAGAAAAAGCCTTAAAACAAATAAATGATAATAAAGAAGTATCAGTAAGTGCAACCGGAAGAACAGATGCTGGTGTCCATGCTCTAAACCAAAAAGCTCACTTTGATTTAGAAAAAGAATTTGATATAGATAAATTAAAACAAGGACTAAATTCTCTATTACCAGAAGATATTTATGTTAAAAAAGTCGAAAAAGTACCTGATAATTTTCATGCTAGATTTGATGCTATTGGGAAAGAATATGTTTATATAATTAATATGGGAGAATATAATCCCTTAGAAAGACACTATGTATATCAACACTGTAAAAAACTAGATGTTATAGAAATGGAAAGAGCTCTAAAATATTTTGAAGGTACTCATAACTATAAATCATTTACTAAAACTGATGAAGAAAAAGATGACTATGTCAGAACTATTTCTCAGACTAGTTTAGTAAGAGATAGTAAAGATATTAATAAAATATATCTAACCTTTGTTGGTACAGGATTTCTTCGTTATATGGTAAGAAATATTGTTGGATTATTAATCGAAGTAGGAGAAGGTAAAAGACGAAGCGAAGAAGTAATTAGTATTTTAAAAGCCGAAGATCGCACTAAAGCCGGTAAAACTGCTAATCCTGAAGGCTTATACTTAAAAAATGTCTTTTACTAAAAATAACATATGCAAAAATATAAAGTATTAAAAGAAGAAAATATTATAGAATACCTAACTAAACAAAATATCGCTAAAAATAAAATAAAAACACTAGCTAAACTAGGTAGTATCTCAGTAAATAATAAAGTAATTAATAAATTACCATATACTGTATATCCTAACGATATAATAACTATTGGTAACAAAATAAATACTTATGACTTAAATATTGTTTATGAAGATAAAAACTATCTAGTAGTAGATAAAAAAGAAGGCTTATTAACTATAAGTACTAGTAATGAAAATAAAAATAACGAAGAAACACTATATAAAATAGTAAGAAAATATTTAAACGATAAAAAAGAATATGCCTTTATTGTTAATAGAATAGATAAAGAAACCTCTGGCTTAGTAATATTTGCTAAAAATGAAAAACTAAAAAATGCTCTCCAAGAAGATTGGAATAATATCGTTAAATCAAGAAAATATATTGCTGTAGTATCCGGCTATATATCAAAAGATGGCCAAATCGATAATTACTTATATGAAGATAAATTAACATTCGTTCATAGTACTAAAATAGGTGGTAAAAGAGCTATAACTAATTATAAAGTAATAAAAACTAATAAAAAATATACTATGTTAGATATTAATATTGAAACTGGTAGAAAAAACCAAATAAGAGTTCACATGAGTGAAATGAATCATCCTATCGTTGGCGATAAAAAGTATTATAGTAAAGATAATAGCTTAAAAAGACTATGTTTACATCACTATGAAATATCTTTAATAGACCCTATAGCTAACAAATTATTAACATTTAAAAGTAATATACCTAGTATATTTAATAACTTATTTGAGAGATAAAATTATCTCTTTTTCTTATAATGGTACTTGCACATATTCATAAACTGTTATATAATTAATTTAAGGTAAGAAAATAAACAAGCAAGATATTTCTTCCTAAGTAAATAGCAAATATAGAACAAATGTTTGTGAGAAAGGAATTAATAATTATGAAAAAAAGTTATAATGATATGTTAACTCTAAGTTTACTTGGGGGGGGGGCTAAATAATACACTTGTTTGTTTAAAATATAATAACTACGATACAGAGAGTTTAAGAGATTAGACTCTTTTTATCGTAGTTTTTTGTTGAAAGAAAGGGTTTGTACGTTTATGAAAAATAAAAAATTATATATAACATTATTTGCTTTATCAATAATATTTTTAGGAATAGGTGGGACTTTTGCTTATTTAACAGTTAATGTGAATGCTACGAATATTACTCAGATAAAGTCAGGTAATTTAACAATGACTATTGATGGTGGAGGAAATGATAATGTAACGTTATTTCCAGCTAAATGTACTAGTGATTATGCAATAAAGAAAACTATTAAAGCAAGTGCTAAGAATACTTCAGGTGGTAAAGTATCATTTAGTATTGGTATGAATGTCGCTGCTTTATCGGATAGTTTAAAAAGAACTACGATGAAATATGCTTTATCAACGAGTGCTACAAGTTGTACTGATGGTTTAGTTGCTAGTGGAAACTTTAGTGAGGCTACAGTAGGTGGAGATATATGGTTAATAAAGAATGATTATGATAATATAACTAATACAAGTAACATTTATAGCAAAACATACTATTTATATATCTGGTTAGACCAATTAGAAACGCAAAACTTATCAGGTAGTATTTCAATTAATATGAAAGGAACATCTAGTAATAACCCTAATTTAACAACAGAAGCAGCAGTTGATTTATATGATGTAGTTAAGGGTAATGTCAATACAACAACTACTATTGATTTTAGCCAAACATCAGCGCAGTCAAATACTAATGGTATATATATGACAACAGATACTGATAGTGGTAACCTTGTATATTATTATCGAGGAAACGTTGATAATCATTTAATATTTGCTAACTTTTGTTGGAAAATAATTAGAACAACAGAAACTGGTGGAGTTAAATTAATATATAACGGAGTACCTTCTAATGGACAATGTAATAATACAGAAAATGATACTACAATAGGCAGTTCGGCATTTAATGAAAGTTATGATGATGCCAAGTATGTTGGATATATGTATGGAAGTAGTATTAATGATTCAGCAAATACAACAGATTCAACAATAAAAACAGCAATAGACACTTGGTATAAAAACAATATGACTGATTATACATCACAATTAGAAGACACCGTATTTTGCAATGACCGAAGCGGTGGTACTAATGGCTCTGATTTGTATTTTGAAGCTCGTACAAGGTTATATGCAAATAAACAACCATCATTAAAATGTGCTCAAGATAATGATAAGTTTACAGTAAATGCAAGTAATGGTAATGGATCTTTGACATATCCAATTGGTTTAATAACGGCTGATGAAATAGCATATGCTGGAGGAGTATTTAATGCATCAAATAGTTCATTTTACTTATACAATGGTATTAATGTGTGGGCTTTATCACCATCTTATTTAAATAGCGCCGGTGCCCGTGCATTTCTCATGGCTACTGCGGCAAACTTGAGTACTGACTATATTAATATTTCTCATGGAATTAGGCCATCAATTTCACTTAAACCAGGAACTATATTATCTAGTGGTAATGGTACTGCCACATCACCTTATATAGTGGGATAAACTAATAACTTATTCGAGAGATAAATTCTCTCTTTTTTTCTATATATATGATAAAATAATATTAAGTGGTGATATAAATGTATTATAAAATAACAAATGGAAGTATATCTTATGATGAAAATACTATTATTGAAGAAATAAACTTTATTATTAAAGATAAAGAAAAGATTGGTATTGTTGGCAGAAATGGTACCGGAAAAACATCATTACTAAAAGCAATAACTAAAGAAATTTCCTTAGAAGAAGGTATTGGTAGTGAAAGATTATCTGTCCAAGTAGTAGGAAACCCTAAAATAGGATATCTTAAACAAAAACAATATAATGATAATATTAAAATGTTAGACTATATATTATTATCTTATAAAGATATTATTGATATTGAAAACAAAATAAAAGAACTAGAACATAGAATTAGTACTAAATATGATGAAAAAGACTTAATATTATATAATGAATTATTAGATAAATATAAATTAATTAATGGTTATGGTTATAAAAAAGAATATGAAGTAGCCTTAACTAAGTTTGGCTTTACTAAAGAAGATCAAGATAAACTAATAAGTGAATTCTCTGGTGGTCAACGAACTAAATTATCTTTTATTAAATTATTATTAAGTAAACCTGATATTTTAATATTAGATGAACCAACAAATCACTTAGATATTGAAACAGTTGAATGGTTAGAAGAATATCTAAAAAGTTATCCTAAAAGTATGATTATTGTTAGCCATGACCGAATGTTTTTAGATAATATATGTAATGTTATATATGAAATAGAATATGGTACTTTAAAAAGATATCCTGGTAATTATAGTGCTTATTTAAAAAGAAAAGAAGAAGAATACCAAAAGAATCTAAAAGACTATATATATCAACAAAAAGAAATAAAAAGACTAACGGATATTGCTAATAGATTTAGATATAAACCTACTAAAGCTAAAATGGCACTAAGTAAATTAAAACAAATTGAACACATGACTATCATTGATAAACCACAAAGTGCTGATACTAAAACATTTCACTATAACTTTGATCCACTAATTAATAGTAGTAGAGAAGTGTTAAAAGTTAAAAACTTAGAAATAGGTTATGATAAAGTATTAAGTGAAGTTAATCTTAATTTGGAATCTTTTGATAAAGTAGGTATTATAGGTAAAAATGGCTGTGGTAAATCAACATTTATAAAAACTATTCTTGGAGAAATCAATCCCTTAAAAGGTAAATATTCTTATGGTAAAGACGTCACAATCGGCTATTTTGATCAAGAATTTAATAATCTCCATATGGATAATACTGTCTATGAAGAAGTAGATAATAATTTTAAAGAGATGAGCCCAAATGAAATAAGAAGTTTATTAGCCATGTTTGAGTTCTATCAAGATGATGTCTTCAAGAAAATATCTGATTTATCCGGAGGAGAAAAAGTTAAACTAAGTCTATGCATTCTCCTAAAAACTAGACCTAATCTTCTAATATTAGATGAACCAACTAACCACTTAGATATTATCTCTAAATCAACTATTGAAAAACTATTATTAAACTATAAAGGTACAATAATGATTGTTAGTCATGACCGTTATTTAATAAGTAAAGTATGTACTAAACTCCTAGTATTTGAAGACAATAAAACAATTTTATATAATTATGGTTATCTAGAATATCTTGAAAAACATACCAAAAAAGAAGTAGAAAATGCTCCTCAAACCCCTAAAGCTAAAGAAAAGAAAGAATATGTAAACGTATCTAAAGAAATAAGCAAAATAGAAAAACAAATTCTTAATTTAGAAGAAAAATTAACTACTTTAAATAATAAATTATATGAAGAAGATATCTACTTAGATAAAGATAAATATCAAGAAGTATTAAAAGAAATAAATGAAGTAAAAGAACAAATTAAAATTAAAGAAGAAATGTGGGATAATTTAACAAATTAGTGATAACTTAACTAACTTTATTTCTATATATTATAAGGCTTTACGAGGACTAAAGAAAAAATAATTTGCCAAAAAATGTCATTTGTAGTAGAATAGATAATGTGCCTAAAAATAAAAAGGAACAAGGAGTTGTATTACAAATGAATATTAGAAGTAAAGAAATAGGGATATTAAATATCTTTTTAATAGAACTAGTTTCTCTATTTACTGGATTAAATAATACTGGGGCAAAAGAAGAAATTGAGACTATAGTCTATAACTATGAAAGTGTTAGATTAATGGCTACTAGCGTAGAAAAAATAGAAATACCTAAAGAAGAAGAGGTAATTGATACCTTTAATTATGATTTAGCGTATGATATAGTTAATAATGCCTTACAATATGTTGGATATCCATATGTATATGGTGGTAATAGTCTAACTAATGGAACAGATTGTTCAGGATTTACTAAATTAATATATCAACAATATGGAATATATTTACCAAGAAGTGCCTATGAACAATTATTTGTTGGTTATGATGTTGATGTAAATAATATTAAACCAGGTGACTTAGTATTATCGGGATATAACGGTAAAACTCATCACGTCGCCATATATATGGGAGATGGTCGAATAGTCCATGCCCTAAATGAAAATGTTGGTATAGTAATAACAGGATTATATAATATGCCAATAACAGGTATAAGAAGAGTACTATAATTAAGTATTCTTTTTTTCTAAAATAATTATTAAAAGATGAAAGATGAAACGGTCACAAATTGTGACCAGTTGAAATTGAGAGTAGTAATGATAAATATCACATGAAAATTACTAGAAATGAAATTATTTAATGACTTAAAAAGTAAATTAAAAGGAAAAAATGAGTTGTCCGAAAAAATCGGACAGCTGGAATTGAGAATAGTAATGATAAATGTTGTATAATATAATAAACTAAATAAAAAAATAATCTAAAGACGATTATGAATTGTTACATAAGATGTTTAAATAATTAATTTAATTTTAAGAAAAAAGAAGTAAATACGAGGAACCTTCCGGAATATTATAATTGAAGAGATATAATTTTATAATATTCAAATAGAGGAAGGCGTTAAAACGAAGTGTCCGAAAAAATCGGACAATTGAAATTGAGAATAGTAATGATAAATGTTGTATAATATAATAAACTAAATGAAAAAATAATTTTAAGACGATTACGAATCGTTATGCAAAACGTTTAAATAATTAATTTAATTTTAAGAAAAAAGAAGTAAATACGAGGAACCTTCCGGAATATTATAATTGAAAGGAT
>CAKOYD010000009.1 GCA_934130545.1 uncultured Bacilli bacterium | reverse complement strand
TTAATTAAAATTATTAAGTATTTATTAAATCAACCTGAAATGAGTGATATATATTTAAAAGATGAGAAAAACATAAATGAAATGATAGATTATATAAAATCTAAAGCAAAAGAACAAGCAATTAATAATGTAGCAATAATTGAAGACCAAAATGTTTATGACTGGGCAGTTGAATATTATATTAAATCTAATGAAGACCTTGGTATAACTAAAATTAATAATAAAGTAAATCAAACACCTAAAGCAGAAACAAATAATTCAAATAATACACAATTATCTTTGGGAGTGTAAGTTATGTCTTATATAAAAAAGAAATATCAAGTTATATTGAATAAATCAGACAAAACATTTATTATTCCAGATTATTTTATTAAGTTTAAAAACAAAAAGGAAAAAACTCACAATTTAATTATAAGAAGCAAAGGTGGCTGTTGCTATTGTACTAATTGTAAGTTTACCTTTACTACTAAAATAAAAATTAATGAAGAATGTAAATGTCCTAATTGTCATCAAAAATTATTGGTTAAAAGTGATAGATTACAAGAATATACATTTAAAGATAATTTACAACTACTTGATAAAGTTGATGATGTGTTTGTATTAAGAACATTTGAACTTTACTCTACTTATAACAATTATAAAGTTAATCATACAATTACTGAATTTATGAGAAGTATTATTGAGAATAATGGCTGTGAAGATTTTGTGAGTAATCAAGTTAATAATCATATGGGCTATATGTATATAGCACATCATCAAACATTTACTAATTGGCGTAAAAGAGATAAACGTTGGAGTTATCGAGATATTATTGGTATGGTTTGTCCTTATAATATTAAAGCATTAATAAAAAATACTGACTTAAAATATTCACAATTAGATAAGTTTATTTCTAAATGTAATTATATAGATTTTATATACTACTTTACTAATGTAGCACATTATCGTAGTTTTGAAATGTTAGTAAAAATGAAATTATATAATTTAGCATATAAAGCAAATAAATTTTATACAGGCAAAAATTTTGAAGAAATATTTGGAATACCTAAAACATTTTATAGTTTTATGAAAAAATACAATATCACTTATGAAGAATTAGAAATACTAATACTTATAAAAAAGCAAGATATTAAACTTATTAGAAAACTTGTAGGCTTTCATAATTTAAAAGAATTATCTAACTATGTAGATTTAGAAAAAGCATATAATATTGTTTTATCTAAAGATAAATATTATGAACACGAATATTTAGATTATTTAAGAGTTTGCAAACAACTACAATATAATATGAAAGATAGCAAAATACTTTATCCTACTAACTTAATAAAAGAACATAATAAAGTTAATAAAATACTAGAAGATGTTATTGATGAAGCAAATGATAAATTAATCAAAGAGCGATTAAAATTATTAAATAATAATATTTATCAAAATAAAAAATATATAGTATTTCCAGCAGATAGTACCAATAGTTTAATAAATGAATCTAAACAAATGGAAAATTGTGTTAAGACTTATACATCAAGATATGCACTTGGAGAAACTGATATATATTTTATGAGAGAACTAGCAAACAAAGATAAGTCTTTAGTAACTATTGAAGTTAGAAATGGAAAAGTAATTCAAAGTAGAATTAAGTGTAATCAAGCACCTTCCACCGAACAATTGAATTTTATTGATAAATGGTCTAAACTAAAATTATTAAATACTTGAAAGGAATGATTAAATGAAGAAAGAAGATTATGACAAATATTATAATGACACTAAAAATAACTATATAAAATGCTTTGCTTATATAATTGCAAGTAATATTAACTCTTTATATGGTAGATTTAATAATAATCACGATTATAAATATTTTCAAATAGTAAATGAAGCAGAAAACTCTTTTCTATTAAAAGAAGATGAACTTGAGTTAGTAAATACTCTGGTAGAAAAAATACTAAAAGATGAATATAATCTTACATTTATAGATAAATTAAACGTAAAAGTTAAAAAAAATTAAATTTTTTTGAAAAATTTGTCGAATTTTGGAATAATATGTTTTCAAAAGCATATAATTAAAGTGAAAGGGACGGTGATGTATTATATAATAGATTTAAAATTACGTAGTTGAGGCGTGTATCTATACTACGGTCACACACTTTGTATATTTTGCAATAACTTATGTAAAGTGATGGTTTATATGGCACTAAGTTCAAAGGTTTCACACTTTTGGCATAATGGTGGTATAATTTGGATAAATACAACTAGAAGGACGGGGACGCTGGGATTAGATTCGTTCATGAACAGTGGATACACATACAAGTCCAAGGAAAGAAAACTAAAAAAACAAAGAGAAAACATAAAAGAAAGAAAAAGAAAACTAATAATCACACTAGGAATACTAATAATCATAATCGTAATAATAATCCTATTAATAAGACTAATACTAAAACTATTAATTTCAATTTCAGTACCTTAATTTCTAAAAGAAGAAAGACATTTTAAAGAGAAAGAGAATTATTTTACTAATTAATAATAAATAATAAATATTATATTAGTTTATTAATTAGTAAGTACTATTACTTTAAAATAATATAGAAAGTTAAAACTATATAAATCCTAATACAGAAAGTATTAACAATACAATCCTGATAGGAAGAAAAACTAACATAAATAAAACCACTTTAAAATAGTGCTGAATGTTAAAACAGCACTAATCCGTAAGGAAGATAAACTAACATTAAATCTATTTATATAATACATAAGCCACTAAACTAATAGTGGTTTATTTTTTTGCAATAATATTTGTTTAGCTTTTTAAAACTATTATTATTGATAGTTTATATTCACAACTAAACAAAGTGTCACCAAACTTGTAAAAATTGGGTGACACTCTCTCTTACCTAATAAACAATACAATACAACTTTGGTTTGTTTTGTATTGAATTTTAAAAAAAGAAAAAGTTTGTAATTATATCTTGCAATTAAATTTAACTTTGGTAACATATAATTAACAATAAACTTTTCAAAAACAAAAAAGAAATATTACATTACTATATTTATAGTTATATCTATATTAATATAATAAGTACTATTTCCTATTTGTTTGAACTCTTTGTATAAGAGTTTATTAATTCAACAATTAAATCAAACTTATCTTTTGGTAATGATAATATATTATTTAAAAGTGTATTAATTTTTGGATCACTAAATTTACTTAAATTATCTATACTTAATGGATTGTCAGTTCTACCTATTAGATAATCACAAGATGTATCTAAATAATCTGCTAAACTTTTTAATGCTGTTACACTTGGTAGTTTTTGTGCATTTATATATGAGTTTACTGATGATGTGCTTACTTTTGTATTTACTGCAACTTTAACAACACTATAACCTTTGCTATCCATAAGCTTTTTAAGGTTTGACATATCAATAGATTCACGAATTAAATTGTAGTTTTCCTTGTCATTTATTCTCATTTGAATCACCTAATATAATTCTAACAACTAAAAGTATTTGTTGATTGCACCGGAGGTTATTGTTAATATACCCGAAGTGTAGTATAATATACTTGAGGTGGTTGCCATGCACGACAACATTTGTAAATTAATAGAATTAAAAAATAGTAAAGAATGGATAAGTTTTGAAAAATACTATATGAATTATAATGTTTTTAATCAATTTGACTTTTTTAGACTAGAAGACATACACACTAATGTATTAAAATCACTATTAATACAAGATAATGTTTATGGTTTATATACTTATCCATTAGAAAAATTAATAGAATTATTAATAATTAAAAACAATTCTAAAGCACAAATAAAGATTGAAGATTTATACAAATATAAAATTGAAAATATTAACATTAAAACACAAGTAGCAATAGATAGAAAAAATAGATTAGATTTATTAATAGAATTTAAAATCAATAATAAAAAATATAATATTATATTAGAAAACAAAATGCTTTCTGAAGAACATGACGAACAATGTAAAAGATATATTGAGTATTTTTCTAATTTAGAAGATGATGATACGAATTATATATTTGTTTACCTATCTTTAGAAAAAGAACCTAAATTTAATTGTGTAGATAAATATATATGTATTAATTATCAAGAATTAATTGATTATGTGATAGAACCATGTAGTTATAAATGTAATGATAATAATAACAATAATGTTATTAGTCTATATTACTATCTTGCAAGTTTTTGTAAATTATTTGATTACGCTTGTTTATCTAATGAGAATCGTATTATTCCTACTACCAAATATGGAAAAGAATTAACTTGTAATTTAGAAAAAAAATATGGGGAACTCTTAATTAATATATTAGAACATGATTTACAATTTTATAAATTAAATAAAAATGTTTTAATTATTTACTACTACAACCTTTATAAAATTACAAATAATAAAAAAACAAAATTATTAATAAGAAAAAAATTACTAAATATAAATTGTATGTTTAATAATATTAATTGTTCTTACAAAGAATGTAGTTTAAAAATTATACAATACTTATTCAACAATAAAATAATAAATAATACTAATGATTTGTCTAAATTAAATAATTGTTTATTAAATAAAAGTTATGTTGTTGCTACAACAAATATTGAAAATATAAAACATGCAGATTGTTATACAACCAATAACAAAAGTATTGGTGAAATATTTTTAAACAATGATAAATTATATTATTACAATAGCAATGTCAGTGGTGAAGAACTTAAATACTTTGTAAAAAATATTAATAATGAATTTAATAATGTACTAGAAAATATTGTGGAAATTAATTAAAAAAGAAATGGAGGTAAAAATGGACTTAAACAAGGAATATAAGTTTATTAACTTTGATACTAATAAAGGTAATAAATTAGCCTATACTCTCTCACTTGCAGTAGCAGAACAACCCGGCAAAAAATACTTACCATTATTTATTAGTGGCAATGAGAAAGAAAGAACTCATTTAATGAATGCAATAGCAAATTATGTAATAGAATTATTTAATTATAAAGTTTTATATGTAAATGCAACAGAAATCAATAAATTAACAAGTAATATAGATGTATTGCTTATAGATGAACTAGAACACTTATCTAGTGAGGAAGAATCTAAATTAATAGAAATAATTAAAACATTTCAATCAAATAAAAAACAAATAGTTTTAGGAAGCAATAAAATGTTAGATGAATTAAATATTAGTAATAATTTAAAAGAAGTTATTAATTGGGGAATGTCAGTAAATATAGAACAAAATAATAATAAACCTAAAAAGAAAGATTTATTTGATTATAATTGGTTAGAAGATAATGATGAATAATAAATTTTTTGAAATAAAAACTGACTTTGAGAATATTAATAATTTAATTGATAAATATATTATTTATAATTTATATGTTGATGACAAATATTACTCTACATTTCGTGGTAAATTATTAAATTATAAAAATAATGTTTTATATGTAGATGTATTTAATGATGGTATGGAAGAAACAAAATGTATGCGTGAAACACCTTACAGGCAAGAAATACCAATTAATAAAATAAAAAGTATCGAAGAATTTAAAAACTACTATAACAAAGAGTTTGATAATTCTTATATTAATAAAGTTTGTAAAATTATAAATAAAAATAATGAGTTTATAATTGGTACTATTATTGACTATCAATTAGGAAATCTAATGATAAGCATAGATGGTAATCCAAATTATGAATATCCATTATATTTTATTAAAGAAATGGAGGTTGTAAAATAAGTAATAAGTTAAACAATTGCACAAAATCAGAAAAGAAAGGAGAATTTATGAAAAAAATAATTTGTTTATTTACTATTTCGTTGTTTATGATTATGCTTACTGGATGCAGTGATGATGAAACAAATAAATATGATTTGTATAAATATACATCATGGAAAACAACAGATGGATATGTATTACAATTACTAGAAGATAGATGTCTAGTTGGTAAAGATGGTAAGGCAACTGGAAATGTATGTAAATTTGAACCAAATGCTAGTGATTCTGGAGTTGGATTAGTAACGCTATGTAATTCATATGGAAATGATTGTGAAGAAACCGAATTATATTATAATATGAATGATTTAAGTAGAAGTTCTATATATATTTATGGAATGAAATTTCATTACACTGGTACAGTAGCTAAAGATTAATAAATTATTAAAATGATTAAGATTATTTGGTCTTAATCTTTTTATATGGGTTTATTTTGTTTAAAGGTGTATATTCTATTGTCTTTTGGACTTTCGAAGTGTTACACGGTCTCATTTTGGGTTATTAGGTAATGTATTTTTTGATAAGGGGTTGTAGTTTATAAAAATATGGTCTAACATTCAATTTCGTAAGGGGTGTTCAATAAATCATTTGTTTTATTGGGCAGTGATATTTATATAAATTAACTTGTAATTTTATAGTAAATACCACTAATATTGTTCAATAAATGTTTGGTAATGATTAATTGGGCATTACCTATTTAGAAAGGACACATATTTATGAATGAAAAAAATGAGATTTATGGTATTGCTAGATGTAGTACCAGCAAACAAGATGTTGAGTATGAAATCACAGAATTAGTTAAGAAAGGAGTTCCAAAGGAAAATATATTTATAGAATATATTACTGGTAAAGCAGATTTAGATAAAAGAGTTGAACTTGATAAACTATTTAAAATTGTAAAACCCGGTATTTCAAAAATTATAGCTACTGATATTACTAGAATTGCACGTAATCCTAAAACTTTTTATGAAATATTAGAGTTTATAGAAAACAATAATTTATGTTTAGAAATTGGAACTTTAATTTGTGATTGTAGAAATAGTGAGTTAGATATTATGACAAGTACTATGCTTCAAGTATTATCAGTATTTGCCTCTTTTGATATTAAAATGAAAACATTTCAAATTAAATTAGGATTAAGAAATGCAAAAGAAAAAAATGTTAAGTTAGGTAGAAAAGCAATTACTAAAAAAACATTAGAAAATGATCCAATGTTTATTAAATATTATTCACAATATAAAGCAAAACAAATTAATTTATGTGAAATGGCACGACTATGGGGTAAATGCAGAAACACTTGTTATAATAATATTAAAATTTATGAGAGCAAAGATGTTTAATAATCTTTGTTCTTTTTTAATGTATTAATAATTCTTTGTCTTTGAATGAAAAGCATCTTTTCACTTCTAACTGTATAAACATTATGTTTATTCAAAAATACTCTTACCTGAGTTACACTCCTTTCAATTCCAAATAACTCTTTTATTCTTGATGTTGCTTCCTTATATGATTTGGATGGTCTTTCTCTAAATTCTTGTATAATTACATCCTTATGGTTTATAAGGTCGGACTTTTTATAATTATTTCTTATAAAGAAACGTTTATCTTCTAAATATTTATTTTCATAATTTATAATTGTTCTTTTACTTAATTTAGTTTCTTTCATTACTTCAGGAATACTAGCTCTTCTTGCTCTCATTAATATAACCTTTGCTTTATTTCTTAAAGACAAACTATTCCCTTGATATTCCATCATATTAGTTAATTGCTTTTTCTCTTTATCATCTAATTTAATTATTTTATGTTGCATAATAACTCCTCTTAAAACCATTATATCACCTAAAAATGTATGGTGCAAATTTACCCTATCGTTTTATAAAAATGAATAGGAAATATAAATTTTCATACCCTCGCAAACCCTTATTTTATAAGGGTTTTTATCTTTTCCAGAGAAATTTCTGCGAATTTCCTAATTAAAAATAGCAAAGGAAATAAAAATGCCTTTGTATAGGTTTAGAGAAAGGAAAGATGATTTATGAAAAAAAACCTAAATTTTAATTATCATAGTTGCTATGATGAATTACTATCAAAATTATTTTTGATGACTTATGAAGAAAGAAAGGAGGACAATAACACTCAAGCAACAAATAGTAAAAAAGGTACTATGGTTAGTTTAGTTTCTGATAGACCACATTTAATAGAAAGATATAAACATGACAATGTTTGTCAATTTTATAGTCGTACAATTACTAAAGTATCAAAAGAAACAATAATTGAAGAATATGATAACTCATTTGACTTAACAGCACATGAAATAATTATTTATTCATTGTTATTAAGTAAATGTATAGAAAACCAAAGTGAAGAGCAAGAAATTAGTTATAAAGAACTTCAACTTATGAGAAATAAAAGAGTTGGTAAATCAACTTTGCTTGATGATAAAACATTTAATGCATTTAATCATGCGTTAGTAGGATTAGCAAAAAAGACTATTAAATATGATTTACTTAATTCACGAAAGAACAAAAAAATCACATATAGAAAAGGAGAACATCCATTATTGATTATAAATGATGTTGAGAATTTTCCGAATAGAGATAAAATTATCAAATACTCTCTTGGTAAATTTGGAAAAACTTTAATTGAGTCAAAAAGATATTCAACGTTAGTTCCAGACTGTTATTTCACTATTAATTTCAATGAAATAATGTATTATCAAATAGCACTTTATATTTGTAAATTAATTTATATTAATCAAAGAAAAAAGACTATGCAAATGACCTTACAATTAAATTCTGTTATGAAGAATACTAATAAGTGGATTATTTCCGAGGAATACGGAATTATAAAATATTGTTGTTCTCTATACTATTACAACGGTGAAAATACCAGAAGATATTGGGTAAGCACAATTAATAGAATTAACGAAATATTAAATCAATTAAAAGTTGAACAAAAAATTAAAAACTTCAATTGTAATTATGAGATTCAGTTCACACCATACATGGAAAGATATAATTTCAGAAATGTTAAATGGTACATTGAATTTAACAAGTAAAGTTCAAAAATTAACAACTGGAGTTTGAAATATAACAATTGCAGTTTAATTAGTAAATAAAAATGTCGGTAAATAAAGGGATTAAGAACTACTTAATTATTCAATATATAATACTTTAAGTAAATGAAAAGTCTTAATCCCCCGGCAAATATGAAAGGAAATGAGAAAATGAAAGAAAATATAAACAAAAATATGTCATTTGAGGAAATATTAAATAGTAATATTTCAATTAAGGACACTAGCAGGGGGCTATATGAAGACAAATCACTTGATTACTTTGAGAAACTTGAGCAAAAGAAAAAAGCACGCAAAAACAATATCGTAGAAAATATTGGTGCAAGTAAACCTGAACAAGTTTATTACATTGCTAAAGAAAATAACTACGCAGGAAAATTATATGAGGTTGATTCTTATGGCAATTTAATTGAAGAATATCAATTTAATTCTAATGTTATAACTAATGCTATTGGAGAAAACGTAACAGATGATGAGAAAATTAAAAAATTAGTTCAAACATATACTAAGCAAATTAATCTTTTAAAGGAACAAGAAGAACTAAAAGAAGAAATTAATGGTTATCCAGAATTAAATGAAGCTTACCGTAAATTGCTTAAACCACTTACTGTTAAAACAGCATTTAGTAGTACGAAATCAACTTTAAGAGCATTAATGTATGAAAATGGTTCAAAAGAGTGTAAAGTACTCCTATCATTATTGCATTATAATATGAAAGATGAATTATTTAATTTAATTAATAAAAATATTATAAAGCAAGATAACTATCTTAAAGGAAAAATAATTAGAGGAATTCTATCTTACAATAATCGATATAAAACAATTCCAAATATTCAGGAGATATGTGAGTATATTAAATTACCTTATTCAAAAGAATTCTTTGATGAATATGTTATGAGTAAAAATAATTTACAAATTGAACTTGATGAAAGATATGAGGAAACCAAGAAAAGAGTTATTAACGAATTATTATTTAATGCTTCAAAATACAAATTAAAATTGAATGACTTATGTCGTGAAGCAAAAAATATTAATTTAAAATATACTAGAAAAATAGAAACAACTATTCCAGATAACTTTAATATTTTAAAATCAAAACTATTAGAAAAAAATGAAAAGGTATTACTTTCTACTGGTATAGATGAGTTAGACGAAGAAAATGTGTTCTTACAAAAAGGTAAAGTTGCAACAGTCGTAGCATATACTGGAGATTTTAAAACAATGTTTTCTACTAATGTTGCTTATAACAACATAAAATCAGGAAATAATGTTTTATATCTATCATTGGAAATTTCTAAAGAAGATATGTATTATAATTTCTTATCAAGGCATTCGTATAATAATGACAAAAAGTTATCTCATAGTGATTTGAAAGTTAATAGACTATCCGAAGATGATTATAAAATCTTTGATATGGTATATGAAGATTTTAAATCTAACTTAAAATCACATTTAATAATTGTTGACGGAAATGACATTCCTCAATATACGTATAAGTGTCTTGATACTATATTATCAATTGCTGAAGAACAATTTATTAGAACTACTGGTAAAGGAATAGACTTATTGATTGTGGATCACTTAAATCTATTTAAGTTTAGTTCAAAATCAAATACAAATGCTTATGCAGTAGTAAATGATTGGATGAGTTATTTCAGAAAAAAGAGTTTAAATTTCTTAAACACAAAAAAGGAGATTGCAACATTATGTGTTTGCCAAAGTTCTCGTGAAGGTTATAAACAAGCATTAAAAGATAAAAGGTACTCTCTTACAAGTATTGCAGAGGGAAACGAAATAGAAAGATCTTCAAGTTTGGTATTATCTATATTTACTGATACTGAATTAAAAGAAAACAACGAGGTGTTTATGCAAGTACTAAAATTAAGAGATGAAGCACAAAAAGAACTATCTTCTAATATCAAAGTTGATCCAAAATATTATACATTTGGAGTAAAAGGAAAAAATGTTATTCAGAGCAATAATGTGATTTATGAAAGACAAGAAAAAAATATACAAAAATTGGAGGTATTATAATATGAATATTAAGTTTAAAGAAATGGCAGGATATTTCATCCACATGGGATTATATCTAAATACTGTTAGCGAAAAAGAATTTGCAGAACAAAAGAAGATAAATGAAAATATGGTAAATTTCTTAATGCAAGCATATCTATATTTATCTGCATACAATTTTGAATTACCGCAACCAAAACAACAAGAGCAAAAAGCAAGTGATAATAATGATGAGGGATATTTAACAAGAAAACAAGTACTAGAAATGTATAGTCCTTTATTTACTTCTTATGCACTATCTCAAGCAATTCATACTAATGGTTTTCCATATGTCAAACGAGGAAATAAATATTTCTTTAAAAAGTCTGAAATTGATAAATGGTTAAAGGAAAATGGTGATAATCATGGTAATAAAAGAATTAAGTTTGTCTAGGTTGTTGTTAGTTATTGTTATTTGTGGTAACAGTATAATTAGGTGGTGGTAAAATATGAAGAAAGAAAAGAACATAACCGAGATAATACCAAATAAAAAATATCGTATTAGTATCGAAAAAGGAAGAAAACAAGATGGTTCTAGAAATAGAATTACTGAAACTTTTGAGGGTACTTTAAAACAAGCGATTGACCGTAGAGATGAGTTATTATATGAAGTAAAGCATTTTCAAATAAAACCAGATAGTAATATGAATTTCCTAGAATATGCAAAACTATGGTTAAAAGATTATGCAGAAATTAATATTAAGCCATCTACTCTTTATGGATATAAGAGTTGTTTAAATGCACACATATTACCAAGGTTTAAAGATTATAAGTTGTCAGATATTACTGTATATGAGTTGGAAAAGTTTTACAATGATTTAAGGAAAACAAAATCATTAAACCCAGACAGTAATGGCAATCATAATTTGCTTTCTGAAGCAGTTGTAAGACATCAACATAGTTTATTATGTGTAATGTTAAATACAGCAGTCAAGTGGGATTTTATCAATTTTAACCCATGTTTAAAGTTGACTAAACCACCAACAGTTACTAGAAAAGAAATGAAATTCTATGATGAGGAAGAATTAAAAAAGTTATTTCAACATTTAGAATATGAAAATTTAACATTTAAAACAGCAATTTATTTATTAACTTTAGGTGGTATGCGACGTGGTGAATGTTTAGGATTATTTTGGGAACATGTCGATTTTGAAAAAAAGACAATTACCATAAAAAATAATCTTCTAAATATTCGAGAAAAAGGAGTTTATTTAGATACACCTAAAACTAAAAAAAGTAAAAGAACAATCTCCTTACCAGATATTTGTTTCGACTTATTAAAAAAGTTAAAAGCAAAACAAGAACTAGAAAAAGAAATGTTTAGTAATGATTGGATGGATACTGAATTTGTCTTTAAAGATGAATATGGTAATTACTATAATCCTTCAAGATTAAGCAGACAATGGGTTCTATTTCAAAAAAAGCATAATTTAAAGCATATACGATTACATGATTTAAGGCATACTTGTGCTACATATTTATTGAGTCATAATGTACCAATAGCAACAGTAAGTAAAAAGTTGGGTCATTCTAATATTTATACTACTTTAGATGTTTATACACATTCAGTAGATAGTGATGATATTGAGGCATCAAATTTATTAAATAATATGGTAATAAAATGCAAGGAAGATGTTAGTGATGAAAAAAATCATTAACATTTTTCTTTATTTTTTCAATTTATAGGAACGAATTTCAAAAAAGTGTGTTATAATTAATTCGGTGCTAATGCTTGCGTGGCGGAATTGGTAGACGCACAGCACTCAAAATGCTGCGGTTTTACGACCATGAGGGTTCGATTCCCTCCGCAAGCACCAATTATTTTGAAAAAATATGAAAAATACCTATTGTGGGAAAAATCCCACAAATAGAATTTGGTTTTTCAATTTGTGGGGTACCTGTGGGAATTATATCATTTCATTTCAAAAAGACATATATTATTAATTGTTTTGAAATGATACGAATTGAAACGAAAACACAGTATTTATAACGGAATTTGAGTTAAAATCAGTTGATTTCAAAATCACTATTATAATTCTCAAAATCTATTATCAGTAATGGTGTGAGGGTTCAAGTCCCTTGACTGGTACCAAGAGGAAATCTGCTCGAACTTTTATAGTTAGAGCTTGATATACGACTAATCCGAAAGGATTAGTTTTTTTGTGTTTACAAAAAACATCCTAAAAAAGAAAGAATGTAGATCTTGTGGTAAATATTATTAAAGAAGAATTACCTATTGAAGAATCGTTAAGAAAGAAAATAGAACTAATATGTGAGTTTGCAAAAACTACACCTAAAATTATTAATGGTAATATAAGAAAAATAGATCGAACTAATTTAACTTATATTGAAACTAATAGAATTATTATAAAAGATAAAACTTTCTTAATATTTAACTATTCTAATGAAGTCTTTATTGAAAATTTAACTAATAAGATTAAAACTGTTACTGAAAATAATGAAGCACTTAATCTAAGAGTTAAAACTTTAAATAATACGATTAAAGAGAAAGATAATGAAATATCATTCTTAAAATTCAAAATAAAAGGTATGCAAAATACTCTTGAATATTGGAAAGATAAATTTAACAAACTAGTATTTTTCTTACATAGCAAACTTCATAGTTGGTATGATAAAGATGATAAATATATTGATGTTGTTAATGATATGTATGAAGATAATGTTCTAAATGATGAAGATATCAAAGAATTGGATTTAAGCAAGGAAAAAGATGATTTTGAGAGATAAATAAGATTAGTATTTCTACAAAATGTAGAGAAAAAAAGTATGGTAATTATGTTATAATTTAATTGAGGGAGGAATTAAGGTATGAATTATGGTGAAAGAATTAGTAAACTCCGACAAAGTAAAAACATTACTCAAAAAGAATTAGCTTCGAAACTATATGTAACAGACAAAACTATTTCGAGCTGGGAATCAAATAGAACTGAACCAAGTTTAGAAATGATTATTAAGTTATCTGAAATATTAGAATGTAGTGCTAGTTATTTATTATATGGCGATAATTTCAAAGACAACATTGAAATGGAAATTAAAATTAAATTAACCAAAGAAGAATATGAAAACTTGAACAAAATGATGAAATTAATAGGCAAATTTTTATTACAAAGTAATCAACAAGATATATATTATCAATCAGATTATTTAGGTGATGAGATTAATAAGTTACTAAGAATTAGATTGAGTGGTAATAAAAAAATATTAACTTACAAAACTTATAATAACAATATGTACTATGAAGAATATGAAGTTGAAATTGATAATAGTAATAATATGATGAAAATATTTGATTTTATTGGTTTAAAGAAAATCACTGAGGTAAAAAAAGAAAGAATGATTTATTCTTATCAAGATAAATATGAAGTTTCTTTAGATAAAGTCGATAATTTAGGATATTTTATTGAAATTGAAGTAAAGGGAACTATAAATGATTACTTTGAAGAATATGATAATCTGTTAAAGAACAGTAGAAATTTAGGGTTAAATCTAAATAATATAGAACAAAAAAGATATCCACAACTTATGATAAGCAAACAATTAATAGGAGGTTAAAAATGGCATTTATATATAGTAAAGATAAAAATGATTCATTAATAGTAGATGACCCAATTTATGGGAAAATAGTTGTACCTTATCCTTTTTCTGATATAGTTTTAACAAAAGAAATGCAAAGACTATCAGGAATTTCTCAAAATGGCTTTTCACAATTAGAATTTAAAGAACTTGAGAATAACGATAGATTAAGTCATAGTGTTGGAGCTTTTTATGTAATGTCTTTATTTTTAAAAAGATTGGAAGAAATTTTGAAAAATTTTAATATAAAACTTAGTGAAGATGATAAAGATATTGCACTATATTCTATGCTTTTACACGATATAGGACATGGCCCATTTTCTCATTCATTGGAACTAGTAACTAATTACTCACATGAGAAACGAACTACAGATATTTTACTTGGCGATACAGAAGTAAACAAAGTAATAACAAATTTCTTTGGAAAGAAAAAAGTTAAAAAAATTGCTAGTTTTATAGCAGAAATTAATGATAGTCAAGAATTAGGAAAAGATAGTTTTACAAAATTACTTAATAATTTAGTTTCCTATCAATTAGATGCAGATAGAATTGATTATTTGATTCGTGATGCACATTATGTTGGAATATCTTCTGCAATAGATTTAAAAAGAATTATTTCGAGTGTGAATGTAGTCGTAAATAACAATCAAGAATATGAATTACTAATTGATAGAAAAGGACTTGCAAGCATAGAAAATGTATTGTTACAAAGATATCAAATGTACAGAGATGTATATTTAAGTCCAGTTTCTGTTTTAGGTGATTATATTTATGAAAAAATAATTGAGCGATATAGAAATACTATGAAATTACACACTATGCCTGTTTCATCAAGTTTTAAAATATTGACTACTGATCCAAGAGTAAATAATTTGAATGATTTTTTGAAAATGAAAGATGAAGATTTTAAGGTTTCTTTTAAATTATTATCTGATTCAAATTTAGATTCTATTATGGCTTACTTATGTAATTTTGATAATATAAAAGATTATATTTTAATAAAAAATGATATTTCAATAAACAAAATTAAAACAAAATTAAGAGAGATATTTGGTGAAATTGATTTAGATAATACACTATCGATAATTAGTATTGGAACTAAAACAAAACTATATAAAAAAGAACAAAAATTAAATATTCAAAATGGAAACAGAATTATGGATTTAACAGAATGTACTAATTTAATAAGACCACAAGAAATATTAGAAGATACATATGTTTTCTTTAATCCTCAATTGTTGAGGTTGGAGCTTGGTTTAAGTGATATAGAATTTAGAAAATATGAAAGTGAGGTAAGAAAAATGATTGAGGAATTAAATAAAAAACCTGAAGAATTTGAACTAAAATATATTATTAACAAAAATCCTAATGAAGAAAAATCATTAGATCAAGAAACTTTGCTAAATCGAATAATTTCAATATTTACATCTAATGGATTTAGAGTTGTTTCAGTAACAGAAAAAGAAAATAATGATGAATACTATGATACAAGAAATTTAGATTTATATAAAAATGGTGGTTCATTACGAATAAGAAAGATTGAACAAAAAGGTAAAGAAAAGATAAAAGCCACTTGCAAAATGCCACTAAAAAAAGGTGAAGTTTATTCATCAAGAAGTGAAATTGAAGAAACTTTATCAGATGATAGTATTGAAACATTTATGCAAAAGATGGTTGATTCAGGGGTAACGGTTAATTTTGATGACATATTAAAATTTCCTATTTTAAATTCTCGTACAAAAAGAAAAGATATTGTATTAGATAAAAATGGAGTTCAAGTATGTTTATCATTTGATAATAGTATATACACTAATCATACATTAAATGAAATTTCTGCAACTGACAGGATGATTGAAATTGAAGCTATTGGAGAACTTAACAATAGAATTATACTTAATGAAATACATGATTTTATAACATCTGCTTTTAGTAATTTAGAAGTTAATAAACAAAGCAAATATGAAAGAGGCATAAATCGTACATTACAGTTACACAATTATTTAGAACAACAACAATTTGCAGAGGAACAATCATCTTCACTTAATAATGGTTCAATTTCTGGTGCTGAAATCTTAATTAAAAGATTACAAAACCCTCAAAAATAAATTAAAACTATTGAAATAAATTATATATATGGTAAAATGTATTTAGTGATTAGTTGTTTATCAACTATTCCTAAAGTTTCGGATATACTATTTGTCCGTACCATGTATAGGTAATGACTAATCTAGTAATAGGTTAGTTTTTTTGCTTAAAGTAATTGAAATGAAAGTAAAAAGTTAATGAAATTACAGATGATTATTATGGTTTGTGGGAACAAATTAATAACGGAAATTTTAATTCTGTGAAATTTCACGTAATTAAAATTGAAGGTGATGGGATTTAATAGTGAATATTATAATGCACAAATAAAAAAAACTCAGCATATAATATTGTTGAAAAATGCCTAGGAAACTTTAGAAGCCCTAGGCCTTTTTCATACAAAAAAGTAAAACTCCTCATTAAAATCTAGGAAGTCTTACTTTTCTTTCTTTAACATATCTTGCTATTTTAGCAATATCTTCATGGCTTTCATCGTAGCAGTCATTTACTAAACCTAAGTTATTCATAATTGTTTCTAGTGATCGTTCTGTAATAAACTTAAAATAATCTACTTGATAAGGGCATTCTCTAAAATCACTTGTTGTTATAAAATCATTTAGAATTTTGTATGATATATCATTATCTATTAGTTCATAACTTGGAATAGGGTATAAAGTTGCATAAGTGTTGGCAACTATGCACTTAGCTTTTGTAGAACCTTTTACCTCAAATACTGCTAAATTAGTAGTATCATATATATAAAAATATTCATCTTCTTTAATTAATGTAAAAACATGGTTACCATTACTTGTCTGTCTTTTAGTAAATAGGGATGTTAATGTAAATTTCTTTTTTGGTTCAAGATTTATTCTTTCAATAGGAGGTGTATAAATACGATGTATATTATGCTGTTTCATACCAGAATTTAATGATGCAGCCTTCACACCACACATATTTAAATAGTCTGCTAACATAACACTATGATTCAAACATACTCCCCAACCATCCATAATAGTATAAGGATATAAATGACACGGTAATAGTAAGTTATCATTTTTATATACATTACATTTGTTTTTAGAAAAGTATCCTTCCCATAATAAATAAGAGAATAGAATAGATAATTCTATTGGATTAACTAATAATAGTTCATCAGCTAAATTCTTGTAGTTTTTCAATATGGATAAATAATTAGGGTATACAAGACTATTAACAATACTACTCTCAATGCCATTTTTTCGTAATGCTTCAACAAGTTCTACTCGTTTGTATTGCTCTCTAGCAAGTTCTAATAAATTATTATCAACAATACTTTCTATAAACTTTTTTCTTCCTTCACCATTCATCGTTAATAACTGCCCAAGTATATAATTTTTTTGTTCTTCTTTACTTAATCTAGTCAATGATTCTACTATATTCATATTCCATTCCTCTTTTTCTAGTTAGATATACTAACATAAAGTTATTATTAAGTCAATTTATCTAGATTTTTTTTCTTATTTTTGATAAAATGATGGTGGTGATGTAAGAGATGATATATTTTGATAATTCCGCTACTACACCTGTAGATGAGCGAATATTAAATGTTTTTGATAGGGTTTGCCTAGAATACCCCGGTAATTCTAATTCTATCCATAGTCTGGGAGTAAAATCTAAAAACTTAGAAGAATATGCTACTAAAAGGATTGCTAAAATATTAGGAGTTAAACCAAATGAAATAATCTATACTTCGGGAGCTAGTGAATCCAATAACTTAGCCATTAAAGGAGTATGCGGTAAGTATGACAATAGAGGTCATCATATTATTACTACAATGTTAGAGCATTCTTCTATTAGCGAGCCATTAAAATATTTAGCTAAACATGGTTATGAAATAGATTATGTTAAGATTACGGATGACGGTTTAGTTGACCTTGATAATTTAAAATCTTTATTACGTGATGATACCGTATTAGTAAGTATTTGTGCGGTTGATAGTGAAATAGGACTTATGCAACCAATAAAAGAAATAGGGGAGATAGTTAAAAATTATCCAAAGTGTTATTTTCATGTTGATTGTACTCAAGCCATTGGTAAAATAGATGTTGACTTTACTAATATTGATATGGCAAGTTTTTCAGCCCATAAGTTCTTTGGCTTAAAAGGCATTGGTGTTTTAGTAAAGAAAGAAAATATTATGATAGAGCCTCTAATTCATGGTGGTAAATCAACAACCATCTTTCGTAGTGGCACTCCACCATTACCCCTTATTGTATCGTTAATGAAAGCTCTAGACTTAATCTATGTTAATATACCAGATAATTATAAATATGTTAGTGAATTAAATAAAGTACTTATCGATGGTTTAAAACAATATAAAAATATTCATATCAATAGTACTAATAACTCATTATGTTATATAATTAACTTTAGTATTCATGGTATAAAGCCCGAAACACTAGTCCATGCCCTAGAAGAATATAATATATTTATATCTACTAAGAGTGCTTGTTCTTCTACTAATACAATATCTGACTCGGTATATGCTCTAACTAAAGATCGTGAATTATCTATGGAAAGTGTCAGAATTAGTCTCTCTTATTTAAATACTATTGAAGAAGTAAAAGAATTCTTAAGAGTATTTGATATAGTTTATAATAAATTAAATATGTAAAAAGAGATATCTCATTATGGGATACCTCTTTTGCTTATTATTTACTAAGTATATTACATATCATATTAGAAAGTTCTGTTGGATTCTCAATACTTAAACCCTCGATTAATCTAGCCTGAGCATATAATACTTTAGCATATTCTTTTAACTCATCTTTATCACTAGCATATAATTCTTTTAATTTATTTACTATTGGATGGTTTTCATTTATTTCAAGAACTAATTTAGCATTTACTTTTTCTGTATCAGGCATTAAGTTAATTGTTTTCTCCATATTAGTAGATAATTCACCTTCAGTAGTTAAACATACTGGATGATTCTTAAGTCTACTAGTAAATCTAATGTCAGCAATATCAGTTAATGATTCTTTCATTAAACTAAACATATCTTTAGCATCTTTATTCATTTCTTCTAACTTAGTATCATCTTCCAATACAGCTTTATCACTAGATACATTAACAAATTTCTTACCTTCATATTCATTTAATACTTGAAATACAAATTCATCAAAATAACTAGTTAAATATAATACTTCAATATCTTTATCTTTAAATTGTTCTACTTGAGGCATCATATCTATCTTATCTACTGTCTCACCAGTTATATAATAAATATTTTTATCACTTTCACTAAGTCTAGATACATATTCTTTTAAAGTAACCATTTTCTTTTCTTTAGAAGAGTAGAATAGTAATAAATCTTGTAATTTATCTTTATTCATACCATAACTGTTGTATATACCATACTTTAATTGAATACCAAAGTTATTAAAGAATTGTTCATACTTTTCACGATCTTCATTAAGCATTGTTTCTAATTCTTTCTTAATCTTTGATTCAACATTCTTAGCAATAGTCTTTAAAACTCTTGTTTGTTGTAATGTCTCCCTTGAAATATTTAACTCTAGATCTGGAGTATCAATAACACCTTTAACAAAACTATAGTAGTCCGGTAATAATTCTTTGCACTTATCAGTAATTAATACTCCATTACTATATAGTTGTAAACCTTTTTCATATTCTTTAGTATAATAATCATATGGAGCATGATTAGGTATAAATAATAATCCTTTATAACTAACTAAACCTTCAGCATTTATATGAATAGTACGCATAGCTTTCTCATAATCAGAGAACTTTTCACAATAGAAGTTATCATAATCTTCTTCCTTAACGCTATTCTTATTCTTCTTCCATATAGGTATCATACTATTTAATGTTTCAACTTCTTCATGAACTTCATTTTTCTTTTCATCTTCATTATAATGTTCATGATGAGTAGTCATCTTAATAGGATATGTTATATAATCAGAATATTTCTTAACTAAAGACTTAATAGTATATTCTTCTAAATACTTATCATAATCTTCATCCTCAGTATTTTCTTTAATCCTTAAAATAATATCAGTACCATGTGTTTCTTTAGAAGATTCAGTAATACTATAACCATCTATACCAGTCGATGTCCAAGTATATGCTTTATCACTACCATAAGCACGACTGCATACTTTTACTTCATCACTAACCATAAATGCTGAGTAGAAACCAACACCAAACTGTCCAATAATATCAATACCTTTCTTCTTATCAGCAGTTTCTTTAAATACTTGCGAACCACTCTTAGCAATAGTACCTAAATTATCTTCTAACTCCGTATCAGTCATACCAATACCATTATCTGAAATAGTAAGAGTTCTATTATCCTTATCTAATTTAATTGTTATTTCAAAATCTTTATGATTTAGTTTAACATTTTCATCAGTTAGTGATTTATAATATAATTTATCAATAGCATCACTAGCATTAGAGATAAGTTCTCTTAAAAATATTTCTTTATTTGTATAAATAGAATTAATCATTAAATCTAATAATTTCTTAGATTCAGCTTTAAATTGTTTTGTTTTCATCATATCACCTTTCTTACATTTTTAATTATAACACGATATTAGCAATTGTCAATAGTGAGTGCTAATGAAATGTAAATTATGGTAATTAAATGGTTATAAATTGACAATATCCGACATATTTTGTATAATGATTGTAAGGTGATGGTATGAAAAAGAGTAGTATGTTATTTATATCTATATTAGTATGTTTTTGTATGATGCCTAATGTTGTTCATGGCAAAACACTAAATGATATGAATAATGAACTTGAAAAGTTAAAAGAACAACAAAGAATAGCTAATAGTAATAAGAAACTTAATCAAGATGAATTAAATAAATTAAATAATGAAATATATAATATTGACGTATCTATAAAACAAATAGAAAAAGATATTGAAACTTCTTTAGAAGATATTGAAAAAAGTAAACAAAAGATAGCAGAGAAGAAAGAAGAAACTAACTCTTTATTAGAGTTCTTACAATTATCTACTTCCGAAAACGTTTACTTACAATATATCTTCGAAGCAGAAGACTATACAGATATGATATATCGTTATTCAGTAGTAAAACAATTAACTAGTTATAATAATGATTTATTAAAACAACTAGGGGAGATAATTGAAGAATTAAATACTAAAACACAAGAATTAAATGAAAAGCAAAAGAATCTTAATAATCAAAAAGAATCACTAAACTCTAAGTTAATTACTTTAAGAGCTAATATCTCTAAATTAACTGAAGAAGGTACTACTATTGAAGAAGATATTGCAGACTTACAAAAAGAAATTAATTATTATAAGAAATTAGGATGTAGTACTAACCAAGATATTACTACTTGTACATCTACTCCAGTAGCCTATGGATGGAGTTATCCATTAAAGTCCGGTTGTGTTAGTAGTGAATATGTTGGCTATGGAAATAGAACTGATTGGTCTGGTATTGTTAGTGGCCATCATGGTATTGATTTAGCTTGTAATAGTGAAGGCACTAATGTTTACCCAGCTGCTGCCGGAACCGTTGCTAGAATCGTCTGGGGTTCTTCTTGTGGTGGTAACCAAGTATGGATTTATCATACAATTAATGGTCGAGAATATACAACAGCTTATGTTCACTTATTAAAGATATACGTAAGTGTTGGACAGACAGTTACTAAAGATCAAGTAATTGCTGCTGTCGGAGGAGGCTCAACAGCTTCTAAAAATGGTGGCTACGACCAATGTACAACTGGAGCACATTTACACTTTGGAACAGCTACCGGTCATAATGCTTATAACTTTAGTGCTTATGGCTTTAATCCAAGACAAGTATTATCATTCCCAGCAATTTATAGTGGATACTTTTATAGATAATCAAAGCAGTCTTTAATGATTGCTTTTTTAGTGTACAAAAAATATTGAAAAATAGAATTAAAAGAATGCTCATATTTTAAGCATTCTTTTCATATAATACAAAATTATCATCTTCATATAAAACAGTATAATTATCATCATTTTTAAGAACATCATTTAAAGCTGATACTTTATATATAAGAACATGCGTTATACCATAAAACTCAAACTTCTCATGATAATTACCTGGACTATACATATAATCATCAAATATATCATATTCTAAATGACTAAATGGTTTAGTATAAAGATCAGCTCTTGAATCAATAAATACTTTAATATCATTAAATAATAGATAACTACCAAAATTATAATCATTAAATAGTCTTATATTATCAACATCTAAATTATTTTTTATATATTCTACTGCTTCAATAGGATAGAACTCTTTACTTAAATAATCTCTATTTTTATTAGTCTTATTATAAATAGTTATACTTAATATTGATATTAGTACTATTGCCGGTATCATAAAACTATATTTAGTAGTAAACTTAATTACTTTATTATCTATATTTAATGTAGCTCTTTCAAAAAAATAGGTAAATACTCTGGCTAAACATAATGTACCAATAAGTGCTAAGAAAGATAAATGTCTATTAGATGTTATAGCCATTAATGTTAAACCACTTAGCATATAAACATCACTTACTTTAAACTTTGATAATATTCCCAATAAAACAGTTTCAACTGCTATAATAATTACAAATGGTGATTCAGCCCAAGTTAAGGCCATATGTTCACTTATATACTTCTGTGAATTACCAATCATTGTCTTATATATATAAGTATAAGGTGTATCTCCTAATGGTGTTAATAAACCTGTTAAAGTACTTATTACCATTGTTAATACTAAATACTTAATATTAGAAGTTCTACTAATAGTAAACTTATTTTCCAAATATCTAGATAATTTATTATCTTTTTTTAATTTCTTAAATATTTTATACGTTATGTATTCTGCAATATAGGGTAGGAATAATATAAAATAAAATGGCCATACTGCTAAGTGTAGATTACATATTAATAATGATGATAATAATAGTAATACTATATATTTTTTCTTACCAGTTTCTAATAATGATTCAATATAATATACTTCCCATATGAATATAATATAACTTACTAACTGGGCTCTTGCAGTAGCAAACCCTCCTAAAGCTAAACTACATACTATTGCACTTACTGCAGATGATGTATAATTCTTATTTATTTTAATATTTACTATAAATATACTAGCTATTAATATAATATATATAATAATAGTTGATATATATATACTCTTAAATCCATCAATACAATATATTAAGTAAATAAATACATCATATAACCAATGTGGATAAGTATAAGATAGGTTATGCCAAGAAAAATGATCCATCATATCAATACCATTATTTAATATTAATTTGCCTATCTTAATTGTATATAAAGTATCATTCTGTAATGCTTTAGTTACTAACGATATACAAAATATAGATATAAATACTAAAAAAAATACAATAAACTTTTTCTTAGACTTAATAAGTTCTTTAATTTCTCTTTCTTCTTTAACTTTTGCTAATGTTTCTTTCTTCTTTTTAATATCTTGTTTTTTCTTATTTGTCTTTGTCATACTACCTCCTAAAATAATTATAGTATATTAATATTTTTTTGGCAATAATACATGATAATAATTGTCTTAATTATAAAAGTATGGTATCATTATTTTAGTAAATATATGGAGGTTTGATATGAAGAAGAATATGATTATAATTGTACCAATTGTAGCAATAGTATTATTACTTATTGGAGGAACTTATGCTTGGTTTACTTGGAGAGGTAGTCAAAATAGTAATATTGTTCTTACCGTTGGTGATTTTGCTGGTTATGTTAAAAGTAGTACTAATATAAGTGCTACTAACTTAGCACCCGTTTTAGATTATAAATCTACAACTGCTTATAGTGATATTGTTATATCTGGGACAGTAGATACTAATACCTATAGTGGTGCTAAAACAACTATCGCACTAAATATTACTAGTAATACTTTTAGTAGTTCTTATAATGATTTTAAATATGCTGTATATAATAAGACTAGTGGTACCTTAGTTAGTAATGGTGTATTAAATGGTAAAACAGGTTCTATAACACTATATACTACAACATCTACATCATCTAGTTTAAATATAAATTATACTGTTTATATTTATATTGATGGCACTAACAGTAATAGTACTGATTATATGGGTAAAAAATTAGCTGGCACATTATCTGTGACATCAGTAGGAATAAGTAAATAACAAGTATTTGGGGGCATAAATGAAAATAGTTAAATATACAAGACTTGCTAGTGGTAAATATAAAGTATTATTTAATAATAAGAAAGAACTTATCTTATATGAAAACGTTATTATTGATACTAACTTACTATATAAAAAAGAAATAACTAGTGAAGAATATAATAACTTAGTTAGTTTAAATAACTATCAAGATATTTATAATAAAGTTATTAAATATATTGGCATTAGATTAAGAAGTAAAAAAGAAATAACTGATTATTTAAAAAAGATGGATTTATCTATAGAAGTAGTCGACGATATTTTAAATAAATTAATAACTAATAAGTATATTGATGATGAAAGATTTAGTCAAGCTTATATAAAAGATAAATATAACTTTTCTAATAATGGACCATATAAAATAATTAATGAATTAGTTAAATTAGGTATTGATAAAGATATGGCTTATACATATACTTTTGACATTATTACTAATGAAGAAGAAAAGATTAATAAACTAATAAATAAATATGTTAAATCTGATAAAAAACATGATTGGTACTATTTAAGAAATAAGATCTATAATAATTTAATTAATTTAGGTTATTCTAAAGAAATAGTAATTAGTATATTAAATAATTATAATTAGGTATAAAGACTAATATTTGGTAAATATTAATATCAGGTGATGATATGAAATATTTTAAATATGGTCTTTTATTATTAGTCTTTATATGTTTTGGCTGTGAAATAAATAATACTCCTACTAGTAAAGTTGATGAATTATTTAATAAGTATCAAATGGTTGATGATGATATCAGTCTAGGTATTACTAATGTTCTTGATGAACAAAATTATAACGAAGCCCAAAGAAAAAGATATCGTGCTATTCTAGAACGCCAATATCGTGATCTAAGTTATGAAATTAAAGAAGAAAAAGTTGATGGTGATGAAGCTGTTATAACAGTCGAAATAGAGGTCTATGATTATAAAAAAGCCATTAGTAATTTAACATATGATAGTAGTACTACTAGTCTAGAAGAATATAATAATAAGAAACTAGATTTATTAGAAAAAGTTAAAGATAAAGTAGTTTATACATTAGATATAGACCTATCTAAAGATAGTAATGGTAAATGGAAAGTAAATGCCTTAAGTAATGCTAATTTAAAAAAGATACAGGGAATGTACTAAAACTGTATTTTTTTCATATATATTACTAGAAGGAAAGTGATAATAGATGATAAATAAGAAGAATTTATGGTTTTTAACATTATTTAGTTTAGTACTTGTATTAAGTATATATTATGTAAGTATTCCTAGTGAACTATTAGTATCTAGTAATGGTAATATTAAAGAAGAAGTAGTCTCAGGAGGCAAAGATGATACCTCTAATGTAAGTATAGAAGAGTCTGATATGATATCCGCTTTAAAAGTTGAAGATAATGCTAACACCCTAGAAAGTATTAATAAACTTAAAGAAACCTTAACCAACCCAACTAGTAGTATTGAAGATAAAAATAAAGCTTTTGAAGAATTAAAGACTATTAATAATATTGCTAGTGAAGAAGAAACTCTTGAACAAAAAATAAAAGATACCTATAAGTTATCAGCTTTCGTTAAAGTATCAGGTGATCAAATAAGAGTAGTAGTCGACTCTAAAGAACATGATATGAAACTAGCCAACTCAATTATGCGAACTATCCAAGAAAGTTATGATAAAAAAATGTATATTTCCGTAAAGTTTAATTCTTAGGATAAATAACCCTCACTTTAAATAAAAAAATACATAAAATACTATGAATAGTATACCACCCTAATTAGGGAAGTGAGGAATTATGAATAAAAGTATATTAACCAAAAGAGAAAAAGAAGTATTTTTACTTTTAATAAATAATCATACTACTAAAGAAATAGCTGATATATTAAATATTAGTGAAAAAACTATTAGAAACCATATATCGAATGCTATGCAAAAACTAGGAGTTAAAGGACGTGCTCAAGCAGTAGTAGAACTTATTAGATTAAAAGAAATTACACTATAGGTCGCCGTTAAGCGCGACTTATTTTTTTGTATAAAGTATTTATTATCATCATATATTTTAGTAGGTGATATTGTGCTAAAGAAAATGTCTATCAGAAAGATAATTATGGCAACTTTTACTTTAATGGTTCTTTTAATACTATGTTTAATTGATAAAAATGATAAAGAAATAGAACTTGATACTAGTAATATTGAATATATATATAGTAATATGTTAGATAGTATATATTTACTTGATAAAAATGATTATGTTGCTCTAACTAGTATTACTACTTGTGATTGTGATATTCTTGATAAAAGTAAAGACTTATTAAACGGATTAATTATTGATGGTGCGAAAAGTGCTATTATTCCTAATGGCTTTCGATCAATTATTCCAACCGGCACTAGTATTCTAGATGTTAAATTAGATAATAAAGTCTTAACTGTTAACTTTTCTAAAGAACTATTAGATATCTCTTCTGAATATGAAGAAGCCATGATTGAAAGTATCGTCTACACTCTAACTAGTATTGAAGGTATTGATAAAGTAAATATTCAAGTCGAAGGAAAAGAACTTACTAAACTTCCCCATAGTAAGAAAAATATTCCTACTAGTCTTGATAAAAGTTATGGAATAAATAAAGTCTATGATATAAATAATACTAAAGATATTGATAGTATAACTCTATACTATGTTAATAGTTATAATGATAATAAGTATTATGTACCAGTTACTAAATATATTAATAATGATTCCCAAGATAAAATAAAAGTAATTATTGAACAACTATCTAACTCTTTAACATATGAAAGTAATCTAATGAGTTATCTCAGCGATAGTGCTAAATTACTAGACTATGAAATAGATGATAAAACTATTAAATTAAACTTTAATAATATGATACTAAGTGATATATCTAGCAATAATATTTTAGAAGAAGTAGTATATACCATTGGGTATTCTATTAATGAAGTAGTAGATGTCGATGAAGTAGTATTTTATGTCAATAACGAAAAAATTTGTAATTTTTTGTTAAAATGACTTGATTATTAATTTAAAATAGGGTATAATTTGTATTGTCTTGATTGAGACAGTATGAGTTTGTCCTCATAGCTCAGCTGGATAGAGCATACGCCTTCTAAGCGTACGGTCTGGTGTTCGAATCACCATGGGGACGCCATTTTTGAAAATTAACTCTCATTTATGGGAGTTTTTTTGTGTTCACTAAGATGATTAAGTTATTGATTTACAATAAATAGTATTGTATAATTTAGATAGAAGTTAAATAAGGAGGTCAAGTATGAAAGATAGATTACTTAAATTATTAAAAAATTCATATAGTCCTTATTCTAAGTTTAGAGTAAGTTCCATAGTAGTTTTAAAAGATGGTAAAAGTTATGGTGGAGTTAATATTGAAAACTCTTCTTATGGTGCGACAGTATGTGCTGAAAGAGTAGCTATTTTTAAAGCAGTAAGCGAAGGATATCGTAAAGGAGATTTTAAAAAACTATATGTTATGTGTGATAGTCCTAAAATAAGTAGTAGTTGTTTTATGTGTAGACAAGTTATTTGCGAGTTTTTTAAACCGGATGATGAAATAATATTTATGAATAATTTAGGAGAAGAAGAAAGACGCAAAGTATCTGAAGTATGTCCATATCCATTTGATAATGATGATTTAGAGGAGGCTAAAAAATGAAAAGCGGTTTTATATCTTTAGTTGGACGTCCTAACGTAGGCAAGTCCACTTTACTTAATGCCTTAATTGGTAAAAAAATAGCCATAACCTCTAATAAACCACAAACAACAAGAAATATCATCCAAGGTATTTATACTGATTCCGAAGTTCAAATGATATTCGTTGATACTCCTGGTATTCATAAACCCAAGAATAGACTAGGTAAAGTACTAAATAAACAAGCATATTTTACTATTAATGATGTTGATGTAATCTTATTTTTAGTAGATATTACTGAGTCTCTTGGTAGTGGTGATAAGTTTATCCTAGAAGTATTAAAGAATGCTAACAAGCCCGTAATATTAGTTATTAACAAAATAGATTTATTACCAAAAGAAAAAATATTAGAAAAAATTAGTGAATATAAAGACTTATATAACTTTGAAGAAATAGTACCAGTATCTGCTATAAAGAAAGATAACGTTGATAGATTAAGAGAAGTATTAAAAAAATATTTACCTGATAATATTAAATTCTATGATGATCAAACATATACTAACGTATCTACTAACTTCTTAATTAGTGAAATAGTAAGAGAAAAAATACTTAACCTAACTGAAGAAGAAGTACCACATAGTATTACTTGTATTGTTGAAGATATTAAACAAACTAAAGATTTATTAAGTATTAATGTTTTAATAGTATTAGATAGAGAAAACTTAAAGAAAATTATTATTGGTAAACAAGGAAGTATGCTAAAAGAAATTGGTAGAAGAAGTAGAATAGAACTAGAGAACATGTTTAATACTAAAGTATATCTAGAACTCTATGTTAAAGTAATTCCCAAATGGCGTGATAAAGAAAGTTTCTTAAATGAACTAGGTTATAAAGAATTTAATAATTAAGTATAAAATATCTAAAAACTACTCAATATATAATATGAGGTGGATAGTTCATGAAAAAAGAATATTGGGAATTATTTAAACAGACTGGTGAGATAAAATATTATTTGCAATATATAAAAGCAAAAACAGAGGAATAGTATTGTGAAAGTAGAAGGAATAGTAGTAAGTGCTGTTGATTATAAAGAATCTAGTAAAATACTAAACATATATACTAAAGAATTAGGCATTATTGGTGTTATGGCCAGAGGTAGTAAAAAGGTTAAAAGTACATTATCAGGAGTTAGTGATAAACTTACTTATGGAGTATTTTATCTAGAATATAAAGAAGGTAAGTTATCTAACTTATTAGATGTAGATATAATTAATAATTTTAAAAATATTAAGAAAGATATTCTTTTAATGGGTTATTCATTATATCTTACTGATTTAGTAGTCCAAGTAGTTAAAAATGATAATGATAAACAAATATATGCTGACTATATAGCCGCTTTAATTAAAATAAATGACTTATATGATCCCATGGTAATAAGTAATATCTTAGAGCTTAAAATGTTAAACTATTTAGGAATAAAACCTATCTTAGATAAGTGCTGTAAATGTGGTAGCAGTACCGATATTATAACAGTATCCAGTTATGCTGGCGGATATATCTGCAAGAATTGTTATACTAATGAATTTATTGTCGATATTAAAACTATTAAATTACTAAGAATGTTTTATTATATAGATATATCTAAAATAAGTAAAATAGATGTATCAGATAATATTAAAAAAGAAATAAATGACTTTATTGATGAATATTATGATAGATATGCTGGGCTATATTTAAAAAGTAAAGAATTCCTTAAAAAGATAGTTAGTTAATAAATATATTATTCATAAAATATCTAAGTATACATATATATTACTAGGTGATATTATGAATAATATTGATACTTGTAAATATTTAGAAAAGATTAAAAAAAAGAATAGTAATAAAGAAAATAAATTTATGTTATATATCAAAAATATTAGTGAAAGATTATTATTATCGGTACTAATATTTTTAATTATGGCTATAAGTATAAAAAAAATAAATGGAGCAAGAGAGTTTATTACCAAAAACATATATACAGATAATATTTCTCTAGCCAAAATAAAGAATTTATATGACAAATATTTGGGAGGTATTATCCCATTCGACACTAAAGATAAGAATAATCAAATGGTATTTAAAGATACCCTTAATTATAAAAGTAAAAGTAAATACTTAGATGGTGTTGAATTAACAGTAGATAATAAATATCTAGTACCCGTTATTAAAAGTGGGTTAGTAGTATTTATTGGTAGTAAAGATGATTATAACAACGTAATTATTATTCAAGGAGAAGATGGTATTGATATTTGGTATGGTAATATGGAAACAGCTTCTGTTAAACTATATGATTATATTGATGCTGGAAGTTTACTCGGAGAAGTAAAAGACGACAAATTATATTTAGTATATTCCAAAAATGGTGAAATACTAAATTATGAGGACTATTTATAGTAATGATTGAGTTTCACTATACATATCTCTTTATAGCACTCAGTTTTATTATTACTGGTCATGTCAAAGATTTATTAGTATTTACTTCAATTATTATCTTTCACGAATTAGGACACTATCTGATGGCTAAAATAAATAAAGTAAAAGTAAAAAAAATCACTATATATCCTTTCGGAGGCATTACAACATTAGATACTCTAATAAATATTAACATTAATCGTGAATTACTAATCGCCATGGGTGGTATATTATTTCAAACTATCTATATGATAATAATTATTATATTATATAAATATGGCTTTGTTAGAGGATACATCTATAACTTATATACTAGGTATAATAACTCTATCTTATATTTTAACTTACTTCCTATAGTATCTTTAGATGGCTTTAAAATACTTAACTTAACACTTAGCAAAATATTCCCCTTTGATATATCTAACAAATTATCTTTAGGTATATCTTTTATTACATTAATACTTATCCTGATAGTTAACTATTATACCTTTAATTATACTTTATTATTAGTACTCAGTGTTCTTATTATTAATATTGTTAACTATTATAAAGACTTAAACTATATATTTAATAAGTTCTTAGTCGAAAGATATTTATATAACCTAAGTTATTCTAAAGAAAAGATTATTAATAATAAAAAGAAAATGTATAAAGACTATCGCCATATATTTAAAAATGGTAATAAATATTTAACAGAAAAGAAATATTTGTATGATAAGTATAATAAATTGTTGAAATAAAGAAATAAATGTATTATAATTTAATTACATCTTATAAAGAGTGATCGAGGGACTAGCCCGTTGAAATCACACCAACTTATTAGATTAGGTGGTAATGCTAGAGCTATAAGATAATTTTTACATTCAAGTAAAATTATCTTGGATGTTTTTTTATTGGATGTAGAAAGAGGTAAAAAAATGATAGAAAAAGTAAATCCAAGTCATCCCGATAAAGTGGCTGACAGAATAGCAGGAGCAATTGTCGATCTTGCTTATACTAAAAATGAAAATCCTAAAATAGCAGTGGAGGTATTAATCGGGCATCGCGAATGTCATGTAATTATTGAAACAAGTGAGATTATTACTTATGAAGAAGTGGATGCTATTGTTAAAAGAATTGCTGGAGAAGATTTGAAATTATCACTAAATGTTCAAAAGCAAGACATCTTTTTAGCAGAAAATCAAAAAGGAAAGATTAGATGTGGCGATAATGGAATATTTAAAGGGGTACCATTAACAGAAAATGAAAAAGAGATATCAGAAATTATTAGAGATTTATATATAAAATATCCTTATGATGGTAAGTTTATCTTAACTGATGATAAGTTTATTGTCTGTCAAAGTAATGCTAAAAACGAAGACTTGCAAGAAAAATTAAAAGGTATTAGAAACACTCTAATAATTAATCCACTTGGTGAATGGACCGGTGGTGTTAATGTTGATTCAGGTGCTACAAATAGAAAATTAGGTTCTGATATGGCTGAGTCCGTTACTGGTGGTGGTCTCCACGGGAAAGACTTATCTAAAGCCGATGTTTCAATCAACATATATGCTTTTAAAAAAGCCCAAGAACTAAATAAAACAGTAGAAATATGCTGCGCTATTGGTGATGAATACATTGATAATAAACCATATGAAGAAATAGTCGAAGAAGCTAGAACTTACATAAAAGAATTAGGTGGCTTTGAAAAGTTTGCAGAATGGGGACTATATTAAAAATATATGATATAATTATCTAAGGTGGTATCATGAGTAAAATAATTCTAATATATCTAATCATAATAAATATCATCACTTTTCTAATATTTGGTCTAGATAAACTATTTGCTATATTAAAAAAGAGTAGAGTAAGTGAGAAAACATTATTATTCTTATCAATTATTGGCGGATGTTTTTTAGAATTATTTGGAATGTATCTATTTAACCATAAAATAAGAAAAGCAAAATTTCACATAGTAAATATCTTATTTATCATAATTTATACATTAGGGCTTATTTATTACGGAAAATATATAGCAACTATCACCATTTTAGGTTGACTTAGCTAGTAAATTATGATAGAATTATATTGTTTTTAAGACCTCGAGTTGTTTACTCAACCGCACTAAAAAGGTAAAAGCGAGATAATCCACCTTGAAGGCGAGTCTTAAATATTAATAATAAGGAGGTACAGAATGAAAGCTATAATTGAAACTGGTGGAAAACAATACTGTGTTGCTGAAGGCGATGTTATCTACGTTGAAAAACTAGATGCTGAAGAAGGTAAAAAAGTTGTTTTTGATAAAGTATTAATGGCTAATGGTGTAGTAGGTAATCCATATGTTAAAGGTTCTACTGTTGAAGGAGTTGTTGTAAAACAAGGTAAATCTAAAAAACTTAGAATATTTACATATAAACCTAATAAAAAGTCTACTAGAAAGACTCAAGGACATCGTCAACCATATAGTAAAGTAGAAATTAAAAAAATTAAATAGGTGTTAGATGATTAAAATTATACTAAAACCTAAGGATATTACAATAACAGGTCATGCTAATTATGATACATATGGTAAAGATATTGTATGCGCTGCCGTAAGTGCAACAGTAATATGTACAGTAAATGCTATATCATCTATTAATATTAATGCTATAAATGTTTTAAACGATACGGATAAGTTAGTAATTAATATATTAGATAATGATGATATAACTAATAAACTACTTAGTAATATGATTAGTTTATTAAAAGAGTTAGCTATTAAATATCCTAAAAATATTAAAATTATTGATGAGGAGGAATAATATGTTAAAATTCTTAGAATTTAATATACAGTTATTTGCTCATAAAAAAGGACAATCTTCAACAAGTAATGGTAGAGATTCTGCTGGTAGAAGATTAGGAGCAAAAGCTGCTGATGGCGAATATATAGAAGCAGGTTCTATTATATATCGTCAAAGAGGTACTAAAATTCATCCTGGTAAAAATGTTAAAAGAGGTACTGATGATACTTTATTTGCCACTATGTCAGGATATGTTAAGTATGAAAATAGAGGAAGAGATAGAAAAGAAGTTAGTGTATACGAAACTAGATAGTATTTTCTATCTTTTTTTATTGCCTAATAACTAAAATAACCAACATTGCTGTCAGTTATTTGTTTCATAAAAAAATGTTTATTTATTATATATCTTATCACCAAATGTTTCTTTGTATTTCTTAATACTTTCATCAACATTAATCCAATATACATTTGTTAATATTCCATCATACGGATCAACTTCTGTTCGCTCTAAAATACCACCAAGTGCCAAAATTGTTTTATCAGAACCAAGATTTTTAACATCACAATCAAGCATAACCTTATCTAAACCTATTTTTTGGGCCTCAATTAAACCTAAATATAAGTTAACTTTATTATATCCCTTTCTTCTTTCTGTTGGTCGTATTCCATATCCTATATTACCGCCGAATTGTTTCAATTTTTCTGTTAGATTCCATCTAATATTTATAGTACCTATAATTTTATTATCATTCTTTCTAATCAAAAGAAATGTTTTTGCTTGACAACGACCTAATTTTTTTGCATATTCTTCGTTGCACATATTTAAACAACGATTTAGTGCTTGTTCAAAAGTATATCCACTTAAAATTTTATCTAATCCACCCGAACCATTAATATCTGAATTATACATAACAAATTCATCAAAATAGTCAATTATCTCATTCTTTCTTTTGCTTGACGGTATTTCTAAATAAAACTGTTCCATATTTTCCTCCAATCACTCTTATTAAATAAATTGTATCATATTTAATAAAAAATAAAAATATATGGTATAATAAAAACATATATATTTTTAGGAGGTATAAGATGACAAAAGAAATTCTTACAAAAGATGATATTAGAAATTTAATTATTTATGGATTAACTGAAAACAGAATTAATATAAACAGTACTATTTCAGAAAAAATAGACAAGGTTGTAGAAGACTATTATTTATACTATAATGAGTTTAAAGAAAAATACATTAGGGGAGAGTTAGATACATTCAAATTAGCAGCTTGCTTACTAAAGGAGACTTAATATTTATGAAGAAAAAAGATTTACTAATCACATTTCTAATATTAATTATCATTTTATTAATAGTCTCTATAATGATTCTATGTATAAAAAAATAGTACTCAATCTGCATTAGATTAAGTACTCAAACCAATTTTTGGGGCAAGTACTCAACACAGCAAAGTTAAGTATTTCCCTTTTTTATTATATGCAAGTATTCTTGCTTGCATACTAATAATATCATAGATGATTGATGTTGTCAAAAGAATTAACTACATAATATATTAAATATTTTAATAAAAAAGTTCTGCTAATTTTCTTGTTTTATAAATACGCTTATTATATAATTCCTAATAGGAATATTTGATGTGAGTGTCGTCCTCCAATCTTGTAAAAGAAAGGAGGTAGATAAAATGAAGTTCTAAGGCTCATTGTTATCATCTTACTGTTATCTACCTTATTGGTATTAGCAATAAAAAAATAGACACTCTTCAACATTGACAGAGTGTCATAACTATCTAATTAGAGGTGACATTCACTTGTGAAATCAAATGTTCCTCTTTTTTATTATATGCAATAATAAAATATTTAAACAATTAATATTACAACTAACCATAATAATTGGTGCCCTTTTGGTGGAAGTATAACAACCACTAGGCATAAATTTATAGGTAGTAATAACTACTAACTAATATAATT
>CAKOYD010000008.1 GCA_934130545.1 uncultured Bacilli bacterium | reverse complement strand
CTATAATTATGTTTATCTACTTTTGATAATTGTCTTACATTTTGAATAGCATTATTTGGTAAAGAAGTTGTTCCACTCAAATTATTTTTACCATTTTGTTTAGATATATTTTTTCTGTTTTTATCACTACCTAAATGTAATGAATAAGCAAGTTCTGACATAGTTTTCCTCCTTTCTAGAAGTGACCGCTCAAGTGGTCATTTTGGGCATCCAAAATTTCTAACCCCCTAGGAATTTTGTACGATGAGCATATAAAATATCCAGTGGGCTAAGGTTTAACACCTTAGAATCCGTTTACTTTATTTGTTTCAAATACATCTCTAATGTTTACCTTTATATCATTCGGGTTATTCTTCGTAGCAAGCATTCCCATTGATAACCAATTATCATTTCTATTATTATCTTTTTATAATGGAAATACTCTAATAGGAACTTCATTTCTTTGAAGTGGTCCTATATCTAATTTTTCAGTTTCTTTATAATATGTTCCTTTATATAAATTAACTTCATAATATTCATTTAATCTATACAAGTGTTGCATTACATCTTTAATTGGTAAATATTCACTATATCTTACATTTGTATCTACACATACACCATTAAAATCGTATGTAAGAGGTCTTTTCTTATCGATATAACCTTTCTTATATAATTCTTCAAAATCACTATAAAAAGTGCTTCTAAAGTTAATTTGCTTAACTTCATATTTATTATTTTTAAGTTCTAGTTCAATATCATCAATATATCTCATAACAATATCGGCTTTAATATCTCGATCTAGTAAATCCCAATTATCATTAAAAGCATAATATGATATTGGTAATTTAACTTTATTAATAAAATCCATATCTCTTTTTAATAATATATCTTCGGTAGTAAAGTTTAATTGTTCTGCTTGTGAATTTTCTAATAATTTAGAATTAATTATTTCAATTTGATTTTCAATTAGTTTAGATTCTTGTTTAAATTCTTCTTCAGTAAATAACTCATCAATATATGCTTTTCTAATTCTATCTCGTTTATTATTTAAGTTCTTTAATTCTTTTTCTATTTGCTCTTTAGGATTATCTACTTTTGATTTTAGAACTGGTAAGAAAAACTCATTAACAACATTGTCATATTCTAATATATCAGCAAGTAGGTTTTTAATCTTATCTTCTATTTTGCTTTCGTGAATATTGTTTTTACAATTTTCACACCTATAATAGAAATACCATTTATCAGATTTAATCTTATGTGAAGCACCACCAGCAAGTATTCTTCCACACTTAGGACACTTTAATTTTTGTAAGAAAATATAAGTTTGAGTTCTCATATAATTCTTTTGATTTTTCTTCTTTTGAACTTGGCAATTTTCCCACATTTCTTTACTTATTATTGGCTCAACAACATCTTTGTATAGTGTAGGATGATTTGTTCTTTTACCATGCACATAATCGCCTTTATAAACTTCATTTGAGATTATTCGGAGTATTCCTGTATCTTTCCAATTAGTTTTACCTAATACTTGTTCTTCATTAAATATAGTTGCTATATTGTAGTATGATTTACCTTCAAAATACAAATTATAAATTCTAATTACAATATCTTTTGTAAGTGAATCAGGAACTAACTTTTTATCTATACGCTTATAGCCGAGTGGAGCACGAGCAGGAATATGTCCTTCTTTAATTGCACCAGATAAACCAAATTTAGTTCTTTCACTTGTTCTTTCTATTTCATTTTGTGAAACTGTTGTTAAAAGTCTAGCCACCATTTTACCACTTGAATTAGTAGTATTTATTTCTTCATTAGCACAATCTAGGTAAGCATTATTTTCTTCAAGAAAGTTCATTATACCTTCTAAATCAAATACTGAACGAGTAAGTCTATCTAACTTTAATACAACGATAGTATTACATTTTTTATCTCTTATATCTTGTAATAGTTCTTCAAATGCAGGTCTAGTATTGCCCGTTTTAGCACTTATACCAGCATCTTTGTATAGTTTATATATTTCATAACCTTTATACTCACACATTGCTCTTAATCGTTTTTCTTGCTCTGGTAAACTAAATCCCTCACGAGCTTGATCTTCGGCACTAACTCTAATATAAATACCAGCAATTTTCTTTTCATTATTCATTATCTTCAACTCCTTTTACTAAAAAAGAGGAGACAATAGTATTTAATAAAGTCTAAATACTACTGACTCCTCAATTAATTCAATATTATAAATTTTGGGTAAATTGTGTTTTTTCTTCATAGATGTACCTCCATTTCTAGAGCATACCTCTTTCATTGGTTATTTATAATATCACTTTTTAAAGATTTGTCAATTCCCTGATTAGGGAATACATAGTATTTAGATAGTTTTTAAATAATCTTCTAGTTCTGATAATTTTATCTTATTAGATAAATTTTCAATAAATATTTCATTAGAATAATTGAAAGCAAGAAATGTAGTATTATTAATAATTATTCTATGTGGTTCAATATAAGTTAAATTAGTCTTATCAATTTTTCTAATACTACCATTTATAATGGTAGGTTTATTATTAGTAAAATCACAAATAAACTCAATTTTCTTTCTTAATGATTCTTCTAATGATAGTTCTTCTTTAATAATATTTACCATAGTTCCATCCTTTCTTTATAAAGTAGGATAGTCTTTGTATTCTTCCAAGCTGAAACGTGGGAGTTCGATACACAAAAAAACTAATCCATTTCTAGATTAGTTATTTATCAAAACTCGAAAAGTTCGAGCAGATTTCACTATGGAGCAGATGAGGAGAATCGAACTCCCGTGGTCAGCTTGGAAGGCTGAAGTTCTACCATTAAACTACATCTGCAAATCACTTGCAATATAAATATTACTATATTTTAGTTATATTGTCAACTGATTATTGTTAATTTCTAATATATTTTAATTTAAAACCACTATCCCTATATTTAAGTATGTAGCGAATAATACCCATAATATATATGGAATAAGCAAATAGAAACTTGTTCTTTCTTCTTTATAGAATCTTATCATTAGATAAATAATAGTTATAGCTAGTACAATTATCCATATAACTGCTAGAGTACGTAATTTTAGAGTGAAGAATATTATAGACCATAAATAGTTTAATATTAGTTGGATATAATATAATTTTATAGTTAGAGAATCATCATTATTATTCTTTCTATATATATAGTATGATGTACCTATTAGTAAATATAAGATACCCCATACTATTGGAAATAAATAAGATGGTGGAGATAATGGTGGGTTAACTAAATAGTTATAATCTATAGATTTATTTATAATTAGTCCTACTATACTTCCACCAATTAGAGGTGTTAATATATATAATAACTTTTGACTTAATTTCATAAATATATTCCTTTCACTTTTAGCTTATGTAATTTAATAATATTTTATGAAATGTTTAAGTATAAAATTTATTAGGGTGTTTATAATAACAAGTGAAGATATAAATATCTTAAGAAAGAGAGGAACTATTATGGAAGAGAATATAAATGCTCTTGATGAAATAAGTAAAGGTGCTAGTATGGGAATTGATGCTATTTCTTTTGTTTTAGATAAGGTAGAAGATAATGATTTTAAAGATTTGTTAGAGAAACAGCGTGATAAATATAAAAATATTTCAGAGAAAATTAAGTCTGTTTATAAAAAATACAATAGTGAGGATAAGCCTCATGAAACAAATACTATGACTAAGTTAATGACTTGGTATGGTGTGGAAATGAAGACACTTACTAATCATAGTAATTCAAAGATTGCTGAACTTTTGATTCAGGGTACTGATATGGGTATTATTGAGGGAAGAAAGATATATAATAACAAGAAAATAGATAAAGAAGTTTTAGATATTGTTAATAAGTTTATTGGAATGCAAGAAAATAGTATTGAAGAACTTAAGAATTACTTATAAAAAAAACAAGGAACTAGTTCCTTGTTTTTACTTGCTAATTTTCTTTCTTATATAACGGTATATTCCTAATAATTTGGGCAATATTTTATACATAAACTTATTACCTACTAAGTCAAATTCTCCAATAAATTCAATATAGGTATCACCATATTTTTTCTTATAGGCATGTAGTCCACCTAAGTTTTTATATTTAGTATTAACATCCCCTACTGTTCCATATAAATCTAAGAAACGATATTTATGTTCATAGCAGTATTTTATTGTTTCATAATAGATGCGATTAACAGCAAATAAGTATTCTCCTAATTTATTATTACCTATATACATAGTCCACATCATATCATTAGCTATTCCATTTATTAATGAACATATAACCATATCATCTTGATCTTTATATTCTTTAAATATATCTAGTTCTTTTTCTAATCTTGTTAATTTATCTTGACTATCAGCTTTATTTTTCTTACTTATTAAATTGTTAGCAAAGTCTTCTTTTATTTTATTATAACTATCTAAGGTATCTTGATATAATTTTTTACCATTAACTGATACATCAAATACTAATAGATTATTATATTCTTTACCATATTTATATAGTGCTTTATAGAATTTATCCGAATATTGAATAAAGTCATCTTTTTTAGCATTAGATTTATTTAATTTCCAAAAATTATCAACATTACTATCAAAGTTAATTTTTAAATTATAAGTATAACTTCTTTTTACTGTTTGCATGAATGTTTTAGATATACTATTATCTATCTCTTCCATACTTTTATATTTTTCATAATATCTACGAAATGTATATCTTGGCTCATTATTTTCATATAATTTTACAAATCCTTGATGAATATATCCTAAATTTATTAAATTATTAAATATTTTAAAGTTATTTTTACCATTTTCTATTCTGCTACCATCATCATTTATTTCTTGATACATTATTTCTGGGTTAATTTTAACATATATTCCTTTAGTTCTTTTTAGGAACTTTTTCATTTCTTCGGTAAATGTTTTTACTAGTTTAGTATCATTAAAGTCAATTAAATAACCACGTGAAGCATAGTAATAGCAGTATCCAAATGGTAATTCTTTCTTTAGGAGTAATGAAGCGGCAACTAATTTATTTTTATTATCTTTAAGTCCGACATAAATAGCTTTTTTACCCCTTGTCTCTTCCATAGCTAGTCCCCATGGGTAAGATTGCATAAAATGACTATATTTAAATTTATTAAAAAACTCTATATATTCTTCTTTATCTATGTTATCTATAAATTTCATGGTATCACTCCTATAAGATTATCGCAAATATTATTAATTTTGTCTATACTATTTTTTTATTTTTATATTATATCTTGATGGGCCTTCAATAACATTACCGTCAATATCAAATCTAGAACCATGACATGGACAATCCCAACTTTTTTCTTTACTATTAAAAACCAATTTACATCCTAAATGGGGACATTTGTTTTTTACATGATGTTTGTTACCTTTTTCATCAGTATATATACCAACACTTTGTCCATTAATATTCTTTATTTCTACTTGTTTATTATACCAAGACTTATTTTTATTAATAATTGATGTTAAATAAGAGACAATACTGCTTATTATATTAACAGGAGTGTTTATTAATTTAGCTTTATTTATTTTTCTTAATGGGTTAAATAATTCTTCATAGTTGTTATATTTATTTTGAATTATGTCAGCAATTACTTGACCTGCTATAGTGCCATTAGTCATACCCCAAGTATTATATCCGGTGGCTATTAAGAGATTATTGTTATTCTTTTGAATTCGACCAATATATGGTAGTCTATCGCTAGTTATTAAGTCTTGATTGGACCATAAATATTCTACATTCCCTGGATATTTTTCTAAATATTTAGATAGATAGTTAAAGTTTTTATTATCATTATTATCTAGTCCTAGGTTATGTGATTTTTTTAATAATAATAAATAATTATTATTGTTATCAGAGTTATGGTAGTATCTTAGTGAAGTAGTTGGTTTACTTATACTTATCATAGATACTTTTTTGTTATCTTTTACTTTAGTAGCACTCAAATATGATCGTTCAATATATGCTTTTAAGGGCATAAAATAAGGAAATATAAAGAATGGATAATGACAAGCAATAATTACTTTTTTAGCTATTATTTTATTATTATTTTTAGTTAGGCATATATAATTATCTTTATCTTTTGTTATATCAGTAATGGTGGTATTTTCATAGATTTTGGTGTATCTTTTGACAATATTACTTAGGGCAGTTAGATATTTTAGTGGATTAAAATAGTAAGTGTCAGATACAGATATTCCATATTTATTACCTATTAGAGGTATTTTATTGTGGGTATTTACTTTAATTTTATTATTTTCTAGAAATTTTTTTTCTTTAATAACCATATTTATTTGGTCTTTATTATTAGCCCAAACATATGATGGAACTTTTTCTAAATCACAGTTAATATTATTATCTTTTATTATATCTTTAACTATTTTAATAGCTTCTAGTTGAGATTCTAAATAGTTAGTAGCAGTCTTTTTATTAATATTTTTTGATAAGTAAGAATATATATCATTTTGTAAGTAGGTTAATTTGCCTGTGGTTCTTGATGTAGTGCCGCTTCCCATTTGATGACTATCAACAGCCACAATATTTAGTTTACTATCTCGTAATTGGTAGGCTGTGGATAAACCGGTTATGCCTAGACCAATTATCAACACATCTGTGGATATATCTTTTTTTAGTTGTGGATAACTATTTTTTTTAATGGTATCTTCCCATATACTTGTATATTTCATATTTCTCCTTTTCTTTATTTATTATGGTTTAATATGAAAAAAATATTAGTTATTTACACTAATATTTGGTTTTATCATTGTTAAGCTTACTTTGTTTTTATCTTTATATATTTCATCAACATAAACAGTGACGATATCACCAACATTGACAACATCTGTTGGATGTTTTATATATTTGTCTGTTAATTTTGATATATGAACAAGGCCATCGTTTTTTAAGCCAATATCCACAAATGCTCCGAAGTCAACAACATTTCTAACAGTACCTTCTAGTTGCATACCAACAGTTAAATCTTCTAATTTTAAGATATCACTTTTTAATATTGGTTTTGGATAATCATCACGATAATCACGATTTGGTTGTTGTAAACATTTTGCAATGTCTTCAATAGTATACTTATCAACATTATTTTTAGTAGCATATTCTTCAATATTAAGTTTATCTAATTTATCTATTAACTTTTGACTGCCTATATCAGAGATACTACTATCTAAATCATTTAATAGTTTCATGGTAATGTTATAACTTTCAGGGTGAATTGGAGTTTTATCTAGTTGGTTAGTGCCATCAACAATTCTTAAGAAACCAATAGATTGTTCATATACTTTATCCGATACGCCTTTAACTTCCTTTAGTTCTTCACGATTATTATATTTACCATGTTCTTCACGATAAGTTATGATATTATTAATTACTGTTTTAGTAAGTCCAGAAATATATTTTAGAATAAAACCGCTAGCAGTATTAAGATTAACACCTACATTATTAACTACTTTACTGACAACAAAGTCTAGTTTATCGTTTAGGTTCTTTTCGTTAACATCATGTTGATATTGCCCAACGCCAATACTTTTACTATCTATTTTAACTAGTTCATTTAGTGGGTCTTGAAGTCTTCTAGCAATACTTATAGCGCTTCTTTCTTCAACGTGTAAATCAGGAAATTCTGAGATAGCTAATTTACTTGCCGAATAAACACTAGCGCCGGATTCACTTACAATTATATATTCTACTTTTTTATCTGTATATTCGTGAATAACTTCAGCTACTAATTTTTCACTTTCTCTTGAGGCTGTTCCATTACCAATAGCAATTATATCAACATTATATTTCTTTATTAATTCTTTAATTTTTTCTTTAGATTCTGTCCACATATTCTTTGGTTCATGAGGATAGATAACACTAATATTTAATACTTTTGATGTACTATCTACAACAGCTAGTTTACAACCTGTTCGGTAAGCAGGATCTAATCCTAAAACTATCTTTTCTTTCATTGGTGGAGTTAATAATAAGTTTTCTAAGTTAGTTCCAAAAATATCGATAGCACCCGTTTCAGCAGTTTCTTTTAAATCGCTTCTTATTTCTCTTTCTACGGATGGGAATATTAATCTTTTATAACTATCAATAATAGCATCATTTACTATATTAGCACAGATAGAATCTTTATTTTTAATTATTTTTTCTTTTAAATGATTAATTATGTAGTCAGTGTCGACTTCTATACTAATAGATAGGACATTTTCTTTTTCTCCTCTATTCATTGCTAAGATACGATGTGGTTTGGCATATTTAATCTTTTCACTATAGTCATAATACATTTCATATACTTTAGTTTCATCAACAGCGTTTTTCTTTATTTTAGATTTAATAGTGCCAGTATTATAGATATAGTTTCTTAGCCATTTACGATAACTAGCATTATCACTTATCCATTCTGCAATAATATATTTAGCGCCCGTTAGGGCTTCTTCCGTAGTTTTTACTTTATCATTTAGATATTTAGTACATGTACTTTCAATATCTATTTTAAGTGGAAAACTCATTATTATTTTGGCTAGAGGTTCTAGACCATTATTAATTGCGTCTGTGGCTTTAGTCTTTTTCTTTTCTTTATATGGTCGGTATAAGTCTTCTACTTCTACTAATTTAGTGCATTTTAAAATACTATCTTTTATTTCATCAGTTAGTAAACCTTTTTCATCGATTAATCTAATAACATCTTCTTTTCTTTTAGCTAGATTTACTTGATAATCATAGACAGTATTAATACTTCTTATTTGTTCTTCATCTAAAGAACCTGTTATTTCTTTTCGATATCGAGCAATAAAGGGAATAGTATTTCCTTCACTTAATAATTTTAAAGTATTTTCTACTTGACTTACTTTTATATTTAATTCATTAGCTATTTCTTTTATGATAAATTCATTCATTATGTATCCTTCTTTCTATTTTATTAGTTGACTGTCCCCTGTTTTATAGTCTATTTCTATTCCTTCTTGAACATTATAAATAAAGACATTAAACTTTATACCTACGCCATTATCTTCGACTGATAGGGCTTCTAATTCAACACCACTTGCTAGTAAATTATCATCTTTAAATATTGGTGTAGCACGGTACAAGACGTGGTTATTAGTCTTTTTTATATAATCAGCAACAGAATTTTCAAATTTAACCATGGTACTAGTATTCATTTGTCTTGTACAAGTAATTAAATTCTTTTCGTTAGCATTCTCGCCTGTTAGTTGGTATCCTATTAAATGACATCTATTATATAAATATTTACCACTAATGATATCATATTTTATTGTGTGCCAACCGCTTGGTTTAATCATACCAATACTTTCTCTTTCACTAGCAGGCATTAGGTCAATACTAATATTAGCATATGCTATGCCACATCTTCCTAAATAATCTAAATCACTATAGTGTTCAAATGATGATGTAGATAGGTCTTCAGTAGTAAAATATGGTTCATTATTATTGATATAGACATAATCTTGACCATCATATTCAGGAATATTTTCAATAACATATGATGGAATACTGTAAGTATTATTTAATTGATTTTGGGTATAGTAACCAATTAAACATACTATTAATAGATAAACAATCCATAATAAATGATTTTTCTTTTTACTTCTTCTTGCCATATTTTATCTCCTAACTACTTTTTTAATAATCCAATTGTAATTGATGATATTATTAAAAATATAAAGCCATATATTGGTTCGATTACAAAGATAATAATAGATATAATAAGACATAGAATATAGAGAATCTTTTTGACATAAGGGTTCTTTATTTCTTTTTCTTTATTATTATCTTCATTTAACATTTTTAGTTGGATATATAGAGTATTGTCTTCTACTTCTTCAACCATTTTACGATAGTTATCAATATATAGTTTTGTTTGATTTATAAAATCAGAGTATTCATTTTTACTTAATTTTGACAATATTTCAATAATTTTTTCTAGTTCTTTAATATTTACTGTTTCTAATGTGCAATTTTTTATAATTGGTTTTTTAGTAAAGTTATCTGTTTTTGTGATAATAAGTCCAATATATGATTCAATATTATATGGATTTATGGATATGACTTCATGATATAGTTTACTTGCTTCTAAATAGTTGCCTTTTTCTTGCTCTTTTTTGGCCTTGTTAACGGTTTCTGCTATTTGGCTAGCAATTATTCTATCATTTAGTTCTGAGTCTAAATTATTTTTGGCATCCTCTTTAGTTATTTTTTCTTCACAATATGGGCAAATAAATATTTTATTACTATTTAATTCAATAATACTTTGACATTTTGGACATCTACCAAACTCTAATTTCATAATTTTCCCTCTCTATCCTTATATGTATTATACCATAATTATTAAAATATTTCATTGATATATTATTTCTTTAATGATATACTTGATACTAATAGAGGTGAATATATGAGAAATATTATTACATTAGCTGGTGATTTAGGTAGTGGTAAGGGAACTGTATCTAATATTTTAGAGAAAGAACTTAATTATACTATTTATAGAAATGGGGAATATTTTAGAAGTTTGGCTAAAGAGAAAGGGATGAGTGTATCTGCATTTTGTGATTATGTTGATATGCATCCAGAAATAGATAGAAGTATTGAAGAAAGTGCAAGAGAATATGCTAAAAATCATGACAATTTAATTATTGATGCTAGACTTGGTTGGTATGTTGTCCCGGATTCTTTTAAAGTATACTTAAAGGTAGATCTTGATGAAGCTGCTCGAAGGGCTTTTAATGATTCTAATAGAAAAGCCACAGAATCTTTTAATACTGTTCAAGAACAAAAGCAAGATATGATAAAAAGACAACATTCAGAAAATACTCGTTATAAAACTTTATATCATGTTGATAATCTAGATATGAGTAATTATGATTTAGTTATTGATACTACTTATATTACTCCTGATGAAGTGGCAGATATTATTTTAGATAGGTATAAAAAAAGATTTATAGATATGTAGTTAATACATTTTATAAATCTTTTTATTTTACAAAACAGTTTTTAAATATTTACCAGTGTAGCTAGTTTCAACTTTAGTTATTTGTTCAGGTGTTCCACAGGCTACTACTTTTCCTCCTAAGTCGCCACCTTCAGGACCTAAGTCAATAATATAGTCTGCTACTTTAATAACATCTAGATTATGTTCAATGACAATTACTGTATCTCCGTTATCAACAATTCTGTTTAAAATTACTAATAATTTGTTAATATCATGAGAATGTAAGCCGGTTGTTGGTTCATCTAGAATAAAGACACTCTTTCCGGTAGGTTTTTTCTGCAATTCTTTGGCTAGTTTAACACGAGCGGCTTCTCCTCCGGATAGTGTGGTAGCACTTTGGCCTAATTTAATATAGCCTAGTCCAACATCTTTTAGAGTTTGTAATTTGTGTAATACTTTAGGATGGTTGGCAAAGAACTCTATTGCTTCATCAACACGCATTTCTAAAACATCATAAATATTTTTACCTTTGTATTTGATTTGTAGTGTTTCTTTATTATATCTAGTGCCGTGGCATACTTCGCATGGAACATAGACGTCTGGCAAAAAGTGCATTTCTATCTTTTTTACACCATCACCCCAACAAGCTTCACATCTACCACCTTTGACATTAAAACTAAATCTTCCTTTGTCATAGCCTTTCATTTTTGCTTCTTTAGTTTCTGTAAAGATGTCTCTTATATCATCAAATACTCCGACATAAGTAGCGGGATTACTACGTGGGGTACGTCCAATCGGATTTTGCGTTATTTGGACTACTTTATCTAATTCATCAATACCTTTTATTTCTTTAAATAATCCCGGTTTATCTTTAGAACTATATATAGTACTTGCTAGTTTCTTGTATAATATTTCGTTAATTAAGGAACTTTTTCCGGAACCTGATACTCCAGTTATACAAACAAAACTTCCTAATGGGATTTTAACATTAATATTTTTTAAGTTATTTTCTTTAGCACCTTTTATTTCAATATATTTGCCGGTTAATTTTCTTCTTGATTTTGGTACTTCTATTTTTAATTTGCCGGTTAAGTATTTGCCGGTTAAACTATTTTCATTTTTCATAACTTCTTCCGGTGTTCCACAAGCAACTAGATATCCACCATTTTCACCGGCTTCTGGTCCAATATCGATTAGATAATCTGCTGCTAACATAGTATCTGTATCATGCTCAACAACAATTAATGAGTTTCCTAAATCACGCATTTCTAATAATGAGTTTATTAGTTTTTGATTATCACGTTGATGAAGTCCAATACTTGGTTCATCTAGAACATATAATACTCCGGTTAATCTTGAGCCTATTTGCGTAGCTAGTCTAATTCTTTGACTTTCCCCTCCAGATAATGTTCCAGCACCTCTGCTTAACGTTAAGTAATCAAGTCCAACATTAATTAAGAAGTTTAATCTATTTAGTATTTCTTTAATAATGATTTCAGATATTTCTTGTTGTTCTTTATTTAATTTTAGGTTAGTAATAAATTCTTTTAAGTCTCTTATAGACATACAAGATACTTCATAGATATTTTTTTTGTTTATTAAAACTGATAAAACGCTTGGTTTTAAACGAGATGACTTACATGTTGGGCATGGTATTTCACGCATATATCCTTCAATCCATTCTCTTATCCAAGAACTTTTTGTTTCAATATATCTTCTTTCAAGATTAGTAATAATTCCTTCATAGTAATCTTTTGTTTTTCTTGTATTACCATTCTTAGCAGTATAATTAAACTCTATAATATCAGGTGACCCATATAAGATAATATTTAATTCTTCTTTGGTTAAATCTTTTATTGGTTTATCTAAATCAATATGATACTTTTTACTTACGCAATCTAATTCAGTTCTTGTTATACTACTTTCTTCATCAATATTTATTGTTTTAATAGCACCTTCTTTAATTGATTTAGTACGGTCAGGAATAACTAGATCAATATCTAGTTTATATTTTACTCCTAGTCCTTTACAATCATCACAAGCGCCATATGGGGCATTGAAAGAAAAGATACGTGGCTCTAATTCTTCTAGTGAATAATCACAATAAGGGCAGGCAAAGTTTTCGCTTAAAAGCATTTCTTCTTTATCTACGACATCAATTATAACTTTACCTTTAGATAATTTGGTTGATGTTTCTATTGAGTCGTATACTCTACTTCTAATACCTTCTTTAATTATTAATCTATCTATTACAACAGAGATGTTATGTTTTTTATTTTTTTCAAGGTTAATATCACTAGCTAGGTCTATTATTTCACCATCTATTTTAGCACGGATATAACCATCTTTTCTTAGATCTTCTAGTAAGTCTTTAAATGTTCCTTTTTCTCCTCTTACTATGGGAGATAGTATCATTATTTTAGTATTTTCTTCAAGGCTTAGTACTTTATCTGTCATTTCTTCAATACTTTGAGATGTAATAGGAACTTTGTGAGTTGGACAATATGGAGTACCAATTCTAGCGAATAACAATCTTAAATAATCATATATTTCAGTTGTAGTACCAACAGTTGAACGAGGATTTTTATTAGTAGTTTTTTGATCAATACTAATTGATGGTGATAATCCTTCAATACTATCTACTAGTGGTTTTTCAGTAGCTCCTAAAAATTGTCTAGCATAAGAAGATAGACTCTCAACATATCTTCTTTGTCCTTCAGCATATATTGTATCAAAAGCTAATGAACTTTTCCCCGAACCTGATACTCCGGTGATGACAACTAATTTATTTTTAGGTATTTCTACATCAATATTCTTTAAATTATTTTCTCTAGCACCTTTAATTATTATTTTATCCATTATTTCACTTCTCCTTGATGTGATATTATAACACATTTATTTAAATTTTTGACATTAAAAAAGAAGTTTCCAAATATTGTTATTCTTCTTTTATTATATCTTTTACTTTTAATTTTATTCGTTGTAAAGCATTATAGATTGTTTTAGTATCTTTATTTAATCTTTTAGCTATTTCTTTTATGGGAATATTATCCGCTTTTAAGCAAAATACTTCATATTCTTGGCTAGTTAGGTGTTCTTTTATTTTACTATATAATTCTTTAGTGCTTTCGCCATCGAAAAATTCTTCTTCTAACTTTCTACTAGCATGATTAGTATCAATATTTTCAACACTTTCCATAGATATTGACTCATTTAGTATTTTATTTCGATTATTATTATGGCGGGCTATTAAATTATTGTTTTTATTTTTTAGACAAATGTTAAGAAATGTATAAAAACTTGCATCTTTTTCTGGATCGTATTCGTTAATAGCCATTTCAAAGATTAATAATACTTCTTGGTAGACATCGTTTATGTCAATACCTTTATTTTGCAATAATTTATATATTTCATAGCTTTTCTTTTCTAGTAATGGATGGTATTTTTGATATAAATAATTTTTAGCATCTTCATCATTTTCTTGGGCTTGTAAAACTAATTCAATATCGTCGTTATTCACTATTTCTCCTTTGTCTTTTTATTTCTGATAAAATAATTCCACATGATACAGAAGCATTTAGGCTATCTATTTGGCCTTCCATGGGGATAGATACTAAGTAATCACAGTTATTTTTAACTATTTTACTCATACCTTTACCTTCATTTCCAATTATTAGACAAGTTGGCATATCATATTTTAATTCACAATAATTATCGCCTTGCATGTCAGTTCCCACAATCCAATAGCCTTCTTTCTTTAACTTTTCGATTGTATTTGTAAGGTTTGGTACTTTGATAATTGGAATATTGTAAATTGCGCCGGCTGATGTTTTGACCACGGTTGGTGTTATATCGACACTTCGGTCATTAGGAATAATTATAGCATCTATTCCTAAAGCATAAGATGTTCTTATAATAGCACCAAAGTTATGAGGGTCCTCTAGGTGATCTAACATAACAATAACGGGATTTTTACTTGTAAATTTTTTTATTATGTCAAGATTATATGTTTTAATATCAGATACTTCAATTATTATTCCTTGATGTAATCCATTTACTTTATTATCCATTATTTTATTATTTAAATATGTTGTTTTTATTTTAGATACGGTTAGTAAGTCTTCTATTTCTTTATCTTTAAATTTAGAACTTAAATATACTTGAACAACATCTGTTGGGTGTTTTAGTTTTTCTTTTGCAACATTTTTACCGTAGATATACATTATGCACCTTCTTCTACGCCATAGCCCCAATTAATTAATCCACCATCTAGACTATATAAATTTTTATAGCCTAATTTAGCTAATTCTTTAGCAGCTTCTTTACTTCTTTCTCCTGTTTGACAATATAGAATTATAACTGTTTCTTTATCTTCAATTAAATCAGGTAATTCTTGGATGTTATCTAGTGGGACATTAATTGAATCTTTAATATAGAACTTATTATGTTCTTCAGCACTTCTTACATCAATTAATATGGCATCATTTTTTAATAAGTCTTGAGCTTCTGTGGAAGTGATAATTTTATATCCCTTATCACCACAAGCTGTTAGACATAGTGTTAATATTAATAAGATAAATATTTTTTTCATAACTACTTATACATTGAATCTAAAATGACAGATATCTCCATCATTCATAATGTATTCCCTCCCTTCAAGACGCATTTTTCCTTTTTCTCTTACTTCTTTTTCACTACCACATTCGATTAAATCATCATAACTCATTACTTCAGCTTTAATAAAGCCTTTTTCAAAGTCAGAGTGAATTAGGCCAGCACATTCGGGTGCTTTCATACCTAATTTAAATGTCCAGGCTTTTACTTCATCAGAACCTACTGTAAAGTATGTGGCTAGCCCTAATAATGAGTAAGTTTTTTTAATTAATTGGTCTAGTCCTGATTCGGGGATGCCTAGTTCTTGTAAAAACAATTCTTTTTCTTCCTCTTCTAGTTCGGCTAATTCACTTTCTACTTTAGCACAAATCATTACTACTTCACTATTTTCTTTTTTAGCATATTCTTTAACTTGTTCAACATAAGTATTTCCACCATTATTAAGATCTGATTCCTTGACATTAGCAACATAAATTATAGGTTTCATTGTTATTAGATTAAATGATTTTAAGATAAACTTTTCATCATCATCTAAATTCAATTTTCTAGCAGGGATGTTTTGCTCAAAGGCTGTTTTTAGCTTGTTTAGTAATTCTATTTCTTTTAACTCATCTTTGTTTTTAGTCATAGTGGCTTTCTTACCAATACGATTAATTCTATTATCAATAATTTCTAAGTCTGATAAGATTAATTCAACATTTATTATTTCTATATCTCTGATTGGATCAACATTACCATCTACGTGAATTATATTTGTGTCTTCAAAGCAGCGAACTACTTCTACAACAGCATCTACTTCTCTAATATGAGATAAGAATTTGTTTCCTAGTCCTTCTCCTTTAGAGGCTCCTTTTACTAATCCAGCAATATCAGTAAATTCATAGGTTGTTGGTATTGTTCTTTCTGGTGTGTACATGTTTTCTAGTGTTAACATTCTTTTGTCAGGAACAGTAACTACACCAACATTAGGGTCGATAGTGGCAAATGGATAATTGGCCGCTAAAATATGTTTTTTGGTAATTGCGTTAAATAGGGTTGATTTACCAACGTTAGGTAAACCGACTATTCCGGCAGTTAAACTCATTTTATTACTTCCTTTCTTTATTATAACATTGGTCTTACACCGATACCGATAGGTAGGCCAATAATATAAAATCCTAGTATAATCAATAACCATGTAATTGTAAAGGCTATTGTGTATGGAGTCATTAATCCCATCGCGTCAGTTATTGTTATAACATCATTCTTTTTCTTATTATATATTTGTAAGAAACCAATTAAGATGGCAAAGTATGTAAAGAATGGTGATATTCCTTTAATAGCACTATCAGCTGCTCGATATACGGCTTGAGCAAACTCTGGTGAGAACGAACTTCGCATGAATTGTGGTACGATTACCGGTGACATAATTGCCCATTTAGTAGAGGTTTTTGGAACAAATATTGTTGATATTATTATAATTATAAATGATACAACAATTAGTAATAAGCCTGTTAGGTTTAAGTTTTCTAATAATTCAGTAAGAGATACTGTGATAAATACTCCAATATTTGTTTCTTTAAATATAGCACATAGTTGTGATGCAAAGAAGATTAAGACTATTATTGATGAGAAACTATTTAAATAATAACTCATACCATTAACTAAATCACGATTATTTTTAATTGTTTTTACTCTCATACCATATACTAGTCCTGCTAATATCAATAGGGCACTAAAGATAAATACGGCACCTTGATTAAAGTATGATGTTGTACCAAATAGTTGATTTAAGTAACCATCTACTTTTAAATCCAGTAATAAGCCTGAGAATGGTAATCCTGGTATTAGGCAATATAGTAATACTAATGATGTTAATAATATTGTTAACAATGAAATTATAACACCTTTAGTTTCTTTTTTAGTTATTTCTTTGCTTATGCTTTCTTCTTCCTCTTCACTTGGTGTATATCTTCCTAGTTTAGCAACAATGAACTTTTCAGTAATGATCATTCCGACATAGGCTAATACAAAGGTACTAATAATAGTTAATACAATATTACCCCAGGTACTTACTGTATATGTTTGATCGAGAATTGTTGTGGCTGTTTGAGTATATTTTAATAATATACTATCTAGTCCATTAACAATTACATTAGCACCATAACCAAATGTTATTCCAGCATATGAGGCACATATCCCTCCCGAAGGGTGTCTCCCAATATTCATAAATAATATTGCTGATAGTGGTATTATAATGACATAGGCTGTTTCGAAAAACATTGATGAGACAATACCTATTAATACTACTAAGAAAGTTATTGCTTTTTTTGGTACTTTCTTACTTATTAATTTGAATAGTGCGTTTAGGAAGCCTGACTTATAAGCAACTCCTACTCCCATTAAGCCAACGATAATTGTACCTAGTGGGGCAAAATTAATGAAGTTAGGAATCATATTACTAATCCAATATTGAATACCTGTACGATTAAATAAGTTCTTAATAGTTACAATATTTCTTTCTAGCGAACCTGTGACAGAGTTTACTGTATAATAACTTGTTTCTAAGTGAAGAATACTACCAATACTACTTAGTATCATGATAAATACTGTTAAAAATAATAATACTAAAGCAGGATGCAGTTTTATATTTTTCTTTTTCATTCAATAACCACCTTTTTTATCTTTTTATTAAATTCTACTCTTTCTAACATAATAGTACGTCCACAATTTAAACATTTAATTTTTATGTCGGCTCCTACTCTTACTATTTGCCATTTATTGCTTCCACATGGATGAGGTTTTTTCATAATGACAATATCATTTAGTTTATAATCAACTTTCATTAATTTGACCTCCTTAAATATATTCTATTATACCATATTTAACGGCTTTATTGCAAAAATATTATTAGGCTTAATATTAAGATAATTTTAGCAGAGGGAATATTGTTTGTAAAGATATTAGTTAGTTAACTTTAACGTGAAAAAAAGACTAGTCTTTCAATAACCAATCTTCTCCTTTAAATGGTTCAGTTCTTAATAAGCCGGGATAGTCTTGTTGTCTTAATACTTCGTATAATACTAAAGCTACACAATTTGATAAATTTAGGCTTCTTACATTATCAGTTGTCGGAATTCTAGCACATCTAGGTAAGTAGTTTCTTAAAATCTGCTTAGGTATTCCGGTACTTTCTTTTCCAAAAAATAGATAAATATCTTTAGTCGTGTCAGAAAAATCAAAATCTGTATGAGGATGATTTCCATATCTAGTAAAGAAATAGAACTCACCTTTATTTTTACTTAAGAAATCATCAAAGTCTTTATATACAGTATAAACTACTTTATCAATATAGTTTACTCCACTTCTTTTAATACTCTTTTCATCTAATTTAAATCCTAATGGTTCGATTAAGTGTAAATGTGCATTAGTGGCAGCGCATGTTCGCATAATGTTTCCGGTATTTGTTGGTATTTCCGGTTCGTATAATACTATATTTATCATTCAATACTCATCTCGTTATCTATAATATAATTTAATACATTATCAGTGTTATAATCATTATCTTTAATAGAATATATATCTACTAGTTTAGCATCTTTAAACACTAAGATACATGGAACATTAGTAATATTATAATTATTTATTTGATATGAATTTCTTAATTCGGTATACTTTATCTTATCTTTAAAAATATCTGTCATATCCATATACAAGATTTTATCTTTTAGAGCGTTTTTAACAACAATATTTTTGAATTTAATTTCAAACTTTCTAATATTATTGTCTTCTAAAACAGATGTATATATCATAGCATTTCTGTTTTCTACTATATAATCATTTAATTCATTATAATTTATTACTTCTAGATATCTATCCATTATTGTTTCATTTAGTTTACTTTCTTCATATGTTATATACCATAGATAAAAATAGTAAACTAAACCTAGTGTTAATAATACTACTAAGCCTAATATTATATAGTTTTTTAGTGGTATTTCCCTTCCATTATTTTTCTTCATATTATCTCCTTTACGTAATTAATTTTAACAAGTTTTTTCTTCTTTGTAAATAAACTATAATAAATAATATTTAATTTGTGGTATAATATGTCATTGTGATGTATATGAAAGAAAATTATAATAATTTATTTAAAAATGAGGTTGCTGTTTTTGATAAAAAGCATAGTATTTTATTGCATAGCTGTTGTGCTCCTTGTAGTAGTCATGTTATTAGTGTTTTAAAAAACTATTTTGATATTACTATTTTTTATTATAATCCCAATATAAGTCCTATCCAAGAGTATGAAAAAAGAAAACAAGAGCAAATTAGTTTTATTAAACAGTTAGATTGTGGTATTAAAATAATGGATTGCGATTATGATAATGATGTATATGAAGAATGCATTAAAGGTTTAGAAAATGAAAAAGAAGGCGGAGCTAGATGTCTTAAGTGTTTTAGGTTAAGGCTTGAGAAAACTGCTAAACTAGCTAGTGCGAATAACTTTGATTATTTTTGTACAACATTAACTGTTAGTCCATATAAAAATAGTCAAGTAATTAATAACATTGGTAAAGAACTTATGAATATATATAATGTAAAATGGTTATATTCTGATTTTAAGAAGGAAGAAGGATATAAACATTCAATTGCTTTATCAAAACAGTACAACTTATATCGACAAGATTATTGTGGTTGTATTTACTCTATTAGAAACAAGATTGACGATTAATGTCTAATAAATCCGTTTGCTATATAGTGTAAATATCTGAAAAAATTGAATTTTATAATATAAAAAAATGTCAGATTGTGTATCTGGCACTTTTTATTATTTTTTAGCATTTATAAAATTAAATATTTCATATACTAAGAATCCACAACTAGCTAAGAAAAATAGGATACTTACAACTGTCAACAATTTACTATTAACAAATCCGGCTTTTCTAACATTTGGTTGATAGTTTACTTTAGTTGGTTCTCCACCAAAATCACGAACATTATTTAATGAGTCATCATTTAATAACATTGCTTTGTTGCTTGCTTCAATAGTCTTATCTGATAAAGCATTTAATAAATTATTTTCTTTAGAAGCATCAAAGACAACAGGTTCTTGGTTCCCTAGTGATCTAGGTTCAACTGTTGGAGTTCCTGTTTCAGCATTAATGCTACTAAATGGATTAGGTGTGTCAACAGATGTGTTGATAATTGGTTCAGGCGTTGGTGTAGATTCTGTACTACTTTTTAACCCTTCACTTGGTAATGTTATATTCATCGTATTAAAGAATGGTTCTTCTGCTAGAGGAGTTGGAATAGGATGTTCTTGATCTTCTGGCATAGGCATTGGTGTTGGAACAACCGGTTCAGTTGGTATATTAAAGTTTAGTGGTTCGGCAGGAGTTTCAACACTTTCTACTTTTGGTTCTTCATTAGGAAGTGATGGAGCTGCTAATGGGTTTTCAGGTGCCACATTAGCCATAGAATTAACTTCTGGTATTGGTTCAACACTATGTTCAGGTGTTGGTATAGGTTCTACACTACTTGTTAATCTTTCACTTGGTAATGTTATATTCATTGTATTAAAGAATGGTTCTTCTGCTGAAGGAGTTGAAGTGGGTTGTTCTTCAGTTGGTGCGCTATATGGTGTATCTTGTTCTAATGTAACAGGAGTTTCAGGTACACTTTCTATTTCTGCTTTAACAGGTTCATCTGTATATAGAGGGGCTTGTTTAGTTATTTCTTCAACAGTTGGCATTTCATCTTTTACCTCTTTCGCGGTATTTAAATTAGTATTATTTACTTCTGGTAATTGTGAAGATACTGTTTTTTCAACTACCGGAGGAACTTCTGTCATTGGAACATTCATGATAGGAGCTATATTAATACTTTCAACTTCAGGTTTATCCATAACAACACTATTTAATTTATCTTGATAATATTTTATACCTTTAGCAACTATTTCTTTTTTGGTAGTGGCAACATATGTTTTCTTGACATCCATGTGTTGTTCTCCAGTAATATCTTTATCAATTAATTTTACAATTGCTCCGTTTTTTAATTTAATTTCGTTATTCATATTGCTTACTCCTGTTCTAGTGGTAATTTAATCATTTCTTTAACCACATTATCAATTTTTTCTTTAACATCCGTACTTCGTATTTCATCTAATAGTAAATGGTCGCCTTCTTTTACTAATTTTGAAACAAAGATATTGGCATTTTCTTCATCTCTATCTATTGAATATACTACATATTCTGTTCCTTCATACTCGATAATTGTTATTATTTTAGCCTCTCTATTGATATTATGTTCATCGACTAATTTTATTGTTTTATTACTCATTTCTGTCCTCCTATTGGTAGATACACTACCCTACTATATGTTGATTATATCATATGTTTTGCTATCTTTCAATAATTTTTGCTTATTTACATAGAAAAAGACTTAGTGTGTTTCTAAGCCTATTTTATTTTAGATATCGTTTCTTTAATTGTTTTAACTGAATTATTTAACTTTTCTTGTTCTTCTTGAGTTAATTCAAAATAAGTTATTGAACTAGCTCCTTTTCTATTTACAGTAGTTGGTAAACTTATATATATATCATTATTTTTATCATAAGTGGATACAGTTATAATACTATTTTCATCTCCTAAAATAGCATTTGTTATAGCAACTAAACACATTCCTATTCCATAACATGTTGAGCCCTTATTATTAATTATTTCGTATGCAGCATCACGTACGTTTATATATATTTCATTTAATTCGTTATTATTAAGATAATTTGATATTTTTTTTAATCCTACTGATGTATTGGTCCATGGAACAAACTCTGAATCACCATGTTCTCCTATTACATAGGCATGAATATTATGAGGGTTAATATTTAATTTTTCTCCTAATAAGTATCTTAATCTAGCAGTATCTAGACTTGTACCACTACCTATTACTTGACGTGGTGGTAGTTTAGAATATTTCCAAGTTAGATATGTCATAGCATCTAATGGATTAGTGGCTACTAGAAATATTCCATTAAAGTTTGTCGACATTACTTTGTCAATAATGCTTTTAAATATTACACTATTTTTATTAATAAGATCTACTCTACTTTCTCCGGGATTTTGATTAACACCGGCTGCTAAACATACAATACTAGCATCGGCACAATCTTCATATGTTCCAACTTTTACCTTAATTTTACTTGGGGCAAAGGCTAGACAATGGTTTAAATCGCTAACTTCTCCTTTAATTTTCTTTTCATTTATATCAATTAAGGCTAATTCATGAACATTAGTCCTTTGATTCATTAAGGCATAAGCATAGCTCATACCAACATTACCACATCCTATTATAACTATTTTGTTTCTCATATTTATTCATCATCCTTTTTTTGTCTATTATATTTATTTTGTTCTTGATTATTTAATTTCTTTACTTTTATTAGTTTATTTTTATTAGCTAATTCTAAATTATTAGTCTTATTAATCATCATTTGGTTTTTTCGTTTATTTGATAATAATAGTTTTTCTAATCTAATAATATCTTGATACGTTTTTGCTATTTTTGGTATGCGATATTTATATTTTATTAATTCACTTATATATCTATTTTTTAAATATGTTATGTCTTCTAGTGATTTATCAATAGTATTAGATACGTATTCTAATTCATTTAAGCATCGATCTATTTCATATGAATAGTCTGTTGCTTGATATGATATTTTAGTTCTTGTTTCCATGTGAACATTCTTAAGAGCATTGTCTACTAATCTTTTAGCTAAAATAGTACTTTGGGCAATGCCATTTTTAGTATACTTAAAGGGGTTTATTACCGTACCTATATATCTTAGACCACTTCTAAAAACTTCTCCTATTCCCACTAGTCTTGTAGTGGTATTTGTTATTGCTTCGATGTCATTAACATTAATACTAGCCAATGCTTTTTCTTGCTCGGCCATCATTTTTTGACATTGTTCAGAGATAGTTCGATTATTTATATAAGTATCTAATAATTTTTGATAATTGTCATCTCTTAGATTTAATTCTTCTTTTTTCTTTTCTTTAATATTGTTTAGATCTTTTACTTTGGCTTCAATAACATCTAACTCGAGAGATAATAGTTTATATTCTTTTATTTTCTTTATTGTCGATTTATTCTTTCCTATTTCAGCACTAGTGGCTAGTTGTTTTAGATAGTCAATATCTTCATCTAAGAAATCATCTTTATCGTCAATAAATAATTCGTTATCAACATAGTTTTTTATTAATTTGTACTTTTCTTTTAAACTATTTATTTTATTTATTAAGGCATTTACTTTAGCTTTAGTTTTGTTTAGTTCTTCGATCGTTGCTTCATCTTTAGATATTGTATTTATAAAATATAGTTCGCTTTCTAGCATTTCTATTTCATCTAGGTATTTTACTAATCTTTTCTTAATTTTATTTACTATTTGATTATTTAAATAGTCTATTTTTTCTTTGTTAGTAATTTCTTCTTTGTTAAGAATACTTTCTTTTTTAGAAATGTCAACTACTGGCTGTTTATCAATATTACTTTTACTAAAATCAATTATTGGTGGAGTGATAATTATCTTTTTGGGTTTAACTACTTTTGGTTTCTTTTTATTTACAATGTTTGGTTGAATAGAAATTCCCCTTATAGTAGTTAGTTTAGTTTTTTGAGCTGGTTCTTCTTTGGGAGTAGTTGATGGTTTTCTTTTAAACTTTAACTTAAGTAAGTATTCTTTAAAGCGACTTTTAGTTTCGTCTGAAGAACTTCCATCTTCTTCGGTAATATTTATGTATTGTATTTTTTTCATTGTTATCACTTCCACGTTTCTATATTATATTTTACCAAATAATTAGATTATTGCAAAGAAAAAGAACTCTTAATCTAAGAATTCTTCTTCTAGGACTTCAGATGGCTCATCACTTAGAAATTCTTTTTCTAGTGTGTAGTCAATATCCATATATTCTTTGGCTCCTGTTCCGGCTGGAATAAGTTTACCAATAATTACGTTTTCTTTTAATCCGTGTAAGTAATCTACTTTACCTTTAACAGATGCTTCAGTTAATATTCTTGTTGTTTCTTGGAATGAAGCAGATGCTAGGAATGAATCAGTTTGTAATGATGACTTAGTAATACCTAATAATATTGGTTGTCCAATAGCAGGTTTCTTACCTTGTAATATTACATCTTTATTTCCTTCAGTAAACTTGTTAATACTTACTACTGTGCTTGGTAAGAAGTTAGTATCTCCTGAATCAACAATTCTTATTTGAGAAATCATTCTACGAGCTATTAACTCAACGTGTTTATCGTTAATATCAACACCTTGTGAACGATATACTCTTTGTACTTCTTTTAATATGTATTGTTGTACAGTATTTGGATCAGTTACTGCTAATAATTCTTTTGGAGAAATATTACCTTCAGTAAGTCTATCTCCGGCAGATAACTTATCACCTTTTTCTACTCTTAATTTAGCACCATAAGCAGTGATATGTTCACGAACTTCAGTATCATTCTTAACATATACTTTAAACTTACCTGATGATTCTTCAATTTTAGATACAACACCATCGATTTCTGATATTGTTGCTTTTCCTTTTGGAATTCTTGCTTCAAATAATTCTTCAACACGTGGTAGACCTTGTGTTATATCGGCCCCAGCAACACCACCTGAGTGGAATGTTCTCATGGTTAACTGTGTACCTGGCTCACCAATTGATTGAGCTCCCATTGTTCCGACAGCTTCACCAACTTCAACAACATTACCTGTTGCTAAGTTACGTCCATAACATTTGCAGCATACACCGTGTTCTGTACGACATGTTAATGTAGTTCTAATTTCTACTTCTTCAATGCCGGCTTTAATAATCTTGTCAGCAATATTTTCAGTAATTAATTCGTTCTTATCAATTATTAATTCTTTTGTTTCAGGATTAATTACTTTATTAGCAGTATATCTACCCATAATACGATCATATAATGGTTCGATTATACCATCTTTATCATCTTTAAATGCACTAACAACAACGCCTTGAGTTGTGCCACAATCTTCTTCTCTAACGATAATATCTTGGGCTACATCAACAAGTCTTCTTGTCATATAACCTGAATCGGCTGTTTTAAGGGCTGTATCGGCACTACCTTTACGAGCTCCGTGTGTTGATAAGAAGAATTCAGATACTGATAATCCATCTCTAAATGATGATGTTATTGGTATTTCTACTGGTTCACCATTTGGTTTAGCCATTGTACCACGCATACCTGCTAATTGTACGAAGTTTGATAATGATCCACGGGCTTTAGAATTCATCATGATAAAGATTGGGTTATCTTCTAATTCTTTAGCATATACTTCCAATTCTTTTTCGATTTCTTTCTTAGCTCTAGCCCATACATCGATTACTAATTCGAATCTTTCTTGGTTAGTTATTAAACCTCTTTGGTATTGTTTGTTAATCTTCTTAACTTCAGCATTACTCTTTTCAATTATTTCGTCTTTTTGTTTACTTGCTATAACATCGAATGCAGATATTGTAAGTCCAGAGAATGTTGAATATTTAAATCCTTGGTCTTTTAATTTATCTAGCATAATTGATGTTTCAGTAGTTCTATACTTTTTAAACATTTGAGCAATAATTTTTTCAAGTGTACTCTTTTTGAAGGCCTCAGCTTTTGGTATTTCTTTTATTTTTTCAAGAACGTCATCACCATATGCTATAAAGTATTTACTTGGTGTGCATTTTTCAATGTTTTCATCAGTTGGTTCGTTAATATATGGGAATGAATCTGGTAGGATTTCATTGAATATTAATTTACCTACTGTTGTCATTAAGTATTTATCTTTATTTGAATCTAAGAATACTTTATGTTTGAATGAATTTACAGGTACTAAGATTCTTGTATGAAGAGTAATTTCTCTTCTTGTGTAAGCCATAATAGCTTCGTTAGAATTTTTAAATGCTCTTCCTTCGTTAGGTAATCCTGGTTTATCCATTGTTATGTAATAGTTTCCTAAAATCATATCTTGTGATGGTGTAACAATTGGTTTTCCGTCTTTTGGACTTAAAATGTTATTAGCACCTAACATCAAGATTCTTGCTTCAGCTTTAGCTTCTTCTGATAGTGGTACATGGACAGCCATTTGGTCACCATCGAAGTCGGCATTAAATGCTGTTGTTACTAATGGGTGAAGTCTTATTGCTTTTCCTGATACTAGTTTAGGTTCAAATGCTTGGATACCTAATCTATGTAATGTTGGAGCACGGTTTAACATAACCGGGTGTTCCTTAATTACTTCTTCGACAACATCCCATACTTTTGGATCCATATTATCAATCATTTTTTTAGCTGATTTAATATTATTAGCTATTTCTTTTGATACTAATCCATTAATTACATGTGGTTTGAATAATTCAAGAGCCATTTCTTTTGGTATACCACATTGATACATTTTTAGGTCTGGTCCTACTACGATAACTGAACGTCCTGAGTAGTCAACTCTTTTACCTAGTAAGTTTTGACGGAAACGTCCTTGTTTACCTTTTAACATACTAGATAATGATTTAAGGGCACGATTTCCAGCACCAGTAACGCTTCTTCCACGACGTCCATTATCAAATAGGGCATCAACAGCTTCTTGTAGCATACGTTTTTCGTTTTGAATGATAATAGATGGAGCACCTAATTCAATAAGTTTCTTTAATCTGTTATTTCTATTAATAACTCTTCTGTATAAATCATTTAAATCAGATGTTGCAAATCTACCACCATCTAGTTGGATCATTGGTCTCAATTCTGGTGGGATTACTGGTAGGGCTTCTAGAATCATCCATTCAGGACGATTACCTGATGTGGCAAAAGCGTTTAATACTTCTAGTCTTTTAACTAGTCTTATTTTCTTTTGCCCTGTAGCACCTTCTAGTTCTTTTTGAAGGTCAGCTAATTCTTTGTTAACGTCCATTTCACTTAATAGTGTTTTAATGGCTTCAGCACCCATACCTACTTTAAATGTATTACCATATTTTTCATAGTAAGCACGATATTCTTTATCTGATAATGTTTGCTTTTTAACAAGTGTTGTAGCTCCTGGGTCTAATACTACATAAGAGACAAAGTATATTACTTCTTCTAGGTCTCTTGGAGACATATCTAGGCATAATCCAATATATGATGGAATACCCTTTACATACCAAATATGGCTTACTGGTGTAGCCAATTCGATATGACCCATTCTTTCTCTTCTTACTTTTGATTTAGTTACTTCAACACCGCAACGATCACAAACGATATTTTTATATCTTAATCTTTTATATTTACCACAACTACATTCATAATCTCTAGTTGGTCCAAATATTTTTTCACAGAATAGTCCATCTCTTTCTGGTTTTAATGTTCGATAATTTATTGTTTCTGGTTTTTGTACTTCTCCATATGACCATCCACGGATAGTTTCAGGAGAGGCAATTCCTATTTTTAAAGCTTTAAATTTATTGGCTTCGATCATTAGAATTCACCTCCGTCTTCTATCTCATCGAGTTCTTCATCAGTTGGCATTTCTTCATTGAAATCTTCGTCATCATCAAATTCATCATCTTCTGATTCATCATCATAATCATCATCGTTTTCTTCTTCTGAACTATCAAATTCTTTTATTAAGTTATTTTTTGGAACTTCCTCTGCTATTGGCATATCATCATCGTCATCTTCTTTTTCTAATTCATTAATACCAATTACTTTATCATCATCTTCAATTACTGAAATATCAAGTCCTAAAGCTTGGAACTCTTTAATTAATACTCTGAATGATTCTGGTATTGATGGATTTGGTAGTGGTACACCTTTAACTATTGATTCGTATACTTTAACACGTCCAACAACATCATCTGATTTATATGTTAATATTTCTTGTAATACATGTGATGCTCCATAAGCTTCTAGAGCCCAAACTTCCATTTCACCAAATCTTTGACCACCAAATTGGGCTTTACCGCCAAGTGGTTGTTGAGTTACTAGTGAATATGGTCCAGTAGCACGGGCATGCAATTTATCGTCAACCATGTGGTGTAATTTAATCATATACATGACACCAACGCTTATTCTATTATCAAATGGTTCACCTGTTCTACCATCATATAAAACTGTCTTACCATCTGGATCCATACCGGCTTCTTTCATCATGGCATCAATGTCTTCTCTTTTAGCACCATCTAATACTGGTGTTGCTACATATACGCCTAATTTTTTAGCAGCCATTCCTAAGTGTAATTCTAGTAATTGTCCAATGTTCATACGAGATGGAACACCTTGTGGGTTTAACATGATATCTACTGGAGTACCGTCAGGTAAATATGGCATATCTTCTTGTGGTAATATTAAGGAGATAACACCTTTGTTTCCGTGACGTCCTGACATTTTATCGCCGACTTGGATTTTACGTTTTTGAATTATATATACTCTTACTACTTTACTTACACCACTTGGCATATCATCGTTATCAGCTTTAGTATATATTTTAACATCATGAACGATTCCACCACCACCATGTGGTACAGTTAATGAAGAGTTTCTAACTTCTCTTGTTTTTTCACCAAATATAGCATGTAATAATTTTTCTTCTGATGTTAGGTCAGCCATTCCTTTAGGAGTTACTTTACCTACTAGGATATCGCCTTCTTTGACTTCAGTACCTATTCTTACGATACCGTTTTCATCTAAGTTTTTACGCGCTTCTTCACCGATATTTGGAATATCTCTTGTAATTTCTTCAGGTCCTAATTTAGTATCACGGCATTGTATTTCATAGTCTTCAATATGTAATGATGTATAAACATCTTCTTTGACTAATCTTTCGTTCATTATTACGGCATCCTCAAAGTTATATCCGTTGAATGTCATGAATGCTACAACAACGTTTTTACCTAAAGCTAATTCACCTTTATCTGTACTTGGACCATCTGCTATTACTTGGCCTCTTCTTACTTTATCTCCGGCACGAACGATTGGTGATTGATTAGTTGCTTCACCTTGGTTGGCTCTTTCAAATGTTTGAAGGTTATATACATCTTGGCCTTTAGCATTTTTAACAACAATTTTTTTAGCATCTACATAGTCAACAATTCCGTCAGCTTGAGATACAACAACAGCACCACTATCTTTAGCAGCAATGTATTCAACACCTGTTCCAATAAATGGAGCTTCAGTTTTTAATAATGGTAATGCTTGACGTTGCATGTTAGCACCCATTAGGGCACGTGTAGCATCATCGTGTTCTAGGAATGGAATTAAACTTGTTGTAATAGAAACTACTTGTTGTGGACTTACGTCAATATAGTCTACTTGGTCAGCTGGAATGATTACGTTTTCACCACGATAACGTCCAGCTACTGTTTCATCAGTTATTTCCATATCATCATTAACGTTAACAGTGGCTTGAGAAATGTAATATTCACTTTCTTCACCAGCAGTTAAGTAATCTACTTGGTCAGTTAATTTTTTGTTTACTACTTTACGATATGGTGTTTGAATGAAGCCATATTCGTTAACTTTAGCATAACTTGCAAGTGAGGTAATTAATCCAATGTTTTGTCCTTCTGGAGACTCAATTGGGCAAATTCTACCATAGTGAGATGCGTTAACATCACGTACTTCCATACCAGCTCTATCACGAGCTAATCCGCCTGGTCCTAAAGCTGATAATCTTCTTTTGTGAGTTAACTCAGCTATTGGGTTTACTTGATCCATGAATTGTGATAACTGGCTGCTTCCAAAGAATTCTTTTATAACGGCAGTTACCGGTCTTATATTAATTAAAGTTTTCGGAGTTACTGTTTCCATATCTTGAGTTGTCATTCTTTCTCTGATAACTCTTTCCATTCTACTAAATCCTATTTTAAATTGATTTTGTAGAAGTTCTCCTACTTGTCTTATACGACGGTTTGCTAGATGGTCTATTTCATCATCATGTCCTATACCATCCATTAAGTTTAAGTAATATGATACTGATGCATAAAAATCAGATATAGTTAACGTTTTAGCATCAATAGATTGGTCATTACCTATTACTTTTACTTTCTTAGATGGATTTAATGGTGAATATACATAAACAACTTGAACTATATTATGATTATCTAAGTCTTCATTTATAGTTACTTCTTGTTTACCATAGCCATCTTTTAAATATCCTTCTAATTCTTCCATTACTTGTTTATTTAATAATGTTCCAGCAGGTATTTTTACTTCGCCATCAATAACAATATCTTGTGCTAGTTTATTATTTATTAATCTATCAGTAATATTTAATTTTTGGTTAAATTTATAACGACCTACTTTAGCTAAGTCATAACGGAAATTATCAAAGAATCTAGTAATTAACTGGTTCTTAGAACTATCTAATGTAGTTGGTTCACCAGGTCTTAATTTTTCATATATTTCTATTAAGGCTTCGTCTGTTGATTTTGTTGAATCTCTTTCAATAGTATTTTTAAGATATTCATTATTATCAAACATGTTTAGTATTTCTTCATCACTAGATAACCCGAAGGCTCTTAGTAATGTTGTTAGAGGAACTTTACGAGTTCTATCTATTCTAACATATAATATTTCTTTAGAATCTGTTTCAAATTCTAACCATGTTCCTCTTGTAGGAATTATTTTTGATGCAAAAGTTGGTTTACCATTTTTATCTATTTCTTTTGAAAAATAAACACTTGGTGATCTGACTAATTGAGATACTACAACTCTTTCAGCACCGTTTATGATGAATGTTCCACTGTCAGTCATTAGTGGAATATCCCCTAGGAATATTTCTTGTTCTTTTACTTCTCCCGTTTCATTGTTGAATAGTCTTGTTTGGACTTTTAGAGGAGCGGCATATGTTACTTGTCTATCCTTACATTCTTTAATAGAATATCTAGGCGTATCAAAAACATAATCACCAAATTCTAGTGATAGTCCTCCTGAAAAACTCTCTACTGGAGAAAAATCTTCAAGTACTTCCTTTACCCCTTCTGTTACGAACCATTGATATGATTCTTTTTGAATCTGTAATAAATTGTCAAGTTCAAATGAATTCTTGATCATAGAAAAATTTCTTCTTTTTCTATAATCGCCACTTTGCTTTAGTTTATAAGCCATTAACTTTTCACCCCAATACCTTAACTTAAGTTTTTATTGCACACCAAAAAAGATGTGTTTCCAATATATAATATTAACACCCTGCTATCAAATTGTCAATTGAATACTTGTAAAAATTCAAAGAATTTGCATGTTATTTTTATAAATTTAAATTGCAAGAAAAAAATAACTAAATTTTTAATGAATATTTTAAAATTTATCATTAGATTTTAGATATTATTTTATTTTTGTTATAAAGTAATTATATAGTTCGTTGCATTTTTCTTTATCCATGGCATCTTTATCTTTGTATGGATTATTTATTTTTAATTCGTCATATTTAGTGTATCCTAAAGTATGAAATGGTAAAAATTCAATTTTACTTACATTCTTAATATTTTTCTTAATAAAGTTAGCTAAATTATTCATATATTCTATGTTATCATTTACATCTGGAATTATTACTTGTCTTATCCATACTTCTACTTTTGATTTGTTTAATTGTTTAGCGAATTCAAAGAACTTGTCCATATTATTTGTTTGAGTTATTTCATAATATCCTTCTGGAGTAATATGCTTAATATCTAGTATTACCATGTCTATTGTGTTTAATAGTTTTTTATAATTTCCTTTTCCTATGCCCGCGGTATCTATTGCAATATGGATATTTTCTTTTTTCAATTTTTTACAGCAGTCTACTAAAAAGTCATATTGTAATAATGGTTCTCCGCCAGAGAATGTTATCCCTCCATTTTTTTCAAAATATGGTTTATTCCTTAATATTTTTTTACTAGTTCGTTGGATGTATAATTATTTCTACTATTTATCCACATTTCTGGATTATGACAATATTTACATCTTAAATTACAACCGTTAAGGAATACTACTGTTCTAATTCCTGGGCCATCAACAAGTCCAAAGGACTCAATTTGTTTTACAGATCCTTTCATTTTACATTTTCTCATGGAATGTTCTTGAGATTAATTCTTCTTGTTGCTTTCTTGTTAATTTATTAAACCTAACGGCATATCCTGATACTCTTATTGTTAATAATGGATATTTTTTGGGATTGTTCATAGCATCAATTAATGTTTCTCTATTCAATACATTGACATTTAAATGATGTGCTCCTTGGTAGAAATAACCATTCATTAATTTCGCTGCACCAAATTCCTTTTTTAAAATTTTTCCACTCTTTCATCTTGCTATCCTCCTTGATTATTATGTCTATTATATCATTTCTTTACTTATCTTAAAATAATTATTTAATTTGTTTTTTATATCTACACTTAGTCTAAGAATATCCACAGTTGTGTTGATTATATTTATCAACAGGTCTGTGGATATAAAAAAGAAGCCACCTTTTCGTGACTTCTTTATTGTTTTTTAGATTTTACTTAAGTTCTACTGTTGCGCCAGCTTCTTCAAATTGTGCTTTAATTTTTTCAGCTTCTTCTTTGTCGATGCCTTCTTTAACGTTACCACCATTGTCAGCGATATCTTTAGCTTCTTTTAATCCTAAGCCAGTTAAATCTCTAACGATTTTGATAACTGCGATTTTGTTAGCACCAGCTGCAGTTAATACTACGTTAACTTTAGATGGTCCTTCTTCTACTGCTGCTGCTTGAGCAGGTCCTGCTACTGCTACTGCAGATGGATCAACACCAAATTCTTCCTTCATTGCATCTACTAATTCTTTAATTTCAAGAATTGTCATTTCTTTTAAAGCACTTATAAAATCTTCTTTGTTTAATTTTGCCATTATATATTTCCTCCTTAATTAATTGTTTTCATTTTCTTTTTCTTTAGCATATAAATCTAGGCTGATTGATAAATCTCTTACTGTTTGGATTAATCCACCAGCTAACATAGTAAGTAATCCTTCTCTTGATGGGATACTTGCGTATTTGTTTAAATCATCTATATTAGCAACTTTTCCATCAACAATTCCGCCTTTTAATTCTAGGGCTTTGTGATCTTTTGCGAAGTCACTTAAGATTTTTACTATAGATAATTCATCAGTTCCAAAAGATATTGCATTAGGACCTGTTAAGTAATCTTCTAGGTCAATGTTTAAATCTTTAAGAGCTCTTTTTGTTAAAGTATTTTTGTATACTTTGTAGTCTGAGTCAGTTTCTTTTAATTTCTTTCTAAGTTCTGTTACTTCAGCAACACTAAGTCCACGGTAGTCAAATACTACTACTGATTTAGCATTTTCAAACTTAGATTTAATTTCAGAAACAACTCCTGCTTTTTGTTCAATTATCTTTGCGTTTGCCACAGTTTTCATCCTTTCCATGCCAAATAAAATCCCTCTTGCGAGGGATAAAAATTTATATTATTTATTCCTCGGTAAGTTTTTTAAGTTTACACCCTTACTGTCTTTGGCATAATTTCTTCAACATTTATTATTATATATCAATAATTACTATTTGTCAAAAGAATTTAAATCAATTTTAATTCCAGGACCCATAGTTGAGCTTACTGATATATTCTTAACATAATTTCCTTTTACTGTACTAGGTTTAACTTTAAGTATTGCATTAACAAATGCTGTTAAGTTTTCTACTAACATAGTTTCAGTAAAACTTGATTTTCCAATGATTCCGTGAACATTACCATAACTATCTGTACGATAATTTACTTTACCTTTTTTAGTTTCTTCAACAGCTTTTCCTACTTCCATAGTAACTGTACCAGTCTTTGGGTTTGGCATAAGACCTTTAGGTCCTAATAATTTACCAATTTTACCTAAGGCAGGCATCATTTCTGGAGTAGCGATAATAACATCAAAATCGAACCAATTTTCTTTTCCAATTTTATCAATCATATCAACATCGCCAACATAGTCAGCTCCAGCTTCTTTAGCTTGTTTTGCTTGGTCGCCCTTAGCTAATACTAAGATTTTCTTAGTTTTACCAGTTCCGTTAGGTAAAACAATAGCACCTCTTAATTGTTGGTCAGCTTTTTTAGAATCTAAGTTTAAATTCATTGCTACTTCGATAGTTGAATCAAATTTAACATTTGATGTTTCTTTCACTAGTTTCATTGCTTCTTCTTTAGAATATACTTTAGTTTTATCAACTTGTTCTAAAACTTTTGCATATCTTTTACTCTTCTTCATTACTTTCCTCCTTATGTGGTTATGCGGACTATATCCTTCCACATAGGTTAATACCTATATGATTAATACTATTCTTCTACTTTAATTCCCATGTTTCTAGCTGTTCCTTCAACAACTTTCATGGCTGCTTCAACAGTGTAAGCATTTAAATCTGGCATCTTAGTTTCAGCTACTTCTTTTAATTGTTCTTTTGTTATTGTAGCAACTGTTTCTCCTTTTGATGCTCCTGATTTAACTTTAGCTACCTTTTTTAATAAGAAAGCAGCTGGCGGAGTTTTTAATACGAAATCGAATGTTCTATCTTCATAGATAGTTATTACGACTGGTAATACATCTCCCATTTTGTCTCTTGTTGCATCGTTAAACTTTGTGCAAAACTCTTGAAGGTTAATTCCTGCTGGTCCTAATACAGTTCCAACTGGTGGAGCTGGTGTAGCTTTTCCTGCAGGTATTTGTAATTTAATTTGTTTTGTTATTTGTTTCTTTGCCACGAAAAACACCTCCTAATATAATATATTTTAATTTTTTTCGCGAGTGGTTCATATAACTAAGCTTCTGTTTTGTTCGTCCGCTATTATACAAACGAAACTTTGTCTTTGTCTCCCACTTAAACGACTATATAAGTGCGTCGCGCCATTAATGATATCACAAAATAATTAAAATAGCAATTATTTTTTCATTATTTTACAAACTTTTTATTTAAATGCTTCTATTTGAGATAATTCAACTTCTACTGGAGTTTCTTGTCCAAATAAATCTACTAATAAGTTAACTTTTTTACTTTCTAAATCATAATTAGATATTTTACCAATCATTCCTTTAAATGGTCCGTCAACAATTTTAACTTTGTTATCAGGTTTTAAATCTTTTTCAATGTTAATCTTGTTTTGGTTCATACTTGATAAGATTCTTTCTACTTCTTCAGGGAACAATGGTATTGGCTTAGCACCTTTTCCTGATGAACCAATGAATCCTGTTACGCCTTGAGTATTTCTGACAATAAACCATACTTCATCAGACATAATCATTTCTACTAAAACATAACCTGGAAACATTTTCTTTACTTTCTCTTTTTTAACACCGTCTTTATATTCAACAATTGTTTGTTCTGGTACAATTACTCTAAAAATACTTTTAGCAACTTCTTCAGAGTTTACCATCATCATTTCTAGTTTTTCTTTTACCTTATATTCATAACCTGTTACTGTGTTTACTACATACCATTCTTTTTTCATTATTTTCCAATACTCCTTAATAAACTTACTAATAATTCAATCCCTGTAAAATATAGTGCAAAAAATGCAATAAATATTACAGATGTTACAGATGATGATAATAATTCTTTACCACTTGTCCATCTTATTCTTTTTAATTCTTTAAATACACCTTTAAAGTATTTACTAATTTTGTTAAAAATACTTTCTTTTTTACTAGTAGTCTTTTTTGCTTTATTTGCTTTCTTGTTAGTGTCTTTTGTCTTTTTTATTTCTTTTTCTTTACTCATTAGAGACCCTCCTATAAAATGGTTAAAATAAAAACACCTTCGTGCGATATAAATATATCACATACTTGTATAGGTGTCAATGATTTTTACATAATTTTCACAATAATTATTAGCGAATTTAAATATATCTAGTCTTCTTTGAAGAACCCAATTATAAACCATATTGGAGCCATTATCAAACAAAAAATACACTTAAAGCAGAATACTGTTATTTTGTTCATAAATTTGATAAAGTATATTGTTAAAGTAATCATTTGCAAGGCCTCCTTTTTTAGATTAAGATATTATATAAATTTAATACTAATTCGCCGCTTAATTTATTACTAATTTATAAAGCTTTCATTATAATTTAATACATATTCCATGTTAGATAATTTATCTTCACTGCTAATCCTACTATCATTTAGCATTTCTTCTAAAATATCATGTTCTATTATTAATCCATTTTTACCATTGATCTTATTTAATAATTTACTATATTTACTTTGGCCACTATATTTAGAAACTAATATTTCACGATCTTTCAAAAGATTATCAATGTCGTCGTTTAAACATTTTATTGATATTAGTATTTGATTTATTAAGCTTGTATATACCATTTGGTCATAATCATTTAAGGTGTTTGTTTGGGTTTTAATGGCTAGCTTTTCTATTTCTTCTATGTCTAAATTATGACTATTGTATTTAGAAATAATTTCTAATAGTTCTTCAATATTTATTTGAGATAAATTTTTATGATCTGTCAATAGTAAATTGGATATATTTTTTAAATAGGATAATTTACTTAATCTTGTTCGAATTATTATATTAATGTTTTTACTATTCATTTCTTTATTCTTTATATCTTCTATTTTAGTTAATAGCCATTTTTTTAAATCCATATTATTTACCTCTTTTTCCATTCTTTGTTATAGATTCTTCAACTATATCAGACTCATGTAGTAGTGGTAATGGTAAACTATTTATTTGTTCTTTTATAGAGGATATCTTAGAAGAATATTTCGTACATATTCTAGTAGTTTCTTTATAAATATTATCTAATTTATCAATGGCTATTATAACAACAAAGTTATTTACTTTTATAAATGATACACTTGGTGCACCTTCTTTTTGCTTTATTTTAACGTAAATATTATCTTTAATAGAATCTATTCCTTTTATGTACCTTATCCCACTAGAATTATTTATTAGTCCTTTTTTTAATTCATTTATTAAATCTATTGAATCTTTACTTCCACAGTTAATAAACGGTAGGTTATTTTCATCTGTTAAATATATTATTTTGTTTTCTGAAACTTGTTCTTCTTGTTGTTTATCATAACTAGGTAATTTACTTGTTAGTTCAGATAAGTTATTTAATATTAAATTAATACCATCAATAGATTCATTTAGTAAGTTTTCTGCATCTGATATGTCTTTCATTTTACTTAAACTTATATTACTTGATAATATATATTTAGCAAAATTTATTTCTTCTAGTAGAGATTCTAATAGAGCTTTAATAGTTATACCTATCCTGTCGTTATTTAAGAAATCGATACCAATGCTTGAAGTTATATTGCTATATGTATTAGTGGCTTGCTCTATTAAACTAGTTAATTCTTCTCTTGCTCCGTTTATATTTGATCTTAAACTTTCTTTTTTAGCAATTACTTTTTCTATTATAGGGACATTTATACAATTTATTTGATATATTACCCTAGACTGCTCTTCCGTTGATAAATTGCTTTCTCTTAACAATGACGTAAATTCATCAGCTTTGATATATTCATCCAAAGATTCTTTTTTATCCAATTTATTTAATAAAGATTCAATCATGGCTAATTTATTAGTATATTCTGTTTTCTTTATAGAAATTATTTCTTCATAATCGTATTTTGATATACAGCTATACTCTTCTCTAGTAAAAATAGTTATTATAGGTTTAATATATGGTGTTAAATTATATGTTCTATTTTTAAGATGATACTCCAATATTTCTAGTGATTTTAGCATTTCTTTAATATTAGCTCTTTCATTATTTAGATAGTTTATAAATTTTAATATATCATTATTATAATAGTTCATTTATATTCACCTACTTTGCTATATTAATTATCTCAAATATATATTTTGGTGTCAATGTTTTTTTAGATAATTATTATAGTTTGCTATTGACATATGTTATATACTGTTATATAGTGTTATATGTGAGGTGAGATTGTGCATCTTATTATTAGTAATAGTAGTTCTGTTCCAATATATGAGCAAATTAAGGAGCAGATAATTGAGCAAATAATGAATGATGAGTTAAAAGAAGATGAAATGTTGCCTTCGATTAGGAGTCTATCTAAAGATATTAAAATTAGTTTAATGACTATAAAAAAGGCATATGATCAGCTAGAGAGTGATGGTTATATTGTATCTATTGCCGGGAAGGGAACGTTTGTAGCACCAAGAAATAATAATTTAGTTAAGGAACATGCTCAGAAAGAAATTGAGGATAATATCCAAAAGGCTATTGATTTAGCAATTAAGTATGATATATCCAAAGATGAAATTATTGATTTAGTTAATATGCTGTACGAAGGTGATAATAAATGAACAATGTAATAGAAATTAAAGATTTAAGCAAGACATATGATAAGTTTAAATTGAATGATATTAATTTAAATATTCCAAAAGGCATTATTGTTGGATTAATAGGGGAGAATGGTGCTGGAAAAACAACACTTATTAAGAGTATTTTAAATCTTATTAATATAGATAATGGTAATATTAAAATATTTGGTAAGAGTATAAAAGAAAGTGATGCTATTATTAAAGAAGATATTGGTATTGTACTAGACAATATGTTTTTTCCAGAGATACTTAATGCTAAAGATATTAATTTAATAATGAAAGATATTTATAAAAATTGGGATAGTGATTTATATTTTAACTATTTAGAGAAATTTGATATACCTTTGAGTAAGAAAATTAAAGATTTGTCTAAAGGAATGCGTAAGAAATTAGAAATTATAACGGCTTTAGTGCATAAACCTAAAATTTTAATTTTAGATGAACCAACTAGTGGATTAGATCCTGTTGTTAGAGATGAAATATTAGATATGTTTTTGGAGTTTATTCAGGACGAAAATAATACTATTTTATTGTCATCACATATTACTAGTGATCTAGAGCATATTGCTGATAGAATTGTTTTTATTGATCATGGTAAGTTAATTATGGATGAAGATAAAGATGAGATATTAGATAATTATGGAATATTAAAGTGCAAGAAAGATGATTTTAAAAATATAAGTAAAGAAGATATTATTTCTTATAAGACAGGAAAATATGAATACCAAGTTCTTGTTTCAAATAAGAATAAAATTAAGCGTAAATATAAAGATTATGTTATAGATAAAATTACTCTTGATGAGTTGATGGTTCTAATAGTAAAGGGGGAAAAGTAAAATGTTAGGATTAATAAAAAAAGATTTATTATTAATGAAAACTAATGCTAAATCTCTTTTGGTAATATTTATTATTTATTTACTTATGGCAATTAATGGTAATTTTGATATTGTTGTGATGCTTCCTTTATTTATGATGGTTCTACTAATATCTACTTTTGGATATGATGAATATAACAATTGGGATGCTTATGTTAACGCTTTACCAGTTGGAAGAAAAAATATTATTCTTTCTAAATATTTAACTAGTGCTATATTGTTAGTATGTTCTTCTATAATTAGTTGTATAATTGCTTATGTTTTAACATTCTTTTATGAGAAGAGTGATATATCACATTCACTTTCTTATATTGGCGGATGCTTGTGTGGAATGTTAATAACTATATCACTTATGTATCCTTTAATATTTAAATATGGTTCGCAAAAGGGGAGAATAGCCGGATTTGTGCTTATTGCAGGAAGTGGCTTTGTATTAGGATTACTACCTAAAATAAAAGCTTTTTCAACAGTTGTTAATTCTTTTGAAACATATTTCTTAATAGCATTTATTGTTTTAACCATTTTAATGTTGATAGGTTCTTATATTATTTCAGTAAAAATATATTCAAAGAGAGAGTTTTAAATAAATAGGAGTCAAGAATAGTTATGAAAGGGATAAAAACAGGAATATTCTTAATTATATTAGGTAATTTATTATATCTAGCATATATAATTTTTGGTGGTAGAAATACAAGTAGTTTTGGAGAGTTTAGTAGTGGTTTACTTGTAGGATTGTCTATAGCATGTAATTTAGTTGGTATAATTTTAACAGTCGCTTATACATCTAAAAATAGTAAGGAGAAGTAAATAACATATAAATAGTATGAGGGTTATCCCTCTTTTTTTGTTCTATTAATAATTATTTATAGTAAATATAAGAAAAAAATGCTATAATTAGGGTGGAGTGATATTTTATGGAAAAAAGAGTTAGAACACGTTTTGCACCAAGTCCTACCGGATTTATGCATATAGGTAATTTAAGAACAGCTATATTTGAATATTTAGTTGCTAGAAAATATAATGGTGATTTTATTCTTAGAATAGAGGATACTGATCAGGAAAGAAAGGTTGAGGGGGCTGTTGATTTTATATATAATACTTTAGGTTTATGTAATTTTAAGATTGATGAAGGTCCGAATAATCCTGGTAAGTATGGTCCTTATGTTCAATCTGAAAGAAAAGATATATATAAAGAATATGCTTTAAAACTAGTAGAAATGGGTAAGGCTTACTATTGTTTTTGTACAGAAGAAGAACTAGAGGAACAAAGAAAAAGAAGTGAGGCTCGTAAAAGACCATTTGTATATGATGGTAGGTGTAGTAAACTTAGTAAGGAAGAAATTGAAGAAAAGTTAAAAAATAATGTTCCATATGTTATTAGACAGAAGATGCCTAAAGAAGGAATAACTGTTGTTGAAGATTTATTATATGGAAAGATTAAGATAGAGAATAAGATATTAGAAGATCAAATACTTCTTAAATCTGATGGATATCCTACTTATAATTTTGCTAATGTTATAGATGATCATTTGATGGAGATTACTCACGTTATTAGAGGTAAAGAGTACTTAGATCAAACTGCTAAATATAACTTATTATACGAAGCATTTGGTTGGGAAAAGCCAACATATATTCATGTAGCAATGGTTCTTGGGGAAGATGGCCAAAAGTTATCTAAGAGAAATGGTGATGCTTCATTTATGGATTTATATAACGATGGTTATCTACCTGAAGCTGTTGTTAACTATCTAGTTTTTCTAGGATGGAGTCCTGAAGATAATAAAGAAATATTTACTATGGAAGAGTTAATTAATAGTTTTGACCCTTCTAGAATTAGTAAATCTTCTAGTCAATATGATGTTAAGAAATTAAGATGGATTAATGCTCACTATATTAAGAATTTAAGTGATGATGAATTAGTTAAGTTAACTATACCTTATTTAAAAGAATCTTATAATTTAGATGGTAAGAGTGAAGAATGGATTAGAACTTTAATTACTTTATATAGAAATGAACTTAAATATGGTAAAGAGATTGTTGAACTTACTAAACTGTTCTTTGAAGATAATTATGAATTAGATGAAGAATGTCGTGATTTTATGAGTGATGAATCTATTGCTAATACTTTAGAAGTATTTAAGAATGAATTAAATAGTATTGGTGAATGGTCTATTGAAAATATAAATAATTGTATTATGAATACTAAAGAGAAAGCTAATGTTAAGGGTAAGATGTTATTTATGCCTATTAGAATTAAATGTAGCGGGGTAATGCATGGTCCTGAACTTGCTAGTACTATTTATTTAATTGGTAGAGATAAAGTACTAGATAGATTAAGTAAATAATAAATTTATATGAGGAGTGATAGTAGTTATGAAATTATATAACACTAAAAGTAGAACTATTGAGGAATTTATTCCCTATAATGATAAAGAAATAACTATGTATACTTGTGGTCCTACAGTATATCATTTTGCCCATATTGGTAATTTAAGATCTTATATTATGGAAGATATATTAGAGAAAGCTCTTAAGTTTAATGGATATAATGTTAAGAGATGTATGAATATTACTGATGTTGGACATTTATCTAGTGATGCTGATACGGGTGAAGATAAAATGTTAATGGGTGCTAAAAGAGAGCATAAAAGTGTTTTAGATATTGCTAGTTATTATGAAGATTGTTTTAAAAAAGATTGTGAAAAGTTAAATATTGCGTGGCCTAAGATTGTAGTTAGAGCTACTAGTTATATAGATGAATATATAAAGATTATTAGTAAATTATTAGATACGGAATATGCTTATTTTAGTAATGGTAATGTTTATTTTGATACTTCTAAATTAGATAATTACTATGTTTTAACTAATCATAATGAAGATGATTTATTAGAGGGTGTTAGAGATAGTGTTGAAGCAGATAGTAATAAAAGAAATAAGACTGATTTTGTACTATGGTTTACTAAGAGTAAGTTTGATGATCAAGAATTGAAATGGGATAGTCCTTGGGGTGTTGGATATCCAGGATGGCATATTGAATGTTCAGCTATTTCTTTAAAGAATTTAGGAGAGTACTTAGATATTCATTGTGGTGGTGTTGATAATATTTTTCCTCACCATACAAATGAGATAGCACAATCTGAAAGTTATATAGGACATCTTTGGTGTAAATATTGGTTTCATGTAGAACATTTAAATGATGCTAGTGGTAAGATGAGTAAATCAAAAGGAGAGTTTTTAACAGTATCTTTATTAGAAAGTAAAGGCTATAATCCTTTAGCATATCGTATGTTTTGTTTACAAAGTCATTATAGAAAACAATTATTATTTAGTTATGATTCTTTAGATGGTGTTAGTAATGCATATAATAAACTTATTAGTAAAATTAAGTCTATTAGTCATGATGATAGTATTGTTGATGAAGATATATATTTAGAATATAGAAATAAATTCTTAGAGTGTCTTAATGATGATTTAAATACTTCTAATGCTTTAACTGTTTTATATGATGTATTAAAAGATGATATAAATAATAATACTAAACTAGCCTTAGTTAGTGAATTTGATAAAGTACTTAGTTTAGATTTATTAAAGAATGATGATATAGTTATTGATAATGAAGAATATATTAAAGAAATGATAGAGAAGAGAAATACCGCTAAAAAAAATAAAGATTTTGCTTTAGCAGATAGTATTAGAGATGAATTAAAAGATAAGGGAATAATTTTAAAAGATACTAGAGAGGGTACTACTTACGAAGTAATAAAATAAGAATAAGTAGTAGTTGTGGTGTGGTAATAAGTATGAGTAGTAAACCTGTAGTTTTAATACCGGCTTTTGAGCCTAGAGGATATTTAATAGATTTGGTAAAAAAGATTGATGAAACTGATTGTGATACGGTTATTGTTGATGATGGTAGTGGTAATAATTATAAAGATGTCTTTAAAGAGTGTGAAAAGTATGCTCATGTTATTTCTTATGAGGAAAATAAAGGTAAAGGATATGCTTTAAAGATAGGTCTTAAATATATTGCAGAAAAATATGTAGATAATTATTATGTTATTACAATGGATGCTGATGGACAACATACAATAAATGATGCTTTAGAACTTTATGAATTATGTAAGAAGCACCCTAATACTTTGATTATCGGAAAGAGAATTAGAGGAAAGAATACTCCCCTTAGAAGTAGAATAGGGAATAATCTTACGGCTTTTATCTTTAAACTAAAGACAGGTAGGTATGTTTATGATACTCAGTCAGGTCTCAGAGTATTTTCATATAAGTTAATGGAAGATATGCTTAGTGTTGATGGGGATAGATATGAGTACGAAATGAACGTTTTATTATGGTGTATTAAGAATAAAATACCTATTAAAGAGTCAAAAGTAAGTACTATTTATCTAGATAATAATAGTGATTCACATTTTAATGTTTTTAGAGATTCATTTCAAATATATAAAGAATTGTTTAAATATAGAAAAAAGAAGGATAAACGTTAGGGTTTGTCCTTTTTACTCTACAAAAAATAGAGATTATAAAACAAAATATATGATAAAATGTAGATATAGGGAGGGAATGTTGAGTGTTAGGAGAAAAGATTAAAAGTATTAGGGTCAAAAATAGTTTAACACAGATGCAACTTGCTGATATTTTATGTGTTTCAGAAAAAACTATTTCAAGTTGGGAGAATAATCGAACAACGCCTGATTTGAATATGATTTATAAAATATCTGATTGTTTTAAGAAAAGTTTCTATTATTTAATTGATGATAAATACAAAGACAATATAAATGGTATAGAAATTAAAATTAAAGTAGATAGCAAAGAATATAATAGATTATTAGATAGAATTAAAAGCCTAGCTAAATATATAAATACTATTAAGCAAAATGATACTTATTATGTAGTAAATAATAGCAATAGTTCTCTTAGGAGTAGAAATGAAAATGGTAAGTATATATTTAGTTTTAAAGAGAAATTAAAAGATTCTTATTATAAGAAATATAATGTTATATTAGATAATATTGTTAATTTAAATATTATTTTATCTAAAATTGGTGTTAAAGAAATAGGGGAAATAAAAAAAGAAAGAATTATTTATGTATATAATAATAAATATGAGTTTTCTTTTGATAATGTTGATAATATTGGTTTATTTATAGAGATAAAAATATTTGATTTAAGTGATAATACCAATAATGATATGCTTGAATTATTAAGTTTTATGAATAAGTTAAATATAGATTTAAATATGATTGATAAAAATAATTATGTTGATTATTTGGAAAGAGATATTATATGAAAAGAGAAGAATTAGTTAAACTAAAGAGAATACTTAATAAAGAATTAGAAAGAAGGACAAGAAGTAATTTATTACTACAGGAGGGCTTAGTAAGGGAATATTTAGAACTTAACGGAATAAGTGCTGAGAGATTGCAGGTTGAGGATATATGGCCTATTTTAAAAGAAATATTAAATAATTTTGAAATTACTGATACTAATGGTATATTGGTTTACATAAATAGTTATATGGTAGAATCTAGAATTTGCTACGAAGAAACTGATTATTATACAAAAGCTGTACCGTTTGATGATAATGATGCTCAGTGGCAAACATTTAAAAGTATTGAAACAGGAAAATATTATAAAGGTTTTATTGATGATTATATAAGAGAAGAGTTTAAAGAAGCTAAACAGTATGGTGGTTATCCTAGTATATCAGGTATGTCATTAAGTGAATTTTGTCATAAAAGGCATAATTGTTGTTTAGTTAGTGAATTAATGCAAAAATATACAATATTATATCCATATAACAGTAATATAAATCAAAATGGTTTTGAGAAAGTAAGAAAAGATTTCTTTGAGACTGCTATAACTAAAGGACAACCTAGTGCTAAAAAGTTAATTTTTTCTAAATATCCAATAATGAAATAAGTTGAGATTACTTATAAAACATAATAATTAATTTAACTAGAAGTATTGTTTTAGGAAGGAGACGTTATATGAAAAAAGAAGAATTAGTTAATTTACGAAGATTATTGAATCAAGAGTTAGATAGAAGAAATAGGAGTAATTGTTTATTATATGCTTATTCAGTTAAAAAATTTCTAGAATTAAATGGTCTTAAAATAGATGAATGGCAAGTTGATGATAGATGGTTAATAATTCAAGATTTTCTAAAGACATTTAAGATTACTGAAACTAATGGTATTTTTGTATGTATAGGAAATTATAGGGCTGCTTGGAATGTCGGTTTTCATATGACAGAGTTTTATGATGAGCCATTATCATTTCATGATGATAGAGGTGAATATTTATTGTTTAAAGATATTGAGTCAGAGGATGTTTTAACTGGCTTTAGTGATGATTGGATAAATTATCTTTATGATAATAGAATGTCAAGTGAGAAAGATTTATCGTATGATGAGTTCTTTAAGAAGAGATTCCCTAATAAATTATTAGCTAGTACATTAATACAAAGTCATATAACACTAAATCCTTGTAATAATAGTATAAATAACAATGGATATAATAAAGTTAGAAAGTTATTTTTCGAGACTGCCATTGATGAAGGGCAGAGCGCTGCTAAAAAATTAATACTTTCTAAATATCCAATAATGAGATAATAATTTTATATGTCTTCACAATTAAAGTCTGGTACAAAACTATCACTTTGAGTGCCTTCTTCTTGAGTGAAGGCATTTCTTATACCCAAGTCCCATGCATAATCAATTATTTCATCATATTCTGATGGTGTTAATTTACGATTTAAGTTATCATATGATAGTTTTCTTAGTGGGGTATATTGATTCATAATACTTATATAGATATTATCTTTATAGGAGCTATATAAATATTTTAAAATTATTTTAGAGTCTTCTAAATGATTAGGTAAGATAAGGTGTCTTACTATTACTCCTTTGATAATATTTCCTTCTTGGTCAAATTGACATGGACCGACTTGATTATACATTGCTTCAATAGCTTTGGTAGCATACTTAAAATAATTATTAGCATTAGAATATTTTTTAGCTAAGTTATCATCATAATACTTTAAATCAGGTAAATAAATATCTACTAGACCATTTAACATATCTATAGTACTTGCTAATTCATAAGATGAAGTGTTATATACGATAGGAATAGTCAAGCCTTTTTTCCTAGCTAGTATTAGTCCTTCTTTAATTAGGTGGACGTAATGAGTAGGGCTTACTAAATTAATATTATTAGCGTGCATTTCTTGTAATTTTAAACATATATCACTGAACTTTTCGATAGTAATCTCTTTACCAACATTTAAAGTACTTATTTGATAGTTTTGACAAAATATACATTTTAAATTACAGTATGAAAAGAATATTGTCCCTGAACCATGTTCTCCAGTTATGCAAGGTTCTTCCCATTTATGAAGGTAATATTTACCTATTACTAATTTATTAGGAGCTTGACAATAGCCTAATACTGTTTCTCTATCAACATTACATTTTCTTGGACATAAATTACATTTAAAATTATTCATAAGATCACCATAATTTCTTTTTATATATAATAACATAAATATATAGTATTTTGTATATTATTGTATTATTTTGTAAAGTATCTACTATTTGTTGACTTTAGATATTTGTTTTTTTATACTTAAAGTAAGGAGAGTTGGTTATGGGTAAGAATGATGCATATGAAATATTAACAGAGAATCAGTTAGAGAAGTATACTACTGATTTACAAGAACAAGAAAGAATAGAAGATATTATAACAAGGTTAAATACTGAGATATCTGATAATGGAATATCTATTACGAGAAGTAGTGGAGGAGAATTAATTCAGGCTATTTTAGCAGATTATAATGATAGAAGAAATAAGGTACATTATGATTTATTACCAATTAAGGAATTAGTTAGTCAGTATCAGATGGAGAAAAGTAGAGTAATTAATGAAGCTGTTTTAGGAGATGGTTCGGTTAATTTAGGTAATACTGATAAAGTAGTTGAGCCTATTACTAAGAAATATCGTGAGATAGCTGCTGCTATGGAAAAGGCTGAGAAGAAAGTATCTAGTAAAAAGAATTAAATTATATGTTAGATATTCTATAATATGGGATATTTGACATATTTTTTATTAATGTTATAATATTGATGTGGGTGAAATATATGAAAATTTTAGATGTTAAACTAACTATTTCCGCAGTGAGAAAGAGTCAATTCCCTACTGATGGGAAGAATGAATTTCTTTTAGTAGGTAGAAGTAATGTAGGAAAGAGTAGTTTTATTAATACAATGATAAATAGAAAGAATTTTGCTAGGACATCTGCTAAACCTGGTAAAACGCAAACTCTTAACTTTTATTTGATTAATGATTATTTTTATTTAGTAGATGCTCCAGGATATGGATTTGCAAGTGTAAATAAAAAGTTAAAGAATAAATTTGGATTAATTATGGAAGATTATTTAGAGGGTAGAGAGAATCTTAAGATGGTATTTATGCTAGTTGATTTTAGACATAAACCTACCGAAGATGATGTTATGATGTATAAGTATTTAAAACATTATAATATACCGGTTAGTGTAATATGTACTAAGTTAGATAAGATTAGTAAGAATGCTGTTATGAAGAATAAAACGATAGTTATGAATACTCTTGGTATGGAAGATGAACCTATTTTGTTTTCAGCAATAACTAAAGAGGGAAAACAAGAAGTAAGTAATAAAATATTAGAGTATGCTATTAATAGATAGAAGGAAGTGATAGAGATGAGATTACCAACTGTAGCACTTGTTGGAAGACCTAATGTCGGTAAATCAACAATATTTAATAAATTAGTAGGTAAAAAGATATCAATAATAGAAGATACACCAGGTGTTACTAGAGATAGAATTTATGGTGATGTTAGTTATGGTAAATATAAGTTTCATCTTATAGATACTGGTGGTATTGATGTTAGTCGTGAGTTATTTAATGATGAAATTAAAGTACAGGCTTCAATAGCTATTGAGGAAGCTGATGTTATAGTCTTTATTGTTGATGGTATGGAAGAATTAAATCAAAATGATTATGTTATTAGAGATATGCTTATTAAGACTGGTAAGAAGGTTATAGTGGCTGCTAATAAGATAGATAATAATAAACGTACTGATAATATATATAATTTCTATGAACTAGGTTTTGATACAATTATACCGGTTAGTGGGGAACATAGTACTGGATTAGGAGACTTACTTGATGAGATAGTTAAAGATTTCAACAGTTCTGTGGAAGAAGAGAATGATGATAAGATTAAGTTTTGTGTTGTTGGAAGACCTAATGTTGGTAAGAGTAGTTTAGTTAATGCTTTATTAAATGAAGATAAAGTTATTGTTAGTAATATAGCTGGTACAACAAGGGATGCCGTTGATACATTATTTACTTATGATAAGAAGGATTATGTTATTATTGATACTGCTGGTATTAGAAAAAATGGTAAGATTTGGGAAAGTATTGAAAAATATAGTGTTATTAGATCAATGAAAGCTATTGAGAGAAGTGATGTGTGTGTCCTTGTTATTAATGCTGAAGAAGGTATTATTGAACATGATAAACATATAGCTGGGTATATTCTTGAAGCAGGTAAACCACTAGTAATTGTTGTTAATAAATGGGATACTGTTAGTAATAAGAATGATATTGCTTCATTTACGAAGTTAGTTAGAAACGAATTTCAGTTCTTATCTTATGTACCTATTGTATTCTTATCAGCTTTAACTAAGAAGAGAATTCATACTTTAATGCCTGAAATAAACAAAGTATATGAAAATTCACATAAAGAGATTAAAACTAGTATTCTTAATGATGTTATTAGAGATGCTGTTATGTTAAATCAACCACCTTCATATAAAGGTAAAAGACTTAAAATATACTTTGTAGCGCAAACAGGTATAGTACCTCCTAAATTTACTTTTAATGTAAATAGTAAAGGATTAGTTCATTTCTCTTATGAAAGATACTTAGAAAATAAAATAAGAGAAAGTTTTGATTTTGAAGGTACACCAATAGTTATTCAATTTAAGAATAAGAATGAAGAATAATTAATTATATAGTTAATTGTTCTTTTTATTAACTATATAATTAAATTAGACATATATTATACTGTAGGAGGTTTATATGTCTTTTTCAGATAGTTTTTTTGATAAAATAGAGAAGAAAACTAATGTTGATAAAAATACTATTTTATCTTTAGCTAGTAAATTACAACAAGGTAATATGAAGGATGAGAATACTTTAAAAGAAGTAATTAGAGATATTTCTAGGATGACTGGTAGAGAGGTATCTAAAGAGAAGGAAGATAAGATTATTAAGGCTGTTTTAAATGATCAAGTACCTACTAATTTAGATAAATTTTTAAAGTAAAATGAATGCTATAATTGGGGTTATTGGTAAGGATATAGTAAAAGATAATGTTATATATCAAGGTATTAGTAAGAATAATTTAAAATATTTGAATGATAAGATTAGCTATATAGGAATTATTAATTATGATAGCAATGATATTATTGATTATAATGTATTAGATTTATGTGATGGCTTTGTTATTCCAGGAGGATTAGATATTCATAGATATCACTTTGATATTATAGAGTATTGTATGAATAATAATAAACCTATTTTAGGTATTTGTATGGGGCATCAAATAATAGGACTGTACGCTAATAATGAAAAAGAAGAAGATTTAGTTAAGGTAGATAATCATAATGATAAGAATAAAAAACATAATATAAATATAGTAAAGAATAGTTTTTTAAATAAAACATTAGGAGACAAAGTGTTAGTTAATAGTAGACATAACTATATTTTAGATAGGATAGACTTACCATTTAAGAAGACAGCTACTGATGATAATGGAGTAATTGAAGGAATAGAATATATAGATGATAAACACTTTTTGTTAGGAGTACAGTGGCATCCAGAAGATATGGATAATATGCATAACTTATATAATTATTTTATTAAAGAGGTAATAAGTAGAAAAAATGTAAGAGATAACAGTAAGTAATACTTATTGCTTTTTTTATAGGTTTCTATCAACAAAAAATTCTCTAATGTCAACATCAAGTACTCTTGCTATTCTATATAAAACAGCAATGCTAAAAGATTGTTGGACTTTTTTTGATTCAATATTACTAATTAAACTATGGCTTAAATCACATTTTTCTGCTAATTGTTCTTGTGTCATTTTGCCAAAGGAGCTATATTTGCTATTGTTGTGTAATCTAAAATACTTTATATTTTTACTAACTAGTTCATAAATATATCTATCATCATCTGAATTAAATGTCATTTATCATCACCTATATATATTTTCTCACTTATTGTAGAATATTATTATTGACATATTGTAGAACTTTATTCTACTATAAATGTCTTTTTTGAATATTTTTATTGTAATAAAAATAATTATATGTTAAGATAATAATGAAAGGAGGAATAAAAAGTGGATAGAAATTCACAAAGAAAAAATTATACTTGGATTATTATTTTGGCTGTTTTATTAGTTGTTGTAGGAGGCGTAATAGTTTATTTTGTTAAGTTTAGGAACAATGATACTCCTAATGATAAGATTGAGACTAAAGATAATAATAAATATTTAGCATATCGTTTAGCGGGTAATTCTTTAGAAGACTTTGATTTATACTTTTTACAATTAGAAAATGAAAAGAAAAATAAACTTTATAGTCCACTATCAATAAAATATGCTTTAGGTATGCTTGAAGAAGGGGCTGAAGGAGAGACTAAAGACCAAATATCTAATATTATTGGTACTTATAGTCCTAAAAAGTATACTAATAGTGCTAATATGTCTTTTGCTAATGCTTTCTTTGTTAGAGATTCATTTAAAGATGCTGTTAAACAAGAATATACAGATACATTAGTTAGTAAATATAATGCTGATGTTATATATGATTCTTTTACTAGTAATGAAGTAATTAATAAATGGGTTAAAGATAAGACATTAGGTTTAATAGATAATTTAGTAGATAATCCAAGTGAATTAGATTTTATTTTGGCTAATGCTTTAGCTATTGATATGGATTGGAATAATCAAATAAGGGCAGTAGATAAAGATTATAGAGTAAGTTTTAAACATGAACATTATGGTATGTATTTAAATTCTTTATTTGAAAGTGG
>CAKOYD010000007.1 GCA_934130545.1 uncultured Bacilli bacterium | reverse complement strand
CCACTTTCAAATAAAGAATTTAAATACATACCATAATGTTCATGTTTAAAACTTACTCTATAATCTTTATCTACTGCTCTTATTTGATTAGTCCATTCCATATCAATAGCTAAAGCATTAGCCAAAACAAAATCTAATTCATCAGTTTTATCTACTAAATTATCTATTAAACCTAATGTCTTATCTTTAACCCATTTATTCATTACTTCATTACTAGTAAAAGCATCATATATAACATCAGCATTATATTTACTAACTAATGTATCTGTATATTCTTGCTTAACAGAATCTTTAAAAGAATCTCTAACAAAGAAAGCATTAGCAAGTGATAAATTATTACTATTAGTATATCTCTTTGCTTTATAATCTCCAATAACTGCCTTAATTTGCTTATTAGACTCTCCATCCGTACCATCATTTAACATAGCAAGAGCATACTTAATAGCAAGTGGACTATATACTTTATTTACTCCTTCATTCTCTAACTTTAAGAAAGATAAATCAAACTCTCCTAAATTATTATCTTCCATTCTATATTCAGAAGAATAATTTTTATTATCATTAGCATCTATTTCTACATTATTATTCTTATCTCTATTCATATAGAAATATACTCCCGCACCTATTACCCCTACTACAAGTAAAATAACTATTATTGTTAAAACTGTCTCTGTCTTTTTATTTCTATTTAAATCATTAAATAAATTATCTATATTACTATCCATATACTCACTCCTTTACTTAATTACTTCATATATAAGTTTAATATTATTATCATAACTATTAGTTATTTCAAATATTGTATTATCTACATACTCTAACTCTTTATTAGTATATACTGTCATTAATATATCATCTATATTAATATATTCACCTACCTCTTTCTTAAGAATAACTCCTACTGAATAATCTATCTTATCTTCTTTATTCTTTCTTCCTGCCCCTAAATGCATAACATATACTCCTAATTTATAAGCATCTATTAATGATAAATAACCATTAGTTTTAGACTTAATATTATATACATACTTAGCTTTAGGAAGTAAATTAATATTACCATGTTGATACTCAATCATTTCCTTAAACTTTAAATAAGCACTACCATTATTAATAGAATTAACTGCCTTATCATGAGCTATATTATAATCAATACCAAGCCCTATACTAATCATATAACTAGCTAACTCTATACATAAATCATATAAATGACCTTTCTCATTACCTGCTAATATATTCATAGCTTCTTCTACCTCTAATGAATTACCAACACTATTACCTAAAGGAATATCCATATTAGTAAGAACACATACTACTTCCATATTATATTTCTTACCTATCTTTATCATTAAATTAGCTAACTTTCTAGCATCATCAATATTCTTTATTAAAGCCCCACTACCAACTTTAACATCTAATACTAACTTTTTAGAACCTAGCGCAATCTTCTTACTCATAATAGAAGATGCTATTAAAGGTATTGATTCAACACAACCACATACATCTCTTAAAGCATAAATCTTCTTATCTGCTACTGCTACTTCTTCTGTCTGACTAGTTATTGCTAAATTAATATCTTGAACTTCTTTAATAAACTCATCTTTAGTTAAATTTAATCTAATATTAGGGATAGACTCTAACTTATCAATAGTGCCTCCAGTATGCCCAAGCCCTCTACCACTCATCTTAGCTACTCTAACCCCACAACTAGCCACAATAGGAGCTACAATAAGTGTTGTCTTATCTCCTACCCCACCAGTTGAATGCTTATCTACAACATTACTTCCTAAAACCGATAAATCAATAACACTGCCTGAATTAATCATTGCTTCTGTCAAATTAAATACTTCTTCATCACTCATCCCATTAATAGTAATAGCCATAAGTAATGAACTCATTTGATAATCTGCTATTACTTTATTAGTAAAATTAGTAATAACATAATCTATCTCTTCCTTAGTTAACTCTCCACCTAATCTCTTCTTATTAATAATGTCTATTATATCCATAACTCTCATCTCCCTTTTTATTCTTATTTATTATTCTTCTGTATATTTAGAATGATATAAATCTACTTCTTTATCAATATTTTCTACACTACCAATATCTGGTAAATCTTTAATACTAGATAAATTAAAATAATCTAAAAAGTCATCCGTTGTCTTATATAAAGTAGGTCTACCCGGTAAATCTGCCTTACCACATTCTTTTATCAGCCCTTTAGCACATAACCTTCTAACAACATAAGTAGAATCAACACCCCTTATTTCATCTATCTTAATTCTTGTAATAGGTTCATTATAAGCAATAATAGCAAGTACTTCTAATGCTGAATCAGATAAGGTATGACTCTTTGGATTCTCTAATAATTTTACATAATATTCTTTATGTTCTTCTTTAGTAGTTAACTTAAAAGTATTACCTAAATAATTAATTCTAAGTCCTCTATCTTCATCTTCTTCATATTGTTTCTTTAAAGTATATACTAATGTTTTAGCATCTTCATAAGATATATTTAATATATCACAAACCTGTTCTAAAGTAAGACCCATATCTCCCTGTACATACAATAAACCCTCTAAAATACCAAGCATTATTTCACCTTCAATTCTATATATATATTCTTAAAATTATCATCTTGTTTAATTATTAAATCATCTTCTCTAGCCATCTCTAAAATAGATAAAAAAGTAGTAATAACATAACTAATATTTCTTACCTCAAATAATTCACTAAACTCAACTATCTTCTTACTAGATAATATTTTCTTTATCTCACTTTTTCTTTGCCTAACACTATATTCTTTATTAGTAACCTTAGTTAATAATGGTTTTTCAAAATTCTTTCTCTCTAATAACTTCTCAAAAGCCTCAACCAACAGTTCTGATGATGCACTGTCTTCACTAGTTATCTTTTCTGATACATAATTATTAATATTTTCTGGAGGTTTAATATAGATTTGATTTCTTTCTATTTCTAATTCTTTAAATTTACTAGTTATATCTTTGTATTTTTGATATTCTACTAATCTATTTATTAAACTATCTCTACTTAATTCTTCTTCATCATTATCTTCTTTTTCTTCTTTATGTGGAAGTAAAGACTTAGATTTTAATTCAACTAAAGAAGCTGCCATAACCAAATAAGAAGATGCTACATCTATATTTAACTCTTCCATTTTATTAATATAATCTAAATATTGATTAGTTATTTCTTCTACCGAAATATCATATATTGAAATATTAGATTTCTTAATAAGATGAAGAAGTAAATCAAGAGGACCTTCAAAAGCATCTATTTTAACACTGTAATCCATATTAACTACTCCTAACTTAATCTAATTATACCATTTATAAAGAAAAAAGAGAAGATAAATTCTCCTTAATTCTTATAACAATAACTATTATTTAAATTAGTATACCCACTAGCACATTCATAACTTATTCCTAATCTATAAACACACTGTCCGTCTTCTTTTGAAGCATCAGTATCAGAACACCAATAATAACTAAACTTTGCTGAACAATGATTTTCCTTTAAATAATAACCATTTCTGCAAGAACTACAAGCAACAGAACTCTTAATAGATGGATCCCTCATATAACATCCTACATCATCAATATCAGTATCATTATTACCCTCACAACGACACCAACCATCTGCTTTATATATTGAATATGCATTTATTCTCTTAACACAACTATTACCCTCAATACTATATCCTTGAGTACATTTTTTAGTAATATCTGTAACTTCTAAACTACAGCTATTAATATTACCAGCAGTATCCTTAACATAATATGTATGAGTACCAATACCTATATTTCTACTAGTACTACTATCACCACTATAAGATGAATTCCAACCATTATACATTATTTGACTCATATTATCACTAGATATTGCTGTAATCGTACTAGTATTAACATTTAATGTACAACTAGGAACAGTTCGATCAATATAAATATTAACTTCTATCTTACTACTATTACCAGCTTCATCTATTGCTTCAATAATAGCCTTTCGATTACCATTTCCGGATAATGTCTTAGAACAAGCATTATTACAATTAGCCCCACTATTACTAGGAGTATCCCCATTAACACTACCTTCACTATTATAAGTCCATTTAATCACTGCATTTTTATCCGTACTAATATCAAACCAATACCCATAATTTTTCCATTCATTAACTACATAATTACTACTAGTATTAGTAATAAACTCTCCCTTACTCTTAGGAGTATTTCCTTCATAACTACCTATCTTATAAATACTAAGACTAATTACAGGTGGATTACTGTCAAATATTGCATCAATGTTTTTAGTTGCTTCTGCTACATTCGCTCCACTATAATTAATAAAAGCTGATACTACACCATTAGATTTAACACTTAATCTAACTACTTCACTATTTGCTAAATACCAATGACCTGACTCCAAATTATTAACAGTATTGTTACTACAACTACCTATACTATCACAAGCATATACTATATCATTAGTAGTAACAGTATTTTCACTAAATCCAGATATATAAAAGTATCTATAATAATCACTACCTAAAGTATTATATAATATCTTAGCATTTACCTCTGTAACTTTTTCACTTAAATCACTCGGACTAGTAGATATAAATACACTAGATTGATAATTACAATCAACATCCGATAAAATGCTATCCTCAAAAGAAAAACTAGTCTCTTTAATAACTTTACTCTCTTTATTTCTAATTACTTTTACCATAGTGTCTTTTGATAATTCATCATTATCATTAATAACTTTTTCATCAAAATACCCAACCTCTATCATATTACCTAATGATATACAACTATATTCATAACTATCTTTTATATTCCAATAACCAGCTACTTCATCTGTATATATCTTTGAAATATCTTTTATATTATTATAAGTAATTAACTTAGCATTTTCCTTAACTTTATTAATACTTCTTACTACTAAATACACTGTAATACTAGCAATAAGTCCAAGTATAACAATTGCACTTAATAACTCTACCAAAGTAAATCCATTCTTCTTTTTCATACTAAACCTACTTTCTATTTAACATAATTATAAAATAAAAAGTAAATGTTATCAAGAAAAAAACTCTAATTACTAAATTTTCTTCCAATAAATATCCCCATAATCATAAATAATAAACCTAATACTAATTCTATATATGTATAATTACTTCTAAATACACTAATTACTAATAGTACCATACTACCAATGCTAACTCCTAAAATAAATGCCATCATTTCACTATGATATTTCTTTAATAAATAACTAATTAGAATAGATAATAGTATAAACCCTAGTACCATTCCTAACCCAAATGGTATAAGTACCCTAATATTAGTAATTATTAAATTAATATCTGTAATATTACTAATAGTTGATATTATTATTTCATATACTCCAATATTCATAAGTAAGGCTGTTCCGGATATTCCAGGTACAATAGTGGCCAACGCATCAATAATACCTGAGCCAAAAAATACTAAATAATCAATAAAATTACCTTCCATAACATATTTATTACTATGTGAAAAACTGGAAAGTATAATAATTATTAAAAATGATATAAGTAAAATAATCAGATTCTTCTTATTACTAGTATAATTACTCTTAAATATTAATAATCCCCCTAGTATTAATCCTATAAAAAATAACATTGTAATAACATAATAATTAGTAATAAAGTAAAGAATAATCTTACTAAATATAATAATACTAACTATTATACCTAATGATAAAGTAAATAAAAACTTAATATTCTCTATTACATCATCAAAGAAATTAGTAATTGCTAATATTGCTCTATCATAAACATTTAAACTAATAGCTAGTAATGATCCAGATATCCCAGGAATTATCTTTCCAAGACCAACAATTAATCCCTTAATAAATAATTTTAATTTCATAATAAATAGTATGCAAAATATAGTATTTAATTCATTTTACACATAATAATTAACTTTATGTAAAGCATTGTTAACTATTAAAATTATATAGAAAAATTAGTTATCTTATAGTATAATTATTTATAGGTGATTGTTGTGCATTATTTAAAATACAATAAAACATCAACTTATTCTAATCGTGGTATGTCATTGGAAAGTGATATAAATGTATCAAATGAATATTACAAAGATAAAGAAATAGCATTAATATATAAAAAACCAACACCAATTAAACCTATTAAAGTAATTTATAACACTGGAAAAATCACCGAGGCTTACTTTGAAACTCAGTCTACTCTAGACTATAATGGTGTCTATAAAGGCAAATATATTGAATTTGATGCTAAAGAAACTATTAGTAAAACCAGTTTCCCATTAAGTAATATTCATCCCCATCAGTTAGAACACATTAAAAATGTTATAAAACACCAAGGTATTGCTTTCTTAATAGTACGATTTACCACTTTAAACGAAGATTACTTAATCATGGGAGATACTTTACTAGACTATATTAATAATAACGAAAGAAAATCTATTCCCTATGATTTTTTTAAAAATAATACCTATAAATTACAAATAAAATATACACCTAGAATAGATTATATTAAAGTAATAGAAAGTTTGGTGGAAAATGAAAAAGCTTAATCTACGTAATTTAAAATTAAATGATTTTGACTTCTTTGATGTATTTATATTTACTATATCAATAATAATTATATCTTTATCAATCTATATATATAAATGGTATGGATTATTATTAATTCCTGTAATAGCACTATTTATATATATTTATTATAATAGTAGTAATATAATTAAATGGTTTAAAAAGAAAGATAAATTTGAAACAATTAAAAAAATAAATTTCTTAAAAAAAGGAGATGACCAAATAATGGCCAAGAAAAAGAAAAAAACTAATAATAGTAATAATAAAGAAAAAAAGCAAAAAAGAAAGTTATGGAAAAAAATAGTTACATTTATTCTTATTATAGGAATTGTTGCTGTTATAGCCATTGCTGGACTATTTGCTTACATTGCCCTAACAACTGACAAATTTGATCCTGATGCCTTAAAGAACCAAGATCAAACAATAGTCTATGATGTAAATGGTGAAGTAATAACTAAACTAGGTACTGAAAAAAGAGAATCAGTTTCCTATGACCAATTACCTCAAGTATTAATTGATGCAATTGTTGCTACTGAAGACTCAAGATTTTTCCAACATAACGGTGTTGACCTACCAAGATTTATCAAAGCCACAGTTTATCAATTAATGGGACGAAGTGAAGCCGGTGGTGCCTCTACCCTAACAATGCAAATATCAAAAAATCACTTAACATCAACTAAAAAATCAATCATGAGAAAATTAGAGGATGTTTATATATCTGTATTTCAAATAGAAAAGAAATATACTAAAGAACAAATATTAGAGTTTTATGTTAATGATAGTTTCTTAGGAGGTTCAGCATGGGGAGTTCAAGAAGCTAGTAGATATTATTTTGGTAAAGATGTTAGCGAAATAAGTCTTCCTGAAGCTGCTTTACTAGCTGGTCTTTTCCAAGCCCCAGGTCGTCATGATCCATATAAAAATCCTGAATCTGCTAACAAAAGAATAAATACTGTTCTAAACCTTATGTATCGTCATGGATACATCACTAAAGAAGAAAGAGATTTAGCAAAACAAGTTGATATTGAAACATTATTAGTAGGAAAAAAATCCAATGGATCAGAATATCAAGGATATATTGATACTGTAGTTGAAGAAATAATGAATAAAACTAAAACTAAAGATAATCCAAATGGCGATAATCCTTATACTGTACCAATGATAATATATACTACTATGGAAAAAAGTATTCAAGATGGTATTAATAAAGCTATGACTGGTGAAACATATGCATGGCATGACGAATATGCTCAAGCAGGAATTGCTGTTATAAACGTTGAAACAGGTGCTATCGCTGCTGTTGGAGCTGGACGTAATAAAGATGGAATTTTAACTCATAACTTTGCAACACAAGAAACAAGACAACCCGGATCAACTGCTAAACCGCTATTTGCTTATGGTCCTGCCATTGAATTTAATAATGCTTCAACTTATACATTATATATGGATGAACCATGGACATATTCAAATGGTGTATCAGTTGGCAACTGGGATAACAGTTATCAAGGTTTAATTACTATGCGTCAAGCCCTAGCAGTATCTCGTAATATACCTGCCCTAAAAACTTTCCAAAACACCAACAAGAAAAATATCTTAAGTTTTGTTACAAGTCTTGGAATCACTCCAGAAATTGAAGGAGGAAGCATTCACGAAGCTCATGCTATTGGAGGATTTAATCCAGGTGCTACTCCATTACAAATGGCCAGTGCCTATGCAGCTTTTGCCTCAATGGGATATTATACTGAACCTTATTCAGTAACTAAAATAGAATATCGAAATACCGGTGAAGTTGTTGAATACAAAACAAATAAAGAAAAAGTAATGAAAGATTCAACTGCCTACCTAATGAACAATATGTTAGAATATGCTACTAATAATGGATTTAGTGGTGGTGGAAGAGTAAACGGCTCACACGTTGCTACAAAAACAGGTACTACAAACTATGATGAAGCAACAAGAAAAAGATACGGACTACCAGACTATGCAACTAACGATCTTTGGACAATATCCTACACTTCTAAATACTCAGTAGCTCTATGGTATGGATATGCTAAAATAATGTCTGACTACTATAATACAAATAACACTCCTAAAGATACATTAATGTCTAATATTATGCAATATATTCCAAAAGATACTACTGGTTGGACAATGCCAAGTTCAGTTGTTGCTAGTCGTGTTGAAAAAGAAACATGGCCTGCTCAATTACCAAGTGAATATACTCCAGAAGATATGATATTAACTGAATACTTTGTTAAAGGAACTGAACCAGCGAGTGATGACGTATCACCACGTTATGCTGCTCTACCAAACATTACCAATGTTAAAGAAACAACAAAAACCAATAAAGATATCACTATCACATGGTCATTTAAGGAACCAGAAGTCATTACTGAAACATATTTAAAGAATTACTTCTCTAACTCAGTCTATGGTAAACAAGGAGAAAAATCATTAAATGCTAGACTTGCCTATAATCAAAATACACTTGGTAATATTGGATTTGCAATATATGCAGAAGATAGCAAAGGGACTTTAACTAAACTCGACTTTACTAAAAATAATTATTATACATACACCCAAAAGAATAACTACACTGCCCTAATAATTAAAACAGAATATGAAAAATTTAAAGCTAATGCTAGTGATGGCTATCGTATAAAATTATCATCAAGCGGTAATAGTGATAACAAAGAGATAACTATTGAACTTACTGGTAATAAACAAATGGTAATTCAAGAAAAAAGTTATAAAGAAAATGGTATAACTGTAAAATACAATAACAAAGATATAACTAGCAGTGCCACTATAACATACGCCGTTAATGGAACATCATATTCAAGCATTAAAGACTTAGAAAATGCTATTAACGCTCTTCCAGCTGGTGACTATAAAATAACATATACAGCGGTATATAATAGTCAATCACCAGTAACTGCTGAAAGAACAATAACTATAACGAAAAAGAACTAAAATCTAGTTCTTTTTTCATTATCATACCAAGCCCCTATTTTATTAAAATCAACTATCTTAAAGAAATTATCTATATATAATCTCCTATTATCTTTATAATGTAAGTAATAAGCGTGTTCCCATAAATCAAGTCCCATAATAGGAACAAAACCATAATAGTATGGTGTATCTTGATTAGAAGTATTAATTATTAATAACCTATTATTCTTATCCTTAACCAAGAAAGTATAACCACTACCCTTTAAACTATTTGCACTCTTTTTAAACTCTTTCTTAAAATTATCATAACTACCAAAATAAGTATTAATATCCTCTTTTAACTTCCCACTAGGATATATATTCCCCTTATCACTTATACTATTAAAATATATCTCATGATTAACTACACCACCTAAATTATATAGAATATCCCCTCTCTTATCCATTGGATAACTATCTATCATATTAGCTAATTCTCGCTTGGTATATTTATAATTACTACCCTCTAACAGGTAATTTAATTCATTTAAATAACCTAAATAATATCTATTATAATGAATATACATCGTCTCACCATCAATAACTGGCTCCATAGAATTATAATCATAATCAAGCATTAATCTGTTATACATATCATATCCTCTATTAATTTCTTATTATTCTTAATTCTCTCATTATCCCTATCCATATTATAAGCCATAACAACATAATACAAACTATCTTTATAATCCTTCAAATTATACTTACATATACTAAGTACATCATAAACTGTATTATCATTACAAAAAGATTCATTAATATAACTCTTTCTATTACCCTTAATCTTTAAAGACTCCTCTAAATAAATACAAGCATCACTATAATTACCTAAATTATATTCTAATAAACCAAGTTCTACATACCCATCTTTTAAATAAGGTGCCTCACTAATGGCTTTTTCATACCATATCCTAGCTAGTTCTATATTACCAAGATTATAATAACTCCTAGCAATAAATCTCATCGAAGCACATCTCTCATCTCTCCAAGTTGCACTCTTTAAAGAAAGATGTTTTTTTAATGTTTCAATACACTTATCCCACATCTGATAAAACATATACTCTCTACCTAAATAGTGCATATTACGATCATCTAACGGATCTTCTTTAACAGATAACTCTAATAAAGGTAAATAACTACTTCTACTCTTACTACTATCCGGATAATGATCAACACAAATACTATCTAATAAAATATATTTCTCTTTCTTATCACCAGTATAAGTTAAAACTTCATGAACAGGATGAGTCCATTTATAATTATATCTACTATGAATCTTATCTATATAAAAATTAACTAAAGGCTTATTATCTTTATCATGACTCCATACATAATTATACCTACATCTTGTAATACTATCATCCCAATTACTTTCTAAAATATTTCTCCATCCCGGACTCACTACCTCATCCAAATCTATACACAAGCATATATCTATATCATCTGATACATAATCAAGAGACTTATTTCTAGCTACATCAAAACGCCATGGATCAATAACCTCACTATATACCTTAACTCCTCTATTTTTTAATTTAAGAATAGTATTATCTGTACTACCAGTATCTAAAACAATAACCTCATCAGCTTCCATAACACTATCACACCATCTATCAACAAACTGTTCCTCATTCTTGCAAATGGCATATACTGCTACTTTATATTTACTCATTAATACCTCCTAATAAATAATATGACAGTTAACTATCTTTAGAAGATTTAAGCCCAAATAACCCTTTAAACTTCTTATAAAACGTATCACTTCCTATTATTGTAAATAAACCTACCCATATTGAACAAACAAAACTATGTCCACTAAAAGATAAGCATAAACAAGCCCCAGCTATAAAAGAAACTACTATAGATATAATAGAAGTTACTAAAGCCGAAGGATTAGCAGTTTCTTTTATCTTTTGAATCACTTGTGTTGAAATAAAACTAGCTATCATCGAATACTCTATTAAATCATAAATATTATCCATCACTACCTCCTTTTTATATAGTATATAGAAAAATATTAATATCAAGTAGTATATAAAACTCGAGAATTGACATATACTATACAAATGTGATACAATTATCTAGCAAATGGGGTCGTCCATGGTTTCGACAGAAATAAACAGGATTAGAATTGCAAGTCGAACGTCCACGTTAAGGACACAAAATAATAACTGGAAACAGTAATAGAACAGCTGTAGCATTTGCTTAATTTAGCAAGCACAGGTTTCTCTATTTCTTTGCTTACTAGAAATAACAGAAACTTATAAAGTAAGCTATACTATATAGTATCCTAGCCTATATAAAGAATTTCATAGGATAGTAAATATTAGCACTTGTTAGTTTTGATAATATTTATGAAACTAAAAAACTAACTAAACTTGTAGATATTCAAATTACTATATTTTTGGACAGGGGTTCGATTCCCCTCGACTCCACCATATATGCTGAAATAGCTCAGTCGGTAGAGCAATTCACTCGTAATGAATAGGTCGTAAGTTCGATTCTTATTTTCAGCACCAGATTGATAGGAAACTCGAACACTTTTATAGTTCGAGTTTTAAAATAATTAAATTTATGTTAAAATATATTTATGTAAATTAAATTAATTTTTTAATCAAAAAACAAATATGCAAATTGACAACAATATTAAATAATGTCAATAGAATTAATTACAATTAAAGGTTTGATGATAATATGAAAAATAGTTTTAATATAAAAGATATTTCCCAAATTAATATGAATGAAGTTTTTTTTCACTATACTAATAAAAATAATTTAAGTACTATTATAAAAAATGGTTTAGAACCAAGAATAGGGAAAAATTCCTTATATGTAGAGAAAAGTAAAAAGGTATTTTTTTCTCAAGGAGGAAACGGAGTATTAACACTTATGGATGTTTGGTTAAGATGGCTAACATCAAAATTTGGAATAAGTAATCAAATCTATTGTTTGGGAACTTTTTATATGAGAATGCCATTATGTATTAAGTGTATTCCTAATTATATTGTTAGTAAATCCTTAAAGAGTAAAAATAAACGTACAAAAGTATTTAATCAACTTAAAAATATCTTAGATAATAGTGTTTTCTTGATTTTAGATTTAGAAGAAAATGTAGATTTTGACTACAATGATTTAGATGAAGTAAAAGAAACTTATTATGAAAGCTTTTTAAAGTTGTTATATCCTAGTGTAAGTGATTTAAAGGATAAAAAAATGGAGTATTGGAATATGCATACGTACTCTAATAAGGTAATTGACAGTTCAAAAATTTCAGTACTAAAATATAAAGATGAATATTCCGCTAGTAAGATATTAAAACAATTAATAGATGATAATATTTTATATGTAAAACAGAATCTTGATTTTTTATATGAATATTATAACTATTTTTATAATTAACTATAATTTTTTTGTTGTTATACTTCTTCCCTTAGGGCACCAGATTAATTGATACTCGAACTTTTCGAGGCAATATAAAAACTACTCTCAAAATTAAATTGAAAGTAGTTTTATTTTGATAATTTAAAAACACACTTGCAAATTGACATATCAATTATCGTTTGTATTAAAATATTATCTTGTTTTACCTTTAGAATATAGTAAGCATTTGTTCTTTATACAACCGTTTTTTACAAAATAATTAACCAAAATGACATCTTATGAATAAAAGAAAATTCCATTTAAAATCCAATAAAAATCAAGAAAAATTATGTTTTTATCTTCAATGCTTCGTAATAAAAACAAAAAAATACATGAACAAATCATATACTTTAATTTTTACCATATTTTAATTTCATATTTATTTCTAAATGCCTAATTAACTATTATTCATAGTCTTTTAACATTACGATTCTCGAAATTAAAACCAATGCTTCTTAGATATTCTAAATATTTAGTCATGTTCACAATTTTTAAACAATCAAGATCAATTATAACAAACTCCCCGGCATGTCTAACCCTTAAATTGTTATTATTCATAATTGAAGTAGCTATATCATTACCAATATCAAAATTACCTAAATCAAAATGAATTGTATTAGCTGATGTTAATATACCAATATTACCAATATGTAAATCACTTGATGCCAATCCAATAGAATAAAGTTTTTCATAAAAATCATCTATTATTGCCGAAAATTCACTACAAGAACAATACTTTTTTATATCTTGATATACTAAAACCTTTTGTGTTACTTCAATATGTATTGGATAACCATCAAATTCAAAATCACGATTTATAATAGTTTGTAACAAGTATTCACAATAAGGTATACATTCATTTTTTCTAGGTATACCTATTTTAATAAATTTATCACCAATACTATAAACTGCTGAAGTCATACCATTACCTACAAATTTTATACTTGAATCAAGCCCATTATTTTTACAATAATTAGTTATTTCTTTTATTAATAATTCAAAAAATACAATAAACTCATCTTTTGGCTTTTCAAGAAAAAACAATTCATCAAATTCAAAGTCTGACAATAATTTATACTTACCATAAACAGTATTCATATATAATCCACCAATCAGTCCTCTTAATATATCACACCATAAGTAAAAAAACAATCATTACTTAACAAAAAAATACATTAGCTACAAATAACATACAACATATAATAAAAAATATTAAAAATACATATAAAATAATATTATATACTTTATCATTCTCTTCACTACTAATTAAATATATTGGATAACATCCTAAAAAATAACGATAAAAACTAGTACTAGGTATATTATAACCATCTCTACAACTACTAAATATAGCTAATATAGATAATATCATATACATACTATTAATAGTTAATTTCTTATTTTTTACTATATCTTTATAAATTAAATATATCATTAACCCTAAAAACATATAATTAACAACAAAATATAAACAATTACCAAAAACAGGAAACTTAATAACATACTTAATATCCATAATTATTACTAAAAATATATTACTACTAATTCTATCCCAATACATATGCTGTGAATCAATAAATAAATGCCAATTGTTAAATATAACTTGTAAATATACTGGATATATTAAACTAATTATTGTCGCAGGAATATACATAATTAAAATATCTTTAAACTTAACTCTACCTTTAATAAATTCATAAAACATATATATAAATATACTAAAGAATAACATACTACCCATATTTCTACAGAAGACTGATAATCCTAAACTAATACCTGCTAATAAATATTTCTTATTTTTATATAAATATAATGTTAATATTGTTAAAAATATAAATATACTCTCTGTATATAACAATATTGAAAATATTGCTATAGGTGAAAAGAACCATAACTTACTACCTTTTATACTACTTAATTTGTATATAATTAACCCTGTAAAATAAGTACAAACTATATTAATAATTACTAAAGAAACACTTCCTAAATATCTAATAATTAAAGGTATTAACGGAAAGAAAACTACTGTCCCATCACTATATCCATTATTAGCTATCTCTACATACCATTCATTATCAAAATAGCTATATATATCCAAAACATTAGTATTACTAAATAAACAATAAAATAATATTATTAATAGTAATAATAATCTAGAAACTAGAAACCATTTAAATACTTTTTTATTATATAACTTATTCATATCCATCACATTAAAAGTATACCAAATTAAAAATAATTAATCAATTAGCATTATTTAAAAATATAAACATATATTATAGTGTTAAAGAAAGGATAAAATAATATATATGGAAACACTAAAAGTAAGGTCAAAATCTAACCCAAATTCAATAGCAGGAGCATTAGCTAATGTTCTCAAAGAAAAAAATACTGTTGAAATACAAGCTATTGGTGCCGGAGCATTAAATCAAGCTATTAAAGCTATTGCCATTGCCAGAGGCTTTGTCGCACCAGCTGGTAAAAACCTAATCTGTATTCCAGCATTTACTGATATTATGATTGATGGCGAAGAAAGAACTGCTATCAAATTAATAGTTGAAGCTAAATAAATTTGTTACCCATTGCCCCATAGTAATGGGTTTTTAATTTGCATAAAAAAAATCCTAATTCATAGGATTTTCTAAATTAATACTCATTTTTAAATTCTTTTCAAATATTGGTACCAAATCTGATAATAACTTTGGATCATTAACACTTTCAATTGTACCATCTTCATAACATACTCTTAAAATTCTATATTTTTGTTTAGTATCATCACCAGTTTCATCTACTTCATCAGTAAAGATAAATTCTTCACCTTCATGACTAATAGAATCAATAACTACTACTTGACTATCATCATCTAAAGTAAGCACATCATATCTTTTTAAACTCATATACTAACCTCTTCCCTTTTATTTCATTTTCTTTGCAATGTTATATTCATAAACACCAGCACCAATAGCAGCACCACCAAATAGTAATGCTGGATTAATTACTGCTGCAACAGCTAAAACACCAACAACACCAATCCATCTTAAAGCAGATTTACGTAATACTTTATTATTAATATTTTCTTTTAATTTACTATTTGCTGTTGATATTCCCTTAACAGCATGTTTAAATTTATCTTTAAATTGTGTTAAAGGACTATTATCGACTGGTTCACGTTCTTCTTCCTCTTCGTCAACATTAAATTCTTCATCAAAACTTTCATCAGGAATATTATTCTCAGGTGTACCACCTAATGAATTTTCTTCTACAGGAGTTTCTGGAACAACAGGTTCCTCTACTGCACTTGGTGTAGGTTCTTTATGATTTACCTGATTTTCAGATACTTCAGGTTCTGGAGTATTATTAACCTCTACGCTTCTTTTAGTTCCTCTTAGCATATCAACAAGTCTATCATATTCATAATTCATAACATCATATGAAAGATTACCTAAAACTAAACTTGTTCCCTTCATATTAGCCAAATTATATTTAACATTACTTCTATAATCACGATAATTATCAACACTTAAATTCTTAGAAGCTAATAAATTACATATCAAGCCTAAATCAAAATTAATTGTATTTTCTAAATCATTAATCATCTTTCTATGATTATTTCTCATAAACTCTTCAGTATCAATACTTCTTATATATTCAGCAATAATAGCAATTTTATTTCTACTTTCACCAACTCTATTACTAATAGTATTTATACTGTTAATATATTCTACTGAAGGTCTCAAATCTTCATCACTAAGATTACTTCTATGTTCACTTTCAAACTTATTTATTTCTTCATTAACATCATTACGTTTAGCATAAATGTCACTTAATTTAGCATAAAAATCATCAAGTATTCCCCCTAAACGATTTGCTCTATCAGCATCTACTCCAGAATACTTAATAGAATATCTTAAATAAATAAATGCTTCTCTTAATTGATTTGAATTATCAAAGGAATTAAAATCAATCGTATTACCTCTACCAAAAACATCTTTATTACCATCTATAAATAAAGTTAAAAGTCTTATTTGATTCATTTTTTTCTCATCTAAAGAAGCTAATTTACTATTAAGTCTATTTCGTTCATCAAAATCAATACCCGTAAAATTTACAAAGTTCATATTAACAACCTCTCCTTCAATTCATTATAAATTATACCAAACAATCATCCAAAAATCAACTATTCTATATTACTTTATCAAACTATATAAAATTGCAATTTCTTTATTAGATAGTTTTCTATATTCTCCTGTCTTCAACCCTGTTAAATCCATATTAGCATACTTTTCCCTCTTTAATTTAGATACTCTATATCCTAAAGACTCAAACATCTTTTTAACTTGATGATTCTTTCCTTCATGAATAGTTAATTCTACAATACTTTTTTCTTTCTTAGCATCAACACTTTTTAATTTAACATGACATTTAGCAGTCTTAACACCATCAATCATAACACCATCTTTTAATCGTTTAATATCATACCCCTTAACTATACCATCTACTCTAGCCACATAAGTTTTATAAATATTACTAGAAGGATGCATAAGTTTATTAGCAAGTACTCCGTCATTAGTAAGAAGTAATAACCCTGTAGTATCATAATCTAATCTACCAATTGGATATATTCTTGTTTTAGTATCTATTAAATCTACTACTGTCTTTCTTCCTAAATCATCACTTACTGTACTAACAACACCCTTAGGTTTATTTAAAATATAATATTCATAGTTCTTATTATTATCTAAAATAGTATTCTCTACCTCAATAGTATCACTACTCTTTACTTTTACTCCCATTTCTCTAACTGTAATACCATTAACTTTAACTTTACCATCACTAATTAGTTCTTCAGCTTTTCTTCTTGAACAATAACCTAAATTAGCAATAACTTTTTGTAATCTCTCCATAAAATTTCACCTATCCATGTATTATATACTATAACTAAGAAAATATCTAGATATTATTTTCTAATTTGTATAGATTCTACATTAATTTTAGCTTTAATAACCTTTCCCATATCTTCATTTTGATTCTCACCATTATCATCAAACCAAACAAGAAGTAAATATCTTGCACTTTCATTATATCCTAAGAACAAATTATTAGCCATATTAACTACACCTGTCTTAGGTAAATTACCACTACTCATTAACACATTATTAGCGTTGTATAAAGCATACTTAATATTACCATCATTGAAAGTATTCTCTATCATCTCAACGCTAATACTAATTCTTTGATCTAAAGTACCAGTACTAGTTACAACAAAATTATTTCTATATACATTATCATAATCATTAACACTAGGTACATTTCTAGGAAATAAAGTAGGATTATCAATGTATATTCCATCAATAAAGTTTAATTCTAGCTTACCTGTATATAATATTGTATTATCCTTCTTTTGACTAGCCATTAAAGAATATAAAGCAAAAGTAATACCTACTATCATTGTAATCAAAGTTAGAATTAAGATAACTATATAAAAGAAATTCTTTTTATCATTACTATTTTCATACATAAACATCACCTATCTTCTATTACAATATTACCATTATAATTTACTAGTTGAATTATTACTGAACCAGAAAATTTCTTTCCCATCTCTTCAACCTGAAACTTATCTAAATTATTTATATATAATACTATTTCATATCTCTTCGGTCCATCATCCTTACTAAGTGAAAAAGTATTAGGTTTTCCATTACTATCATAACCAAACAATGAAGTATCCTTTCTACTAGCCACTAGTAAATTACTACTACCATTAACTGGATATACTAAAGTAGGATTATCATTATCATCAAGTTTATAGAAAGCATAACTAAGTTGCGAAAATTCATTTACATTACTTCTTAAATACGCTACAAAATTAGCTTTATCCCCAATATTTTCAATTGTAAAACCATACACCGTACACACTTCTTTATCATTAATATCTAAACATTGTTTACCATCAGTACGACGGTAAGCCGCATCTACTTCTTTAAAATTACCAGGAATAACACTATTCATTGATACCGTCTTACCATCAGTATAATTTAACTTAATATAAGCCGCTGTGGCATTAACACTATTGCTTGAAACCATAACTAAATAATAAGATAATGTTGCACCCAACAAACTAATAAATAAACCAGAAATAACAAACACATATATTAACAAATTAGTAGTATATTTCTTTCCATTATTCATTTATATCACCTTCTTTATAGTTAATCTTTAGAACTTAAATCATCATCACTATTAAATAAGAAACTAGCTTGCAATCCCTTAACTCCTTTATAACCACTACTAACATTAATAGTAGCCTTAAATGTTTTATTACCGTCTAGTTCAGTCTGATCTTCATTAATCTCTTTTAACCACATAACAATCTCATAACTAACTTCCCCTCTAGTCGTATTTGTACTGGCTGGAATATAAGTATCAAGTTTATCTAAAACAATCGCACTATAATCTTGATAATTAAGCTTAGTTGAAGGAATAACCTCAGTATACTGTACTATACCATTACTATCTTTTATAACACGATATACTCGATAATATAAGTTATGAAACTCATTATTCCCCTCAATAGGATTTAAAGTCATAGTAATAGGTACTGGTGATTGGAATGATGGATTAATAACTGTAAATGTATAAGCACTACATACTTCACGATCTCCATTTAAACATTTATCTTCCCCAGTCTTTAAAACACTATCATTAACAACATCTTCAGTAGCAGGATAAAGATTAGACTTAATATAACTAGTATCTTCTTCAAGTAATAAACTAACATCTAATGAATCTACATTAACTGAATTATCACCACTAGAAACTACTGCCTCAATGAAAGCATATGTTGCACCTACCACTACCATTATTAATATAGCAACGCCAAATATTGTATAAAATAGCATTTTCTTCTTATCATTATCCCAATTCATAGACAACACCTCTTTACCTATTCTACCATCTATTATAATAATACCAAAATCGAGTAAAAAAATCAATTACTATATCAAAAAAGAACCAAAATAAATTTGATTCTAATATTTCTTTAATATATCATTTATACTAGCAATTGATTCATCAACTTCTTTTAAAGACATCTTACTAGAAGGTATAACAACATCACTTTCTTTAATAATATAATCATCTTTATTAGTTAAATTAATAACTTTATAAGAACAATTAGCTTTATCTTTAACAACATATGAACCATTACTAGCTCTATCCATAATAGGTATCTCAGTAAGTTTTAATTGCTTATTTTCTTTATCAGTAGATATAATAATCTCATTCTTACCATTCATAATATAAGTAGATACTATCTTACTAGGATTACTCTTAATCTCTTTCATCAAAAGTAAACCACGATTACCCCTAGTAGTCTTATCTATTTCTGTTAATTTAAGTCTCTTACCAGTACCCTTATCAGTAATAACTGTAATATACTCTTCACTAGGACTAAATAAATATGAACTAACTACTTCATCATTCTTTAAATTAATAGATTTAACACCAGATGCCCTAATACCAACAACACTAATCTCACTAGTATTATACCAAAGACCATATCCATTCTTAGTAGCCACAAATACTTCACTTAAATTAGAATAATCAACATTAATTACCCTATCCTCATCTTTTAAGTTCATCATATTAATTTCTTTAGTATATCTCTGAACCTTAAAATCACTTAATTTAGTTCTCTTAACCATACCATTCTTCGTAAATGAAACAATATATCTATCTTCATCAAAGTCATATACTGGCATAGCACCTATTATCTTCTCGCTCTCTTGCATACCAATAATATTACTTAAATGCTTACCAAAGTCTTTCCATTTAGCCTCAGGTATCTCATAAACTGGTAAATATAAATAGTTACCTAAATCAGTAAACACTAATATAACATTTAACGTATTAATATTATATAAACCAATAATATAATCATTTTCTTTTAAACCTGTCTCATCATTAGCATTATAACTTCTTAAAGAAACTCTCTTAACATAACCATCTTTAGTAATAGCCACAATAACATCTTCTTTAGGTAACATTGAAGTATTATCTATTTTAATATCCTCTATCTGTTCCCTAATCTCTGTCTTTCTAGCTACACCATATTCTCTTCTAATCTTACGAAGCTCTTCTTTAATAACATTCTTAAGTTTATCCTCACTACCAAGTATCTCATTTAAAGCATTCATTATCTTAATTAAATTATCTTTCTCTTCTTGTAAAGCCACTATATCTGTATTAGATAATCTATATAATCTCATATCTACAATAGCTGTTGCTTGTTCTAAAGTAAAATCAAACTTCTTAACTAAATTATCAATAGAATCTCCTCTATCTTTACTAGATCTAATAACTTTAATAACTTCATCTAATATAGATATTGCCTTAATTAAACCTTCAACAATATGAAATCTAGCTGAAGCATGATCCAAATCAAACTTCGTTCTCTTAGTAACAACTTGTTTCTGATGAACTATATAAGCATCTAACATTCTTAAAATACCTAATTGTTCTGGTCGACGATTAACTATTGCAATCATATTAAAATTATAACTTATTTGTAATTCAGTATTCTTATATAAATAATTTAAAATATTCTGACTATTAGCATCCTTCTTAAGTTCAATAGTAATTTGTAAACCATTCTTATCAGATTCATCTCTTATCTCAACAATACCATCTAATTTCTTTTCATAGCGAAGTTCATCAATCTTCTTAACAAGTAATTGCTTATTAACCTCATAAGGTATTTCTGTAATAATAATCTTATTTTTATCAACAATAGTCTTAGATTTAATAACAATCTTCCCACGACCATTTTCATAAGCACTCTTAATACCATCAATACCCTCAACAATTGCTCCGGTAGGAAAATCAGGACCCTTAATAAAGTTCATAATAGTATCTAATCGACAATTAGGATTATCCATACGATATATTGTAGCATCTATTACCTCACATAAATTATGTGGCGGAATGTTAGTAGCATAACCAGCCGAAATACCTGTCGTACCATTAACAAGTAAGTTAGGAAATCTAGCCGGTAATACTGTCGGTTCTAACAAAGTATCATCATAGTTAGGCGCAAACACTACCGTATCTTTATCTATATCTTTTAACATTTCATTACTAATTTTAGATAATCTAGCTTCTGTATAACGAGACGCAGCTGGAGGGTCACCATCAATCGAACCATTATTACCCTGCATATCAATAAAAGGTGCTTTCATCTTCCAATCTTGACTCATTCTTACAATAGCATCATAAATAGAAGAATCACCATGTGGATGATATTTACCCATAACATCACCAACTGCTCTAGCAGATTTTTTATATGGTTTATCAAAAGTGTTTTTTTCTTTATACATAGAATATAAGATTCTTCTCTGAACTGGTTTTAAACCATCACGAACATCAGGAATAGCTCTATCTTGAATAATGTATTTAGAATATTTTCCAAATCTCTCACCCATAATCTCTTCCAATGAATAATCATATATTCTCTTAAGTACTTCTTCCATGCTTATCACCATAACTTAGTTTATCATATTTTACTTAACTTGGCAAATAAGAAGACATATTTTTTACACATTTAGCATAAAAAAACATACCGAAGTATGTTCTTTTAATTAAAATTGAATTCAGCTTTTAATTGAGCTCCGCCTTCTGAACTAAATGTGATTTGTCCAGTTAAAGTCTTATTCATATCTGGTTGAGATTCATTAAGATTCTCTAACCAAAGAATTAAATAATACTTTGCAGTTTGTCCACCAGTTACTGTAACAGTTGTTTGACCATTATAAGTTAATGGATTTGATGCTGCAATAACATTAGTAGCATTTGCTCTATTATAAGTAAATGCAGTTGGAGTTTCCTCAGAACCATTTGCAGAAGCTAATAAAGCATACATATTAGAATTTCCAGCTTCATTAACAAAACCATTTGCACTTACATCAAATGTTGGAGTTAAAACAACATCATCAGCAGTATTAGTTAAAACAGCTTCATAAACAGCACAAACTTGATATCCTTTAGCATCTACGCAACCCTCAGATAAAGCCTTATCTAAATAAGTAACATCTCCATTTTTAGTTTCTGAATCAAGTGGGATTAAAGCCTTATGTTCTTTTGTAGGATAAACTTCTTTAAATGCTAATGAAGTAGCAAATTGGTAAGAAGTTACATTAACTGAATTAGCAGCACTATTAACTTGTGTACTAAAGTAAGCAAATGTTGCACCTACTATAGCAACAATTAGTGTAAGAACACCAATAACTCCTAAAAATATATCCCTTCCTCTAGTTTCATCCATATTATTCATATCCTCCTTTACTATACTAATAATAACAAAAAATTAGACAAAATGCAATACTAATTTTCATTATATAGAAAAAAAGAACGACCTTAATCGTTCTTTAAAAATTGTTATATTTTTATTAAGCTCCAGCGATGTAACCAACGATCTTGTTTTCACCAGAAGATGTACTAGCTTTAACAGTACCAGTATAAGCTCGGCCAGAACCAGCTTCTGTTTGGTCAACTGCAGTATTTTCATAATATAACACTATTGTATATTGTTTAGTACCATTAGTAGCAGCTAAATTTACTGTAGTAAATTGTTCTTCTGAAGTAGGAACAGCTTTGCAAGTTTGTGTTGGTGTTGCAGTAGTATCGCCTTCATATACACAATACTTGAAACTTTCATCAAATGTATTAGTATCAGTCTTTAATGATAAATATACTGTAGTAGCAACATCAGATGTATTCTTAACTGTGAAAGTATAATAACTACACATACCATAGTTACCATCATGGTTAGCCTGACTAGCTCCACGGCATTTACCTTTATTACCAGCGCCATCTTTGTCTTGTGCAAAAGAAGAAACAACTGTTTCAGGAGCAGCTGGAATTAAGTCTGGAGCAACATATTGTCCATCTTGAGTGATTTCCAATGTACCAAAAACTTTAGCTGAATTAGCAGCTACAGCACCTTCATTACCAGTAGTACTAGCAGCGAAGTATGCAAATGTAGCACCTACTATAGCAACTACTAAAGTAGCAACTCCCATTACTCCGTAAAATATTCCTCTTCCATTATTATTTTCCATATCTTTTCTTATCCTCCTTTACAATAATAATAATAGCAAATTATTAGATAAAATGCAATACATATTTTTCATTTTTAGAATATTTTTTTTCGCACCTAGCATAAACTTATAGATTATACTAGTATATATTCCCTTGATATTATTCTATTATCACTACAATATTCAATAACATACTTATTATTCTTTTTACATATAATTATACCTATAGTTTTATCCTGACTAATTTTCTTAATATTTCTATCTATATAATTCATATATACCTCTATTTGTCCTATATATTCTTTCCTTAATTCACATACTTTAAGTTCTACTACTACATAACAATTAAACTCTATATTAAATAGTAATAAATCTATATAATTATATCTATCTCCTAATTTTATTTTATATTCACTATCTATAAAACTAAAACCATTACCTAACTCTTTCATAAATGAAGAAATATCTTCTAATATTAATCTTTGCAACATCTTCTCTGATATATCTTCATAATTATATTTATTCTTAATTACTATTGGATTCTTAACAAAATCTACCACACTCGTTTCTTTTCCGTTAATTAACTTATTTTTAGTTTCATCATCTAATCTTTCATATTCATTAGATTTAATTATCTCGATAAGTTGCCTCTTTGAAAGATTTCTTTTTGATATTTGAATAATATAATAATTTATTTTATTAATATCATTTAATGGAATTAACTCCCTATAATGGCTCCAGCTCAATTGGTGCCACAGTGTGGCACCTTTTTCAACTAAAATATAAAATTGCCTAAAACGTTTTAAGTTTGATACTGTATATCCTTTCCCCAACTCTTCTGTTAATTTTTTGGAATACTCCTTAATAATTCCCTCACCATAACATTTACCTGCCTCACTTAACATTTTTCCAACATTATAATAAGCATTTAAATCACTTCTATTTATAGAATAATTTTTAACTTTTCTATTTATTTCATTGCTTATTAATTCGTTCTTTATCTCATCATAATAATCCATACAAAACCTCCCTTTTACAAGTTTCAATTATGCCGACACTGTCGACACTTTTTAATAAATAATTACATTCTCATACAATAGGTGCCCCACTGGGGCACCTTTTAACCAAACAATTGGTGCGACAATGTCGCACCTTTTTATCTAACTATATAAATACATCATATCAAACTATAATTACTATTTCAACAAAAGTAACTCCTAGCAAACAACTTTATTACATAACAAAAAAAAGCATATAATCATCTAGACTATACACTTATAATTTATATTATGATAAATAATTATCAGACACTAATGATACATCTTTAGTATTATTAATTAAGCCCAATGTAGGTAATACTAAATCATTGTTATCTCTAGCAATGTCTTCTATTTTAGATAAAGTATTCGTAGGTTTAACTGAACCTATCTTATCTATATCTGGCATTACTAATCCCATAGTATCATCTTTTACTTTCTCATTATCATTCTCATACATATTATCATCTAAGAATGGATCAATATCTTTAAATATATCTTCTTCAGTCATTGGAACTTCTTTAGTAAGTATATTCTTCTTACTATCTTCTTTCTCTTCTACTTTAGGTTCTTCATCTAAGAATATATCATCTTTATTATTCTCAACTGTAATAATATTATCTTTATCTATATCTAAAGCTTCAACTACTCTTTTCATAACATCAATAGCTTGCATAGATACAACATCAGTATCAAAGTCAACAGCATCTTCAACTGCTACCACCTCATTATCCAAATGTTTTATATCTTCAATCTTAGGTACTTCTTCCTCTACTACATCTTCTTCAGTATCTTCTACTTCTATAGTAGGTTTCTTATCAATATCAAATATATAATCAGATACCACATCTAATATTTCTTTATCACTATTTCTCATAGTTAATTCTTTTAAATCATTCTCATAACCATCTAAAGTTAATATTAAATTATCGATACTTTCTATAGTATATTTCTGAGCCTTAACTACACCAAACTGATCACATACTATATCATAAAAACCACTTAATACATCAAAACTATCTATACCTAAGTCATTTCTAAGTACTAATCTTTCATTTAATAAATTAGTAATATTCTCTCTCTTACTAAATATATCTTTATATTCAGTCTTCTTATCAAGAACCATCTTATATAATTTTAATATATATATCTTTTCAACATCATTATAATAATCTACTTTAGCATCTCTAACATAAGACTTATACTCATTCTTCTCATCTTCTCCAATACCAGAATTCTCTAAAGCATCATAAGAAGCAATAAAAGTATCTAAAGTAGCTTTCTTATCTTTAGAACTTATATCTAAGTCTTCTAATTCCTTATCTATATCTGCATAACTTAACTTACTATAATATTCATCATCTAATATTATCTTATTAAATTCATCTAATAAAGTATCTTCATATTTAACATCAAGAGCTTGATTTTCCGCATTTACTTTATACTTTTCATCTAACTCATCTTTACATTCACTAATACGCTTATTAATGACATCTATCTTATCAACATTTGATAAATATTCATCAATAATACTAAGTCTATTTTCATATAAAGATAATTCATCTTCATCACTAATATCTTTTAAACCATCTAAATTATATAAAGTAATCTCTTTATAATCATCTAAAAAACACTTTCTATCATAAACTCTCTTTTTAATAAAATCTATTAAATCTCTAAGTCTATCTTCTTCTTCATTCAAGTTCTTAGTAGGATATTTCTTACTAGCTAAAATTTGTAAATATCTATTGTTATATATATCATCTACCCTTCTAGCAGTATCTTCAAATTGTAATAGTAAATCATCACGATTTTTAGAATTACCCAATATTAAACTAGTTCTTAATATTTTATACTTTTTTTCTAATATATCATTAAAAGCACTACTTCCACTTATCATTATATCCCACCTCTATTATAAGTATATATTTTATCAAAAATATTGTCAATAATATAACTTTTCTTTACATAATCTTTTTAAAGTTTTCTACACTTTTCTTTACACTTATTTCTTTCTTTCTCTTATTCTCTAATAATCTATCTTCTTCTTCTTTTTCCTCTATCTTATCTAATGCTGAACTAGTAATCTGACTTCTTAAAACATTCTCAGCTGCTTCCGAAATACTTTCACACATAATTATTTGGTAGCACATATAAAATCCCAGTAAACTAGCTAAAACTTTACTAATATCTGTCTCAGTAATAAAGTCTTCTCCTTCATATAATTCCCCTTCTAACTTTACTGGAAATAATTGCAATTTAACAAACCCAAAACTAGTAGAAGAATAGTAATGATTATAATATACATTAACTTCACTATATAAATTACTAACAACACCATTTCTTAAGATATTCTCTATCTCCCCAAATCTCGTAAAAAAATCATCTTTATGTATCTTAAGTAAAGTTAAATCATCACTAAATATTATCTTCTTACCAATAATAATCTTATAACAATCTTTATCTTCTCTTAAACTTCTATTGATCTCACTATTAAAATTACCACAAAAACCATAATCATTAGCAATATATATATTTAATTTAGGTTTATTAGGATCAGCTTTTAAACTCTTTTTATCTAAAACAATATTCTTATTATAAATAATTCTAGATAGAATACTAGTAATTTCTTCCCCAACATTCTTATATTTAGAGGCCTTCTTAATAGCCTTATCAACATTTAATAACGCGTTAAAATTCATAACCTTAACAACATTCTTAACTCTCATACCATCACCTATAATTTCTTATATTGCTTCTTAACTAAATACTTATTCTTAGTAATAACCTCATTTAACCATTTAAAAGTAATATATAATAAATATAAAAATACAAAGATAATAACAAAAGCTAATATAACTAACAAATATATACTACTATCTTTCATAAAGTAATTATATACATAATTAGCTAGAAATACACACAAACAATTAATTCCATTAAATACTATATTAATGAATATTCTATTATATTGTTTACTAATTATTGTCGCCATAATAACTAATACATAAGATACTCCAACATAAAGCCAATTTATACCAACAAAACTAATCATTAACCAAGCTAAAAATATAAAATTTAAAGTAATCATACTAAATGCAATAATTGAACCATTATCCATTCCTAAAAATAAACCATAAAATCTAACTTTATCACTATTAACATCATATTTCTTTAAAGATATCTTAAAATAAATAAATAACGCTAATAAGAATACAACAGCAATTGCCGCAAATACAATAAAATTACTTAAAATATCAACACTATTCATATTAACCCTCTTCAATCATTAAATTAAATACATTATGACTATTCATATAAAAAGCCTTTATCTTAGAGTATGATATATCTACATCATCACCCTTAATATCTATACTACCTTCTACTTCTCCTATAATAGGTAAATAATCTTTCATAATTAATAAATTATAATCTTTACTAATAACTCTAATAAACTTAACATCTTCATATTCAACTAGACCGCTCTCTAAATTAAATATTCTAACCTTAATACCTTTACTATTCATGATATTTACCTATAAATAAGAACTTACTCTCATCCACATCATCATATTTACCACTTAATATATTCTCAACATCTATTAAAATATCCTCTATCTTAACAAATTCACCCTTAATGTTTGTATAAGCTTCCGCTACAAACATTGGCTGTGAAAAATAATATCTAAGTTTTCTTGAACGATAGAATATTTTCTTATCTTCTTCACTTAATTCTTCAATACCTAAAATAGCAATAATTTCTTCTAATTCTTCATATCTAGTTAAATATCTAAGCACTTCCTCTATTAGTTTAAAATGTCTTTCTCCGATTTTTTCAACATCAACTAATTTAGAAGTAGATTTAAACACATTAATAGCTGGATATAAACCTAATTCAGCAATCTTTCTATCTAGAACTATTTGTCCATCCATATAAGAAGTAATAGTAGACACTGCCTCATCATTATAATCATCAGCAGGTATATAAATAGCTTGGAATGAAGTAATTGAACCATTCTCAGTTGAAGAAATTCTCTCCTCTACCTTACTAATCTCATTAGCCATATCAGCCGGATATCCATTCTCAATAAGTAGTTGTTTTAACTCAGTAGCAATCTCACTCTTAGCCTGAATAAAACGATATATATTATCAATAAATAGTAATACATCTTTTTTCTTTTCATCACGTAAATACTCTGCTAAAGTTAATCCTGAATAAACACTCTTACTTCTTGATACTGGATTATCACCCATTTGACCAAAAACCATACTCATCTTATCTAATAAATTAGAAGATACCATATCATCATATAATTCTCGACCTTCTCTTGATCTTTCGCCAGCTCCAACAAATACTGCATGCGCATTAATAGAAGAATAAACATTATGGATTAACTCTTTAATAAGTACTGTTTTCCCAACACCAGCACCTCCAAGAAGACCCATCTTAAAACCTTTTTGTAATGGAGCAAAAAAGTCAATAACCTTAATACCGGTCCATAAAATATCACTATTAACATTAAGTTTACTTAAAGATACTGTTTCATTATTAATATTTCTCTTTTTAGAACTAACTATCTCTTTACCATCAATAGTATCCCCATAAGAATTAAATACTCTACCAAGTATCTTATCAGAATACTCAATCTCAATACCATTATTCTTTCTAACAACTTCACTACCTTTTTTAAGTCCTCTAGTAGTCCCTAAACTAATACAAGTAGCACTAATATTATTAACATTAACTACCTCAAAAAGATACTCATCATCATCCTTAACTTTAAGAATATCTCCTAACTTAACATCAGTATCGCTAAGAATAACTTCAACACTAATATCAAATATTGAAATAATTTTACCAACTACCATTTTTATCCTCTCCATTATCTAATCGACAAATATATTTTCTTCACTATATAATTCATCTTTCTTTTCTTCTTCTATTTTATCACTATCCATAATAAACTTATAACTATCTAACATTTCTTTCTTTGTTCTAGGACTAAATCTATATTGTCTTAAATTATCTAATATCTTCTTACCATTAGTAAGTCTATCTTTAAGTTCATCGCTCATCTCATCAAAGTTAGCAAGTTCATATATTTCTCTAACATCAAGATAAGACAATAACTGAATTCTAACCTTACTACCAACTTTCTTCATATTATCATCCTGTACATTACCACCTAATCTCGATACTGAAAGTCCATAATCAATTGCTGGTTTCTCACCTTTTGTAAAGTTCTTACTAGATAATACAATCTGTCCATCACAAATACTAATAATATTAGTAGCTATATAATCAGTAATATCTCCACCCTTTGTTTCAACAATAGGCAAGATAGTAATAGAACCACCATTAATATGCTGACAACCTCTTTCTAACAATCTACTATGAGCATAGAAAATATCAGCAGGATATGCATCTCTACCAGGAGTCTTTTTACTAGCAAGTGATATCTGTCTATAAATATCCGCATGTTTTTTTAAATCATCAATGCATACTAATACATCATAAGTTTGAGCCATAAAAGTTTCTGCTATTGATAAAGCTACATAAGGAGTTAAATAAGTTCTTGTCGGAAGTTCATCATGAAATGATGCAATAATAATAGTATAACTAGCAGCCCCTCTCTTAGTAAGTTCATAATATATATCTTTTACTTCTTTCTTAGTCTTACCTAAAGCTACATAAATACATAATACATTCTTATCTTTTTGGTTAACGATTGTATCTAAACATAACTGTGTCTTACCAGTCTTTTTATCACCAATAATAAGCTGTCTTTGACCTTTACCAATTGGATATAATAAATCAATACCTGTAATACCCGTAAGTAATTCTCTATTAACCGTACCCCTATCCATAATAGAAGTACTCTTATTCTCAACACTAATCTCTACTAAGTTATCAAATTTCTTACCTGCTATTAAATCATTACCAAATATATCAATAACCTTACCAACTGAATCAAGACTAAATAAACATTTAAACTCTTTCTTTAAGCCATAAACAATATCACCAGGTTTAACAACATCATATACATTTACCAAAGCAACAATTACACGATCAGGATATATACCAAATACATAACCATTAGCCTTATCATCAACATTAACTTTCTCATAAAAACTAATATCGTTTAATCCTGATACTTCAATAATATATTCGTTAACTTTAATAACCTTACCAGCAGTATAAACATTATTATTATTCTTAATATTATCTATAGATTCATTTAAATCATTTAAAAATATATCATCCATACTATCAATTCCTTTCACTCAAACTAAAATCATATATCTTATCTCTATATATTATCTTAATTCCCTTATATATCTTATCAGAATAAATAGTCTTAATATATTTATTTAAATAATCATAATTTTCTTTCTTATTACCCACTAAAATCTTAATAGTAGGATCATTCAAACTAATAAGTTCATCTAAATAAGAAATAAAATTCTCTACACTATTATCACTAACAATAACTTTAAATGCTTCATATACTTTAAACTCTTCCTCAGTAAGTAATTCTTTATAATATTCTTCTCTATCAAGACCACTCTTCGTCTTTAAAGTATATATAACATCACTAGTAAACTTATCTCTTAAATTTAAACAAAATTTATAATTATTTTTACCCTTTGTAAGAGAAATAAAATCTTTAATTAATTCTTCATAATTAACATTAAAATTCTCTTCTATCTTTTTATTTAGTTCAAATATATTATTATCACGATACTGTGTTTGATTAAACAAATCAATAACATCAGTATCAAAAGCATACCCCGACTCTTTATTCAATTTATTTTCTTCTTTATTACCCTGTTTTTTATTCTTTAATAATTCCTCTATTTCATTAAGTTTATTCTCTTTAGCTAAAATTAAATCATCGTAATCTTGAAGCTTATTAACAAAATATGATTTAGTCTGATTATTAACAATTTTAACAGTATTCTTAAGTATTAAAAACATGAATAATATTAAAATTATCATAACCACACATACAATAACAATTACCAGTGCCATATTAATAAGTTACTAAAGGATTAAAGAATAATAATAAGAAACAAAAAGCAAATAAGAATAGTAAAAATACCGCTGTAATAATCAATATTGTCATAACAGAATGTACTACATCATTTTTTGTCTCAGGATTTCTTCCAATTGCCTCTGCTACTCTACCTCCCAATATGCCAATACCAATACCTAAACCTAAAAATCCAAGCCCAAGCATTAGTCCAACACCAAGAGCCGTATACGATAAAATCGTCTCCATAATATCACTCCTATCTATACTAATCTACTATAATTAATTATATCTCAACAATAACCACCATGTCAATTTAATTCATTAATACTTTTTAATTTTGAATCACTACTAGATAACATTACCTCACGATTATAAACAACTAAATAATCAAAACTAACATTAACTTCATAATTTTCATTTTTAACTACTACTACCTTATTCTCAATATCCACTATCTCTACTTTATCTTCTTCTTTATCAAAGTATTGTAATGTATAACCACCACCAGTAGTTAAATATGACATAGCACTAAGATGTGTATAAAAAACATCATCAATATATACATCTACATCATCAGGAAAGAAATATAAATCTTTATAATCATATATAAAGAAATAATTATAATCTTTAAAACTACCTGTATCTCCTAAATAATGCATATTATCTTCTTTATAATAAACACCATACTTATCCATCTGATACTCTTTAATATCTTTTAAAGGAAATACTATATCCATACTTTTAGGAAATATTACCCTATCTGAAGAACTATAATATACAGGCATAGAATTATATTCAATAGTAAGACCCTTAGGTACTAAATCCATAATTTTATTATCATGATTATAACTAACATTAGCCTTATACTCTAACTTATCCTGTGATAAATATTGAAATACTTCTATCTCTTTAATATTTCTCTTACTCTTATACTTATAATCACTATATATAAATATAAAACTAATAACACACAATAATATAACTAATATAGGCACTATAACTTTATAATTACCTTTAATCTTCTCTATTATTTTCATACCCCTACTCCTTTACTCATTAATATATTGATAATAACTATTACTATTAATAACTACACCATTACTAGATACACTATTTAATCTAATAACTACTACACTACCCTTATCAATATTAGGAAGAACAAAACTATCTACTACACTCTTAGCATTCTCACTTACACTAACACTCTTACTATCTACTACAACATCATCAATAATTAAACTAACATTAGCTTTATCAATAATATATCTAGAATCTAAACTAATACGAAAACTAAGTTCATTACTAACCTTTGATACCTTAACTAAAGATACTTGATAACTAGGATAAACAGTACTAACATCTATCTCACTAAAACTATCTAATAACATCTTACCTTCACTATCTAAATAACTAAACATAAACTTCAAATTATACTTAGTACCCATCTTTAATCCATTAAGAATAATATTAGTATTACTCTTTGATAAGTATACTGTATTACTATTAACACCATCACTAACAATAACATAAACACTCTTATATTCATCATTAGGATCATATACAAAATAATCAACACTAATACTATCTATTGAAGGAACTACGCTAAGTACTGATGTTTTCTTTTTCTTAATAACAACGTCTTCGCCATCTTCACCATTATTTATAACACCATTATCACCCGTAGCAATACCACCATTACCTCCTGTGCCATTACCTCCAGTACCTGTTCCATTTCCTGAACCATTTCCACTTCCATTACCGGATCCACCATTGCCACCTGTTCCGCCATTACCATCAGTACCATCACTAGAACTATCACTAGGTTTATATTGATTACTACTACCAATAATTTGTTTTAAATCTATTTTATCTTCTCCAAAAGAAAGAATTTCATTAGCCACATCAAAACTATAACTACTAGTATTAATAATTGCTTCAGATAAAGTCTTATAATGAACTTCATTATTTAATAACAAAGCATTACCTTGTTTATCTAACTCAACTATTAAATAATTACTAGTATCAAGTGCACCATCACTACTTCTAATACTTCTATCAACAAGTAAATACTTTCTATCTTCCAACTTATAGAACTTACTCTCACTTTGAGTATTAATATTAGTAATATCTTTATCAATATTAACCTCACCATTACTAAGTATCTCATAATACTTACCATATAGATCTAAATTCTTAGTAAGTTCATTATACGCTACAACTCTTCTTCCTAAAATAGTATCATTATCTTCACTACTTATATAATAATTACCATTCCATTTTAACTTCATAATAACGCTCTTATCAATATTAAGTTTATTATAATCAGCATCAAACAAAACAGTACCTTTATTAAGTGAGTATTCAACCCTCTTTATACTAACAAATTTAATAATAAATAAGGAGAAAATTATAATTATTAAAATTGATAATACCCCTATTACAACAAAATTTATTTTATTTTTCAAATTATACTCTCTCCTCATAATTATCTCCTAACCCTTCTTTGTATCCTTAGTATAAGCAAACTCTTTATTCTCCCATTTAGGATTTTCTAATAAATGTAAATTACCCTCATCATCTTTAACTATAAAACTAACTGAACCAACATATACCGAATTAATCTGATTAACTATTCCTTCAGGATTTATAGTAAGTGTAAAGTCTTCATCTTCATTACTTCTTTCAAACTTCTTACCATCTGCACCTATATCATAACTATCATCTGGAATATATTGAAGATCATTTATTGTATGAATCTTATAAAATACTTTAGTAATCCTACTTAAATTAACACCTTCAGAGAATATTACAACAAAGCTTCTCTCTGTAGCAGAAAATACTATTGTACCAGTAGAAACACCATAATCATTAGAGGAATATAAGCTTCTGCTAACTTCCACATGACTATTCTTCTCTTCATCACTTAAATTATAATTATTACGATAACTTTCTCCATATACAATAATAGTATATCTAGTTTCAGGCTTTAAATCTGTAAAAGTAATCTTTCTATTAATAACACTAACATCTAACGCATAGTTCTCATAGTCATCAATAGTTACTACTTCACCATCACTATTAGTATATTTAAGCTTACCAACTACATTATTATCTTCATCAACAAGTTTAACATAATATACCCCATTCTTTAATACATGGTCTTTATCGCTAACATTAATAGTTGCATCTATTACATACTTACCATCTATATAATCAGCACCTCTAAGTAGACTAAACTTAACATTCTCTAGTTCTCTTAGATAAACATCATCTTTATTATTAAGAAGTACTTCATACTTACCAACTACATTACCATTTACATCTAAATTATTATAAACAGCATAAGCTTTAATAATATAATTAGTGCCATATACCATATCAATATTTGATAAATCGTATAATCCACTAGCAGTCGTACCCTTAATACTAGAAGAACTAATTGTACCATCTAATACCTTATCTTCACTATCTAATGAACACTGACTACCTTTATTGCATAATACATATTGAATATCAAAATTAAATGGATAATCATTATACTCACCCTTGATAAATGTTAAAGTAGTTCTTAACTGTCTATCAGAATATCCTTTATCTTTACTTAACTCTAAATCAACACTAATTCTATTAAATATATCACTACCATCTAATGATCTAAATGTATATAACTCTGTTCTATCATCATCATATTTAGCATCATATAATCTAGTATATACAGCCTTATTATTATAATATAAGTAAGCATTAACTGTATAATAATATCTTTTATTATTTTCTAAACCATCAATAACTATCTCATTAATATTATCATAATCAACTTTTATCTTTCTTCTAATAAGACTATCATTACCTACATCACTTTCATTCTCATAAACATCAATATAGAAATAATGTTTACCATTCTCATTAACAAAGTAATCAGGATCATACCCATCAACCGTCATCGATATAACTGTACCATCTAATTTAACAGCCTTACTATCAATAGATATTTTAGGAACTATACTACTAAAACTAAATGTAGCATTATCTGTACTAACATTATTAACTGATACTCCTTTAGGAACCATTGTTCCCTTACTACCAACAAAACCAGCACTAGTAACATCATAATAAGTCTTACCACTTCGATCATTATTATCTTTATTAACTAAAGTAATAAACTTACCACTCTTATCTTCTCCTAAAGTATAAGTATAATAACCTTTACCAAAACCTAAATCTTTATTCCATAATATAACATTGCCATAATTATTAACCCCAATATAACTACCATCTTCCTTACTAGTAGAATTATTTTGGAATATATAATAATCACTCTTTAATTCATAACCAATTAATCCACTATCATAATAAGCTTTAATACCTACTTTAATAGGATTAACTTTATCAACACTAGATTGCATACCTAAGTTCTTAAGAATCATATAATCAATATAAATACATCTATTAGTATCATCATCTAAACACTTATTAAGATTCCATAACTTACTCTTATAAATATTATCTTTACTATCCGTTAAAGTAATTTCATAAGATAATACCCTATTAAGTATTTCATCATTTCCAACTAATTTAATATTTACTCTATTACCATTTGAACTATTATTGTTAATAACATAACTTAAATTATCATCTAGCTTATATTGCCCATCATATTTATATTCAAAGAAATTATCTTCAACAAAATCTTTCTCACTATTAGTCTTAGATACATTCTTACTATAATAAATATTAATAATACTATCATTAGTTAAACCACTAACTTTAAAGCTACCATCTAAATTACTTTCTAAAGAATACTCACTAACTACATCATTAACTTTAGAATATAACTTATTACCATTCAATGCTTTATCAACATCCACAATATTATATTTATACGTAATAGAACTCTTATCACTAACTAATGGATATAACTTAATATTAGGGCTTTCTTTTTCTGCTAAAACAGTAGTGAATACTCCACCAGCCTCGTATTCTTTAGCAGTTGGATAAACTGAACTTACACCATCTTTAGTTAAACCAAGTACATAACTAACTACATACTCATTACCTCTAGACATGATATCATCACGTTTATCATACTCACTACCATAATCCATATAAATAGTATTTTCTATTCCACTAGCCGGATTGTCTACCGAAATAGTATTAACTCCCTTTAACTTACCATCCTCTAAAATATAGAAGTCAACAGGTTTAACAATACCACTTTCTAATTCACTCTTTAAATATACATATATATTAAATTTATCAATAGTAAAGCCATGATTTTCCAATCCTAATTTATCGAAAGCTGCTGTTAACTTATACCCAACTACGGTAGAATCATCTATCAATTTATCAAATCTATAATCACTCTTACCATTACTAATTGGATTAACCAATAACTTAGGCTCTTCTATTTTACCCATTAATAATAATTCATTAATTTTATAAGCATAAATATTATTATTTAAAACTATAGGTAACTTACCATCTTCATCATAATAAGCATATATAGCAATTGTATAATAAGGGCTTAACTCACCATCTTCATTACGTAAATCATCAAGATCTAAACCAAACGCATCACCATTAGTTAAATTAAACTTATTTTCATAGAATAATTCTCCAATATTAACACCATTACTACTAAGATAACTAGTATTACCTAATAACACACCAGCATTAACATTATCACTAACATTACCATAGTATAAATATGCATCTACCCTCTTTAAAGCATCTATTGTATATTTTAATTGAGCATCACTAGTACCATTTACTGGATTAAACTTAATATTACTATTAATAGGATGTAATTCACTACTACCAGCATCTTCAAAACTAACATTTAAATTAGCAAGTGCTTTAGTACTCATAATAGTCTGACCAAGTAACGAATTAAATATTACTCCATTACCATCTTTTCTATCAATATCTGCAAAAACCTCAATACGATATCTAGTATTCTCAATTAAATCATTAAGTTCTAACTTATAAGTTAATGTCTCTAAATCAAACTCAATAGGTATAATCTTCGGACTTACATTAGAATAATTATTATCTTCACTAACTTTTATATAAATATTATTCTCTAAATTACAATTAGTTCTACCATCCATAAATACAATACAACTATTATCTACTAATTTAATATTAGCAACTATCTTATTGTAAGTAGTTAACTCATCATCTCTTTCAAATATAATTTTAGCTTCACCACTCATAATAAAGTCATCGCTATATACTGAAGCATATTCCACATACTTCTCATTATCAAAGTATTCAATAACTACATTATAAACATAATTTTCTTCACTGCTTAGTTTATTAGGATCATTATTATCTACTAATACACTAACACTAGAAGCATTATTCTTAGTAATAGGTTTAATAATTGTCTTTAAATCATCAACATTATTACTAACATCTTCCTTACGATATATATTATAAGTATATCTAGTTATAGCATTATCTTTATCTTTTATATCTTTAATAGAAAGTTCGAAACTAGATCCTTCAGCATTAACCAAAACACTTAAATTATTAAAATTAGGTATTTCCTTTAACGTAATAGCGTTATTACTAATTGTATATACTCCAGTATATTGATAACTACTTAAACTAATATTATCAATAACAGCTGTATAAATAGTATTACTATCCAAATTATCAAATACTGCATTATAACCATCATAAGCATCCTCTGCTTTAATGTCATAAGAAGATATAAATACTTCTTCATTGCTTTCACTATCAAAACGATATAACTTCAATGTTAAATCAGATACTACTGATTCTTCCATAACCTTAACCATATAAGTAAGACTACTAGAAGTAGCATATACTTTCGTAAGTTCTACTCCTAAAACATCAGTTCTAAATAATCCTTGATAATATTCTTTATCACCATTACTAGAAGATACTGTAAATAAATAATTACTATTAGGTGTTAAAGACTCTATCTTATTATCTTCATTAAGTATACTAGTATATATTCTCTTACCAGTTGCTGTGTTAATAACTTGTAAAATAAGTTGTTCTTTTAATTTATCACTAACATCAAACATAACTTCAATACTAGTAGCATCTATCTTAACATCCTTTAATTTAATTAAATTATAATCATCAATTACACTATTAGGCTTATCGTCAGAACCACTGCCATTACCGTCACCACCGGTACCACCGTTGCCATCACCGCCTGTGCCTCCGTTACCATTGCCGTCTCCATTAGTTCCATCATTACCTTGACTACCACCTGAACCATTACCACCATTAGATGAAGAACTATTATCTTTATATTCATCTTTTGGTATTACTTCAATATTCTCATTACCATCTATAGTTATCTCAGTAATAGACATAACACCATCAGTACCATAATTAATCTTTTTAGCACCTAAACTAATTACTATATCATCATTAACTAATATCTTAGCATCTTGGGCAGCCATTTGTAGCTTAACTTCCTGATTTTCAATATTTACAACACCATTCTCAACATAAGTAATCTCAAAATAATCTCCTTTAGTCTCAATATTATCAGCACCATAAACAAGTCTTACATTAGCACCCGCTACTATATATCTATTATCACTAATTCTACCAATAAAATTTTCAATAGTTAGAACATCATCTTTATTGTCTATTGTATATCCACCATTACTATATTTAACTAAAGACTTATCAGTAATATTATAATAAGTAGCCATTGATTTATTAATTGTCCCTAAGTCTAAAATAGCCCCATTCTTTAAGAAAGACATATCTCCATCTAAATAATGAACAAAACTATCTTTATTTACTTTAACATCATCTTTATCTACATCATTAAACACAATTAATAATGATAAATTAGTATGATAACTAGTACCTTTATCAAAATAATATCTAGTACTATTAGCACTCATTGGATTTAATATATACCCACTCTTAACAAATGTATTATCACTATCATCAAACAAATAAAACATTCCTCCTATTAACATAACAAGAGAAATAACACTAATACCTAAAATAAATAAGAATCTTTTATTAATTAATTTACCCATTATATCTACCACTTTCTATTTACCCATACTATAAATAAAGTATATCATTTTGTCTATTAAGTGTCAATTAATATACCAAAAAAAGAATAGATATTCCACTATTCTTCATCAATATTTATAAGTTCGTATTCTCTACTACCAAGTCCTAGTCTTCAACATAAGGAAGAATATGTCTACCTTCTCTTGCATCAATTCTTTCTTTTAATTTACTAACACCTTAACTAATGAATTAATTAACTCTTTCTTTAAATATCCACGAGAATCTTTCTCCCCAGTAGATACTTTAATACCAATATTACCCTCTAAATTAACTCCTAACGCTTTATATAATTTAATTAAACTATCAGCATCAATATTCTTTGTATAATATACTTTACTCATCTTAACCTACATTATTTATCAAAATTAACTTTAATACTACCAATTCCCCCAGAAATATCAACTCTATTATTACCATTACCATAAGTCGAACCATCGCCGACACTTACTCCATCAATAGTAATATTGCCAATTCCTTTTTCTACATATACTACATAACTATCTTTATTATTTAAATTAATATTAACTTCTCCAACACCAGCGTCCACTATAGCTCTATTTCTCATAATACCATTATAAATAAACTGTCCTGCGCCAATATCTAAATCTAAATTTCTCACATCAGCATCATTAATAACAGTTCTTCCGGCCCCTGTATCAATATCACATTTATCTATAGCAGTTAAACTTTCAATATCGAGATTCCCAACGCCTAAATTTAAGTCAACATCATAACCACTTAACTTACCAATATTAACACTAGAAACACCAGTATCTATTTTAACTTTATCAAATATAAAATCATTAGGTATATATATAGTGATAACATTATTATTTAAATGTTTTCCATCAACTACTTTAAGAATACCATTACTATTATTAACAACAACTGATTTATTATTACTTTCTACTCTAAATTTTTCTCCACTTTTAATTACTAACTTTGAAAAACTTACATTAACATTAAGTTCTTTAATACCATCTTCAAACTCTAAAGCATAAACATTATCACTAACTTCTTCATGTTTAAACATATTAGTAATACCATCCCCTAAATAATATATTGAAGATACAATACCAGCTATAATACTAATAGCCAAAGCTAGTGCCAAATACTTCATTACTTTTGTAAATACTCTCACTTAATGTCCACTCCTCCAAATAGACAAGTAGCATTAACATAAATAGTCTTCTTATTATCACTATTATTTTCTATTTTATTATCAACACCACCAAAAATAGATGTTGAATTTACTTTAACATTAACATTATCAGAAACCAAAATATCAATTCCACCAAAAACACTAGTAGCATTAATAACAATATCACTAGTTATTTTAGCTTCTCTTAAATCAAGACTAACTCCTCCAAATACACAACTAATAGAAGCTCCTTCAAACTTCTCATCACTAGCATTTACTTTTTGTGATGAAAATACTGCCAAAATTTCTTTATCATTTTCTTTATTCTTACTATTAATTTCTTTTATCTTTTTCGCACTATCACTAAATGTATTTTTAAATATAAAAGATAACCCAATAAGAATTAATACTACTGGTACTACCATCTTCCATAAACTACTAAAATCTATTAATCCTTGACAAGATAGTAATAGGAATATACCAATAACAAGTCCTACAATATTACCCGTCTTATCTTTATCTTTAAATAAATCTATAAAGCAAGGAATAATAATAAATAATGTCCACCAACCATCAAAAAATAAATCAATAGTAGTAATATCTAAAGCATTAAGTCCTAATACAATACCAATAGCAATCAAAACAATTCCCCATAACATATTCTTCATATCTAATCACATCTTTCTTTATGCTAACTTATTCCAAGTAAATCCATTAGCAATCTCTTTACCATCACTATATAATCTACTATTATCTGAATAATTAATAACCTCAACAACACCTAAATCAGAACCACTAAATATATAATAAACCATCATTGAGTATTTATCATATTTTACTTCAAAATAAACAACTTTATAATTATATTTATTAGTAAATTCATCTGTATCTAATAGTTCTCCCTCTTTTTCAATAGTAGTCATAATATTATTAATAAATTCCGTTGAATATTCATATTCACCATCTAAATTATATACATCAATATATCCAAGTTCTCCTGATAAATCATTATTAAGTACATATAAATATCCACCTTCCTCATCATCATATTTCATATATCCTGAAGGAACTGTATACTTAATTAATTCTTGTGTTTTATTATCATTATCACTATCATTATCACTATTTTTATTAGCAAAATATACAAGTACTCCAATAACTGCTAACAAAAGTACTATAACAATAATTGTACTCTTCTTATTTTGTTTTTTATTTTCTACTTCTTTCTTACTATCATAATAATATTTATCATCATCTACTCTAACAACTTCTCCAGAAATAAGTAAAATATTTAAAGTATCATTATTAATCTTATCTTCATCACTAAATGCATAAGCACTATTACTATCTATTGCTCCTTTATCTAATAATATATTTTTAATTAACATACGATCTTTCTTATTATTACCATTTCTTAAATCAATCTTAATCTTACCATTATTATTAGCTACTTGATTCTTTATTGATTTAATAACTCCACTAATACCTAGTAAAGTAAATAATACACTAACAATATAGTCAGTAATAATACCACCTATAAAATCACTATCACTATATAAATACTTAAAATTATTAATAGTAACTGCTGCACCTTCATGAGCAAGTAATAAACAAGGAATAATTACTAAAGTAGCAATAGTAATTGATAATAAAGATACAACTACTATCTTAATAGGTAAATTCTTATTAATTTCTCCCTTAAATAATTGATAACCAAATAATGCTCCCATAGCTACAAATATTGCTAATATAGAATACATCATATTACCATATACATAAACCAAAACCCATGGCAAAGTAGCAATTAAACCACCTAACATAGCCCCCATCATTGCTAAAACATTCTTCTTCATAAACTCCTCCTACAATTCATATTTTTTTCCATAGCCTTTATTATTACTATCACCAAATATTATATCACAAAAATATGAATAATTATTATTATTTTTATAACCATCAATAGCATCCACTATATCTTCACATCTAGTAATATCATAAAAAGTAGCTAACATTAATAACTTTCTAAATGTATATTTATTAATACCTACTTCAAATATTTCTGAAGCCATAAATAGCATCTCATCATGTAATCCAACAAAAGAGTCTTCATTAATCTCTATATCTCCTATCTTTTCTATAGCCTTATCTATATTTCCATCAACAAATAATTTATCACTAATATCATCTAAAGAGTATAATAATCTCCTATAAACCATACCTAAATCTTTACGATAACCATATTTACTCATAAAAATACCTATTTTCTTTAAATAAGTTAAATAAAACAATCTCTCCTCCAAAGAATCTTTTTTCTCACTAGAACTAATACTATTATAAATATCATCCAAATCTTCTCTAGCAGTGTCTTCATCAATTTTACTAATAAAGTAAATTTTACTAATTTCATCTAATAACTTACATGTTGAAAGCTTATATCTAGCATCTCCAAATATTGAATATTGATAAGTACTATAAAGCATGTTTTCTATTTCATCCAAAGAATCATTATCATCTACATAAAAATCACTATTCATATATAAATCCATATTAAGAGGATTCATTACATACTCATCAACTTCTACTAAATCAGTCATTGTCCTAACTAAAGATGCCACACTATATCCAGGTAACATATGTACTTGCATTAAAAATCCTGCCCTTAATCTTAATAACTTAGCAATACTATCTCTTAATTTCTTATTATCTTTCTCTGTAAATAAATTTTGATAATTTTTCTCTAACTCTCTTTCTATTTTCAAATAGTTAACTAAAGCCTCTCTCATTGTATATATCCCTAAAACCGTCAAAAGATTAAAATCAGTTATAATGAAAGATATATCATCATCTATATCATCTCTATCCTTAATCATTTTAGCTAAATTAACAAGTTCTTCATAACTAATATTATCTTTTAATTTAACTATATCTCCACTTATTTCAAAATAATTAGAATACTTACTAACAAAATCACTTATCTTTTTTAATTCCACAACTCTATTAATAGTAATAACATCTCCCATAATATTAGTAGCTCTCTTTCTAAATTCCACTAACTTATCAGCATTAATACTTTTCTTATTCTCGTACTGATATAAGCATTGAAAAGCTAATACATTAATATAATCATCATATTGTTCTTCCATAACAACCAAACCTCCAAATATTAATTTTAAAATCCTGATGGATAATCACTAGAATTTATTAAATCATAATTATCAATTAAATATTTACCATCAATAATAATATACCCTGATTCATTATCATGATAATTAATTACTACCCCTGTTTTTGTACCATAACCTTCAGCAACAATATACTTATTTCCTTCTTTACCAATAATTAATCTAACATGTCCTTTCTTTGCTAAAATATCTCCAATCTCACCAGTAGATTTTCGATAACCACAATCTCTATTAAAACACTGTAAATAATAATTTGTGCTACCATTTGTATAATTACTCTTAACCCCTATACCAGCATTTATATAAGACCAATTAACCATACCATCACAATCAAACCCATATGTTCCAGAAGATGTAGCCTTACCCCATGCACTACTAACACCTATAGCAAGATACTGTGTTCCATATTTATATGGTAACTTAATATTATATTTTTGTGCTAAAACTGCTTGTAAAGCTAATCCTGCTGTTGCAACACCTGTTTTAGTTCTTAATCCAGCTGCTCTAACAGATCTTGCCACTATATTATTAAGTTCATCAATAGATGAACCTTTACTACTTAAAAATGTCCCAATACTCTGATTTAAAATACTATACTTACTAGAACCATAAGTAATTGGTATATCACCATTCTTAATAATTATTGTTTTAGCCTCACTAATATTACCCTTACTATCTTCAACCCAAACATAAGTAGTACCAGGTAATCTAACAAGTTCTATTTTACTATTACTAGTAGCCAAATAACCACCTTCTTTATTAGGTCTTTGATTATTATAACTAAAATAGTATCCAGAAATAGTAGAATTACTACTATTAGCATTTACCGTAACTATAACTCCATTATTACTAATATTAGTAATATATACTCCATTGTTAGTACTACTACCACTATTACTGCCACCAGTACCACCACTAGTATCGTTATTAACAATATTACACTTAATAGTTTTACTATTACCTAAATTATCATAAACAACAACATTAACACTACTACTATACTTACCACTTAAAATTATTTTAGGATATAAATAACTAATTCCATTAATAACATAACGATTAATACCAGAAGTAGCTGATGCAGTAACATTAATTGTAGTTGCATTATTTTTATATGTTCCACTACAAGATGCTGAAGTAATACCGCTATCAATATTACTTACATTTATACTAGCATCTTTACTATATCCATACTTATTATAAGCAGTAAACTTATACTCACCATTACTATTAACACGATATCTATAATTCTTACTATTAACCTTATTATTATCAGGAAGTAATAAATAATCAAAATAAGTATCATCAACACTTACTAAAATATCAACACTCTCAGCACTTTTCTCACTAGATAAACTAAGTTTAATATTAAAATCAAAAACTACTACTTTTCTAACCGCAAAAGCATATACACCAGCAGAATTAACAGTAAAATAAGTAATACTATATTCACCAGGCTTACTTATATTAATATTATTATTAGTAATTACTTTCTTAGTAATATCACCATCAACTGTATCAATAGCTTCATATCCACTCTCCATATAACTACTGCCAGCTAATAAATAAACAACACTTTCCCCCTTTAATTTAAGTTCTGTCTTACCACCCTCAATAACATTAACATATCTAACCTTAGTAATGTTACCAATAGTATAACTAATTTGATAATTACCTATCTTATTAATATTTAAATTAGAATCAACAATAACGTCCCCTGTTAAATCATTACCCTTACTATCATAAGCATTAAAACCAAACTCACTATATTCATGATCTAAATAAATAGTAATATTATCTTCTCCATTTAATTCAAGATAATATTGAACATTATAAATATTATACATAACAATACCAACAAGAATTAAAACTACTGAAATAATTCCTACTATTAACGGTATTTTATCACCAAGTTTTCCAAAATTAAACTTTGCCTTACTAGTATCATCATCTTCATCAAAATTATTGGCCTTATTAAAAAGTAACATCTCAACCTCCAATATATATATAAAGTTAAGAATACTTAACAGTATTTACTAATATGGCGTCCCCGATTGGAATCGAACCAACGACCTATTGCTTAGGAGGCAATCGCTCTATCCTACTGAGCTACGAGGACACACCTAAAATGATTATACCATATTTTTATATAATTCAAGCAAATATTTATTAAATAATTAATACTTTCAATCATATATTTACTAGATAATAATTGTTTTCTTATAAAAACGTACATTTATTCTATAAATTGTAAAAAATGTTGACAAATATATAACAATATGTTAATATAGAAAACGATTTTCGTGGAGGGGGAATTATATATGGACGAAGATAACAGAAAAGGAAGTTTAACTAGTTTCTTTATTAAATTAATTATAGTAATTATTTTTGCAATATTTGCATTATGGTTACTAACATCAGTTAGTAAAGGACTAAATAGCAACATGGATAACATTAATAACTCGCTTAATGCACTAACAGATAAGATATTCTATGAAAATATTTTAAGAATGAAAGAAGCTGGTAAAGAATACTTTACCATCGAAAGATTACCACAAAACGTTGGTGATATTAAAACTATTACATTAAAAGAAATGTATGAAAAGAAATTATTACTTGAATTAAAAGATAAAAATGGTAAATCATGCTCAGCAGAAAACTCATATGTTATGGTTGAAAAATTTGATAAAGAATATCAAATGAAAGTATACCTAGAATGCGGCGAAGAAAAAGATTATATTACAGTAATAATGGGATGCTATGATTATTGTAGTACAACAATCTGTGAAAAAAATAATAATAGTAACAATAATAATGTTCAACTTGAATATGAATATAAAAAAGTAACTGGTGGACATTGGACAGACTTTGGTAGTTGGAGTGAATGGTCAAAGATAGAAATAAATAAAACAAATTATCGTGAAGTTGAAACTAAAACTATCAATGAACAATACACATATGATAAAACAATAACTAGCAATCAATATGCAAGTTTCATAACAAGTTGTCCTAACGGATACACTAAAACAAGTGATGGTACAAAATGTTATAAAGTTGATTCAACAACTCAAACAACTAACCCTGTATGTCCTGCAACATATAATGGCTATAAATTTGTAAGTAGAAATGGATTTGATTGTACTTATTCATTAACATCTACTAGCACAAGTGATCCAGTATGTCCAGCAAGTTATGGTGATGGTACTTATACAAGTATAAGTGACTTTACTTGTTACTATAAAGTAGCTGGAAAATGTGAATGGATTAAATATCAAGAATTAGTACCTGACTATTGTGGAACAGTAAAATGTGGCCACCATTGGAAAACAAAATATGAAAAAAAATGCAGTGCAGACACAATAATTAATCAACCAGCATCATGTAAAGAAGGATACACTAACATTGATGGTATCTGTACATTAACAAGCACTAAAAATACAACAGTACGTAATGCATCATGTCCTAGTGATTATAACGAAAACAATAATACTTGTCAAAAACAATCACAAAATACTAAATACGTTAGTTTAAACACTAGTTGCCCTGCTGGATACAACAAAACAAGTGATGGTTCAAGATGTTATAAAGAAGTAACTTCAGTAGTAAAAGCAACAGGTACAAGAAAAGTAACATACTATCGTTATAGAATAAGACAATATATTGGTGGTACTGTAGATATTAAATGGAGCAGATCAAATAACGATAGTGCATTAATAAATGCCGGTTATACATTAACAGGAAATACTAGAACTGTTTCAGGTAAATAAATTATAAGGGGGATTTAAAATGAAAAATTTAAAAATAAATAAAAGATTTGTATCTCTACTTACAGCTGGAGCAATCTCATTAACATTAGTAGGATGCACAAGAAAAAATGATGATGACAAAAAAAATGATGATAAAGAAAATAATTCAATATATCAATTATATGAAGGAAGACTTGAAAACAATATAGAAGATAACGTTGTAATAGATAATGGATTACGTAATCTAAATGAACTATCAGTAGTTTCAAGAGAAACAAAAGAAGCATTAGATATTACAAAAATCCAAGTATTAGTTAACGATAATGGTGTTAATTCTTTAAAAAGTATTAATAGAGATTTAACTCTATTCTTATCAAATGAAATTAGTGCTATTTATTACAATGGTAAAGAAATATCACTAGAAGACTATATGATTATAGATACTAATGGTAATGAAGTATCAGCAATTAAACAACTATTTGTTGATAACAAAGAAGAAGAATTATCAATGAGTGATAATTACCAAATTACTAATATTACATTAGAATCTGTTGAAGAAGTAATTACAAAATATGCATGCAAATTAACAAATAGAAATGTAAAATATAATGAAACAGATATCTTAAAAGCATTAATTTTAGTTAACTTACCTAGTCTATCAAATGAAATTAATAGTGAATTATATAATGAATTATTAATTAAAGCAGGAAATCCAGATTTTAATGAATTAACTGATGGATATGCAAGAATTATTAATGCTTTCAATAACCCATATTACGGTAAAAATGAAGGAAGTAATTACAAGTTCTTCTATGAAGATAATATTCCATATGAACAATTAACTCATTTAGGAGACTTAATTCTAGATAAAAAACAAAAAGAAATATATGAAGATATTAATAATAGATTAAACAAAATGAGTACAATGCTTGATACATACGAATTAGATGCAGAAGTTGTAAAACTACTTGAAGAAATTCAAAAAGGTATTAAAGGTGAAGATAAATATTCATTAATTGATAATGGTACAATATTTGCATTATCACCAAGATTTGCTGACGCCAGAGGTATGATATTCATGGTATGTACTGAAGACGATAGATGCCTTACAGAAGAATCACAAAAAGCTGTTAAAGTAATTTCTCCATATACACGTGAAGAAACAGAATTCTCATTATATGGATACGATTTATATACTGAAACAGCTAAAATGTTTGAAGGCGAAAGTATATCTAGAAAATTAACAAAGTAAATTAAAAGAGATCCAACAATCTCTTTTTTTATTATCCACTAACTCTTGTAAGTGCCACCTTATTACCAGTATTAACTGCTACAAATATATTAGCCTGAAAGCTTTTACCAATTAACCCATTCTGATTAGCAGCACTTCCACAATTAAGCACATCCGTACAAGTCTCCTCTATCCACATAAGAAATACATAACTATCTGCTGTTGAAGAATTACTAGGCATATCCTGTTGAATATTAGTAAGAGTTAACTTATTACTTCTTAAATTATTGTCAAAAGAATATGACATATTACCTTCACTAAGTAAACTATTATTTTTATATAATCTCCATTTAACATAACTATTAAAGAACGCTGAATCAGCACTAATACTATCTAACATAATATCATAAATAATATTACTATTAACATTAGCTGAAGCTCCTTTAACAGTAAAAGCCACCCTTGCTACATTGGAAGTTTCACTAACTGTTGGAGCAGTAACTCTTGGTGATAAATCAGTAGCTGTAACAGTTTTATCTCCTGTATAAACAACATTTAAATTACTAGCACTAACATTAACTGAAGACGATAATGTTGCCGCCGCATACGTAATACCAACTACTCCTAAAACTATAGCTATAACTTCTATCGTAATTACTAAAGCATTCTTATTAAACGATTTATCCATATCCTCATCCTCCCTATTAACTATCTAAATTATATAATAAAACATAATTTTTAACAATAACTTTACTTTATTTCTTTAACATTAAACTTATTTGTCAAAATATTTAATACTATATAACTAATTGTTGTATAAATAATACTCATAATAATATTACAATAATATATCCTAAATAACATACCAATTGGATAACTAGCATAATTAGTAAGTACCATAATAACATAAGTTAAAGTATAATACAAAACAACAGCCAAATAACTCTTAATATTAATAACAAATATATTATTAGGTAATACCTCATCAAGTAATCTATTAAATAAATAGATTAATATAAATATTACTAAATTAATGAGTATTGTATTAATATATATAACATCAAATAATATCCCAAATATAATAACTAAATACATATATTTCTTTTTATTTATAAAATAAGGATATACAACTACTAACCCAATTACTACATATAAAGTCATAAATATACTAGGATTTATTAAACTATATCTAATATATAATGATGAAATACCCTCTAGTAAAAAAGATAATACTAAATATATACTCACAATAATCATGAATCTACCCTCTTTAATACTGCTACATAGTTAATATCATCAAAATTAGCTACTGTCTTAACATTAATAATCTTTGATAAATCATAACTATCTGTCGAAATAGAATCTACTATTCCAATTAGTATCCCTGAAGGATATATCCCACCAAGACCAGAAGTATAAACGTAATCTCCTACTAAAACATTCTCTGTATTACTAATTCCTTCAACCTCTAATACATTCTTACTATAATTATATCTATTAATTAACCCATATATATATTTACCACCATGACTAACAGAAACTGATATCTTATTATTAGTATCACTAGTCGTAATTAATCTAACTACTGCATTATGTTTACTAGTAGAATATACTCTACCAACTAATCCTTTTGAATTAATTACAATCATATCATTAACTATTCCATCACTACTACCCTTGTTAATAGTAATATTATTATACCAATAACCAACATTCCTACTAATAACTGTCGCATTAATACATTCATAATCAACTAAAGTATTAGTTATACCAAGTTCATCTTTCATAGCCTCTAACTGTTTCTTTAACTCTAGATTTTCACTAATTAAATAATCTACCTTGTCTACATTAGAAGATAGTACCTCATTTTCATACATAGTAGAACTCAACTTACCAAGATTATCTGCACTACTGAATATAAATCTAAATGGATAACTAACAACATTCTGAATAGCTACTACACTATCCTTAAAGAATCCTACTACTTTATTAGTCTTATTACTCTTTAATGTCTTAGAAAAAATAATTAATAAAATAACTATAACTACTACTACCCCAATTACAACATATCTAAACTGCAATCTATTATATTTCTTTCTTCGCATTATATCAACCTCATTAATTATATTATCTACTAAAACCCATATTTAATCCTAATACTTCTTCTCCTAAATAAACTCCCACTTTATTACTATTAATATTATTAATTAAATCTTCACTATTAATAACCACAAACCTACCTAATTTATAATTATAACTATAATATATATTATTATAAGTAATTAAAATAAAATGTTCTTGTGAATTATATATACTATTAACAAATAAATTATTTATATGTACATCTTCCATCGATAAGTACTTAACAAATATTAAATTATATATAATACCAAGTTCTAAAGAAGATATCTTTGATATATCTAAAATACTCTGTGTAATACCTAATAATTTACTAAAATATTCACTATTGCTCCTACTAAGACTTTTTAATTCATTATCTATTAATATATCATTATAATCACTATCTATATACCCAACCCTCTTATCTAACTCTTTATCATCATTATAATTAGAAAAATACTGTGTCCTAAATCTAGCTTGAATAAAAGGCAAATCTTCATATAAATTAACTATATAATATATACCATCTATTTTAACTTTATTACATACCAAGTCCTCAGTATCTACAATAATATCCTCTACACCAAGTATTGTAAGTAAATAATGTAATATCTTAACAACTACTGCCTTAGTACACTTTTTATTATAAATACATCCCCATATATTATTCAAACTACATTCCATCTCAAAAGAAAAGTTTTCATTCTTATCAGGAAGAATATTAATATCATAACTAAGCATTCTCCCAAGTGCTATATAAACATAACGTACCTTATCAACTATATCTAAATCATTACAACTATTAACTATGTCTTCTATAACACTCTCTGCTTTAACAAATACATCATAGGATATATAAGCATACCCTAACTTACCATTACTAATATCAGAATAAGAATAATTTTGTCCATTATTAATAAAGTAGTCAATTATTTCTTTATTATAGTTATCTATATTTATATTAATATATTTAGTATTCTCATCTATTTTACTAATATCATCATAACTATTTATAACAACTATTAAATTATCCTTACTCATATAACCACCCTTTACTATATATAAATAATTATAACATCTATTTAATAATAAAGTAAATAATTATTACCAATTTTATGTCAAAAATAAAAAGCACATAGTCTTAAACTATATGCCCTATTCTGCAATAACACCAGATATATTTCCTGTTGAAGTAATAATTAAACCACTTAAAGCCTTATTCATAAGTTCATTACCCACTAAATTACCATCTAACCATAAATATATTGTAATATCTTGATAAGTATGAGTAAGTTTTATATCACTAAGTATTCTAAACATTTCTCCTTCTTTAGCTCCAACAAAATTACCGGAACTTCTAGCAGTTGTCTCATTTCCTACAAATACTTCATATTTAAATCCCTCAGTTGCAAACTCACTAGGAAACTTATCAAACTTTATATATAAACTTAATAAAGCATCCATACTATTATCAGCAAGTCTTGCCTTAACTGTTCTAACGATACCATCACTTTTAGAAGTACCCAAAGGTAACACTTGATTAATATCTGTATCTCCTACCAAATCAAGAGCTAAAACATTTGAAGATGCCCCAAATCGTGAAGAATTAGCACTTGCTTGAAAAAAAGAATATGTTGAACCTAAAAGAACAATAAATATCAATACAAAAACTATTAATAAACCATTATTAATATACCATCTTTTCTTCACATTATATCACCTAACTCTTCTTAACAGCTACTGTATCAACAGTTATTTTTGCAGAAAAACTCTTTCCCATCATAGTATTTTGTTCTGAACCACTATCAGCTAAATATATATATAAAATATAATTCTCTACTGTTGGATATGAAGTAATAGATTTCTTTTCAGCACTTTTTAATACCAAACTACTACCAACACTAGAAAAATTACCACTAGCAATAACCGTACCACCCCTTACTAACTTATATCTAAAATAAGAATTCTTTAAAGCACTATCAATAGTAATATTAGTAAGTGAAATCTTAATAGCCACATCATATCCACTTAAATTACTACCATAAGTTATTGTAAATTGTGATTTACTAGCCTCTGTTGCATAATTATCTTCAGCAATAGGTATACCCACAGTCTCATTTAAATTACTACTCTGAGCATACGTAACAGTAGGTAAACTTTTAATAGTACTAACATTAAATAACGTATTAGCACTCGTATAAGCATAATATCCATAACTAACTCCAAAGGCCCCTATAACAATTACAGTAATTGTAATACTTAAAATTAAAATCATTTTTTTAAATTCCACAATATCACCTCTACTATAACCTATTCTACATTAAAATTATAACTCAAACAACAAATAATAGCAATAATATTTTCCCCATTTCAAAAAAAAGTATAGATATTATATAAAACATCTATACAAAAATATTAAAGAGATAACATCTTCTTAGCACTTCTTACCATTTGATAAGAATAACCCATTTCATTATCATACCAAGCTACTATTCTAACTAATTGCTTATTATCTACCTCAACAATATTAGTTAATCTACCATCTACTGTTGCTCCACATGTTGTAGATATTATATCTGAAGAAACTATTGGATCTTCAGTATATTGAATAGTCTCATTACAATTATTCTTAAATATATTATTTATCTCATTACAAGTAGTATTTCTACCAAGTTCTAATACTAAGTCTACTAAAGAACCATCAGATACCGGTACTCTAATAGCACTACCTAATAACCTACCATCTAGTTCTGGAATAACTTTTCCAATAGCAGAAGCTGCTCCTGTTGAAGTAGGCACAATATTCATCGCACATGCTCTACCTCTTCTTTCTTTAATGCCTTTCTTATGAGCTACATCCAAAGTAACTTGATCATTAGTATAAGCATGTATTGTAGTCATATTACCTTTAATAATACCAAATTCATCATTAATAATATTAAGAACAGGTGCTAAACAATTAGTCGTACAACTTGCTGCTGAAACAATAACATCATTACTATTTAATAAATTATCATTAACATTATATACAATAGTCTTCATATTACCCTTACCAGGTGCTGAAATTAATACTTTCTTAGCGCCTGCTTTAACATGAAACATTGCCTTATCATATTCTACAAATCTACCTGTACACTCAAATACTATATCAATATCTAACTCTTTCCAAGGTAAATTAATTGGATCTGCTTCTTTATATACATTAATATGTCTTCCATCAATAATTAATCCTGTTTCATCAAAAGAAACATTTTTATCATATCTTCGATGATTAGTATCATACTTAAGTAAATAACATAATTCCTCAGGAGTTGATAAATCATTAATAGCAACAACTTCTAAATCTTTATCTTCTTCCATTATTCTAAAAACCAATCTCCCAATTCTACCAAAACCATTTATTGCAACTTTCTTCATATCTATCCTCCAATAATATTATACCAAAAAATAACAATCATACAACAAAAAAAATTACTATTATCGCTAATAGTAATTTTAAATATCTCTTTAATTATTCAATAATTTCAGAAACAACACCAGCACCAACTGTATGTCCACCTTCTCTTATAGAGAATTTAGTACCGTTTTCAACAGCAATTGGAGCTATTAATTCTACTGTCATAGAAACATTATCACCAGGCATAACCATTTCAACACCTTCAGGTAATGTAATTACACCAGTAACATCAGTAGTTCTGAAATAGAATTGAGGTCTGTAGTTTGTAAAGAATGGAGTATGTCTTCCACCTTCTTCTTTAGAAAGTACATAAACTTCAGCTTTGAATTTTTTATGTGGATGAACACTTCCTGGTTTAGCAAGAACTTGTCCTCTTTCAACGTCTTCTCTAGAAATACCTCTTAATAATACACCAGCATTATCTCCTGCTTCAGCATAATCAAGTGATTTTCTAAACATTTCAATACCAGTAACAACAGTTTTCTTAGTAGGTTTAAGACCAACAATTTCAACTTCATCATTAAGTTTTAATTGTCCTCTTTCAACACGACCAGTAACAACTGTTCCACGACCAGTGATTGTAAATACGTCTTCGATTGACATTAAGAATGGTTTAGTATTATCTCTTTCAGGAGTTGGAATCCAAGAATCAACAGCATCCATTAAATCTTCAATAGCTTTAACAGCAGCAGGATCTCCTTCAAGAGCTTTTAATGCAGAACCTCTAATGATTGGAGTGTTGTCTCCATCATAATCGTATTCATTTAATAATTCACGAATTTCCATTTCAACTAAGTCTAATAATTCTTCATCATCAACTTGGTCGCATTTGTTCATGAATACAACCATTCTAGGTACACCAACTTGTCTAGATAGTAGAATGTGTTCTCTTGTTTGAGCCATTGGACCATCAGTAGCAGCAATAACTAGAATAGCACCATCCATTTGAGCTGCACCAGTAATCATATTCTTTACATAGTCAGCGTGTCCTGGACAGTCAACGTGAGCATAGTGACGTTTGTCAGTTTGATACTCAACGTGAGAAGTATTAATTGTAATACCTCTTTCTCTTTCTTCTGGAGCTTTATCGATATTAGCATAATCAACGAATTCTGCTCCACCTTTAGCAGCTAAAACTTTAGTAATTGCAGCTGTTAAAGTAGTTTTACCATGGTCAACGTGACCAATAGTACCAATATTAACATGTGGTTTTGAACGATCAAATTTTTCTTTTGCCATTTTAATTTTTCCTCTCTTTCATAACTTTATACAATATCTATTGTATCAAATATTTAAAATTTTGCAATATATTTTACTAATTATTGCCGTTTTTCTTAACAATTGCCTCAAAGATAGATTTAGGAACTTCTTCATAATGATCTAAGAACATTGAGAATGTACCTCTACCTTGAGTATTACTTCTTAAATTAGTAGCATAACCAAACATTTCAGCTAATGGAACCATTGCAGTAAACGCAATTGCATTACCTCTTGCTTCTTGTCCAAGTGGTTTACCACGTCTAGAAGTAAGATCCCCAATAACACTACCAGTATATTCATCTGGTGCAACAACTACAACCTTCATTATAGGTTCTAGAAGTACTGGACGACATTTATTTTTAATTTCTTTTACAGCAAGTGAAGCTGCAATCTTGAAGGCCATTTCTGATGAATCGACATCATGATATGAACCATCATATAATGTTGCTTTAACATTAACCATTGGATAACCAGCAATAACACCAGTTTGTAGAGCTTCTTGAAGTCCTTTATCAACAACAGAAATGTATTCTCTAGGTACTACACCACCAACAACATTATCAACAAATTCGTATTCTTTATCTGGATTTGGCTCAAATCTAACCCATACGTGACCATATTGTCCACGACCACCAGATTGTTTAATATGTTTACCTTCACATTCACCCATTTGAGTAATAGTCTCACGGTAAGCAACTTGAGGAGCACCAACACTAACCTCAACGCCAAATTCTCTCTTCATACGATCTACTTGAATATCTAAGTGAAGTTCACCCATACCAGATATAACAGTTTGACCTGTTTCAGGATTTGTATGATATGTAAATGTTGGATCTTCTTCAGCTAACTTAGATAATGCTATACCCATCTTTTCTTGGTCAGCTTTTGATTTAGGTTCAATAGCTTGTGAAATAACTGGTTCTGGGAATTCCATTCCTGACATAATACAAGGTTTCTTTTCATCACACAATGTATCAGCAGTAGTAGTATTCTTAAGGCCAACTATTGCTCCAATATCACCAGCATATATTTCAGGAATTTCTTCACGGTGATTAGCATGCATTTGTAATATTCTTCCAACTCTTTCTTTAACATTCTTAGTTGAATTTAATACATAAGAACCACTATTAAGAACACCAGAATATACTCTGAAGAACGTAAGTCTACCAACGAATGGATCTGTCATAACCTTAAATGCTAAAGCAGTAAAAGGTTCAGAATCAGATGGATGTCTTAATACTTCATTACCATTAAAATCAGTACAATGAATTGCTTCAATATCAGTAGGTGCTGGTAAATAATCAACAACAGCATCTAGAAGTAATCTTATACCTTTATTAGCTAAAGCATCAGAACATAATACTGGGAAGAACTTAGCCATTAAAGTTCCCTTTCTAATAGCTTTCTTTAAATCTTCTTCAGTGATTTCTCCACCATCAAGGTAAGTCATCATTAATTCTTCATCAAAATCAGATACAGCCTCAATTAATGTATTTCTATACTCTTCAGCTTTATCTTTCATATCAGCAGGTATTTCTGCTTCAGTTATTTTTTCCTCTTCAGTTCCATCAAACATATAAGCTTTCATATTAACTAGGTTAATAACTCCACTAAAGTCTGATTCAGAACCAATTGGTAATTCGATTGGCGCACAATTAGCACCTAATCTATCTTTAATAGTCTTTAAACTATAGTAATAATCTGCACCAATCTTACCCATCTTATTACAACATATCATAATAGGTACATTGTATTCAGCAGCTTGACGCCATACAGTTTCTGTTTGTGGTTCAACACCAGCTTGCGCATCAAGAAGCATAATAGCACCATCTAATACTCTTAAACTTCTCTGAACTTCAATAGTAAAATCTACGTGTCCAGGAGTATCAATAATATTTAAACGATGATCTTTCCAATAAGCAGTTGTTGCAGCACTAGTAATTGTAATACCTCTCTCTTGTTCCTGAGCCATCCAGTCCATTTGAGATTCTCCATCATGAGTTTCTCCAATTTTATGAATCTTACCAGTTAAATATAAAATTCTTTCAGTAGTTGTTGTCTTACCAGCATCAATATGAGCCATTATTCCAATATTTCTAGTATTTTGTAAACTAACTTTACGTGCCATATTTTATATTTCCTTTCCTACCATCTATAATGAGCAAATGCCTTATTAGCTTCTGCCATCTTATGAGTATCTTCTCTTTTCTTAACACTAGCACCTACACCATTAGATGCATCTATAATTTCATTTGCTAAATTTTCAGCCATAGAATGACCATTTCTTAATCTAGCATAATTAATTAACCAACGGAATGCTAAAGCTTGTGCTCTTGCAGGCTTAACTTCAACTGGAACTTGATAGTTAGCTCCACCAACTCTTCTAGACTTAACCTCTAAAGCTGGTTTAATATTGTTCATAGCCTTTTCAAAAACAGTCATAGCATCTTCACCAGTTTTTTCAGCTACCATATCAAATGCATCATATAGAATTCTTTGAGCAGTACCTTTCTTACCATCTTGCATTATTTGATTAATAAGCTTAGTAACAACCTTAGACTTATATATTGGATCTGGTAGTACATCTCTCTTAACTGCACGTCTCTTACGCATAATATTCCTCCTTCCACTTATATTTTATTTAAATTAATTTCTATTTCTTAGGTCTTTTAGCACCATACTTAGAACGACCTTGCATACGGTTTTGAACTCCAGCAGTATCCATAGTACCACGAATAATGTGATAACGAACACCGATTAAGTCCTTAACACGTCCACCTCTAATTAAAACAACACTATGTTCTTGTAGATTGTGTCCAATACCTGGAATATAACAAGTAACTTCCATACCATTAGATAATCTAACACGAGCATATTTACGAAGTGCTGAGTTTGGCTTCTTTGGAGTCATAGTTCCAACACGAGTACATACTCCTCTTTTTTGAGGTGAATTTTGTTCAGTTTGTTTCTTTAAAACAGTATTAATTCCCTTACCTAAAGCAGGTGATTTACTCTTTCTAGTCTTATTACCTCTTCCTTTTTTTGTTAATTGATTTACAGTAGGCATTATAACCCTCCCTTCTTACACACACCCTGGTGTTTCATTTATACTCATTAATATAAGTCTTGCCCTAAAGCAAAACCTAAAATTAAGAACAAGTGTAATATATCAAATTTACAATAAATAGTCAATACTTTTCACATAATTTCTTCAATTTTTGTCAAATAAATACACCTAATAAAAATATTAGATGTATCTATAAATTATTCCTATCTTTTAAATAATTTCTTAATAAAATTAAATATTAATTCTAATATATATAGTAATGGATTATTCTTCTCTACCTTATCATAATAATCATCTTTCTTATCTTCTTCATCTTTAACATTATCATCTATTTTGTTATCTTCATCCTTAGTATCATCTTTAAAATCTTCATCTTTCTTGTCTTCCTCAACTATCTTATTATCATTAGGATTTATCCATGCTCCCGGTATCCCTTTATTCTTTGTAATATTTATCATACCATCTGCTTCATTAAATATATAATATATTCCACTATCATAATATCCTACGACATTATCCCCACTTATTGCATCTTTAGCATTCATATATACCGGTACACTAACTAATAACTCATATTCCTTAACATTAACTCTATTCTGTATCTTATTAATAAATCTCTCCCAACCATTATCTAATGTACGATGTGGACAATATTTCCCACTATAATCTTGATGTTTAGTTACTTGCTCTATAGAAAAGCCATATCTATTCATTATATCAACAATTAAATCAACAGCATTATCCTCTGCCTTATCAAATCTTTCACCACCACTTAAAGAATAACATATCTCAATACCAATACCCTCTCTATTACCAACGCCATTACCATCTCCTGCATGCCAAGCATTTCTATCCTCTTCTATTCCCTGAACTATCTCAATATCATCAACAGCATAATGAAAAGAAATCTCATAATCATTATTAGTCATATACGCTATCTCATTTCTAGCACTAGCATCATTTGCTGTATTATGAACAACAATTCTTGTTGGTTTCATCCCAAACGGACACTTAATATCATATTTACTACTAGGTACTATCTTCTTTATAATAGGTACCATAAATTCACCCCCTATCTATTAATAATATAGTAATTAAAAATATATCTGTACATAAAAAGGAACTATTTTTAAATATAATTATATAAAATATACTAACTTTAAAAACACTATTAGACAAATAAAATAATTTATGCTATAATGTTAAAGCGAGTGAAATTCTTTTGAATAATATAGTAAAAAAAGAAAGGATGATCAAATGAAAAAAGAAATGCTAACAAAAGTATTTGCTTTAGGTGGCCTAGGAGAAATAGGTAAAAACATGTACTGTGTCATGCATAATAATGAAATAATTATTGTTGATGCCGGTGTAATGTTTCCTGAAGACGATTTACTAGGTATTGATTATGTAATACCTGACTATACATTTTTAAAAGAAAACGAAGATAAAATAAAAGGCTTATTCATAACACATGGCCATGAAGATCATATAGGCGGAATACCATTTTTATTACAAAGCGTTAATATTCCTAAAATATATGCTCCTAACCAAGCCAAAGCCTTAATCGATAAAAAATTAGAAGAAAGAAATATTAAATACAAAAATATTGTTGTTTATGATGAAAACAAAATTGTTAAAACAAAATATTTTACTATAGAGTTCTTTAGAACTACCCACTCTATACCTGATTCTCATGGTATTGCTATAACTACTCCTAATGGAATAATAGTTATGACTGGTGACTTCAAATTTGATTTAACACCAATTGGTCCTGTTGCTGATATTCATAAAATGGCTGAAATAGGAAAAAGAGGCGTTAAACTATTAATGAGTGATTCTACTAATGCTATGCAAGAAGGAACAAGTATTAGTGAATCTAAAGTTGATGAAAACTTAGCAGAAATATTTGCTAACAATAGAAATAAACGTATTATCTTAGCAACATTTGCTTCTAATATATATAGATTAAAACATATAATAGAAACATGTAAAGAAAATCATCGCAAAGTAGCCCTATTTGGTAGAAGCATGGAAACATCAGTAGAGATAGCACTTAAATATGGTTATATAAAAGATAAGAAAATAATTATTACTGCTGAAGAAGCTAATAGATTAAAACCACAAGAAGTATGTTTACTATGTACAGGTAGCCAAGGTGAACCCCTAGCCGCTTTATCTAGAATAGCTAATGGTTCTCATAAACAAATAAAATTAATACCTGATGATATCGTAATATTCTCATCTTCTCCAATACCAGGTAATACTAGCTCGGTTGCCAATACAATAAATAAATTATATTTAAAGGGTGTTAAAGTATATACTAATTCATCAGTTGATATTCACTCATCAGGACATGGTAATCAAGATGAATTAAAATTAATGCTAAGACTATTTAACCCTGAATATTTTGCACCATATCATGGTGAATATCGTATGCTAAAACAACACACTGACCTAGCATGTGAATGTGGCATGAATAAAAATAATACTTTTGTCTTAGAGAACGGTGATGTCCTATCAATAAGCAAAACAAGTATTAAGAAAAGCGGTAAAGTTCAAGCCGATAATGTCTATGTTGATGGTTCTAGAGTTGGTGATGTTGGAAACGTCGTTATTAAAGATAGAATATTGATGTCTAATAATGGTATTCTAGCAATAATTATTAACCTAGATTCCACTAATAAAAAACTATTATCAACACCAATTATAACTACTAGAGGATACATCTTAGTAAATGAAAACGAAGATATAATTAGACAAATTCAAAAAATATCTGAAAAAGTTATTAATCAAAAATTAGCGGAAAAAAGTTGTAATTTTAATGACTTAAAAACTGATTTAATAAATGAATTACTTCCATTTTTATCAGAAAAAACAGGAAGAATACCAATCATTCTCCCTATAATTATGGATATTAAAAACTATAGTAAACAATAAAAAAAGATTATACCGTAAAAAGTATAATTTTTTTATATCTATCTATATAACTACAAATGAATATATCAAACTATCTCCCACTATATCATCTACTAAACTATTAGATAACCATAACTTAAATGATATATTATCTACCTTATCTATCTCATCATTATAAATATAATAATATCTATAACCATCCACTTCATAATCATATAAATCACTTAATTTATATTCCTTATCATTTACTAAAACTTTAAGTGAATCATCATCTAATGTCGAATTATTATCAAGTCTTAAATATAATTTATAATCACTTCTATTATTAGAATTATTACTAATCTTAATATTATCCGCTACCATATCATTTCTCGCATACTCATCAGTCATTAAATATAACATATCATTATTAGATTCTACATCTACATCATATGCTACTTGATTAACAATACCTATATCATTACTATTAATTTTATCTATAACTATTTTTCTACATACCACTGTAACTATACAAAGTACACAAATTAAAACTATATCCTCAACTAATTTCTTCATAAATAACCCCCTTAATTAGTTGCATATTATAGTACATTTATTCGCTTTTGTCAAGTATATTAAAACACTTCTATATTCTTATAAAAGTGTTCTTTTTATTATCTAATTATTGTTCCACAAACTTCTCTATTACATAGTTTATTAATACTATCATCTGATATATCACAAACTATTATAGGCATTCTATTATTCTTACACAAAGAACAACATTCCATATCAAGTACCTTTAAATCATTTATTATAATTTCATCATAACTAATAGTACTATATTTTCTCGCATTAGAGTTAATTCTTGGATCATCAGTATATACCCCATCAACATTAGTAAGTTTAACCATAATATCACATTTAGTTTCAATTGCTCTAATAGCTGCTGCTGTATCAGTTGAGAATAAAGGATTACCCGTTCCACCACCAAATATTACAATACTACCATTATTAATACTCTCAATAGCATCATCGATATTTACAAACTTAATAATCTTATTCATTTCAATAGCACTCTGTACCACAACCTTTTCTCCAAGTTCTATAAACTTATCTTGTAATACTAAACTATTCATATTAGTAGCAAGCATCCCAATATTATCCGCACGTACTCTATCCATACGGCGATTAGTTCTTCCACGCCAATAATTACCTCCACCTACTACTATTACTATTTGATAATAGTTATGAAGTTTTATTATCTTCTTACAAATATCTTCTACCACATCATTATCAATACCAAAACCTTTACTACCACTTAATGCCTCTCCACTAAGTTTAATCATTAACCTCTTATTATTCATCCTTACTCTCCTTTAGCCATCTATCTACTATAATTATAACACAACCAAAAAGAAAAAAGATACTATTTAATGTACCTTTACTTAAATAATTTTGCTACACTATCAATACTCTGTAATTCTAAACGATATTTCTGTTTAACATTAGGATACTTCTCATGATCTACTTCACTCAAAAAAGAATCTATTGGTCTTACCCATAATTGTCCATCACCATACAATGCTCGATATACAACTACTTTCTTACAAGTTTCTGAATCGTTAGCAATATCCTCTACTATATAATAGTCCCCCTTAAAATGTTTATATATGCCTTTAATCTTTACTTCTCTCATAATAACTCCTTATACCTACTTTACACTATTAACAAAACTATCTATATCACTATTACTATATAATCTACTACCCTTTATAAAATCTATATTAGGATAACTATCCTTTAAATCATTATAAGTCTTATCAATTGAACTACCACCTGAAGTACAATATAAAATTACCTTCTTATTACTAAAATCATAACTCTCTAAAAAAGTATTTATTATTCTAGGTGCTGTATACCACCATATAGGAAAACCTAAATAAATAGTATCATACTTATCTATATTATCAATTCTATTTCTTATTCTTGGTCGACAACTTTCATCATCCATCTCTACTGTTGAACGACTATTCTTATCATTCCAATCTAAATCTCTATCTGTATATAATGTATCCGGAACTATCTCAAATATATCGCAATTTAATACACTTTTAAGTTCCTCAGATACCTTCTTAGTCTCACCACTACAAGAAAAATATACTACTAAATTATTATTCATCCTATCATATCCTTTCAATTTAATTATAACTATTCTATATCTAATGTCAATAAATATAACTACTCATTAATAATTTTTAATATTTCTTCCCCATGACACTTAATCTTTATTGGTGATAATATTTCTTTTAATTCTTCTATATCTTTAGGCATCTTATCAACTAGTATATTTAATTCATTATCATTAAAAACATAATATGCTGGAACATTCATACTCTTAGACTTACTTGTTCTAAACTCTTTTAATTTGTTAATTAATATATCTTTATCCTTAACTTTATATTTACTACTTATATCATTATACTCATCAATATTTATATCTAACCAATTCTTTACTGCCAATTCCATATTCTTTTTACTAGTTAATGAATCTTTATCATAATGTTTAAGATCATTTTCTATATACTTAACTAATTGATCAACTCTTATTGTATTATCTCTTACTTCCTTAGGTGCTCTTCTTACATCTAATATTGATTTAGAATTAGCAAGTACTACTAAAGGTTTATACCACATACTATCAAAATACTTCTCACGTATAGCTACTAATAATTTATTATTTCTGCTTATCCATCTTTTCTTTAAAATATCTTTATGCCTCATTGCTTGTGTATATGGAGAATAAATTGATTCTCTTATCTTCTTACCATTAAACTCATATTCTCTTTGAAATTGTCCACTACTATCAACGTAAATATTACCTATAAGATTTTTACATTCAACTAGATAAGTATATCCTTTCGATATTATTACATAATCTATCTGTGCTCTACTATCACCATACTCAATAGTAACATCTCTTAATACATATAATCCAAGATTAGCATTCTTAAGTTCATAACTAATCTCATTCTCCCCCTTTATACCAAGTTCTAATAATTTTATATCTCTTGCTATCTCTAAAGATTTATTATTTTTTTGTATATCTTTTAACATAGCAACTTGCTTCTCTAAATTACTATCTTCTTTAACAAAAACAGTCTCTCTAAATGTATCAAATAAACTATCTACTATACCCATAACTATCAACTCCAATTAAATTATACCATAACATACCATTAAAAAAGATACATTATATCCCAAATATAATATATCTCATAACTCTATCTATTCTTTCTATGCTCTTCAACTTCATTATAATTACCATTTTGGATATACTTATATTCTTGATAATTATCTCTACAAAAATGTCTATATACACTAGCAGACATTTCTATACCTTTATTAAACTTTTTAGAATTAATAAGCATTATTCCAACATTATGTACCTTAGCAACTTCAACATCTTTACTAGTTATTTGATCAACGCAATATAAAGCAATTCTTTTTAATTTAGGTATTCTAGAATCTATATCAGTTTGTTCTCTACCCTGTTCTAATATTAATATTTCATTATAAAGTTTACTCTCGTATAACATTTCATCAGGCATTATTAACTGCTCTACTCTATTTGTTGCTTTATCAGCAAAACTAAATGGTTTATACATTGTAAAAGAATCTCTCGGAAATATATGAACAACTTGTTCTGGATTTAAATCAGCCGAATCATAAACAAAAGTATCTGAATTATATGCCCCACCAAAAACAGATATACAACCATTACCAACTAACGAATAAGAGTGTCCAACAGGTAACTTATCATCTGACCTTATCCCAGTCTTAACAAGTGCAAAAAATGGATTATCTTCAATATTATAAACATCAACACCATATTTTTGTGATAGTTCATCATCTTTATAATTATCTAATTCATCTTTAACCATTGCATAATCTTTTAAAGCTTCTCTAACCATCTTTCTAGCAAAAGCCATATCATCATAAAATACTTCCATCATATTATAATTCTTTAGTTTTTTATGTAATTCTACTTTTTCTTGTTCTGACAAATTATCTATATTTGCTATTTGCTGATAAAGATATAATCTGTCTTCTGGAATACTTATATTACCAGCATAATAAAAATCCAATAACTCTCTTAAATCATACATAATATTATAATAATTTTCTTCAAAATGATAATCTATTATGTAGTCAGATTTCTTCTCATTTACTAATTTATTTACTAACATTATAGCTTTATCAAACTGTCTATTAATTAAAAATGTTCTAAACTCTAAATATTTATTACCAAACATAAATGATTTCTTATTTAACTCTATAATAATATTATAAAACTGATCTGAATTAACGTCTAAATTATATAACTTTGAAATCATATCTATTATACTTTTAAAAGGTTCTACATAATTATCACTTAATATAAGTTCTTCCTCTTTTATCTTAGCATACTTATTTAAAACAGAAGGATCTCCACAATAATAAGTATCACTAATTAAAAATCTATATTCATATACGTTTAAACTATTCCATAAATGTTCTGCAACATTCTTATTAAGTAAATCAGTTGATAAATAAAAAGTTGCTACATCACCACTAATATATGAAGCTTCATTTCTTTTAGCCATATCTTTAAATGCTAACTCTTTTCCAGCAGCAACTACTCTTCTAATTGATATATTATGTGATAATAAATCTATATTATATTTTTCAATTATTTTTTTACCAACTAACTCAGGGTTTCTTTTAAACATTTCATATATTAAATCATTAGGATAATCAAATCTATCAATAAATTTTAACTGATAATCTTTACTAAAATAACTAATTAACTTACTTATATAGTCAACATCTTTATTAAGTTCAAAACATCTATTTATAATTAAATCACATACATTACTATCTAATACCGAAAGTGTTGCATAATAACTAGAAATATCAGTATTTAAAAACAAATCTATAAAGTTTTTATTATAAAATAATAGACTCGCGTATTTAGACCAACTTAAAATATATGCTATTCTACCTTCAATATCACCATATTGTTTTAAATAACTAATACCTTCATCATCAAATACTTGAAGAATTTCCCCTTTATTATCATTACATAAAAAGTCTATAAAATCGCCCTTACTTAAATTAACTACTTCTCTTTTTTTATTACTATCCATTATATCACTCTCTTAAAGATAGTATATCATATATACATATTATTAACATATAAAATATACTAATTTATACCAAATTTTTATCACCTATTATACTATCCAATTGTTCAATAATATGTCTTTTATTATAATGATTACCATTTTCTGTAATTTCAGATAATTCTAATAATAAACTTTGAAGTTTATGAGACATATAATCATTTTCTGCACTAGAATGTCTTGAAAGATATTCTAAATGTCCTTTTATTATTACTATTAATAATCTATTCAGTTCTATTTGAGAAGTTCTTGATCTTAAATTCTTTAAAGATAATATATAATCTTGATATATTTCACTATACCTACTATTATAATCAGTATTTTCACCATATTTATTTTTAATATAATCAGTTATATTATCAATTAATATTTTCAACTTTTTATCTGCTAAATCAGAATTATAATAATTATAATGTTTTATAGTTCTTAAATCATTAGATAATTTTTCTTTATCTGAATATGGAAGATCCATTTTTTGTATAAATGTTCTAATAATTCTTAATAATTCTTCTCTATCAATATTTTGAAATAACTCTATATAATCTTTATAATAATTATGATGTTCTTTATTTCTAATATTTCTAATAGTCTTTAATTCACTAATAGTTGTTTCATCTACCAAACATTTCCCTAAATTTTTATTATACGCTTCCATAAAACCATCTGATGTATATATAATTAGAAGTTGATTAGTCTCTTTATAAAATTCATTCAATAACTCATTTCTTCCACCATGCTTTTCACCATTAATTATGTTAAACCAATCTTCTTTTACATCATCAGTTATAAAAATAACATCTTTCTTTCTAGCCTTAGATTCTTTCATCATTGAATAAAAAATATAATAATCTCCATTTTCCTCTTTTTGATCATCTTTATATCCTGGTGGTATTTCTTTTTCAAACCTTCTAATTCCTTCTTTCTTTATTTTCTCAAATTCATCATCAACTATTCTTTCCCCAATTGAATTATTAAAAAGTTCTAACATTTTATGTTCAATAGCATTCTTTTCAAACTTTGGCATTTTACCAACTTTTTCATTATTTAATATTTCTTCTATTTGTTTCATACTAGTATCCAAAATATTATTTATTTCTGCTTTACAATTTAATTGATTATTTTTTCTTTTATTTATTTCTTCTTTAGCTTCCTGAATTTTTTTACGTAATGCCGAATTTAATGTATCATATTCAGTATATGAATTAACCATTACTTTATTTTTATTATTAAAAAACTCTTTTCCTACTTGATATGGAATCCACAATCTATCTTTCAATTTTTCTAAAATTTTAAAAATATTATTTCTTGTCTTTTCAGAATATCTATAAAAATTTAAAAGAATGTTTGAATCTACAACTATTATTGAATTTTCCCATATATTCTTATATTCTTCATCAGAATAATCCAAATATCCTTTAAACATTTCAATCATATTATTTTTCTTCTGCATCATTTACCTCCATTAACAAAAAGCTTTCACTATACACACTCATTATTAAAAATAAATACATCCTCTATTCCATCATTTTTAATTATATAATTACCATTTGTATATTCAGATATAACACTTTTCCAAAACGAGTATGCAACAGGATTATTTTCCATTGGTTGTACTTCCCAATCACCTTTAAATTTATCAAATATTTCATAAGCAACTTTTTTACCAATATGACTTCTTCTAAATCTTGGCATTATTAAAAATTCTGCTATACACTTACCATCTTTATTAAACTTTAAATTTTCGTTTACCATAACCATACCAACATAAGTACTTCCACTTTTAATAAAGTATGCATATCTATCATTATCCGTAAAATAATTATCAAACCATTTATACTCAAATATACAATCATCATTTATATTATTATCAATATATTGTGAACCATCATATAAAGCATATTGTAATAACATATATAATTTTTCCTTATCTTCTTGTTTTACCTCAACTATTTCATATTTCATTTTAATCACCACTTCATACTCAATTATATCACATGAAAATCTTATTTCTCATTATAAAAAATAAGACGATAGTGTAAAATATTTTGTGGTAGATATAAAAAAAGAATATATAATAACGTTTACAAATTTTAAATACCAAAAAAAGGCCAACCTATATAAGCCTTTTCTTAATTATATTTATTATTAATCTTTTACTATTTTTACGAATACAATAGCATATTTTGTTGCTACATTCTTAACAATATTATTTATCACATAATAACTACCAAAACATTTAAAAAATTATCTAAACACCTTTTTTGAGATATAATTACCTAAAAATCGTAATTAGCAAAAAAACTCACAAGTTCTTTATTTATACTTATTTTCCACAGCAATTCTTATACTTTTTACCCGAACCGCAAGTTGTAGGAACTCCCATATTTATAATACTTATAATATTTATAATATTATTGATATTTCAAGGCTTTAGCGTCTTGGT
>CAKOYD010000006.1 GCA_934130545.1 uncultured Bacilli bacterium | reverse complement strand
CATCTTCTAAAAAGATGATTATCATCCATATCAATATCAGGATAGCCACCTTCTAAATAGTCACAAAGTGCTTTTTGCAGATTAATTACTTTCCTATATATAGGGTGGTAAAGAAATACTTTCACTAACATACATAACTTCAAGTATTTCCTTGAGGACAAAAGCTCCTTCATTGACTTTAAAATCTTTATAAAACTTCACGATAACATCACCTCGTTAATGATGTTAACTCTGTATAATAAATAATACAAGTTGTTTTTAAATTAAATTATAAAAAAACGATTTAACCTTATATAATAAGGAAAAATCGGTAATCATCAATGGCAGGGAATGTAAGACTTGAACTCACGACATCTGGTTTTGGAGACCAGCGTTCTACCAACTGAACTAATTCCCTATATGAATTGTGCCACTCATTTGACAAGTAATATTGTATCATATTTCTTGTTATTTTTCAATAACTGCCACATTTAGAACTAAGTGGCACAAAAATTGGCACAAAATCTATTGTTTAACAATTATTTATTTGAACTTTATTAGCAGGATAAGAATGGTTTTCTCCAAGTATTTAAAGGACTTAATCAATTTTTAACAATTTAATTTTAATCGTTTCAAGTTGTTTCAAGTCGTTAGGTTTTGGAGACCATTATTATACCATTTAACTAATCCCCTTTGAAGTTATGTATATAATTTATCATAAAAATGTTATTTTTTCAATAGTTAACATAAAAAAATATGAATAATTTTGGTATTCATATTTTTTGTTGTTTATTTTTTATTCTTCATTTTGTATGTTTTCTTCAGGAATGTGAACGTCATACTCATCATTTGTTGTGTCTTCTTCTTCATCTTCTTGGTCACGTTTTTTCTTTTTATACACACCATAACCAGCTGCACCAACGGCTCCGGCTGCACCTAATCCTAATATTGTAGTTGCAATGCCTTTTCCTACATTACTTGATGATGATTTAGTACTTGTGTTGTTATTTTTAGTAGTTTGCTGTTGATTATAGAATGGGTCATCTGGTTTATTTACAATTGTTGATGGCTTTTCTGTTGTATTGTCTGGTGTAGTTATAGTATTGTCTGATTTATTTGGTACGTTTACTGAAGTTGTTGGTTCATTTACAGACGTATTTGAGTTATTTCCTACTATAGTAGTACTATTGCCACTTGTTGTAGTATTTCCTCCTGTAGTTGTGTTGCCACCTGTTGTAGGTGTTCCACCAGTTGAAGGACTTCCGCCAGTGGTTGGACTTCCACCAGTCGTTGGACTTCCACCAGTAGTAGGAACACCTCTAGTTGGACTTCCACCAGTAGTAGGAACACCTCTAGTTGGACTTCCACCAGTAGTAGGAACACCTCTAGTTGGACTTCCACCAGTAGTAGGAACACCTCTAGTTGGACTTCTACCAGTAGTAGGAACACCTTTAGTTGGACTTCCACCAGTAGTAGGAACACCTCTAGTTGGACTTCTACCAGTAGTAGGACTTCCACCAGTAGTAGGAACACCTCCTGTTTTAATTGGTGCATTAGCCTCTGTTGCATCTTTTTCTATGTCAGTTTCCGTATCTTTATATGATTCTACAGTAAATTTTAATAATGTTATTAAACCTGAAAGTGTGTCTTGGATACTAGAGATAGGTGTTATAATATTACTTGTTACAACTTCTCTGTATTTATTTGCTGCTTCACTTTGCCATGATTCTGGTATTATTTTGTCCACATTATTTATACTATTCAAAGAGGTATTAATTGTACTAATATTGTTTTCTAATGTTGAAATATCACTTTCAATACCTGCATAATCTATACTAATATTATCCATTTTATCTCCTTTCTACCATAAACTTTTCTTATATTCATCTTCATGTGCTTGATAGCAACTGGCTGCCGTTCCTAAGTTATTTGCTATTGTTTGAAATTTGGTTAAATAAGTATTTAACGTAGTAATATTGCTTGATAAAAATTCTATATATGATGTACTATCTGTACCTTTCCAGTGTTCTCCTATGCTACTAGTTAAATTATTTAAATTTTTAAGTGCTTCGTTCATAGTGTTGTATTCAGCTAATAGACTTGTACTATTATTGTTTAAATCTTCTATACTATATTTTATTGTTGCCATTTTTTCCCTCCTATTGATTAAAATGTAGCATTTTTTATCTCTTTTGCTAATTCTGTTAATGCTGTTTTTAGAGATGTTACAGTCTCTGTTGATGGTGGTATAGGTTTATTGTGATTTTCTTTGCCATTTTCATAGTTGCTAAGTGCTTTCTCATAGGCATCGTATGCAGTGCTATACGTTGTATATGCAGATTCATATTCACTATACTTTGATTTATATGTTGTTATTTTTTCAATAATTTGAGTAATGCAATTATTACATAATTCAATCATTGATTGAATGTCAACACTTTTTAGATCACTAAATCCGTTATTAAATGTTGAATCATATGCAGCATTTGTACTTAATGGATTGCATGGTGCATAATCAACTTCATTTAGTGAGCCAATAAAGTTATTAATGGCAGTTTTTACACTACCTTCATCAACACCTTCAAATTCGTTTGCATATTTGCTTAATCTTGCCATATTTTTTCCTCCTTATTTATCTATGTACATAGATATCAATATTTCCTTGTTCACAAAAATCGTATACTTTTCCTGGACCAAATGGTGTGTCAACAATGATGGCATTATTGCTGTCAATAATTTGGTGAACATTTCTTTCACTGCCATCTTCATTATAGCCCATATTGTACCTATCAGCACAGATGATATAACCATCGGCATCTCTGTAGAAGCCATCATCACATATATACCAGTTACTAGAGTTGTAATGGTGTGACCCATCGGCGTCCGGATACCAACTATATTTTCTTTCATATGAACCAGTACTGTTATACAATTCACTAGAATATGGACTTGTCTTTTCATCGCCGTTGACTATTCCTGCACTATAAAAGTTATATTCTTGACCTACTTCAGTAGGTTGATTACTTCCATTAAATGTTAAGTTATATTCACTAATATTTTCTCTTATTAATGGTAATTTATTTCTACTAGCATAATGTAGCATGTCTGGGGTTATTTTTATGTTTGCTGCTTCACCATATTCTTTTACAACTTCGTTATAGAAATCATTTTTTACTAAGTCATTTACTTTATAGGTAACTATTCCATCAGAATTTGTTGTAGAAATGTTATCCATAAAGTTATCAACTAATTTATTTACTAGTTCGTATTCAGAATTGCTTTCGTAAGAACCATTTCCATTTTTAATGCTGGAAACAGCATTAGTTAAAGATGATGATAAATCGTTAAAAACTTGTTTTCTTTCGTTATCACTTAAGCTAATTAAACTTTCGATGTCAACAACAATGTTAATACTGGTAATTGCCGTCAATCCACTCAAACTTGTGAACTCACTTATGTCTTCGTTTGTGGCTTCATTTATTTCGCTAGTTGCTTCACTGTCACCTGCAATTTGAGTATCAATCTCTATTAAAGCATTTGCACATTCTTTTATTCTAGATGCTGCTATATCGCAGTGTTTACTATAAGTACTAAATTGGTCACTTAGTGCATTTTTAAAACTTTCAAATGAAGAACATGAATTAATCGATAGTGATGTTACATTATTATAATGAAGTTCGTTATCGTTTTTATATTTTGATATTTTTTCTCCTCCGGAACTTAATAATTCCGTTTCTTCACTAACTATTGTCACGTTTTACCTCTGATTTTATTTATATATATTTACAATAACAAAAAAGTAAATACTTGTTGACACTTTGAACAAATATTATTTGGTATCATATACTATTATAGGTGAATTATATGATTGTTAAGGCGACTCAAAAGGAGAAGGAACTGTTAGCAAGGCTTATGCGTGCTGAAGCTGTAGGTGAAGGTGGACTTGGTATGTTGATGGTTGGTAATGTCGGTATTAATAGAGTTATCGCTGATTGCTTGACATTTAAAGACATTAATACGATTAGTGAGATGATATATCAGTCTCCGGGAGGATTTTCTGGAACAAATAGTTCTTTATTTTATGGTAATCCTACAGAAAAGGAACAACAGTTAGCAGAGAGAGTTATTAGGGGTGAGTATTATCATCCGGCTACTAATGCTTTATGGTTTTATGCTCCAACAGCTGGTGTTAGTTGTACTAGTACTTGGTGGGATCAACAATTAGCAGGTAAATATAAAGGACATTGCTTTTACCAACCTGATAAAGGTGTTTGTAAAAAAATTCATTAAATACTTTATATAGAAAAAAGATACTAGTTTGGTATCTTTCGTTTCTTTATAAATATAGTTATAGCCATTAAAACAAATACTAGTAGTAATATCATGGTTATATATGGGAAGATATTAGTGATGTAATAGTTAAACATAGTATTATTTTTAAATATCTTTCTAGTTAAATAGATTGTTACTATTAAAATAATGATAGTGATAATATTGTTAGGAGTATCTTCTTTTATTTTTATGGTACTACTAATATAGTATATGAAAAGAGATATTGCAACAAAGTATCCTAGGATCCATTGAATTGATAGGATATTTTCACTTCTTTCGATGAAACCTAAGAGATTTACTTCTTTTAGAGTAATATATTCAGGATATTGATACATTTTAGTTAGATATATTCCTAAGGTACTTATGGTTGCTGTTATTAATATGATACATAATGATATAGCAATTATATAGAATATAGTTATATATTTATTTAATTTTTGGTTATCTTTTATATTATTTTTAGGGATACATAATAAAGCAAATATTGGTAAAATATTAGTAAAAGTTAAATTTATTCCTGCTTTGGTAATTGAAGTAATGTTATTACTTAGTAAAGGTTTTAGTTTATTTATATCGGTATGAGGCATTAAAAAGATAAATGTTAATATATATAGTATTAAAGTTATTGTAAATAATATTAAGGATACACGTGACATATTTTGAAATCCTTTACTTAGATTATATGCTATTAAGATAGTAATGGATATAACAATAATAATAGTGGGTGTTTGGTTTAAAAATTGGCTTGTTATAAAGTTTGATAGGTTATAGAGATAAGTTATTGATATAATTAAGAATATAATACATATTATAGTGTTAATAACATTACCTAATACTTTACCATAGAGATTTATAATAGTAGTACTTATTGGTTTATCTTTATTATATGAATGAATATAGTTGAATAGTAAGATGATTATGATACCTAATATAGCCGTTATTATAGTAGATAAATAAGCATCGTTTTTAGCTATATTAATTATTGAATGAGTACCAATTCCTAAAATAGGTATATAAATAAGAAGTGCTAAGATAGATGAATATTGTAAAGAATTAATTTTCCATTTCATAGATATCTCCTTCTATATTTCCTTTTGCAATTATTTTAATATTAGATGTTATATCTAATTCCATATTTTTAAATGTTTCATTATACTTATCTTTTATTTTATTAAATTCTTTATAATAGTTTTTATAATATATATCTTTAAATCCAAATATATCAGTATTAAGATTTTGAAATTTCTTTATTATATTATTGGTATCTTTAGTAATTTGTTTATTAATATTTTTTTCTATTTCTTTAATGGTTTTAGGATTAGTTAAATCGTAATTACAATGGACTTCACTTATGGTAGCAGTACCTTTTATTTTTAATTTTAATTTATTAGTTTTTGGTTCTATTTCTGTTGATGTTGATATTTCACTTATTTTATTGGAAATATATTTATCTTTTTCACATTCATATTTTAAGATAGTGTTGTTTATGTTATTAGTTATAATGTTGTAGATGATGGATTCTTTTTCTTTTAAAGTAGTTAGTATTTTATTTTCTTTAAAGACCGCTAAGCCAGTTAGTTTATAATCAGTTTTGGGATCAGTATTTTTTAAGTTATCAATATCATCACCTTTAGTATCTTCGCCAATTATTTCAATTGTAGGGAGAACTATTTCTAAGTTAGGGTTTAGATACATATTCATCATTTGATTATAGGTTACTTGTTTGGATGCGGCTAGGTGAATAGCATCAGCAGTTAGAGTATCTTTAATATTACTAGATGATATATTAGTAATTGGAGTATTTAATTCAAGAAGTTTAGATGGTGTTTTGCTTAACAATACATAAAACTCTTTACGTATTTCTGGGTTTCTAAAAATGAAGTCAATAGTTTCACGAATATCTTTTTCGGCAATGTCTTCAGAGATGATTAAGATATTGATATGACTTCCATATATTCTTCTAGATGAAGTTAAGACGATATTACGATAAGCTTCTTGTAAGGTATCACCAACTTGACTATAGGTGATAAATGTTGGTTGACTAGAGCTTCTAGCATCATCATTTTTTTTCGGGTTAACTACTTGAATAGTTATTTTATATTTATCATTTTCTTTTTCTATTGATGTTCCAGTAACGATGGATAAATTATTTAGTTCTTGGTAGTTATAACAGCCGGTCATTAGTGGTATTAATGTAAGCACGAGGATAATTATTTTTAAATTAGTTAGTTTCATTATTTACCTCCTTATTTTTTATAGGAAATTTAATAATGCTGTTTTTTAGTTTTTGAATATTAGTAGGAGCAAATGGTACCAAGTAAGGTTCAGTAAAGGAATTAATGTGAGATAGTCTAATAATAAATAGAATTAGGACAAAGACTGTGCCATAAAGTCCTAGAATAGTAGAACCTATCATAAATATTAGGCGATACCATCTAAGAGCGTTAATCATTTCTGGTTCAGTAAATGTTAGTGATGATATGGCTGTTATGGCTATTACAATAATCATTATAGGGGAGACTATTCCGGCATTAACAGCAGCTTCTCCTAGAACTAGAGCACCTACAATAGAGATGGCACTAGAGGCAAAACTTGGTATTTTTAAATCACTTTCACGTAATATTTCAAAGGCAAGTATCATGATAGCGGCTTCGACAAAGGCTGAAAATGGGACACTTTCTCGTTGCGAGGCAATACTTATCATGAGTTCAGTGGGTATTATTTCTTGGTTATAAGTAGTAATTGCTATATATAAAGCGGGTGTTAATAATGAGATAAAGAAGGATAAGTATCTAATTATTCTAGTAAATGAAATATTGATGCTTTTATTAAAGTTATCTTCAGTCGTTATAAAGAAGTCATTTAGAGTGGTGGGCAGGATTAGGGCAAAGGGATCGTTATCACACATAATGACTACTTTTCCTTTAAGAAGGGCAGTGACGACTAAGTCGGGGCGTTCAGTAGTCATGATAGTTGGTAAGACAGTGCCATTTTCTTTTTGAATAAGATTTTTAATATTACCAACAGTAACTATTCCTTTAATATCTATATTTTTTAGTTTAGAATCAATTAATTCAATGAATGATTTTTCAACTAAGTTGTTGATATATATTAAGTTAGTTTTAGTTTGGGTATAAGTACCTAGTTTATATTCTTTCATCCATAGGTTATTATCTTTTATTCTTCTTTTAATTAGTCCAATATTTGTTTGAATTTCTTCGATAAAGCAGTCCATAGGACCACGATAACTTTTTTCGGTTAAGGGATTAGTTATACCTCTTGATAAATTTTTTTTAGTTTCTAAAGCTAATATTTTGTTGTCTTCAAATAGAATGATAGTAAAACCAGAGTTAATGTAATAGCACATATCTTGATAAGTAGTTAATTCAATAACCTTAAAGTTTTCAATATCATTTTTAATAACTTCGTAGAGGTTAATACCTTTTTTATATCTAAGATCTATTTTATCTAAACTTTCAATAATAAAATCACTTATTTTATCTGATGCCGATAAAGAATCAGAATAAATTATACATATCTTAGTATTATTTATATCTTTATAACGATATACTATATCAGATAGATTATTAGTGTCTATTTTAAGTTTGTTAATTAATTTGTTCATATAATTCACCAAATATAGTATGTGTATTAGATAAATTATTATGTAAAGTTTAGAATATTAATTGTTTATTAATTATATTTGTGATATATTTTAATAAATGATGATATAACATTTCAGGAGATGATATTAATGTTTTTAAAAAAGAAAAAAAATAGCAAGAATAGCGTTATTGATAAAGCTAAAAAAATTATTAAAGAAGAAAAGAAAAAGATAAAAGATGAGAAGAAAAGAATAAGACATGAAAAGTATAAAGATAATATAATATATAAGTTTTTTAAAGATGATCAAGTAAAGGATAATTATACTGCTAAAGAAGTGTCTAGATATATGATAGTGGGTATAGTTATGGGAATGGTATTTTGCTTTTTACTTATCTTTACTTTAAGTGGTGGGAAGAATTTTATTTTACTTAATAGTGATTTAAAGAAACTTGTTAATGTTTATGATAAAGTAGTTAAGAATTATTATACGGATATTGATAAAGATAAGATGGTAGATGATGCTATTAATGGAATGTTATCTAGTATTGGTGATGTGTATACTAATTATAGTGATTTAGATAGTACAATATCTTTTGATGAGAATGTTGTTGGTACTTATGAAGGTATTGGGGCAGTGGTATATTATAGTGATAGTAAGATTGTTGTTAATAAAGTTTATAATAATATGCCGGCAGCAAAAGCTGGTTTACAAGAAGGAGATATAATTACTAAGGTTGATGGTGTTAGTTATACTGATAAGAATCAAGAAGATTTAGCTAATTATGTTAAGTCTAGTAATAATAGTAGTGTTGTTTTAACAGTAATGAGAGATGGAGTAGAAAAAGATGTTACAATTAAAAGAAGTAAGATAGAAGTACCGGTTGTTAATAGTAATATTTTTGATGTAAATAATAAGAAGATTGGTTATATATCTATTTCAGTATTTACTTCAGTTGCTAATAAACAGTTTGAGGCTAGTTTAAAAGAATTAGAGAAGAAAAATATTGATGGTTTAATTATTGATGTTAGAGATAATGGTGGTGGATATTTATCTAGTGTTACAGATATTTGTAGTTTATTCTTAGAAAAGGGTAAAGTTATATATCAACTAGATGATGGCAAGAAGATAACTTCAGTAAAAGATAAGACTAAGACAAAGAGAACTTATCCAGTAGCAGTTTTAACTAACGAATTAAGTGGTTCGGCTTCTGAGATATTGGCTTCAACTATTAAAGAAAGTTACAAAGGCTTTATTGTAGGTACTAATACATATGGTAAGGGTACGGTTCAACAAGTATCTAAGTTAAGCGATGGTACGATGATTAAATATACAATTGAGAAATGGTTAACTCCGGATGGTAATTGGATTAATGATGTGGGAGTTAGTCCAACAGATTATGTTGAACAGTCTGAAGCATATTATAATAATCCTTTATCAGAAAATGATGCTCAGTTAAATAAGGCTTTAGAATTAGTTAGTAAATAAATAAAGAATGTCTTTCAAAGCGAAAGGCATTTTTTTAACGATATTCAACTTTAATCATTTTAGCATGAACAGCAATTCTTTTTTTGCCAGTACTATCACAAGTAGATAAGGTAAGTATTTTATCGCTAGAAGTTAATGTTTCATTAAAATTATAAATACTTTTATCTTTTAGTGTATTAAGAAAATCTTGATAATCATCTTTATTGTTGAAGTATGTTTTTAGATAGTAGACATCATTACCAGTAGTGGTATAGATAGAAAATATTTTCCATATAGTGTTAGATGTTGGCGTTGATATTTTTATATAGTGATTTTCTTCGTTAGTATACCAATATTCTTTAGTGGCGTTTGGTAGAGTAGCAAACATAGTGCCTCTTCCGGTATTGTGAGCATAAATAATAGTGTTCTTTTGGAACTTAGTAAAATCATCACGAAAGTCGCCAAAAACCCAACCATAGATATTATATCTTTTATTAAAGTCATGACTTAAATAATATTCGTTATCAGTTGTTTGAACAACAGAATAGTCAATATTAGTATTATTTACTCTAATCCATCCAACTGTATCTTTATTTTGTTCTAATAAAGAGGTAAAATCAACGGAAATGAAACTTTCATTAGTGGTATTTTGATCACTTGGAATATATGGTGTAGTAGTAATATTATTGTTAGGTTTATTATTTTTTTCTTCTTTTTCTATTTGTTCAATTACTTTAGTATTATCAATAATGGTTTTAGTTAAATAATCTATTTTAAGATTCTGAACATACCATCTAGAGATAAAGAATATAGATATAAAGTAAATACTAAGACTTAACGTTATCATCATTAGGGGTACAAGAGGTTTTCCTTTATATTGTAGTTCTTTTCTTTTTCTTGGCATAAATACATACATAATTCCAATTATTAAATATTTAAATGGGCAAATTATAATAGTATATACACCGATAAAAAAATATTTAATTAAATTAACAACTTTCTTCATATAATCAATCCTTTATTTGATTATAACATAATGTTTGTAAAATTGGGTATATTTATTGTTAAATAAGTAAAAATAGTGTATAATACATTTGAATTATTGGGAATTAGTAGGTGATAAATAAATGAGTGTAGATGGTATTAAAATTGGTGATAAGTTAGAGATACATTGTTATAAACATAATGGTAAATTACATCGTCAATGGGATGAAGCAGTAGTACTTGATATATATGATGATTATATTGTATTTGGTAATAATAGAACAACAGTTATTGATAGCGATGGTAAAGTATGGAAGACTAAAGAACCTGCAATTATGTTTTTCTTTAGAGATAGATGGTTTAATATTATTGGACAGTTAAAAGATTATGGTATATATTTTTATTGTAATATAGCGACACCAGTACTTATTGATAATAAGGTAATAAAATATATAGATTATGATTTAGACTTAAGAGTATTTCCTAATGGTAGCTTTAAAATATTAGATCGTATGGAATATAAATATCATAAAAAACAAATGCATTATTCTAATAGATTAGACTTTATTTTAAAGTATGAACTTGGTAATTTAATTGACATGGTTAGAAGAAATGAAATGCCTTTTGATAGAAAAACTATTAATGATTATTATGAGAAATATGTCTATTTAACTAAAAATAATGAATAGGTATTGAATTGTTAATATATCTTTTGTTATAATTAAAATGAAAGATGAGGATGACAGATATGGATGAATATAAATTAACTATTAGAAGTGAAAGTGAAATGATTGAACTTGCACAAAATATAGAAAGCGAAAAGTTTCCTAATATGGTAATTTGTTTAAATGGGGAACTTGGTAGTGGTAAGACAGTATTTGCTAAGGCTTTTGCGGATGCAATGGGAATTAGTGATGTTAGTTCTCCTACTTTTAATATAATTAAAGAATATATTGGAGAACTTCCTTTATATCATATGGATGTATATAGAGTCTCTGGCAATATTGATAATTTAGGCATTGAAGAATACTACGATAAGGGTGGAGTAACTATTATCGAATGGGCTGATATGATTAAAGATTACTTACCTAGTGAGAGATTAGATATTGAAATTAAGATTGTTGATGAAGAATCTAGATTAGTTGTTTTACGACCTAGAGGTAGTAGATATGTAGAAGTATGTGAGGATATTATATGATAACTTTATTTATAGATACTAGTAGTATAAATGTTTATATTGCTATTGTTTCAGGGGATAAGGTATTAGCTAGTAAAGAGGCTTGTATACCTAGTGGTCATTCTAAATATACCACTAGTTTTATTAAGAATTGTTTAGATGAAGCAGGAATAGACGCTAATGATATTAATAATATTATGGTATGTAATGGACCCGGTTCTTTTACGGGAGTTAGAATAGGTGTTAGTATAGCTAAAACTTATGGTTATTTAATTAAAAAAGATATTACACCGGTTTCTTCTTTAAAAGAATTAGCAGTTAGTTGTAATTATACTAGTGATTATTATTTATCTTTAATAAGTGCTAATAATGGTAACTACTATGTTGGATTATATGATAGTAATTATAATGATGTAATTGATGAAAAGTTCTGTGATGCTAATGAAGTTATTAAATTATATAATGAATATAATCCTAGAGTGATTAGTAATGATTTTAATGTTGTTGGGGTAATTAAGGTTAATAAAGTTAACTTAGATTTTGTTAAAATTATTAATTATTACATGGATAAAGAAAAAGTATCAGCACATGCTATTGTACCTAATTATTTGAAATTACCACAAGTATTAGAGAGTAAGTAATGATAGTTGAAGTAGATAGCAGTAGTAATAATCCTTTTGTAAGATGTGTTAATTATCTTATTGCTGATGAAGTAGTTGGTTATTTAGAATATGCTTTAATATATGATAGAATGGAAATTAATAATATTATGGTAGATAGTAATTATCGTAATAAAGGAATAGGCTCTAAGTTAATGAGTTATTTGATTAGTGAAGCTATTAGTAATAGAGTAGTTAATATTACTTTAGAAGTTAGAGTTAGTAATGAAATAGCCAGACATATGTATAAGAAGTTTGGATTTAATGAAGTAGCTTTAAGAAAGTTTTATTATGGTAATGAAGATGGTATTTTGATGGAAAAGCAGGTGATGTAAATGAAAGATATATATTGTTTAGCTATTGAGTCTTCTTGTGATGAGACTAGTATGAGTATTATTAAAAATGGTACAGAAGAAATTAGTACAGTTGTTTTAACACAAATTGATATTCATAAGAAGTTTGGTGGAGTAGTACCGGAGATTGCAAGTAGGAGTCATATTGAAAGTATTACAATAGTACTTGATGAATTACTTACTGAGAGTAAGATGAGTCTTGATGATATAGATATTATTGGAGTTACTTATGGCCCAGGATTAATAGGTTCTTTGATGATAGGACTTCAATGCGCTAAAACAATATCTTTAGTTTGCAATAAGCCTTTAATACCTGTTCATCATATTGCTGGTCATATATACGCTAATAATTTAGAGAAAAGATTAGAGTTCCCATTAATAGCTCTTGTTGTTAGTGGGGGACATACTGATTTGGTATATATGGATAAGGACTATTCATTTAAAAAGATCGGTTCAACATTAGATGATGCGGTTGGAGAAGCTTACGATAAGGTAGCTAAAATACTTGGTCTTAGTTATCCTGGTGGGCCATTAGTTGATGAAAGAGCGCATATTGGTAATGATACATATAATTTACCACTTCCACTTAATGATGATAGTTATAACTTTTCTTTTAGTGGAATAAAGAGTGCTGTTGTTAATTTAGTACATAACGAAAAGCAAAGAGGCAATGAGATAAGAATTAATGATATGTGTTGTTCTTTTCAAAATAGAGTAGTGGAGGTATTATCCAAGAAGACTATGCGTGCTATGAAAGAGTATGGTGTTCATAATTTAGTTATGGCTGGTGGAGTAGCGGCTAATAAAGGTCTTCGTGATAATTTAAGTAAGTTATGTACAGAAAATGGTTATAATTTTAGTGTACCTAGAATAAAATATTGTACAGATAATGCAGCAATGATTGGGGCAGCAGGGTACTATGCATATAAGGCTGGTATTAGGGCCGATCTAGAACTTGATGCTACGGCAGTAGATAGTTTATATAAGTTTAATGGTATGGAGTAGCTTAATAATGGCTACTTTTTTATTACGATGTAAAAAGTTATTCCATTGTACTGGAATAACTTTGTGATTTATTATTAAAAATTAAAACATAGATGCATAAATTAGAAAAAAAGTGAAAAAATAATAAAAAAGGTATTGCATAATAGATTATTTTATTATATAATGAAATAGTCATTTGCGATAGATGCCTAATTAGCTCAGTCGGTAGAGCACTCGGCTGTTAACCGATAGGTCGTAGGTTCGAGTCCTACATTAGGCGCCATATGATAATTTAACAGGAAGTAGTGTCCTGTTTTTTTGTTGTTTGATTGAAATATAATAGTTATAGTGTTATAATAATTAACGAAGAAGAGGTATTTTATGAATAAAGTGAAAAAATTTTTTAATAAAATTGTTAAGTTTGCTAAAAGAGAAAAGATGTTTATGTTTTTTGTTGGTTATTCTCTATTTAATGGTATATTAGTAAGAACTATTACTGTTGGTAATTTTTATGATATTAGACCAATATTATTTGATTTAGGATTTTTATTAATTATTGGAGCGTTTTCTTTTTTAATTAAAGATAAGAATAGATTTAAATATTATTTAGTATGGAGTATTATTACATCGTTTATATGTATGGCAAATGCTGCATATTATCATTATTATGATTCTTTTGCATCTATTTCTCTTCTTTTGACGTCTTTATTTATATTAGATATGGACGTTGGAGTGATGGAGAATGTATTTCATATATATGATTTTATTTATTTATTAGAGATACCAGCTATAATAATATATTATAATTATTTAAAGAAAAATAATATTACGATGAGTTATATTCGTAAGAGTGATTTTAAGTTAATGTGGAAGAAGTATGTAGTATCTATTATAGTTATATTGGCTATTGGTTCTGTATTATCTAGTGCTCCAGAATGGAATAGATTTTTAAACTTATGGAATAGAGTATCAGTAGTTAAATGCTTTGGAGTATATATGTATCAAATAGATGATTTAGTACAGAGTTTAGAGCCAAAACTAAATAATATTTTTGGACATGATAATGCTTATAAAGAGGTAACAGACTATTATAATAATAATAATAAAGTTAAGAAAAGTGCTAATGAATATACAGATATATTTAAAGATAAGAATGTGATAGTAATACATTTTGAGAGTTTACAATCATTTGTTATGAATTTATCATTTGATGGTAGAGAAGTATTACCTAATATTAATAAATTAGCTAGTGAAGGAATATTCTTTAGTAATTTTTATCCACAGGTAGGAGTAGGTACAAGTAGTGATTCAGAGTTTACTTTTTCGACTTCTTTGATGCCTTCTTCTAGTGGAACAGTATTTGTTAGTTATGCTAATAATTATTATGTTTCATTACAGAAGTTATTAAAAGAACAGGGGTATTATACATTTAGTATGCATGCGAATAATGGGGACTTTTGGAATAGAGCTAATATGCATAAGAGTTTAGGATATGATAAGTTTTATTCTAAGAATTATTATGAAATAGATGAAGTAATAGGTACTTTTGGTTTATCTGATAAGTCATTCTTTAGGCAAAGTGTACCAATGATTAAGGAAATAGCCGCTAATAATGAGAAGTATATGGGAACATTAATTACTTTAACTAGTCATGTACCATGGAGTGATACTGATAAAATGGGGGAATATAATGTTGGCTATTTAGAAGATGATGTTATGGGTAGATATATTAAAGCTTTGCATTATTCTGATGAAGCTCTAGGTGAATTTATTGATGAGTTAGATAAAGAAGGATTGCTTGATAATACAGTATTAGTTATTTATGGAGATCATGATGCTAGAATTAGTATGGATAGTTATAATTTATTATATAATTATGATAGTAGTACGGGTAAAATACTTACAAGTGGAGATAATGGATATGTGGATGTTAATAAGTATAAGTATGCTTTAGATAAGAGTACACCATATATTATTTGGACTAAAGATCAAAAATTTAACGTTAAGTGTGATACACCAATGGGTATGATAGATAGTTTACCTACACTTGGTAATATGCTTGGAGTTAGTAGTAAGTATAGTTTAGGTACTGATATTATGAGTATTAAAGATGGTAGTAATATGGTAGTATTTAAAGGAGGATCATTCCTTACTGATAAATATTATTATAATAGTCAAAATGATGAAGTATATTCAATTAAGAATCAAATGGTAATAGATATTTATGATAAAGAATATATTGATGTTAGGAAGGAGAAGGCTCGTCAGATATTAGAAGTGTCTGATGATATAATTAGTTTTGATTTATTAAAAGAGATAGTAAATAAAAAATAAGTAGTAAGGAGTAGAATGAAGAAAAATGAATTTGCTAAAGGATATTGTTTTCATAAATACTTTTGGGTATTTATTATTGGATCAGTATTTGGCGTTTATTGGGAACAGATATATACTTTAGTATTGCATCTTTTAAATGAAGGAATATGGGTTTGGAAACTTAAACGCGGAGTAATATATGGACCATTTAATCCTTTATATGGAGCAGGTGCTGTTATTTTAACAATGGCTTTTGCTAAGAATAAAAATTATAAGTGGTATCATTATTTGTTATATGGTGCTGTATTAGGTGGAACAGTAGAATATCTTACTAGTTATTTTCAAGAATTAGTAATTGGTGCTGTTTCTTGGAATTATCATAATAAGTTTTTAAATATAAATGGTCGAACAACAATACCTTATGCACTCTTTTGGGGATTACTAGCTATGGTATGGAATATGTGGGTATATCCAGTTATGTCTAATTTAATAGAGAGAATAGATTATAATATAGGGTGTAAGCTTACAATGGTATTATTGGTGTTTATGATATTTGACTGTTTTATTTCGTGGAGTAGTATTATTAGACAGAATTATCGTAGACAGAATATTCCACCATACACAAAGTTTGGGGAGTTTTTGGATAAATATTATCCTGATGAGTTTTTAAAGAAATATTATACAAATATGGTATTTGTTGACTAAGAAAAAAAATAGAGAAATTTTAGTATTTTCTCTATTTTTTGTTTTTAAATTTTATTATTTTATAGATGAATTGGTTTAGAACTAGATCTAGGTTAGGATAGTATTCTATAATATCACTTCCAAAGCCTATTTTATGCTGATATAGTCCATAGAATTTTCCTTTTTTATCTAGGTTGTTATGGACACTGCCAAGGTTAAATATACGATAACCTTGTTGATAATATTTTTTAATTATTTCCCATTTTAGAATATGAGATGTAGATACTTTGTTAACAGCTTGATCGTGACCTTCTATTAGAAAGTATACTTCTTTTTTGTTAAGAAGAACAGCAGTAGTACCTAATATTATTCCATCGGGGTATTTCTTTAGTAAATTAGTACCTTTAATTATTTCATTATTATATTTTTCTATTAAGCGATCAGATTCCATTTTTCTAGATATAGTTTTATTTCTTTTTTTACTATTATTATTTTGAAGATTATTGTTTAAGTTTCTGTTTCTTTCTTGTTCTTTAGCTAATAGATGACGATAGTTATTGATATAAACATCAGCTTTTAGTTTAGCATAATATACTTCCATGGCATTATCTGGTGTGGAATAACTAGTTAAGTAATTTTTTAAAAAACTAATACTTTGTTTGGTACATTTTTTAGTCATTTCATAGAAGGTGTCTAATTCATTATCATTGGCTTTTTCAATAGTTATTCCCATATAAATACTGTTTCTAATATTCCTTTTAGTGTTTGAGTTAAAACTATTATAAATATCATTTAGATTCTTTTTAGATTCTACTACTAAATCATATTTACTAAATTTATTAGTATAGTCAGTTGCAACAAAGTTATATTTATTTAAAATATTTACTATATCACTATTGTCTTGTAATAATACTTTTTTGCTATTATATACTTTATATCTAAATAACGGAAACATTGATACGTAGATATAATTACTTTTCTTTAAATAATCTTTTAAATATTTACAGAAAGTATCTAGTAAGTCTTTATTAGTATAATCGATAAGGAATCCTCCAGGAATAATACCTTTTTTAATACCTAAACTGCTACTTAATAGAAGAGTAGCACCTAGAACATTATTATTATCATCTATTAGACCTAAATAGTTTTTATTATATTTTTTATTTTCTAATAGATTAGTATATTCAACTGTTTGACAATAATTTTTTTCTTTATGGATACGGGAATAGTTACGATATTGGGTTTCTGTTAGTTCAATTAATTTCATATTTTATACTCCTTTAACTATATAATTATAACATATATATCTATTTTCTAATAGGATAACTACTAAATTCTTTTGTTATTAATTCATTGTCATTAGTTATTATAGCATAATTACACGTTATTTTAAATTCTAAATCTAATAGTTTTGATATATTAGGTTTATAGTTAGATATTAATTTAATATCAATATTTTTCTTAATATTATTTAAGTGTTTTCTACCTTTATTATTAAAACCTAGTATTCTAATATAATCAATATTAATATTATCATTATCTATTTTTTTATAATTATTTAAGATATGGATAAGCATTCTATTGATACGATTATAAGTATATCTTTTAGTTTTAATATTTTTTACTAGTTCTTCCCATGTATTAGATTTATAAATATATTTTTTTATTCTATTTTCTATACCTTCTTCAACTGTTTGAAATTCATTTAAGTTATTAATATTATTTATTATTTGTAGTCTTAATAAAGAATATAAGTAATTATAATCTATTTTTATTAATTTATTAAGACTATTAGTGGCTATATAATTAGATATATCTTTATCTTCATTATATAGTTTTCTTATAAGAGAGGCATTAACAATATTACTATTATCTAAAGTATTAGAGTGATAGTTATTAGTTCTTTTAATAGATAGGGGAGTAATATTATAATTATATTTATTTATTACTTTTAAGTATGATAAGGCTAGTAAATCATTAGGGGTATTAATATTAACGTTAGTAATATCACATAAGGCTTTTGACATAGCGGTAGGATAGTTATAACCTTTATTTAAATAATCTTTTACTTTGTTGTGATAATTGGTATCATTATTACTAATATTGGCTAGGTTTTTAAGAGTTTCAATGTCGTTACTTTCACTACCAAATACTAATGTATCAATTTTTAGTTTATTTAATATTTCAATTGCTCCCTTGGCAAAGATATCTGATGACTGAGTAGCATATGGATAAGGAAGTTCTACTACTAGGTCAATATTATTTTCTAAACATATTAAAGTTTTATTATATTTATTAATAATAGATATATCTCCTCTTTGAGTAAATGATGGAGATATTATAACTATAATTGTACTATTAGGATATATCTTTTTTATTTCATTTATTTGATGGATATGCCCAAGATGAAAGGGGTTATATTCTGCTATGATACCAATTATTTTATTCATATAAATCACCAAATCAAATATATCATATTTATAAATTATTAACAATAAGTATAGTAATTATTTTGGTATATGCGAGTAAAATTATGCTAAATGATTCATTTAATATTGGCTTAATGTATTATTTAGTCTAAGTATATTAGCAAATGATATCTGATTGATAATTAACTTTTTTAAGAAATAATAATAAGAAAAGTAAATAATGTTTTATAAATTTTAGATTAGTATAATGCTTGAAATTAAGAAAATGAAAAAATTGTTGAAAAAGTGTTGACAAGTGCTTTTGAACGTGGTATTATATAAGTGCTTAGATAGAAGGTAGCAAGAAAAGTCAATGTTATGTATTTTCTATTTGAATATAGATATACGGATTAGTTATTGCAGATATGTCATTGTTAGTTTTTACTAATTTAATGTTGTTTGAATAATTGGTGAATAATAAACTATTTTAAGTTATCTTATTGCAAATGATGTTCTTTTGAGATAAAAGAATTCTTATCGGCACTAAGCATAAACAATTGTTATGGAGAAAGGAAAACTCCAAGGATAAGAAACTGGGCTAAATACTGATAATATTTGGTTAGGTTATATTATATATTTATTGTTTATTTATTATTAAGTTGCATAATATATTAAAAAATATATTAATTAAGTTAATAAATTAAATGTTTATTTTTATCGCTCTATTATACTTTGGTTATAATGCTTAATAAATATTATTCAATGATATGTTTTATAACGCTTACAGTTATTTAGGGAAACTCGAATCAAGTTGTTTTATCAGAGCAATTTGATTTTTGTTTTATATGGATATAAAGTGTTAGTAGTAATAAAATAACTATTAGCACTTTTTGACTTTTAATGATTGTTTTGCTATAATTTATTTAATAGATAAATGTGTGGAGGAATTGTTTTGAAGAAAAGTATTAAAGATTATGATATAAAAAGTAAAAGAGTAATTATTAGATGTGATTTTAATGTACCTATTTTAGATAATAAGATATTAGATGATACTAGAATTAAAGCCAGTTTAAAGACTATTAATTATGCTAGAGATCATGGGGCAAAAGTTATTTTAATGTCTCATTTGGGTAAAGTTAAGACAGAAGAAGATAAGTGTAATAATAGTTTATTAATTGTTAGTGCAAAACTTAGTGAATTGCTTGGAATAAGGGTTAAGTTTTCAGCAGAAACGAGAGGGCCTTTATTAGAGACTTTAGTTAATAATTTAAAAGATGGAGAAGTATTGCTTATCGAAAATACTAGATTTGAAGATATAGATTCTAAGAAAGAGAGTAGTTGTGATATAGAACTATCTAAATATTGGGCTAGTTTAGGAGATATATTTATTGATGATGCCTATGCTATGGTACATAGATGCCATGCTTCTAACGTAGGTATTGCTAGATATTTAGATAATGGACTAGGATTCTTAGTGGAAGAAGAGGTTAATAAATTAGATAGTTTTATGAGCGATAACAGTCATCCTTTAGTAGTTATCATGGGCGGTAAAAAAGTTGAAGATAAAATAGGAGTTATTGAAAACTTAATTACTAAATGTGATAAATTATTAGTGGGAGGCGGAATGTGTTTCACGTTCTTAAAAGCTTTGGGTTATAACGTTGGTAATTCAATAGTAGATGATAATAATATAGAGTTTTGTAAGAAAATGTTAAATCAATATGGTGATAAGATAGTTCTTCCAGTTGATATAATTACAGATAAAGGCGCTAGAAAAGTTAGTGATATTAAAGATAATGAATGTGGTTATGATATTGGAAATGATACTATAAAGATATTTAGTGATATATTAAAAGATGCCAAGAGATGTATTATTAATGGTCCAATGGGAGTATATGAAGATAAGAAATATAGTAATGGTACTAAGAAGATATATACAGTATTAAAAGATAATAAGGTTAAGACTTTAGTTGGTGGTGGTGATAGTGCTAGTTCAGTTAATAATTTAGGCTTTAAGGGAGTATTTTATCATGTATCTACCGGAGGTGGAGCAACACTTGATTATTTGAGTGGCAAGACTTTGCCGGGAATTGATGTAATTATGGAGAAGTAAAATGAGAATAGGTTTGTTTACAGATACTTATTGTCCACAAATTAATGGAGTGGCAACTAGTGTCAATATGTTAAAAAAGGGATTAGAAAAGAAGGGTAATATTGTTTATTTGGTGACAGTTAATCCGGATAAGTATGAATATTCTATTGAAGAGAATGGTAAAGTATTGCGACTTCCGGGAGTGCCTATTAAGATATATGATTATAAGCTCGCTAGTGTTTATCCTTTAAAGGCTATTAATATAATTAAGAAGTGGAGGTTAGACGTAATTCATTCACATACGGAGTTTGGAGTAGGTACTTTTGCAAGAATCATTGCCACACAGTTTGGAATACCTTTGGTGCATACTTATCATACAATGTATGAAGATTATGTTCATTATATAACACATGGTTATTTTAATTGGTCTAGTAAAAAGATTGTGGAATATTTAACACTATTCTATTGTGATAAGACTAATACGGAATTAATCGTGCCAACAGTTAAGGCTTGTAATTTATTTAAAGAGAAGTATCATGTCGATAGAGATGTTTATGTAATTCCAACGGGTATTGATACAGAGAGATTTAGCAGAGAGAATAATAAAAAGTTTAATAAGAAGAGTGCAAGAGAGAATCTTAATTTAAAGATGGATGACTTTGTTATATTGACAGTAGGAAGAATTGCTCAAGAAAAGAATATTACTTTTATTATTGATAATATGAAGAAAATTGTCAAGAAATGTCCAAAGGCTAAATTATTGATAGTGGGTGATGGACCGGACTTTGATAAGTGTAAGAAGTTAATTAGTAAGTATAAGATAGATAATAATGTTATTATGACAGGTAAAGTACCATATGATAAGATAGTTGATTATTATTTATTAGCGGATATTTTTGTGACGGCTTCGACAACCGAGACACAAGGTCTTACAGTGATTGAGGCAATGGCGGCATCTTTACCGGTAGTATGTATTAATGATGAGAGTTTCTTAAATGTAGTTATTGATGATATTAATGGTAAGATATTTAGTAATAGTAGTGAATATATAAAAGATGTCTGTATGATTTATAATGATCGTAAACTATTAGAAAGACTTAGTAGACAGGCTAAGGTATCAACAGAGATGTATTCAATTAGATATTTTGCTTCTAAAGTAGAAGATGTTTATAGAATTGCCATTAAGAATTATCATAGAAACTTAATACCAATATTTGATAAGATAAAAAGTATGTTTGGAGGAAAAAATAAGTAATGAATAAGATAGTAGTATTAAATCATAAAATGAATTTATTATATAGTGATATTTATGATTATATAGATAAGTTAAATAATATAGAAACAAAAGAAGATATTATAGTGGCACCTAGTGATTTATATTTAATAGAGTTTACTAATACGTGTAATTGGGGAGTGGCTAGTCAAAATGTATATTATGAAGAAAAAGGTGGATATACAGGAGAAATATCAACATTACAATTAAAAGATATTGGAGTAGAATATAGTATTGTTGGTCATAGTGATCGTCGAAAGTATTTTTCTGAAACAGTAGAGGATATTAATTTAAAGTTAAAGTCTTTATTAGATAGTAATATCATTCCAATATTATGTTTTGGAGAAAAAGATGAAGATGATGATGTCGATACAGTTATTAGTGAACTTAAAGAAATGTTAGAGGGCATAGATAATATTAGTTTTATAATGTTTGCTTATGAACCAACATATATGATAGATAGTAAGAAAGAAGTAGATGTTGACAAATATAGTCATATGATAAGTGATATTAAAGCTTATTTAACTAATAATTATCATGGGAATGTAAATATGCTTTATGGGGGAAATGTTAATAAAAATAATGTATATGATATAATTAATGATGATAATATAGATGGTGTGATGATTGGAAAATTATCTAGTGATATAGGTAATGTTATAGAACTGTTTAAGAATATTGATAGAGAAGTATAATAAAGCTTCTCTATTTTTATTTAATTAGTGTTTATTCGACAATTTTTTTAAAAATAATCTTGTATAATGGAGTAGTAAATTAAGAGAGGAATTGATAATATGGATAAAATTAAAGTTTTAATGATTGATGATAATGTTAGTTTAGTAGATATGGTTCGTGAATATTTTTCAGATCATAAAAGAATAGAGATAGTTGATTGTGCTTATGATGGTGAAGAAGGTCTTAATAAGATAGTTAATAGTGGAGATGGTTATGATTTAGTACTTCTTGATTTAATTATGCCGAAGAAAGATGGATTATATGTTTTAGAGGAATTGAAGAAAAAGAATATAACTAAAAATATTATAGTAGAGACTTCTTATAATGAACCTAAAGTTATTAGAAAGGTTAGTGAATATGGGGTTAATTATTATATTTTAAAGCCTTTTGAACTTGTTGATTTAGAGAGTAAGATCTTAGATATATTTGAATATGTTAATAGTAAGAGTATTAATTTATATCATAGTAATTTACAAATATCTATTACTAAGATGCTTCATGAATTAGGTATGCCTTCACATATTAAGGGTTATCAATATATTAGAGAAGGTATTAATATGATATATAATAATCCGGATATAATAGGTGGTATTACTAAAGAGTTATATCCCGATATAGCCTCTAAATATGATACAACAGTATCTAGAGTAGAAAGAGCAATTAGACATGCAATTGAAGTTAGTTGGAATAGAGGAGACTTAGATTATATGGAAGAATTATTTGGCCATAGTGTTGATATTGATAAAGCTAAGCCAACTAATTCAGAGTTTATAGTAACAGTGGCAGATAAGTTAAGATTAGAGTTTGCTAATCAAAAATAAAACAATTAGTAGTTTTAGTTGTTTTTTTTATTATATTTTGATAGAATTATTGTATAAAGTAGGGAATGGTTATGGAAAAGAAGAATTATTTATTAAATGTAATAGAGTATGTAACTTTAATAATATTATTTATGTTAGGAGATAGTAATAAGTTATTTACTTTTACTTTATGTTATTTGTTTTATAAAGTATTAAGTAGTGTATATAATAATATAAATATTAAAGATAGTATTTTAAAGTATAAGAATAAAGATAGTGTTTTTAGAAATAAGGGTTATATATATAGTATTATTTTAGTATTAATATATGGAATATTTGGATTAGGAATATCTTTCTTACTAAGTATATTAATAGATAAAGTATTTAATATAGATAAGATAGTTATTCCTTTAATGATTACTAGTATAGTGGTTATTTTTAAACCAATATTAAATATTACTTATAGTTTATTGCAGATATATAATAAAAAGAAATTAGCTGGTTCAATTCATTATATATATTATGGTATAGATAGTGTATTAACAATTATTATTTATTTAATTATTAATAAAATGAAGATAGTTAGTTATCTATTTACTAGTATATTATTTATACCTAAAGTGATTAGTTTATTTATTGTTATTAGTTTATGTATGATGATATGTTTTAAGAAGAATGGTAAGAATAAATATAAGTTATCAGAACTTAGAGGAGTAGTAAAAGACTTTAATAAGTCATTAACAGTAGTAGATAGTACTAAATATGGATATTTTTATATTAGTTTTATTATATTATATATTGTTTTAGTTAATAGATATGGGTATAAGGTAGATGATGTATATAATACTTTAGTTATAGGGTATTTAGGATGTTTAAACTTAGTATTATTATTTTGTGATAGTATAAAGTACTTTACGAATAAAATATGTAATGAATATAGTTTTGGTAGGAAGATAGTTTATTTATTAGATAAATGTATACCATTAGTTATTTTTATAATAGTTATATCTAAGTATATTTATATGTTTTTATTTGGTAATACTGATGGGTATGGAATACTAATGAGTTTTAGTTTGTTAGTGCTATTTATTTTGTTTTATGATATAATAACAATAGAATATCTAAAGATAAGAGAAAATATTGGTAAATATTTATTAATTGGAATAGTAGTAATGGCTATTACGATAGTACCTTTAATTGATTCATTTTATAGAATGGGTTATAATTTAATTAATGGTAGTGTGATAGCAATTATTATTGGAATATGTATTACTTTAATTATGTTAATGCTTAAAATTAAGGTAATAGATAGAAAGATAGTTAATAGATATTTTGAGAAGTTTATAATGATTATATATCAAAATATTATATTAAGTTTTATATTAGTTATTTTACAATTAGTAATTAATTTTAATAGTAGTAGGATGTTTTCTTTAATAGTTATAGTTATATATATAGGAATAATGATAGGATATTTTAAAATTAAGAAAAGGGGTATAAATAATGGATGAAGTATATATTTTTGGACATAGGAATCCTGATACAGATAGTATTTCAGCATCAATTACATTAACTTATTTAAAACAAAGATTAGGGATGAATGCTAAAGCGGTAGCACTTAGTTCACTTAATAATGAGACTTTGTTTGTACTTAATTATTTTAAGGTTAAAGAGCCTGATTTTATCAATGATGTTAAGGTGAGAATTAAGAACTTAGATTATTTAAAAGAACATATGATTAGTAAGAATAATACATTATATGATTCTTATAAGTTGATGCTTGCTAATAAGGTTAATAAGATACCGGTTATTGATGATAATAGGAGATTATTAGGAATAGTAGGTCTTAGAGATGTAGTAGAGGTTATGACTAATAGTAATAGTCTAGATACTACTTATGATAATATTGTTAAGGTATTAAATGGCACTGATGTTAAGAAAGATAATGACATAGTTAAAGGTATGGTTAGTGTAGATGAAGTATCTGATATAATTATTACTAATAATGATAAAGTATTTGTTAATGGCCTTAATAGTAATGCTAAATTAATTATTGTATCTAGTGATTATAAGTTATCAAATGACTATTTATTTGGTAATACTAGTATTATTAAGTCAGGTTATAATTTATATGATACTATTAAGTTAGTAAGTTTATCTAATCAAATAAAAGATTTAAGTATAGATAAAGATTATGTTGTAGCACGTGAAGAGGATGCAATTAGTAGTTTTACTAGTATGTCTGCAAAAAGCAAAACTACTTTTTATCCGGTGGTAGATAGAAAGGGTAGATGTTTAGGTTTAATTAAGCATTCGATGATATTTGATACAATTAAGCAAAAAGTGATATTAGTTGATCATAATTCTAAAGAACAGAGTGCAGTTGGACTAGAAGAAGCAGATATTATTGAGATAGTTGATCATCATAATTTATCAGTTAATAGTACTGCTAAACCAATTAGTTTTAGAAATATTCCAGTTGGTAGTACTTGTACAATAATATATAAAATGTTTTTGGAGAATAAGGTTACTATTCCTAAATGGGTAGCAGGTTTATTACTTTCTGGTATTATATCTGATACGTTATTGTTGAATTCTCCAACGACTACTAAAGAAGATAGAAAGATAGTTAAAGAACTTGCTAAGATAGCTAAAGTTAATTATAAAGAATATGGTTTTGAAATGCTAAAAGCTGGTACTTCATTAGAAGGTAAGACTAAAGAACAAGTACTATATAATGATTTTAAGAAATATAATTTAGAAGATGATAAGATAGGTTTAGGACAAATATTCACTACTAATATTAATGAGATAAATGATGAAAAAGATGAATATATAAAATTATTAAATAGTGTATGTGAAAATAATGATTATTTATTTGTATGTTTATTTGTTACTGATATTATTAAAAATGGTACTTATGTATATTATAGTGATGGTGCTGAAGGAATATTAGAAAATGCTTTTGATAAAAAAATGTATGAAGGAGTATATTTACCGGATGTAGTATCAAGAAAGATGCAGATTTTACCTAGTATATTAGCAGTTAGTAATTATTAATAGATGTTGTAATTAAGTTTACGGCGTCTTTTTTATGTAAAAATGTTGATTTTCATTTTCAAATATATTAAGATGTAAAAATATTGTAATTATAAATCCTGTAACATATAATTTAGTATTATTTAGTTAATATTTTTCTTGTATTTAGTTTAGTTATTAGTTATAATATTTAAAGAAAGAGGTGTTATATATGAAGATATTATCAGTTAATGCAGGTAGTTCTTCTTTAAAGTTTCAAGCTTTTGAAATGCCTGAAGAAGAAGTATTAATATCTGGTGTATTTGAAAAAATTGGTTTAGAAGATAGTTTTTATACTATTAAATTTAATGGAGAAAAAATTAGAAAAGAAGTAGAACTTAAGAATCATGATAAGGCTTTTAAGATACTTATGGATGAATTATTAGAGTATGGTGTTGTGGAAAGTTTAGATGAGATTAAGGGTATTGGACATAGAGTTGTTCAAGGGGGTTCTTATTTTGATGAATCAGTAATTGTTGATGATGATGTACTTAGTAAGATAGATGAACTTAGTTCTTTAGCTCCTTTACATAATCCTGCTCATATAGTTGGTATTAAGGCTGCGATGAAGGCTGCTCCTAATGCGGTTGAGGCTGTTGTATTTGATACAGCATTTCATCAAACAATGGCTGAAGAGAATTATTTATATGCTTTACCATATGAATGGTGTGATGAATATAAAATTAGAAAATATGGTGCTCATGGTACTAGTCATAAGTATGTATCTTTAAGAATGAACGAGATACTTGGTAGATATAATACTAAGTTAATTACTTGTCATATTGGTAATGGTGCTAGTATATCAGCTGTTAAAGATGGTAAGTGTATTAATACATCTATGGGTCTTACTCCTAATGCTGGTTTAATTATGGGTTCTAGATGTGGTGATATAGATGCTACTATTGTTCCATATATGATGAAGAAGTTAAATTTAACTCCTGAAGAAATGGATACTATATTAAATAAAAAGAGTGGATTATTAGGTATTAGTGGTGTTAGTAGTGATTCTAGAGATATTGAAGATGGTATTATTAAAGGTGACTCTAGATGCGATTTAGCACAAAAGATGTATGTTAGAAGAATTATTGATTATATAGCTAAATATTATGTAGAACTTGGTGGTTGTGATGCAATAGTATTTACAGCTGGTGTTGGAGAAAATTCTATTCATACTAGACGTGAGGTTATAGATGGATTATCTGTACTTGGTGTTAAAATTGATGAAGAAGCTAATAATGTTAGAGGTGTAGAACAACTTATTACTGCTCCTGATTCAACAATACCTTGTTATATTATACCTACTAATGAAGAATTAATGATTGCTAGAGATACTTATCGTTTAAGTGCTAATAATGAGAGAGATTTATAGTAAAATATTAAATAAAATAGTAGACTATAATAGTATTGTTATAGCTAGACATATTGGAGCTGATCCAGATGCTTTAGGAAGTCAACTTGGCTTAAAACAACTTATTAATGAGTTATATCCAGATAAAAAAGTATATGCGGTTGGTACTATTGCTAGTAAGTTTAGATTTATGGGATCAACTGATAAAACAGATGGTGTTGATTTTAGTAAATCTTTACTTATCGTATTAGACGTTCCTGATCTTAAGAGAATTGAAGGAATAGATGATGTTGAGAAGTTTGATTATATTATTAAGATAGATCATCATCCGGTAGTAGATGTTTATGCTGATATTGAACTTATTGATAATACTGCTTCTAGTGCTAGTCAAATAGTATTAGATATGATATTTAATTTAGAATTAAAATTATCTAGTGAGGTTGCTAGTAAATTATATTTAGGAATAGTATCTGATACTGATAGATTTTTACATGATTGTACTACTTATAAAACTTTAGAATTAGTTAGTAAATTAGTTAAGACTACTAATATTAATTTAACTAGTTTATATGAATCTTATTATATGAGACCACTTAGTGAAGTTAGGTTTCAAGGCTATATATATGAAAATATGATAGTTAGTCCGAATGGTCTTGGATATATTAAGATTAGTGATAAAACAATGAAAGAGTTTGGAGTAGATGCTGCTAGTGCAGGAAATATGATTAATAATCTAAAGTATGTTAATGAGATTATTGTTTGGGTATTTTTATCGGAAGATGTTAAATCTAATATAATAAGAGCTAATATTAGATCAAGAGGACCATTTATTAATGAAGTTGCTATTAAACATGGTGGTGGTGGTCATAAATATGCTTCTGGTGTTAGACTAAATAGTTGGGAAGATGCTGATAAGTTAATTAGTGATTTAGATAATTTAGTAATGGATTATAAGAATAATAAGTAAGAAAATGTGGATGTGTATCTGCATTTTTTTTGTGTAGGGAGTAAAGTAAAAAGAGTATTTGTAAAATAATACTCTTTAAGTGTCAAATCTAATTATTTGTCTTTTAATAATGCTTCTTTTAATTCTGTACTATTTTTATATCTTTTATATTCTTCAGGATGTTTCTTTATGTATGCAAGTTCTTTGGCAGTTTTAGTTAATTCTTCTTCTGTAAAATATTGATATAGTTCGTTTTGTTCTTTATCAATTTGAGTGTTTATAGTGGTATTTAAATTAGTCATAGTATTCGTCTTCCTTTTCTAATATAAGTATGTTAGAACTTATATGAAATGTCAAGTATATCGCTTAATTTATAAATATTTTTCTTTTAATAAATGTTATGTGTAAAGTGTTGTTGCGTTGTTTGAAGAAACTATAAATAACACTAATTATTATAATTTAACAATATTTATCTGCATTTTTTCATTTTTTATTATATAATATTATTGGTGGTGATAATATGACAGATATAGAGATAGCTAATAATGTAGTAAAAGAGAATATTAAGGATATTGCTAAGAAAGGGTTAATAGACTTAGATAATATAGAATTATATGGTAATTATAAAGCTAAAGTTGATTATACAAAATATAATGGTGAGAGACATGGTAAGTTAATATTAGTGACTGCTATTAATCCAACACCTTATGGAGAAGGAAAGACAACAGTAAGTATTGGACTAGGGGATGCTTTAAGAAGGTTAGATAAGAATTCTTTAATTGTTCTTAGAGAGCCTTCATTAGGACCGGTATTTGGTATAAAAGGAGGTGCTACTGGTGGTGGATATAGTCAAGTAGTACCTATGGAAGATATTAATTTACATTTTACTGGGGATTTTCATGCGATTACATGTGCTAATAATTTATTATGTTCAGCAATAGATAATCATATTTATCATGGTAATAGTTTGAATATTAATCCTGAAAAGATTATGTTTAATAGATGTTTAGATCTTAATGATAGAATACTTAGAAGTGTTAGTTTAAGTAATAGAAAAGAGTCTTTTAATATTACAGCAGCTAGTGAGATGATGAGTATATTATGTTTATCTAAAGATATAGAAGATTTAAGAAATAAGTTAGATAATATATTAATTGGTTATGATTATGAAGATAAGGCAGTGTATGCTAAAAGTTTAGGTATTACTGGGTCATTAATAGTATTATTAAAAGATGCTTTAAAACCTAATTTAGTACAAACTTTGGAACATAACCCAGTATTAATACATGGTGGACCTTTTGCTAATATATCACTTGGTTGTAATAGTGTTATAGCATCTGACTTAGGTTTAAAACTAGCTGATTATGTGATTACTGAAGCAGGATTTGGTGCAGATTTAGGTGCTGAAAAGTTTTTAAATATTACTTCTAGATGTTTAAAGTGTAGTCCAAGTACTATTGTTTTAGTAGCAACGATAAAGGCTTTAAAATATAATGGTGGAGTTAGTAAAGATAATATTATGAATAAAGATATTGATTCTTTAAAGAAAGGATTAAGTAATTTGGAAGCACATATTGATAATTTATCTAAGTTTAATATTCCATTTATTGTATGTTTAAATAAATATAGTACAGATAGTGAAGAAGAAATTAATATAGTTAGAGAGTATTGTAATAGTAGAGATGTTCCTATGGAGGTTAGTACTGCTTATATAGATGGTGGAGAAGGTGCAATTAAACTTGCTAATAAGGTATTAGAACTAGTTAATAAAGATAGTAAGATTAGTTATACATATGAGATGAATGATGATATATATACTAAAATAGATAAGGTATGTAAGAATATATATCATGCTAATAAAGTTAATTATAATAGTGAAGCTCGTGAGAAAATAGATAAATATATTTCTTTAGGTAAAGGCAATTTGCCAATATGTATTGCTAAAACACAGTATTCACTTAGTGATGATGCTAGTAAGTTAGGTTATCCTAAAGATTTTAGTGTTAATGTAATAGATGCTAGATTATATTCAGGTGCAGGTTTTATTACTATTTTACTTGGTAATATTATGACAATGCCGGGTTTACCTAAAGTACCTAATTATGAAAAGATAGATTATGTTAATGATAAGATAGTAGGATTAGATTAGATATTAGAAATGATATTTAATCTTTTTTAAATATTATATTTTACAAAATGATAAATTAATGATATACTTATGATGTAGGATTGTATATAGAAAATAATTATATCGATAAAGATATATTTATTATAGAAAGGATGATATATATGAAACTAAATATTAGAGGAGATAAGTTAGAAATAACTGACGCAATTAGAGATTATGTAGAGGACAAGTTAGGAAGACTTGATAAGTACTTTAAGGATAGCGATATAAATGCTAATGTTTTACTTAAAGTTAAAGGGAATAGACAAATAATTGAGGTTACTGTTCCTACTGATAAATATATTCTTAGAAGTGAAGAAGAACACAATGATTTATATGCTGCTATTGATTTAGTAGTAGATAAGTTAGAGGGTCAAATAAGAAAGAATAAGACAAAGTTAAAGAAACAAAATATTGATAATAAATATAAAGACTTTAATTTTGATTATGAATTAGATGAAGATGAAGAAAATAATGATGTAATAGTTAAACATAAAGAGATAGAAATGAAACCAATGGATTCAGAAGAAGCTATCTTAGAGATGGAACTTTTAGGGCATAGTTTCTTTGTCTATAAAGATGTTGATACAGGAAATGTTAATGTTTTATATAAGAGAAAAGATGGTAATTACGGTTTAATAGAAACTAAATAGTGTTGAATAAAAAAAAGAGGTTGGTAAATATGCAAATTATAATATTAAAGAAGGATAATTTACGTAAATATTATTTTTCTGGTGATTCTAAAGATGCTTTTTATATAAAAGATTTTGATGAATATGGTAATGAAGAAGATTTATTATCTGTTGAAATTGTTAATAAAGCATGGAATTTTGTTAGTAATGATAAGTGCCAGATTATAGAAAATAATAATGTTGTAAAATTTTCCCCTCTTTTTTTAAATAAATTATATGTTATTAAGATTAATAATAAGAATAATTTTATATATGAATTTATTTTAGTATGTAGTGATACTGTTAAGAATTTTGAATCTTATCAATTTAATGGTGATGGAGATTACACTATTGGTAGCTTACCTACCTCAGATATTGTTTTTGGGAGTGCTAATGTTTGCAAGAATCATGCGGTAATTACTAAGAATGGGAAGAATTTAACGATTAGGGCTCTTGATAAAGATTATGGTGTTTATGTAAATGATATTAGAGTTGATAGTAAAAAACTTGCGAATGGTGATATTACCTTTATAATGGGATATAGAATTATTGTTATGAATTCATATGTTTATGTTGGTGATATTGGAAATAGTGTAAGAGTTAATAGTCTTAGATTAGTTAAGAAGGGCATTCCTTCTTATGAGGCACCATTTGAAGAAACTGTTGATGATGATAATGCAGTATTATATGGTGCTGATGATTATTTTTCAAGAACACCGAGATTTGTGACATCAATTAATGAAGAAGAACTTAGAATAGATAATCCTCCTAGTAAAGTTCAACCAGATGAGACACCAATTTTATTTACAGTAGGGCCAATGCTTACGATGGCAATGTCATCAGTAATTAGTGCTTCAGTATCTATTATTAATGTACTACAGAATAAGTCATCGGTGTTAAGTATCTTACCGACAGCAGTAATTGCCATTACGATGCTTGTTTCCACTTTGTTATGGCCTAGTTTGACGAGAAAATACAATAATAAAAAGCAACAGAAAAATGAAGAAGAAAGAGTTAAGAGATATCTTGAATATTTAGATGGCAAGAAGCAAAAGATAGAGAACTTTAGAATAAGTCAACAACAAACGTTGCTTGAAAATTATCCTGATTTAAATAATTTACAGATGGTTGTTTTAAATAAAAGAAGAAATTTGTGGGAAAGACAGATTAAAGATGATGATTTTTTAAATGTTAGATTAGGTATTGGCACAGTTCCTTTAAAATTAAAATTACAATATCAATTAGAAGAATTTAGTATGCAAGATGATGATCTTAAGAAAGAAGCTAGTAAGATTGTAGATAGTACGAAAGATATTGAAAGAGTACCAGTAACCATTAGTTTGACTGAGAGAAATAAACTTGTTATTATTGGTAATAAAGATAATAAAGATTCAATGTTAAAGAGTATTATTTTACAAGTAGTAGCTAATCATTCTTATGATGAAGTTAAACTTGTATTAATGGTTAATGATGATAATAGTGATATTTGGGGTGATTTAATTAATTTACCTCATTTATGGAGTAATTCTAAAGATATAAGATTTTACGCTAATAACTATGATGATATGTCAAAGATTTCTTTCTATTTGGAACAAGTATTTACTGCAAGAAAGTATAGTAATGATGGTGATAAGTCTGTACCTTTAAACTTAACATATAAAGATGTCATGCCTTATTATTTAATAATTGTTAATAATATTAAGAAGAATAAAAGTATTGAAATTATAAATAAAGTATTAAAAGAAGAGAAGAATATTGGATTTGGTTTAATTATATTAAGTGATGGTATAGGTAATTTGCCTAATGAATGTAATGATTTCTTAATGGCTTCTGGTGTTGATTCAGCAATTATTAAGAATGAACTTGATAAGAAAAACCAACAGACTTTTGCTATGGATAATACTGATAATATTAATTTAGCACTTGTTTCTGAAAAACTAGCAAATATTCCAATTAAGTTACCTTTATCTTTAGATAATCAAAGATTTTATATTAGTTTCTTGGAAATGTATAAAGTTGGTAGGGTTGAACAATTAGATGTATTAGGTAGATGGAGAAATAATAATCCAGTTAATAGTTTAAATGTTCCAATTGGTATTCATGAAGATGGGGAAATATTTAATTTGGATTTACATGAAAAATTTTATGGACCACATGGTTTAATAGCTGGTATGACTGGTAGTGGTAAGAGTGAATTTATTATTACCTTTATCTTGTCTATGTGTCTTAATTTCAGTCCTTTAGAGGTATCATTTGTTTTGATAGATTATAAAGGTGGTGGACTTACTGGGGCATTTGAGAATAAACTTACAAATACGAGACTTCCACATCTAGCTGGTACTATTACAAACTTGGATAAGGCTGAAATAAAGAGAAGTTTATCTTCTATTCATAGTGAGCTAAATAGAAGACAAGAGTTATTTAATCAGGCTAAGATGCGATTAAATGAGAATACTTTAGATATATATAAATATCAGAAGTTATATCGTGATGGCTTGATTGAAGAGCCTATTTCACATTTATTTATTATTTGTGATGAGTTTGCAGAGTTAAAGAATCAACAGCCAGAATTTATGGATGAACTTATTTCGACGGCTCGTATTGGTAGAAGTTTGGGTGTACACTTAATTTTGGCTACACAAAAACCTAGTGGTATTGTTGATGATCAAATATGGTCTAACTCGAAGTTTAAAGTATGTTTAAAGGTTCAAGAGAAATCTGATAGTATGGATGTTATAAAAAGACCTGATGCGGCAGGATTAAAGAGTGCTGGTATGTTCTATTTACAGGTTGGATATAATGATTACTTTGGGTTAGGTCAAGCGGCTTATGCAGCGGCTAAATATGTTCCTAAGGATAAACTTACTAAGAACGTTGATCGTAATGTATCATTTATTAATGATATTGGCGATGTTGTTAAGAGTATTGATATGGCTAAGAGAGATGAGAGCGTATCTTTGGGTGAAGAGCTTCCTAATGTTTTAAAAGTGATTTGTTCAGCAGCTCAAGAAACTAATGTCGTTGCTAGAAAATTATGGTTAGATAGAATTGATAGTAAGATATATGTTGGTAATTTAATTAATAAATATAATTTTGTTCCAACAAAATGGAATATTACGGCTGTTATAGGAGAATATGACGATCCTTCTAATCAAAGACAAGGGTTATTAACGTTAGACTTCAATAATTCGCCTAATACACTTATTTATGGTTTAGATGGTAAAGAGATAATGGTAACCTCACTTATTTATAGTTTGATTACAACACATACTCCAGATGAAGTACAATTTTATATTATGGATTTTGGTACAGAAATACTTGGCATGTTTAAAGATGCTCCACAAGTTGGTGATATAGTATATATTAACGATGTAGAAAAAGTTAATAATTTATTTAATACTATTGATGTTGAAATAGAAAGTAGAAAGAAAATGTTTATTGAATATAATGGAGATTATAATTTATATATTCAAAATAGTTCTAATAAAGTGCCTAGAATAATTATTATAATTAATAGTTTTGAGACATTTAATGATAACTATGATGAATATGTTGATAGACTTATTAGACTTTCTCGTGAGGGTGAAAGATATGGTATATCTTTAGTTATTACTGCTAGTGGTGCTAATGCTGTTAGATCTAAGGTATCACAAAACTTTAGTAAACAGTTATGTTTAAACTTTAATGATCCAAGTGATTATTCATATATTTTAGGTTCTACGCATGGTATGATTCCTTCTGATATATTAGGTAGAGGATTAGTTAAATTACAAGGTGAATTATATGAATATCAAACTGCTTATCCATATAAATGGGAAGAGATTAATACCTTTATTAAAGATACTTGTCTAAAACTTAAAGAAGTAATTAAATATAAAGCTAAGAAGATAGCTATTTTACCTAATCATGTTAGGTTTGATGATATTGACGATGATATCAACGCTTTAACTAATGTACCAATTGGTATTGAAAAGAATTCTCTTAATACTTCTAGATTTAATTTTAAGAGAAATCCTATTTCAGTAATTGCTGGTCAAGATGCTTCTGTAATGGATAAGTTTGTGGCTTCTTTAGTTGTTGTAATGCAAAAACTTAAAGATGTAACAGTTCATTTAATTGATATGGATAATATGATACAAAATACTACTGATATTATTAATTATAATGAAGATAAGATTTTAGATAAAATTAAGACTGCTAGTGGTAGTATGGAAGTATTTGTATTCTATGGTATAGATAGTTATAAGAGTTCATTAACTACTAATGAATTTCTTGAATTTAAAAATTATGTATCAGGTTTAAAAGGTAAACAGAATGTTAGAATTATTATAATTGATTCAGTATCGAAGATAAAAACATTTGAATATGAATCATTCTATACTAGTAATGTTCAAGCCATGTATGGTATATGGATTGGTTCTGGTATTACTGATCAGTTTACAATTAAGTCTTCAACTTATAATAAAGAAACTAGAGCACAGATTGGTAATGATTTTGGATATAATGTAACAAGTGGTAAAGCAACATTAGTAAAATTATTAGATTTTTACTCAAGTGATCAGGAATAAGGTAGGTGAGTTTAATGGATTTTAGAGTATATGTTATTGTGGAAATTCCATTGATTGAAAAAAGGTATGAACTTTTAGTGCCGATTGATCGTCGTATTCATGATTTAATATCGTTACTAAAAAATAATATACCAGAATTATCTTTAAACTATTATAAAGATAGGCTGCCTTATTTATATAATAAAAATTCTGGGCAATTATATAATATGAATTTAATAATTAAAGATTCTAATATTAGAATGGGTACTAGATTAGTATTAATATAAGAGAAAATTAACGTTATTTACACATATTGTGTGTTAAATAGTGTTAATTTCTCTTTTTTTTGGTATAATTATTTTATGGTGGTGAAAATATGATTAGTATATTAAAAAAATTATTTGATAATGAGTATAAAGAATTAAAAAGGTTTGATGTTATAGCAAAGAAGATAGATGAATTAGAACCGGAGATGAGTAAACTATCTGATAAAAAATTACAAGGATATACTGAAAAGTTTAAGAAAAGACTTGAAGATGGTGAAACATTAGAAGATATCTTAGTAGAGGCTTTTGCAGTTTGTCGTGAAGCAGCTTATAGATGTGTTGGAATGAAACCGTTTTATTGTCAATTACTTGGTGGATTAGCTATTCATTATGGTAATATTGCTGAGATGAAAACAGGTGAAGGTAAAACTTTAACTTGCGTTCTTCCAGCTTATTTGAATGCTTTAACCGGTAATGGTGTACATATTGTTACCGTAAATGAATTCTTATCTTCAAGAGATGCTGAATGGATGGGTAAGATATTTGAATTTTTAGGACTTACTGTTGGGCTTAATTTAAGAGAGTTATCTCCTAGTGAAAAGAGAAATGCTTATCAATGTGATATTATGTATACTACTAATAGTGAACTTGGATTTGACTATTTAAGAGATAATATGGTTGTTAAGAAAGAGAATAGGGTACAAAGACCACTTAATTATTGTATAGTTGATGAAGTGGACTCTATTTTAATAGATGAAGCTAGAACACCTTTAATTATATCTGGTGGATTTATGCAAAGTGCTAATTTATATACTGATGCTGATTATTTTGTAAAAGGTTTAGTAGAGAATGAGGACTATATATTAGATGAAAAAACAAGAAGTATCAATTTAACTGATGAAGGCTCTAAAAAGGCTGAAAAGAAGTTTAATTTAAGAAACTTATATGATATTGATAATACTAATATATTACATCATATAACACAAGCTTTAAGAGCTAATTACTTTATGAAGAAAGATGTTGATTATGTCGTTACTGATGGTGAAGTTATTATTGTTGATCAGTTTACAGGTAGACTTATGAGAGGTAGAAATTTCTCTGAAGGTTTACATCAAGCTATAGAAGCTAAAGAAGGCGTTAAGATTAATCAAGAAACTAAGACAGTGGCTACTATTACATATCAAAACTATTTTAGAATGTATAAGAAGTTATCCGGTATGACAGGTACTGCTAAAACTGAAGAAGAAGAGTTTAGAAATATATATAACATGTATGTTATTACAATACCTACTAATAAGCCAGTTATAAGAGAAGATGCTACTGATTTATTGTATCCTGGTAAAGAAGGTAAGTTCAAAGCAATAGTTAATGAGATAGAGACTAGACATAAAACGGGACAGCCAGTATTAGTTGGTACTATTGCTATTGAAACAAGTGAATTAATTAGTAGAATGTTAACTAAAAAGGGTATTAAACATGAGGTGTTAAATGCTAAGAACCATTCACGTGAAGCAGAAATTATTGCTCATGCCGGGGAAAAAGGCGCTGTAACAATTGCTACTAATATGGCCGGACGTGGTACTGATATTAAACTTGGTGAAGGTGTTAAAGAACTAGGTGGATTATGTGTAATAGGTAGTGAAAGACATGAATCTAGAAGAATTGATAATCAGCTAAGAGGTCGTAGTGGTCGTCAAGGTGATCCTGGTTTTACACAATTCTATGTATCATTCGAAGATGATTTAATGGTAAGATTTGGTTCTGATAAATATCGTGGTATGTTAGCTAGTCTTGGCTTTACTGGTGATATGGTTATTCAAAATAAGATGTTATCTAAATCAGTTGAATCTGCGCAAAAGAAAGTAGAGGGTAATAACTTTGATATAAGAAAGCAATTACTTAACTATGATGATGTTATGAATAATCAAAGAGAGATTATGTATGGTAGAAGAAATGAGATATTAGATAATGAATCTATTCATGATGTAGTAATTGAAAATATGAAGTCTTATATTCATAGTATTGTTTATGGACATTTAATAGATAGTAACACACTTAGTGATAAAGATTATGAAGAAATAGTAGAGACTAGTAATGAGAATTTATTAAAGAATTATCGTATTACTTTATCAGAAATTAAGGGTAAAGATACTAGTGAAATAGTTGATTTACTAGATGAGAAAGTAATTAATGATTATGAAGATAAGTTAAAAGATATACCTAAAGAGATATGTGATGAGTTTGAAAAAGCTATATCATTAAAGGTAATAGATAGTCATTGGATGGAACATATTAGTACGATGAGTCATTTAAGAGAAGGTATTGGTCTTAGAGGATACGCTAATGAGAATCCACTTCAAGCCTATACTATTGAAGGTTATGAGTTGTTTGAGTCTATGAATAATAAGATAGATAAAGAGATTAGTATGTTATTATTAAAGGCTGAGATTAGACAAAATATTGAGAGAAAAGAAGCTGTAAAGAAGACTATTGCTAATGATGGCAAGGAGACTAAGAAGGTTCAGGCAAAGAGTGATAAAGTGGGCAGGAATGATTTGTGTCCTTGTGGAAGTGGTAAGAAGTACAAACAGTGTTGTGGCAAATAGCCCATAAAATAAGGGATTGTGAGATTTGATAGGACTAAAAAAAGGTTGAAAAAACCTCAAATGTTTGTAATTTGTTTGTAAAAATTACATAATGTTTGTAAAATAGCCCTCAAACCCTTATAAAATAAGGAAAATAATTTACAAACATTTTTACAAACATAATAAATACTAGCAATTTGCTAGTATTTTTTCATTTGCTAAGTAATTAGTGGAGGAAAAAATTATGGGAAATGTTTATGTTCAGAAAAGGGGAAAGGTATATCAATATCAGTTTGCTATTGCATCTATTGATGGTAAAAGAAAATATAAAAACAAGTCGGGATTTAAAACCAAATCAGAAGCTATTGAGGCAGGAGTAAAAGCATACAATGAATATATAAATGTGGGACACTGTATAGAACCAAGTAAAATGTCTTATAGCGATTATTTAGATTATTGGATGAAAGAACATTGTGAAATAAACTTAAAATATCATACAATTCAGGCATATCAAAATATTATGAAAAATCATATAAAACCTAAATTAGGATTTTATATGTTATCTCAATTAACAACATCAGTTATTCAAGAATTTATAAATAACATATATTTAGAAAAAGGATTTTCAAAAAATTTTCTAAAAAATGTTTTGAAAGTTTTAAAAGGATCATTAGGATATGCAACCGATGTTGTTGGATTTATTAAAGTGAATCCATCATTAAAAGTAAGACTACCAAAATATGATATACCTGATAGTGATCCTGTTTATATATTATCGAATGAAGAAGTAGAAAAAATATTAGAAAGATTTTCTAATAATCGTTGTGTATATTATGCTTTTTTGACTGCTTATTATACAGGATTAAGAGTATCAGAAGTTTTTGGATTAACTTGGGATGACATTGATTTTGCAAAAAGAACTATAACAGTTAATAAAAATATTTTAAAGAAAAATCAAGCTGGTGGTACAAAAAATAGACTAATAAGTGGAAATTCAGCAACTGTTTGGTATTTTGGAACTTGTAAAACAAAGGGTAGTTATAGAACTATTGAAATTGGAGATACTTTATTGAATGCTTTAAAACAATATAAAGAAGAGCAAATACAAAATAGAAAAGATTATGGTGATACTTATATGAAACATTATAAGAAAATTGTTAATAATCCTTACAATAATAAACCGGAAACAAAGATAATAAATGCTTATGCAGAATTAGAAGTACCATTAGAAGAAGTAAAATTAGTTTTTTTAAAAAAGAATGGAGTTTTTGAAGGTACAGATAGTTGTAAATATCCATTTAAAGTAATTCATTATGAATTAGGAATACCTTGTAGATTTCACGACTTTAGAGATACTCACGCAACTAGGTTAATTGAGGCAGGTGCTGATATTAAAGCGGTATCAAAAAGATTAGGGCATAGTAATATAAGAACGACTTATGATATATATGTAAAGGTTACTACTAAAATGGAGTCAGATACAGTAGAAAAGTTTGAAAGTATAGGACTTAATTTAACATAATTAACATAAAAGAAGGGAGAGAAAAAGTGAATAATTGTAAGATATATGCTATTGCTAATCAAAAAGGTGGAGTTGGAAAAACAACTACCACTTTTAATTTGGGTGTAGCATTAGCAAAAGAAGGAAATAAAGTTCTATTGGTAGATGCCGATCCACAGGGAGATTTAACTACTTGTATGGGATGGAATGATTTAGACCAAATAGAAACTACATTAGCAGATGTGATGAGTGCCACTATTAGAGATGACAACATAAATGTTGATAGTGTAATATTACATCATAATGAAAATGTTGATTTAATACCATCTAATTTAGACTTATCACAATTAGAGGTAGGACTTGTTAATGTAATGAGTAGAGAAAGTGTTATGAGAAATACATTATCTAAATATAAAGATAAGTATGATTATATTTTAATAGACTGTATGCCTAGTTTAGGAATGATAACAATAAATGCACTAGCATGTGCCGATAAAGTAATTATTCCGGTTCAAACACAGTTTTTAGCAGCCAAAGGTATGGGACAGTTTTTACAAACAATTTCAAGAGTACGAAAACAGATAAACCCTAACCTAATGGTAGATGGAGTATTATTAACATTAGTAGATAAAAGAACTACTTTACCTAGTCAGGTAAGATTAGAATTACAAGAAAATTATGGGAGTAAAGTTAAGATTTACAATACCCAAATACCTATGGCAGTTAATGTTGCCAAGTCAACATCCTGTGGGGAAAGTATATTCTCGTATGATAAGAGTAGTAAAGTAGCAGAGTCGTATTCATTATTTGCAAGGGAGGTGTTGGATGGTGGTAAAGAGAGATACAAAAATGCCTCTACCAAAGATTTTGCTAGATGATGACTTGTTCTCAACACAAGAACAGAGAGATGATAAAAATAAAGAAAAAGTAGTGAATATAAGTTTAAGTGATATTGATGACTTCCCTAAACATCCATTTAAAGTAATAAATAACGAAGAAATGAAACAAATGGCTGAAAGTATTACAGAAAATGGAGTGTTAGTTCCTACATTAGTAAGACCAAAGAAAAATGGTAAATACGAAATGATTTCAGGACATCGTAGAAAGTTCGCAAGTCAGTTAGCAGGACTAGAAACAATACCTTGTATAGTAAGAGATTTAACTGATGATGAGGCAACTATCATAATGGTAGATAGTAATTTGCAAAGGGAGAAGATATTACCAAGTGAGAAAGCATTTGCTTATAAACTAAAAATGGAAGCATTAAGTCATCAAGGTAAAAATATAACTTCTTGCCCAATGGGCGACAAGTTAAAAACTGTTGATATAATAGGTATGGAAAACAACGAAAGTGCTAGACAAGTACATAGATATATACGACTTACCGAACTAATACCTCAAATACTTCAAATGGTAGATAATGATGTTTTGAAATTATCTCCAAGTATGGCATTTAGACCGGCAGTTGAAATATCGTATTTGAAAGAAGAAGAACAAAAGGAACTTTTAGATATTATGGAATGTTTTGTATGTACTCCATCATTATCACAAGCACAAGATTTTAAAAGATTAAGTAAAGATAATAGACTTACGAGAGAGTATATGGAAACGATTTTAGAGCAAGAAAAACCTAATCAAGTACAAACTCTAAAAGTTAATATGGAAAAGTTAAATAATGTACTCCCAACTAATTTAACTACGAATGAAGAAAAGGAAGATTATGTTGTTAAGGCAGTGAGTTTTTATGGGAGGTGGTTGCAAAAAAAGAAAGAAAAAGAAAGTCAGGAGAGATAGTGGGAGTATTTTTGACAAAAAGACCCCTCTTACAATCTCCCCTAAAAAAATACTAACTATTATTACTAACTGAAAAAGAAATAATTAGTAGATATGACAAAATAGTTAGAATGTGCTACATTAAGTGCAAAGAAAAGGAGTGATGTGAAATGAAATTAATACGAATTTTTATAGCTTTTGTAGTAATAAGTCTTGTAATTGGAGTTGGTAGTGCTTTTAATGGTCAAGCAATTCCAAATCAAGATGAAATGAAATCAATTCAAGTTGAGTATGAAGAACAAAAGGAAGTTGAAAGTATTACTCAAAATGAGAGATTAGAAGAAAACGAGATTGTTTCAACTGAAAAAGATTTATCAACAGAAATTGTGGATAAAGAAATTAAACAAGAAGAAGTGGAAAATAAGCAAGAAGTTAGTGTTCCTAAACAAACTGTGCCAGAGCAACAAGAACAAGTTAAAAATAATGCTATTAGTCAACCTAAACAAGAAGAAACAAAAGAAATTAATGTTTGGGAAGAACTTGGAATGAGTGAAGATGAATACTACAATAAACCGATGTGGAAATGGGCGAAAATTGATTTTTCTATTGAGGAATATGGTAGTGAAGATGCTTGTTTTAATGCTTGTATAAAGTATGGAGAAAGTACAGGAATGGGATTTTCTTGTTCCACAATAAATAGTCCATCAGGTAGATATTTAGGAGAAATGATTAAGTTATTCTAGGCACTATTGAGTGCTTTTTTTATTTTAGAAAAGGAAGGAAAGATAAAAATGAAAAATAAAAGAACTTTGTATGCTATGATTGGCATACTTTTTTTAACAATATTTTTTGGCATTACGAAGGTTAAAGCCGAACAATACACGGGAGAAGCTATTTGGCCATCAGAAAAGATAGCCGATGTTTATATTAAAAAATATAGGAAAGACGGATACATTAATTATCATCAAGCCAATTTTATTAGAAGAAGTGAAGACAATAAGTTTGTATATTGCTTACAACCATTTGTTGATATAGATAATAACTTACCATATTATAATATAGCACGAAGCGATTTTGCAGTAGTTCTTAATATGACAGAAAAGCAATGGCAAAGAATATCACTTTTAGCGTACTATGGTTATCAATACAAAGATAATAGCTATGACCATTCTGCGCAAAAGTGGTATATAATTGCACAAGTTATGATATGGAGAACAGCAGATCCTACATCAAGAATTGTGTTTACAGACACTCTAAATGGAAAAGATTTGCCAAATAAGTTTGCTAGTGAAATAGCAGAAATGGAAAGTATATTAGCAAAACATTATACAAAACCCGAATTTAATCTTGATGATGTAAAATTACCTATTGGAAAAAGTATAGATATTACTGATAGCAATAGTGTATTAAGTGATTTTAAAGTATCATCTGTGGAAAATGGTACTGCAAGTATAAATGGTAATACACTAACAATAACATCTAATTCAATAGAGAATGTTAAAGTTAAATTAGTTAAGAAACTATCATATTGGACAACTCCACCTGTTGTTTATTATTCTAATCACTCACAAAATGTGATGCGAGTTGGAAATGCTGATCCTATTCCTATGAATATTGAGTTAGAATCAGTTGGTGGAAAAGTAGAAATCTATAAAGTAGATAGTGAAACTAAAAATAATATTCCACAAGGAAATGCAACACTTGGAGGAGCAAAATATGGTATATATGATTCAAATGATGAATTAGTTGGAGAAATCACTACTGATGATAATGGTTATGGAATAAGTGATTATTTACCATCACTGGGAGAGTTTTATTTAAAAGAAATATCACCTAGTAAAGGTTATACATTAGATACAAATAATAAATATTTATTTACTGTGGATAAAGATAATTTAATTGCTAATGTAGAAGTATATGAAAAGGTTATTGATGCAGATATTATATTATTTAAAACATTTGCAAGTAGTAGTACAGGAATATTAAAAGGAGAACCTAATATAACATTTGATATTTACTTAAATAATTGTAATCTTAGTCCATTATTAAGAAGTGGAAAAACTTGTTTAGTAAGTAGTATTACAACAGATGACAAAGGATATGCAAAAATAAAATTGCCTTACGGAAAATACACTTTCAAGCAAATTACTTCAACTCCAAACTACGAAAAAGTTAAAGACTTTGAAGTAGAAGTAAACGAAAATTCAGGAAGTGATATTTATAAACTAATTAGTAATGCACCTATTGAAGCAAAATTAAAAGTTATTAAGACTGATAAAGAAACAGGAGAGGTAATTACAAAAGCAGGTATAAAGTTTAGAATTAAAGATGCAAGTACAAATGAGTATGTATGCCAAACTATAACATATCCAACAGCTAAAAAAGTATGTGAGTATGAAACTGATAAAAATGGTGTAATTATTACCCCTGCAAACTTGGTTGGAGATTTCTTGCTTGAAGAAGTAGAAGATCAAGTATTAGATGGTTATGTATGGAATAGTGAAACAATGCCAATTCATATTGGAGATGGTAGTGAAATAATAGTTGATAAAGATTATGGCGCTTTATTAGTCGTTAAGTTTGCTAACGAACGAGTAAAAGGTAAAATAAATATTACTAAATATGGAGAAAAATTAGTAATAGGAAATAACACTTTTGAATATGAAAAAATATTATTAAGTGAAGTAGAACTTGAATTATATGCTAATGAAGATATTTATGTTAGTGGTAAGAAAAAATATTCAAAAGATGAGTTAATAACAACTGTTATTACTGTTGATGGAAAGGCAACTATTGACGGATTAGAGTTAGGAAAATATTACCTAAAAGAAAAAACTACCGAAAAAAATCATATATTAGATGATAAGTTATACACTTTTGAATTAAAGTATAAAGACCAATATACAAAAGAAATAATTAAAGATGTAGAACTTCAAAACTATTACAAAAAAGGTACATTAGAATTTACTAAAACCGATTTAGTAAGTAGTAAACCTATTCCAAATACTTTAATAGAAATCTATTCAGATAAAGAACTTGAAGATGGAACAATAGAATCTACTTTGATATTTTCAGGACTTACTGATGAAAACGGGCAAATTATTATTAAAGATTTATTTATAGGAAAAGGACATATTATTGAGAAAGAAAGTGCAAAAGGTTATCAAATTACTGATGAAATTGTAGAGTTTGAAATAAAAGAAAATGGAGAGATAGTTAAGGCTACTTTAACAAATGAACAAATAGTTGAAGTACCAAATACTATTGCTAACGAAAGTAAATTATATACAGTAATTAGTATAACTTGTATGATAGTAGGATTGGGGGTAGTTCTTTATGTTTCTAAAAAGAACAAAAGAAAATAAAAATATGAGTAAGAAAGAGCGACTAATTAAATTAGTTGCCTCTTTCATATTTTTAATTGGTGCTTTTATGTATATAGGTAGGATGGGATACAATTACTATATAGAATTAAGAGATTATAAAAAGGCACAAGAATTTTTAAATATAGGAAAAGAAGAAACAGAAGTAATTAAGGTTGATATAGATGAGGAAGATACCCAAGAACAACCTAAACAAGAAGAAGAACAAACTCCAACTTATGATTATATCGGAGTCCTTGAAATACCTAAAATAAATATTAAAAGAGGATTTTTAAATATTAAAGATAATAATAATAATGTTAATAAAAACTTACAAGTAATAAAAGGTAGCGATATGCCGAATGTTAAAAATGGTAATTTAATAATTGCAGCTCATTCAGGTAATAGTTATACTTCATTTTTTAAAAATCTATATAAATTAAGTAATGATGATATTGCTTATGTATATTTTAATAACATTAAATACACATATAAAGTTGCGGGAAAATACGAAGTTGAAAAGACAGGAAAAGTTGTAATTCATAGAGATAATAAAAAGAATACTTTAACTTTAATTACTTGTAGTCAAACTGATAAGACAAAGCAAATTGTTTATATTTTGGAATTAGAAAGCGAGGAAAATTATGAATAAGTATAATTTAGGCCAAATAACAAAAGTACTAGAAAAAATATTTAAAGCAGGATTTAAAACTGAAAAAGAGATTTTAAATATTGGATTAGATGATTTAACGAAATTACAAGATGTTAATGGTAATGAAATAATTATTTTATTGGATTTAAAGAAAGCAATTAAAAATAAAAAAGTAATTGCTTTTTTAAGTTGTTGTGAAGAAAGAAAGGAAGGAATGCAAAATGAATAATTATGAATTTAATGTTAATTTATATGAAAGAATGAAAATAACAGTTGTTGCAGAAAATGAGGAAGAGGCAAGAAGAATATTAAAAGATACATTAGATAGTATCACTGTTAAAGATATAAAAGATAAATTGTCAAAAAATATTGATGTAGAAATAAAAGAAAGCAATGTAGTAGAACAAATATCTTTAAGAAAAGATAAAGACAGAAGTGATGAGAGATGAGAATGTTAAATATAAAAATGAAAGGAGTGAAACTATATGCCACATCAAACGAGGACACCATCTATACAAGTATCGTTATGCAAAGACTTGTTTAATCAGTTGGTTGGTATTTTAGACTTCAATATAAAAATGAATATTGAAGATGAAAAGTTTTCAACAACTGCTGGTAAGTTAAAAAATAAGTTGCTAACTTATTCAGTACCAAGAGTTAATGCTGATAATGTGGAATTTGTAGATGTGAGATTTTTTCCTAACGAAGCTAGTGATATGATTTGGCAATTATTATTACGAGCTGAAAAAAATGATAATGTAGAAGATTTTTATAGTAATTTAATTGAAAACAGAGAAAACAAAAAATAAAGAAAGAGAGGTAAAATAAATGGCTACAACATTAGTAGAAATTAAAGATGTCTATAATGAAACGATTGCTACTATAACCTCTGATTCAAGAAAATGGCAATCGTTTTTGAACTGTGCATCAAGAAATTATAAATATGATTTTGATGAACAATTACTAATATATGCCCAACGACCAACTGCTATTGCTTGTGCTAGTTATGATGTTTGGAACACTAAATTAAATAGAATAATTAAAAAAGGTCATAGTGGTATAGCACTAATAACTGAAAAGTATGGTAAACCATCTATAAGATATGTATGGGATGTATCTGATACTCAAAGTATGTTTGGTAGAAAAGGTAAAAAAGTTAGAGTTTGGAATGTAGGAGTAGCATATCAAGATCAAGTAATTGAGGCACTAGAAAATAGATATGGAGAGTTAGAAAATAAAGATACATTTGTAGATGGATTAAAGTCGGTTGCAACTAATTTAGTTGAAGATAATGCAACTGATTACATTGATTATTTAATAAACAACAAATATAATACTAGATTAGAGAATATAGATAATGAAGTAATAATTGATAAATATAAAAAATTACTTCAAAAAAGTATTGCATATATGCTTATAAATAAATGTTGTGGTAATGCTGATAAAGAGTTTATATACACAGATTTTCAAGATATTGTAATGTTTCAAGATGTTGAAACTTTGGTAAGTTTAGGTACTGCAACAAGCGATATAAGTGAAATGACTTTGCTTAACATTTATGAAACATTAAAAAACATAAGAATAAATGAAATAGAGAAAATTCGTACATTTGATAATAATAACAATATAGTTTATGATAAAGATGAATTAAATGAGAGGAGTGATTCTAATGATAACTTACAGAACAGTAGGAGATTACAAGATACCGAACTTACAAGTGAAAGAGAGGAATTACAACATAGGGAAGTATGGTCTTATGAGGCTGGATTACCTAAAGAAAGAGAAGAAAATGTTATACGAGGAAATGAAAATCAAGGATATATTAACAGAACACCTATTAGAGATAAATACGACAGCAGAAACGAGAGTGAACTTGATAATGAAAGACTTGATAGCACAAGAGAATATAACAGAGAACTTGAAGATGGAAAATTCAATGAAGTGGACAGGAATAATGAACAACTTGAAGAATATAGCAGAGGAAATAGTGTTGAAAGAAGTAGTCTTCAATTAGAACAAGAGAATACTAATAACAGTATTCTTTTTTCAGATAGTAGAAAAAATATTGTTGAAAGTGAACTAATAACTAATTTAGAAGAATTAGATAATAATAATTCCTTTACAGTAGCAAGAGTTAAAACTAATTTATATTGTGTAGAACTTCATTACATAGATGGAATAGCAACAGTAGAGTTAGGAACAAGAACAAGTGAAGACACTTGGGAAAATGAGATAGTAGAAGCTGATTGGTTTAACAAAGGAATATCAGTAGATGCTTTATTTGATAAGTTAGATCAAATATTTAATGATGAATTTTCTTCTATGATTTATATGTATGATAAAAATGCCGGAGAAATTGGTTTACTTTATGACGTACTTAATAAATATAAGATAGATGATATTGAGTTAATGTATGATGATAATGGCAATATTATTGCTATGGATGATGAAGTAGTTTGGTATGGTAAAGAGTTTTATGACTTCTTATTTGATGAAGTATTTGTTTATGAAGATAACATACCTGATTTAATTGAAGAAAAAGACTATATTAGATTAAAAGAGTATGCATATAAATATGAGAAACAAGATGATAAATTACCAACTGAAAAAGAAAAAATAAAGATAAAAACTAACGAAAAAGAACAACTATCATTATTCACAACAAGAGAACAAGAACTTGCAGATGTAATTGTTGATATGTTTAATAAATGTTCCAAAGATACAATATGGGAAAATAGTTTTAGTTCTACTAATATAGAATTAAAGAAATGGGATCATATAAAATCTAATAAAAGAAATCTTACAATAACTTTAAAGAGTAGTAAAAATGTAGATTATGCTAGTAATTTTACTTATTTTAATACTAATAAAGAAAGTGAATTAAGATTAAAAGAACAAATAGAAGAAAACAAACTTTTTAAAATGTTAGAGAAAGATAAAGATTTTGCTATTAGAATGACACCTGATAGTATTTATGTTTATTATCATAATTTTGATAATAAAGTATTAGATTTAAGCATTGATAAAGAAGAAGTATTAGAAGATATAAATACTCTAATAATAGATGATTTAAAAGAAGACACTATACCAATACCTGTTAAAAGTAAGCCCAAAGAAGTTAGTTATGTATTACATCCCGAAGTACCATTAGAAGAAAGAATAAACTACAAGATAACAAATGATTATTTAGGTGTTGGAACTGCAAAGGAAAGATACAGAAACAATATTAAAGCAATAAATGTTTTAAGAAATTGTGAAACAGAAAATAGATATGCCACCAAAGAGGAACAAGAAATACTTTCTAATTATGTTGGTTGGGGTGGATTATCAGAGGCATTTGATCCTGATAAATGGACTGATGAGTATTATGAATTAAAAGAACTTCTAACTGATGAAGAATACGAACAAGCAAAAGAATCAACGCTGACTGCATTTTACACTCCACCAATAGTAATAAAATCAATGTATAAAGCACTATCTAATATGGGACTTGATAAAGGTAATATTTTAGAGCCGGGTTGTGGTATTGGGAATTTCATAGGTATGATACCTAACAATGATAAATTAAAAATATATGGTGTAGAGAAAGATATAATAAGTGGTAATATTGCAAGACAGTTATATCAAAAGTCATCAATAGCAGTTAAAGGATTTGAAGATGTAAATTATTCAAATTCTTTTTTTGATGTAGCCATAGGAAATGTTCCTTTTGGAGATATACCTGTAAAAGACAAAAAATATGATAGAAAAAACTTTCTAATTCACGATTATTTCTTTGCAAAAACAATAGATAAAGTAAGACCAGGAGGAATTATAGCTTTTATTACATCACAGGGATTTATGGATAAAAGAAATGAAGATGTAAGAAAATATGTTGCAAGTAGAGCAGACTTAATTGGTGCTATAAGATTACCAAATAATGTATTTAAAGATAGTGCAGGAACAACTATTACATCAGATATAATTTTCTTACAAAAAAGAGAGTCAATTACTGATATTATGCCAGATTGGATTAACCTTGATGTAGATGAAAACAACTTAAAAATAAATAAATATTTTGTTGATAATCCGGAAATGGTAATTGGAGAAATGAAACTTGTATCTACACCTTTTGGAGAAGAACCTGCTTGTGTGTCTATTGATGGTATGAACTTGGAAGAAATGCTTAATAATGCAATACCAAATATTAAAGGCGAAATTAAAAATTATAAAATAGATGATATAGCTGATAATGAAGATTTATCTATTGAAGCAGATGTAAATGTCAAAAACTTTTCTTATGCTATCGTAGATGATGTAATTTATTATAGAGAGAATAGTCGTATGTTCCCACAAAACTTATCAGAAACTGCTAAAAATAGAGTTAAAAATTTAGTTAAATTGAGAGATATAACAAGAGAAATTATTAACTTGCAATTAGAAAATGCTAGTGATGAGGAAATAGAAGATAAACAAAAAGAACTAAATAATTTATATGATAATTTTATCAAGAAATATGGACTAATAAATAGTCGTGGTAATGCTAGTGTGTTTTCTAATGATGGAAGTTATTTTCTTTTATGTTCTCTTGAAATATTAGATGAAAATGGAAATCTAAAAAGAAAAGCAGATTTATTCACAAAGCGAACAATTAAACCAAAAACGAAAGAAAGAATTATTGAAAATGCAAGAGATGCTTTAATTGTATCTATGCAAGAAAAAGCAAGAGTAGATATACCATATATGCAAGAATTGTGTGGACTTGATACAGATAAGATGTTAGATGATTTAAAAGGAGAAATATTTAGAGTTCCGGAGTATGGTAATCCTAACAATTGGGTTACGGCAGATGAATACTTATCAGGCAATGTTCGTGAGAAATTAAAGATAGCAAGACAGTTTGCATTTGAAGATAGTAGTTATCAAATAAATGTAGATTATTTAAAAGAAGTTATACCAAAAGATATTCCACCTACTGAAATAAGTGTAAGAATTGGTGCGACTTGGATACCGGAAGATATAATCACGGAGTTTATATTAGATTTATTAGATGCAAGTATTTATGCTAGACGAGATGTAAAAGCACATTATTCTAATATGTTAGGAGAATGGAATATTGAAAATAAGAATTATGATAGAAATACAATAGCCGTTACCTCTACTTATGGAACGAATAGAGCAAATGCTTATAGACTAATTGAAGATGCACTAAACTTACGAGATACAAAAATATTTGATTATTCTTATGATGAAGAAGGTAAAAAAGTAGCAACTTTAAATAAGAAAGAAACTGCAATAGCACAAGCTAAACAAGATAAAATAAAACAAGCATTTCAAGATTGGATATGGAACGACCAAGAAAGAAGAGAAAGACTAACATATCTTTATAACGAGAAGTTTAATGCAATAATACCAAGAGAGTATGATGGAAGTCATATAACATTTGATGGTATTAATCCTGAAATAACATTAAGACCACATCAAGTTAATGCCATAGCAAGAGTATTGTATGGTGGAAATACATTGTTAGCTCACGAGGTGGGTGCAGGAAAAACATTTGAAATGGTAGCAAGTGCTATGGAAAGCAAAAGATTAGGATTATGCAATAAAAGTTTATTCGTAGTACCTAATCATATAATAGAGCAATTTGCTAGTGAGTTCTTACAACTTTATCCTAGTGCAAACATACTTGTTTCAACCAAAAAAGATTTTGAAACAGCGAATAGAAAGAAGTTTTGTTCTCGTATAGCAACAGGAGAGTGGGATGCAGTTATTATAGGACATTCACAATTTGAAAAAATACCTATGTCAGTTAAAAGACAAGTTGCTATTTTAGAACAACAGTTAATAGATATATCAAAAGGTATTAAAGACTTAAAAGAACACGATGGAGAAAGATTTAGTATTAAAGCTCTCGTAAAAACTCAAAAAGGTATAGAAAAGAAATTAGAAACTTTAAATAGTACAAGAAGAAAAGATGATGTAATCACTTTTGAAGAATTAGGTGTTGATAGATTATTTGTTGATGAAGCACATTATTATAAAAATCTATATCTTTATACTAAAATGAGAAATGTAGGTGGAATTGCTCAAACAGAGGCACAAAAGTCTAGTGATTTGTTTATGAAATGTCGTTATTTAGATGAAATCACAGGTGGAAAAGGAATTATATTCGCAACAGGTACTCCTATTAGTAATAGTATGGTGGAACTCTACACGATGCAAAGATACTTGCAATATGATAAATTGATTGAAAGTAAACTTCAACATTTTGATGCTTGGGCGTCTACTTTCGGTGAAACAATAACTGCAATAGAATTAGCACCGGAAGGTACAGGATATAGGACTAAAACTAGATTTGCCAAGTTTTATAACCTACCAGAACTAATGAGTATGTTTAAAGAAATTGCAGATATTAAAACATCTGATACGCTTAACTTACCACTACCGAAAGCCAACTATGAAAATGTAGTTATAAAACCTAGTGAAATACAACTAGATTTAGTTAATTCTCTTGGAGAACGAGCTGAAAAAGTAAGAAATAGAGAAGTAGATGCAAAAGAAGATAATATGCTTAAAATTACTAATGAGGGTAGAAAAATAGCATTAGACCAAAGGTTAATAAATGAATTGTTACCTGATTATGAAAATAGTAAAATTGATGTTTGCTCTCAAAATATTTACAAGATATGGGAGGAAACAAAAGATAAAAAGTCTGCACAATTAGTATTTTGTGATTTATCCACTCCAAAAGGTGATGGTACTTTTGACGCTTATACTGACTTGAAAAAGAAATTAGTAGCAAAAGGAATACCTGAAAATGAAATAGAGTTTATACATAATGCTAATACAGAACTTCAAAAACAAGCATTATTCTCAAAAGTACGATCAGGGCAAGTGAGAGTTTTGATGGGAAGTACAATTAAGATGGGTGCAGGAACAAACTGCCAAGATAGGTTAATTGCACTTCATGACCTTGATTGTCCGTGGCGACCTAGTGATTTGATACAACGAAGTGGAAGAATTATAAGACAAGGAAATCAAAACAAAGAAGTATATATTTATAGATATGTCACCGAGAAAACTTTTGATGCTTATTTGTATCAATTAGTTGAAAATAAACAAAAGTTTATATCTCAAATAATGACTTCAAAGACACCTGTTAGGAGTGCAGAAGATATAGATGAAGTAGCATTATCTTATGCAGAAATTAAAGCATTAGCTGCAGGTAATCCTTTGATAATAGAAAAAACTGAACTTGATACACAAGTATCCAAACTTAAATTATTAAAACAAAGTTATCTAAATGAACAATATGATTTAGAAGATAGAATAAAAAAGAAATATCCTAATCATATAAAAGACCTTGAAAATAATATTAAAAACTATGAAAGTGATATTAAATATTTAAGTGATAATTATGATAATACAGAAAATTTTAGCGGTATGATCATAGAAGGACAAGAATATTTAGATAAAAAATTAGCAGGAGCAAAGATAATTGATAAGTGTAAAACTATTACAACCAATGCCACGAAACAAATAGGAGAATATAAAGGATTTAATATGGAATTAAAGTTTTATTCCTTTTTAAAAGAGTATAGTTTAATTTTAAAAAGAGATTCTACTATTGTTGTTTCACTTGGTACAAGTGAATTAGGTAATATTACAAGAATTGATAATGCTTTAAATGAAATATCATCAACTTTAATAAATGCTACTACCGAACTAGAAAATATTAAAATTCAGCTTGAGAAAGCAAAAGCAGAGCTTGGCAAACCATTTATTCAAGAAGAAGAATTAAAGGTAAAACAAACAAGATTAAATGAAGTTAATAAACTACTTAATATGAATGAAAAGACAAATGAAATATTAGATGAAAATGATGATAGTTTAGAACAGAATAAGCAAATATATAAAAAAGGTATAGAAAGATAAATTATACATTTGTTAAAAAAAATAGAGAACCTTATAATGTGTTTTAGAAAGGAGATCTATGTATGAATAGTGAAAGAAGACTAGAAAGAGAAGCAAGTGTTAAAAAGGCAAATGCTAAATTAAAGGAGATAATATCTCACAATATTAGATATTACAGAACCTTAAGTGGAATGAGCGAAGATGAACTAGCATTATGTATTGGAAAAAAAGGGGAATATGTCAAAAAATTGGAAAATGAAGAACTACAAGCTAATCCATCAATTAAAACTTTAGATATGATAGCAAGAGCATTAGGAGTTCGTTTCACAGCATTAATATTTGAAGATGACGATAGGAGAAAAAATGAATAAAAGTTATTTTGAAACTTGCAATGAATATTTTGGCTATTTTGTTTCTAGTATACAACTTGAATTGAAAAAAAATAATAAGATGTATATTGAATTAGAAAAAGAAAATAAAAAATTATTTAAAAAATATCCTAATGTTAATAAATTGTTTGAATCTATTAATCCAAATGAATTAAACAGTAAAGAATGTTTAGCACTTGTAAACATACTTGAAAATCTTTTAAGTCAAAAGTATATGGAGTTAGAAGCAATGTTTTTTAAAGGACAGAAAGAAATACTTTATACCATCAATAGAATGGATAGTTTTGATACGAATAAAGATACTAACAAAGAAAGTTAGTATTTTTTTATGGGGAGGTAAAATGAAAACGAGTAAAGAATTATTGAATGAATTAAATAATAAATTAAATATAGAGTATGAAAAGCTTATTGCAGATGTAGTAAAACTTGACCCAATACACATAGTTGGTAGGGTTAATGAGTTGTATATTAAAGAAGAATTGAAAGATTTATATCTTGATAGTGATACTCTTGATAGATACGAAATCAAGGTATTAATTGAAAAAAATAATACATTAGATTATTTATTTAACATTTGGAATGATCAAAACTTTGAAATACATTATGAGATAGAAGAAAGAATAAAGGATGGTATATCAGATTTAACTACGGAATATATTGATAATAAAATGATAAATTGTGAAAATGATGATAAATATTTAATCATTAGTGATGCATTAGAAAAATTAAATTATTATGATTTTTGTTATCATATAAGAGAAAAATACAGAATAGAAGAATGCGAAACTTTTAGTCCTTTATTAGTTATGGAAATATTAGGTAATGGTGGTGCTAAATACATGTACGAATTTTTTTGTGATATGAAAGACAACGAGCAAATAAAATATCTTGTAGAAATTCATACATTTGATAGTGAAGTTTATAATAATATTCAAGAGAAAATATTACCAAAACTTAATGAAATTATAAAAAAAGAAAATGAAAAACAAAGAAAACAAAAAGATAGAGAGGAAAGATAATGGCATATTTTACACAAGAGCAAATAAATAAAGCCAAAGAAATTGATTTATTATCCTATCTACAAAGTTGTAATTCTGATGAATTAGTATATGAGGCAAGAGGAACTTATCACACACAAACACACGACAGTTTAAAGATAAGCAATGGAAAATGGTATTGGTTTTCTAGAGGCATTGGTGGTATTAATGCACTTGAATATTTAATACAAGTTGAAGAATATTCTTTTACAGAGGCAGTAGAGCATTTAATAAAACAAAAAGGAATTGAAAAAAGATATATACCAACAAAGAAACTAACTGAAAAAGAAAAGATAGATAAGTTAGTATTACCACAAAAATCCAAATATAATGATAGAGTGATTGCTTATCTTACTAATAGAGGAATTAGTAAGAGTATTATAGATGAGTGTATAAATAAAGGTTATATCTATCAAACTTGCTCTCATAGTAATGTTGTTTTTGTAGGATATGATGAAAAAAACAATCCTAGATATGCAGGAGTTAGAGGCACAAATGCTAGTCGCTTTATGTGTGATGCTTATGGTAGCGATAAAGCATTTTCTTTTAAATTAAAGTCAATTACACCAAATAATACAGTACATATTTTTGAAAGTGCTATTGATTTATTATCTTATGCGACTATAAAAGAAATGAATAATGAAAAATGGTATGAAGAAAACTTATTATCATTAGCAGGTGTTTATCAAACTTCAAAAGACATTATGAATAGTAAAGTACCTAAAACAATAACTAATTTTTTAAAAAATAATACTAATATAGATACTATAATAGTACATTTTGATAATGACAATGCAGGAAAATTGGCAACGAAAGCATTACAATTTTCTTTATCAGTCAGTTATAAAATAATTGATAATCCTGCACCGAGTGGTAAAGATTTCAATGATTATCTATGTGAAATTAAAAAAATAAATTGGAAAAGTAAGTATGAAATAAAAGAAAGATAGAAAAATTGTTGTAAAAAACAAAAAGAAGTCTTGGTTGCAGACTAAGACTTATGTCTTAGCCAGCACTGCAAATGTACTCCTAACATTTGCTAATAATTAGGGAATACCCTAAAACCCTTTTTTGTGAGTACACATTTACTTTGTTGAAGAGAATAATTTATTAACAAAGTTAGTTTGAAATATAACTAATTTTTTTATGGAAGAAAGGAAGGAAAGATAATGAGAAGAAGAACTCATAAAAAGAATTTTTGGTTTAATGATGAAGAAGAAAGTGCAATAAAAGAATTATGTAGTAAAAGTGGTATGAATGAAAGTGATATAGTTAGAAATCTTATATTGGGTAATTCAATAAAAGAAGCACCTAATGATAAGTTTTATGAAGTTGTTAGAGATTTAAGGTCTATATCTAATAATATCAATCAATTAACTAGAAAAGCACATTCATTAGGATTTATAGATGAGAGAGAATATAGAGAAGAAGTATTAAAAGTTGATGAAATAATTGATAACTTAAAGATACATTTTTTAAATAATAATGTAGCAGGCAAGAAATGATATTATTATTTTTATACTCTTGTTTAAAAATATCTAGTGAATGTTCTAGAATTGAGGAACAATGGCAACAACAGGCATCTGGAAGATTGAAAAAAGACTAGATCATGTTATTGACTATATCACTAATCCTAAAAAGACTACAAAAAATAGTAGTGTTTATCAAGAACTACATAATTTAAGGGATTATGATAATTTAAAATATGAAACAGAAGAAGAATGTTATGTATCAGCTTTAAATTGTTCTACCCATAGAGCATATAAAGATATGATGCTTACAAAAGAATTATATGGTAAAAAAGATGGAATACTTGGTTATCATTCGTTTCAATCTTTTAAAGAGGGAGAAATTACTCCTACACAAGCTCACTTGATAGGAGTAAAACTTGCAGAACAATTATGGGGAGATAGATTTGAAGTAATAGTTAGTACACACATAAATTGTAAGCATATCCATAATCACTTTGTAATCAATTCAGTATCTTTTAAAGATGGAAAGAAATATCACGATAGTAGAGAAAGTTATGCACTTTTAAGGCAAACATCAGATAGTTTATGTGAAGAGTATGGATTAAGTGTTGTTAAAGATAAAAAGGTAAACAAAGTAAACTATGATAATTATTATCAAAAATATGTTAATAACAATAGTTATTATTCATTTACTAAACAGGATTTAGATAAGGCAATAGGTATGTCAGTATCTTACAAAGACTTTCTAAATATAATGGAAAAAATGGGATATGAGATAAAAGAGAGAAGTGGCAAGTTAAGTGTACGAGGAAAAAATTATAAAAGAAACATTAGAATTGAAAGAGCATTTGGAAATGAATATTCTATTGAAAACATAAATACTAGAATAGAAAATACACATACACCAAGAGTACCTTTTATTGAATCATATAATCAAGAGTTTAAGTATGAAAAAGAATATAAGAAAAATAAAGCACACGGATTGTATGGATTATATAAACATTATTGTTATATTTTGAAAGTGTACCCAATTAAATATCCAAGAAAAATATTGCCACCTGATGTAAGAATTGATGTATCAAAGTTAGAAGAAATATCAAAGCAGACAAGATTGCTTGTGAGAGAAAAAATAGAAACTCACGAGCAATTTTTATTTTACAAAGAAAAAGTTAATCGTGAGGTACAAGATTTAATTGGTAAAAGACATAACCTATGGATTAAACATAAAAGAGCTAAAACAGAAGAAGAAAAATTATTAGTTAGAGAAGAAATAAATAAAATCACAAAAGAATTAAAAGTGAAGAAGGAGGAGGTGGTCTTATGTGATGATATAGAGAAGAGAATGAAAGGCATAGAAGAAAATGTAAAAGAACTTGAAGAAGAAAAAGGAAAGGAGAGAAAATTATGAATTCAAGTGAAGCTGCAGAACAAATGGTCAAGTTTTCTATTGAGGGAATAGAAATGCTGTTAAGAGTTAGTGGTAGTGGTGCAGAACGAATAGCAGTGATGTTATACACTATGGCAAAAGATAAAAAAATGACAAAGGGTAAAACATCACTTAATAAAATGTTAAAGTCAGGAAGTCCACTTAAAATATTTTCTGTTAAAGCAAATGAGTTAGCAAAGTTTGAAAAAGAGGCTAAGAAATATGGAATACTTTATACTGCTTTAATAGATAAAAACACTCCTGATAATGATGGAATAGTTGATATTATGGTAAGAAGTGAAGATGCTTCAAAAGTCAATCGTGTTGTTGAAAGATTTAAACTTGCACAAACAGATAATATTACTATTAGAAATGAAATTGAAAAGGATAAGATGGAAGAAATGATGAAAGAGGCAAAGGAAAAAGGCATTCCTGTTATATCAGATGAAGAAAAACTTGCAAGTGATATTTTATCTAAACCTATTCAAAAGGAGCAAAATGAAGTATCAAACCCGGAGTTGGCAAAGACACAAAACCCTCTGTCAGAGCCAAACTTAAAGAACTCAAAGGTACAGGATGGTGAAGTAAAGAATAAGAAACCTTCTGTTCGTAAAATGTTAAATGAATTGAAAGAAAAAGTTAAAGCTGATAGTAAAGATACATTGGATATTGATAAGGATAAAGCATTATCTGATAAAAGCAAAGAAAATGTATCAAAAGAAGTAAAACCTAAAAAAACAAGTAAAAGAAAGGAAAGATAATAATGGTTGATGAAATACTAAATGAAAAAGATACTAAAAGCACTTATGATAAAGAGGCATATATCAAAAAGAAAAGAGAACAATTAGATAATGCTTATAAAACTATTGATAAGGGATTGGAAGAACTTACTACTAATCTTGATTTTTTTAAAGAGTATTTATCTATTCAAGGTAAGTTTGATTTATACACACCTAGAAATGCAATACTTATTGCTAAACAATTACCGAGTGCTACTCAATTAAAAGAAATGAAAAAATGGATTGAAGATAAAGTGAGTTTTAAGAATAAATATCCTAAAAAGATAGTTATTCTTGATCCGAAAGAACCATATACAACAAAAGATGGTAGAACTGTTAAAGGTTATACTGCAAAAGAACTTGTAGATATATCCGAAACAAATATAAAACCTTATGTTAAAAATTATGATAAAAAAATGATATTACAAGCATTATTGCACGAGTGTCCTATGGATGTTAAAAGTGTTGAAAGTTTAGAAGATGGACTTTCTTCCAAATGGGATACAGAGAACAAAGTATTATATTTATGCAAAAATGAAGATAGCAATATTGCTTTTAAAAAAGCAGTAGTAGAACTTGCAAAAATAAATATATACGATAACACAAAGGAAGTTGATAAGGATAAAGCAAATTGTGTAGCATATATGTTGTGCAAAAAATATGGATTTGATATTGATTTTGATAATATAGAAAAAATAACAGAAAGATTTAAAGATATGGAAAAGAAAGATATGGTAAACGAATTAACTTCTATGAGAGAATCTGTTAAAGAACTTAATAAACAAATTAGTGATTATATACAAGAGAATGTAAAAAGTAAAAATAGAGAGCAAGAAAGGTAATTATGAAGGGCACAATAAGATATGAATTTACATTAAACGAAAGTAATCTTATTATAAAATCACTTACATTATTAAGAAACTATTTATCAAATCAAGATAGGTCAACAGAGTCAGTTGATGAAATTATTATTAAATTAACTGATTATGGTAAGACTGATATGGACAAATACGAACTAGGGATAGTTATAAATGCTTTAAACAATTATAGATATAAACTTAAAAGTATGAATGAATCACGAAATGATATAAATGAGCTTTTGTTGAGATTGTTAGATGATAGCGAAAAAGTTGGTAAAAAAAAAAGTCCTCATAAAGAAACATACGAGAGATAATGGCAGAAGATAAAAAAAGACAAATAATAGTCTTATCAATTATAGGTATTATTCCTGTTATATGGTTAGCACTTTTAATAGCACCTTATGCAAGTGGTGGACTACCAAGTATAGTAAAGAACTCTAATGAAATATTTAATAATCCTTTAAATATTAAACTTTGTGAGAATAGTGGAAAGACTGTTCTTTTTTTATTACTTATTTATATTGGAGGCATAGTTCTTTATTATTCAACTAGGAAAAATTATAGAAGAAATGAGGAGTATGGTAGTGCTAAATGGGGAAGTGCAAAAAGTGTTTGTAAGAAATATAAAGAAAAGAATAGTAATAATAACAAGATATTAACACAAAATGTTGAAATAGGACTTGATGGTAGAAAGCATAGAAGAAACTTAAATGTTTTAATATGTGGTGGAAGTGGTGCAGGTAAGACTAGATTTTATGCAAAACCTAATATAATGCAATGTAATTGTTCTTTTGTAATATTAGATCCCAAAGGAGAAATATTAAGAGATACCGGATGTTTATTAGAGAAAAAAGGTTATGAAGTAAAGGTGCTAGATTTAATCAATATGGACAAATCACATTGTTATAATCCATTCGTATATTTAAAAGATGATAATGATGTGCAGAGGTTGGTAACGAATTTATTTAAGTCAACTACGCCAAAAGGAAGTCAAAGTAATGATCCTTTTTGGGACACTGCTGCATCAATGCTTTTATTATCACTCATATTTTATTTATGGTATGAAGCACCGGAAGAAGAACAAAACTTTACTATGGTAATGGAAATGTTAAGAGCAGGAGATGTCAAAGAAGATGATGATATGTACTTATCTCCACTTGATTTATTATTTGAAAAGTTAGAAAAGAAAAATCCGGAACATATAGCACTTAAATATTATAGGGATTACCACAGTGGTAGTGCTAAAACATTAAAGTCAATTCAAATAACATTAGCATCAAGACTTGAAAAGTTTAATTTAAGAAGTTTATCTATGCTTACTATGACTGATGAACTTGATTTACCAAGTTTAGGAGAAAAGAAAACTGCATTGTTTGCTCTTATTCCTGATAATGACACATCATTTAATTTTATAGTAAGTATTTTATATACACAACTATTTCAACAGTTATTTTATGTTGCAGACCATAGGTATAAAGGAAGTTTACCTGTACCTGTGCATTTTGTAATGGATGAATTTGCTAATGTGAGTTTACCCGAAGATTTTGACAAAATTCTTTCAGTTATGAGATCAAGACAGGTGTCAGTATCTATAATATTGCAAAATCTAGCTCAATTAAAAGCATTATTTGAAAAGCAATGGGAAAGCATTGTAGGTAATTGTGATGAATTCTTATACTTAGGTGGAAATGAACAAAGCACTCATAAGTATGTTAGTGAACTTTTAGGAAAAGAGAACTTGGACTTAAATACTTATGGAAAATCACACGGAAGAAATGGTAATTATTCAACAAACTATCAACAAACAGGTAGAGAATTAATGACACCTGATGAAGTTAGAATGTTAGATAACAAGTATGCAATTTTATTTATTAGAGGAGAAAGACCTATAAAGGATTTGAAATATGATATTTTAAAACATCCAAATATAAGTCTAACTACTGATGGTAAAGCACCGGCATACGAACACGGAAAAATAGATAATGCTATTGCAACAATAACAGTTGGTTATAATACATCTAATTATGATTTTATTGATATTGAAGAAATAGCAAGTAATTATGAAGTTATATCAAGTGAAGATGTGGAAAATTATTTAAAAGAAAGGAAAGTTAAAAATGAAGAAAAACAATAAAAGTATAGAAAAAAAATTAAAGAAAGGATATAAGATTTATGTACTAGCACTAATTGGAATAAGTAGTTTAACATTATTTGCACCTAATGTTTTAGCAGCTGAGGATCCTATTGCCATAGTTAATAACTTATCAGATTTTATATTTCAGTTAACAAAAGTAGTAGGAGGAATAATTGCAGGATATGGAGTAGTGCAAATAGGATTATCATTTACTAATCACGATCCATCACAGCGAGTAAATGGAGCATTGTTTTGTGTAGGTGGAATTATTGTAATGTGTGCCAAAGTTATATTAAAAACTATTGCAGGTTAATTGAAAGGGTGGAAGATATTTCTACCCTTTAATCTTTTATAGGAGGTGGAAAATGTTAGTATTAGCTAGTGGAAATTGGGTAGTAAACAATTTAGAAAATGCAATAGATACTTGGAACAACAAATTAAGTGAGATATGGCAGATAATTACACAATCCCCTGAAACATTTAAAGGTGGAACAATTTGGCAAGTAATATTAAAAATAAATGGTGCAGTTCAAGCAATAGGATTAGCACTACTTGTATTATTCTTTGTTGTAGGTGTTGTTAAAACTTGCAGTTCTCTTGCAGATGTTAAAAAGCCGGAACACGCAATAAAACTATTTGTAAGATTTGCTATTGCCAAAGGTATCGTGACATACGGATTAGATTTAATGTTAGCAATATTTAAAATAATACAAGGTGTAATGTCAACAATAATGCAGTCAGCAGGTTTTGGTACTGTATCAAAAACAATATTACCACAAGAGATAGTTAAAGCAGTAGAAAGTTGTGGATTTTTTGAGTCAATACCACTATGGGCGGTAACCTTAATAGGTGGACTATTCGTGACGGTATTATCATTTATTATGATACTTACTGTATATGGCAGATTTTTTAAATTATATTTATATACGGCAATAGCACCTATACCATTATCAACAGTAGCCGGAGAGCCAACACAAAGGATATGTGCTAGTTTTTTAAAGTCATTTACAGCAGTTTGTTTGGAGGGAGCAATAATAGTGTTGTCTTGTATTATTTTCTCACTATTTGCATCTAGTCCACCGGTTGTTGATACAAGTGCAGCTGCCGTTACGCAAGTGTGGAAGTACATAGGAGAACTAATCTTTAATATGCTTGTTTTAGTAGGTACTATTAAAATGAGTGATAGAGTAGTAAGAGAGATGATGGGATTATAGGAGAAAAAGAAATGAATAGAAAAATAGAAGAAATTAAAAATGATATAGAGAGTTATTTAAAAGAAACGATAGATCATCAAAATAAACACATTGATTATATTTTATATAATCCTAAAAATGATGATGTTTATGTTTTAGCAAGTGATGGGTATGATGAAGCAATAGAGTTTGATCCTTATTCTAAAAATAGAATTGATAATTATACACAAGTACCTGAATGGGCTTTTAATTTTGATTATTATATTTACAATTATTTAGAAGAAGGACTAAAAATAGGATATATGACTGATGATGTCCACTATGGAATTTGGCACTCAATTTTTGAATTATACCCAACAGACATTGAATATAAAGATGGTGTCCAAGAATACCTACAATATTGTAAAGATAATAATATTACCAAAGAATATTTAGATAAAAAAACAGGATTAAGTACACCTGATGTAATGCAATATTATAAAACAAAATATGTTAAAGTATTAGAAAATTGGGAAACTGATTATGGAGATTTAAGATGTAATGCAATTTTATATGAAAATGGAAAAGAAAAAGCATATATTGTTGCAAGTTATGAAGAAACCATAGAGAATGTTGAAGATTTAATTTATATAGATTTTGATGAGTATTTAAAATTACCAAAAATATCCAAGTGTTCTAAACTTTTACAGACAGTCTATGATAATGTTTGTGAGTCAACTGCTTCAATAAGTCATATTACAAAAGAAGAGTGGAATAATCATTATACGAAGTTTAATGAAAAAGATATTGAAAAATTAAAAGAGGATATAAAAAAATATCATTTAGAAGATGTTATTACTATGGATGAAGATGGCTACAAAATTATAGGTTGGGGAGATTTAGAAACTAGATTCAACGATGATAGAAAATTAGAAAAGAATAAAAGTAAAGATAGGGAGAGATAATTAAATGAATAGAAAATTAGATAATGGAATGTTTGTAGTTGATGTAGGTTATAGAAATGAAATGCCTGTTGCACTTGTAGAAAGACATTATGATGATACAGTAGAATACATAATTGCATTTAACTATGAGATTGAAAATAATAAAATGAATTGGGGATATGGGTATTATTACAATAAAGATTTAGGCAAAGCTATGGAGGATTTTAAGAAAGTATTGGCAGGAGGTAATCTTGCTGATACTTTTTATAAAAAGGAAAGGAGTGATAAGTCTTGCAATACGAGATAAAAAACAACAAAGTAATTATTGATAAAGATACATTTAATGAAGAAAGTGAGATTCAATATTTAAACTTCATTTTAGGTTATGATTTATTAAATGATTTTTACAAAAAATCAGTATGCACTGAATGTGATGTTAATTATGATTTTAGTGATTATCTATCAAGGAAGTTTATAAAAAGTGAAGAATACCAAAATACAAAAAATTCTACTTATGAAATGTTAGAAAGTTGGTTAAGAACTAATATGAAACTTATTAAGAAAGAATATATGGAGTTTATTGGAAAGTCAAAAGATATTTATAAGGTAGGAGATTATATTTGCACAATAGATGATTATAATTATGACAATCCAAAAGAAAGTATAGTAATGATATATAAAAACAAAAAAGATTATATAAATGGAGATTATTTAGAGCAAGTATCACTTTCAAATGATAATATGTTAAATAGTATTAGTGATTATATTAGACATACATATAATGTTAAAACTGATAGAGAGTGTGGTAGATAGTATATGAGTAGAGAACTATTTAAAAGCATGACCTATGAAGGTAATAAAGTTTATACAAGGCAATGCAGTAGTGATGTTAATCCTAAAAATTATGACAGAAAAGTTAATAGATTTTTAACCGAAATGTACAAAGAAAAAGGAGAACGAAACTTTGAAAAGTTTTTTATAACAGCTTTTATATTGAATGGAACGGTTGAAATACTAAATGAGTGTAATAACACTTTAAGAAGATTAAATTATATTACTAATTCATTATGGAAAGATAAAAAATACATAGAATTAAAAGATAAAGAGGATGAATTGTTTACTGAATCATATAGTGCCAAAATCGAAAAAGAAAAAAGTAGTGCTTATTTGAGATATGAAAATATCAGACATGAAATAGCAAATTATGTGAACGAGTTTTATGATAAGCATATAAAAGAAACTTTAAATATGGAAAGAGGTAGATAGAAGTGGAAGTGAAGATAAACAGAGAAATAAGAAACTATACAGAACATTTATTTTTTGGATTATCATTAAGGCAATTTATATGTTCTATATGTGCTTGTGTTGTAGCAGTTGGACTATATTTTATATTTAGTCCTTTTTTTAATAAAGAGATAACATCTTGGATTTGTATTATTGGAGTCATACCTTTTGCAGGTATTGGTTTTTTTAAATATAATGGTATGAACTTGGAAGATTTTATAAAAACTTGGATTAGATCCGAGATACTTATACCTAAAACATTAAAGTTTGAAACAGAAAATATGTATTATGAAATGACTAAAAATGTTATTGAAAATAAAGAAAGAGAGGAGTTTAACAAAGATGATAAAATCAATCAATAATTTGAAGAAACAGGAAAAAGATAATTTTAGTATTCCTAAGTCAATACAACAAGTAATACCTATTCAAAGAGTATGGACTGATGGAATATTTTTAGTTGGCAAGAATAAGTATTCTCAAACATTTAAGTTTACTGACATAAATTATGCAGTAGCATCAAAAGAAGATAAAGAGTCAATGTTTTTAGAGTATGGAGAATTACTTAATTCTTTTGATAGTGGTGCTACTAGCAAGATAACAGTTGCTTTAAGAAGAATTAATAAGAAAGATTTTGAAAAAGAAATATTATTACCATTTAAAGAAGATGGATTAGATATTTATAGACAAGAATATAACCAAATGCTACTTGATAAAGCTGTTAATAGTAATGGTATGGTAAGAGAAATATATTTAACTATTTCAGTATTTAAGAAAAGTATAGAAGATGCTAGAAATTATTTTAGGAGAGTATCAACAGATATTGTATCTCATTTAGCAAAGTTAGGTAGCAAATGTGTGGAACTTGATGCAAGAGAAAAATTAAGACTATTACACGATTTTTATAGAATAGGAGAAGAAGTAAATTATAACCTAGATATAAAAGAACTTATGAAAAAAGGACATAGTTTTAAAGATTATATATGTCCTGATGGATTTTCTTTTAAGAAAGATTATTTCGAGATGGGAAAAAAGTTTGGTAGAGTGCTATTTTTAAAAGAGTATGCAAGTTATATAAAAGATAGTATGGTAGCCGAACTTACAGATATGAATTCTAATATGATAATGAGTATTGATATTATACCTGTACCAACTGATGAGGCAGTAAAAGAAGTAGAAAATAGATTACTTGGAGTAGAAACTAATATTACTAATTGGCAAAGAAAACAAAATGCTAATAATAATTTTAGTGCAGTTATTCCATACGATATGGAACAACAAAGAAAAGAAAGTAAAGAGTTCTTAGATGACTTAACAACAAGAGATCAAAGAATGATGTTTGCTAATCTTACACTTGTTATTACTGCTGATACGAAAGAACAATTAGATGCAGACACAGAAACGATACTGATAACAGGTAGAAAGCATTTGTGCCAAATAGCACCTTTAACTTATCAACAATTAGATGGACTAAATACTGCACTTCCTATTGGAGTTAGAAATGTAAAAACATTAAGAACTCTTACTACTGAAAGTTTATCAGTTTTAATGCCATTTAGAGTACAAGAAATTATGGATAAAGGTGGAATATATTATGGAGAGAATGCAATTAGTCATAATTTGATAATGGTAAACAAAGCCAACTTACAAAATCAATCATCATTTTTGCTAGGAGTACCGGGTAGTGGTAAAAGTTTTAGTGCAAAAGAAATTATAGTGTTTTTAGCATTATCAACTGAAGATGATATTATGATATGTGATCCGGAGGGTGAATACTCAGCATTAGTCAAAGCACTAGGTGGAGAAGTAATAGGCATATCAGCAAGTAGTACCGACCATATAAATGCTATGGATATGGTAGAGGGTTATGGAGATGGACTTAATCCTGTTATTGATAAGTCAGAGTTTATACTTTCATTGTTTGAACAGTTAGACAAAAAAGGATTAGGTCCGAAAGAGAAATCTATAATAGATAGGTGTACTCAATTAACTTATGATGAATACCATAAGACAGGAGTTGTACCAACTCTTATGACATTAAGAAAGAAATTATTAGAACAACCAGAAAAAGAAGCAAATGAACTTGCATTATCACTAGAATTATTTACTAATGGTAGTTTAAATGTATTTGCACACGAAACTAATGTAAATATAAGTAGCAGAATAGTAAGTTATGATATTTATAAACTAGGTAAGCAGTTAAAGACAATGGGATTATTAGTAATAACAGATGCTATGATAAATAGAGTAAGTGATAATTTTAAGAAAGGTAAAAGAACTCATATCTTTATAGATGAGATTCATGTATTATTTGAAAATGAATACTCGGCAACTTTCTTCAATAGTGCTTGGAGGCAGTTTAGAAAAAGAAATGCTTATCCAACTGCTATTACTCAAAATGTGCAATATTTATTAGCATCAGTAGATGCAACTACAATGTTATCTAATAGTGAGTTTATAGTAATGTTAAATCAAGCATCAGCTGATAGAAAAGAGTTAGGAGATTTGCTTAATATTTCTAAATTACAAATGTCATATATAACTAACTCTGATGCAGGATGTGGGCTTATTAGATACGGTAGTAGTCTTGTTCCTTTTGTTAATAAATTTCCAAAAAATACTAAACTCTATAAGCTAATGACTACTAAACCGGGTGATTAGTATGGTAGAAATAAAACAAAGAGAAAAAGTAAAAGGAACAATTAAAACACTTGATAAAGGTAAAATTGCAACTGAAAAAGTAAAGTCTAGTTTAGTTGGTATTAAAGAACGAGGAGAGAATAGTTATGGTAATACAAATGAAAATAATGCAAATGAGTATGCAGTCAATAGACTAAATGCAGGTGGTAAATATGCAGTATATAATTCTAGCAAAATTAAGACAAAAGGTAATAAGGCAGTAATAGATACAAAAGATAATTTTATTAAAACAAAGAGTAAAGTTAAAACTATAAAATCTAAACTTACTGAAAAAAAGAAGATTAAAGAAGTTAAGAATAAGATTAAAACAAGTAAGAATATTGTTAAAGATACACCAAAAGTTGCTAAACAAACTATTAAAACAACAGAAAGAGCAAAACAATTGACAATTAAAACTGCAAAGACAACTTACAATGGAGTTAAAGCAGTATTTAAAGCAACTGTATCAGCAGTTAAAGGTATTGTTGCCGGAACAAAAGCACTAATCTCTTTATTACTTGCCGGAGGTTGGATTGCAATTATTATTGTAGTTATTATTTGTTTAATTGGTCTTATTTGTACCTCTTGGATGGGAATATTCTTTTCTAGCGAAAGTACAGGTACTGTTCCTATGAGTAGTGTGGTCAAAGAAATAAATAAAGAGATGGCAGATAAGATAGTAGAAATACAAAATAACAACCCTCATGATGATTATAAGATAGAATCTGATCGTGCAGAATGGAAAGAAGTTCTTGCAATATATACTGCTAAAATAACAAAAGGTAATAATTCGGCAGATGTTATTACTATGGATGATAAGAAAAAACAAGAACTGAAAAAAATATTTTGGGATATGAATATTATTAGTTATGAAATTAAAGATGAAAACAATGATACAGGTTATGAAATAAGTTTTGATAATTCACAAGACAATGAAATGACAAAGAAAGTCTTATATATCAAAATAACTCACAAGACGGTAGATGAAATGATGAGAATGTATTTCTTTAATATGATGCAACAAGAACAAGTTAAAAACTCTTTAAGTGATGAGTATGCTAGTATGTGGTCATCAGTTATTTATGGTACACCTGTTGGTAGTCCTGATATGGTACAAATTGCATTATCACAAGTAGGTAATGTTGGAGGAGAATTATATTGGCGATGGTATGGTTTTAACGCAAGAGTAGAGTGGTGTGCAGTTTTTGTCAGTTGGGTTGCAAGTCAAAGTGGTTATTTACAAGCAGGAATTATACCTAAGTTCTCCGGTTGCCAAACAGGGGTAGATTGGTTTAATGCAATGGGAGAGTGGCAAGAAAAAGGATATACACCAAGTGTAGGAGATATAATATTTTTTGATTGGGAAGTAGATGGAAAAGTTAATCATGTAGGAATAGTTGAAAAAGTAGAAAAAGGCAAAGTATATACAGTAGAAGGCAATTCTACTGATAATACTTGTAGGCAAAATGAATATTTTATAAATAGTAAATTCATATTTGGATATGGTACACCTGCATATTAAAAGGAGAGCTTGCTGGCTCTCTTTAATTTTGTGCGTTAGGAATGGTATATAACTAGGTAGTGACAGTCAACTATAGTTGATATGGGCTAGCAAAAGCTCTTTGAAACATTTTGCCCTGATAGGTTAATATCAATAATTATGAAAACAATACATAACGGAAAATTGGTATCGTTGATAAGAAAATATCTAGTAAATGGGGTAATGAGAAATGGAATAGTTATTCTAACAAAAGTGGGAATACTGCTAAGTGATAATTCATTATAACTAATGTATGGTATTATGTTGAATGAATTAGATAGGGAGCTTGAGAGACGAGATTTAGGATTTTATTAAACAAAAAAACAGGTATAATAAAACCAAAGTCTGATTTGAAATCACGTGTTTTAATAAAGTCATTGAAAAAACTACAATATAAAAATATAAATTAAATTATTAAACTTGTCAAAGATACTTAACCAAAGGTTTGTCAGCCTTTTAAGGATATTTTTTTGATAAAGTATTGTATTTATTGATAAAAATACAATTTTTAGAATTAAAAACTACATTTTTATTATGAAAAAGTTAAAATTATATAGTTTTATATAGTTTTATATTTAATGTTGCTATTGCTATTTTAATTGGTATATGATACAATTATCTTAACAAAATAAGTCGTTTATTCGTTTATCTAAATTGTTATTTTAGATATTTGTTAATTGAGGTGTTTTATGAGTAAAAAAAGAAATGTAATTATGCAGATAAATAAGTTGAGTAAAACCTACACAAAGAAAAATAACAACTCTAAAATCAATGTCTTGAAGGAAATTAATGCTGAATTTGAAACTGGAAAATTTTATGCTATTATGGGGCATAGCGGTAGTGGTAAGTCTACATTAATTAACATTTTGGGTTTTATGGATAATTTATATGATGGTCAATATATTTTTGATGGTAAAAATGTTAGTTGTTTTAATGAAAATCAATTGGCTGAATTGAGAATGAGAAAAATAGGTTTTATTTTTCAAGATTTTGAACTTGATCCAGATTTAAAAGCATATGAAAATGTGATGTTGCCTATGTATATCAATAATAAAATCAAAAAAAGTGATAGGAATAATATTGCTATAGATTTATTAAGACAAGTAGGTTTGGAAAATAGAATTAATCATTTTCCAAGAGAACTATCTGGTGGTGAACAACAAAGAGTTGCAATTGCGAGAGCCTTAGCTAATGAACCTGATATAATATTGGCAGATGAGCCTACAGGTAATCTTGATGAAAAAAATGAAAAAGAAATATTTGGCTATTTAAAAGAAATGGTAAATTGTGGTAAGTGTGTTATTGTTGTAAGTCATAGTAATGAAGTAAAAAAATATGCAAATTATATATACGAATTAAAAAATGGGAAATTAAAGTTGGGTGCCAGAGATGAAATTAAATGATTTACTAAAATTTAGTTTTAAAAAAACAATTCGAGAAAGATCAAATAAGATTTTATTAATTTTATTTACTTTATTTACACTTTTAATTATGATATCAACAATGTTTGAAAAAAACTTCACAAATTATATAGAAAATACCATTACAAATAATATAGGATTTAGATCGATTTTGGTCTCATTAGATTTTTCTGCACAAGATTATGGGTTGTCAAAACTTGAAAAAACAGAACACATCATTAGCATATATAATTCAAAATATAGTTATGCAAGTGTTGAAAGCTCTTTTGCTAATGAACAATTAGATGGCTCACTAGTTTTAAATTATGGAGATAAAGAAATATTACCCGCTAATATTGTTGGGGAAACAATATCTGCAAAAGATACTGGAGTAGCAGTATGCCCTATTAATTTTTATCCTTCAAGTGAGGCATATAATCTTTTTATTGATGATAAGAACATAATATCTGGATATGATTTGCTAAATAAAGAATTTAGTGTGAAGTATTATTCATATATTTTTGATGGTCAAAGATTTGTTAAAGATAAAGAGTATAAGAAAAATTTTAAAATCGTTGGATTATACAATAGTGAAGATGAAGCGATGCCCGCTAATACGTGTTATATTTCAGGTAACGATGTTAAGGAAATAATTGAAATCGAAAGATCAGCCGATTCAGAGACTGTATATGGATTCATAGCAGTAGTAGATAATAAAAAAAATGTAGAAAGTGTTTTAGAAAAATTAAATAATAATGGATTTAAAGGAAGTTCTGTTCAAATGCAATTGGATACTACCATTGTGAATAAAATTGTGCTTGCGAGTCGAGTAATCATCGGATTTTTGATTATTTGTAATATGATATTAACAATGTTTTATATAAAAAAGAAAGTAATAAGTGAAGAAAAAAAACAGGGAATAATGATTTCAATAGGATACAAGAAAAATATAATTAGAAAAATATACATTTGTGAAATATTATTTATTTCTTTAATTGCATTTATAGTTGGAATAGTTTTCTTTAATATAATTTTTATAATATTGAAAAAAACTTTATTAAGGACATTAATATATTCTGGTTTTGATATTCATAATTTTATTGTTCCTTATATTATTTCTATTGCTGTAGTTGTTCTATTGCCTACATTAATTTCAATAATTTTTATAACTAATCAATATGAAAAAGGCGCAATTATATTAGTTAGGGGTGAGAATTAGTGCTTAAGGGTTTTTTTAGAAATAAAAAAAATAAAGTTTATCTTATAATATTTATAGTAGCATTAACTTGTATGTTCTTACTTTTTGCTTTTAAAAATTATTTTATAAATATAAAAAATATGATTTTTTCAGAAAATTCAATTATGATTGTAAATTCAACTAATGATTATTATACTTATCTTTCAAAAAATAAAAATGTTTTTCAGATAGAACGTATAGCTCTTTTGATTCCAAATTATAATTGTGATACAATTGTGAAAGGTAACTATGTAATATCAAAACCAACTGGTGAGATAATTGATTCACATATTGAAAATCTTGATAAAAAAAAAATAAGTTGGGATTTATTAGAAGTAATGGGGTTTAATCATATATTGGTTTACGGTGAATCGTCATTGAGTGATAATGATGTTATAATAGGAATAGATAGTAATTTTTATGATTGTTATGAAGATATAATAAGTGAAAATATAGGAAAAGAAGTTCAATTTTATTCAAATAAAAAAGAATTAAGTTTAAATATAGTATCAATAAGAAAAGAGAAGTGGCCTAAAGTAATTGTTTCAGAGAATACTTTTAATGATTTATTAAATCATCAAAAAAAATATTCTTATACTATAAAATTATTGTCTAAAGATAAATCATATGATTTAAAAAACGAAATAAAAAAAATGGAAAATAATGATGCTAATTCAGTTGTATTAGAGACTTCCTATAGCGAAAAAGATGCTAAATATTATGAAAAAGTTGATAAACTGCTTACAATTTTAAATCTAGTTTTATATATATTGATGCTAGGTTTTTCAATAGTACTATTTGTTGTTTTTAAGAATATTTTTATAGACATGAAAAAAGTCAATGATATTGAAAGAAAAATAGGATATACAAAAACGTTAATTAAAATTATTGCTTTTTCAAAAATTTTATTATTATATATGATATCATTTGTTATTTCGTTAATTTTAACAAATATAATTATATTCATTATAGGGTTGTTTATTGAATTTAAGTTTTATTTTATATATTTTGATAATATTATATTGTTAATTGCTTTGGGGATTGTAATAGATTTAATTACAATTATGCCAGCAAAAAAGTACTAGGTATATAGAAGTGTAATATCACTTTTATATAAAATTTAAAAAATGAAGGGAGGTGTGTTATGAAAAAAAGATATTTGATATTTACTATCTTTGGAATTGTGCTTTTAATGGTCGCTACTGTTTCAGTAAATGCTGCATCAACAACTAAAACATTAAATTCAAGTAATCCTTCAACATCACCGCTTGAAGGTGGAAAAATGGGAGAAAGATTTTATACTTCAGTTCGTGCAACTAGCTTACCAAATGGAAGCCCAACAATAATGACACAAGCTGGTAGAAAAATGTTTGGTATAGTGTGGTATGATTCTGGTAAGGGCTACTCTTATCCTACTTCTGTTGGTACAACATATACTTTATCATGGGATGCAAATGGAACTTGGGAAACAAGAGCCACTTGGGAAAACTATACTTCTTCAGCACCAATTACAGCAGTATTTTCATTATATGATTAGTAGTTGTAATTAAATGTTTTTAAGGATTGTATATGAGCTGATTTTATAATCAATTTCGATATATAATCTTTGGTTCTTCTGATTTGAGAGGAGACTTTTATATAACTGCTTCTAAAATTAGTGAGAGTAAATATTGTAAAAAATAGCAAACTTTAATGTCTGCTATTTTTACATTACATATGATTTTCTTATATAAGAAATTGTTAAAAAATAATGTATGCATAGTTGAATTATATAGTTTTATAATTAATGTTTTGGCGAAAAAGAAATAATAATATGGTATAATGATTAAAAAGTATGGAGGCAAAAATGAAAAATAAGAAAGTGATTATAATAATTGCAATTGTGATGTTAATTATAATGTTAATTCCCATAAAGCATAAATTATGGGATGGCAGTTCTATTGAATATAGAGCTATTTTATATAAATATACTAAAATACATAGATTAAATGAAAAGTCATTTACGGAATATGAAACTGGTTGGGAATTAAAAATACTTGGAGTTCATGTAGCAGGAGAAATTACATTGAAACCAAATTTATTTGATAGAAGTGAAATAATAAAAGTAGTTATTGATGACTATTCACAATATAAAAATAATTATGAATATACAGATAAGGATATTATTGATAAGATTTATAATTTATTTAAAGATTTAAAAACAAATGTAAAAAGTAAAAGTAATGAACCAGAAAATCCAGAAGAATTATACAAGATGACATTTTTCAATGATGAAAATATGCTAATTCAAAGTGATAACGATATTTTTAAAGCAGTAGTTTACGCATATAAAAAAGATAATAAATATTATGTCGAAGAACAAAAAAATGGTATTTATGAAATAACTGAAGATGTATTCAATGTTATTAAGAATTTGGCTAAGTAATAATGATTTAATTTAAAGATTAAGTGGCAGTATTAAAATATACTGCCTTTTTAAATAAGGTTGTATATAGGATAATAACTCTAAATTAAAGTTATATGCTTGTCAGAAAAGAATATCACACAAATTTATACTCTTTTTTCATTTTCAAATAATTTATGCGTCTCAGAGTGTTGACAAAGTTCAATACTCTTTTTTTACGTCAACTATATTATAACATCAGAACTATGATATTTCATTTCTTCTGATATTTTTTTAATGAACAGTGTTATAAAATAATAAAAAAAATAAATTATTATGATATAATTGTCTTGTAAAGATAGGAGGTTAGAAAAAATTAAAATTGCAGCTAGTAAGTCAGTTAGTTTTAAAACAGGAATTGAATTAAAAAAATAAAATTAACTAATTAAATAATGAGTTAAATTAAAATAAAATCTATAAGCAGTAATGACAAAAGTTATTACTGCTTATTTTTTTAGAAAATGTGAAAAATATGTAAAAAAATCAGTACAATCTTAATTATGTTATAAGTAGGAAAGTTATACAGGAATGTAAGAAGTACCACCTCTAATTGCTTATGGAATTAGTAATTAAGCATTGTTTAAAGAGTGGTGGTGCGATGAGGCAATATTGTGAAGTTGTTGCAGTAAAAAAAATAGATTTTATAATAAAAACGGATGTCAAAGATATTCACGAGCGGGATATTTTTGACATCTTTTTTTGTTGTTTAATCAAAGTTAATTATTTCATTCGTGGACCTCCATATCAATTTAGATTTTAAAAAAATTGAATTGATAGGAGGATAGAAATGCAAAAGCATTTGAATAGAAATAAGGATAAATATAATCCATATACTTTAGATGTAGATAAAAATAATACATATATAGTAGAGTTTAAAGATGTTAATAATATAATTCATAAGGTTGAGGTATCAGAAAAAGTGTATGAAGCATTTGATAAGTTTGAGTTAGAAGATATATCACAAATACATAAGATAAGAAAACATATTGAAAGAAACGAAGTGTATGAGGAAACTCTATTTCATAAGTCAATAGATGTATCTATTTCGGTTGAAGAAGAAGTAGAGAGTAAAATACTTCACGAAGAACTTAAAGATGCTATAAATGAATTAAATAATGTCCAAAGAAGAAGAGTTAAAAAATACTTTTTTGAAAATAAAACTTATGAAGAAATTGCTAGTGAAGAAAATTGTTCCAAGGCAGCAGTTAAATACTCTATTGATATAGCTATTAAAAATATTTCTAAAAAAATTAAAAAATAGACTTAACTTTTTGCTTATAAAGTGCCAAACAAGTGAGAGGAGTAAATATTATTCTTTCTCACTTGTTTCATTTTTTGAAACAAATTGATCTTTGACAATTTGGTTAATCACTTAACAAATACATTCTCATTATAATTGGAAACGATTAGCACATTAGTAAGTACGCCTGTCGATAAATACTTGACTATAAATATTAAGTTGCTCTTAATAATGCGATGACAAATAATGGGGACAATGATACTTTTGAGCAGCCACAGACTCAATCAATGGGCTCAACTCTGTGAGAATCACAGGGAGGTGAATTCCTATGGAACTAATTAGCAATTAGTCGTTTGTTAAGTCCCTGTATTAGGGGAGTGAGTATAATTCTAATACATAAATAAGAAAGGAAAAAATAAAAATGAAAGAAAAAGAATATAATATAAAATTCAAAAAGGTAAGTGAAAATGAAATAGTAGTAAGTGCTAAAAATAAGAAAGCTGCTATGAGTAAAGCAAGGGAGTTGTTTGACTCTGATTTAAAAGACATAGCTATAAATAATATTACTAAATATTATTATGTAATTGAAATAAATAACAAAGAAATGTTAGTAAAGGTTAATAATGGAAAGATATAAGGTAGTTGTAATTAAAAAATACGTCTTTGATTTAGACGACCAAGATAAAAATGGTGTAGTGGAACAATTAAATTACATTATTAATAAAACCAAATTACTTGATATGCCGTATATTAAGAAAGATTTAAAAGTTAAAATAAAAAAATTGAGAAGAAGAGAAATTAAAGGAGCTTAAAATGGAAAATATGTTAATTTATAGTGTTAAAGAAGTTGCAAAAATATTACATACTAGTCCCAACTATGTTTATAGTTTAATTGAAAAAGGATACTTACCTGCTATTAAGTTAGGTAGTGTTAAAGTTTTAAAATGCTCATTAGAAAACTTCTTAAAAGAAAATGAGGGAAAAGATTTTTCTAATTTATCAAATATTGATAATTTAGATTTATCTGTAAAGATTAAGTTATAAATGGGAAATGTATATATACAAAAGAGGGGAAAGGTATATCAATATCAGTTTGCTATTGCACCTGTTAATGGAAAAAGAAAATATATAAACAAATCAGGATTTAGAACTAAGTTGGAAGCCATTGAGGCAGGTAATAAAGCATATAATGAATATAAAACTGCTGGTGTACCTTTTAAGGAATGTAATATATCTTATAGTGATTATTTAGATTATTGGTTAGAAAATTATTGTAAGGTTAATCTTAAATATAATACAATACAATCTTACAAATCACTAATAAATAAATATATAAAGCCAAAAATTGGAATGTATAAGCTTTCAACTATAACAAGTGTAGGATTAAATACATATATAAGTAATTTATGTGAGGAGTACGATTTTTCAAGATCATATTTTAAAAATATATTAAAAGTGGTAAAAGGTTCTTTTCGTGATGCTTGTACTAAATATGGTCTTATAAAATATGATCCTGCCATACAATTAAGATTACCAAAGATGGATAAACATGAAGAAGATATCAAGCATTTATATTCAAAAGAAGAAATTGAAAGAATACTTGAAAGATTTAAAGATAATAGTTCATTTACTTGTGCGTTTTTAACATCTTGTTTTACCGGTATGAGAACAGGAGAAGTATTTGCATTAACTTGGGATAATATTGATTTTGAAAATAAAATAATTGATGTTAAACATAGTATATATGATAAGCCAAAAGATATAAAAGGTAGATGGTATATAGGAACAACAAAAACTTTTAAAGGTAAAAGAAAAATATATATGAGTGAAACTTTATGTGATGCTCTAATGAATTTTAAGAAAAGGCAAGATTATATAAAAAAAATAAGTGGTTTAAATTATACTTATTACCATATAGAAGATGTTGTAAATGGGTATGGTAAGAAAGTTGAGCAAAGAATTGTTAGAAGTAATTTAAGTGATATAAACTCTCAAAAAATTGATTTAGTTTTTGTTAAGGAAGATGGTACTTATGTTGGAACGGATTTAATAAATTATCCTTTTAAAATAATACATAACGAATTAGGAATAACAAAGTGTAGATTTTATGATTTAAGGGGAAGTTATGCTACAACAATATTGAAAAATGGAACTGAATTAAGAGATGTTGCAGATATATTAGGACACAATAATGTTGAAACTACTGAAAACTATTACATATCAAGTACCAATGATTCAAGAAAACAAGCAACTGTTATTTTTGACAATGTTATGAATTCTGATGTTATAAATGAAATTATTAAATATGATTTGTAGATTCAATATGGTAAACATATAAAAAATGAATGACTTAAAATTAAATTTGAAAAATATTATAGAATAGAAACATCTGAAAGTTAAAGCTTTAATGTTATAGCTGCATAAAAATATAGTTTGTAAAAATGGTTTTAAATTGCTTGCATTTTTAATTATATTATTGTATAATTTAGTTGTAGTATAAATAATCGATTTTCTATTTTATTTGTTTTGTTTTCTATTTCGATTTTGTGTTGCTTTGCAAATTTAATAAAAGATTTAAAGTTATGAATCTGTATTGTGTGTGGTATTGCGATAGATAAGTAAAAAATTCTTTAATAATATAAAAATAAAAAATGTTAAAAGTGATAGAATGCTAAATTTAATGTCTAGTTATATGTACTTGTATGGCAAGTAAAAATTATTGCCATATAATATAACTGACAGAATGTCTTTATTATGGAGGTGGCTTTGTGAAAATAAATAATGGAGTTGCTGTTGGAAGTATTGCAGTGTTAGTATTATGTCTTTCAGTGGCGATATTATACAGTAAAATTCCTAGAAAAATTGATATTCAAAAGGCAAACAAAGGATGGTACAATTATGACGAGAGCATTACAAATATAAAGAATAATATAAGTGCCATTACTAATCCAAATGAATATTTTGAATGGGGAACTTTAAAAGACATTAATATTGATGATGCGGAATATAAAAATACATTAAATTCTTTAGTGGCAAGTGTTAGAATGTGTTATTTAGAGTATACTGATGATGGTGCATTATACACTAACTCTAATTCTATAAAAAAATATAGAAATCAAAAGAGCATAACTAGGAGTGAATTGCAGCAGTTAACTAATTCAGTGTTTTATGAACAAAGTAATGGATGTTTAAGTTATTTTGAAAAAAATAATGCATTATTAATTAGCAATGATGAAGTATTAAGAAATAAAGTTTATGATGTTATAAACCCAATTATTGATTTTAAAGCGTATATGTTGCATTTTGATGAGGAAACAACATATGATGAGTTAATGCTTAAAAAGATATTTGAAGTTCATCTTGTTGAAGATATTAGTAAGTTTTTAATTAATGAATATAATAGATTAAAATAATAATTGTTGATTTATAATTATTTGTTTACAAGTAATTTGTTTTGAGAGTTGTAGTATTATTTCAAGATATTTGACAAGTAAATGTAGTATTTAGTTATTATAAATATGTGGTATTGTTATTTGATAACTTTAATATAAAAAATGATGGAGGTGATGAATTGTATTTTTTAATATTAAGGTAGTGATGAAAGGAAAGAAATATGAAAAAAAGAAAATTATTTTTATTGTTAGTTCCGTTTCTGTTTGCTAATACAGTAAACGCTTCGGAAGTATCTGATTATTATGTTAATCAAAATAAAATATCAATGTCAGAACAAGAATTTATTACTTTAAAGGAATTAGGATTTACAGATAAACAAATTGCTGAAATGGATTATGAAGAGTTTTATAGAAATAAGGACTTGGATGCCGAGTTAATATCATTAGATACAAAATATTTTAAAACTACAATTGTTTATGAATATGTAAATCAAAATGTAAGCATTATGTCTTTAAACGATTCAATAACAGATGTAGACATTAATGCATTAATAAACAATAATATATTGAATGTAAAAAGTAAATCTTCAGTGATGGTATCTAAAGAAGAATACGAAAATGCTAATGGCGAAAATATCTATGTGACTACGGATGTAAATCCAAGCATAGTGGAAACATCATACAAAAAACTTACAACAAGCATTTCAAAAAATGGGAGTTATTATAGATTAAAAAATGATTTGGTGTGGAAACAAATGCCTAGTGTCAGAAGTTATGATGTTTTTGGAATAAGAAATAACACCGCTATGTCTCCGGTAAGTGGATCTCAATATTCAAGATTATCATATACTATATTAAATAATTGTTACGGTACATCAAGCAGTAGTTATGATGCCTATGGAACAGGTAGCTCAAGATGGAAAAGAGAAAATGATGGATATGGATTGAGTTTTAAACTTCCTGTTAATACAACACAATCTTATAGTTGGGGCGGATTAGGTCAACCAACAAAGTGTCCTTGTATTAATCCTCCTATGTTTGGAAATTCGGTTTCAAGGACAAATGAGGTTGTTGCGTTAAGTGCTTATATGTATTTTGATGTAGTAAAAATAGGCAGTGGTACTATCAATACAATTGATGCCTATGGAGCATATCAACATGCAACATCTACAATTTCATCAAGCGTTTCACTTTCGTTTGGAATTGAAGCATATGGGTTAGGAGCAGTATTACAATTTTCTTCTGATTATAATAATAAATTTGATGGAATGCAAGGAACTCATGCACAAGTTTTAAATGCAAATTGGTAAATTTGATGCTTGCCGAGATAAAAAGCTGTAATGGAACAAAATAGCTAGTTTTTACAGCTTTTTTCAATTGTGAATTTTCTAAATAATTTATAGTTCATGTGAGTAGATATAATTTTTTATAGAAATGTAATAAATATTGAAAAAATTATTTTATCTTTAGTATGTTGTATTAGAATGAATGTAAACGTGTTATTGTTTAAAAAATGTGTAATTAGGACATTCTAAATATTATGCATAAATTTTTAAATTTTTTACATTTTATTATTATTATTAGTTATTATATAATGTAATTAAGCAAATGCAAACAATGTTTGTAATTTGTTTGTAAATCACAAAAAAAGGTAATACTAATAGTACCAATAATACCATAAATAAAAACTGTTATTAGTCTAGTGAATAAAGTAATAACAATAGTTATGATAATATAATAAATACTATAAATACTAGAAAATATAGTTCTTGTGGCTCAGGGAAAAAATATAAAAATTGCTGTGGAAAGTAGTATAAAATAAGGGAAAAGATGAATTAAAAAAAGGTAACAAATTTGTTGTTTGTCAACCAATAAATAAAAATGTGGACGAAATTCATTGAAATTAAAGGATGTCAACAAAATAAAATTTGTTGACATCTATTTTAATTTATAATGAAAAAGTCTGAGGTGAAATAATTATGGCAGTAAACATTGAATATTTTTTAAAGCAAAAGTATGATCAATATGGATTACAAGAAATGTTAAGAACAGAAGAATTATATAATGATATAAATAATAGATATTTAAAAAAACTATTTGCTATTCTACATCAAGAATTTAATCGTTTGTTTAGTTTTATGTATAAAAAAACAAATGGTCATTTTAATGCAAATGAGAGTAGAGAATTAGATGAATACATAAAACTGTATGAAGATATGAAATATGTATTAAAAGAAACACCATTATCTTTTGAAATCGATAAAAGCTATGGTTCTTTTATAGAAGAATGTAAAGGATTTCTGGTTTTAAGTGGAGGTAGTGAAATTCCTAAAGATTTAAAAAAGATTCAATTAATTGAATATGAACCAATATTTATAATGACGAGATCTGTAAAAATAGTAAATAGGATGGAAGAAAAACGATATCCTATTCATTTAATTGGCGAAGGTTCATACGCAAAAGTTTTTAAATATACAGATGAATTTTACAACAAGACTTTTGTAATAAAGCAGGCAAAAAAAGATTTAAATCAAAAGGAGATGGAAAGATTTAAAAAGGAATATCAAACTTTAAAAGAATTAAAATCCCCTTATATTTTAGAAGTATATAGTTATGATGAAGAGAAAAACGAATATTATGCAGAATATGCTGATCAGACTTTATATGATTTTATAAATAAGAATAATAATAACATAACAAACGATATAAGAATTAATATAGTGTATCAACTATTTAAAGCTTTTTCTTATATTCATAGAAAAGGATATCTTCACAGGGATATCAGTTTAACTAATGTTTTATTAAAAAAATACGATGAAGTGATAATTGTAAAAATTTCAGATTTTGGTTTAGTAAAAGAAAAAAATAGTAATTTAACAAGTACAGATTCTGATGTAAAGGGCTCATTAAATGATAGCAATTTAGCTATTGTTGGTTTTAAGAATTATTCTATTGAATATGAAACATATGCACTAACAAGAGTTATATATTTTGTTATGACAGGTAAAACAAATCTAGAAAAAAATATTAATGAAAAATTAAAAGAGTTTGTATTAAAAGGTACAAATCATAATATTGATAGTCGTTTTAAAAGTATAAATGAAATGAAAGAATTCTTTAAACGAATAATTAATAACTAGGTGTAGTAAAAAATGCTACACTTTTTTTGTTGTAAAATTATAATGATCAATTAGAAAGGAAGATGATAAGATGATCAATATTAGAAAAAGGGGTAAAGTATATCAATATTGCTTTGAAGCAGGAAAGGTAAATGGAAAAAGAAAACAAATAACTAAATCAGGTTTTAAAACTAAAAATGAGGCATATATAGCTGGAAAAAAAGCATACGATGAATTTATTAATGGAGTAACAAATATAGAGTGTAATATGCTATATGGAGATTATTTAGATTATTGGATGAAGGAGTATTTTGCAATTAATTACAAGTATTCAACAGCAAAGAGATATAAAGAAGCTTTTAGAAATATTAAAAAGGAATTAGGTAATTATAAGATATCAGTTTTAACACCATATATTCTAAATCAGGCATTATTAAAGCTATATCAAACATCTGGCACAAGGGATGCATTAAGAAATTATCAAAAGGTTATTAAGAGTTCGTTGAGGGATGCAACTTACTATTTTGGATTTATTAAGAATAATCCGGCTGGTGATTTGGAGATACCTAGAGTATTATCATTTGAATTAAAAAAAACAATATAGGTCACATCTATACTAAAGAAGAAATGGAAATAATTTTAGGTAGATTTAAAAATAATAAAGTGTTTATATGCGCATTTTTAACTGCTTGTTATACAGGCATGAGAACTGGTGAGGTATTTGCATTAACTTGGAATGATATTGATTTAGACAATAGAATTATCAAAGTTAATAAGACTGTTTATGCAAAAGATAAAGAAGAAAATGGCAGATGGTATTTAGGTACAACAAAAACAATAGGCAGTAGTAGAGAAGTTTATATTTGTGATACTCTATATTCAGTATTATCTGATTATAAAAATCTGCAAGTTAAATATAAAAAAGAATATTGCAAAAAGTATAAAAGATATACCTTAAAAGAAATAAAAAATAAATATGGTAAGTTAGTAGAATATAAAGTTATAGAAAGTCAATCTAGAAATAATAAAATTCAAATGGTATTTACTAGGAAAGATGGAACTTATTCAGGAACAGATATTATTAGATATCCATTTAGAATAATTCATCATGAATTAGGAATTCAATGTAGATTTTATGATTTAAGAGGAAATTTTGCTACTATTAGTTTAAGAGGCGGGTGTGAAATAAAAGATATTGCAGAGGTGTTAGGGCATAAAAGAATAGAAACTACCGAAAAATATTATATTTCAAGTACAAGCGAAGATAAGAAAGAAGTTGGAGAAATATTTGAAATGAACATTAAATTAGAAAATAAAAATGATATAATAATAAATAATAAAGGAGGAAAAAATAATGGATTTAAACTATAACATTTTTGTTAATAAAACAAAAATAATGTTGAAAACTATAAAAAAGGAATATGAAATAATAATTCAAAATTATAGTGAAGAGAAAATTATCAAAAAATCATATTCAATTAAATCTAGAGATTCCTTAAATAATAAAGAAAAAGAGTATGCTGATTCAATATTAGAACAATTTTTTGAACCATCATTAAAACAAATATCAATATTAATCGATAGTGGAATAATATCATGGGATAGTGCTATCGAACCAATAAGTTTAAATGATATAAATAAGGATATTAAGGATTTTAAACACCTTATATATGAAAGTTGGGAAAAATTATATGTATATAAACATATTAAATATGATTTGATTATGAGTTTTATAATTCAAATATATTTATTTACCGAAAAGGAAATAGCAATGTTTTTAAACCAAAAATACAAAAGTGAAAATTTAAATACAATGTTTTCATGTATAAATGTGATTGAAAAAGAAGGAAAATACATAGACAAAGATATTAAAACTAAAATAGATATGTACAGAAACATTATCAATGTTTATAAACATGGAAAAGGTAAAAGCTTTGATGAGTTAAAAGAGAAAAATTGTTATGTTTTAAATTCTTGTTATGACTCGAATGATTTATCATTTGTATTTAATTTAAAATTTGTTTCATTTGAAGAACTGTATAATACTCTAATTAATTTTATTAATGAGTTGTAATTAATATTTAATCTAATTATATGTTTGATGATATATCAAATTATGATATAATATCATTATGAACGGATGTGGACAATGTCCACAATATGTACACGTTAGAGAAATACTTATAGTACAGGTAATATCATAAATACAAATAATA
>CAKOYD010000005.1 GCA_934130545.1 uncultured Bacilli bacterium | reverse complement strand
GATAAAGGTTTCACGTGGAACATGGGAGAAAGAAAGATAAAGGTTTCACGTGGAACATGGGAGAAAGAAAGATAAAGGTTTCACGTGGAACATGGGAGAAAGAAAGATAAAGTAATGGAATTGATTTTTTTAAATATATGTTGTATTATTTTATTGATGCAACAATAATATAGGAAATAAGTCAGGGTTGGGAAACAGCAGCTTTAACTATCCCTTATTGTGTGCATCTTTTTTTATAATTAATTTTTGAAAATCTAAAAGCTAATTAGTGATTTGCTTTTAGATTTTCTTCGGGATGGTGAAAATATGAACTATATGAAAGCAGCTTGTGATCTTGCTGAAAAGGCTATGCAAAATGATGAAGTCCCTGTTGGCTGTGTGATTGTTGATAAAGGCAAAATAGTCGGTTGTGGATACAACAAAAAAGAAACAAGCAAAATTGCAATTTGTCATGCGGAAATTATGGCAATTGTTGATGCATGTAAATATAAAGATAGTTGGCGATTAGATGATTGCGAGATGTATATTACATTATCACCATGTATGATGTGTATGGGGGCAATAATGGAATCTAGAATAGGTAAAGTATATTATTTACTTGATAGCACATTTCATACGAACAAATGTTTTTCTTTTGACGATTTAAAAAACGTTGAAAAATATAATGATAAAGTATTAGAAGATAAGTATAGTGAAATGTTAAGTAATTTTTTTAAAAATAGGAGAAAATAAGTCAAAAATATATAAAAATGTGTTATAATTATTTTGGAATTGTGTGGTGATTTATATGGCATATTTAGCTTTGTATAGAAAGTATCGTCCTACTTCTTTTGATGAAGTATTTGGTCAAGATAATATAGTTAAAATTATTCAAAATGCTGTTGTTAGTGGGCGTGTGTCACATGCATATTTATTTTCTGGCCCTCGTGGTACAGGAAAAACAACTACTGCTAAAATACTTGCTAGAATGGTTAATTGTGAATCACTTGATAATGGTAATCCTTGCGGTAAATGTTCTAATTGCTTGAATTTTTCAGGTAGTGGTGATGTAGTAGAAATAGATGCGGCATCTAATAATGGTGTTGATGAAATTAGGAATTTACGTGAAAAGGTTAATTTGGTTCCTAGTCAAAGTAAATATAAGATTTATATAATTGATGAGGTTCATATGCTTACTACACAAGCTTTTAATGCATTATTAAAGACATTAGAGGAACCTCCTAAACATGTAATTTTTATTTTAGCAACTACTGAACCTAATAAGATTCCGCTTACTATTAGTTCTCGGTGCCAAAAGTTTCAATTTAATAGAGTAGATGATAGCGATATTGTTAAACGTTTGAAACAAATTTCTGATATTGAAAAAATTAATATTAGTGATGATGCTTTATATGAGATTGCAAGAGTATCGGATGGTGGGATGAGAGATTCTATAAACTTGTTAGATCAGTTATGCTCATACGATTTAAATAATATTACTATTGATGATGTATATAATGTTTATGGAACTATTTCTTATACTGATATTGCTGAATTGTTAAGTAATGTTAAAGATAATAATGGTAATTATGTTGTTAGTTATATTGAAAAGATAAATAAAGATGGTATCAACTTATCTAAGTTTATTGAGGAATTATTATTGTTTTTAAAAGACGTACTTGTTTATAAGAATTGTGGAAATGAACTAGAAATTAAAAGTAAAAACGATAGTATTGTTAAAATTAATTATATATTTAGTGAGAATGATATTTACTATGTAATTGATTTATTAAATGATTTATTGGGCAAGTTAAAATATAGCGTTCATCCAAGTGTTTTGTTGATTGCAAATTTGCTTAAACTATGTGGAGCGATGTCTAACAACAATTCTGTTGATAAGGATGTAGTTAATAGTGCAGAACCTGGTGATATTATTAAGAAACCTGTGGAGAAACAGAATAATGTTGCTATAAATAATAACACAATTGTTCATAAAACAAAAAAAATATTATTACCAACAAATGATTATGTGGAGATAGTTATTAATAATACGTTTGCGACAGCAAGTAGAGATTATTTAACTAATTTGCTTGATAAGTGGCGTGATGTTTCAGAATATATTACTGATGCTAGATATGTTGCAATTTCTAGTTTCTTAGCAGATGTTGTTCCAAGGGCAGCAGGTAATGATTATGCTATTTTATCTGGTAAGTATGCCTCTATTGTAGATGGTGTTAATAGCAATTTATCTTTATTTGAACGTCTGCTTGATGATATGATTGGTCATAAGGTAAAAGTAATTGCTTTGAATGATGAAGTTTGGGAACAAAAGAAATTAGAGTATGTTAATAATCGTAAGAGTGGTAAACAATATAGTTTGAAGAATTTACCTGATATTAACAATATTACTAATAATAATGATAAAGAATCTTCTAGTGATGATATGCAAGTTGATTCTAGTAGTAATCCAATAGATAAACTTGTTAATATTGTTGGAGAAGATGTTATAGAATATATTTAAAAGAGAGGATGATTATAATATGGATATGAAGAGAATGATGATGGAAGCACAAAAGATGCAAAAGGAGTTATTAAAGATTCAAGAAGATTTATCTAAGACAGTTTATGATGGAGAATCTTCAATGGTTAAAGTTAAAGTTAATGGTGATAGTGAAGTATTATCTGTTAAATTTGATTTAGATGAAGATTTTGAAAAAGATGATATTGAAATGTTAGAAGATATGGTTGTTGTTGCTATTAATGATGCTGTTAGTAAGGCTAAAGCTGATAAAGAGAAAAAATTAGGTAAATATGGTAGTGGACTTTCAGGGTTAATGTAATGCATTCTAATTCTATAAGAAAATTAATTGATTGTTTTAGAGATTTACCTGGTGTTGGAGAGAAGAGTGCTGAGAGATTTGTTTATTCAATGCTTAATTTTGAACCTGATAGACTTGATAATTTTGCTAATTGTATAGTTAACGTTAAAAATAATGTAAAAAAATGTCAAAAGTGTGGTAATTTTACAGAGAATGATGAATTATGTGATATATGCTCTAATACATTAAGAAATGATTCAGTTATCTTTGTAGTAGAGAAGCCAAAAGATGTTATTTTATTTGAAAAAGTTGGTAATTATGATGGTGTATATCATGTTCTTAATGGACTTATTTCTCCCCTTGAAGGTATTAATCCTGATGATATTAATTTACAAAGTTTAGTTGATAGAATTAAAAATGGTAATGTAAAGGAAGTTATTATTGCTTTAAAACCTAGTTTAGAAGGTGAAACAACTACACAATATATTAGAAAAATAATTGAACAATATAATGTTAGAGTATCACGTATTGCAACAGGTATTCCTATGGGTACGGATATAGAATATATTGATCCTATGACTTTAGAGATGGCTTTTGAAGAAAGAAAATACATTTCATAATTTTATCATTTTAGCATATGCTTTAGTGGTGATATTATGGCAAAAAAAATAATTAATGTAATAAAAAGAATTATAATGGCATTTTTACTTATATATGCTTACAATTCTTTGGGTGTATCACTTGGTATTTTGATACCATTAAATTTTTTTACAATTATTTTTGTTTCAATATGTGGTCTTCCATCAATGCTTGCTTTAATTTTATTTTCTTTTTTTTACATAAAGTAAATGTTTGTTTGTGAGGTGTTTTTGATGATGGACGATTTTGTGGATAGTCAAGTATTAGCATATAAGATTATTAATAGTTCTTTGATTAATAATCGTCTTTCGCATGCTTATTTGGTAGAGACTAATGGGTGTGAAAGTGCTTATGATTTTGTTAAGGCTTTTGTTAAGGCTATTATATGTCCAAAACACTATACAAATAATAAATTATGTGGCAATTGTCCTATATGTCATAGGATTGATGATAACAATTATACAGAGTTTAAAGTTATTGATACTGATGGCATGTGGTTAAAGAAAGAACAAATTATTGATTTACAAATGGATTTTTCGACTGTTGGTATTGAGTGTGGCACAAGGGTTTATGTTATAAAAAACTGTGAAAAGATGAATGCATCAACAGCTAATTGTCTCTTGAAATTTTTGGAGGAACCAAATCCTAATATTGTTGCTATTTTAATGGTAAATAATATTGAGTCGTTGTTAGATACAATTGTTTCTCGTTGTCAATTAATTAAGTTGATTCCTAATTATGATTATAATAGTTCGTTAGATAAAGTTAAGTATTTGATATGTGATGGGAAAGAAGATTTAATTAATTTTGTTATTGATAATAATATTGTTGATGTAGTATTTAATTTTATTAATGTGGCATCTAAAAATAGATATGATGGCATCGTGAATGCTAATAAGTTATGGCATAAATATATTCAAAAGCGAGAAGAGGTAGCAGTGGCTATGGATATTATTTTGTATATATATTACGATTGCTTAAAATATTTAGTTGGTAATGATAATTTATTTTTTGATGATAAAATAGATGATATTAAGGAAGTTATTGAAAATCAAGATATGGAATCTATATTAAATAAAATTGAAAAATTAGACGAATTAAGGTTATTAATTAAATTTAATGTTAATATCAACTTATTTGTTGATAAGTTATGTATGGTTTTAGGAGGTTAGTTATGTTAGTATTAGTTAAATTAGGAGATAATGATAGAGCAATTTATTTTAATGGTAATGATTTATCTATTAATGTTGGAGATAATGTTATTGTTGATACTGAAAAAGGTTTACAGTATGGAGTAGTTAAAGCTTTAAATAATGATGAGTTTGATGTTTCTTTATATAAAAAAGTTGTTAGAGTAGCGACTAGTGACGATGTAAAGAAGAATGATGATAATATTAATGATGCTATTTTTGCTTTAAAGAAATGTCGTAAGTTAGTACAGAAATATGGCTTAAATATGAAGATTATTGATGCTTACTATACATTTATGAGAGAACAACTAATTTTTCGTTTTGTATCGGAAGATCGTGTAGATTTTAGAAATCTGGCTAAAGAATTGGGCGCAATTTACAAAACTAGAATAGAACTTCGACAGATTGGAATTAGAGATAAAGCAAGATTTGTTGGTGGAATTGGACCATGTGGTAGATTATTATGTTGCAGTACTTTTTTAAATGATTTTGCTAGTGTTTCAATTAATATGGCTAAGAATCAGCAACTTTCTTTAAATCCTACGAAAATTAATGGAGTCTGTGGTAGACTTTTATGTTGCTTAACCTATGAAAATAAAAATTATACTGATTCAAAAAAGAACATGCCTAATGTCGGAAGCAAGATAGATACTAAATATGGTGAATGTAAGGTTTTATCAATAGATATATTTAATAATACTATTAAAGTTGGAAATGATGAAGTAGGTATTATTGAATTAGATTGGGAAGAGTATGAAAGTAAGAAATAGGTTATTAAACTTTGGTGATAATATTATATATCAAGATGATGAATGGTTTGCTTTTTCTCTTGATTCCGTATTACTTTCTAACTTTGTTTCAGTTAAACTTACAGATAAAAAAATATTAGATATGGCTTGTGGTAATGCACCTATTCCGATGCTTCTTACTTTTCGAACTAAAGCATCTATTTATGGCATTGATATTCAAAAAGAAGTTATTGAGTTGGGCATTCAGTCAATTCATGAAAATAAAATGGATAAACAGATTTTTTTAGATGTTTTAGATATTAATAATGTTGAAGATAAGTTTTCAGCGGAGTTTTTTGATGTTATTACGTGTAATCCACCATATTTTAAATATAGTAATAATGATAATATTAATTTAAATATGAATAAAAGAATATCTCGTCATGAGGTTTTAGTTAATTTAGATACCATTGTTCAAAAAGCTAGTTATCTATTAAAGAATGGTGGTACTTTTGCAATGGTTCATCGACCTGATCGTTTGATTGAAATAATAGATGTTATGGAAAAGTATAATATTGCACCTAAAAAATTACAGTTATGTTATTCTAAAGTTAATTCTAATTGTAATTTAATATTAATTGAAGGTAATAAAAATGGTAAGAGTGGCTTAAAAATACTTAGTCCGGTTATTGTTCATAATGCTGATGGATCATATAGTGAAGAAATTAATTCTATGTTTGGAGATGATAATGATGTGGCAAAATAGTTATGATGGGAAGCCAACCTTATATTTAGTACCGACTCCAATAGGTAATTTGGAAGATATGACATTTCGCTCAATAGAGGTACTTAAGAGTGTTGATGTAATATTTTCAGAAGATACAAGAGTTACTTTAGTATTACTAAATCATTTTGATATTAAAAAAAAATTGATTTCATTACACGATCATAATGAGGATATGGTTAAAGATAAGGTTTTAAGTTATTTAAAAGATAATAAGAATGTGGCTATTGTAACTGATCGTGGAACACCAATTGTTAGTGACCCGGGATATAAAACAGTTAAGTATGTTAGTGATAATGGATATAATGTTGTTGGTTTACCGGGAGCATGTGCTTTTGTTCCAGCATTTATTATGTCTGGACTTCCTTCTGAACATTTCTTATTTTATGGTTTCTTAAATAGTAAAGATAGTAAGATGCGTGAAGAATTAAATAATTTAAAGAACTTTGAAAATACAATAATTTTTTATGAAGCACCACATCGTTTAATTAAATGCTTACAGGCAATATTAGATGTTTTTGGAGATAGATATGTTAGTATTTCTAAAGAGATATCAAAACTTCATGAAAGTGTTTTTCGTGGGAATATAAGTGATGCAATTAAGAGTTTTGATGTAGTTAAAGGTGAATATGTTATTGTTATTGATGGTTTTAAAAGAAATAGTGATGACTATAGTAATCTATCAATAGTAGAGCACGTTAATATGTACGTTAAATCAGGTTTATATGTTATGGATGCGATAAAGATGGTTGCTAAGGAAAGGAATATTCCTAAGAGTGAAATATATAAGGAATATCATGTAGGTGATAATAAATGAAGTTAATAGTAGGTTTAGGTAATCCTGGTGATAAGTATGATGGTACAAGACATAATATTGGTTTTATGTTATTAGATAAATATATTACAGGATTTTCTTTAAATAAGAAGTTTAATGCTCTTGAAAAGTTTACTAATTATGGAGATGAAAAAGTTTTATTTATAAAGCCATTATCTTTTATGAATCTTTCAGGAGAGGTTGTTAAGAGATATATTGATTATTATAAGATAGACATTAATGATTTATATGTTATTCAAGATGATTTAGATATTGATGTTGGTAAAATTAAGATATGTTATAACCATAATTCAGGTGGGCATAATGGAATTAAAAATATTATCGAATGTATTGGTAGTAAGACTTTTGTTAGAATTAAGATTGGGATAGGACGTAGTAGTAATGATATTATTGATTATGTTTTAACGAGATTTAGTAAAGAAGACTATAATGCTTTGAATAATTCTTTTGAAAAGTTAAATAATATATTTGATGATATTGTCAACATGTCTGTGGATAGACTTATGAATAAATATAATTCACTATAGTTAATAGTGGGGATTGATTTGATATGAAATTTTTTGATAATTTATTTAATGATAGTAGTTTTGATAAGTATGCTATTAGTGGACTTAATATGGAACTTGCTTCTATCTATGTTTATGATAAGTTTATTCATAGTAATAGAGGTTGTTTAGTAGTGGCTAATTCATTATATGAGGCTAATAATATTTATAAGAAGTTAGCTAATTATACTGATAGGGTACTATTTTTTCCTATGGATGATTTTTTAACTAGTGAGGCAGTGGCAATTAGTCCGGAGTTTAAGACAGAGAGAATTGTATCTTTAAATAAATTAGTTAGTGACAGTAATTATATTGTTGTTAGTAATTTAATGGGTTATTTAAGATATTTACCTAGTCATGATTTATGGAAAGATAATATTATAAAATTGTCTGTCAACATGTCTGTGGATAGAGATGAGTTTATTAATAAATTATTTGATATTGGTTATGAGAGAGATGTTATTGTTTCTGAGACTGGTAAAATTGGTGTTAGGGGATATGTTATTGATATCTTTGCGGTTGGTGAAGATAATCCTATTAGAATTGAGTTTTGGGGAGATGTAATAGATTCTATTAAATATTTTGATATGAATACACAGTTATCTTTTTCTAATGTTGATGAGATAACTATTTATCCGTATACAGAGTTTATCGTAGATAAAAAGACTGATGATATGGAATGCTCACAAAAGTTTTTAAAGAAGTATTCTAGTAAGGTAGTTAATATTCTTGATTATATTGGGGATGGAACAATGTTCTTTTATGATTATAATCAGATATGTAATGGGTATGATGTTCTTAAGAAGACTATTTTTGATTATAATGTTAATAATGATATTAAGAATATGGATTATATGTTTAATCTTGAAGATATAGATTTTAATAGAATAGTATATTTATTATCTTTTGATAATGTTTTTAGTGGTAATGATAAAGTAAATATTATTAAATATAGTTCTAGTGTTATTCATAATTATAATGGGAACTATGAGTTATTGCGTGATGATTTAAAGAATTATTTAAAGAGTAATAAGACAATTTTGTTTTGTATTAATGATGTAGTAGCAAGAGATAGAGTTATTAAATATTTAGACATTGATAATATAGTGTTTACTAGTGAAGATAATATTACTAATAATTATATTAATTTTATTAGTAAAGATATTGATAGTGGTTTTATATATAAAGATTATGTTGTTTTATCACTTAATGATATATTTTCTCGTGAAAAGAGTAGTAATAAGTATAAGTCTAAGTATAAGATAGGGCATAAGCTTAATAATATTGGTAATATAAATAAGGGAGATTATATTGTTCATGAAGTATTTGGTATTGGAATATATGATGGGATACATACTATTACAAAGAATGGTATTCAGAAAGATTATATTCGTTTACTATATGATGGTGGAGATTGTTTATATATTCCTGTTGAAAATATTAATAGAATTAGTAAATATTCTGGTAAAGAAGGAGTTTCTCTTAAAGTTAGTAAGTTAAATTCTAATGAATGGAAGAAGAAAAAAGGTAAGGTTAGAGAGAAATTAGAGAGTATTGCTAAAGATTTACTTAAACTTTCTGCTGAGCGTGAGGTGCAAAAAGGATATGCTTTTTCTATGGATGATGAGAGTCAAATTATGTTTGACAATGAGTTTAATTATGAAGAAACTCCTGATCAAATGAAAGCTATTAAGATGATAAAGTCTGAAATGGAGAAATCTAAGCCTATGGATATGCTATTATGTGGGGACGTTGGTTATGGTAAGACTGAGGTTGCTTTTCGAGCAATGTTTAAGGCTGTTAATGATGGTAAGCAGGTAGCATATTTATGTCCGACAACAATTTTATCTAGTCAACAGTATAATTCTGCGATATCTAGATTTGCTAATTTTCCGGTTAGAATTGCGCTTATCAACAGATTTGTGGATAAAGATAAACAAAAGAAGATTATTGAAGACTTAAAAGAGGGCAAGATAGATATTATATTTGGTACACATAGATTACTTAGTGATGATATTCAATATAAAGACTTAGGATTATTAGTAATAGATGAGGAACAAAGATTTGGCGTTACACATAAAGAGAAGATTAAGAGATATAAATCTAATGTTGATGTTCTTACTTTGTCGGCTACACCAATACCTAGAACATTACAAATGTCAATGTCAGGAATTCGTAGTCTTTCTCTTATTGAGACACCCCCAGCACTTAGATATCCAATTCAGACTTATGTTTTAGCAGAAAATAAATTAATTATTAAGGATGCAATATATAAAGAGTTATCTAGAGGTGGACAAGTATTTATTCTTTACAATAGAGTTGAAAGTATAGAGAGTAAGGTACTTGAAATAAAAGATTTAGTACCGGATGCGCGAATTGATTTTGCTCATGGAAGAATGACTAAAGATGCTTTAGAGAACAAGATGATGAAGTTTATTAATCATGAGTATGATATTATGGTATGTACGACTATTATTGAAACAGGTATTGATATACCTAATGCTAATACTTTAATTATTATAGATGCTGATCGATTTGGTTTATCACAATTATATCAGTTAAGAGGAAGAGTTGGGCGTAGTACGGTAATTGGTTATTGTTATTTAATGTATGATAAGAATAAGATGTTAAATGATATTGCTATTAAGAGATTAGATACTATAAAAGAGTTTACTGAACTTGGTAGTGGCTTTAAAATTGCGATGAGAGATTTGTCTATTCGAGGAGCAGGAGATATTTTAGGCCGTGATCAATCAGGATTTGTAGATACTATTGGTATAGATTTATATTTAAAGATGCTAAATGAGGCGGTTAGAGCGGCTAAGGGTGAAGAAGTAGTTGAAGAAGATGATAATAGTATTAAGAAAGATAAACAATTAATAGAAGTATCAACACATATTGATAATAATTATGTATCTGATACAGAGCTTAAGATTGAGATTCATAAGAAAATTAATGAAGTTGATTCTAAAGAGAAGTTTGATTTAGTTAAACATGAACTTGAAGATAGGTTTGGTAAACTAAGTGATGAGTTAATTATATATATGTATGAAGAATGGTTTGAATATTTAGCAGGTTGTTTGAATATTACTAATGTTGTTAATACTAAGAATTATGTAGATATAGAATTACCTAAAGAACTATCTGTTAAGATTAATGGTGAAGAATTATTTAATGAAACATATAAATTATCTAAGATGTTTAGATTAAGTTATAGGAATAATTGTATTCATGTAATATTAGATATTGTTAAGTTAGATAAACATTTTATATTATATTTAGTTGATTTATTAATTGTTATTAAAAAAATGATTGATAATAAGTAATTGTTAGTATATTTTTTACAAAATTTGACAATAGTATTATCAGAGGTGAGTTTTTTGAAAACAACTGGTGTTATTAGGAGAATAGATGATTTAGGAAGAATTGTTATTCCAAAAGAGATTAGAAAGAATTTACGTATTAATAATGGTGATTATTTAGAAATATCTGTAGATGATGAAAAGATAATGTTAGAGAAGTATTCACCTATGAAGAGTATTGGAGAAGTTGCTAGTAGGTACTGTGATTCTTTTTATCAGATATTAAAACATAATATTATTGTTACGGATAGAGATAAGATATTAGCTATTACTGGTTCACTTAAAAAGAAGTATATTGGTCGTGAAATTAGTGATGTTATTGAGATTATGATTGAGCGTAGAGATAATTTTGTTGAGAATAAAAAGAAGAGTATATATTTAACTAATGAAGATGAAGAATATGGTTATTATGCTTTTAGTACGATTATTAATAATGGAGATGCTATTGGGAGTGTAATTATACTATCACTTGATAACCCAATTATGGAGACTGAAGAGAAAATGGCTAGTATAATGTCTAAACTTCTTGGGGGAGAGTTTATAGATTAGTCTTGATATTTAAAAAATCATATGTTATAATATGGGTGTTTAACGAAGAAGGAAAGAGTAATAGTGATTTATTATAGAGAGTCTATGATGATGGAAATTAGATATAATAGCTATTATAAATGGTTCTGGAGTTATCTTAACTTTTGTTTAAGCGGTAGTGCGTTATAGCTATGAGTGTATAATTGTATAATTATAAAATAAGGTGGTACCGCGGATATTAAATTCGTCCTTAGTTGGATGGATTTTTTATTTTTGGTATTTATGGGAGGAGAATAGATATGGAAAACAAAAAATTTTATATAACGACACCAATATATTATCCAAGTGCTAATTTTCATATTGGACATTGTTATACAACGATAATAGCAGATGCTATTGCAAGATATAAGAGACAGAATGGCTTTGATACTTTCTTTTTAACAGGTTCTGATGAACATGGGCAAAAGATAGAGAAGAAAGCTACGGAAGCAGGAGTAAGTCCTAGGGAATATGTTGATAAAATAATAGAGAATGCTAAAGATTTATGGGCATCATTAGGTATTTCATATGATAAGTTTATTAGAACTACTGATCCTGAACATGTTGAGACTGTTCAAAAGATATTTAAACGTTTATATGATCAAGGAGATATTTATAAGGGAGAGTATTCAGGACTATATTGTACTCCTTGTGAATCATTTTGGACGGAATCACAACTTGTTGATGGTAAATGTCCTGATTGTGGAAGAAATGTAGAGGAAGCTCGTGAGGAAGCATACTTCTTTAGATTAAGCAAATATGCAGATAGATTAGTTGAATATATTGAGACACATCCGGATTTTATTCAACCAGTATCTCGTAAGAATGAGATGATTAATAATTTTATTAAGCCAGGTTTACAAGATTTATGTGTTTCTCGTACTAGTTTTAATTGGGGAATACCTGTTTCATTTGATACTAAGCATGTTATTTATGTATGGATAGATGCTTTAAGTAATTATATTAGTGCTTTAGGATATTTAAGTGATGATGATTCGAAGTTTAAGAAGTATTGGCCAGCGGATTTACATATTGTTGGTAAAGAAATAGTTAGATTTCATACTATTATATGGCCAATTATGTTAATGGCATTAGATTTACCTTTGCCTAAACAAGTATTTGGACATGGTTGGTTGGTTATCAATGGTGGTAAGATATCTAAGAGTTTAGGTAATTATAAAGATCCAAGAGAGTATATTAATGCTTATGGCAAGGATGCTGTCCGTTATTTTGTATTAAGAGAAGTTCCTTTTGGTAGTGATGGTAATTTTTCGGAAGAAGCACTTGTTAATAGAACTAATGCTGATTTAGCTAATGTTTTAGGTAATTTAGTTAATCGTACTATTGCGATGAATAAAAAGTATTTTGATAATATTGTTGTTAAGGGTAGTGATAGGACAGAGTTTGATGATGAATTAATTAATCTTGTTATTTCTACTAAAGATACTGTTGATAAATATATGGATGAATTAAAGGTTCCTGAAGCACTAGATGCGATTATGGAAATATTTAAAAGATGTAATAAATATATTGATGAAACTACTCCTTGGATTTTAGCAAAAGATGAAAATAGTCGTGAAAAGTTAAAGACTGTTATATATAATTTACTTGAATCTATTAGAATAGGTGCTATATTGTTGAGTCCGTTCTTACCTGATACTAGTGAAGAAATATTTAGACAGTTAAATACTTCTATTAATTCAATTGATACAACAAAATCTTTTGGTCATTTAGTAGAAGGTTCTAAGTTGAATGATCCAATACCTTTATTTAAAAGAATAGAGAAGACCACAGAGTAATTTGTGGTTTTTTACGTTCTGAGTGTAAAATATTGTAAATATTAGTAATTTGTTTACTTTTCTTTTTAGATTTGATATATTTAAAATGTAGTAGTTGCAGTTTTAGATGAAAAGGGAGCTAAGATGAAGACTATAATTCAAGAACGTATTTTGGAATTTTATTTAGTTGTATTTTTGTTGTTGGTGGGGCTTAATGCCTTAGTATATAAAAATATTATTGATATTTGCTATTTTGTGGTAGCAGGTATGATAATTGTTAAGTATGTAATTTCTTCTTTTAGAAATAGATAAACTATAGTAATTATAGTTTTTTCTTATGATAGGAGGTTTAATAATGATAGATACACATTGTCATATATTAAGTGAGTATTATGATAATATTGATGAAGAAATAGAAAAGATTAAAGAAGCAGGGGTTAAGGCTGTTATAGTTAATGGTACTAATATGAAGAATTGTCAGGAGGTACTAAGACTTGTTTCTAAATATGATATAGTTTATGGAGCAATTGGTTTTCATCCAACTGAGCTAGAAGATGTTAATTTAGATAGTCTTGACTTTATTGAAAAGAATATATCTAATGATAAAATTGTGGCAATTGGAGAGATTGGGCTTGATTATCATTACGATAATACTGATAAAGAAAAACAGCAATTATTTTTTAGAAGACAATTAGAAATAGCTAGTAAGTATCATAAGCCTGTTATTATACATAGTAGAGATGCGATAGGAGATACATATAATATATTGAAAGAATATTCTGTTAGTGGTACTCTTCATTGCTATTCAGGTAGTTTAGAGATGGCTAGAGAGTTTACTAAGTTAGGAATATGTCTTGGTATTGGTGGGGTATGTACTTATAATAATGCAAAGAGTATTATAGAAGTCATAAAAAATATTAATTTGGAATATATATTATTGGAAACTGATGCGCCATATTTAACGCCAGTTCCATATAGAAAGAATGCTAATAGTCCTAAATATTTAGGGGTTATAGCGAATAAAATTGCTGATGTTAAGGGTATTAGTTATGATGAAGTTATAAGGACTACGACGGCCAATGCTGGGAGGATATTTGACATTTATAGATAATTATGATAGAATTATTATTGCCTGAAGAAAAAGAGGCTGAATTAACTATGTTATTTTTTATTTAATTTAGTTGATTATGCTTTAAAAATAAGAGGTGATTATATGAAAAAAATAGTACCTGGTACCCTGATTGTCTTTGGACAATTGATGGTTGCTTTACTATTTTTAGTATTTTTGTTTTCTAAAGCAGATAATAAATATCAGGAAGTAGTAGTTTTAGAGAACAATAATTTAAACAAGACAGAAGATGTAATTTCAGGGTTGTTTGTAGTAAATACTTTATTACAAAATAAGACAGAAAAAGATGAAGAATTAGTTGATTTAATTGATGCTACTATTCAAAAAGAAGCAGATACAGTTGAAGAAACTAAAAATAATGATGATAACGTTAGTTATTTAGCTGATGAGTTTTATTTAAAATATAAAACAGATGAAGCAATGGGATTTAATGTATCAGTAAATAATAATACATATGATGTTAGTGGTAGTGATTTAGATTTACTTATTGCTGTTATATGTGTTGAAGCAGGAGATAGTATTGATGATGCTTTAGCAGTTATTTCTGTTATATTAAATAGATGTGATTCTGATAAGTGGGGTAATTATTTTGGACGTAATCCTATTAGTCAGATAACTGCTCCTAATCAGTTTGAAGTATATTTTAGAAATATGTATTATAGTTATTTACCTTCTGGTAGATATTATAATAGTGCTAAATATAATTATGTTAAAGAAGCTGTTTTAGATGGATTAAATGGTGTTAGAAACAATAATTATTTAGGCTTCAGATCATGGGAAAGTTATGGTTATAGTAGTAATTATATTACTGAACGTGGTAATAGATATGGATTTAACTAAGAGGAATATTCCTCTTTTTATGTTATGGAGGTAGTATGGATTTTAATTTTAAAAAGTCTTTAGGACAAAATTTTCTTCGTGATAAGAATATTGTTAATAAGATTATTGAAGGTGCTGAGATAGATAAAGATACTTTAGTTATTGAAATTGGTCCGGGTGATGGTTCATTATCTTATGATATTATTAATAAATGTGGATATGCTTATTTATTTGAGATAGATAATAGACTTGAAGATAATTTAAGAAATAAACTAAGTTGTTACAGCAATTATACTTTATATATTAAAGATTTTTTAGAGTCTAGTATTGACGATATAAAAGAACTTAATAATTATAAGAAACTATATGTTGTGGCTAATTTACCATATTATATAACGAGTCCTATTATAATGAAATTAGTTAATGAATTTAAACCTGATAAAATAGTTATTATGATTCAAAAAGAGGTAGCTATGCGCTTATCGGCTTCAGTTAATACAAGAGACTATGGATATATATCAGTAATACTTTCTTACTATTATGACATTAAAAGATTAGTTGATGTATCTAGAAAGTGTTTTATTCCTGAACCCAAGGTTGATAGTGCTGTAATTGTAATGAATAAGCGGAGTAATATAGATAATAACTTTAACTATGAATTGTTTTTGAAGTTAGTAAAGGATGCTTTTCAATTTAAACGTAAGAATTTAAGAAATAATTTAAAGAGTTATGATTTAGATACTATTAATAAGGTATTAGAAAAATATAATTTATCTTTAACGGATAGAGCAGAAAATATTTCTCTTGATGTGTTTATAGATATAGTAAATATACTAGATAAAAAGATTAATTAAATTAGTCTTTTTTTATTTGGATGAATGGTATTGCTTTTGAATAACTTTTTATTGACTATTGTTTTTTACTATGATAATATATATGCCATAAATTGGAGGCTATTATGGATATTATAATTGCTTTAGAAGAAATGTTATATAGCGATAAGTATGATATTAATTATTATCGTAATCTTCTTATGGTGTTACAAAGATATTTAAAATGTAATAATTGTAAGTGGATATTTAAAAGTAATAGTAAGAGAAGTACAGATATAGTTAGTATTAATGATATGGATAGAGGTTCTAAGTATAATATTTCTCTTGATGTTAATGGTCATATGGAGGAGATAATATTATATGAGCCTAAAATTATTGATGAACAATTATTTGTATATATTAAAGTTTTTTTAAGAAATGTTAGATTAATTGATGAGAGAATTAAAGTATTAAAAACTGATAAATTAGTTGAGGTATTAAATGCAGATTCTTTAATGGAATTAATTAATTCTTGCGATGTACATAGTAATGTTGGAGTATGTTTTATAGATTGTAATGGTCTTAAGTTTGTTAATGATATGTTTGGTCATGAAAATGGTGATAAATTTTTGATTACGGTTTGTAAATGTATTAAGAAATATGTTAGAGAGAATGAAGTATATAGAAAAGGTGGCGATGAATTCGTAGTCGTTTGTGAAAATATCTCACAAGAATTATTTTATAATAAGATGAAAGCTATAGAGTGGGAAATATCGTCAAATGGTTATTCAGTATCTTTAGGATATGTTTATAGAGAAAAAAGTGATAATTTATCTGCAATGATAGATGAAGCTGATAATTTAATGTATAAAGAAAAAAATAAATATTATAAACAAAATAATATTGGTAGGAGAAAATAGGATTGTGTTATGCAATCTTTTTTTCATATATTAATTAGTTAATCATATAATTAGATAGGTGAATGTATGTTTAATATTGGTGATTATGTAACTAGAAATTCATATAATAATGATGTGGTGTTTAAGATAATTAGTATTGATGAAGATTTATATTATTTAAAGGGTGTTAATGTTAGATTATATGCTGATAGTTATAAAGAGGATTTAAAATTATATAATGATGGTAGTGAGAGTAATGATTCTTTTCTTCCTTCAATAGAAGAATATCGAAAGTTAAATAGAAGTGAGTATTTTTATTTACCGGGGAAGATATTACATTTAGATGGTGATAAGGAATATTTAGATAGTTGTCTAGACTTTTATAAGAAGAATAAGTTAAGAGCATATGGAGTTTATTTTAAGGAAGAGGATTTAGCTAGTAATATAGTGCCTCTTCTTGAAAAGTATATGCCAGATATTGTTGTTATTACTGGTCATGATGCTTATTATCGTAAGAGAAAGAATGGTTCTAAATATAAGAATACCTCTAATTTTGTAGAGTGCGTTAAAATGGCTCGTACGTATGAAAAATCACATCAAAAATTAATTATTATTGCGGGAGCTTGTCAGTCTGATTATGAAGAATTAATTAAAGCAGGTGCTAATTTTGCATCTAGTCCAAAAAGAATTAATATTCATGCTTTAGATCCGGCAATAGTAGCGGGGTGTATGGCTTTTTCAGATATTAATAATAATATTGATTTAATTAATATTTTAGAAAAGACTAAATATGGTTCGGCAGGAATGGGTGGAATTATTACAAAGGGTACAATGTATACTGGGTATCCTAGGGAATAGGAGGTATATGTACAATATAAAAAAAATAAAGAATGAATTATCTAATCATATTAATGAGGTTGTTAAAATTATTTCTTATGGTAATCGTAATAGGGTAGATGAATGCTTTGGAATAGTAGATAAATTATATAATAATATTTTTACTATAAGGCAGTTTGATAATTCAATAAAGAGTTTTACTTATCGAGATATTCTTATTAGGAATATTAAGGTGTGTTTTGAAAAAGTGTCAAATTAAGGAAAAAATATTGACTTTTACATCTTGTATATACTAAAATGTAATTAGAAAAGGTATTTTCTAGAAGGAGAGATAACATAATGAAGATTACTTCAGTAACAGTTCGTAAGATTGAAAAAGAAAATTCACGTATGAAAGGAATTGCTTCTGTTCTTATTGATGATTGCTTTGCAGTACATGATATAAGAATAATTGAAGGTGATAATGGTTTATTTATCGCTATGCCTAGTAGACAAGTTGCTACTGGTGGATATAGAGATATTGCTCATCCTATTAATGCTGAAACACGTCAAATGTTTGAAAAAGCTATATTAAAAGCATATGAAGAAGCTGAATAGACTCTGATTGAGTCTATTTTTTGTATATTTTTATTATCTTTAACATATATTTATTAGGAGGCATAAATATGGAAAATGTTAAAGAAATAGATACTACATTTAATCATGGTATTTCAATTAGTGAGAGAAAGAATATTATTATTACTGGGGTAAAGAAAATAGATAGTTTTGATAATGAGGAATTTATGCTAGAAACAACACTTGGTTATTTAATTATTAAGGGTGATGAGTTAGAAATTATTAAGTTAGATACTTATCAAGGTAATGTTTCAATAAAGGGAAGAATAGATAGTTTATGCTATTTAGATAGTAATGTAAAAAAAGATAAGGATAATTCATTTATTACCAAATTATTTAAATGATTTTAAAGATACAGATATATTCTATATTATATTCTTTTCTTTATGGAATGATTTTTTATGCTTTATTAGAGGTTAATTATAAAATAATATATGAATCTAGGTTATTTATTAAGATAATTTATTCTTTATTGTTTTTGTTAGTAAATACATTATTATATTTTATTATTCTTATTAGAATTAATAATGGGATTGTACATATATATTTTTTACTTAGTATTATATTGGGGTATATAATTGCATATTTTATTATGCTTAAGTTATTTAAGAAGAAGTAGTTTACATAATAAATATTTTGTAAATTAATTTGGGTTAATATATTGTTATCGAAAATAATTATGTGATATACTTACTATAAGTGATTATATAATAAGGTAGGTGATAATGATGGCTAAGGTTGTAAAGAAGAGAAAAATGTCAATTGTGGCAAAGATTCGTGTATTTTTTACAGTTATAATAATTTTAGTTGTTGTTTCTACGTTAGGATATAATTGTGCATGTAATGTATTAAAAATAATTGATATGAAGAATCAAAAAGTTAATTTACAAGAAAAAATTGTTAAGTTAGATGAGGAAAAAGAAGAATTAGAATTAGATATTCGTAAACTAGAGGATCCTGATTATATTGCTAAATATGTAAGAGAGAAGTATTTATATTCTAAAGATGGGGAGATAATACTTAGATTAAATTAAAAAAACATTTCGTAATTGAAATGTTTTTTTGTTATTTACTAGATTCTTTATTATCTTTGGTTTCTTTGACTTCTTTTGTTTTTTCATTATCTTTTGCTTTTTCTTCTTTAGCATCAGGTAAATGACCGTTTTCTACTAAATAGTCAATTTGTTCTTTAGTAATTGTTTCTTCTTCTAGTAGAGTATTAGCAATTAAGTCTAGTAATTTTCTATTAGATTTTATTATTTCTTTAGTTTTCTCATAACATGATGAAATGATATTACGCATTTCTTCATCTATTTCATGCGCTACAGTATCAGAGATATTTCTATTCTTAGTATAGTCTCTACCTAAGAATGTATTTTCATCAGGTTCTTCTAACATCATAGGACCTAGATTACTCATACCATATTCAGTAACCATTTTTCTAGCTATTTTTGTTGCTTTTCTAAAGTCATCGTGAGCTCCGGTTGTTATTTCTCCGAAGATTACTTCTTCAGCTACACGTCCACCAAGTAATCCACAAATAGATTCTAGTAATTCATTTTTAGTATAGTTAAATGATTCTTCTTTTGGAGTCATCATTGTATATCCACCGGCATGGCCTCTTGGGATAATTGTTATTTTTTGAACGTCGTTGGCACCATCTAGTTTAATTCCTAGAACAGCGTGTCCGGCTTCATGGTATGCTACTAATTTCTTTTCTTTATCAGTATATTTCTTAGTTACTTTAGCAGGTCCCATTAGAACACGGTCAGTTGCTTCATCAATTTCGTTCATTGTTATTTCTTTTTTATTTCTTCTTACGGCTAGTAAAGCTGCTTCGTTAAGTAAGTTTTCTAGGTCAGCACCACTAAATCCTGGAGTTCTTTTAGCTAGATAATCTAATGTAACATTTTTAGCAAGTTTTTTGTTTTTTGAATGTACTCTTAAGATTTCTTCACGGGCTTTTTTATCAGGTAGAGCAACAGTAATTTGTCTATCAAATCTTCCTGGTCTTAATAGAGCAGGGTCTAGAACGTCAGGTCTATTTGTGGCTGCGATAATTATTATTCCTTCGTTAGCACCAAAGCCATCCATTTCTGTTAGTAATTGGTTTAATGTTTGTTCTCTTTCATCGTGTCCACCACCAAGTCCTGTTCCTCTTTGTCTTCCAACAGCATCTATTTCATCAATAAATATTAAACATGGGGCATTCATTTTAGCTGTTTGAAACATATCACGTACACGTGAAGCACCAATACCAACGAATAATTCAACGAAGTCTGATCCACTGATATAGTAGAATGGTACTTTAGCTTCTCCGGCTACTGCTCTTGCAAGCATTGTTTTACCTGTTCCTGGAGGACCTACTAATAGGATACCTTTTGGAATTCTTGCTCCCATACTTTGGAACTTCTTAGGGTTCTTTAAGAAATCAATTAATTCTTGTACTTCTTCTTTTTCTTCTGTACATCCGGCAACGTCTTTGAAGGTAGTTGTAGGTTTAGTGTCCATTCTTTTAGCTCTACTACGTCCAAAGTCCATAGATTTTCCACCTGAACCTATTTGTCTAGTAAATAACCATATTATAACGCCACCTAGTAATATCATTGGAACATATTCAATTAATATTGTAAAGATAGATGATGCTTCAGGGTCATTTACTACTTCTAGTTTAAACGTATTACTTTCTTCAGCATTTAGTATTACGGATAATACTTCATCTGATTTTGGCAAATACAATTTAAAACTTTCATATTCATCATAACTTTTTAATTTACCTGTTATTTCATAGTTTTGTGTATTTACTTTTGGTACTATTCTTAATTCAGATATTTCTCCTTTGTCTAAATAGTTAGTAAATTCATTATATGTAAATTCATTTACTTTATTTTTCATACCATTAGCAAATAGTAAACATCCTACTATAAATAGTAGTAATAAAACATATGGAACTAGTCCTTTATTTATATTATTTTTCTTACGATTCATATTTATCTTCCTTTCTGTGATAACACTTTAGTATTATATCATATTTTTCATTATTTTCAATATCATATTTAGATTTCTTAAGTCCGGGAACCCATAGTATTTGGCCTTTACTGTCTACTAGAAGGGGATAACTATCTCTAAGTGATGCAGGTATTTTTTCATTAATAAAGATATCTTTTATTTTTTTCTTACCATTTAATCCTTTTAGTTCAATATAATCTCCTTCTTTTCTATTCCTTATATATAATGGAAGGGTTATATCTTTGCTGTTTAGTCTTATTATATAATTACTTTTATCTAATTCTTTATCTATTTTTGATATAGTAAAGTTATTTATAGTTATAGTGTCTTCTAGTAATACGTTATAGTTAACGGTTTTAGAGCTATTTTTAATAAAATATAGTTTGTTGTATTCTTTTTTAACTAGTTTATTATTAGGCAGATTAATAGTTTGATTAGGTTTAGTACTATTAATAATATTTAATATTTGTTTTATATGATTATCTGTTATGTTATTTGGTTTATTATCATATAAGTTGTTTATTATCATATATAGAATATTTCTTCTAATAAAGATATCTTCTCTGTTAAATTTGTCTATTAAGATATAGTTATCAATATATATATTAGGGAGGATACTAGTTATATATCTTTTTATATAGTTATCATATTCTTCTAGGTTTTTAGAGTAAGTTAAGAATTTTTTGTGAATATCTTTATCTTCTTTTTTGAGAAGTGGTAAAATATTTTTACGATATCTATTTCTTGTATAATTAGTATCGGTGTTAGTATTATCAATATAATATTTTATGTTATGGTCTTGATTATATTTGATAATATCTTCTTTTGTATAATAGAGAAGGGGTCTTATTATGTAGTATTTATGGTTATAAGATACTTCTTTTATACCTAGATAGCCTTCAATGTTAGAACCTCTACTTATTTTCATAAGAATAGTTTCTATTAAATCATCACCATGGTGTGCTAAAAAAAGATATTTAGTATGATATTTATTTAATATTTCTTCGTAAAATTTATATCTTTTTTTTCTGGCTTCGTTTTCAAAGTTATTCTCTTGCCAGTTTGTTATTTTATAGCACTCGAAGGTTATATTTTTTTCTTGACAATATTTCTTTAAATATTCTTCTTCTTCAATGCTTTGTTTTCGAACATTGTGATTTATATGACAGCAGATAATATTGTAATTTGTTTTTTCTTTTAATAAGTGGAGAAGACACATTGAGTCAGGGCCAGCTGAGCAACCAACAACAATAGTATCGTTGTCAATTAAGTCATGATAATTTTTAAGTTCCATATAACCTCCTTTTCTTACAATTATTATATAATTTTTGTATAATAAAAGCAAGAAAATTACCCTGTAGTTATTTTTATTTACTATTAATATGTTTGATTAGATGATAAATATATTACAGATTGTTTACTTATTTTGATTTAAGTATTTATTTTTTGGTGTTTTTTTGGTACAATGATAAATGTAGGAAATAAGGTGAATTGTATGGGGAAGATTATAGCAGTTGTTAATCAAAAAGGTGGAGTTGGAAAAACTACTACTAGTATAAATTTATCTGCTTCCTTAGGTATATTAGGTAAAAAAGTATTAATTGTTGATTTAGATCCTCAGGGTAATGCTACTACTGGAGTTGGCGTTGATAAGGGTAGTATTGATAATAGTATTTATGAAGTATTAGTTAAGAAATGTGATATTAATTCAGCTATTATTAAGACTAAAAGTAAGAATTTAAGTATTATACCGGCTTATTTAAATTTAGCTGGTGTTGAAATGGAATTAATTGAGTTAGAAAGAATATATCGTGAGAAAGGTGAAAGACTTAATAGAGTTAGTAGACTTAAAGAAGAATTAAGTTTAGTTAGTGATAAGTATGATTATATTATTATTGATTGTCCACCTTCTTTAGGCATTCTTACTACTAATGCTTTATGTGCTGCTAATAGTGTACTTATTCCTGTTCAATGTGAGTATTTTGCATTAGAGGGAATAATGCAGTTAATTAATACAATTATGTTAGCCCAGAAGAAAGTTAATCCTGATTTAGACATAGAAGGAGTTCTTCTTACAATGTTGACTTCTAATACTAATTTGGGTCTTGAGGTTGTTGAAAGTATTAAAGGTTTCTTTAAAGAAAGAGTTTATGATACAATTATTCCTAGATTAATACGTTTAGCAGAGGCGCCTTCACATGGTAAGCCAATATTAGAGTATGAACCTAGGAGTAGAGGAACACTTGCTTATTTAAATTTAGCTAAGGAGGTAATAGCGAGAAATGGAACAAAAGAAGAAAGCGTTAGGTAAGGGACTTGAACAATTATTTAATAGTGAAGTATTAGATTTTGATTCATTTGAAAGTAGTATTTTAGAGACTACTAAGGAATCTGATATTAGAGAAATTCCTGTTGATGAGATTAGAACTAATCCTTATCAGCCTAGAAAAACATTCAACCAAGAAGCTTTAGAGGAATTAGCAGAATCTATTAAGAACTATGGTGTTTTTCAGCCAATTATTGTTAAACCTAGTATTAAGGGTTATGATTTAGTTGCAGGTGAGAGGAGATTAAGAGCTTCTAAGATGGCTGGTTTATCTACTATTCCAGCAATTGTTAAAGAATTTTCTGATGAGATGATGCGTGAGATAGCACTTCTTGAGAATTTACAAAGAGAGAATTTAAGCGCCATTGAGTTAGCATGGGCTTATAAAGGTATTATTGATAGTATGCATATTAGACAAGAAGACTTAGCTAGTAAACTTGGTAAGAGTAGAAGTCATATTACTAATATGATAGGTTTACTTAGACTCCCAGAAGATGTTCAAAATATGATATTAGATAATAAACTTTCTATGGGTCATGCAAGAGTACTTAGCAAGATTGAAGATGATAGTAAAATATCTGAGTTAGCAAATCGTGTTGTTAATGAAAATTTAAGTGTTAGAGATTTGGAAAAACTATCAACAAATACTGATATTAAAAAGAAAGTTCCAACACAACGTTCTAGTCATGTCAATGATTATAGTTATCTAGAAAATGATCTTAGAGATTTCTTAGGTACTAGAGTTAAGATTAGTAATAAGAAAATGGAAATATATTTTGAAAATAGTAATGATTTACAACGTATATTAGAAATACTAGATGTAAAGATTAATTAGTGTATATAGACAATCCTTAGGGGTTGTTTTTTAGTGTCAAATTATGTCGAATTTTTTGAGTTTGTATTTGTTGATTATTACTTAGATAATGTTTTATAATTATATTGTAAGAAGGAGAGGTGTTAGTATGTGTGGAAATGTTAAATGGTTTAACAATGAAAAAGGATATGGCTTTATAGACCATATGGGTGGTGAAGATATATTTGTTCATTATTCTGCAATTAAACATGATGGGTTTAAGACTCTTAGTGAAGGACAACGTGTTGAATTTGATTTAATTGAAACTCCTAAAGGATTACAAGCTGTTAATGTTGTCCAAATAAGTGAAACAAAAGTTAGATAGTATGTAGTATAAGTATTACATAGGCATCTAGTGATGTCTATTTTTTATGTAAAAAAAAAGGAGATGACTCCTTTTAATTGTTATTGCAGTTGCATCGACGTTCACAACCACATCCATGATTATTATTTGTTCCCCAGAAAAGGACAAAGAATATAATTAGTACGACGATTATTATCCATAACCAATTTCCACCTTCGTATCCACCGTATCCATATCCTGGATATCCATAACCGTACATAGTTCACCAACCTTTCATTTCATTATATTATATTAATTATATGTTAAATAAGATATAATGGATACCTATGTTTTTAGTACTAATTAAAAATAGCTGGTGAATATATGTAATTAATAAGAAACAATTTAAAACATTTATTTGTATATTAAATTATTTAAATTCTTTTTTAATAAGACTTATTAAATCTTTAGCAGAGTTCTGATTGATGTATTTACGCTGATTTTTAACCATTTCTTCTGCTAGAGTATTATCATTTAATAATTTATTTATATTTGCTATTATTTCGTCTTTAGTATTACATGTTAAACTCATGTTATGATTCGCAAAAAAGTTAGTATTATATGTCTCAATACCTGGAATAGGGAATATGTGAAGTAGTGGTTTGCCAATAGTGGCTATTTCTGTTGATGATAATCCACCTGGTTTAGATAATACGATATCTGACGAATATATTAAATCATTAATATTGTTGGTATAACCATATACAATTAGATTTTCATTATTTAATTCGTTTAGTTCAGTATATAGGGTTTTATTAGTGCCACATATGACTGCTAATTTTATATTAGGTATTTCTAAAAGATCTGATAAGATTTCTTTAATATTACCAAAGCCCATACTTCCTAGCATTACTAATATTAATTTTTTGTTGGTAATATTTAACTCTTTTTTAATATTTTTAGCACTTTTTATAAAGTTTGTTGATATTGGAATACCTGTCGTAATTAATCTTTGTTTTTCTATTCCTTTATTTATAAATCTATTTTCTAAGTGTTTTTGCATAATTAAGTAATTTGGTTTTGTTTCTTCTAGAAATGGGCATGGTTCATAATCGGTGGCAATGGTTATAAATGGTATTTTCTTCTCATAATATTTATTTATGGCTGTTAAAGTAAGAGAAGGGAATAGGTGGGTTGTTATTACTAAATCATACGAGTTTGAAATTATATAATTATATAGTTTTTTAGTGTGTAATTTGTTCACTAAATAGACTGGGCTTTTTATACCTGTTTTACTGTATAGTTCTCCTAATTTATAGACGCTTTTAAATATTTTTCCATCACCAGATAATGATGATAAATATAGTTTTGTAGATAATTCTTTAGCATTAGTATTTACAATGTCATAGAAGTCTTCAAAGTTATTTTCAATATTATTTAATGTTAGTTCTTCTTTGATATATTTGGCACATGTATTATGGCCACCACCAGTGCTACATGATAGTATTAGTATTTTCATTTTACTGCTCCTTTTAAATAATTATAATATAATTTTAGCATATTCTTTTTCGTTTTATATTTATTTTATTTAATATTTTATATTTTTATGTAAAGTTTGTTTTGCTTTTGTAATGTTAGGGCATTAGAATAATCATTATTTATGAGTATTCATATATTATTATGAAAGGATGTGATTACATGGACAATCGTAATAATATAGATTGTGGATATAAGAGAGCTTTAAAGATAATTGAAGAAGCTAATAGAAATAGACCTTTTGCTGGATGTTGTTTTCCTACTAGTTCGACAGGAACAGTTGGCCCAACGGGTCCAATGGGACCAACAGGCCCACAAGGAGTTCAAGGAATTCAAGGGGTTCAAGGTCCACAGGGCCCAACAGGGCCAGCAGGTCCAACAGGGCCAGCAGGTCCAACAGGTCCAGCAGGGGTTCAAGGTCCACAAGGAGTAGCGGGAGCAACGGGACCAACCGGAGCAACAGGGCCAACAGGACCAACAGGTCCAGCTGGAGTTCAAGGACCACAAGGAGTAGTGGGAGCAACAGGACCAACCGGAGCAACAGGACCAACGGGAGTACAAGGACCACAAGGAGTAGCGGGTGAATCTCCAACATTATCAATTGGTACTGTTTCAACAGGTAATCCTGGTACAGAGGCTACTGCATCAATAACTGGAACAGCTCCTAATTTTGTTTTAAATCTGACTATTCCGCAAGGTCCAACTGGACCAGTAGGTGTAACAGGTTCAACTGGTGAGACAGGGCCAACAGGACCAACGGGACCAACGGGACCAACAGGACCAACGGGGCCAACAGGTTAAAATATTTAACTATTAGTTGATAAAGTGTGATTCTTATATATAAGGTCATCAGAATAAAAATATAAATTAATTTTTTTAGCTTGTCAAAGCCTTTTGATTAAAAGCTTGGCAGGCTTTTTTAGCCTTAAAAACCGTTTTTTAGTTTACCATTTACAGTTATGATTAAATGCAAGAAATGTAGTACTTTTAATTATTATTTTAATTGGCTCAATATAATTAACATTTGTTTTTTCAATTTTACGAATAGAACCGTTAATAAAAGTTGGTTTAACATTACAAAAATCACAAATAAATTGATTCTTTTATTGAAGCTTTTCGTCAATTGGAACTTCTTTTGTAATAATATTTAACATAAATAAAATTCTTTCTTATCTTAAATCTTCATCCCATTCAGTATATGGAACAGAAGCAGCTATCAATCTTTTAGATTCTGAATTGTATTTAATATACTTATTAATTCTTAGTTCAAGTAAAACATCTTTTATTGTTTCTTTATTATCAGTACAATTTTTTTGAATGTCTAATCCAATAATTTCATCATTAAATAAAATAATAGTTAAGAAACCTTTAGCGTTTAAAGATAAGTTTTTATCTGTTAAATATTTCATTGCTGACTTGTAAACATTAAATTGTTTAATTATTTTCACCATTCTTTCTTTTTGGGATGGATGATTTATAAACACAAAAAAATCATTCTTTCGAATGATTCATATATGTAAGTTCGGATTTTCCGAACAGATTCCTCAATGGAGCAGATGAGGGGAGTCAAACCCCCGTCTCAGCCTTGGCAAGGCCGAATTCTAATCGTTGAACCACATCTGCAATTAAATTAATTATATCAAATATTTATAAAAATGCAACAATTTTTTTTAATTTTCTTTAAATAGTTGTATTTTTCGTGTATAATTAGTCTTGGGTGATATGTATGTTTGACAATTTAAGTGATAGATTACAAGGTATAATGCATAAAATAAAGGGTTATGGTAAAATTACAGAAGATAATATTGGAGATATGATGAGAGAAATTAGATTATCTCTTTTAGAAGCGGATGTTAATTATAAAGTGGTTAAAGAATTTACTAATAGTGTTAAAGAAAAGGCTTTAGGAGAAGAGGTAAGTAAAAGTTTGTCTCCTGGAGATGTTTTTGTTAGGATAGTTAGAGATGAACTTACGGAACTTCTTGGTGGTGAAAATGCACCTTTAGTGGTATCTGGTAATCCAACAATATGTATGTTAGTTGGTTTACAGGGTTCCGGTAAGACTACGACTGTTGGTAAACTTGCTAATTTAGTTAGAAAGAAGAATAAGAAAAAGCCTTTACTAGTTGCTTGTGATATTTATAGGCCGGCCGCTATTGATCAGCTTAAACAAATAGGTAAAGAGCTTGGTATTGAAGTATTTAGCGAAGGTAAAAGTAATCCTGTAGATATTGTTAGTCATGCTTTGGAGTATGCTAAGGAGAATGGGTTTGATTATATTTTAATTGATACAGCAGGACGTTTACATATTGATGATGATTTGATGACAGAACTTGAAGATATTATAAAAGTTGCTAGTCCTCATGAAATATTACTTGTTATTGATGCTATGATGGGACAAGATGCAATAAATGTTATTAATGGATTTAATGATAGGTTAAAATTAACCGGTGTTATTCTTACTAAGTTGGATGGTGATACTAGAGGTGGTGTTGCTTTATCAGTTAGGCATTTAACTAATTTACCTATTAAGTTTATTGGTGTTAGTGAAAAGTTAGATGGTATTACAGAGTTTTATCCTGATAGAATGGCTAATAGAATAATTGGCATGGGCGATATTTTAAGTTTGGTTGAAAAAGTTGAGAGTGAAATTGACGAAAAAGAAGCCATGAAGACTGCTAAAAAAATGAGTAAAGGTAATTTTGATTTAGAAGATTTTCTTTCACAACTTAACCAAATTAAAAAGTTAGGACCTTTGGAGAATCTAATCAAATTAATTCCAGGTGCTAAAAAGATGGGCCTTGATAAGGCAGAAATTGATCCTAAAAAGATGAAACATATTGAGGCTATAATATTATCTATGACACCAGAAGAAAGAAAGAATCCTAATATTTTAAAAGCATCTCGTAAAGAAAGAATTGCTAAAGGTTCTGGTACTTCTGTTATGGAAGTTAATCAATTACTAAATCAATTTGAAGAGATGAAAAAGATGATGAAGATGCTTAATAATAAGAACTTTAAATTTCCTATGTAGGGATTTAGAGTTTTTTTAGACTAATTTATTATATCTTTAATTATTTTTATCATATGATAAGGTAGATAAGGAGGTAATATAATGTTTTATAATAATGATGATTTCAGACAAGATGGGTATGATGATATTGATATAAATATCACTAATCAAAATTATAATACAAACACAAATGCAAATATGAATGTTAACGAAATGAATATGGGAGGTATGGCTCAGACAGTTAGTGCTCCTATAGTAGAGCAAGGTAGAGAAAGAGTTGTTTATCGAAATATTTACCATGAAGTGCCACATGTTTGTCCAATCAATACAAGAATAATTAACAACCATATTTATAGACATACTTATCAACCTAGATATACATGTTGTGAAGAGAATACTTGTACTAATGTTCAATGTGGATCATGTTGTCAATTTAAATAATTATATGGAAGGTAAATGTGTAATTGCATTTCCTTTTTTTATGATTCAAGTAATTAATTTAAAAATAGGTAGAAAAATAGTTTTAGATATGATATAATTATTTTATATTAATAAAAGGTTGGTGAAATGATGAGTTTTAATAGTATTATTACTATTTTACAGAAGATTATTGATGTATCATTAGTGTGGGTACTTATATATTTTGTTTTGAAAAATTTAAAAAATAATGTTAAGTTAGTACTTATATTTAAAGGAGTACTTATAGTTGTATTAGTTAAGGTTCTTAGCGATTACCTTAATTTAACAACGATTGGGTTATTACTTGAGTATGTAATTATGTGGGGACCGTTAGCACTTATTATTATATTTCAACCAGAGATTAGAAATATTTTAGAACATTTAGGTAGAAAACAAATTCTTACTAGTCATAAAATATTAACGATGGATGAAAGAGAAAAGATAGTATACGAAATAATGGGTGCTGTTGAATATTTAAGAAAAGCTAGAATTGGTGGTTTAATAGTTATTGAAAGAGATACTAGTTTAAATGAATATATTAATAGAAGTAAGCAATTATATGCTGATATATCTGCAGAGTTATTAATCTCTATATTCTTCCCTAGAAATCCATTACATGATGGTGGTGTTATAATTCAGGGTAATAAGATTGCTTCAGCAGGGGCAGTATTTCCTATTAGTTTAAATAATAAAATTAATAAAAGGTTAGGAACAAGACATAGAGCGGCTTTAGGTATTAGTGAAGAGAGTGATTGTATTTCTTTAGTTGTTTCTGAAGAAACAGGTAAAATATCTATTGCAGTTGGTGGTGTTCTTAATTATAATTTATCTATTGATGATGCTAGAATGATTTTGGTTGAAGAATTAAAACCTAAGAGAGAATTATTGTTAGATGAACAATTTGATGATGAGGAGGCTAATAATCATGAAGGCAATTAAGAAATTTATTAGATTTATTTATGCTATATTTAGAAAATTCTTTAAGTTTTTAGATAAAAAAGTTGTTACTCCTCTTACAAAGGTAGTTATGAATATTAGTGAACTTTTAGGTAAGAGAAGTGGTCGTTTTGAAAGATGGCTAGTTAAAAGAAATACTTTAATATTTTTAAGTTTAATATTAGCTTTGATTGTCTTCTTTGCTGTTGATAATAAAGCGGTAACATTAGTTGATGCATCAGCTGATGTGTTATATGATCAGAAGGTAGAGGCTATATATAATAGTGAGAGTTATGTTGTTGAAGGACTTCCTGAAACAGTAGATGTAACTTTAATTGGTCGTTCTGTTGATATGTACTTAGCTAAGCAATTATCAACAGGAGTTGTTAGTGTAGACTTATCTAATTTAAAAGAAGGTACTCATAAAGTTAAATTAAATTATGAAAGTGTTATTAATTCTGTTGATTATAAACTAGATCCTTCAGTAGTAACAATTAATATATATCCTAAACTATCTAAATCAAAAATTGCAACGATAGATGCTATTAATAGTGATGTATTAGATAGTAAACTTTCTGTTAATTCAATTGAAACAGATCAACAAGAGATAATTATTAAGGGTTCAGAAAAGATGATAAATCAAGTAGCTACGGTTAAGATTTTAGTTGATTTATCAAAACTAGTTGATCCTAGTGTAGGTGTTATGGAACTTAAGGATGTACCACTTGTTGCTTATGATTCAACAGGAGGAATAGTTAATGTCGAAATGGTTCCTAGTAAGGTTTCTGTTAAAGTTAGTATTGCTTCACCTAGTAAAGAAGTACCTATTAAGGTAATTCCAGTTGGAGAAGTATTATTTGGTAAAGCGATAAGTTCAGTAGAATCTTCAGTAAGTAAGGTAACTGTTTATGGTAAGCAAGATGTTCTTGATGGACTAGAATATATTCCTGTTGAAGTTTCTGTAAAGAATTTAAAGAGTAATAAGACAACTGATGTGAAGATTGAAAAACCAGCAGGTATTACTTATATTTCTCAATCTAATACTAAGATAACTGTTACTTTAGGTGATGTTATTGAAAAGGAAATACCTGATGTTATGATTGAAACTATTAACTTAGATTCTAGTTATCGAGCTGCGGCTATTGGTGCTAGTTTCATTAAAACAACTGTAGTGGTATCTGGTACTAAAGAGGTATTAGATAATATTACAGCTGATAATATAAGAGCATACGTTGATTTATCAGGTTATACTGAAGGTGATCATGAAGTTGAAGTTCATGTTAGTGGTGATGATGTTAAAGCATCATATATATCTAAGACGGATAAGATAAAGATTCGTATTAGTAAAAAATAGTTTACATAGTATAAGAAAAGTAGTATTTTTACTATTTTTCTTTTTTCTTATTTATAAATATGTTAAAATACAATTGATTAGGGAGATTTTGATATGAAAAAGTGTGTAATTATATATAATCCGGTTAGTGGTAAAAGCATAAAAAGAAAGTTCTTAGATGAATATAAGAGTATATTATTAGATAAAGGTTATGAAAGTAAAATTATATATACTGAATATAAAGAACATGCTACTAAAATTGTAAAGAACTTAGATGATGATATAGATTTAGTTATTTCAATTGGTGGTGATGGTACTTTTAATGAAGTTATGAGAGGTAATTTTTTACGTAAGAAAAAGTTATTGTTATCTCATTTACCGACAGGAACAACTAATGATTTATGTAGGATGTTAGGCTATGGTAGAAATGTTATTGATAATTTAAAAATGACATTAGATGGCGTTGTGAAAGGATTAGATATATGTACAATTAATGGAAGCCCTTTTGTTTATGTTGCAGCCTTTGGTAAATATACTAATATTGCTTATGAAACACCTAGAGAGCGTAAAAAGAAGTTTGGTTATTTAGCATATTTAACTGAAGGTGTTAAATCTTTCTTTAATAAAACTAAATTATATGATATTACTTATGAAATAGATGGTAATGTTTATCGTGGCTTATTTTCATTTGTTATAGTATCAAGTGCTAATAGAATTAGTGGGATTAATAATATTTATAAGGATGTTAAATTAGATGATGATAAGTTTGAAGTAGTATTTTGTAATATTATTCGAAAGAAAGATATAGGAAAGATTTTATATTTTTTAACTAAGTATGATGTTTCTAAAGTTCCGGGAGTATTTTTTTACAGAACTAATAATTTAAAGATTATGTTTGACGAGATTCCTAAAAAGTCATGGTGTGTGGATGGAGAAAAGTTGAATCTATCTTCTGCAAAATATGAAATCAAGATTGTTAATGATATAAAGATGCTAGTGCCTGCTAAGAATGTCGGTAAATTATTTGTAAATGATGAAAAAAGTAATAATTAGATTTATTAGATGGTATCAAAAAATACCCATTTCATGGCATGGGTATTGTAAGTTTTATCCTACTTGTTCTGATTATGCGATAGAAGCTATCGGGACATATGGAGTATTTAAGGGCACTTTACTTAGCATATGTCGAATAATTAGATGTAATCCTTTTTCTAAAGGTGGTTATGATCCAGTAAAAAAAGTATATAGAAGAAAATAATCTATATACTTATTTTATTAATACTTTACCATCCATTTCTGTAGGAATTTCTAGATTTAGTAGTGATATAATAGTAGGTGCAATATCAGCTAGAATACCATTATTTAGTTCTACATCTTTTTTAGTTATAATAAATGGTACAGGGCTTGTTGTATGACTTGTTATTGGTACCTTGTTTTCATCCCACATTATGTCGCAATTACCATGATCGGCTGTAATAAGCATGATTCCGTTCATACTATTTACTTTATCATATAATCTTTTTAAGCAAGTATCTAGGTATTCTACAGCTTTAACTGCCGCTTCATAATTGCCAGTATGTCCAACCATATCACCATTAGCATAGTTTAGAATAATGATATCATAAATGTTTTTATCTAGTTCTTTTAGTAATGTATCAGTTATTTCTTTAGCACTCATTTCAGGTTTCAAGTCATAGGTTGCAACTTTGGGAGATGGAATTAATATTTTATTCATATTTGGATAATTCTTTTCATATCCTCCATCAAAAAAGTAGGTAACATGGGCATATTTTTCTGTTTCTGCAATTCTTAACTGACTTAAATTATTCTTATAAGCAAATTCTCCTAAAGTATTTGTTAGGTTTTGATGATCAAACATATGGTGTGCTATAACAGTATTTGTTATTGGCATCATAGATAGTGCATAAATATTATTTATTTTTTTAGTTTCCATTGGGCACTCACTAGGGTTAGTAAGAGCAGTAAATATTTCTCTTAATCTATCTGGTCTAAAATTAAATGTTAAGACAGCATCATTATCGTTAATAGTTGTTTTATTAATAACTGTTGGTATGATAAATTCATCAGTTATATTGTTATGATATGAGTCATCTAATAAATTTTTTGGATTAGAATATGCTGGCCCTATTCCGTAGACAATGGCATCATAGGCTTTTTTTAATCTATCATAATTATTATCTCTGTCCATAGCATAATATCTCCCACTAATAGTGGCTATTTTTCCCATATTTGTTTCGTGTATTTTTTGTTCTAGAATATTTATATATTTAATAGCACTTGTTGGGTTAACATCTCTGCCATCTAGGAATATGTGGTAGTATATTTTAGTAATATTGTTATTCTTTAAGATATCTATTATTTTTAATAAATGGTTTATGTGAGAATGAACACCACCATCTGATAATAGGCCCATTATATGTAGTGTTGAATTATTATTTTTAATATGAGATATTAAATTAAGTAATTCTTGATTGGTACTTATTTTGTCTTCATCCACAGCCTTGTTGATAACTTCTAATGGCTGATAAACAATACGTCCGGCACCAATGTTAGTGTGTCCAACTTCACTATTTCCCATTTGCCCTTTAGGTAGACCAACAGCGGTTCCTGAGGCCTCTAATAAGGAATGTGGATAATTATTCCATAAATAATCAAATGTTGGCTTATTAGCATTTTTAAAGGCATTACCATCTGATGATTCTCTTATTCCACAACCATCTAATATACATAGTACAATTGGTTTTTTCATTGTTATCATATCTCCTTTATAGTATTATAGCACAAAAAAAATAATTCTTACTAAGAAGAATTATAATTATTCAATAAATGGCGCGCCCATAGGGAGTCGAACCCCAAACCTTTTGGTCCGTAGCCAAACGCTCTATCCAATTGAGCTATGAGCGCAATATTTCTCTGTTTGATAGTATTATAGTACAGTTATATTTTTTTTTCAAGTGTTTTATGCAATTTTTAGGGTTGAAATTGTATAGTATGTGTGATATAATTTGGTTATCTTGACAAAAGAGTGGCTTAAATTCCACTCTTTATTGTTGATTGGAGGTATATTTGTGGAAGATAAAATTAAAGCGTTATTAAGCGATGCTGTTAATGAACTTGGTGTTGTCATTGATAGTGTGGAGTATGTAAAAGAAGGTGGTAATAACTATTTACGTATTGTTATTGATAGAGATGAAGTTATTGATGTTGATAAGTGTGTTGAAGTAACAAGGGTTATTAGTCCATTATTAGATGATGCGGATTTAATAAGTGATAGTTATATCTTAGATGTTTGTACTAAGGAGAAGGGAGAATTATAATGAATACTAAACAAACAAAAGAAATGATGAAAGCATTAGATTTTATTGTTCAAGAAAAAGGTATTTCTAAAGAATATGTTATTGAAGCTTTAGAAAGTGCGATTGCTAATGCTTATAAGAAAGAAGAAGGAGTTGCTAATGTTAAGGCTAGATTTAGTCCTACTACAGGAGAACTTAGATTATTTACTTTTAAGACAGTAGTTGAAGAAGTTAATAATGAAGAACTTGAAATATCATTAGAAGATGCTAAGAAGATTGATGAGGATGTTGAATTAGGCGGTACTATTGATACAGAAGTTAGATTAATTCCTGAATCATTTGGTAGAGTAGCTGCTGGGACTGCTAAACAAATCGTTGTTCAAAAACTAAAAGAAGCTGAAAAGAATTTAATAACAGAAGAGTTTCAAGATAAAGAAGGGGAATTATTAGTTGGTACTTTATCAAGAGAAGATAGTCGTAATTATTATGTCGATTTAGGTAAAACTCATGGTGTTCTTCCTAAAGATGAAATTATTCCTGGTGAGCAATTAGAAATGGGTTCTAGTATTAAATGCTATGTATCTAAGGTTGAGATTTCTACTAAAGGAGTATTTATCTTACTTTCTAGAACTCATTATGGATATTTAAAGAGATTATTAGAACTTGAGATCCCTGAATTATCTGATGGTAGTGTTATATTATATTCTGTTGCTAGAGAAGCTGGTAGTAGAAGTAAAGTAGCTGTTTATAGTGAAAATGATAAGATAGATCCAATTGGCGCTATTGTTGGAGAAAAAGGTAATAGAATTAACAGAGTTTTGGCACAACTTAATGGTGAAAAGATTGACGTTGTTAAATATGATAAAGATCCAATTGTATTTATTCAAAATGCTTTAAGTCCTGCTAAAGATTTAAAAGTTATGATTACTGATGAGAAGAAGAAAGAAGCATTAGTAATTGTTAACGACGAAAATTCATCTTTGGCTATTGGTAAGAAGGGGCAAAATGTTAAGTTAGCTTCTCGTTTAACTAGATATAAATTAACTATTAAAAAGGAAAATGAATTAAATGAAGAGTAGAAAAGTTCCAATGAGAAGTTGCGTTGTTTCTCATGAAAAACTACCTAAAAGTGAATTAATTAGAGTTGTTAATAATGCTGAAAAAGGTGTAATTGTTGATTTATCTGGTCATATTAATGGTAGAGGAGCATATATTAAAAGAGATATTAATGTTTTAGAACAAGCTATTAAAAGTAAAGTGTTAGAGAAACATTTGGAAGCTAAGATTGATGATTCTATATATGAGGAGTTAAGAGTTATAATAAATTCTAAATAAAATAGGAGGTGATACATATGATGAGTGTATCAGAATATGCTATAGATGTTGATAGAAGTGTTGAAGAAATATTAAACATTTGTAAGAGATTAAATATTTTAGTTAATAATGAAGATGATATGTTAGATGATGATAGTATAATTCTTTTAGATAATGAACTTGCTAATACTAATTCTATGGAAGAGGATATTGTGGAAGATGAAGTAGAAGATGATAGTGATTTAGAAGATTTTGAAGATAGTTATGAACAGGAATTAGAAGAAGTAAAGATTATTCCTAAAAAACCATCATTTAAGAAAGTTGATAAGAAAAATGATTTTCAGAAACAAAGAAAAGAGATGTATAAACATAAAGAAAAGTTAATATCTAATCTAGATAGTAATGATAATGAAGTATTATATACCGAAGGAATGGTACTTTCTGATTTAGCTAATGCTTTAGGAGTTAGTGCTTCTGAAGTTATTAAGAAACTTATGTCTTTGGGTAAGATGTTAACAATAAATGCTAGTATTGATTTTGAAACTGCTGAGATATTAGCAATGGAGTTTAATAAAGTATTAAAAAAAGATAGTACAAGAGATGAAACTAATTTTGAAGAATTAGAAATAGAAGATTCTAGTGATGATTTGGTTGAGAGACCTCCGGTTGTTACAATAATGGGTCACGTTGATCATGGTAAGACTACTTTGCTTGATACAATTAGAAAGACTAATGTTGTATCTAGTGAAGCAGGTGGTATTACACAATGTATTGGTGCTTATCAAATAACATATAATGGTAAGAAGATTACTTTTATTGATACTCCAGGACATGCTGCTTTTACTGAAATGAGAGCAAGAGGTGCTAGTATTACGGATATAGTAATTATTATAGTAGCTGCTGATGATGGGGTTATGCCACAAACTAAAGAAGCTATTGATCATGCTAAGGCCGCTAACGTTCCTATTATAGTAGCAGTTAACAAGATAGATAAACCTGATGCTAATCCGGATAAAGTATTAACAGAAATGGCTCAAAATGGAATTACTCCTGAAGCTTGGGGTGGAGATGTTATGTTTGTTAATATTTCTGCTAAAACAGGTCAAGGTATTGATGATTTACTTGAAAGAATTTTGTTAATTAGTGAAATACAAGGTTTTAAAGCTAATCCTAAGAGATATGCTAGTGGTGCTGTTATTGAAGCTTCTAGTGATAAGAAGAGTGGAGTAATATGTAATTTACTAATTCAAAATGGTACTTTAAGATTAGGTGATGCTATAGTTGTTGGTACTTATGCCGGCAAGGTTAGAACTTTAAAAGCCGATAATGGTGAGAATTTAACGCAAGCTGGACCTTCGACTCCGGTATCTATTACAGGTATTAGTGAATGCCCTTCAGCAGGTGATAAGTTTATGGCTTTTGAAACAGAAAAGAAAGCTAAATCTATTGCTGAACAACGTTTATTAAATCAAAAAAATAAAAATAATGGCGCTAAAAATAATATTAGTTTAGATGAATTATTTAATAGAATTAATGAAGGTGAAAAAGAGATTAAAGTTGTTCTTAAGACTGATGTTAAAGGTAGTGAGGAAGCAGTTAAAAATTCATTACTTAAACTTGATGTTGAAGGAATTAAAATTAATGTTATTAGAAGTGGCATTGGTAGTATAACGGAAAGTGATATAGTTCTTGCTTATGCATCAGACGCTATTATTATTGGTTTTAACATTAGACCTAATAATAAGATTTTAGAGTATGCTAAAGAAAGAAATGTTGAAATAAGATTATATAATATTATTTATAAAGTAGTTGAAGAAATGGAAGCTGCTATGAAAGGTAAACTTGATCCTGAGTTTGAAGAACAAGTTATTGGGGAAGCTGAAGTTAGAAAATTATTTAAGTTCTCTAAAGTTGGTACTATTGCGGGATGTTATGTTCAAAGTGGTTCAATTAAAAGAGATGCTAAAGCTCGTGTTATTCGTGATGGCGTAGTAGTATATGATGGTAATATTAATTCTATTGCTAGAGAGAAAGACCAAGTTAAAGAAGTTAAACAAGGTATAGAATGTGGTATTACTATTGAAAACTTTAATGACATTAAAGAAAAAGACATAATTGAAGCTTATGAAGTAGTAGAAATTAAAAAATAAGTAAAATGGTCCAAGTAATATTGGGCTTTTTTTTACTACGTTTTAATATAATGATTTTTTGTTTATTTTTGAAAATTTTTGTGATATATTATTATTGAGGATATTAGTTATGAAAAATATTAAAAATATAATTATATTAATATTATTATTAGTTATTGTTTGCTTAGTTTCTTATATTTTAATTTATGATAAGCAAGATAATAATGATATTAAAAGACCTAATGGTAGTTATGAAACTGCTGATAATAATTATTCTATAGAAAAAAATGATGATGTTTCGGATTGTTCTTTTACTAGGACTTTTAGAATGATTAGTAAGATTGATTATCCATTAGCAGCTGATGGGGTATCGTTTATTGTAGTTGATGAGTACCAAGGTTATAGACCGTTTATTGTGGCTATTCCTGCATCTTATAATAATTTAGAATATCTTAAATATTATGAGTTTACATATCATATAACTGGTAAAGGAAATATTGCTTCTTTCTATGATTTAAATTCACTTTTGGTTGCATCAATTGCTAATAAATATCTTGGACACTATTCATCTGATTCAATAGATGTTGATTTAAATATAGAAGAAACTTCTAAAGTTGGATTTAATCAAATAAATGAGATGATATGTAAATAATAGAAATTTAAAAAGTATATTGCAAATAATATACTTTTTTTAAGTTATAGGGTATAATATCTTGTGAGAGGGTGATTTAAATGAGCGTTAAGTTAGAAAGACTTGGTAATGCATTTGTTGAAGAAATTAGTAAAATTATAAATAGAGAAATAGATGATGATAATTTAAAGTTTATTAGTATTACTTATTGTAAAATAACTAGTGATTTATCATATGCTAAAGTTTATTTTTCAACATTAAATAAAGATAAAGATGAAGTATTAAAAGCATTAAATAGACATAATAAGTTTATTCGTGGTAGACTTAGTAATTGCGTTGATATAAGAAAGATGCCTGAATTAATATTTGTTTATGATGAATCTATTGATTATGGTAAGAAGATTGAGGATATTATAGAGAGGATTCATGAGAATGAATAGTATTATTGATAGAATACTTAGTAGTAATAATATCATGGTATGTGCTCATGTGTCTCCTGATGGGGATGCAATAGGCAGTTCTTTGGGATTAGCAGGTGCTATTAAATCTTTAGGTAAGAATGTTTTTGTTAATATGCCTGAGTTTCCTACTTTCTTTAATTTTTTAAAACTATCAGAATTAGTGTATAGTGGAGAACAAAAAGACTATGATTTAGTAATAGTCGTTGATACATCTTCTATTGATAGAATTAGTTTTGGCGATTATGTATTTGATAAAGATAAGACTATTGTTATAGACCATCATGCTACTAATAGTTTATATGGTAGTGCTAATTATGTGGATAGTAATTCTTCATCTTGTTGTGAAATTATATTTGAATTAATTAGTAAAATGAATATAGATATTACTTTAGATATAGGAGAATCTTTACTTACAGGTATTCTTACAGATACTAATGGTTATTTAAATAGTAATGTTAATAGTAGAACATTTGATATTAGTTCAAAGTTAGTTTCACTAGGTGTTGATATCCATAATTTATATTATAAAGTGCTAGTTAGTATTAGTAGAGTTAGTTTTGAACTTCGTAAGAGAGTATATAATAGACTAGAGTTCTTTAATGATAATAGAATTGCTTTTAGTTATCTAACTAATCAGGATATTGTTGAAACGGGAGCTACTACGAGTGATTATGAAGGTATGGTTGAAATAGGTAGAAGTGTTGATGGAGTACAAGTATCTGTTTTTGTTAGCGAAACAGAACTTGGTTATAAAGTATCTATTAGATCAATACCTGGTGTATCGTCAGCTGATATTGCTGCTATATTTGGTGGCGGTGGACATGTATGTGCTAGTGGATGTTTAATTAATGATTGTTTAGATAATGTCAGAGAAAAGTTAATAAAGACAGTTGGAGAGTTTTTGATTTAATGAATGGAATTGTTGTTGTCGATAAACCTAGTGGATATACTAGTCGTGATGTAGTTAACATTTTAACAAAGAAGTTTAACACAAGAAAAGTTGGACATACTGGTACTTTAGATCCTCTTGCGACAGGTGTTTTAGTAATATGTATGGGTAAAGCGCTAAAGATATGTGAACTTATTACTGATTATAAGAAAGAATATATTGCTGATGTTATAATAGGATACGAGACAGATATGCTAGATATTACCGGTACTAAAACTAAAGAAAGTATTGTAAATATTACTAAAGAACAAGCAATTAGTGTTTTAAATTCTTTTTTAGGAGAAAGTAAACAAGAAGTGCCAATGTATTCAGCAATAAAAATAAATGGTAAAAAACTATACGAATATGCTAGAAGTGGGCAAGAAGTACAAGTACCTGTTAGAGATATTAATGTATATGAATTAGAATTATTATCTGAGGTAGTTAAGGTTGATAATTATTACGAATTTAAAATTAGATGCGTAGTTAGTAAGGGTACTTATATTAGAGCTTTAATTAGAGATATAGGATATAAACTTGGTAGTTATGGTACGATGAAGAGCTTAAGAAGAACTATGCAGGGAAGATTCAATATTGAAATGGCTAATACAATAGAAGATATATTAAATGATAAGTATAAAATATATAGTATTAGTGATAGTTTAAATATTAAGAAAGTTATAGTTAGTGATGATATAGCTTTTAAGATAAAGAATGGGGTATGGATAGATAAATATATCGAAGAAGATAAAGTATTGTTTACATTAGAAGACGGAACAGAACTTGCTATATATGAAAGATGTTGTAAAGACAATAGAATTATTATGAAACCATGGAAAGTTTTTTGATAATTCTTTTTTTTTCTAAGTGGATGTTGTATAATAATTTATGTATTTAATTAGAAAGGAAGTATTTATATGAAATTAACAAAAGAAGTAGTTAAAGAAATATCTACTATTAAAGATGAAGATGAGTATATGAGAGAATTTAGATTAAATAGTTTAAATAAGTTCCTTGAACTTCCTTTACCTAATTTTGGACCAAAGATAGAGGTTGATTTTGATAGTATTAACTATTATAAAAAGAGAGAAGATAATCTTACTAATAATTGGGATAATGTTAGTTGTGAGGTTAGAAAATTATTTAATAATTTAGGAGTAATAGATGCTGAAAAGAAATATTTAGATGGTTCTGGGGCACAGTATGATAGTGAAGTTATATATCATAATATGATAAAAGAATTAGAGGATAAGCATGTAATATTTCTTGATACTGATAGTGCATACAGACAATATCCGGAGTTATTTAAGAAGTATTTTAATAAGTTAGTCAAGTGTGATGAGAATAAGTTTACAGCACTTAATGGTGCGGTATGGAGTGGCGGTACTTTTATTTACATACCTCCTGATACTAAGTTAGATAGGCCATTACAAAGTTATTTTAGAATTAATAGTAAGAATATGGGACAGTTTGAAAGGACATTAATAATTGTTGATGATAATAGTGAACTTCATTATATAGAAGGATGTACTGCGCCTACTTATACAGAAGATGCTCTTCATGCTGCGGTAGTAGAGATATTTGTTGGTAAGAATTCTAAGTGTCGTTATACTACTATCCAAAATTGGTCTAATGATGTATATAATTTAGTTACCAAAAGAGCGATAGTTGAAGAAAATGGCTTGATGGAATGGATAGATGGTAATGTTGGTAGTAAATGCAATATGAAGTACCCATGCTGTATATTGAATGGCAAAGGTGCAAGAGGAAGTTGCATTACTGTAGCAACAGCCAGTGGGAATCAAATTCAAGATACGGGTGCTAAGATGATTCATTTGGCACCTAATACAAAGAGTAATATTATTTCTAAATCAATTGCTTCTAATGGAGGTAATGCTACATATCGTGGTACAGTTAGAATTGCTAAGGATGCTATTAATTCAGTTAGTAATGTTAAATGTGATACAATACTTTTAGATAAGTTATCAAAGAGTGATACAGTTCCTACTAATATAGTTTTAAATGGTAGTTCTAGTTTGGAACACGAAGCAACTGTTTCCAAGATAGAAGAAGATAAACTATTTTATTTAATGTCAAGAGGTATTAATGAAGATAAAGCTAAAGAGTTAATTATTTTAGGATTTATTGATGCTTTTCGTGAAGAACTACCAATGGAATATGCTGTAGAGTTAAATAGATTATTATCTTCAGTTATTGGTGGTGAATAATGAAATATTTTTTATCTATTTTAGCTTTATTACTAATTATATTTACGGGTTTTGTTATCTACGATATGAAAGTAAATGAGTCATACGATAAGATAGTAGTAGAAAATGATAGTGTTATAATTGATAAATATTATATATATGGTGTTCATTTAAATATTGAAGGTAAGTTTAATATGAAAAATGACACTATGGAGTTAGTATTATATAATGGTAAAACTTTCTTGAAAACTAATTATATTTATAATGATGGTGTTATTAAGTTTTCTGATAATGTTAATGATGGCTTTTATTTAGATAGTTTAAGAATTGGCAAGTATTATTTGTTCTTAAGATCTAGTTATACTGATGAAAATGGCGTAGTTAGCTATAAATATTATAGCGTTAAGAATAATACTAGTTACGATAATGCAGTATATTATACAATGAGTGATATAAATAATAAGATAGATATTAATTTTGATAATAAGTATGGGACAATGACTTTTATTGTAAAAAAGAATCGTGATAAAGATATTTATGATATTGTTGTTGATGCTGGACATGGTGGTGCTGATGAAGGTGCATATGGTAATGGCTATGATGAAATAGATTTTACAGTAGAGTATGCTAAGTTATTGTTAGATAAATTAAATAGTCTTGGGTATAAAGCTAGATTAACTTGGGATAGTAGTAAAGTTAGTAGTGATAAGAAAATTAATGAATATGGTCCCGGAGGAAGAGCAGTAATTCCTAATGAAGTAAAAGCTAAGTATTTAATATCTATTCATATTAACAGTGGTGCTAAGAGTGTTAGTGGTATTGAAGTATATACAGCGAGTGGTATTAATTATGATTTTGCTAGAGATATTGCGGATAATATTGTTAATTATACAGGAATTGGCGTATCACGTAGTAGATTAAATAAGTTTTATGATGGAGTTTATACACGTAATTTTACTGATGAAGATGTAAAACATTCTTTAGAGGAGTATGCAGAAAAAGGTATCAATGCCTATGATGTAAGTACTAAATCAAGTTATTATTATATGATAAGAGAAACAGGCGGAATAATTACCGGAGCATATGTTGATGATAGAAATGATAAAACCAATTATAATCTTTATTATAACAGTAATGTTGCTTGCGAAAGTTATTTACTTGAACTTGGTTATATTACCAATGCTAATGATGTGGATATTTTAGTAAATAAAAAGAATGAATATATAAATGCAATAGCTGATGCTTTTGTTAAGAATATGGAAAGAAATAAACAAGAAGAAAGTGAAATTGTAGAAGTTACTTCTTAATGATGTTTATATCTTTCTTTTTTTAAAATTATTAATTTTTTATGTATTTTGGGACTTTTTAATATTCCTTGTTAATTATTCAAAACTTTGTTATAATTTTTGTTAATAAATTTTATAAATAACAAAATTTGAGTAAACTATTTGACTAATATTAATTTTTTTAATTTGCTTTTACTTTTCTTAGGTGCTAATATGGCGCTTGGAAAGGAGGTAAAAGAATGTTAAATCATGTTATTTTGGTTGGAAGACTTACTAATACACCTGAGGTTAAGGTACTTGATAATGGGAAGAAAAGAAGTTCAGTAGTGCTTGCCGTACCACGTAATTACAAAAATTCAAATGGTGAATATGAAACTGATTTTGTTGATTGTGTTTTATGGACAACGGTTGCAGAGAATACAGCTGAATACTGCAAAGTTGGTGATATGATTGGAGTTAAAGGAAGACTTCAAAGTAGATATGTAGAAAATACTGAAGGCGTTAAAAAGAAAAAAACGGAAGTTGTGGCTGAGAGAATAACTTTTTTAAGTTCAGCTAGGTCAAAAGAAGAGTAATTAATGGTATAATAAATGTGTTAATGTTATGGGAAGAAGGTTTATATGATAGTTGGTAGTAGAATTAAAGACTTAAGAATAGGACAAAATCTATCTCAACAGCAGTTGGGTGATTTATTAGGGGTGTCAAAAGTTAGTATTTGTGGTTATGAGAATGGTAGTAGAATACCTAGTTTAGATATATTTAATGCTATGATTAATATATTTGGCGTTAGTGCTGATTATTTGTTAGGTAGGGAAGTTTCTGTTGTTGGCGAAGAAGAATCTGATTATTTAGCACATTTATCTAAAGAAGAAGTAAACTTAGTACGAGAATTAAGAAAGTTTCCAGTACTTTATAGTAAACTAATGAAAGACACAACTAGATATTTAAGTCTAATTAGTAAAAAATTAAAGTAATTAAAAAAGCTTATAGAATATTATTTGTTTTATAAGCTTTTATATAATTACTATATTAAAAATATATTTTCTGTAAAGTTAAATTATGTACGGTAGCGATTATCGGAATTTAAGTCTGCGAACGAAGTGTTTAGACACTTCTATGAAACAGAAAATTCATTACTGTGAGGTAATGCAAGCAAATTTATTTATTTCTATTTGAATAAATAAATTGCATTTATATATTGTTTTTGGTATAATTCTAATAAGAAAAGAGATGATATTAGTATGGATATAAAAGATATATTTACAAAAGATTATTTAAATAAAGAAATAACTGTATGTGGATGGATTAGAAATCATCGTAAACAAGCTAATTTTGGTTTTATTTCTTTAAGCGATGGTACAATACAAGATTGTCTTCAAGTTGTTTATACAAAAGATTTAGAAGATTTTGAAGAAATTAGTAAATACCATATCGGAGCATCAGTAAAGGTTATTGGTACAGTAGTTGAGTCAGAAGGAGCAGGACAAGATATTGAAGTAAAGGCTAGCAAAGTTATTTTACTTGGAGATTGCCCGGAAGATTATCCTATTCAACCTAAAAGACATACTAGAGAATATTTAAGAAGTATGGCATATTTAAGACCTAGAACTAACTTGTTTCAAGCAGTGTTTAGAGTTAGAAGTTTAGCGGCTTATGCTATTCATGAGTATTTTAGAAAAAACAATTATGTATATGTACATACTCCATTAATTACAACGGCTGATTGTGAAGGTTCAGATCAAATGTTTAAATTAACTACTTTAAACTTAAATGATTTACCAATGGTAGACGGACATGTTGATATGTCAAAGGATTTATTTGGTAAACAAGCATTTATCACTGGTAGTGGACAATTACATGGTGAGACATTTGCTCATGCATTTAAAAAGATATATACTTTCGGGCCAACATTTAGAACAGAGAATTCTAATACTAAGACACATGCTAATGAGTTTTGGATGATTGAACCTGAAATATGTTTTTGTGATTTAGAAGAACTTATGAATATAGAAGAAGATTTCTTAAAGTATATTGTTTCTTATATTTTAGAAAATGCTAAAGAAGAAGTAGAGTTTTTTGATAAGTTTGTTGAAAATGGATTAAAAGATAAACTTATCAAGTTAATTGATTCTAAGTTCGCGAGAATTGATCATAAAGAAGCTATAGATATATTACTTAAAGCTGATAATAAGTGGGAATTTACACCAACTTATGATGGTGATATTGCTAAAGAGCATGAAAGATATTTAACTAGTTATTTTAACGGTCCAGTATTTATTAAAAATTGGCCAAAAGATATAAAAGCATATTATATGAAATTAAATGATGATAATAAGACGGTGGCAGCAGTTGATCTAGAGGTTCCAGGTTCTGGAGAATTAATGGGCGGTTCACAAAGAGAAGAAGACTATGATAAGTTAGTAGCACGTATGAAAGAGTTAAATATTGATACTAAAGAAATAGAATGGTATATTAACTTAAGAAAATTTGGTACGACTGTTCATTCAGGGTTTGGTATGGGATTTGAAAGACTTATTATGTACTTAACAGGTATTGATAATATTAGAGATGTTATTCCTTATCCTAGAACTCCTGGTAATTGTGAATATTAAAAAATGGTAAAACTTTCTATTTATAAATTAATATATTTTGACTATATTATTAATGAATAGGAGGGAAATATGAAGAAATTAGTATTATTTATGTGTTTAATAGTTCTTCTTACTGGTTGTGGTACTAAAGACATGAAAATGACTACTTGTACAACGGATATTACTACTAATGGCATTACTAATAAAATGAGTTATGATATTGATTATGATAAAGATAATAAAGTTAGAAAAGTAATTATTACATATGATTATAATAAACCAGTAGATGCTGATGATAATCATACTGATGGTGTTGGTACAGGAACTGATGGTACTACTTCTGATAAGGATACTAAAAATGAGAAACCTGAGGTTATTGATGGTGTTGTTGGTAAAGTTATAGATACAATAGTAGGAGAAACTGTTGATACAATATATGATATATCAGGTTTGAGTGATAAACATAAATTAGCACAAGCAAGATATGATAATATTGAGGGTATTACTTATGATGTTATAACAACTTCAGCTACTCAATATAAAGTTGTTTATACAATTGATATGGATAAATTATCAGATAATAACTTAGTATTGTTTAATTTAGATAGAGATTATACAACATTAAGAAGTAATTATACTGATGCTGGCTTAACTTGTAAATAGTTAAGTCTTTTTTTTATGTACAATTTGTGTTATATTTATAATGGAGTGTGTAGTATGAGTGGTCAGTTAGTTATAGATGATTTTATAAAAGGTAATGAATGTGATAAAAACTATGTTAGTTTGGATGGTATATATCATATGTTTATAAATAATTTTAGAGAATTAAGTGATTTAAGCATTCTAATAGATAAGTTATATGATGATTTAAGTCCTATTACATATGATTTAGAGTTTAGACATAGTTTAGTATATGATAGTGGAGATAAAGTATATAAATATCAAAGGTCAGTACTTTGTATTAATAATGTAGATATATATTTAGATAGTAATGGTAACATATTATTTAGTGTATATAATACTGGTATGAACGAATTATATTTAATTAGTAATTTTGTAAATGAAAACAAGGATGTTATTAGATATATTCTAGGTATTTATAAGAAATATTATTCTTTATTTAGTTATAAAGATAAAGAAATAAAAGATGTTTTAGGTACTTATTATTTAGATGATAATACTTATATTGTGGTGTATACTAATGGTAATGTTAGATTATTTAGTAATTATTATGATATAAGTGATAATGAAGTTAGTAAGCTTATGAAGATAAATATAGGTGATAAAGTAGAGGGTTATTGTAGAAAATTAGTATTAAGTAATAATTAGTGTTTGTTGTAAAAATGAATGTAAGGTTATATAATTAAAATAAGGTGGCGAGATTATGAATAGTAAATATAAAACAATGGATGCGAATGAGGCAGTTAGTAGTGTAGCATATAAGTTTAGTGAATTATGTGGAATATATCCTATTACTCCTTCTTCTCCTATGGCGGAGAAAATTGATACAATGGCCGGTAATGGAGAAGAAAATTTTTGGGGAAATAGGGTTAAGGTTGTAGAGATGCAGTCCGAAGCTGGAGCAGCCGGTGTTATTCATGGCGCTTTACAGTCTGGTATACTTGCTAGTACTTTTACAGCTAGTCAGGGATTATTATTAATGATTCCTACTTTATATAAATTATCAGGAGAGATGCTTCCGGCAGTATTACATGTAGCGGCTAGAAGTTTATCAACTCATGCTTTATCTATATTTGGGGATCATCAAGATGTTTATGCTACTAGAATGACTGGAGTTTGTATGCTTGCTTCTTCTTCGGTTAGTGAAGCTTATCATATGGCTAGTATTACACATTTATCAGCAATAGAGTCTATTCTTCCTTTTATTCATTTCTTTGATGGTTTTAGAACTAGTCATGAAATAAATAAAGTTAAGTTAATTGATATGGATAAAGTTAAAGAATTAATTAATCAAGAAGCTTTGGCTAAGTTTAGAGATAGAGCTATGGCTAATGATAAAGTTAATACTCGTGGTACGGCACAAAATGATGATATTTATTTTCAAAATATGGAGAGTAGAAATAATGACTATGCTAAAGTTAGTGATATAGTTAATGATTATATGATGAAGATAAATACCATAGTAGGTAGTGATTATAAACCATTTAATTATTATGGTGCAGAGGATGCTACTGATGTGATAGTGGCTATGGGTAGTGTTTGTGAAACTATTAAAGAAACTATTAATTATTTAAATAGTTTAGGCAAAAAGTATGGATTAATAGAAGTTCATTTATATCGACCATTTAGTAGTAAGTATTTACTTAATGTATTACCTAAGAGTGTTAAGAATATTGCTGTATTAGATAGAACTAAAGAGAGTGCTGCTATTGGAGAACCATTATATTTAGATGTTGTAGCAGCTTTAAAAGATAGAGATATTAATATAGTTGGTGGTAGATATGGTTTGTCTTCTAAAAATACTAATCCCGCTTGTATAAAAGCAATTTATGATAGTATGGAGTTAGGTAATTTACATCATAACTTTACAGTAGGAATCAATGATGATGTTAGTCATTTATCAATACCTGTTAATTATGATTTTCATTTACCTAATGATATAGTTGAGTTCTTAATATATGGATATGGTTCTGATGGAATGGTATCTACTTCTAAAGATATTATAAAGATTATTGGAGATAATACTGATTACTATGTACAGGGATATTTTCAATATGATTCTAAAAAGAGTGGTGGTGTTACTAGGAGTCATATAAGAATATCTAAAGATGAGATTAAATCTTCTTATTATGTAGATAATCCTAGTTTAATAGTTATATCTAAAGATAGTTATATATACAAATATAATATTTTAGATAAAGTAAAAGATAATGCTACACTTATTTTAAATACTAGTTTAAGTGATACTGATTTAGTAAATAGTTTACCTAATAAAGTTAAGCATTTAATGGCTTTAAAGAATATTAAGTTATATACAATAGATGCTTATAAGTTAGTTAATGAACTTGGTTTAAAGAATAAGATTAGTACTTGTATGGAAAGATGTATATTTAATATTATTGGTTTAATTAATGATGAAGATATAGCTAATATTATGAAAAAGCAAAATGAAAAGAGATTTGGTCATAAAGGTACTGATATAGTAGAAGTTAACAACAGAGTTGTGGATAAGAGTCTTTCACATCTAAATGAAGTTAAAGTAGATAAAGATTGGATAAAACTTAAGTATGAAGAAGATACTGATAAGTCATTTGATGAAATGATAGGTCTTCTTAAGGGTGATGAGCTACCTGTTAGTGCTTTCTTAGATAAAAAAGATGGTGTTGTTAAGGGCGGTAATACTAAGTATGAGAAAAGGGATATTGCTGAAAATGTTCCTATGTGGATACCGGAAAATTGTATTCAATGTAATCAATGTGCTTTTGTTTGTCCACATGCTGTTATTCGACCTTTCTTAGTGGATAAAGATAATAATCAAGTAAATGGCATAGATTCTATTATACCAAGAGACAAGAAATATACAATTAGCGTATCTTATAAAGATTGTACCGGCTGTGGATTATGCGCTAATGTATGTCCGGGTAAGTTAGGCAATAAAGCACTAATGATGAAACATTATGATCGAAATGAGTTTAAACAAGATAAGTTTGATTATTTAGTTAACAATAATTTAAATGAATGTGGGAAGTTTGTTAATGTTAAGTCTTTAGGATTTGTTCAGCCAAAGTTTGAGTTTAGTGGAGCATGTGCCGGTTGTGGAGAGACAGCTTATATTAAGAACTTAACACAGATGTTTAATAATAATTTAATTATTGCTAATGCAACAGGATGTTCTTCAATATATGGTGCTAGTTCACCATCAACACCTTATTCTGTTCCTTGGGCAAGTTCTTTATTTGAAGATAATGCTGAATATGGATTAGGTATTAAACTAGGTATTGATTTAAAGAGAAATAAGATTCGTAAATATATGGAAGAGAATAAAGATGAATTATTTAGTAAGTGTTTAGATAAGTTTGATGATTATGATACTTGTTTAGAAGTATACAATAGTATTGATTATGATAGGCATCCATTCTTAAAAGAATTAAAAGATTATATTGTACCTAAATCTATGTGGATAATTGGGGGAGATGGATTTGCTTATGATATTGGATATGGTGGGATTGACCATGTTATTAGTACTAATAATAATGTTAATATATTAGTACTTGATACTGAAGTATATTCCAATACTGGAGGGCAATCTTCAAAGTCTAGTAATATAGGTTCTATTGCATCATTTACATCAACAGGTAAGACTAATTATAAGAAAGATTTAGCAAGAATGGCTATGTGTTATCCTCATGTATATGTAGCATCAGTTAATCTTGGCTATAATAAAGAACAATATTTAAAAGTATTAAAAGAAGCATCTTTATATAATGGACCATCTTTAGTTATTGCTTATGCCCCATGTATTGAACATGGAATAAAGACTGGTATGGAACATAGTATTGATAATGCTCGTTTAGCGGGAGAATGTGGTTATTCATTATGTTTTAGATATAATCCTAGTACTAAGAAATTTACATTTGATAGTTATGATGTTGACTTTAATAAATATGATGAATTCTTAATGACAGAGAATAGATATGCTAGTTTAAAATTAGTAAATAAAGATGAGGCTAATGAATTATTAGAGAAACAAAAAGAATGGGCAATAGATAGATATAATTATTATAAGAGTTTAAGTGGTGATAAATAATTATAATAAAAAAGTAATGACAAATAGATATAGGTGTGCTATACTTTAATAGTAGATAAATATATAAAGTAGATTCCATATGTTTATTTATAATAATATGTCAAGATTAAGTAATGACACAGTTAAGTTAATGGAATCAATTTAATTATGGTAAGAAAATAAACAAATAAAGTATTTCTTCCTAAGTAGAAAGGAGTTAATAATTATGGTTAAAATTAATAAAAATATGTTAACTCTAAGTTTACTTGGGGGGGGGGCTAAATAATACACTTGTTTGTTTAAAAGATAATAACTACGATACAGAGAGTTTAAGAGATTAGACTCTTTTTATCGTAGTTTTTTTATTGCAAAGAAAGGATGTACGTTTATGAAGGATAAGAAATTATATATAACATTATTTGCTTTATCAATAATATTTTTAGGTATTGGAGGAACTTTTGCTTATTTTACTACAAGCATGACCGCAACAAATATTACTCAAATTAAATCAGGTAATTTAACGATGACTATTGATGGCGGTGGGAATGAAAATGTATCTTTTATGCCAGCCAAGTGTACTAGTAGTTATGCCATAAGAAAAACTATTAAAGCAAGCGCAGTTAATACTTCTGGTGGTAAAGTATCATTTAGTGTTGGGATTAATGTTACGACATTGAGTAGCGACTTGCAAAGAGAAACTATGCGATATGTATTATCTACTAATGCAAGTAGTTGTACTCAGAATATAGTAGCAAGTGGTAGTTTCAAGAATAAGTCAGCTGGAGATGAAGTATGGCTAATAAAGAACGATTATGATAATATTACTAAATCAGGTAATAATTATACTAAAACATATTACTTATATATATGGTTAGATGAAACAGAAACGCAAAACTTATCAGGCAGTATATCAGTTAATATGAAAGGTACTTCTAGTAATAACCCTAATTTACCAATAGATTATGGTTATGAAGATGGTAATGGTACAAATACACTATTTTATCAAATTAAAAGTAATGCTGATAAATATACTAGAATAGATTTTGGTAAACAATCAAGTGATGATGGGACTAATGGAATATATACAACAACTGCAACAGAAAACAACGTTCCAGTATATTATTACAGAGGTGCAGTAGATAATAATCATGTTATATTTGCTAACTTCTGTTGGAGAATAGTTAGAACAACAGAGACAGGTGGAGTAAAGCTAATTTATGATGGAGTACCTTCTAATGGGCAATGCAATAACACGGGCAGTTCTACTACGATAGGCAATATTCAATTTAATACAAGTTATAATTCACCAGCATATATAGGGTATATGTATAACGCTGTATATACAGCAAACAGTAAGGACATTACAACATTGAGTGGGAATATTGTATTTGGCAATGATGCCACATATGATGCAACCACAGGTAAATATGTTTTGACAGATACTAAAACATTAACCAGCCCAAGCAATTGGGGAACTGAATATAGTAACTATACTAGCAAATATCATTATACTTGCTTTAGTTCAAGTGCCAGTTGTCAAAGTGTAAGTTATATACACGGTATTTATAGTGTAGATAAATATGCTTACTATTTTACATTAACAGATGGTAAAAAGCAAATTGATTTATTAAATGAAATGTTTGAAGGTAATATTAATGTTAAAGATTCGACCATTAAAAATAATATAGATATATGGTATAAAAGTAATATGACAAGTTATACATCACAGTTAGAAGATACAGGTTTTTGTGATGACCGAACATATTATAATTTTGATACCAGTGGATGGAATAAAGATTACAGTAATTATGATATATGGTTGCATTTTAATAGCCATAAAAGATTATTAAACGGAAAACCTACATTAGTGTGTCCAAGACAAACAGACAAGTTTACGGTTAATACAGATAACGGTAATGGAGCATTAACATATCCAGTAGGTATGATTACTGCTGAAGAAATGACTTATGCAGGTGGAATGGTAGGACGGTATAATACAAAATATTATTTATATAATGAAACTAGTAATTGGACAATGTCTTCGTTTAATTTCAACTACAACAGTGCTCTTAAATACGATTTATATTCATCTGGAGGGTTTGGCTCTACTCAAGTTACAGGGTCAAATGGTGTAAGACCTTCAATATCCTTAAAGAAAGGCACAGTATTATCTAGTGGCAATGGTACATCAGCGTCGCCTTATATAGTAGGCTGATTATTATATCGAACTTTATAGAGTATTTTCTATAGAGTTCTTTTTGCATATGTGGTACAATTGATATAGGGTGGTGAGTATGAATATAGGTAGTATAAATGTTATTACTTTAGCTTATTTAGGAGATAGTGTATATGAAGTATATATTAGAGAATATTTAATTAGTAAAGGAATAGTATATGTTGTTGATTTACAAAAAGAGGCTATTAAATATGTATCTGCGAAAAGTCAAGCTAAGATATTAGATTATTTAGTTAATAATAATTATTTAAGTGAAGAAGAAGTAAATATAGTTAAAAGAGGAAGAAATTATAAAAGAGATAGTCATCCTAAAAATACAGATATAATAACTTATAAGAAGTCAACAGGTTTTGAGTGTTTAGTAGGATATTTATATTTGAGTAAGAATATTAATAGATTAGATGAGATTATGAATATTATAAAGGAGGAATATGTATATGAATAGAAGTGATGTTAAAGTAGAAGATACTTGGGATTTAAGTAAATTATTTAGTAGTGTTAGTGAGTTTAATAATACTTATGATATGGTTAAAGAAGAAATAGAAGATTTTATTAAGTATAAAGATTATGATTTAACTAATAAAAATAATTTATTAGAGGTTATGGATAAGTCCTATGAGATAGAAAGAGTATTAGATAGATTAAGTGCTTATTCTAGTTTATTATTTGATGAAGATACTACTAATAGTGATAGTTTATCTTTAAAGGGTAGAGTTAGTAATTTATATGATTTATATAGTAATAATTCTTACTTTTTAGTACCTAATTTACTTAAGATAGATTATAGTGTTATTAAAGATATGTTAAGTGATAAGAGATTAAATGGTTATGAGAGAGTATTTGAAAATATATTTAGATATAAGAAATATACTTTATCTGATAAAGAAGAAGAATTACTATCTAAGATAGGGAAGATGTTAGGTAATAATTATGATACTTATGAGATGATTAAGGATGCTGATATATCTTTTGATAGTATTATAGTAGATGGTAAAGAACAAGAACTTAATAATAGTAATTATACTCTTTATATTGAAGATAAGAATCGTGATGTTAGAAAGAGTACGTTTAAATCTTTATATAAAACTTATAAACAGTTTAAAGAAAGTTTTGCTAGTACTTTATATGGTAATGTTAAAGAAGATGTTGTAAGTGCTAAAATCAGAGGATATAGTTCTGCTATGGAAGAATCTTTATATCATGATGAATTAAATATGTCAGTATATAATAATTTAGTAGATACTATTAATAAACATATGGATGTAGTATATAAATATTATGATTTAAAGAAGAATATATTAGGTTTAGATGAATTACATTTATATGATGTATATACTCCTATTGTAGTAGATTATGATAAGAAATATGATTTTGAGGAAGCTAAGAAGATTGTATTGGATACAGTTAGTGTTTTAGGAGAAGATTATGTTAATACTTTAAGACAAGGTTATATAGATAGATGGGTAGATATATATCCTAATAAAGGGAAGAGAACAGGTGCTTATTCAGGAGGATGCTATGATAGTTATCCATATATATTGCTTAATTATCAAAATAAGTTTGATGATGTATCAACATTAATTCATGAATCAGGACATTCTATGCATAGTCATTATAGTAGAGAAGCTAACAGTTATCCTTATGGTTATTATTCTATCTTTGTTGCAGAAGTAGCTTCAACAGTTAATGAATTATTACTTTCTAAGTATATGTATAAACATAGTACGGATAAGAAAGAAAAATTATTTATATTAAATAGATTAATGGAACTATTTAGAGCAACTATATATAGACAAACAATGTTTGCAGAATTTGAAAAAGATATATATGATATGGTAGAAAATGATGAAGTATTAACTAGTGATTTATTATGTGATAAATATTATGATATTAATAAGAAGTATTTTGGTAATAATGTAGTTATAGATAATGAAATTAGATATGAATGGGAAAGAATACCACATTTCTATTATAATTTCTATGTTTATAAGTATGCGACAGGGTTATCTGCAGCTTGTTATATCGTTAATAGAATACTTAGTGGCGAAGAGAATGCTGTTAATGATTATATTAATTTCTTAAAGTGTGGTAAGTCAAAGAGCCCACTTGATTCCCTACTAGTAGCAGGTGTTGATTTATCAGATAGCAAAGTTATTGAAGGCTCTATTAAGATGTTTGATGATACAATAGAAGAATTTAAGAAATTATATAGTGAAGTGTATGGAAAATAATACTAGTAATTAGTATTTTTTTCTTTACTTATAGAATATTCTTTGCTATAATACTAAACGAAGAGCGAGAAAGCTCCTTGCCTAGTAGATAGGCCATAGACCATAAGGAGGTGCAAATAATGAGAAAATATGAGATTATGTTTATAGTAAGATCAGATATTGATGAACAAGCACGTAAGGATACAGTTAGCAAATTAGAAAAAACTTTAACTGATAATAAGGCTGTAATTACATTAAATAAAGAACTTGGTCAAAAAGAATTTGCTTATGAAATTAAAAAACAAAAATTAGGTTTCTACTATTTATATAATATCGAAGCTAGTGATGATGCGGGTGTTAAAGAATTTGATCGTATTGCTAGAATCGATGAAAATGTTATTAGACATTTAGTATTAAACCTTGATAAATAGGAGGAAGTATGAATAAGGTAATATTAATTGGAAGACTTACAAGAGATCCAGAATTACGTCATACACCACAAGGTACTGCAGTATGTCAAATTACTGTAGCGGTTAATCGTCGTGGGGTTCAACCCGGACAACAAGACGCTGATTTTATAAATGTTTCAGTTTGGGGTGTTCAAGCTGAAAATGTTGCTAGATATATGGCTAAGGGTAGACAAGTGGCTGTAGAAGGTAGAATTCAAACAAGAAATTATGATGATAAAGATGGTAAGAAAGTATATGTTACTGAAGTAATTGCTACTAATGTACAATTCTTAGATTCTAAGGGTGCTAATAGTGATAGTTCAGTAAGTAATACACAACCAAGTAATTCATTTAATTTTAATCAATCTCCTATACAGGATGCTCCTACAACTTCTGTAGAAGATGATCCATTTGCTGCTTTTGGTGAAAAAATTAACGTTAGCGATAATGATTTACCATTTTAAAAAGGAGGATAATTATGGCAGAATTTCGTGCTAAAAAAAGAAAAAAAGTATGTTATTCTTGTTTAGGAAAAACAGTTGATTATAAAAACATTGATGTAATTAGTAAATATGTTAGTAATGATAGTGGTAAAATTTTACCAAGAAGAGTTACTGGAACATGTGCTAGACATCAAAGAGATGTTGCTGAACAAGTTAAATTAGCTAGATTTATGGGCTTTTTACCATATACTAATAAATAATTGAAGGACTAGTAATAGTTCTTTTTTCTTGTCTATTTATCTATTTTGTAGTAGAATATAACTACTTTGGGGGGATATTATGAAATGTACAGATGATGAATATAGATTTAGATGTACTGATACTAAGAATATTGATATTCATGAATTGATTATTAAGGATAAGGAAGATTATTTTGAGGAACTTAAAAAATTTTCTTGTTTAAGAATTTTACTTACCTCTTTATTGAAATTTGTTGAACAAAAAGAGAATGTGGAATGTAAATATGTAAGTATAGAAGATTCACTTGAAATAGTTATTTCTTTTTTAAAAAGCAACTATGAAGGTATGTTTCATAGATTTATGGGTGTTTTATCAAATAAACAGGTGCACTTTGTTTCATATAATGATATACCTGAAATATTATCTGTTATTTTAGATTATATATATAGTATTGCTAAGGAAATAGATGTTTCTATTACTTCTTGTGAGGTTTTAGATAAGATAAGTGATATTATATATCATGATATATATAACAGTGAATTATGTAGTTATTTAGTATTTCTTAATTTGGATATTAATGAGATTGTTATGAATTGCGCTACTACTGATGATTATGAATTTTTAAAAGAATGCTATATAGATAGTATTATGAAATTTGATGTGTCTAGTTATGCTGCTGAAGATGGTATTTTTATTTGCTATAATAATACTATTAAGGATGCTTTTAATATTTTACATGAATTTATTCATTTAGATAATTTGTGTCCTGATAATGTTGTTCATTATGATGAATTAAGAAATTATGGTGATTATTGTGTTAATAGACCGTATAATTTTTTTCTTAATGAGATACCTTCTATTATGATGGAAGGGGAATTATATGATTATTTAGCTAATAATTATGATTATGATTTATCATTTTACTTATCTTATCGTCTTGGACTTATGGAGAAGGAAATAAAGGGACTATTTTTACCTATTATGAATATCAGTAGTGATAATAAAGTAGAGATAGATGATGAATATATAGAATTTGTTAGATTTTTACTTAATAGTAGTGAGAATTTTAGTTTAATGTATATGTTTATGTATGAATATGATAATTACGATAATAGACATTTGTCATATATATTAGGTATAATAATTTCTATGTATGTGATGACACTTGATAAAAATGATAGGGTTAATATATTTAACTATATTAGAAGTAAAATAACTAGTGATGAAGATTATTTTACAATGTTTAAGAATATTGGTTTAGATTTATTTAATGGAGAAGATCTAAGTAAATTAGTATGTTCTTTGTATGATAGAGATAAAGTAATGAAGAATGGTTTAGTAAAGAAAAGATAATATGGGGATGACTTATTTTTAAATATATTGTATAATTATTATGGAAAGTGGGGATAGGATATGAAGGTTATTTTTATTAAAGATTTAAAGAAACAAGGTAGAGTTAATGATATAAAAGAGGTATCAGATGGATACGCTACTAATTATTTAATAAAGAATGGGTATGCAATTAAGTATACTAAGGGTAGTAATGAAAGACTACAAAATGAACTTGATATTAAGGCTCGTGAAGAAGAAAAAGAGATAGAGAGGGCTAATAAAATAAAAGAAAAACTTGATGGTGTATGTTTAACTTTTAAGGTTAAATGTAGTAATGATGGTAAAGTTTTTGGGTCAATATCTAGTAAACAAATTAGTGATAAGTTAAATGAACTTGGTTATAGTATTGATAAAAGAGATATTAAGTTAAATGAAACATTAAATACTTTAGGTATGTATAATGTTGAAGTTGTTATTTATAAGAAAGTTAAGGGGAATATTAAGGTTGAATTAAAAAAGTAGGTGGTATAAATGAATCCAGGGCTTCCTAATAATATAGAGGCGGAGAAAAGTTTATTAGGATCAATATTTTGGTCTAGTTATGCTTTACAGAGAGCTTGTGAAGAATTATCTAGTGAAGTATTCTTTTTAGATAGTCATGCTAAAATATTTGAATGCATTTCAGAACTTTATAATAAGCATCAACCAGTAGATATTAGTACAGTTGTTAGTTTAATGGTTGAGAAGAATATTGTTAATTTAACTGGTGGTGTTGAATATTTAAATGAACTTGTTGATAGTGTAGCAACAGGCGCTAATATAGATTATTATATTGATAAAGTATTAGAGAAGTATACCTTAAGGAAAATGATTGAGGTTGCTACTAGTATTGTATCAATGGCTAATGATCCTAGTTCTAATTTAGAGGACGCTGTTGAATATGCTGAGAAGAGTATTTTAAATGTATCTAAGACAAGACGTGGAACAGAGTTTAGAACAGTTACTGAAGTATTGAATTCTGCTCGTGAAAATATTGATAATATTGTTAAGAATAAAGGTAAACTTACTGGGCTTACTTCCGGTTTAACTGATTTAGATAGAATTACAACTGGTTTTCAGCCAACGCAACTTATTATTTTAGCGGCACGTCCAGCTGTTGGTAAAACGGCTTTTGCTTTAAACGTGGCAACGGCAGCGGCAAAAAGCACGAAGAAGAATATTGCTATCTTTTCACTAGAAATGCCGGCTGAACAATTGATTATGAGAATGATTAGTTCATTAGGACAAATAGATGCAATGAAATTGCAAAAAGGTAATTTAGAGACGGATGATTATCGTAAGATTAATGAGGCAATTAGTCAACTTGCTGATACTAATATATATTTTCATGATGGTTCGGCAATAACGGCTAGTGAAATACAGGCTAAATGTCGCAGATTAGCAACCCAAGGAGAAGGTTTAGGACTAGTAATAATCGATTACTTGCAATTAATATCTTCATCTTCTAAATATTCTGGTTCTAGACAACAAGAGGTATCAGAGATATCTAGAAAGTTAAAAACTATGGCTTTGGAATTAGAAGTGCCAGTAATTGCTTTATCGCAATTATCGCGTGATGTAGAAAAAAGAGAAGATAAGAAACCGGTTCTTAGTGACTTAAGAGAGTCAGGTGCTATTGAACAGGATGCCGATATTGTTGCAGCTTTACATGCTCCTAGTCAAGATAATAGTACCGGAGTTATTGATAATAGTTTACCAGTACCTATTCAACTTATTATACTAAAGCATCGTAATGGCCAGACAGGTACGATAGATATGTTATTTAAGAAGAGAACTTCTACTTTCTTATCTTTGAAGAAGGATAGTGAGAATAATGAAAAATAAGGGGAATATTGGAACTACTTTGGTAGTTATTATACTTAGTACTTTTATATTTATATTTGGTAGTTTAGATACTACTAAGAGAGAACCAAATACTTACTATGCTGTTTATGTTGATGGTAAGAAAATAGGGATGGTTGATTCTGAGACTAAGTTTGATGACTATATAAATATCCAAGAAGAAAAGTTAAAAGAAAAGTATGGTGTAGATACTATATATACTCCTAAAGGAGTTGAAGTTAAGAAATTAATTACTTATGATAATAATGTAGATAGTTATGATGATATATATAGAAAATTAGTTAATAATAAGAGTTTTACTATTAAGGGTGTTGTTATAACTATTAGTGATAAAGATAATAGTGAGTTTGAGACTAAACAGATTAATGTTGTAGATAAGAAATTATTTGATGAAGCTGTCATTGAGATAATAAAAGTATTTGTAGATGATGAGAAATATCAAGCTTTTATGGATGATAACCAAGAGAAGATATCTTATACAGGATCTAATATAGAGGATATATATATAAGAGAAGATGTTACTTATCGTGAAGATTATATATCTACTAATGATAAAATATTTTTTGATGTAGATGAATTAGAGAAATACTTATTATATTCTTCTTTAGCAGAACAAGATACATATGTAGTTAAAGCCGGAGATACTATTGAGACAGTTGCAGAAGCTAATAAGTTAAATGTTCAAGAATTTTTAATAGCTAATCCAATGTTTACTAGTAAGAATAATTTACTTTATGAATCACAGGTTGTATCTGTTGGGTTAATTAATCCAATGTTTAGTATTATTGAAGAAGTACATAGTGTCGAAGAACAAGAAAAGAGATATACAACTGAAGTTAAGTATGATGAAAATTTAGTTTTAGGATACAATTATGTAGAGCGTGAAGGGGAAAATGGTTTAGAGTTAGTTACTAAAAAATATCAATATGTTAATGGTCTTCTAGTGGATGCAACAGTTATGAATAGTGAAGAGGTTAAACCTTCTGTTAGTGAGATATTAGTAAAAGGTGAAAAGTATGTACCTAATGTTGCTGATTTATCTTATTGGGCTTGGCCAACTCGTTCATCATATGTTATTACAACTAATTATGAGTATCGTTGGGGTAGCTTTCATGCCGCTATTGATATTGCTGGTACTGGTTATGGTTCACCGGTATATGCTTCTAATAATGGAACAGTTATTAAGATATATACAGGTTGTGTACCAGGTGTTAAATCATGTAATTATGGTAATGGTAATTACATAGTAATTGATCATAATATTGGGGGATATACTACTCAGTATAATCATTTAAAAGATATTTATGTTAAGGAGGGATTAACGGTACAGCGTGGTCAACAAATTGGTACAGTAGGTAATACTGGTTGGGTTGATCCATTACCAACAGCTTCTAATCCATTAGCGGGTGTTCACTTACACTTTGAGGTTAAAAGATATGGTAATCATATAAATCCGTTTAGTTTATTCAGATGAGATTTGAAGTTTTATCAAGTGGTAGTAAAGGTAATACTACTTATATAGAAACAAATAGTACAAAAATAATTATCGATATGGGTAATAGTTGTAAGTATGTTGTAGAAAAATTAAACTTGTTAGGCATAGATCCTAATGATATAGATGCTATTATGTTAACACACATTCATACTGATCATACTAATGGTTTAAAGACATTCTTAAAGAAATATAATATTAAGGTTTATTTAGCTAGTAGTATGTTAAATTATTTACCTTTTATTAGTAATTATTTTGTAATTGATGATAGTATTGATTCACTAGTAATAGGTGATGTTAATATAGATGTTATTAGGACATCACATGATGTTGAAGATTCTTTTGGTTATGTTGTTAATAATTTGGATAAATCAGTGGTATATATTACAGATACAGGTTATATTAATCAGAGATATTTTGATTTATTGAAAAATAGAAATGCCTATGTATTTGAAAGTAATCATGATGTTGAAATGCTTACTAATGGGCGATATCCTTTTGAATTAAGGCAAAGAATATTGTCAGATAAAGGTCATTTATCTAATTATGATTCCGCTAAATATTTAGCATCTTTTATTGGAAATAATACTAAGTATATTATTTTGGCCCATTTATCAGAAGAAAATAATACAGTTAGTCTTGCTCATAATACTTTAATTACGAGATTAGATAAGTCTAAGATAGATTATAATAATATAAAAATAGTTGAAGCATTGCAGAATAAGGAGACAGATTTTATAGAATTATGATTAAGATTATATGTGTTGGTAAAATTAAAGAGAATTATTTACGAGACATGATTAACGATTATGCTAAAAGAATAAGTAAGTATCATAAGATAGAAATAATTGAATTAACAGATAGTAATATTAATAAAGAAAAAGAAGAATTACTTAAAGTTATAAATACTAAAGACTATAATATTGTTATGGATATTGATGGTAATAATTTATCTTCAAGAGAGTTTGCAGAAAAGATAGATAAAACATTTTTGATAAACTCTAATATAACATTTATTATTGGTGGTTCGGATGGAATTAGTCCGGAAATTAAAGAACTAGCTAATTATCGTTTATCTTTTTCAAAGTTAACATTTCCGCATCAATTATTTAGAGGTATTTTACTAGAACAAATATATCGAGCATTTAAGATACTTAATAATGAATCATATCATAAATAATAATAAGTTAAGGATAGAAAAATAATTCTATTCTTTTTAAGTTTATTTGCTTGTTTGAGGAATAATTTTATTGTATAATGTGTTCAAGGGAAATTCAGCTGTTGAGTGTCTACTTCTTGTTACTCCTTACTATGTTAGTAATTGTAATAAAAAAATGACACTTAATCTTTTTGATAGATTAAATGTCGAACCATTTTGGTAGACATTCAACATGCGAAATTGAATGCTGCCATATTATTTTATGCAAATTGCTTTGACAAATATGCTGTAGCATAAAAATAATAATATTGCAAGTTTAAGGTGATTATATGGAATGGAAGATAGGTAATGTAGAAATAAAAAATAATATTGTTTTAGCTCCAATGGCAGGAGTGTGTAATTCGGCTTTTAGAAGAATTATTAAAGAGATGGGTTGTGGACTTGTATATGCTGAAATGGTAAGTGATAAAGGACTTGTTTATAATAGTAAGAAAACTAAGGATATGCTTTATGTTTCAGATTATGAAAGACCTATTGCTCAGCAAATATTTGGTAGTGATGTTGATACTTTTGTTGAGGCTGCTAAAATGGTTTATGAGATAATGAAACCGGATATTATTGATATTAATATGGGATGTCCGGTGCCTAAAGTTGCTGTTAGGGCTCAAGCAGGAAGTGCTCTTTTAAAGAATCCGGCAAAGATTAGAGAAATAGTTAGTGCAGTTGTGAAAGCTGTTCCTATACCGGTTACGGTTAAGATACGTAGTGGTTGGGATAGTAATAGTATAAATGCTGTTGAAGTAGCTAAAATATGTGAAGAAGCCGGGGCAAAAGCAATATGTGTTCATGGGCGTACTAGAAGTCAAGGTTATAGTGGTAAAGTTGACTTAGATATAATTAAAAAAGTAAAAGAAAGTGTTTCTATACCGGTTATAGGTAATGGAGATGTTAATAGTATTGAGAGCGCTATTAAGATGTTTGAATATACAGGTGTTGATGCAATTATGATTGGTAGAGGAGCTTTAGGTAATCCTTGGCTTATTAAACAATTAGTTACTTATTTTGATACAGGTATTATTTTAGAAAAGCCAAGTTATAAAGAAATAATAGATATGTGTCGTAAACATTTAAACTATTTGTTAGAACTTAAAAGTGAAAAAATTAGCGTGTTAGAGATGAGAAGTCATATCTCTTGGTATATAAAAGGATTACCTAAATCTACAGAGATTAAGAAAGAATTATTTACAATAAGTGATGCTAAAGGAATAATTGATTTACTTGATAGATATCAAGATATTTTAGATAATGAAGGCATTTAATAAATAATTGTAGGTGTTATGATTTTTTTGTGGTAGAATATTAATTGGAAAGAAGGAATAGATATGGCAAGTTTTTTTGATAGATTAGGTTGTTATTTATTGGATGTATTATTAATATTTGCTATTAGTAGTGTTATAAGTGTTTTTATACCTAATAAAGGTAATGATATTAATAAAGAAATAACAGCATTAACTGAGAAATATACTAATGGAGAGGTTGGATCAGAGGCATTTATTAATGAGTATCAAGATTTAATGTATAAGTATCAGAAAGAAAATTATTTATCAACAGTTGTTTCAGTAGGACTTAATTTTGTATATTTTGTAGTGTTTGCTTATTTTAATAAGGGACAGACTATTGCTAAAAAACTTATGAATATTAAAGTAGTTGATAATAAGACAGAGAAAAGACCTAAGTTTTGGCAAATGTTAGTTAGAAATGTGTTTATATATAGTTTATTATCTAATGTAATTATATTAATTTTATTATTTACTAGTAAGAATAATTTTATTTATTGTTATACTCTTGTCGGTGGTTTTGACTTGATGTTTGTAATGATAACAGTTATGTTTGTTTTATATAGAAAAGATAAAAGAGGTTTACATGATATGATGGCATGTACAAAAGTAGTAAAGGAGAGTGTTTAGAATGGAATATTCAGAACAAGAATTAGTTAGAAGAGAGAAGTTAGAAAGTATTAAGGAATTTTGTAATCCGTATCCTGAAAGATATGAAATTACTCATAAATTAAAAGATGCTAGAAATTTAGAAGATGGCACTAATGATGTTAGTATTGCAGGTAGAATTGTATTTATGCGTAAGATGGGTAAACTTAGTTTCGTTAGAATTCGTGATATTGAAGGTGATATGCAACTTGAGTTTAAGATAGATACTGTTGGAGAAGATAATTATCAGTTCTTTAAGAAACAAATAGATACCGGTGATTTTATTGGTGCTAGGGGAGAGATATTTACTACTCAAACAGGTGAGAAAACACTTAGAGTGCATAGTTTTGCTTTCTTAGGTAAAGCTTTAAGGCCACTTCCTGAGAAGTTTCATGGACTTACTGATGTTGAGTTAAAATATCGTGAGAGATATGTTGATTTAATTACTAATGAAGATGCTAGAAGAGTATTTTTAGGAAGAAGTAAGTTATATGCTTATATTCATAAGTTTCTTGGAGAGAATGGTTTCTTAGAGGTTGAGACACCAATATTACAAAATGCTGTATGTGGGGCTTCTGCTAAGCCTTTCTATACTCACCATAACGCTTTAGATATGGATTGTAATTTAAGAATTGCACCAGAAACTTATTTAAAACAATGTATAGCAGGTGGCTTTGATAGAGTATATGAAGTAGCTAAATGTTTTAGAAATGAAGGTATGGATACTGAACATTTACAAGAATTTACACAAGTTGAATGGTATGCTTCATATTGGAATTTTGAAGATAATATTAAGTTTTATCAAAAGTTTATTAAAGGTTTACTTATGGAATTAGTAGGTACTACTTGTATAGAATATAATGGTAATGTTATTGATTTTGGTAAAGAAAATTGGACTAGAATTAATTATGTAGAAGAGATGCGTAGGGTATTTGGTTTTGATTTTCTTGATATTGAAGAACCTAGTGAATTGAAAGATAAGATAGTTGAAAAAGGGTTATTTAGTTATGAAGATTTAAATGATTATAAGTCTTTAAGTCAAATAATTGATTTCTGCTATAAGAAGTTAGTTAGAGCTAATATTGTAGAACCAACTATTATTTATAATTATCCAGCAGTTATGATTCCTCTTGCTAGAAGAAATGATAATGATAAGCGTATGATTGATGTATTCCAAGTATTAGTATGTGGTACAGAGTTATGTAAGGCTTATTCTGAGTTAGTTGATCCGGTTGTTCAAAGAAAAGCGTTTGAGGATCAATTAAAGGCTAAAGCACAAGGTGATGATGAGACTATGGATCTTGATGAAGGATTCTTAAGAGCTATGGAACAAGGCATGCCTCCAATTAGTGGTCTTGGATTTGGTATTGATAGATTAATGATGATAATATTTAATCAACCTTCTATTAGAGATGTGGTTTTATTCCCACAAATGAAAAATAAGTAAAAAATGAGATAGTATATAGTAATATATGCTATTTTTTTGTATTATATGTTGCAAATTGTATGAATATTGTGATATTATTAAGATGAGGAGGATAATATGAAAAAACACAGTTTATTTAAAGTAATTAGTATGATTTTAGTACTATTAGTAATCATTAGTTGGATTGCTGTTGGAAGAAATGATGTTAAGTCTTATATTGGATTTGGTGATTTATTTTTAAATGGCATTAGATCTTTATATTTCTTTTTTGACATTTTCTTATTCATCTTAATAGTAGGTGGATTCTATGGAGTATTAAATAAATCAAGTGGTTATAAAAAACTATTAGATAGTATTGTTAGTAAAGTTAAAAAACTTGGTAATAAATTTATTTATTTAGTTATTATTCTATTTGCTTTAGTTAGTGCTTTAACAGGTATGGATATGTTAATATTTATGTTTATTCCATTTGTTATATCTATTATTTTATTACTTGGATATGATAAATTAGTAGCAATTAGTGCAACAGTAGTTTCTTCAATTATTGGTGTAATAGGTGGTATATTTGTTACATTTAGAGATCCAAATAATTATTATGGTACTACTAATACTACTATGGAGAAGTTTGTTGGTATTGAAGAAAATTTTGCCAATGTATTTCCTAAATTATTATTACTAGTACTTGGTGTTGCTTTACTTATCTTTTATGTTAGTAGACATATTAAAAGTGTTAAAGATAAAAAAGTTAAGTATGAGTTAAATACTGATAGTGATAGTTTACTTGTAACTGAAGTTAAAGGAGATTATAAGAAAGTTAAAGCTTGGCCATTAATTATAGTATTTGCATTTCTATTTGTATATACTGTTATTGGTGTTATGCCATGGAAGACATTATTTAATGTAGAAGTATTTACTAAGTTTCATACTTGGTTAGTTGGTTTAGGTACTAAAAACTTTTCTATTTTTAATAATTTAATTTCTGGTTCATTTACTGCTTTAGGTGAATGGAATAGTAATGGTTTAGGTAATTATATGATGCCAATGATTATTATGCTAATTCTTAGTCTAGTAGTTAAATTTATTAGTCATATTAAGTTTGATGAATATGTAGATGCATTTATAAGTGGTATGAAAAAATTACTACCTTCTGCATTTGTTGTAGTACTAGCATATAGTGTTCTAGTAGGTGCTTATAATCATGGATTCTTATCTACTTTAATTAGTAAGACTGATTATAATATTGGACTTGCAGGATTATATAGTTTAGTTGGTAGTATTTTACATGTTGATTTATACTATACATCTGTTGGAGTATTCTCTTCAATTATTTCTTTAGTTGAAGATGAAGCTTTGTATCCAGTACTAGCTGTATTATTCCAAGGATTCTATGGTTTAATCAATATAGTAGGTCCAACTAGTTTACTATTAATAGTAGTACTTACTTATTTAGATGTTCCATATACTACTTGGTTAAAGTATATTTGGAGATTATTCTTATATCTATTTATAGTAATTTGTTTAGTACTTGCTATAATGCTTATATAGAATATTAAAACTTCACGAAACATAAATCGTGAAGTTTTTTAGTGCATAAAAAAACTATATATTAGTGTTTTAATATATAGTTATTTATTTTTCTTTGCAGTTCTTGCTTCTCTAGCACTTGTTCTTACTTTTGTTCCATCAGCTAAAGTTACAGTTTGTAAATTAACTTTTTGTGCTCTTTTTGTTATTTTTAAGCAGTTAGGTCTGTTATTAACTTTTCTTGTTTTCTTGCTTGTTTCTTTCTTTGCCATAATTGTCCCTCCTCAAAATACACGCATTTTAATATTACTATAAATATAAGGGCTTGTCAATTATTTTTGTTGTTTTTAATGAATTCTCTTAATATTTTAGTGGTAGCTCTTTTTTCAATTCTAGATACATAACTTCTTGAGATATGGAGTTTTTTGGCTATTTCTTTTTGAGTTAATTCATCTTTACCATCTAAACCGTATCTATCGATTAAGATTTCTCTTTCTCTTTTGCTTAGTAAGTTTATATACTGTTTTAGTAGTTTAATGTTATCTTTTTTATATATTTCATCAGTAAAGTCAGGATCAGGTGTTTTGAGAATATCTAAGATAGTTATTTTATTACCTTCTTTGTCATAACTTATTTCATCATAAATACTTATATTAGAATTATTCTTTTTGTCAGCTCGAAAGTACATTAATATTTCGTTTTCAGCACATTTAGCAGCATAAGTAGTTAATTTTACTTTTTTATTAGGAGAATAAGTATCGATACCTTTAATTAAACCAATAGTACCAATACCTATTAAGTCATCGACATCATATTCTTTGGTTTCAAATTTCTTAACGATATGGGCAACTAATCTTAGATTATGTTCAATTAATTTATTTCTGGCTTCTTTATCACCATTGCAGGCTTTAGTTATATATTCTTCTTCTAATTCTTTGGGTAAAGGTTCAGGAAAAACATTATTAGAATAAGAACCAGTAAAGAACATTAAGTTTTGAACTATATAGTTTAGTATATTAAATAGCAAATATATCACATCCTAATAAATTATATAGATATAAATAGTAAAATATGTTAGTGACTTTTTCTTGAAAATTTAGTACAATTATTAAAAGAGTGGGTGATATAATGATAGAGTTATTTAGACCTGATATATATCAGAAGAGTATATATCATGTAGATTATGATAAATTAAAAGAGTCTGGTATTAAGTGTTTACTATTTGATTTAGAGAATACTTTAGTACCTTTTGTAGAGAAAGAGCCTAATAAGAGGCTTATTGATCTTATAAATGATTTAAAAGATATGGATTTTAAAGTTATAATATTTAGTAATGCTTCTAAAAATAGATTAAAGCCGTTTAAGGATAAGTTATTAGTGGATTGTTCTTATAATAGTAGAAAGCCTATGACAGGGAAGTTTTTAAAGGTTATTAAGAAGTTTAACTATAATATTTCAGATGTGGCTATTGTTGGGGATCAAGTTATGACAGATATTTTAGGGGGCAATAGAGTAGGTATTACTACTATTTTAGTTAATCCTATGTCAAATAAAGATCGTCTTGCTACAAGAATATTCTGCAGGACTAGTGAACATAAGATATTAAAAACTTTAGAGAAGAAGGGTATTTTTAAAAGAGGAAAATATTATGATTAAGAAGTGTAGTGGATGTGGAATAGTATTACAAGATACAGATAGTAATAAAGAGGGTTATGTAGATGATCTTAATAAAGATTTATGTGAGAGATGTTTTAGATTAAGAAACTATGGTGTTTATAAGTATACTAGTAGAGATAATTCTTCTTATGAAAAGATATTAGATAAAATTAACAAAGATGATTTGGTAGTATATGTTGTTAATATATTAAATTTAAATTTAGAATTACTTAGTAAGTTTAAGAAAGTATTATTAGTTATTACGAAGAGAGATTTATTACCTAAGTCTGTTAAAGATTATAAGATTATTAAATATATAGAGAATATGAATATCAACAGTATTGTGGGTATAGAGATTGTTAGTAGTATTAAGAATTATAATTTAGATAGTTTATATAATAAAATTAATAAATATAATAAGACTGGATATGTTTATTTAGTTGGTAATACTAATAGTGGGAAATCTACTTTGCTTAATAAGATTATTAAGAATTATACTAGTATGAGTCCTAATATTACAGAGAGTATGTATCCTTCAACCACTTTAGATAAGATAGATATTGTTATTAATGATAAGTTAACTATTGTTGATACCCCTGGGATTATATCTAGTGGTAGTGTTATTAATTATATGGATAAGAGGATGCTTAAGAAGATTATTCCTAAGACAGAGATTAGACCTATTACTTTTCAATTAAGTGGTAGTGGTAGTTTAATAATAGAAGATATTATTAGAATTGATTATAAGACTGTTAATACTAGTATGACGGTATATATGGCTAATAATTTAAGAATTAGGAAGTTATCAGACTCAAAAGATGATTTTTTAGATGGAATTGAATATAGTTTTAAACTTGGTAATGATATGGATATTGTTATAGAAGATTTATTATTTATGAAGTTTGTAAGTCCAATAGATATTAAGATATATTCTCGTGATAAATATAATGTATGGAGTAGAAATAACTTAATTTGACTATTAGGTAGAATTATGCTATAATTTGTTTGACGGTGATGTTATTATCGTATTATTTAATGTGATAGGGGTGAAATATATGTATCAAGGTCATATTGAATTAACAAAACAAGATATATTAGAAAAAGAATTTAAAATTGATGCACGTGGTTATCGTTTACAAGAAGTTGATAAGTTTTTGGATATTATTATACGAGATTATAATGAGTATGATAATATTATTAGTGCTTTAGAGAATGATAAGAGACAACTTGCTAATGAAAATCAGGAATTAAAGCAAGAGGTAAGAGACTTAAAATTAAGCTTACAAGCTTTAAAAGTTGACGAAAAAGAAGTTACTAACGTAGATATTATTAGAAGAATATCACAATTAGAAAAGATTGTTTTGGGAAAAGAACAATAAATGATATTATCTGGGCAAACGCTATAGCAATTGTTATAGAGGAAAGTCCACGCTCACACTATCTGAGATGGTAGTAGTGTTTATGCTTAAGGAAAAAATAACTTAAGGCAGTTTAGGCTGACGGCTTTATTTGTTTCTAAGGAGTATTCTATGAAACGAATATCTAAAGTGCCACAGTGACGAATCTAAATAGAAATGTTTAGGGTGAAACGAGGTAAACCCCATAAGTGAGAAACTCAAATTTTGGTAGAGGAACTATTGGATGGGAAATGAACCAGAAGATGGATGAGAAATCATAGATAAATGTTTGCCGCCTTTTATAGGTACAGAACGTGGCTTATAAGATAATATTTATATATTTTAGGAAGGATATTATGCACGATATTGGTAATAAATTAAAAGAGAAAAGAGAAGAGAATGGGGTCTCGGTTGAAGAAGCTGCTCTTGATTTAAAATTAAGACCAAATCAAATAATTAGTTTGGAGTCAGGTAATAAAGAAGATTTTAAAGATGTTATTGCTTTAAAGAAATTAATTGAAGATTATGCTAAGTATTTGGGATTAGATACAGAGAAGATATTAGATGATTTCAATGAGTTCTTATTTGATTTTACTTCTAGAATACCAATAGAAACTATTGAGGAAGCTAAGAATCAAAAAGAAGTTAAAGAAGTTGTATCACCTTATACTAGTATGAGTACTAAGAAAACTAATTGGAAGTTGATGGTAGTAATTGGAGTAATTATGGTTGTAATTGTTGGAGGTTGTCTATTTTTTCTAAATAGAAATAATGGTGATACTTCTAATGATATAACATATATGATAGGAGGAGTAAGATGAATAAGGCCAATAAAATTACGATTTCTAGAATTATTATGTCAGTTATAATACTTATTTTATTGTTAGTACCTTTTGAACAATTTAATATTGAGCTCCCGGTATGGACTGTTGGTAAAAGGGTATTATTAGATTCTAAGTATGTTATTGCTGGGGTATTATTTATAATTGCATCTTTAACTGACTTTTTAGATGGTTATATTGCTAGAAAATATAACATGGTAACTGATTTTGGAAAGATGATTGATGCAATTAGTGATAAATTATTAACTAATACAGTTTTAGTTGTTTTAGCTTGTAATCAGTTAATTAGTCCGGTTATTGCGGTTGTAATAATTGCAAGAGATATTGTTGTTGATTCTATTAAAATGTTAATTGGTAATAAGGGTAAAGCTGTTGCAGCTATTCCTATTGCTAAAGTAAAAACTGCTACATTAATGGTTGGTTTAACTTTAACATTTTTCTCTAATTTACCATTTGAATTAATACCTATTAGAGTATCTGATTATTTATTAATAATTGCAGCAGTATTATCTGTTGTATCAGGTGCTAAGTATTATGTAATGGCTAAAGAGTATATTTCTGCAAAATAATTTATTTTTATTGTAAAATATGGGTATTGCAAAATAATTTGCAGTATCTTTTTTTTACTTTTTTAAAATTAGTATAGGGTTATTATTTAGATTTTATAAATGGTAATTTTTACTGTGTTGACAATGAAAATGCGTTATTGTATAATGAGTTTATAACTGTAAAGGAGGTTTTATTTATGGCAAAAACAGTTGGAAATGGAATAGATAAGGATAAGGCATTAGCACAAGTTCTTGCAGATATTGAAAAGCAATTTGGTAAAGGTTCGATTATGAAACTTGGTGAGCAAGAAAATGTTGAAGTTGAGGTTAGCCCAAGTGGTTCACTTGCTCTTGATATTGCTTTAGGTGTTGGTGGTTATCCTAAGGGTAGAATTATAGAGATTTATGGTCCTGAGTCTTCTGGTAAGACAACTTTTGCACTTCATGCTATTGCTGAGGTACAGAAGAATGGTGGGAGAGCAGCTTTTATTGATGCTGAGCATTCTTTGGATCCAGTTTATGCATCTAATTTAGGCGTTGATATTAATGAATTGTTATTATCACAACCGGATACCGGAGAACAGGCTTTAGAAATATGTGATGCTTTAGTTAAGAGTGAAGCGGTTAGTATTGTAGTTATTGACTCAGTAGCTGCTTTGGTGCCTCAGGCGGAGATTGATGGTGAGATGGGAGACTCTCATGTTGGTTTACAGGCAAGACTTATGTCTCAGGCTTTAAGAAAACTATCAGGTTCAATTAATAAGACTAATACTATTGTGATATTTATTAATCAGTTAAGAGAAAAAGTTGGTATATTATTTGGTAATCCAGAAACCACTCCAGGTGGTAAGGCTCTTAAGTATTATGCATCCGTTAGACTTGATATTAGACGTGGTGAGCAGATAAAACAAGGTACGGATATTATTGGTAATAAGACTAATATTAAGGTTGTTAAGAATAAAGTTGCTCCACCATTTAGAACTACTAGTGTTGATATAATGTATGGTGAAGGCGTATCTAAACTTGGAGAGATTGTTGATATGTCTACAGATATTGGTTTAATAGAGAAGAGTGGTGCTTGGTACTCTTATAATGGTGATAAAATTGGTCAAGGTAGAGAGAATGTTAAACAATTTTTGAAAGATAATCCTGAATTGTGTGAACAACTTGAGACAGAAATTAGAAAACATTATGGGATAGATAGAGTTAAGAAGGAAGTTGCTAGTGAGTAGCTTCTTTTTAATATTTTCACTTGACATCGATAAGAATTGTTTATACAATAATATTGTATAGATTTAAATATAAATGATTGTTTTTTTCTATAAATATTTTTGATACGAGGAGGTGTTATGTGGGTAATATTGCTATTTTTATTTTAATGTTTATTCTTGGTATTATAGTTGGTGTAGCTATTTTGTTAGTTTCTTTATTTATTAAAAAGAAGAAAGAAGAAAGTACAGCATTAAGTATAATTGATAAAGCTAAGAAAGATGCTGATAAGATTAAACGTGATTCTATTTTTGAAACTAAAGAAGAAGTTCATCGATTAAAATTAGAGGCTGATAAAGATATTAAAGAAAAGAAAAATGAAGTAAAAGAGATGGAAGAAAGACTTTTACAAAGAGAGAGTAGCATTGATAGAAGAAGTGAATCTTTACAAGACAGAGAAAAAAACTTAGATGATAGAGAGAAAAATTTACTTAAGAAACAAGATGAGATTCAAGAGTCTAAGGACAAACTAGAAGAAATTAAAAGACAACAATTAGAAGAACTAGAGAGAATTAGTGGATATTCTAGAGAACAAGCTAAAAAAGAAGTTATGAAGACTGTTGAAGACAAGATGGCTGTAGAAATTGCTACTTATATTAAAGAAAAAGAAACTGAAGCTAAGTTAGATGTTGATAGCAAAGCTAAAAATTTACTTATTAATAGTATGGAAAAGTATGCAGCGGATGTTACTAATGAACAAACTGTTTCAGTTATAACTTTACCTAATGATGAAATGAAGGGTAGAATTATTGGAAGAGAGGGTCGTAATGTTCGTACTATCGAATCAGTAACAGGGGTTGATTTAATTATTGATGATACTCCGGAAGCTATTGTTATTTCAAGTTTTGATCCATTGAGAAGAGAGATTGCTAGATTAACCTTAGAAGGACTTATTAAGGATGGTAGAATTCATCCGGCTAGAATTGAAGAACTTTATGACAAGATGTGTTCTGAAGTTAAGCAAAAGATTAGGGAATATGGTAAAGAGGCTGTTTATGAACTTGGTTTATCAAAGATTGATCCTGATTTAGTAGATATTATTGGTAAACTACATTTTAGAACTAGTTATGGGCAAAATGCTTTAAAACATTCTATTGAGGTTGCTAATATTTCAGGATTAATTGCTGCTGAACTTGGTGAAAATGTAAATTTGGCTAAGAGAGCAGGTTTACTTCACGATATCGGTAAGGCAATTGATTTTGAAATGGAAGGTTCACATGTTCAGATTGGTGTTGATTTAGCAAAGAAATATAACGAGAATAGTGTGGTTATTAATGCAATTGCATCACATCACGGTGATGAACCAGCTACTAGTGTTATTTCAACAATTGTTAGTATTGCTGATACCATTTCGGCTTCAAGACCAGGTGCTAGAAATGATTCAACAGAAAACTATTTCCAAAGATTAGAACAACTTGAAAAGATTGGTAACGATATTAAGGGTGTTGATAAGTCTTATGCTATTCAAGCAGGTCGTGAACTTAGAGTTATTGTTAAACCTGATGAAGTAGATGATTTAATGTCTTATCAAATAGCTAGAGAAATTAAGAATAGAATTGAAAGTGAGATTCAATATCCAGGTACTGTTAAAGTAACTGTTATAAGAGAAACTAGAGCGACAGATGAAGCTAAATAGTTTCTTTTTTTTGTAAAATAATTTATATTTATTTATTTTTCATAGTATCCATGATATAATTGGGTGGAGGATGGGGTATATATGGGAATATTTGATAAATTAAAAAAAGTATTTAGTAAAGAAGATAAAGAAGTTTTTAAGTATGATAACGGTTTAAAGAAAACTAGACTAGAGTTTACTTCTAAATTAACTAATTTATCTAATAAATATAAGTTTATAGATGATGATTATTTTGAAGAGTTAGAAGATATATTAATAACTGCAGATATAGGTGTTAATACGGTTGTTAAGTTTGTTGATAGATTAAGACATCGTGTTAAGGAAGAAAAGATTACTAGTACAGAAGATCTTAAGAATATTATTATTGATGAATTATTTATTATGTATGTTGGTAATGGAATAATAAGTTCTAAGATTAATTATGCTAGTGAAGGACCTACTGTAATACTTTTTGTGGGAGTTAATGGTGTTGGTAAAACAACAACAATTGGTAAGTTAGCAAGTAAGATGATTAATGAAGGTAAGAAAGTTTTACTTGTTGCAGGTGATACTTTTAGAGCAGGTGCTATTGAGCAAATTAATGAATGGGGAGATAGGATAGGTGCTAAAGTAGTTAGTTCTTCTTCAAAAGATCCTTCAGCAGTTATATATGATGGTATTACTTTAGCTAGAGAAGAAGATTATGATGTTGTACTTGTCGATACAGCAGGTCGTTTACAAAACAAGTCTAATTTGATGCAAGAATTAAGTAAGATTAATAAAGTTATTAAGAAAATTATACCTGATGCACCACATGAGACATTATTAGTAGTGGATGCTACAACAGGGCAGAATGCTATTTCTCAAGTTAAATCTTTTAATGAGATTACTAATATTACAGGAATTGTTCTTACTAAGTTAGATGGTACTGCTAAAGGTGGTATTGTTTTAGGTATTAAAGAGGAAACTAATACTGCTGTTAAGTTTGTTGGTTTAGGAGAAGGTACTGATGACTTAGAAGTATTTGATATAGAGAAGTATATATATGGATTATTTAAGGATTTATAATTATGAATGATAGAGAATATATTATTATTTTATATGATTATTATAGTGAATTATTAAGTGATAAACAAAGATTATATTTTGAAGAATATTATTTTAATAATTTATCTTTAACAGAGATTAGTGAGAATTATGATATTAGTAGAAATGCTGCTCATAAATGTATACAGGGAGTAGTTAGTAAGTTATATGAATTTGAAGATAAACTTCACTTATATAATAAATCAATTAAAATAGAGAAGTTAGTAGCTAATATTGATGATAAACTTAAGAGGCAGATTATTGATATTTTAAAGAAATAGATTGTGGTTGGTATAAGGTTAGGTGATATGATGAGAGAAAGTATTTTAGATAAGTATTCAGATATTTTGACTGATGTTGATTATATAACTGATCCAGCAATTGCTAGAGATGATGAGATTAAGAAGTTAATATTAGTTTTACTTACTCCGGAAAAGTCAGCAGTATTAGTAGGTAAGCCAGGTATTGGTAAAACCGCTATTGTTGAGGGACTTGCTTATAGAATTCAAAGAGGACAAGTACCTAATGCTTTAATGGGTTATAAGATATATAGAATTAATACATCAGCAATTGTTGGGGAATATGATGGTGATAATAAGGCTTTACTTTTAATCGAAGAATTAAAGAAGTTAGATAAAGCGATATTATTTATTGATGAGATTCATACTTTAATTGGTGGGACTAGTCAAGGAGCTTTGGACCTTGCTAATATGTTTAAGGAAGGTCTTAGTAGGGGCTCAATAAAGATGGTTGGTGCTACAACGAACTATGAGTACGAGAGATATATTTTAAGAGATAAGGCTTTTATGCGAAGATTTGAAAAGGTTGACGTTAGTGAACCGACTCAAGAGATGTGTGTGCAAATACTTTTAAGAACTTTACCTAAAATAGAGAAACAGACAGGAGTATATTTACCGTATAAGTATTTTGTTAAAGAACAAATAGTTAAGTTTATTGTTAATATGACAAGTGAATATAAGAGAGTATATGAATTATCTTCAAGGTATCCGGATATAGCTTTGGTTATATTTAGACAAATGTTTTCTAACGCTTTATACGAAAATAGATCGACAGTAAATTTTAAAAATATATACGATGCTATTAGGACAACGAAGGCAGTATATCCGGATGTCATAAAGAAAGAATTAGTAGAATTTGCTGAAATATTTAAAGATGAGTTAAAAGAAGATAATGTTATTGTAGAAGTTTAATAATATAGTAGTGGGGTGGATTATGAAATTAAATGATATTTTAAAGGGTATTGAATGTGAAGTTGTTGGTGGTAGTACTGATATTACGATAGATAATTTGGTTTATGATTCTAGAAAGACGACTAATAATTCTTTATTTATAGCTTTAGTAGGTTTTAATAGTGATGGTCATGATTATATAGATAAGGCTATTTCTATGGGGGCGACTGCTATAATATGTGAAAGAGATATAGAGGTATCTAATGATATAGCACTTGTTAAGGTTAAGAATACGAGAGATGTTTTCTGCCAAGTATGTTCTAATTATTTTGGCAATCCTGAGAAGCTTTTAACTTTAATTGGTATTACGGGTACTAAAGGTAAGACTACTATTTCTTTTATGATAAAGAAGGTATTAGAGAGTGCGTCTTATAAAGTAGGTATTATTGGGACAACAGGAACATATTACTTAGATAAATATTATAGCAATACTAATACAACACCTGAATCTTATGAATTATATAAATATATGAGAGAAATGGTTGATAACGGTGTTGAATATTTAATTATGGAAGTTTCTTCGCAGGCTTTAAAAGTTGGAAGAGTTAAGAATTTAATATTTGATTATGCGATATTTACTAATTTAACTTTAGATCATGTTGGTACTAATGAACATGCTTCATTTGAGGAATATATATATTGTAAGAGTTTGTTATTTAAACAGTCTCGTATTGGTATTTTTAATATTGATGATAAACACTATATAGATATGACTAAAGAGTGTAGTTGTCAAGTATATAGTTATGGTACTTCTGATGAAGCTAGTTTAAGATGCAATGATATTGAGTATTTACATAATAATGATTTCTTAGGTATTAAGATTAAGACTAATGGTTTAGTTGAAGATACATTTATGGTTAATATGCCGGGTAAGTTTTCAGCTTATAATGCTATGGCAGCAATTACTTTAGGTAGTTTACTTAATATAGATGTTAATAGTATTAAAGATGGATTACTTAATTTTAAAGTTCGTGGGCGAATGGAAAGAGTAGATGTATCAGACAAGTATAGTGTATTTATAGACTATGCTCATAATGGTGTTAGTATGGAGAGTATTTTATCAACTGTTAAGGAATATAATCCAAAGAGAATAGTTTCATTATTTGGCTGTGGTGGTAATAGAAGTCGTGATCGTAGATTTGATATGGGAGAAGTATCTGGTAAATATGCTGATTTATCGGTTATTACTTCTGATAATTCTAGATATGAAAGTTTTGATGATATCGCTAAAGATATTTTAGTTGGGATGAAGAAGACTAATGGCAAATATATTATTATTCCTGATAGAAAGGAAGCTATTAAGTATTGTATAGAGAATGCTCAAGATGGGGACGTTATTCTTATATTAGGTAAGGGTCATGAAGATTATCAAGAAATTAATGGTGAAAGACATCCTTTTGATGAGAGAGTAGTTATTAATGATATTATGAAAGAATTAGGGATGAAATAATTATTAGTGGTTTTATACTGCTAATAATTTTTTTGTCAATGTAAAGATGCTTTGAGGTGTCAAATATTTGGTATTTTATTGATATAGAAATGCTTATAATTAAAGGGGAAAATAAAATTTAGAAAAATGTTAAAAAAGGCTTGATTTTATGTAAACTATCTAGTATAATTACTAAGTGTGTGGCTGGCTTAGATGGGCGAGGTTGCTGATACACCCGGTTAAGTTGTTAAATATTTAATTAGGTTTGTCAGGTAATTCGGTCGGAGCAAGTCTATACTGGATATAGGCGAAGGGAGGAAATAAAATGTCAAACACAAAGGTGAGAATCAAATTAAAGGCTTATGAACACAGACTTTTAGACAATGCTGCTGCTAAAATCGTAGCTACTGTTAAAAGAACTGGTGGAGAAGTTAGTGGACCAATTCCACTTCCAACAGATGTTCAAAAGTACACTATTTTAAGAGCTGTACATAAGTACAAAGACTCTAGAGAGCAATTTGAAATGCGTACTCACAAAAGATTAATAGACATCAATAACCCAAGTAAAGAAACTATCGATGCTCTTCAGCATCTAGATTTACCTAGTGGTGTTGATATAAAGATTCAATTATAGGAGGAATGTAAAATGAAAGGAATCTTAGGTCGTAAGATCGGGATGACTCAAGTTTTTACTAAGGATGGAGTTTTAATTCCAGTAACTGTTGTTGAAGTTGAGCCTAACGTTGTTAGCCAAGTTAAAACAGTTGCTACTGATGGATATGATGCTATCCAATTATCAGCTTTCGATAAGAGAGAAAACCTTAGTAATAAACCAGAAATGGGTCATTTAAAGAAAGCTAACACAACACCTAAGCGCTTCTTAAGAGAAATTAGAGGTGTAGATGTTAGTAATTATCAACTTGGTCAAGTTGTAAAAGCTGATTTATTTGCTGAAGGAGAAATGGTTGATGTAACTGGCACTTCTAAAGGTAAAGGATTTCAGGGCGTTATTAAACGTTATAATCAATCACGTGGACCAATGGGACATGGTTCTCAATATCATCGTGGTGTAGGTTCATTGGGAACATTATTACCAATGAGAGTTATTCCAGGAAAGAAAATGCCTGGTCATATGGGTAATGAACAAGTTACCATTCAAAATCTAGAAATAGTACAAGTAGATTTAGAAAATAATGTTATCTTAATTAAAGGAAATGTTCCAGGACCTAAAAAGTCTTTAGTATTAATTAAAACTGCAGTTAAGAATCCAGGAGTTGTTAATAACAAAGTTGAACTTGTTTCATATGAAGTTAGTGCTCCAGTAGCTGAAGAAGTTAGTACTAATGAAAATGTACAAGACGAAGAAACAACTAATGCTTAGTAGAGGAGGAAATTATGTCTAAATTAGATATGTTAAACCTTAATGGCGAAAAGGTTAAGGAAATTAATTTAAAAGATAACGTTTGGAATATTGAACCAAATGATGCTGTACTATATAATGCTTTAATTTTAGCTGGTGCTTCTAGAAGACAAGGTTCTCATAGCACTAAGACTAGAAGTGAAGTATCTGGTGGTGGAAGAAAGCCATGGAGACAAAAAGGAACTGGTAATGCTCGTCAAGGTAGTACTAGATCACCTCAATGGAGACATGGTGGAATTGTTTTTGGACCAAAACCAAGAGATTATTCTAAAAAGATGAATAAGAAAGAAAGAAGACTTGCTTTATTATCTAGTTTAAGTTATAAGGCTTTAGATAATGAATTAGTTGTTCTTGAAAAATTAGAATTAGAAAGTAATAAGACTAAAGAAATGATTTCTTTATTAGAGAAATTAAATTTAGTTGATAGTAAAGTTTTATTAGTAGTTGAAGAACTTAATGACAATGTATGTCTTGCTTCTAGAAATTTAGGAAATGTTAAAGTTGTACTTCCTAATGAAGTTTGTACTTATGATGTTGTTAATTGCGATAAATTAGTTATTACTAATGAGGCTTTAAGTAAATTAGAGGAGGTGCTTTCTTGTGAATAAGAATTTTGATATTATTTTAGCACCTGTTATTACAGAAAAATCTAGTATGTTAGCTAATGAGAATAAATATGTATTTAAAGTTGTTCCAACTGCTAATAAGACTCAGATTAAACAAGCTATCGAAAGTATCTTTAATGTTAAGGTTGTTAGTATTACTACTGCTAACTCTCATCCTAAGAAAAAAAGAGTTGGTAAGTATACTGGTATGACTAATAAATATAAGAAAGTATGCGTTAGATTAGCTAATGGAGATTCAATTAATTTTGATTAGTGAGGAGGAAATAAGTAATGGCAATTAGAGTATTTAAACCTAGAACTAGTGGTAGTAGACAAAGAAGCGTACTTGTTAGTGGAGATATTACTAATGATAAACCTCTTAAAAGCTTAACAGATACTAAGAAAAAAACTGATGGTCGTAATAACCAAGGTAAAATTACAGTTAGACATCGTGGTGGCGGTGTTAAGAGAAAATATCGTTTAATTGATTTTAAGAGAGTTAAGGACGGAGTTACTGCTGTTGTTAAGAGTATAGAATACGATCCTAATAGAAGTGCTAATATAGCTTTAATTAGTTATATGGATGGTGTTAAATCATACATCATAGCTCCTAAAGGATTAAGTGTTGGAGATGTTGTTGAAAGTGGTGGAATGGTTGATGTTAAAGTTGGTAATACAATGCCAATTATGAACATTCCTGTTGGTACTGTTATTCACAATATTGAATTAAAACCTGGTAAGGGCGGACAACTTGCAAGAAGTGCTGGTGGATCTGCTCAAATATTAGGTAGAGAAGGTAAATATGTTCTAATAAGACTTGCTAGTGGCGAAACTAGAAAAATCTTAGGAACATGTCGTGCTACAATTGGTGTTGTAGGTAACGAAGATTATGAATTAGTTAAAGTTGGTAAGGCTGGAAGAACAAGATATAAAGGTGTTAGACCTACTGTTCGTGGTTCTGTTATGAACCCTAATGATCACCCACATGGTGGTGGTGAAGGTCGTGCTCCTGTTGGTAGAAGTGGACCAATGACTCCTTGGGGTAAACCAGCATTAGGATTTAAGACTAGAAAAAATAAAAAAGAATCAGATAAGTATATCGTGACTCGTCGTAAATAAAAAAGAAAGGATGATTAAATAATGGCAAGAAGTTTAAAAAAAGGGCCTTATGTATTTGATAGATTACTAAAGAAGGTACAGAAGCTTAATGAAACAGGTAAAAAAGAAGTTATTAAAACTTGGTCTCGTCGTTCAACAATTTATCCTGATTTTATTGGTCACACTTTTGCGGTACATAATGGTAAAGAATTTATTCCTGTTTATGTAACTGAAGATATGGTAGGTCATAAATTAGGTGAATTTTCTCTAACTCGTAAATTTGGTGGACACGGCGCAGATAAGAAGAAATAATTTTCTTAGAGGAGGACTATAATGGAAAATAAACAAGCTAAAGCAGTAGCAAAAACTATTAGAATAGCTCCTAGAAAAACTAGATTAGTAATTGATTTAATCAGAGGCAAAGATGTTGATGAAGCAATGGCTATCCTTGCTAATCAACCTCAAAAGGCCGCTAGAGTTATTGAAAAGGTATTAAAGTCTGCTACTAGCAATGCAGTTAATAACTTAAAATTAGATGAAAATAATTTATATGTATCTACATGTTATGTTGATGAAGGTATAGTTATGAAAAGAGCTAAGATGGATTCAAGAGGACATGTTGGTAGAAAAGATCATAAAACAAGTCATATTACAGTAATTGTAAGTGAAAGAAATAATAAGTAAAGGAGGAGTTGTTAATGGGACAAAAAGTTAGTCCAGTGGGACTTAGAATAGGAATTAATAAGGACTGGACATCAAAATGGTATGCTGATAAGAAAGATTTCTCTAAAAATTTAAATAATGATGTTAAAATTCGTAAATATATTTTTAAGAAATTTAAACCTGCTGGTATTTCTAGTGTTGTTATTGAAAGAAATGCTAAGAGAACAGAAGTATTTATTAATACATCTCGTCCAGGATTAATTATCGGTCAGAATGGTACAGAAATAGAAAAAGCAAAGAAAGAACTTTCTAAACTAGTTTCTGAAAATGTTCAAATTTCAGTTGTTGAAGTTAAGAACCCTGATATGGTTGCTCAACTTGTTGCTGATAATATTGCCCATAACATTGAAAATCGTGTATCATTTAGAGTTGCTCAAAAGAAAGCAATTAGAAATACAATGAAAGCTGGCGCTAAGGGAATTAAAACTTTAGTATCTGGACGTTTAGGCGGTGCTGATATAGCTCGTGGTGAAGGATATTCTGAAGGAACTATTCCATTACATACTTTAAGAGCTGATATTGATTATGCTACTAGCGAAGCTGATACTACTTATGGTAAGATTGGTGTTAAAGTATGGATTTACAAAGGCGAAATTTTAGAAAAGGGAGGTAATTCTCATGTTGATGCCAAAAAGAACTAAACATAGAAAAACTTTCCGTATCAGATATGATGGAAAAGCAAAAGGTAATACTGAACTTCATTTTGGTGAGTATGGCTTAATGGCTAAAGAAGGTGCTTGGGTTACTGCTCAACAAATCGAAGCTGCTCGTATTGCAATGACAAGATATATGAAACGTGGTGGTAGAGTATGGATTAATATATTCCCTAATTTATCACTTACTAAGAAACCTTTAGAAACAAGACAAGGTAAAGGTAAAGGTAATCCAGAAGTTTGGGTTGCAGTTGTTAAAGAAGGAAAAATTATGTTTGAAATTGGTGATGTTGATGAAGCTACAGCTAGAGAAGCTTTAAGACTTGCATCTCATAAATTACCAATTAAAACAAAATTTGTTATGAAAGAAAGTGGTGAAAATAATGAAAACTAATGAAATTAGAAAGTTATCCACTGATGAAATTAATAAAAAAATAGCTGAAAGTAAGGAAGAACTATTTAATTTAAGAATGAAACAAGCAACTGGTACATTAGAAAATCCATTAAGAATTAGAGAGTTAAGAAAAACTGTAGCTAGATTTAAAACTATTCTTAAAGAAAGAGAAATGGAAGATTAAGAGGAGGAGAATGGCTCTTATGAAAGAAAATAAGAAACGTGAGTTAGTGGGTATTGTTGTAAGTGATAAGGCTGACAAAACAATAATTGTTAAAGTTGAAACACAAAAGAAAGACCCATTATATGGTAAGAGAGTAAAATACTCTAAGAAATATGCTGCTCATGACGAAGAAAATATTGCCAAGGTTGGCGATAAAGTTCGTCTAGTTGCAACTAGACCATTATCTAAAACTAAAAGATATGCACTAGCCGAAGTTATTGAAAAGGCTATAATCCTTTAGTTGGAAGGAGGAAAAATAAATGATACAACAAGAAACTCGCTTAAAAGTAGCGGATAATTGTGGAGCTCGTGAATTATTAGTAATTAGAGTTCTTGGTGGAAGCAAGGTTAAAACTGGTAACATCGGTGATATCGTTGTTGGTACAGTTAAAAAGGCTACTCCTAATGGTAATATTAAAAAAGGGAAGGTTGTTAAGGCCGTAATTGTTAGGAGTAAGTTTGGAGTAAGAAGAGAAGACGGAAGCTATATTAAATTTGATGATAATGCATGTGTTATTATTAAAGATGATAAGAGTCCTGTCGGTACTCGTGTTTTGGGTCCGGTAGCACGTGAACTTAGAGATAAAGACTTTACAAAGATTGTAAGTTTGGCTAAAGAAGTGCTATAACCCTGTAAGGAGGATATACGTATGAAACTAAAAACTGGTGATAAAGTAATGGTAATTGCCGGTGCTAATAAAGGCAAAGAAGGAAAAATTATCTCAGTATTAGGTGATAAAGTTGTTGTTGAAGGTGTTAATGTTAGAAAGAAACATTTAAAGCCTAAATACAACGGTGGAAATGGTGAAATAAGAGAAGTTGAAGCACCAATTCATATATCTAATGTTATGTTAATTGATCCTAAAACAAAGAAACCATCTAGAATAAAATTTGAGTTCGATAAAGATGGTAAAAAAATTAGAATATCAAAAAAATCAAATGAAAAGATTGACTAATTCGGAAGGAGGGTGGATTATTAATGAACCGCCTAGAAGAAAAATATAGAAATGAAGTCGTTCCAAGTTTAATAGAAAAACATAATTATAAAACAGTTATGTTAGTTCCAAAAATTGATAAAATTGTAGTAAATATGGGTGTAGGAGATGCTGTTAGTAATTCTAAAATGTTAGAGTATGCAGTAAGCGATCTTGAAAAGATTACAGGTCTTAAACCAGAAGTAACTAAAGCTAAAAAGTCTATTGCTTCATTTAAAGTAAGAGAAGGACATAAGATTGGTTGTAAAGTTACTTTAAGAGGAGAAAGAATGTATGAATTCTTAGATAAATTAATCTCAATTAGTTTACCTCGTGTAAGAGATTTTAGAGGTTTATCTCCTAAGAGTTTTGATGGTAGAGGAAATTATACTATCGGTATTAAAGAACAAATCATTTTCCCAGAAATTAATTTTGATGAAGTTGAAAAAGTTCGTGGTATGGATATCGTAATTGTTACTACTGCTAAGACTAACGAAGAAGCTTATGATTTATTAAAAGAACTTGGAGTTCCTTTTAGGAAATAAGGAGGGAAACTATGGCAAAGAAATCAATGATTGTAAAATCACAAAGAAAACCTAAATATAAGGTTAGAGAATATACAAGATGTCAAATATGTGGTAGACCTCATGGTGTACTTAGAAAATTTGGTGTTTGTCGTATTTGCTTTAGAGAATTAGCTTATAAGGGACAAATACCTGGCGTTAAAAAATCAAGTTGGTAGAATTTATTAATTTGATAAATTAGATAGTATTTTATACTTAGTAAATAAAGAAGGAGGGATTTATATGACAGATCCAATCGCAGATATGCTTACTAGAATTCGTAATAAGAATCAGAATCGTGATAAAAATGTTGAAATGCCTGTTTCTAAAATGAAGGTTGAAATTGCAACAATTTTAAAAGATGAAGGTTTTATTGAAGAATTTAGTGTAAAAGATAATATATTAACATTAACATTAAAATATGGTCAAAATAAAGAAAGAGTAATAACTGGTCTTAAGAGAATTTCTAAACCAGGACTTAGAGTATATGCAAGTGCTGAAAAATTACCAAGAGTTCTTAATGGTTTAGGTATTGCTATTATTTCTACTCCAAAAGGCGTTATGACTGATAAAGAAGCTCGTAAAAATAACGTTGGTGGAGAAGTTATTGCTTATGTTTGGTAATAGGTGAGATAATGAGTCGTATAGGTAACAGAGTTTTAACTATTCCAGAAAATGTTAGTGTTGATGTTAATGGTAAAAATGTAACTGTAAAAGGTCCTAAGGGTGAACTTAGTTTAACACTTAGTAATGATGTTGATGTTAAAGTTGAGGGAAATACTCTTACAGTTTTAAAATTAAAGGATAATAAAATAGCAAACCAAATGCATGGTACTACTAATGCTAATTTAAATAATATGATTAAAGGTGTTAGTGAAGGTTATACAAAAGGATTAGAGATTATTGGTGTTGGTTATAAATTTGCTGTTAGTGGTAATATTTTAACTACTAATGCTGGTTATTCTCATCCTGTAAAAACAGAAATTCCAGTTGGATTAACTGTTAAAGCTATTTCTAATACTGAGATAGAAGTATCTGGTGTTGATAAATGTGCAGTTGGTCAATTTGCTGCTGAAATTCGTAGTATTAGACAACCTGAACCTTATAAAGGAAAAGGTATTCGTTATAAAGGTGAAGTTGTTAGACGTAAAGAAGGAAAGAAAGCATCTAAATAATAAGTAAAGGAGAAGGGCTTATGATTAAGAAAGTTTCAAGAAATGAAATGCGTGTTCAAAGACATGAAAGAATTAGAGAAAAATTATCAGGTACTCCTGAAAAACCTAGACTTTGTGTTTTTAGATCAAACGCTAATATTACAGCACAAATTATCGATGATGTTAATGGTGTTACTTTAGTTAGTGCATCTACTTTAGAAAAAGATTTGAAAATTTCTAATGGTGGAAATAAAGAGGCCGCTGCAAAAATCGGTGAAGTAATCGCTAAAAGAGCTAAAGATGCTAAGATTACTAGTGTTGTGTTTGATAGAGGTGGATACCTATATCATGGACGTGTTCAAGCTTTAGCTGATGCTGCACGTCAAAATGGATTAGAATTCTAATAAGGAGGATAACTAATGGACGAAAAGACTAAAGAAGTTAATAAACAACCTGAAGGTAAAAAGTTTGATAGACATAACAAAGATAATAAGAAAAGACCTAGAAGAGTTGAAAAACCAAAAAGTGATCTTGAAGATAAAGTTATAGCTATTAATCGTGTAACTAAAGTTGTTTCAGGTGGACGTCAATTTCGTTTCTCAGCTACAGTAGTAGTAGGAAATAGAAAAGGAAAAGTTGGCATTGGTATTGGTAAAGCTAAAGAAATGCCAGATGCTGTTAAGAAAGCTACACAAGCAGCTTCTAAAAATTTGATAAATGTTGAATTAATTGATAATCGTACTATATCTCATGAAATAATTGAGAAAGAGGGAGCAGTAAGAGTTATGTTAAAACCTGCTAAAGAAGGTACTGGAGTTAAGGCTGGTGGACCAGTTAGAGATGTACTTGAACTTGCAGGTGTTAAAGATGTTTTATCTAAAAGTCTTGGTTCTAGTACTAAGATTAATATGGCTAGAGCAACTTTAAATGCATTAAAGAATCAAAAGTCACCAGAACATATTGCTACTCTTAGAGGTAAAACAGTAGAGGAGATTAGAGGATAATGAAATTACATGAATTACAACCTAATGAAGGTTCTGTTCAAACTAGAAAAAGAGTAGGTCGTGGTGCTGGTAGTGGTCTTGGTAAGACTAGTGGTAAAGGACACAAAGGTCAAAATGCTAGAACTGGTGGTGGAGTTAGACTAGGTTTTGAAGGTGGTCAACTTCCATTATTTAGAAGATTATCAAAAAGAGGATTCAACAATTACAACTTCAGAACTAATTATGCTACAATTAATGTTAGTGATTTAGAAGGTTTTGAAGATGGTACAGAAGTTACAGTAGAATTATTATTAGATACTGGACTTGTTAAAAAAGAATTAGATGGTGTTAAAGTTTTAGGTAGTGGAGAATTAACTAAGAAATTAGTTGTTAAAGCAAATGCTTTTTCTGAAACTGCTAAAGCTAAGATAGAAAAAAATGGTGGAAAAGCTGAGGTGATCTAGATGTTTAAGACACTAAAGCTGTTATTTAGCCCTAAGAACAAGGATATAAGAAAAAGAGTTGTTTTTACTCTTATGGCTTTATTCGTATTTGTTGTTGGGACAACAATACCGGTTCCTGGTACAGAAGGTGCTATATCTGATTTAGGAATATGGGATTTATATGATGCTATTGCAGGTGGTGCTTTAAAGCAATTCTCTATATTTGCTTTAGGTGTTATGCCTTATATTTCAGCATCTATTATAACTAGTGTTTTACAAATGGATATAGTTCCATACTTTACTGAATTAAAGGAATCTGGTGCAGCTGGAAGGCAAAAGATTAATCAAATTAATAGATATTTAGGTTTGATTATTGCTTTTTTGCAAGGATTTGCAATGGCATTTGCTTTTGTTAAAGGAAGTAATGTTACAGCATTTACATATATTAAAATTGCAACTATATTAACTGGTGGTACAGCATTCTTATTATGGCTTGGTGATCAAATTACTCAGAAAGGTATTGGTAATGGAGTATCATTATTAATAATGGCAGGTATTATATCTACAATACCAAATATGTTTAGTAGTACTTTCAAGGCACTTGTTCTTGATAATACTTCTTCTATGGCTATTGGTATTGCGTCATTTGCATTGTTTATAATTGCTTATATATTAATTATTGTTGGTATTGTTTTTATTGAATGTTCAGAAAGAAGAATACCTATTCAATATGCTAATCAATCAAGTAGTGCTTATGGAGCTAAACAGAATTATATTCCATTTAAGTTAAATTCTGCTAGTGTTATGCCAGTTATCTTTGCTTCAGTTATATTTAGTATTCCAACATTTATAGCTGGGCTTATGGATAAAAATAGTGCTTTTGTAGAATTTGTTACTAAGTATGTAAACTATACTACACCAGTTGGATTTTGTACATATGTAATTATTATAATGTTATTTAGTTTCTTCTATACATTCTTAACAGTTAACCCTGAGGAATTATCTAAAAACTTGAATAGACAAGGAGGGTATATTCCAGGAGTTAGACCTGGTAAGGAAACAAAAGATTATATTAGTACAGTATTAGGTAGAATTACTTTAGTTGGAGCTTTATTTATTGTTTTAATAGCAGGGCTTCCAATAGTATTTGGTAGTTTTATTCCAACATCATTACCAAGTAATGTTAGTATTGGTGGTACTAGTATTCTAATTGTTGTTGGTGTAGCATTAGAAACTTGGAAACAACTTGAAAGTAGTATAGTAAATAGAAGCTACAGTAAAGGTGGTAGATATTAATGAAGAATATTATATTTATTTCTCCTCCATCAGCTGGAAAGGGAACACAATCTAAATTGATTAGTGATGAGTATAATATTCCTCATATATCTGTTGGTTCACTTCTTCGTGATGTTGCTGATGGTGATAGTGAAATTGGTATTAAATTAAGAGAAGTTCTTGCTAGTGGACAACTTGTTGATAACAATATTACATTCAGAATTCTAAAAGATAGACTTATGGAAGATGATTGTAATAATGGTTATATTCTTGATGGTTATCCAAGAAGTATGGAACAAGCTATCTTTTATGAAAAATTATTAAATGAACTTAATAAAGATTTAGGTTTAGTAATATTTTTAGATATTTCTAAAGAGCTTGCTACAAAAAGAGCATTAAGTAGACTTATGTGTTCTAATTGTGGTAGTTCATATAATTTAGATGTTTCTAGTTTAAGACCAAAAGTTGATAATATATGTGATCGCTGTGGCAATAAATTATCAGTAAGAGGTGACGATAACAAAGAGTCTTTTGAAAAAAGATTTGATGTTTATGTGAATACAACAAAAGAACTTATCGATTATTATGAAAATAAGGGTGTACTTAGAAAAGTCTTAGTTACTGAGGGAAAGAGTGCATTAGATATTTTTGAAGAAATTAAGGAGATAATTAATAATGATTAGTATTAAAAGTGATTATGAAATTTCTTTAATGAGAATAGCTGGTAACATTGTTTATCAGACACATCAATATTTAAAGCCATTTATCAAACCTGGTATTACTACTAAAGAACTTGATAAGTTAGCACATGATTTTATAATAAGCAAAGATGCATATCCTTCTTGTTTAGGATATGAAGGATATCCTGCTAGTATATGTATTTCAGTAAATGAGGAAGTTGTTCATGGTATTCCTTCTAAGAGAAAGCTTAGAAATGGTGATATTGTAAAACTTGATATATGTGCTTGTTATAAAGGATATCATGGAGATTCAGCATGGAGTTATGCAGTAGGGGATATAAGTGAAGAAAAGAAATATTTACTTAAGCATACTGAAGAATCTTTATATGAAGGTTTAAAACAAGTTAGAGAAGGAGCTAGAATTGGTGATATCTCTAATGCTGTTGAGAATTATGCTAAGAAATATAAGCTTGGTGTTGTAAAAGAATTAACAGGACATGGTATTGGTAGTGAATTACATGAGGATCCTGATGTTCCAAATTATGGAAAGAAGGGTACTGGACCACTACTTAAAGCGGGTATGGTAATTGCTATTGAACCAATGTTAAATTTAGGAACAGCTGATGTTTATTTACTTGATGATGATTGGACAATAATTACACAAGATGATAAACCGTCAGCGCATTTTGAACATACTGTCTTAGTTAAAAAAGATGGATATGAAATTTTGACAGGAGATGATAATTTTGGGTAAGAACGACATTATTGAAACTCAAGGTAAAGTTATAGAACTTTTAAAGGGTGGAATATTTAGAGTTGAATTAGAAGGCGGACACATTGTAGAGGCTCATGTTTCTGGTAAAATGCGCGTAAATAATATACGTATTCTACCAGGTGATACAGTTGTCGTAGAATTATCACCTTATGATTTAAAACATGGGCGTATTACTTATAATAAAAAGTAGGAAATAGGAGGAATTAAAATGAAAGTTAGAGCTTCAGTTAAACCTATGTGTGAAAAATGTAAAGTAATCAAACGTAAAGGTAAAGTTATGGTAATTTGTGAAAATCCAAAACACAAACAAAAACAAGGTTAATAGGAGGAAATAGTAATGGCACGTATTAAGGGTATTGATATACCAAATGAAAAAAGAATTGAAATTTCACTAACTTATATTTATGGTATCGGAAGAAGATTATCTAAAACTATATTAACAGCTGCTAATGTTGATTTAGATAAGAAAGTTAAAGATTTAACAGATGATGAATTAGCTAGAATCAGAAAAGAAATTGATAAATATACAGTTGAAGGTGACTTAAGAAGAGAAGTCAATATGAATATTAAAACCAAAATGGAAATAAATTCATATCAAGGTACAAGACATAAAAAGAATTTACCTGTTAGAGGTCAAAGAACTAATAGAAATGCTAGAACTCGTAAAGGTAAAGGTAAAGTTGTAGCTAATAAGAAGAAAGCGTAGATAAGGAGGAATAGATATATATGGCTAAGACATATAATGCAAGAAAACGTAAAGTTAAGAAGAATGTTCCTAACGGAGAAGTTCATGTTCATTCTACATTTAATAATACAGTTGTAACTATCACTGATGAAGTTGGTAATGTAATTAGTTGGGCTTCTGCTGGAACTCAAGGTATAAAGGGAAGTAAGAAATCAACTCCATTTGCTGCTTCTATGGCTGCTGAAGCAGCTGGAAAAAAAGCAGTTGATATGGGAATGAAAAAGGTAAAAGCATTCGTTAAAGGATTAGGTCAAGGAAGAGATGCTGCTGTTCGTGCCTTATCAACAGTTGGATTAGAAGTAACTAGCATAACAGATGTAACACCAATTCCACATAATGGTTGTCGTCCACCAAAAAGACGTCGTGGATAAAGGAAGGGAGTATACTTATGTTAAAATTTGAAAAACCAGATTATAAAGTTAAAGAATATATTAAAGATAATTTTTATGGTAAATTTGAAATTGGTCCTTTAGAGAAAGGGTTTGGTACTACTTTAGGTAATGCTCTTAGAAGAGTTATGTTATCTAGTTTACCAGGTGATGCAATTACTAGTGTTAAAATAGATGGTGTTGCTCATGAATTTCAAAAAATGGATGGAGTTATTGAGGATGTAACTGCTATTGTATTAAATTTAAAGAGTATTGTTATAAAAAATCATAGTGATGATTATAGTAAGATACTTAGATTATCTGCTGTAGGTCCTAAAGTTGTTACTGCTGGTGATATTGAAGCAGATGCTGATATAGAGATTTTAAATCCTGATCAAGTAATTGCTAATATTGCTGAAGGTGGTAGTCTAAATATGGAAATGACTATTGGTACTGGTAGAGGATATACAAGAGCTGAAGAAAATAAAAAATTATTTGAAAAGAATATGCTTAATGTAATTGCTATTGATAGTTTATATGCTCCAATTGAAAGAATTAATTATGAAGTTGAACCTGCGAGAGTTGGTCAAAACGATCATTACGATAAATTAGTTCTTGAAGTATGGACTAATGGTTCTATTACACCAGAGGAATCAATAGCACTTGCTAGTAGAATATTAATTGAGCATTTTAATATTTTAACTGATTTGAATGAAATTGCTGATGAGACTGGTCTTATGACTTGTAAGACAGATGACCCTACTCAAAAGATGCTTGATGTATCAATTGATGATTTAGATTTCTCTGTTAGAGCATATAACTGTCTTAAGAGAGCTGGAATTTTAACATTACGTGATTTGGTTGATAAAACTGAAAATGATATGATGAAGATCCGTAATTTAGGTAAGAAGTCATTAAAAGAAGTAATAGATAAAGTAAAAGATATGGGATTATCTTTTAAATCTGAAGATTAGTGAGGAGGAATTATTGTGGCTTATAGAAAACTTGGAAGAGATAATAAACACAGAAGAAGTATGTTAGCTACTTTAACAAAACAACTTATTGAAAAAGAAAGAATTGTTACTACTGAAACTAGAGCAAAAGAAGTTAGAAAATGTTTTGATAAGATGGTTACATATGGTAAAAATGGTAGTCTTGTTTCTAGAAGACTTGCCCTTGCATTTTTACATAATGATGAAGCATGTGTAAATAAAGTATTTAATGATATAGCTCCACGTTATAAAGATAGAAATGGTGGATATACTAGAATTGTTAAAATGAAAGAAAGAAAAGGAGATAACGCTCTATTAGTTATCTTAGAATTAGTTTAAGACTCTTAGGAGTCTTTTTTTTATAGTTGACACATACAACTGTTTATGTTATAATATTTCGTCGATATGGAGGGATAGCATGAAATATTATGATAAATATGGCAAAGAAGTTAAATTTACTACAACTTCTAAAATAAATAATACTGGTTGTTTTGGTAATATTTATAAAGTAGCAGAAGATGATAATATTTGTTTAAAAGAAATAAAAGATGTTGATTTAAGTACTTTGACAATATTTGATAGTATACCTACTGTTATTAGTGAAGATATTTTTAATTATTTTAGAGATTTTAATAATTCTAACTTTTGTAAGTTATATGATTTACTTTATAACAAAGATAGAAAAGTAGTTGCATATACGATGAAATACTATAAAAGTGCTATTGATAATATCTTATCTATGCCTGTTGATTATTTAGTAGATAATTTTAGTGCTATATATGATGCAATGGAGAAGCTTGCTAGAGATTTAGTATTAGTAGTAGATTTGCATAATAGAAATATGATACTTACAAGCGACAATATAGTACTTGTTGATTTTGATAAGTATCGTCGTGAAGAAGATATGCCATATGATATTAGATTAGATATAAATACTAGTGCGTTATATTATGCTTTTTCTAAAATGCTTAATGATGCATTAAATAGTTTTGGAATGTTATCTACAAATAATGTATTATTAGTGTCTAATTTGTTTGCATATGGTACTGATCCTCTTGTTTTAAAAAGAAGATTAAGAGGTTGTAAGAATATTAGAGATTATTTTTATTAAATATATTGATTTTTATAATTGTTTGTTTTATAATTTATTTGTAAATACGTTGAAGAGGACATGGTTATTAATGCGGCTATAAAGAGAGTTTATGGTTGGTGTGAATAAACTAGTTTGGTTAATAATTACTACCTTGGAGTTAGGCTTGAAAAAGTCTTCGGGTAATACCGTTATGTGAATTAAGTTAAATAAGAGGATGGTACCGTCTTTTAGACTCCTTGCCATGCTCTTTTTGTGTTATGTGGGGGGGATGAAATGTCAGAAAATGTTAATATAAATTTACTATATTGTTGGGGTAATCAAGCTATTGATGATTTAGAAAAAGATTATATTAGAATGATTACTATTAGACAATTTATTAATGATGAAAAGTTTTTATCATCATTTGTTAAGATATATAATGAGTTTTTAAATTCTAGTAATTTTAAGAAAGAAATTATGGCTGATTTAATTATAATTTATTTATCTTTAGTGGATAGTATTATTAATTTAGATGATGATGTGTGTAGAAATATTGTTACTAATGCTTCTATTGAAACAATTGGTCATTATGGTGATATGGTTACTCATGATAATTTAAGAAAGTTATGTATAAATAAATACTGGGATTATGTATTTGAGTTTTATGACTTTACTTCACATGATAAAGATAATTCACAGTGTTTAAAAAGAAAAATGGTTAATGAATATAGAAAGGATGATAAATAATGATAAATATTAAAGATGATGAAAAGTTAAGTGTTTTAAATCATAGTTGTGCTCATTTATTGGCACATGCTGTTAAGCATTTATATCCTGTGGCTAAGTTTTGGGTTGGCCCAGTTATAGAGGAAGGATTTTACTATGATATTGATTTAGGAGATAATGTTGTTACTGATGAAGTTCTTACTAAGATAGAGAAAGAAATGAAGAAAATAAGTAAGGATAATAAGTTGATTAAGAGATTAGAGTTATCTAAAGATGAAGCTTTAGAAATGTTTAAAGATGATCCTTATAAGATAGATTTAATTGATAGAATGGGTCCTGATGAGGTTATTAGTGCATATCAGCAAGGAGATTTTGTTGATTTATGTAGAGGACCGCATGTTGAGAGTACTAAGTTAATTAAATATTTTAAGTTAATTAAATTTAGTGGGGCTTATTATAAGGGAGATTCTAAGAATAAGATGCTTCAAAGAATATATGGAGTATGTTTCTATAATGAAGAAGATTTACATAACTATTTAAATGAACTTGAAGATTTAAAATTAAGAGATCATCGTAAGATAGGTAAAGATTTAGATATATTTATGGTTCATGATTTAGTTGGTAAGGGTATGCCTTTATGGCTTCCTAATGGGGCTTTAGTTAGAAAACAATTAGAGAATTATATTTATGAAAAAGAGCAGAAGATGGGATATTTGCATGTATATACTCCATGTGTAGGTACTGTTGATTTATATAAGACTAGTGGGCATTGGGATCATTATAAAGAAAATATGTTTCCTTCTATGAAGGTTGATGATGAAGAGTTTGTTTTAAGACCAATGAATTGTCCACATCATATGCTTATATATGGTAATACTATTCATTCATACCGTGAGCTTCCTATTAGAATTGGGGAATTTGCTACTGATTTTAGATATGAAGCAAGTGGAGCTGTTAAGGGATTAGAGAGAGTTAGATGTATGTGTCAAAATGATGCACATTTATTTGTTAGACCTGATCAAATTGGTGAAGAGTTTAAGAAGGTTGTTTCTTTAATACTTGATGTTTATAATGATTTTGGTATTAAGAATTATAAGTTTAGATTATCTTTACGTGATAAAAATGACAAAGAAAAATATTTTGATGATGATGAGATGTGGAATGAGGCTGAAAATAGGCTTCGTGAGGTCCTAAATGAGCTTAGGTGCGAATATACTGAGGCTATTGGAGAAGCTGCCTTCTATGGCCCTAAATTGGATGTAGAGGTTAAACCTGCAATTGGCCCTGAAGTAACTTTATCAACATGTCAACTTGATTTCTTATTACCTAGAAGATTTAATCTTTCATATGTAGATAGTGATGGCTCTAAAAAAGTTCCTGTTGTTCTACATCGTGCTATATTTGGTACTTTTGATAGATTTACAGCATTTATTTTAGAAGAAACTAAGGGTTCTTTACCTACTTGGTTAAGTCCTATTCAAGTAAATGTTATTCCGGTTAATAACGATTATCATTTGGATTATGCTAAAGATATTGAAAAGTTATTACTTGATAATGGTATTAGAGTTAATTTAGATGCTAGAAGTGAAAAACTTAGTTATAAAATGCGTGAATCGCAAACTAAAAAGATTCCTTATACTTTAATTTTAGGTAATGTAGAGAGAGATAACAATACTGTTAGTTATCGTAGGTTTGGTAGTGAGGAGACAACTACTTTACCTAAAGATGAGTTTGTAAAATATATTAAAGATATTATAGATAGTAAGAAAAGAGACTAATAAAATATTTAGATATAAGTAAATACATTTATGTGTGTTTACTTTTTCTTTGATATAAAAATAGAAAATGTTTTTTAATTAACTTGTATTATCATTTTATTTAGGTTATAATGTTTATTGTATGATAAAGGAGTGTTGTTATGGACATGTCTTATGAAGAAACTAATAATAATGATACAAGGTTTAATGTTAAACATTATAGGGTACGTTTTGAAAAGAGAAGAGAAAATCCTATTAGATTTGTAGTAAATGTTTTATCTTATGCTGTTTTTATATTTTTAATGCTAGTTGGGGCGACTTTACTTGTTTATGTTGCTGATATTAAGTTAAGAGAAGCTAAAGGTGATTTTTCGCAACCTAAGTTTAATGCTTATGTAGTATTAACGGGTAGTATGCTTCCAACCATTCAGGTTAAGGATATTGTTGTTACTAAGAAAGTTAGTGATGATAAATTAAAAGTTGGAGATATTATTACTTTTTTAACGCCAGATCAGAGATTTAATGGTATTTCAATTACCCACAGAATTGTTGAAAGATATTATGATGAAAAAGAGAATAAATATTATTATAGAACACGAGGCGACAATAACAATATTGCTGATGATGCTTTAATTACTAATGATAATATAACTGGTAAGGTAATACTTAAAATACCAAAGTTAGGATATATTCAAGATTTACTTGCTAGTAAGAGTGGTTTGATTATTGTCATAATAATTCCTAGTTTAGCTATTATATCTTATGATATTGTTAGAGTTGTTAAGAGAGCTAGTGAAAAATCTAGACTAAAGAATTAGGGTGATATTTATGAGTAAAAGAGTAACAGTTAAAAAGATAGATGAGGAAAAGAGAGAGATAATACTTGAGAAGAAAGACAAGCCTTTATTTATCTTTTTTCGTAATCATTGGTTAATATTGTTTATAACGGCGTTAATTTTATCATTAACTATATTTATATTAGCAGTTATTTATACTGTTTCGTCAATTGTTAATTCTAATTCTCCTACAGTAAGTAAAGTACCTATTAGTGCTAGTTTTGGAGATGAACTAACAGCTAAAATTAATGATTCAGGGCCGATTAGCGAAGCATATGTTAATGGTTTATTTAATCAAGATGTAAGTGGTTATGATTATGGTATTATTTTAATTAATGATATAGTTAGAAATGATAAAGAGAAGTATTCGATTATTTTTTATAGTGATGGTACAGCTAAAAAGGTTTATGATAATGGTAAAATAACACGTATTTCTTCTTTAGATAATGGAGAATATGGTATTAGTAAGAATGGTGATATAAATGTTAATGCTAGAACTTCAGATTTTACTATAACGAAGAAAGAAAAGTTTACTTATGGTACTATTACTTATTATTCTGATGGTTCTGCTGAAATACTAGATGGTGATGGTAATGTAATAATGTTAATTAGAGATAGCAATTCATTATCTAAAAATAGTATTTTAAATAGTATAGTGGCTGTTTATGATGAAGATAGTGGCACTATTACTAAATATACTGATGGTACGATACTTGTTTTAAAAGATAAAACTTATTATATTACTAATGGAACTGATATTAATGATACTTCTAAGTTATTTAAAGAAGTTAGTAGAGATAACTTGTCTGATGGTAGAATAATTATATACTTTTCTAATGGAAGTGCTGTTATAAAAGATGGGAATGATTCTGTTAGTGTTAGAAAGAGTAATGCTATAAATGTTATTAATAATAAAATATTTGATATAAAAGATAGTGATTATGTTAAAGTATGTGATAGTAAGAAACTTAGAGATGGTAGAGATATAATTTTCTATACTGATGGAAGTGCTGTTATAAAAGATGGCAATAAATATCAATATGTTAGTGATAGTAATAATGTTATAATGGATGCTAATGGAAATGTAGTAAGAGTTGATGGTGATGTACTTGATAGTAGCTCAGTTATTACTAATGAAGGTAATAAGACAATTAACTTTGGCGATGTTTCTTTAGTAGAATTAGATGATAGTTCAATTATAATTGGAAAGAATGATGATTTAATATTTGATTCTTTAGGTAATTTTAAAGGTTTTAATGATGATAGTGATAGTGATCTTATAAAATTTACGGTAAGTAATAATAATAGTGGTAATGTAAAATATGTTGTTGTATTTGAAGAATCAGATAGATCAGAGTTATCCGTTAACTATGTTCAATATAAGATAAGAAGTAGCATAAGTAATCTAACAGGTGGTAAACTTGCTAATAGATATTGGTCTAATGATAAGTTAGCCGGTGGGTTAGATATGACTGGGACTAATTATGTATTATTAAGTGGCACTTTAAAAGAATATGAAAAGATAGATGTTAGTTTATTCTTATATGTTCTCGATGATGGTACTGTTCAAAACGAAATAATGGATAAGTATTATTATGGTACTATTAAAGTTTATGCTTGGATGAATAAATAGTTTAGTTAAAGCGGTATATGTTGTTATATCGCTTTTTTAATTTAATAAAATGATCTAATAGAAATGACATGATGATTAATCATTTCATTTTAATGCTATTTTAAAGTAATTTGATGGTCATTTTTAGAAAAAAATAAAAAACTCGAAAAAAGTTCAAAAAAGTATTGACATTAATGGCTAAAAAGCGTATTATTTATTTACCGTCTTGAGAAAAGATGGCAACAATTTCTCTTGTTTGCATATTATATTTTGTAAATAAGAAAAAAGTTAAAAATATAT
>CAKOYD010000004.1 GCA_934130545.1 uncultured Bacilli bacterium | reverse complement strand
GAGCAATTCAAAAACGCTTTGACGATGAACTGATTGAATTGCTGCTGAGATTCAAGTGGTGGGATAGGAGCATTGACATAAATCCATACTGAAAAAAGATGTTCATTTAATTTATCTTTCTTAAGTAATTCTTGATATAATACTTTTTTATTATTCTTTAAATATTCTAATCTTAATAATCCATATTTATTTAATTGTTTGTTTTCTTTTTTAGCTAGTGTTAAATGTGGTAATAAATAATTACCATATTTTGTATAAGTTATATTCATAATATTTATCCTTTCATTTATATGAAGAATTAATAATAGTATTAACAATTTTAGGTACCAATTTAGGTACTCAATTCGTAATATTGATTAAAAATATATAATATTTAATAATTAGATGTAATTTAAAAATGCTTGAAATATAAGGAAATTAACTAGTAATAATTTATTTTATGTGCAATATATTTTTGCCCCCTGCCACATCCAACGAAAAATTGAGATTGATTTAAGCCAGTGTTTATAAGGGCTTGCGAGCATATAGAAGAATGAAAATAATTCTTGGGAACAACTTGGGAACAGGTTTATTTATAAATTGGTATATTTTGTTAGTTAATTAGCATAATATTAGTAACCGTAAAAAAATTACGGAATATCATTGACTTATTTAAAAGGAGGCCTTATAATGGTATTGAGAGGTGATATTATGCTATGTAAGTTCAAAGTAAAGGGGTTTAAAGGATTTGATAAGGAAATAGTGTTAGACTTTAAAAATCATAACGAATATCAATTTAATAAAAATCTAATTAAAAATGGAATAATTAACAAATCAATTATATATGGTAAAAATGGTTCTGGTAAAACTAATATAGGTTTTGCATTATTTGATATTACTTTTCATTTAACTGATAAAAATAGAAATATGGAACCAATAATAGCATCTAACTATTTAAATATGGATGGAAATCATAAATATGCTGAATTTTACTATGAATTTAAATTTGGTGAAGATACTATAACATACAAGTATAAGAAGGAAAATCTTTATAAAATTTTATATGAAGAAGTATTGTTGAATGACAAAAAAATCATTGAATATGAATTTTCAAAACCAGAGTCAAAAATAATTGATATTGAAGAAGCTCAAACTTTAAATTGGAAATATAATGATGATGATTTATCTGTTGTAAAATATATATGTAATAATACAATCTTAACTAAAAATAAAGCATTAACTAAAATGATGGATTTTGTAAATTCTATGTTATGGTTTAGAAGCGTTGATATTACAGGTTTTATTGGACTAAGAAACAATTCTAATGCTTTAGATAAAATAATAATTGAAAATGGTAAGACTAAAGAATTTGGAAACTTTTTGGAAGAAAATGGTCTTAAATATGATCTAATTGAAATTCAAGTTCCAAACGGAAAAATCTTGGGTGTCAAAAAAGGAAACAGAATAACCACTTTTGAAAGCATCATTTCTTCTGGTACAAAAGCACTATGGCTATATTATTGTTGGGAAATTTATTTTGAAAAAGTAAAATTTTTATTTATAGATGAATTTGATGCAACATATCATTTTGAATTAGCTGCTAAAATAGTTAATAGGTTAAATAAACATAATTCTTTTCAATCTATTTTAACAAGCCATAATACTTATTTGATGTCTAATAAATTAACTCGTCCAGATTGTACTTTTATTTTAACGAGTGAATATATTAAATCATTATCAATGTGTACTGATAAAGAATTAAGAGAAGCACATAACATAGAGAAGTTATATAGAGAAGGGGCTTTTACTGATTAATGGATAAAATATTATTCATTTGCGAGGGAGCTAAAACAGAAAAAAAGTTTTGTAATCTTATAATAGATAAATACTTTATCCAAAATAATAGAGAAAAGGAATATGTTGCATTTGGTACTAATATTTATGGATTATATGATGAAATGTCGCAAGATGAAGGATTAGACATAGTTGAACTAATAAAAGAAAAAGCAAAAAAAAAGAAAGATATGTATAATTATAGCAAGTTAGAAAAAGGAGGCTTTTCTGAAATATACTTAATATTTGACTTTGATTTTCAAGCGCCTCAATATGATGACAAAAAAATTAAGGCAATGTTGGACTTTTTTAATAATGAAACTGAACATGGTAAATTATATATAAATTATCCAATGATTGAATCATTTAAGCATTTTAAATCATTGCCTGATTTTGATTTTAATAGTTATACTGTTACAAAAAATGAGTGTTCCTCTTATAAACAGTTCATTGATAGTATTAGTAAAATTGTTCACTTCAATGATGTTGGTGAGAGTGACTTAGGAATTATTATTAAACAAAATTTGGATAAGACATATATGATAACTAATAATTCAAAAGGAGATTATTCAACGTATATGGAAAAAATATCTCAAGAAAATATACTTTCTTATCAAGTTAAGTATTTACATGATAATGAGTTTATATATGTTATTAATACAAGTGTATTTTGGGGAATTGATTATTTTGGAAAAGATAAATATGATGAATATATATCAATGGACTTAAAAAGCTAGAGTATTTATCTAGCTTTTATTATTATCTAAATTATCTATTACGGCAACCACTTCATCTAGGGTGCTTGTAAATAGGTGTGAATAAGTTTTTAAAGTTTCTTCGACTTTTGTATGGCCTAAATATTTTGCTACAACTTGAACGTTAGCTCCTTTATTAACTAAAAGGGATGCGCATGAATGTCTGAAATCATGTAATCGAATTTGTTTAACATTAGCTAATTTACAGTTAACATTTTTATGATTAGTAAGTGTATTGCTACATACAGGAAGCATATCTCCAGCTACAAAAAAATTATCATTAAATCCTGGTATCTTTTCTGCCTCGTTTTTAACCATTTTAAGGTCGTTTGTGAGGACTTGTGGCATCTTTAATATTCTTATACTACTTTTAGTTTTAGGAACCGAGAATCGCCAATTTTTAACGGATCCACAACGGTCATTAATTTGCTTGGATATACTTAAAGTTCTGTCTTTAAAATTGATATCTTTCCATTGTAATCCTCTAAGCTATCCACGTCTTAATCCACAGTAATATAATATTTCAAAAATACCAATCCATTTAATATCAGTTTCAACAGAAAGAAATTGTTTGAATTCTTCATAAGTGAAAAATAATTGTTCTTTTGGAAATTCATTAGGATCATTAAAGTTATACATTTTAGGATATACCTTAGCAAAGCTAAACTCATGCCATGCAGTAGCATAATTCAAAATAGTTTTTAATAATTTATAAATATCATTTTTAGTTCTTGTGGCAAGATGCGTACTATTTATTTCATCGTGCCATCTTTCAAAAGCATGGTAGTTAAAATCTTTAAGTTTAACTTTATATAATGATTTTAAATAAGGTAATTTGTTGTTATAACCATATAATGTATTTTCCTTAACTTTATCCCTTCTAAAATCAATAAACATTCTAATCATTTCTTCAAAAGTTACATTATTAGTATTCTCGTATTTCCTTAGTTTTAATTTAAATTCAAACTCAGCATCTTCTGCTTCTTTTTTAGTTGCATATCTACCTGATTTCTTAGTTTTATGCGTACCATCAATATCTTCGTATTGAGTCTTATAAAACCATATCTTACCATCTTTAGTAGGCCTATTATCTTTATACACACCCATATAAAAGTTCCTTTCTACAAAGGAAATACCGTTAAAAACTTGTAATATTATATAAAAATGGTATAATTAATTTAGGAAATCCCATTACATTGTATTTATATAATGTTTATTTGTTTAAAGTTTCTCAGACTCTAACAAAACGGTATTTCTGATTGATCTCGTATTCCAGTACGAGATTTTTTTATATATTTTTAGAAACCCTTATAGCTTTATGAGGTTGTGTAGCACTTTCTGTGAATTCTTTCTTTGTATAAAACCTAGGCAAGATAGATTTTAAATTGTTATTATTAAGTGGTGCAACTAAGTAGCCATCTTTTTTAACATAAATATGAATGAATAACCAAGAATCATATTCTTTTAGTTTTACTAAATAATCTCCATCTTCTTTAATTGATTTATTATTTAGAAATTCAACTAATACAGTATCACCAATATCATATTTAGGTGCCATTAGATCATCTACAACATCAAATATCAAATATTCTGTTTCTGGTGTTAAGTATTTAGTAGAAACCCATTCATAATCAACAGGATGAATAATCCATTCTTCAGAGTCAATATCTATTACAGATATCTTGGCTTTTTTTGATGATTGTTCAGGTTCAAAACCATTGTCATTAATTAATGAATCTCCATCAGTTAACTGCTCAACAGTAGTTTCTAAATAATTAGCTAATTTACCTAATTCAATTTCACTTGGGTAAGTTCTAGCTCTTGTCCAATCACATACCTTTGTATAAGATAGTTTAAGATCGTCAGCAATATTCTTTCTTGATATCTTTTTATAATCTAATAATGCTACAAGATTATTAGCTAAGACTTTTCTCATTTCTACTTTATTCATGTTTGCTACCTCCAATATTATAATAAAACAAAATGATAAATTTGTCAATATAAAAGCAAAGAAAAATGATAAAAATGATAAAAAGATATTTACAAACAGAAATGTTTATCCTATAATGGAGAAGAAGATAGGAGGAGGTGAAAGAATGAAAATAACACTTAAAGCGTTAAGAGTAAATGCTGGATATACAATAGAAAAAGCTAGTGAAGCATTAGGAATAAGTATAGTTACATTAAGAAGCTATGAAACTAAAAAAACGATTCCAAACATGGAAATGCTAAATAAGATGTTAAAACTATATGATGCTAAATTTAGCAAATTTGAATATTCAGCAAAAGATAATGCATTAGTATTGAATTAGAGTCTGAGAAGCTTTAAAGAAATAAATATTATATTAAATACAAAGGAGGAGATTTTCAAAATGCCAAAAAGACGAAAAATACTAACAAAAGAAGAAATAGAAAAAATTGCGGAATATCAATTGGCTAGTATTAAAGATATAATGGATATTGGTGCTATTGGTAGAAATAAAGCAAGAGAAGTTTTAAATGTAATAAGTAATCAGTTTTATGATGGAAAGTCAAAAGTACAAAATGGATTAGTTTCAATGGATATGGTTCTTGATTATTTTAATATTTCTAATTACAAGCATGGTGAAACAATAAATGGCTAGAAGAAGAATGTTTAGTCTAGATATAGTTGATTCAGACCAATTTACTGATTTGCCACCTATGGCAAGATTACTTTATTATGAATTTGGTTCAAGAGCAGACGATGATGGCTTTGTAGGAAACCCTAAAAAGATTACCAAATTTGCAGAATGCTCTGAAAATGATATTCAAACATTAGTGGATAAAGGGTATATTTATACATTTGATTCAGGACCAATAGTTATAAGACATTGGCTTGCAAATAATCAATTAAGAAAGGATAGATATCATCCTACATATTTTAAAAACGAAAGAGAAATGATAGGTGTAAATCCAAATAATAAGACTTATTACTTTTTTGATGATGAAAGGTTGCCAGATGGTCTATCATTGGTTACCATAGATGAGATGAGAAGAAAAAAGAATAATGAAGAAGAGGAAAAAGAAGAAGAATTTAATTCAGAAAAACAAAAAGAAGGAGAGTATAACTCATTTGATACTTCTGACGTTGATCTTAAAATAATGAATCAATTTGAATTGCTATGGAATAAATATCCTAAAAGAGTAGGTAAAAAAGAAGCTCTATATTATTATAATGAAGCAATAAAAAAGGGAGAAACATTTGATACCATAGAGCAGGGATTAGATAATTATATAGAATATTTAAAAAATGAGGACATTCCTGATATTACAATAAAAAACGGTTCTAATTGGTTTAAGGGAGAATGTTGGGATGATGATTATGAAGTAAGTTATCATAACATTGACTTTCCATTTTAGGCATCCCCCCTGGGGATAGCTCTTTTTATTTAAATAATTTTACATACCGACCTGCCACCTAAATACACACAAAATTATATTTCCCGTGAGTTTTTTGGAAAATAAATCATTCATAAAACAAAACAAAGTCAAAAATAAATCAAATAAAAATCAAAATATAATCAAATTAAAATCAAATAATAATCAATGATCTCCTAGGATAAGGATAAGAATAAGGATAAGGAAAGAATAAGAATAAGAATAAGAAAATAATATATATTTTTATTGTATTATTACTACTACAATAAAAAAGAGATTAGCAATCACTAATACTCAATTATTTTGAAGTCCAATGGATTCTCACTTATTATTTCTAATGAATACTTTAATCTGAGTAGTTTAATTACTTCAGTTTTCATTTTTTTATAATTTTTACATGACAGATTAAATGTATCAAAAGCAGAATTAAAATGTTGTTTGAAAGTTGCTTCCCACATAGCATTTCTATAAAATGAACTTGCAATATAAAATGCTATAACTTCAGGAACAACATATTCTTCCAAATAACTATCATAGTTATCATAAAAATGATCAATAACCTTTTCACATTCCTCATCGCTTATATCTTCATCAGTACACTTTCTTAACATATACACCTCCATATTTATTAATCACTCTTAATCGATAATATTGCAAGATATTAATACATTTTTGTTAAATTCACTTCAAAATTAAAAAATCATACTTTTTTATGGTATAATATTAATTGAGATAATTGCAAAGTGATGAGGGTGGTATTATGAAAAACAAATTAGAATTAATGTGGGTAGGCAAGTATGATAATAAAGAAATAGAACCAAGAATATTAATTGAACAAAGAGATAAAAATTATGGTGATGATAAATGCAATAATATTTTAATACATGGTGATAATTTATTAGCTTTAAAGGCATTAGAAAAAGACTATGCTGGAAAGATTGATTGTGTTTATATTGATCCCCCATATAATACTGGAAATGCTTTTGAATCATATGATGATGGGATAGAACATTCTATATGGTTAAATTTAATGTTTGAAAGATTAAAACTTCTTAGAATCTTGTTAAGTGAAAAGGGTGTTATATGTGTTCAAATTGACCATTCCCCTAATTCGAGAACTACTCAATCGCCAGAAATGGGATACTTGCAATTACTAATGGATGAAGTATTCGGAAGGAAAAATTACATTACTAATTTAATTTGGAAGAAAAAAGGAAATGCTAGTAACACAGCAATTACTATTGGAACAATAACAGAATCCATATTTGTATATGCTAAAGACAAATCAAAAGCGACAATTAACAAAGAAGCATTTGAAAAAAAATATAAATATAGTGATCCAAAAGGTAATTATAATTTAAGTACTTTTTTAAAAACTGATAGTGGAGATTATGAAAGAAAAACAATGAAGTTCGAAATAATCGACAACTCAACTGGAAAAAAATATTTACCACCAGAAGGAAAAAGGTGGACATATGGGAAAGATAGTATAGATAAGTTTAATGCTGAAGGAATGTTGGTATTTAAAGATGATAAAGTTTATGTTAAGGAATATGAAAAAGAAGAAAATACCAAATTATTTAAAAATTTGTTATTAGAACATGGATCTTTGAAAAGTGCTAAAGATGAATTACAAAAGCTTGGATTTCCTAGGGAGGGATTTCCAACTCCAAAGCCTGAAATATTGATACAAGAAATACTAAAGATGTTTACAAATGAGGGGGATTTAGTATTAGATTCTTTTTTAGGAAGTGGTACCACAGCGGCTGTAGCAATGAAAATGAATAGAAGATGGATAGGAATAGAACTTGGAGAACACTGTTATACATACTGTAAAATGAGATTAGACAAAGTAATAGATGGAGAACAAGGCGGAATAAGTAAAGATAACAATTGGAGAGGAGGAAGTGGATATAAGTTTTATGAATTAGCACCAACTCTTATTAATGAAGATAAATTTGGAGAACCTGTAATAAATTCAAAATATAGCCCTGAAATGTTAGCATCTGCCGTTGCTTTACATGAGGGATTCGAATATAGTCCTTCTAATACAGAATTTTGGAAACAATCTATAGGATCTGAAAATAGTTATTTATATGTAACAACAAAATTTATTAATGAATCTGCTTTAGATGAAATTGTTAAATCTATGAAGGATAATGAATATCTTATAATTGCTTGCTCTGCATACGATAAGCAAATTGAAAAAAAGTATAAAAATATAAAGATAAAGAAAATACCAGAAATGCTTTTAACAAAGTGTCAATTTGGAGTAGATAATTATGATTTAAATATAATTAATCCACCTGAATATGATGAGGAGGAAGAATAATGGAAAATTTAAAGTATTTTGAATATACTCCTGAGTATATTTCTGGTGTGATGTCGCTAAGAAAACCGCAATCAGAGTCTTTAAATATATTAGATAATATTATTTGCAAGACTAATCTTATTGAAAATCAAAATTTAGAAGAATCATTGAAGATAATAAATAACGAATATCCGATTTGCACAGATTATGAAAGAAATTTTATTTCATTAACTTTTGCACTAGCAACTGGTGTAGGTAAAACAAGATTGATGGGTGCATTTATTACATATTTATACACAAATTATGGAATTAAAAATTTTTTTGTTGTTGCACCAAGTACAACAATTTATGAAAAATTAAAAGCAGATTTAGGATATCCTGAAAGTAGTAAATATGTATTTAAAGGGTTAGGTTGTTTCAAGAATCCACCTAAATTGGTTACAGATGATGATTATCAAAATAGAAATATTTCTTTATTTGAATCAGATGTTTCAATTTATGTTTACAATATAAGTAAATTTGATAAAGACAACACCAAGATGAAAGCGTATAACGAATTTTTAGGAATGTCATTCTATGATAAATTATCTGAAATGAAAGATTTAGTAGTAATAATGGATGAATCACATCATTATAGAGCAGATAAAGGGATGGAATCTATAAATGAATTAAAACCAATATTAGGTCTTGAATTAACAGCAACACCGTTAGTAAATGATGGTAATAAACAAATTCCATTTAAAAATGTAGTATATGAATATCCACTTTCTGAAGCAATAAAAGATGGATATACAAGAGTTCCTTTTGCGGTTACAAGAACAGATTTTAATTGCTATAAATTTGGTGATGAAGAATTAGATAAATTAATGTTAAATGATGGTATAACATGTCATAAAATGATAAAAGAAAAACTAAGATATTATTCACGTTCTACTAATAAAAAATTAGTTAAACCATTTATGCTTGTAGTGTGTAAAGATACTGAACATGCAAAGAAAATAGAAAATTACATTAAGTCAGACGATTTTGAGAACGGATTTTATAAATACAAAACAATTACAATAAATTCAAAGCAAAAAGGTGCTGAATCAGAATTCAATACAAAACAATTACTGCAAGTTGAGTTGGCTGATAATCCTGTTGAGATAGTAATACATGTTAATATGTTAAAAGAAGGCTGGGATGTAAATAATCTATATACGATTGTTCCTTTACGAACAGCAACATCAAAAATTTTAAGAGAACAAATGGTGGGAAGAGGGTTAAGATTACCATTTGGCGAAAGAACTGGAAATAAGGAAATTGATGCCGTAATGCTTACAGCACATGATAAATTTAATGAAATAATAGAAGAAGCACAAAAAGGCAATTCAATTTTTAATGCAGGAAATGTTATTAAAGTTGAAGAAGTTGAAAACGAAAAAGAAATGTTTACACAATTGTCTCTTGAGTATCCAACAGTTGATGAATTGAATGATTTATTAGTCGTTAAGGAAGATACAGTAAAATATGGTCTTTCTAATAAAATTAATGAGCTTTTAGCTAAAAATGTAGAAAATTATATCTATAATAATAATGATTGTGCATTAACTGAAGAAGCCAAAATTCAAATAAAAGATTCGATTGAAGAAGAAATAAAAAATAACGTTGATCTTGGCGAAATTTACGAGGCAAATAAAAATCCAATTGAACATTGGATTAAAGAAAATGTCGAAAAGACTCATGAACAAATGATAAAAAAATTCATTTTAATACCTAAAATTAAGGTTGAACGTGAAGATGGAGAATATTTTTTTGAGGACTTTGATTTAGATTTATCGAAGTTTAATCAAAAACCAACAGACAATGAAATTTTAATAAGAAATTTAATTGATTCTTCAGATCAGGAAATATTAGATGGAGGATATATTAATTTTGATGCTGTAAATCCAAATAAAACTATAGTTGAGGAACTTAGAAAAAAGTCTGAAATAGATTATGAATCTAATAATGAATTATTATTTAAGTTGATTAATTCACTAACGAGTTTTTTCTCTGATAAATATGGAATAGAAGCAATGAAGAACATAGTAATGATGTATAAAATAGAAATATCAAATGAAATATATTCTCAAATGTTAAAGCATTTTGTTAGAAATGAAGGCTTAATTAAAGAGGAAGTATTTACTGATAGAAAAACAAATATTCCATCTAATTATAATTATTCGATTATTAAAAACATTTTTGATAAATATGATTCAGAGCGAGATGGTAAGATTACTTCAGTGCTATTTGATGGAATAAAGGTAGGAGTTTTTTCAACCGCAAAATTTGATAGTATGCCTGAATTGATATTGGCTAGGTTACTTGAAAGAGAAACTGATTATATAAAAACATGGCTAAGACCAAGCCCTAATGAATTCAATATTACCTATAATAATGGCAAACGATACGAACCAGATTTTGTCGTAGAAACGAAGTCAAATGTTTTTCTTATTGAAGTAAAAGCAGATAAAGATTTAGAAGATTCAGACGTAATTGCGAAAAAGGAAAGAGCTATCTCATATTGTAAGTTGGTTTCAAAATGGGCTGGAAATAATGGATTGAAAAAATGGGATTATGTTTTAATTCCTTCTAGCAAAATATCTGAAAACTCTACTTTTAAACATTTATGTGAGCAATTTATATGTAAATAAGAAAGTCTAAGAAATTAGGCTTTTTTAGTGGTATAATATATAATTAATAAATGAGGTGACTAAAATGAAAGAATCAAGAATCATTATAATTATTTCAATCGTTATGCTGATAGCACTAATTCCTTTATTATACGTTTTGCAATTGTGTAGAATAAGTAGTGAATTAAGTATAAATATAATTACCAATTTAGGATGTGGGATTATAGTTGGTTTAGTTACAGCTATATGTCAGTATTTTATGGCTAAAAGACGTATTATAAATACTGTGTATAGTTTATATTTTGAACTATATACTACTTATTATTCTGTTAAAAATAAAGAATTTTTCCATCATATTAATACAATTGCATTATTTAAAAAACTTACTGAATTATCCGCAGAAATCAAGAATACATTGTCAGAATATCATGGATTTTTTAAAGAAAAGGATTCTATGTATACGAAAATTAATCCACAGATCAATATGGGTGAAAATTATAAAGCTGAAAAAATAATTAAAACTATTATTAAATGGTTTAATGAGAAAGCATTTGATGAAAGTGTTGAGCCATTTATAAATGAAGTAGAGAATATATTGAAAAATATTGATGAGAAAAGATTTGAAGAAGATAAAGCACAAATGACAAAAATGTTTAATTATATTTGGAATTAGTTATTCTTGGGAACAAATGGAGAACAACTACATAGAGCAAGATAGGTAAAATATGGCTATTTACGAGAAATATAGCAAGTGATAAATCAATAATAATGAAAAATATGACAAAAAATCAGGGTATAATTTTTCCCCCTGAAGAGAGCAAAAGCTCTCATTTTGCTCATACAAATAAAATAAATACAGTTAAAATATAACATCTATATTTATTTTTTTATTCTCTTTAAGTTTTAATAAGTTACTATCTATTTCTTCTTTTATTTCTTCATTATACTTTGGATGCCTTTCAATAGTAATAACTAATTCTTTTATTTTAGGTATCATTTTATCATTTAATTCTTTCAAATATTCTTCAACATATATATATAATAGTAAAATAGATGCTTCAATAATATCATTATTACTTGCTATAGATAAATAGTTGATAGCTTTATTTATACCTTTTACTAATACTATATCTCCTTTTAGATAGAAATATTTGGCTAAGTTATAGTAAGCATATGGATAAATATTATCGATAGGTGACTCCAAAGCTTTATTATATAGTTCAAACGCTTTATCTAAGTCAATGTTTACATATATTCCTTTACGATAATATTCTCCTAGAGTATTTAGTGCATAAGATTCACCAAGCAGAGAAGACTTTTCAAAGTAATAGAAGGCTTTTTGATAATCTTTCATATCTTCATATATTTTACCTAAGTTATTATAAGCATAGACATAGTTATATGAGACCGCTTTTTCATATAAAGATTTTGCTTTCTCAATATCTTTCTTTACATATAATCCTTTTTTATACATATTACCTAATAAATTAATGGATGCTACATTACCTAATTTAATAGCTTTATTTAAATATTCATAAGCTAGTTTTAAATCTTTATTTGTTTTGTTACCAATATTATTATTAATTAACATTTTAGCCATCATATAATAACTACTAGGATGCTCTTTTAAAGATGCTTCTTTAAAGTATTTATAACTTATATCATATCTTGGATATCCTTTAATATATCCTTTGTATTCATCACTACCTAATTCATATAAAGCATATGGATTATTATTCTTGGCTAGAGTAGTTAAAGAGTAGTTATAGTTAATACCTTCACTTAGTTTAAGATTTAAATATTCTTCTAACTCTTTAGGGGACACTAATGTATTGTTTAGAAGATTTTCTATTATTTCTTTTTTTAAGTTATCTTCATATAGTGGTTGCTTTTTATCTAAGATAATAAAGAATAGTATTTGAGTAAGAGCTTCATATAAATTATTATTACTTATTAAATATAATAAATTACTAGATAATTCTTTAGATACTTCTTTATCATTTTTACTTATATTATATAATTTTATAGTTATTGTTTTTAATATACTATTATTATTTATTATATCTATCTTTTCATTCTTAGATAAGTTTGTATAGATATTACCAGTTATTATGGTTAATAAATTAATTATTATATCTAGTAGAACATAGTTATCTTTTAAATATTTCTTTTTATATATTATGTATTGTTGTTTATATTCATTATTTATACTTCTTATACCAATACAATAGTTATTTACAGTAGTATCATTTATATTATTAGTATTAAATAGAGCATTAAATACTTCTATTTGTATAGCACTAGTTTTATTAATAGTGTTTTCTTTTATTATTCTAGTAAAATTACCTAGAGATAGATGATTATCATTATTATTTAATTTTATATATTTTTTCATAGTTACCTCATCTTTATTATATCATAAGTGTGGATTATAGTAATAATATTTATTTTTAGTGTGGATTTATAATACTTATAATGTTTATTTATTAATAATATAATGATATTAGAAAGGTGATGTTATGAAAAAGTTTATGAAAAATTATAAGTCTAGTATTATATTAATTTTAGCAGTTATTATTGGTACGATTATAGGGCTTATATTTAAAGAGAAAGCTAGTATTCTTAGTCCTTTAGGAGATATGTTTATTAATATGCTTTTAGTAGTTGTAGTACCGCTAATATTTCTTTCAATAACAGTATCTATATCGAAGATTAAAAGTGCTAAAAGACTTGGCAAGATTATGATTACAACAATAATTACTTTTGTTATTACTTCTTTAGTAGCAGTAGTATTGGGTTTTGTTTCGACATATAAGATTAATTTAGTTGATACTGAGAGAGTTAGTGATATTAAGAGTAGTTTAGTAGAAGATACAAAAATAGAAGAACTTAATATATTAGAGAGGACTGCTAAAACACTTACAGTTAGTAGGTTTAGTGATTTACTTAATACAGATAATTTAATGGCTTTATTAGTATTTTCTATTATATTTGGAGTGGCTATCAATATGGCTGGTATGAAGGGGGAAAAGGCTAGAGAAGTATTAGAATCTTTTAATGAAGTTATTATGAAGGTTGTTAATATTATTATGTATTATGCTCCGATAGGTTTTATGTGTTGTACTGCTTCTTTGGTTGGTACTTTTGGTAGTGCTATTGCGGTTGGGTATATTAAAACTTTTGTTATATATACGATAGTATGTTTATTATTTTACTTTATTGTGTATACAATATATGCTTTTATGGCTGGGGGAGTTGATGGTATTAAAAGATTTTGGAAGAATGCCATACCGGCTAGTTTGACTTCGATTGCGACATGTTCATCAGCGGCCTCTATTCCAGTAAATAGTGAATGTGCGAAAAAGATAGGAGTACCTGATGATATAGCGGAAACAGTGATACCTCTTGGTACTAGTTTTCATAAAGATGGCTCGATTATTGGTAGTGTTTTTAAGATTATGTTTTTAGTAAGTTTATTTGGTACAGATATTAGTGGTTTTGGTGGTGTTAGTAAGGTATTATTAGTAGCCTTAGTGGCGACACTTCTTGTTACAGCAGTTCCTATTGGTGGAGGAACAATATCAGAAATGATGATTCTAACAATGATGGGATATGGAACAGGAGCACTTCCAATACTTACAATTATCGCGACTATTATTGATGTACCGGCTACGATGCTTAATGTTGTTGGCGATTTATCTAACTCAATGGTTGTAGCTAGGGTAGTTGATGGTAAGAATTGGATGAAAAGGTAGTGTTATAAATTAATGTGATCCTCACTTCTTTGAAAATAGAAGTGGGGGTTTTAATATGCTTAGTTATATTTTAAATATTAATTTATAATATTAAAGTACGTTATAAATAGAATAATATTTCTTAATTAGTACTGACAAATATAAATTTTTTCGTTATAATATAGTTGTTTAACAACTTTGGATGTAAAATAATAAATTTTAAATTTAATTTTACAAATATTTATTATCTAGTAAAATAATGTTTTATATTTATAAAATTTAATGGATTAAGGATGAACAAATAAGAAATAATATGGTGAAGGTGATAAAGTATGAATAAGTTTATAAGAGATAAAGATAATTTGCTTCATATTACAAATGATGATTGGAAAACGTTTCAATCAATAAAAAGAAAGAGTATAGATGGAGTTGAGGAAACTGATAGAGATGTTATATCTGCAGTTAAGTTAAGATATGAACTAGGAGATGTTTTGGCTAAAATAATATTAGATCAATTTGATGTAATTAGATCACAATTTGATTTACAATGTGGTGATGGTTATGGTCATGCATTTGAAATTTTTGCAATAGCAGTATTATATAACATTGACTATAACATAGTATTTAATAATTATATTGTTACTGGTGCTGATGATGGTAAAATAGATGCGATTTATTGGAAAGGTGATATAAATAAAATATATCAGATTAAAATGGATTATTTGGATTATAGTGAAATAGGTACTATTGATAAAAATTACTATGAGTTTATATCTACTGGTAATATATCTAACAGTAATACAAAAGATTTATTATCATTTTGCAATAAACATAAGGTAAATATTAATAGGGAAAAGGCTTATGAAATAGTAACTATATCAAATAATGGCAAAAGTAGTAATGATAAAAACAGGTTACATATTTCTTCAAAGGATATTTATTTAAAATATTTTGAAAATTATTTGTTAAATAAAACGAATGATTTAAGCATTTCTTTGTCAATATCTAGGGAAAATGGGATTGCTAAAACTGTAGGTGATAATACTATATATGCTTATTTTGCTGATGCTAAAGTATTTATTGAAGATTTACTTAAATGTGATAATATCGGTGGTAATATAAATAATTTATATAAGCTTTTTTATGATAATGTAAGAGGAAACTTAGGTATAAATAAAGCAATGGAAGAAACAATTAACAAAGATCCATATAATTTCGTTAAATATAATAATGGTGTTACAATAACAGGTCTTGTAAAATATACAAATGCACCTTGTTTGATTGTTGAAGAGCCAATTATAAATAATGGACAACAAACAATATGGAATTTAATAAATAAATATCCAAATATAGAAGGGATTAGTTTATTAGTTATTGTAAAGAATGAATCTAATTATAAAATAAAGGGCAAAATTTCAAAATATACTAATACACAAAAAAATATAAAGCCTATTGATTTGCTATCTTTAGATACAAATATTAGAAAATTACAATCTCAATTGTTTCGTCTAACTATAAAGAATAATCCAATTTTTTTAGAAATAAATACATCAGGAGAGAGACATTATAATAAACTTTTAAAAGTTATATATAAAAAGGAAAATATTATTCATTTAGTTGATTTTTGTAAATTGTATTTTGCGGTTGAAAGTAATAAATTGGGTGATTGGAAAAGTAATGTTTCTAAGCAATTAGCTGATTTGTTAGAGAAAGATATTACGTATGATGTTGAAAAATCATTAATGGTTTGTAATTCAATAATTAACTATAAAAATTATTTACAATCTATTGATGATAAAAATATTAAAAATATATTAAGAACTGCAGATTTGGCATTTATGTATATTCAATATAAATATGGCTTTGATGATAAAAAAACACATGCAGTAATTGATAAAATTAATAAAAAGTTTTTTTATGATATTGCTGATGATAAAAGAAAGAGTAAAATTATTGATTTATATAAATCCAATGATATAGTTAATATGATAGAAAGTGTAATTGAAAAAAATGATACTTGTAAAATATCACCGTGCAAAGATGTTGAATTTAGTGATACTATTAAAAATGGTAATCTCTAGATTTAGTTAAATAGAATGTAGTTAAATAAAAAGTAAAGTGCACAATTAAGTGTGAAACAACAAAAATTATGCATTTTCAATACACAATGCACAATATTAAGTTAGAAAACAACATTAAACAGATTGAAATTTAAGAAAATTCAATCTGCTTAATTATATTAATTCATGACAAAAAGATATAGGCATTATAAATTTCAAATGTAAGTGCACATACCTATATTTCTCTAAAATTTGATTTATATTGTATATTGAATAAGCATTAAGTCAAGTATTCATTGACTTAATGCCAGATTAATTATAAATAAATAGATAATTGTCAATGGTTAAAATGAACTCGCATGCTCGCCATTGACAATTAATAGAATTACAAACTTAACTGCACAACAATTGTGCACTTTCAAATTTAATCTACATTAAATAGAATGTTGAATAAATACATTCTATTTTTCTTTATCAAACAGGATGTCTATGTTATAATTATATTATAGTAGGTGTAAATATGAAGAGACTGTTAAGAATAAGTTTTGATTTATCATTATTATCTTTTATACCAATAATTTCATGGCTTTTATTAGGGATAATAGTAGATGAAAATTTAATTAATATTTTTACATTAACATATCCGTTACAATTTATATATTATATAATTAGATCAATATTTTCAACGGGTGCTAGTATAAGTAAAGAGAAAGATAATAATGAAGATACTGTTATGTCAGGGTTAGTAGTAGGTACTCTTATAGCGATTATTATATTTACAATTATTTTATTTAATGTGAATAATTATATTAAGTTTATGAATATGGACGTAGGTATATATAGGACTTTTACGATATATTCAATAATACAATTATTTATTACTTTAGTGTTTTCTATGATACAGAATAAGTTATATTATGAAGGTAAGAATAAGATAGCTAATAAGAATTCTTTAATATTTAATTTATTAAACTTTATATTGTTGATAGGTACTTCGTTAATTACTAAGAATCAGGTTATTATAGTTATAGCTACTTTAATACCTTTAGCACTATTTACTTTGTATATTTATATTGATAATAGTAGTAAGTTTAAGTTTACAATTAATTTATCTAAGTGGATAAGATATGATTCGGCAGAACTATTTAATAATTTTGCTTATTTAATAATATTTTTATTTGGGTTATCTAATACTTTAGAGTATGGAGAAGTATATGCTTTAGCAATAACATTTGTGGCTTTGATAACAGATACACAATGGGATACAGCAGATGCTATGGTAGTAGCGGCTAATATAGATATAAGTAAGAATGAGTTTAATTATAATGAACATATAAATAATGCTTATAAGTTATTATCGATATTATTTAGTACTAGTTTAGTTATGTTTGGAATATTATATTGGCTTTATGATTTAGATATAAGGATTACTATAATATATTTTAGTTTTGAGATAATTAATTTCTTATTGTATCCAATGTATAGATTAAAGATTTGTTATTTACAGTTAGAGTATTCAGCTTTGAAGACAACTTCTAATGAAGTTATAGCATTAATATTAAGAATTGGTATGTCATTAATTGATTCCCCATTTTGTACGGGGTTAGGACAAGTATGTTCATCAGTATATCAATTTATAACGGTTAATGTGATGTTCTATTTAAATTATCGAATTGACAAGAATGGTAATGTTATAAGGAAATATAAAAAGAACGCGATTCTTTCATAGAGAATCGCGTTCTTATTCTTTTACTAGTGGTTTAAAGTTTTCAATAGCACTTTTTAATTTAGGATGTCTTATTACAAAGTGAATAGTTGGATTGATACTTTTGGAGATAATTACATAATTATTATCAACAATATTAATAGAGATATTTTTAAATGTTTGGTCATTATTGATAATTACGTGATAGTTTTTATTACTATAGTTTATGGTATCTTTTAAGTGCTCAAGATATTCATGATAAGTATAGGTTATTTTTTGATTATAAAAGATATTTTCAAGAGATAGAGATAAGCTATTAGTAAATTCATTTTCATAGTTATAGATAGTATCAGTAATTATATTATTCTTTAGAATGTTATTAACATAGTTTTCTTCGTTTTGTTTATATTTTTTAATTTTAATAATATCTTCTTTACTTATTTTATTTCTTTTTAACATTTTATCTAGTAGTTTATCATTAATAGTAAACAATGGTAGAGTATTTAGAGTCCTTTGACGATTACTTTTTATTTTACTATCATTTAGTAAGAAAGTTTGATATAAATCTTTATCTTTTTCAGTATATATTTCCATTAAGGGAGTAGCTTTTTTAAGTAAATAGTTAGTTTTATTTTTATAGTATTCTATTTCTTTAGAATTACTTGTAAGATAATATTTTCCTTTGTCATGATAACCTTTGATACATTCACCATATAAGGCATAATTACCTGAAGTATAATTTAAGTGACCATAGATATTATTTTTAGATTCTTTAAAGTAATATGGTGATACTTGACCAGTCATATATATAGGAATCCAACTTTCAAGTCCTAGCATCATTTCATTAAATGGGCGATCAAGATTATGAATGATATTTAAGTGAAGACCTTTTTTTAAACACATGGCAATACCAAACATCCATTTTTTACCAAATTCAATGTCTTTAGCCATATCTTCCATTGGCATGTCAGAGCACATAAAGATATCTTCTTTTGATTTAGATAGAACTGTAGCTTTTAAGAAATCAATTTCAGCTTGTTTCATTTCTTCTAGTTCATAATAATTCTTAGTTCTAGCTTTGTAAAATGGAATAGTGGGTACTTTTAATTGATCAAATTTTATGGCTTTTATATAGTCATTTAAATCAAAATTATTTAAATTATTTAAGAAGTCATTAATATGGTTATCTTCGTTATTATTAGAATTATTATTACTTGTTAGATAAGTAAATATTTGATCAAATAGAGTATTACTAGTAATATTATTATTTATTAATAAGGATAGTTTTTTTATGTTATCGGAGTCATTATATTTTAATACAATATAGTTAGCTATTTTATTAGAAAACGAGATAGGATCAGATGGTTTAGTTTTACCATATCTAATTCTTGATATATGTGATGAATCAAAGACTATATATTTAGATAAATCATTTATATTTATATTAAGAGTGATAATTAAGTTATTTAAGTTTTTACTTAATGTTTCATAATCAAAAGAATTATCTTCTTGTAGAGTGCTTAATAGTATATTCTTAATATCTTCTTTAGTATATTTTAGTTCTTGTTCGTGAGAAATATTATATAAAGTATTTATTAGTTTATTAATTTGGGTACTATCTTTTTTAGGAGTTCTTTCACCACTACGGTATCTACTTATTACTGATTCTGAAATACCTGAGTTTATAGATAGTTTTCGTGATGTACAATTTAGTTCTTTTAATAGTTTATTAAATGTATCTTTAAATGTCATGTGTTTTCACCTCGTTTTAATTATACTATATTTAGATTGGACTTGTCATTAGAAACATTGTTTTATTCGGCAAATTAATTGATATATATTAGTTGGTAGAGTATACTATAATTAGCTAATGAAAAGGAGTGAAGTATGAAAAATTTAAAAGATAAATTAGTTAAATTAAAATCCAATAAGCCATTATTTATTACTTTAATAGTAGTAGGTGTATTAGTTTTAGTAGGGGTATCTTGCGATATTATTAAAGTTATTGATGGTGGAGGTATTGGTTTGAATACAGACGTTAAGATTGTTAAGAATAGTGCGAGTGAAGTAGTTTTAGAAGACTATAATAATGGGAACTTTTCTATAAAGAAGCCGGTAGGTTGGAAAGTAGATACACTGGGAGATTATATCCATTATACGATTAAGATGTATAATCCAGAAAATCCTCTTTATCAATTTTTCTTTAATTTAAAGACTGAGGGATATAACAAGTCAGAAGAAGCTAAAGCATGGCAACAAAAGTATTATCCAAACAATATATTTGCTAAGGCAAGTGTAATTGCTACTAAAGATACTGAGGGCTTTTATAAAATATTTAATGATTTAGGTACTTTAAATAATACAACTGCATTTACTTTTCCAGTATTAAATAATTTTACTGTGAGTGAAAATCTAGGTAAAGGTAGTCTTGGTGGAGATACTTTAAGAGCGTCATTTAAAGATGAGAATGGTAAAGAAGGAGAAGGCTTATTTACGGCTTATGTTTATGATGTTGGAACATATTATGTTTATGAGAATATAATTTCAGGAAAGCAGATAGATATACAATATTTAAATGTTTATGATGCAATTTTTATTACTACGCCAAAAGATGAATTTATTGATTGGCAGGATACATTAAGGACTATTGTTTCCTCTTTGGAGTTTAGTGATACTTTTATTACTGGATTTAATAGTGAGCAGGATGCTGTTATGAAAAATTTTGAGCAAATTAGAGCAATAGGTAATCAAATAAGTGATGGTATTATGGATTCATGGGAGAAGAGAAATAAGTCTTATGATATTATGAGTCAAAAACAAAGTGATGCAATACTTGGTTATGAAAGAGTATATGATACTGAAACAGGAGATATTTATAAAGCTTATAATGGGTTTACTGATGATTATGATGGTAAGAGATATAAAACGGTAACTGATGATATGTACACACAAAAGACAAGCGGCTATATCGAAAAATAGGTGGGGTATGAAAAATAAGAAATTATTATATGTAGGTATTGGTATTTTAGTTATTGGGGTAATTATTTTATTGATATTTATGCTAAATAAGAATGGGGTTATTAGTTCTAAAACATTAGTGGAGGAAGCTAAGGAGAATACTAAAAAAGATAAGGATTATGCTTATAATAAGGTTACTAATGGGGATATATTAAATGAAGATACTTGTTTTAATAAATATGCTTTTATTAGTAATAATGCTATTTATATATTTAATCCTAGTTTATTAGATAGTGGTAATTTTGAATATAAGAAAGTATATGATATACCTAGTAATATTAAAGTTATGAATATTAGACCTAGTTGGGGTGCTGATATAGCGTTCTTTGATGATAAAGATACTTTATATACATTACATGATAATAATACGGATAATAAAGTTAGAGATAGTTATGATATGTATTTAAATGCTGATTATAAACTTAGTGATTATTTAAAGTGGGAATATTCTATGGAGTATCTTGGTAAGAAAATAGATTATGATTTTATGTCTAATTATGTTTATGTTAAAGATAATATTATATATAGATTATTATATAATTCTAATAATAAGTATCCCACTATTGATAAGGTTAGTGGTAATTATGAAGGAGAAAAAGTTATTAGAATATATAATGAGAGAATAGTAAAGACTGACAAAGGTTTTTATGAATTAATGAGTTATTTTGATACTGATTTAAATAAGACAATTACTACTACAGTAAAGATTAATCTATTAACTAAATATTATGATGATGTTTTAACATTTACTTATAAGTATGTAATACTTAAAGATTATACTTTAATACCAATAAATGATGTAATGACTAATAGAGTTAGAGATTATTCAGATGATTCATTTATAAGTGGTTTTAATTATATGAGTGAAGTTAGATATGAAGAATAATAGAGAAAAATGTGCTTAGAAAAGAGCATGTTTTTTTATGATGATATGCTTGTCTATAATTAGTTTTTGTGATATTATTAAGTAGAAGAAATATAATTGGAGTGGGTAAATGTGATAGGGAAGATACTTAAAGTAAAAGATATTAATGCTTCTTTTAATAAGAAGGAAAAAAGAGTTTCAGTATTTGCTTGTTTTACTCATGTCAAATATAGTGATAATTATATAATATATGCTGATAATAATGATTATCAGAGTGGTATTTTATGTTATGGCACAGTTTATATTAAAGGTAATACAATAGTTATTTTTGATGTTAAACAAGATAAAGAGAATATTATTTTTGATTATGTTAATAAAATTATTAGTAATGTTAATGATAATGAATATAGTGCGATTGATATTAGTAATATGACTGAGGTAGAAATTATTTCAAATAATGATAAAAATGTTGGGAATGATCTTTTAGTTAAGTTAGATGAATTAACTATTCCTAAAGAGGTAGTGGATGCTAGTGAAGAAGAGAATAATGAATCATTAGGCTTTTTATATTTTATGCTTATTATTTTTCTTTTTCTTTTAGCGGGGGCAATATATATTTATTTTAATAAAGATAAGTATTTGAAACAATATGATAAGGTTCTTTGTACGATAAATGATGGTATAAAATCAGAAGAATATAAATATAGTGATAAGTTATATTTAGAGTTTGATCAAAAGAAAAAATTAAGATATTTAAGTCATGATGTTAGTTATCAGTTTTATAATAAGGGTGATTATAATAGCTTTAAGTATACTAATTTATGGGCTGAAAATAGGATGGATGATTATAAGTTTAATGATAATGAATTAATATTTACTTATACTAGTAGTGGTAAATCAATAGAAAATTATGAGTTAATGACATCTTATGATGAAGTAGTAGGATACTATAAGAGTAATGGATATGAGTGTGTAGAAGAAGAGTAGTGGTAGGATGAAAAATTTTTATTTAATATATGGTAATGATTTAGGTATTACTAATAAATATATTAATGATATAAAAGATAAATTAGGTATTAAGGAAGAGATAAGATATAATCTTGATGATTTTCTTTTAAGAGATGTTATAGATGATTTATCAATGGTAGGAATGTTTGAAAAGAATAAGTTAATTGTATGTGATAATTTTAGTTTTCAAATGGACGATAATGATTTACTTAAATATTTAGATAATTATAATAGGGATAATTATTTAGTATTAGTAGTTAATGGTGATAAGGTAGATAGTAGAAAGAAATTATATAAGAAGTTAAGTACTATTGGAGAAGTTATTAATGTTAGTGATAATAAAGGTTATATTAAGACTTATTTAAAGAATTATATACAGAGTAATGGATATAAGATAGATGGTACTACTTTAGATTATTTTATTAGTAGGGTGGGTAATAATATTGATAATGCTACTAATGAAGTAGATAAGATATTTTTATATAAAAGTGATGATAAAATAATTAATAGAAATGATGTTAATGAGATTACTATAGATAATATAGAAGAAGAGATATATTTACTTTCAGAAGCAGTTATTGTTGGAAATACTGATAGAGCACTTAGTTTATATCGTAAGTTTATTAATAATGGGTATGATGAATTATCTATTATTACTTTACTAGCTAATCAATTTAGATTTTTATTACAAGTAAAGACTTTATATGATAAGGGAATGGATGCAAATGGGATAAGTAGAGAAATAGATGCTCATCCATTTAGAGTACAGAAGACTATTCCTAAAATATATAGTTATACTAAAGAAGAGTTAGCTAATTACTTATCTTATTTATTTGATCTTGATAGTGGTATTAAGACAGGCAAGATAGATAAAGGATTAGGGATAGAGTTATTTATAATTAATAAAGATATTGCTAATTATAATAAGGGGTAATATTTACTTTTAATTAGTAATTTGATATAATTTTTATGGTAGGAAGTGAATGATTATGGCAAAGAAGAAACAAAAGAAACAAAAAGATGGTGCTAAATTTGAATATAGTAATGAGGTAGTAGGTGTATTACTAATTTTGTTTTCGATAATTGGAATTGGGGGATATGGTCCAGCTGGGAATTTTATTAGATCATTTGCTGTTTTTTTAGTGGGGGTTATTTATCCTTTATTTTTAGTATTTTTATTAGGTATTGGGATTTATCTTATTTTAAAGAGAAAGATTCCTGATTTAATAAATAGTAGAATGATAGGGTTATATGTATTAGTTATTGCTTTATTAGTACTTTTACATATGAAGTATGTTAATGAATTACAAGGGCAAGAAATTATTACTGAAACATTAGATAATATTATGAAGACATTTAAGAATACGGATATGATAGATAATTGTGGTGGTGGTATGGTAGGAGCACTATTTGGTTATTTATTTTATATATCTTTTAAAGATGGAGTATATATTGTTTTAGTTACAATGGTTGTTATTGGAGTGGTATTATTCTTTAATACTTCAATTGCTAAGTTATTATCTAAGATTAAACTTAAGACGAAAAAAGAGAAGAAGAGTGAAGTTCCAATATCTAGTGGAGATAGTGTTAAGAATGAACCTGATGAGGTTAAGGAAGATAAGAGAATAGTTATATCTTCAGTAGATGAACTTACAAAGGTTAAAGATAGTGAAGTTAGTAGTAATAGTAATAAGGAAGTACCTATTGTTAAGAATGATGATGTAGTATTACCTCCTAGTAATGAGATGGAAGTACCAATTAATACTGATTATAAATTACCTCCTATTTCTTTACTTAAAGCAAGTAAGAATGTTAGTAGTAAAGAAAATGAAGTGAATGCTAAAAATTGTATTAGTAAGTTAGAAGAAATACTTAAGGTATTTGATATATCAGGTAAGATAGTACAAGTTAATATTGGACCAACAGTTACGCAATATGAATTAGAGTTAAAGGCTGGGACAAAGGTTAGTAAGTTATTATCTATTCAAAGAGAAATAGCACTTGCTTTAGCTGCTAAGGATGTTAGAATTCAGGCACCTATTCCAGGGAAGAATACTATTGGTATAGAACTTCCTAATAAGGTTAATGCTCCGGTTAGTTTTAGAGAAGTATTTTCTAATATGCCTGCAATAACTGATAAGACATTACTTTCAGTAGGTCTTGGTAAAGATATTATGGGTAAGGTTAGATATTGTGAAATTAATACAACTCCACATATGCTAGTAGCAGGTTCAACTGGTAGTGGTAAATCAGTATGTATAAACTGTATTATTGCTTCAATGCTTATGCGTACTAAACCTAGTGAGTTAAAGTTAGTGTTAGTGGATCCTAAAAAAGTTGAATTTTCAATGTATAATGGAGTACCACATCTACTTGCACCGGTTGTAACGGATGCTAAAAAGGCTTCAATTGCTTTAAAGAATATTGTTGTAGAAATGGAAAGAAGATATGATTTGTTTGAAGCTACTAAGAATAAAAATATAACTTCATATAATGAGTTTTGTGAGAAGAATCCTGAATATCAGAGATTACCATATATAGTTGTTATTATTGATGAGTTAGCTGATTTGATGTTAGTAGCGGCTAAAGAGGTTGAGGACTCTATTATGAGAATTACACAAATGGCTCGTGCAGCAGGTATTCACTTGATTGTTGCAACACAAAGACCTTCGACTGATGTAATTACTGGTGTTGTTAAGGCCAATATTCCATCTCGTATATCTTTTGCAGTTTCATCACAAATTGATTCTCGTACAATACTAGATGCTGGTGGTGCAGAAAAACTGTTAGGTAAAGGTGATATGTTATTCTTACCAATGGGAGCAAATAGTCCAACACGTATTCAAGGTGCTTATGTATCTGATGAAGAAATACAAGCAATAGTTGATTATACTATTAGTCAACAGAAGGCTATTTATGATGAATCATTGACTATTGATCGTGGTAGTTCATCTAGTAGTGGGTCAGCAGGTGATGATAACTATGAATCTAGTGATGAATATGATGATCCACTATATAATGAAATAGTTGATTTCGCTGTTAGAACAGGTAAGATTAGTGCTTCATTAATTCAAAGAAAGTATCGTTTAGGATATAATAGAGCAGCTAGAATTATTGACTTATTAGAAGAAAGAGGAATAATAGGACCACAAAATGGTTCAAAACCTCGTGAAGTATTAGTTAAACTAGAGAATAATAATGAGGAGTAATAGTGTATACTATGCTTCTTTTTCTTTATTTTAATAATAAAGTATAGTATAATTTTAATGAAAGGTAGTGATAAATATGGCAACAGTGCATATTGAAAGTAAGAAAGAAGATATAGCTAATATTGTTTTAATGCCAGGGGATCCTAAAAGGGCACAATATATAGCAGATAAGTTTTTAACTGATGTTAAGTTAGTTAATAGTGTTAGAGGAATGACAGCATATACTGGTTATTATAAAAATAAAAGAGTAACTGTATTTCCATCAGGAATGGGGAATCCAAGTATGGGAATATATTCTTATGAATTATTAAATGAGTATGATGTAGATTATATTATTAGAATAGGCTCTTGTGGAGCTTATAATCCTGATTTAAAGTTAGGAGATGTTATTTTAGTTAAAGAATCTTATAGTGATTCAATGTATGGACGTATTTTAGATGATTATAAAGATAGTGTTATTGCTTCTTCTAATTATTTAAATGATGTTATTACTAAGACTAGTCATGATATTAATATGAAATTAGTTGAGGGTAGAATTTATTCATCTGATGTTTTTTATGAAAAAAATAATGATTATAAACAAAAGGTTAGAGAACATAATGTTTTAGGTGTAGAGATGGAGACTTTTAGTTTATTTAATAATGCTAGAGTATTAGGTAAGAATGTAACAGCACTTCTTACAGTATCTGATTCTTTTTGCTTTACTGATAAGATGAATAGTGAAGAGAGAGAGAAGAATCTTAATAATATGATTATCTTATCCTTAGAAAGTTGTTTAAAATTATAAAAAATAGCCACAATAATAACTGGGAGGAAGATATGAAATATACAAATTATGATATGAATGCATATAACTTACATATTATTAATACTAATAAGTTTAAGACAATTACTGTTGAGGTGGATTTTAGATATAGTGTTAATGCTAAAAGTATTACAAAGACTAATATATTAAAAGATATGTTACTTTCTTCTTCATATAATTATCCATCTGAAATAGAGTTAGTTAAAGAGACAGAGAATCTTTATGATTTAAAATTATCTTCATCTAATATTAGGATAGGTAATGATAATGTTTTATCTTTTAGAACAAGGTTTTTAAATGAGATATATACAGAAAATAAGATGAATGAAGAATCAATAAAGTTTTTATTAGATGTTATTTTTAATCCTAATGTTAAGAATGGTAAGTTTAATGATGAAGATTTAAAAAAGAGTAAGAATAAGTTGGCTAAGAATATTCATAGTATAAAAGATAATAAGTTAAAGTATGCTTTATTTAATTTATTTTCTAAGTATCCTGATAAACCTTATTCATATAATCCTTATGGATATATTGAAGAACTTGATGAGATAGATAGTGAGAATTTATATACTTATTATAAAGATATTATTAATAATAGTATTATTGATATTTTTGTAGTAGGAGATGTAGATGGAGATAAAATAAAGAATATTTTTAAAGATAATTTTAAGGCTTATATGTTTCATCCTAAGAGAGTTGATATTTTAGTTAAAGAACTAGAACCTGCTAAAAGAATAAAGAAATACAAAGATATAGAGGATGCTAATCAGAGTCAATTTACTATGTTATGTTCATTAAATGGGTTAACTGATTTTGAGAGAAAGTATGTTTTACTTGTTTATAATGAGATGTTAGGTGGTTCTTCTAATTCAATATTGTTTGATACAGTAAGAGGTAAGAATTCTTATGCTTATTATGTTAATTCTTCACACAAGGCTTATGATAATATATTATTTATCTATGCTGGTGTTGAACCAGGTAATGATGAGGCTGTTTTAAAACTTGTAAGAAAGAGTTTAGTAGATATTAGTAAAGGAAAGTTTAATGATGAATTACTAGAGGCTTCTAAAAAGGCCATTATTAGTGGTATAACAACAAGTTTTGATTATCCAGTTGGTATTATTAATAATTATTTGGCAAAAGTGTTAGTTAATTCAGAGGATGCTGATGTAAGAATAAGAAATATTGAAAAGATAACAAGAGATGATATTATTTCTTTATCTAAGAAAGTAAAACCAAATGCAGTATATGTATTGGAGGGACACCATGAAGGAGATTAGAATTAAGAAGATTGATGAAGTAATATATTATGAAAAGTTAAAAAATGGGTTAGATGTATATTTATATACTAAAGATAATTTTCATAATAATTATGTAACATATACAACAAGATATGGTTCAGTATATAATGAATTTGTTCCATATAATAGTAATAAGATGAAGAAGTTTCCTAATGGAATAGCACACTTTTTGGAACATAAAGTATTTGTTCAAGAGAAAGATCCTCAACCGGAAGAGTTTTATGCCAAAAGTGGGGCACTTACTAATGCCTATACAACTTTTAAAAATACAACATATTTATTTTCAGGACCGGATAATTTAGAAGAGAATATCGAATATTTATTAGATTTTGTTGGTAGTATTAATTTAACTGAGGAGAATGTCGAGTCAGAAAAGGGGATAATTACTCAAGAGATAAATATGTGTGATGATAGACCAATGGATATTCTATATGATAAGATTAGAGAGAATACCTTACATAGTAATTCTTTTAAAGAGTCAATTATCGGCACAAAGAAAGAAGTTAATAGTATTACTAAGGAAGACTTAGAGACTTGTTATAATACTTTTTATCATCCTAGTAATATGTTTTTAGTTATTACCGGTTCTTTTGATAAAGATAAAGTTTTAGAAGTTATTAAGAAGAAGATGGATAGTAAAGAATATGACAAGAGGGATGCTGTTAAGAGACCGGAAGTCTTTGAAAAAGATAGTGTTGTTAAGAAGTATGAAGTTATAAAGATAAATACGGATATACCAAAGTTAGCTTATAATATTAAAATTAATGTTGAAGATTTTGATATGGAAACTAGAAAACTTAATGTTATATTATTCTTGATATTTAATATTATATTTTCTGATACTTCGATATTTGATAGTAGGTTAAAGAAGAAAGGTATTATAGCTAATACACTTGGATATAATTTATTAAATTGTGATACGCATTTCATTATTTCTTTAATTGGAGAATCAGAGAAGTATGAAGAATTAATTAGAGAGATTGATAAAGAAATAAGTAATATTCATATTACTGAAGAGGACTTAAAGAGAAAGAAAAAAGTATTAATTAGTAATGAAATATTTAGTTATGAGAATATTGAGATGGTTAATGAAATGATAGTAGATAATATTATATTTGATAATCATATTGAAGATAATATTATTGGTGTGATAAATTCTATTAGTTTAGAAGAAGTTAATAAGGTTATTAAGAATATTGATTTTTCTAATAAGAGTGTTATAGTTATTGATAAGAAAAAATAAGTAAAAATATCCTAGTTAATGTTTATTGTTAACTAGGATTTATGTTATAATTAAGTAGTAAGGTCGTGGTAAAGATGGGAAAGATGAATAAAGAGAAATTAGTTAAGATGATTTTAAATAAGACAGATAATGATACAATGGATAATTTTGATGAATTATTTGATATGTTGATAAATGAACCTATTGCTATTAATGTTGATAAGGAAGAGAATAGGACAATTGGAGAGAAAGTATCTGATAAGTTAGCTGAGGTAGCAGGATCATGGACATTTATAATAATATTTGTTTTGTTTTTAATATTTTGGATAGTATTAAATGTAATAGCTATGCAAGCAGTTGATCCATATCCATTTATTTTACTTAATTTAGTTTTATCTTGTATATCTGCTATTCAAGCACCAATAATTATGATGAGTCAGAATAGAGAAGCTAAAAAAGAGAAGATTAAGAGTAATAATGAGTATAAGACAACACTTAAGAACGAGTTAATTTTGGAAGAATTACATCGAAAGATGGACGAAATATTAAAGAATGAAAAAACTATTTTAGAGTGCATAGATAATGAAAAAAAGTAAAAAGTGGGATGAATGGTATATCATTTTTTAAAATTTTGTGGTAAAATACTTGCCAAGAAGTGAAAATTACCTATTTTTTAGGTATATGGAAGGGATGAAGTTATAGAATGGAAAAATTTAGTAAAGAATATTTTGTTAATTTAAAAGAAAGAGTAATGCAAATTAAGAATGCTGGAGAGATGGAGAAAATCTTAGAACATAAGACAATGTATGAAAGATTTAAAGATGTAGCACTATCTAAACCAGATGCTAAAGCAATATTATACTTTGGTAGAGAATATACTTTTAGAGAGTTTTTAACTTTAATAGATAATATGGCTAAAGGATTTAGTGAATTAGGTGTTAAGTATGATGATGTAGTTACCATGAGTTTATTAGGTACTCCTTATGCTATTGCGGCTGTTTATGCTTTAGATAAAATAGGCGCTACTATGCATTTAGTTAATGCGGCTAGTAATCCTTCAGAAGTTAAGAGAGAATTATCTAATTTTAATTCAAAGTTTTTTGTAGCTAATGATATATTTTATTCTAAAGATATGCAAGATGCTTTAAAAGAAATTGGGGTAGAGAAGGTTATTACTACTTCTTTAATAGATAGTATACCTAGAGGTTTTAATGCTTGTACAATGTCTAAAGCTAAATATGGGTTAATTGAAAAATTAAAGGGTTGTAATAAGAAGTTATATGATGGAGAGAATGTTTTTTGTTTTGATGAGGTAATAGATCTTGGTAGAAATAGTACTAAAGAAGTGGAAGAAGCTAAATATAATACTAATCATATTGCCGCAGTGGCATATACTAGTGGTTCAACAGGAAATTGTAAGGCTGTTAAGGCTTCTTGGGATAGATTGGACGCAATGGTACAAATAATGGGTATGACAGAGCTTAATAGATTTGAACCTGATGATGTTATGTTTTCAACATTCCCAACATGGTTATATTATTCATTAATTAATATGATACATGAACCATTAAGTTTAGGTGTAGCACTTGCTTTAGATCCATTATTTAATCCTAAGACTATTGTTAATAGAAATAGCTTTTATAGATTTAATCATTGGTTAACTATTCCACCATATATTCAAAAGATGACAGAGATGAATAAGAAGATGGATTGTTCTAGATGGAAGATTATAGTTACTGGTGGTGCTGAACTTAAAGATAGTGTTAAGTTAGGTGCTGATGAGTATATTAGAAGAAATGGTGGAACAGCAGAGGTAGTTCAAGGATATGGCGCTAATGAGTTAATTGGGTCATTTGCATATTGTTATTATAATGGAGCTAGTTTAGGTAGTATGGGTAAACCATGTGTTGGTAATATTCTTAAAGTATTAGATGTTGAAACTGGTAAAGAATTAGGACCTAATGAACCTGGTGTTGGTTATATGTATTCAGCTGCTAGAATGAATGGTTATCATAATGATGAAGAAGCTACTAATCATAATTTAGTTAAAGATGAGAATGGTGTTGTTTGGTATAATAGTGAAGATATACTTCATTATAATGAACAAGGAGAGATTTTCTTAGATGGTAGACTTAGAAGAATGGTATTAACATTTGATGCTAAAGGTAATCCGACAAAGTTAATTCCTGAAAGAACTAAGAGAAGTATTGCTACACTTGATTTTGTTAAAAATTGTGAAGTAATTACTGTACCTGATGCTAAAGTAGAAAATACAGCTGTTGCTTATGTTGTTGTTAAAGATGGTGTTGTAGCTGATGAAGATTTAAAACGTCAAATTATTGATAACTGCATGGTTAGTGTTCCTGAATATATGGTACCTAGTGATGTAGTATTTATTGATGAAATGCCACTTAATGCTAGTAAAAAGCCTAACCTTATTGAACTTGAAAAAATGTATCAGAACAATAATGCTGTTAATAATACAAAAAAGAAAAAAAGACTTTTCCAAAAATAAAATATATGATATACTTGTAATGTAAGAGGTGCTAGGAAATGAGTTTAATATTACTTCAAATTACAAGTCTTGTTTATGTTGTACTTTTAAATATATTTTATTTTATGAAAGAGCATATTTCTAATTTAGAGAATAGAATATTTAAGTGCTTATTAGTATCTAATGTCTTTGGATTACTAATTGAATTAGGATGTTTTTATACTGTTATGCATATGGATAAGATTCCTATTATTAATGTGGTAGTTACAAAGGCATTACTTATTTATTATTTATTATTTTTAATGATATATACTTACTATGTTTTTGTAGTTGCTTTTAATGAGAAGAATAGTGATTTAGAAAATAGTAAGTTTTTCTATACTGTAAAGTGTGTATGCATAGTATTATTCTTTGTATTATCAGCTATAGAAATATTTTTACCTATGGAATACTATAATGACGGTACTTATGTTTATTCTTATGGGGTTTCAGTTAGATTTTTACAGGCTGTATTAATTATAGTAATGAGTATTTGGCTTATTGTTATTGTATGGAAAATTAAAAATATTAGTATGAAACAATATTTACCTATTTTTATATTTCTTATTTTAGCAGGAATTGGTGGAGCAATACAGATGAAGTATCCATATATGCTATTGACAACACCTATTGAGACTTTGGTAATATTTCTTATGTATTTTACGATTGAGAATCCGGATGTTAAATTAATTAAAGAATTAACTACTACTAATGATTTATTAGAAAGAGAAAAAGATGCAACAGTTAATAGTATGAATAATTTATCATCTAGTATTGATGCTTCACTTACTAAGTTATTACAATTTGGTAATAAACATTATAATAGTGATGAAGAATTTATTAAAGATAAAGAAGAAATACAGAAATATTCAGTTAATCTTGTTAATGAGATTAAGAGTAGTATAGAGTTATCTAAGATAGAAAGTGGTAAGTATCCATTAAAGAAATATAAGTATGATACTAAAGAATTATTTGGGGAAATTAGAGAGTTATTTGATATTAAATCTATTAATGATAAAGTTAAATTTACTTATGACTTTGATAATAATATTCATCCTGTTTTAAGCGGGGATGATGAAAAGATTAAAGAGACTTTAATTAGTTTATATAGTACTATTATGGCTAACTTTGAAGTTAAAGATATTTTATTAAAACTTGATGTATATGAACTTGGCGTAGTATCTAGAATGAAGTTTACGATGATTATAGACAATACAAAAGGTTTAGATAAGATAGAAGATTATGATAAAGTATTAAGTGGGTTAGAGTATAATGTTTTAAAGAAGTTAGTAGAATTACAAAAAATAAAGTTTACTATTAATAATGTTGATGGTAAGTTAGAGTTTTGTTTAACAATTAATCAAAGAATAGAGAAAAATTATCAAGAAGTAGAGATATCTAAAAGAAATAGAAAAGTGGAGTATTTTGACTTATCTAGTAAGAATATTCTATTAGTAGATGATAATAAAGATAAGATAAATAATTTAATACTTTTATTAGAGCCTTATCATATTAATATAACAGTAGCTTATGATTATATAGAGTTTACTAATTTGTTATATGGTGATAATCATTATGATATGATTTTACTAGACGATATGATGCCTGATAGTTCAGAGTTTTATTGGTTAGATGCTAATCTTATAGGTAATCCTGATATTAGTAATAAGATTAAGAGAATGGCAGGATATAGTCCTAATGTAGTAGTTATGTTAACTAATGGTAATGAGCTTGAGAGTAAATATAAGACTTATAATTTAGATTATATAATGAAACCTATGGATAGTAATAAATTACATAATATATTAAAAAAGTATTTAAAGTAATACTTTTTTTTGTTATAATTTATTTAATAGAAGGTGATAGATATGGATAATAAAAAAGATATACTAAAGGATATATATGGTTCTTCTAATGTATCTAGAGTTGATATAGCTAGACTTTTAATTTCAAACTTTAATGAGATTAATATGAAGTTTCAGTCATATAAAAAAGATTATGAAGATGATAATGTTATATTACGAGATATTCTTCAGTTATATAAAGAAGCAATTGAACTATATACTAATATTGTTATTAGTGTTATTAATGAATTTGCAGGTAGAGAATATGGTAAATCGATAGATTTTGTTTTAAATAATTATAATCAAGAAAGTATTTCTTTGAAACTTGAAAGTTTTTTAAAATCTAAGGGATATCCGCAACAATTTAAATGTGATGTATATGCACAAGTTAAATATTTGGCGGATAGATTAAATAAAAGATTTTGTTTTGATGATGTGGCATTAGTTAATTTAATTGAGGCTGCTATGGGTAGAAATATTATAGTTGAGGCTGATTCTCGATCAAAATATTATAATGAAGTATTGTCTCAAAAGAATGGAAAATTCACATATAAAAAATCGTCTGATACTGAGATTTATACTAGTGGTGGTAAGAAGATTACAGGATCAAAAGAAAAATCAGAAATTAATATAAATGATTTTCCTATGGGGAATAAAGTTATATCTTCTAGTAATGATGCAATGAAGAAAGTTATGACTATTTTGTTTGAAAATTTAAATTTATGTATTGAAACTTATAGAACAATATATACTTCAAGGAGAAATAATGTTGAAAATTCTGTAAAATTGGCTGATGGCTCAACTTTTAATTTTACTTTTCAACTTAATGATTTTAATATTCCACATTTACTTGGATTTCCTAAAGGAAGTGAATTAGGTGATGAAGCACTTAATGTTTTAAATATAATGACTGGTTCTAGTCTTACTCATACTTCTTCAGCTTTAGATGTATTACTTGCTATTTATAATAATGAAAAAGTAATTCTTGATAGTAATGGCTTATATGAAATAGATGGTAAGAAGTATGAGATCATCAATTGGGAGAGAGTTGTATTAAAAACTTCTTCTTTTATGAGAGGGGATTTCTTTAAAACTTGTTTTTGCTTAGCACAAATTGCTCCTGATAGGTATTTAAATGATTCTAAAAGACCAGGAGGATATGTTTCAATATCTACAACCGATTATAAAGGTGATCTTAACACTTCTAGGAGTTCTAGAACAATCTTGTATGATTTGTTAAATGCTAGGAAGCAAAAAAGAGATTATATATTTAGAGGTATTTATCCGGATGATAATGGTAGTAATTATGTATATTCTGTTAAGACCGGTAAAGCTGAAACTATTCGTGTTGGTAAGGATAACGAATTACTACAAACATTACAAATATATAGAAACTTGTTTAATAGTTCAGATGGTTTAGGTAGTTCTGGTGGTGGAGTTAGTTATAATATGGAGCAGGGTGATATAAAGCATTCAGGCGGTAAAAGTTCATTTAATGATATAAAAAATGAAGCATTATTTTCTTCAATAGTTGAAGAAGTGGCAAATGAAAACTTTATTAGGAAATTTACTCCTACCGAACAAGCAGAACTAGCGTTATATGTTAGTAGAGATTTATCAATAAAACCACAATTGTCACATGAAACACTAAATGCTCTTCAACAAAATGGTGTTATAACAGAAGATGAATTAAAAGATTTTGAAAATGGACGTTCAAAAAGATAGTATTAGTTTTTAATACTATCTTTTATGTATTTTATAAAGTTTTTGGCAACAAGACTTTTATTTTCTTTGTTATATACCATACCTAAATATTTTTCTTTTAATGTTAGATTAATATTTAATTTAAATAGTTTACCTGATTGTAATTCTTCTTTTATATGTTCTTCATTTAAAAGACCTATACCAAAGCCTTCTTCAGTAAATTCTTTTTTTAAAGTATTACTACTAAATTCCATTGCCGGTTTAATATGTATATTGTTTTCTTCACAAAAATTATCAAGTCTAATTCTTGTTGCAGTACCTTTAGTTAAAACTAATAATGGAAGATTTTCTAAGTCTTTAATTGTTAGTTTTTTATTTTTATATTCAGAAAAGTCTTCATTAGCAACAAAACAGTCATGTAAATCTATCAATTTAAATTCGTTAAATTCTTGTGGTAAATTATATGGTAAGTTGGTAAATATAACATCTATTATTCCCATCTTTGCTTTTTTTATTACATCTGATGTTTTGTCAGTATATATTTTAATATTTATATTTGGATATGCTTTATGGAATGATTTTATGTAAGGCATTAAAAACTCATGAATAATAGTTTTACTAGCACCAATATTAATTGTACCTGATTCCATATTTGTTAAAGTTTTTAGGTCGCTTTCGGCAGAACCAATTAAGTCCATAGCATCTTTTATTTTTTTATAGATGGTTTCACCGGCTTCGGTTAGCTCAACACCGTCTCTTTTTCTAATAAAAAGATTAGTATTAAGCTGGTCCTCTAAAGTTTTAATTGCTTTACTTATAGCTGGTTGACTTATTAATAATTCATTAGCTGCTCTTGATATACTTTCATTTTTAGCAACATAATAAAAAGTTTTATAGAGTTCTAAGTTTATATTCATAATTCCTCCTGATATAACTAATAGTTATATAACATATAAAAAATATGTATTTTGATTATATCACGATTTAGAGTATAATACTAGTGCTTTTGGGGAAAAAGTAAAAAAATATAGGAGGTTAGTTATGAAAAGTGAATATTTGTTTTGCTTATATTATCAATATTGTAAATCTGTTGGTAAGAGGTATGATATATTTAATATTTTGAATGATACAGATTTTGTTGAATGGGTAAGTAGATTATATAAGCAAACTAAGATGTATGGTGATTATTTGTCTTTTTTAGATATAAATTTGTCAGATGAAACTGCTATTGAAATAAATAAAGGCAAATATGATAGTTTAGGTTTAAAGTTAGTAGCTGTTGTTTCATCTTTTGGAGAGGTGTTTGGCTTAAGTAATGGTAAACTAATAATTTATGATGATAGGCCATTAGTATTAATGGGTTCTTCAATATTTAAAGTTGATAATTGTGATTTGTTTTTAACACATAATCCATATGATATATGTGATATTGATAAAATTAAGCAATTACACGATTTAGGTCTTAATATTTGTCTTGGGATGTATGGACGTATTAGTGATAAAGATAGAGAAGTTAAAGTGAAAAGATTACATAGTATGGCAGATGAAACAATGGATGGTTTAGGTTTTTATTATGACACAGCAGGTGATGATTATTTTGCTTGTGTTAAAAGTGAGAGAAAAGTTAAAAAATTAATTAAATAAAATTATTTTAAGGAGGAATTATAATGAGTAAAGAAAAATTAATAGAATTAAAAAATAAAATAGAAAGTAAATATATTAGTTATGATGTTAATGATACTGGAGATATTGTTTCACTATTTGAGATTGAACAGAGAAAAAATGAAAGAGGTGCAATTAATAATTTAGAAAATTATTTAGAAAGTTTAATTGTTAAGTTAGGTATTGATGGAAAGAAATATGATGAATTATCAATATCTGCTATTTGTAAATTATTTTATAGAGCTGAGGATATGGATAAAGAGGAAAATGTTCCATTAGTGGACGCTAAACCTTTATCTGATTTTGTTGTTATATCATTTGGTTGTTATAAGGCAATAGATGGTGATAGTGTATTTGATTCAGATCCAGAGGAAATATATAGTGGCTGTTATAATGAGTTTATTGTATCTTTTGATGAGTTTAAAAGTATTTTAGTAGATAATGGTTTTGGTATTGATTCAATTAAATCTTTTGCAGATATAGAAAATTCTATAAATAATGATAGAGTTCCAGTTGCTTTCTTTACATTGAAGTTTCCTAAGAATAAAAGTAAAATTAAAGAAAGAATTTAGTTATATATTTGAAGGGGAGGTAATTTGGTTATGAATGAATTATTTAATCAAATATCTAGTTTTGATAAATTGAAGTTAGCAGAAGCTCAAGAACTTTATAGAAAAGCGACAAGTGTTAGTAATGATTTATTAAAGAAAGAGTATATGGATAAGGTAATATTATGGACACTTTATGTTGTATATAATTATATATCTAGAAATAATTTAGTAGTTTTATCAACACGTTTGTATGATATCGATGATATTATTAGTGCTTTTACAGAGGTATGGATACAAAAGATATATAATGGAGAATTATTAAGTATTAGTAAATATTCAAATTTATTTACAACAACATTCTTTAATGAAGTTTATGGAAAATTAGGAGGTTCTGACTTCTTAATATGTGATTTATTCGGTTGTAGTGTTGATGAATTTATAAATCTGTTTAATAATTATGTTGAATTAAGAAAAAGTAATGAAAAGTTAAATTATGATTTACTTAGAGAAATGTTTTATGATTCTATTTGTCATTCTTTTGCAGAAGATATTTTATTATTATTTGAAAAGATGTATATAAACTTAAATATGGATACAAATGATATTAATAAGACGACTATTAAGAATTATTTAAAGTTAATTATTGATATTAGTATATTTGATGATATAAGTGATAATATGGTAGATAGAAATGATATGGAAAGAGATATTATTAATGAGAGTGAACGCCAAGCATTTATTAGAGATGTTGATTTAGCAATGAAAGATGAAAGAGTAAAAGATATTATTCATCAAAGATATGGTTTAGGTGGTTGTGATACAAAAAAATATTGGGAAATTGGTAAACAATATGGTATTACAAAAGATAGAGTTAGGCAGATAGAAGCCCATGCTTTAAGAAAATTAAGATATTCATCACGTAAATTAGTGAGATATTATAAAGAAGGAGTGATTTTATGAGTAAATATAGTAAAGAATTAATTATTAGTTATATTAATGGTGATGATTTAGGAAATTATTCAGTTGATGAATTAGAAAATGATAAATATTTTATGATGAAAGTTATTGAATATTCAAATGATAAAGAAATGTATAATTTATGTTCAGATAGTGTTAAGAAAGATTATGAGTTTGTTAAATATATGGTTTTAAAGTTTAAGAATGATATTAGTTTTATTAAGAATGTAGCAGATTATTTTTTGGATAATACAGATACTGATTATGAGAGAATAGAACTAGTTATTATTATGGAAGAATTAACAAAGGATATTAAATATAATGCTATTAGTGAAGCAATATATTCTGGTAAAAGAGTATTATTTGAATTAAGTAAGTTGAAAGATGAAGAGGTAGAAAGAAGTATTGAATATGGATTCTTATTAATATATGATTCTTATAATCATAGTGAAATAATTTTAAAGTATTATGCTAAAAAAATGATTGAAGAAATACTTAGTGAATGTGATTTAGAAAAAATATTACATGAAAGATTTAGGAGACCTGAAGATATAAATAGTAGTGGAATAAATAATTGCATGCTTAGTATTATTGAAAGATATGATTCGATGTTAGCATCATATGCTAGTGCTCATTTAGATGTATTAATATCTTTTAGAGAAAGAATAATTAATATTCAAAAGAATTGGGATAGATATATTTCTATGAATGAGAGAAAAAAATATAAAGATATGTTAGATAAGATTTATGAATATATGGAAGAAGTAGATAGTATTTTTACAGAAACATTTTTGATATATTATATAGGTAAAAAACTCGGTATTATAGAGAAGATTAAGCAATATGATTGTATAAGTGATGAAATGTATGAATATATTGTTCAAGAACTTGATGATGATAGTGAAGACTTTGTTGATCAAACTTTAAAAACTAGTGTTGTTGATCGAACTTGTTATAATACAGTTTATAATATTATAACAACTTCATTATATGGAAATAGCAAACCTGAAGAAAGTACTGATGAGAAGAAAACTAATAGATGTAGAGTCTTAAAATTAGATTTAAATAGTAAGAAAGAAGAAGGAAATAAATAGTTACAGTGAAATTATTCTACCTCATTTTAATAGAAGGTGGTAATTGGTGAGCAGATTAAAGATTAGACTAGAATTAAAGTATAGTTTTATAGGATTAGATGATTATCTTCTTTCGTTAAATGGAATTGATGATGTTAAGATAGATAATAATGATTTTAGTGTATATGTAGAATATGATAGTTTTGTAATGTCACTAAAGATATTGGAAAAAGAAATTTTATTGTATTTAGATTTAATTAAGATTCCTTCAATATTGGCTTTTGATAAATATATGAAAAATTGTAAGAAATATACTATTGTTATTAAAGATTTATGCTGTGAATATTGTTTAAAGAGTATGATAGAGGAATTGCTTATGATAGATGGTATTAATAGTGCATATACTGATTTTGATTATGTTATTAAAAATGATGTTAATATATTTATCACATATGATGAAGATGTTGTTTCTACTGATATAATAAACAATATTCATGATATAATTAATTAGTATAAAATAAATAAACTAGGACATTGAGTTCTAGTTTTTTATATATATTTTTTTACATAATAAATATGTTGAATAGTTACATATATAATATTTGATGTTGTTGCTATTATTAATCCCCATATTCCTATTTTTAAATAACTAGTAGTAAATAATAATATTGTTCTTATTATTGATCCATATAGTGTACCTTTCATGGCAATCTTTGATTTACCCATTGCTTGGAGGGCTATTGTTAGGGGCGCTTGAATATAGTGTAAGATAAATATAGGTGCAACTATTCTAATATAATTACTTCCTAGGGTAGTGTTATAGATAAGTTTTAAGAAGAATTCAGGGAATATCATTAAGATAATTGTAGCAGGTACTCCTACTAAGAGAGAAATAATAATGGCTTGTTTTAGTTTATTTTTAGCATATGTTTTTCTATTGTTATTATAGTTATTGGACATAACAGGTAGGAGGGCATTAGATATAGCCATGGTAAAGAATGATGGTAATAATAAGATAGGATAAACATAACCATTAATAATACCATATTGATTAGTTATAAAGTCATTAGTATATCCTACTTGTAATAAAACATATGTTAAGATAATGGGTTCTAGAAAGTAGGTAATTGAGCCTATTAGTCGACTACTAGTTGTGGGAATACTTACGTTTAATATTTCTCGAAATATACCTTTATTATATTTAAAGTCTTCTACTTTTAAGTCTATTACTTTAGGGATAAACAACATCATAGTAATAGTAGAAGATAATTCACTTACAATATTTATAAGGACTACTCCAACAATAGCAATGGTTAAATTAATAGTCATTAGTTTAGGAATAAGAGTTATAGTTAGTATTAATCTTACTATTTGTTCGATAATATTAGACATGGTATAGGGAATCATTTTTTCTTTGCCAAAGAAGTATCCTTTAATAATATTAGAAATACAAATAAATGGTAAGGTTAAAGATATTGCCATAACAGGATAGTATAGAGTAGTATTATTAAGTAGGTATTTACTAATTAAGGGACTAATAATAATTAATATAAACATTAATATAAAGTTATATAATAAAGATATAGGAATAATAGATAGAATGATATTTTTACTTCTTTTTTTATTTTCACTTATTAGTTTAGATATAGATATTGGTAATGAGAATGTTGATAGAGTAATAAAGAGATTAAATGTTGGTAAGATTAACATATATAATCCTATTCCTTTAGTAGTTATAGCTCTAGTTAGAAATATTCTAATAACCATACTTAATATTTTAGTTAATAAGCCTCCTATTAGGAGAATAATAGTGGATTTAATAAATTTACTTTTCATATAATAATATATGTTTAATATTTATGTAAAATGAAAAAGATGAGTTATATATGTTAGCTAGTGACTGGCATTTTTATATATAGTTTAGTTGCCTTCAGATGTATATTTTTTTCTTTAAATAGAGTTTTATGGTTAACAAAATGTTTATTTTATGTTATGATTTAGTTGGTAGGTGATTTAGATGGAATTAAGTAGACATGAACAAAGATATAAAGCAATGACAATATTATATCAAATTAAGTTGTATGAGACTAATAATATTGATTATGATATAGATAATATAATAGATTCACAAACTGGAGTTAAGAGTAAGTTTATTACTAATTTAGTACATGGTGTTGTAGAGAATATTAAAGAGATAGATGAGTGTGCTAATAAGTATTTAGATAATTGGACAATAGATAGATTAGGGTTAACTGATCAAGCTATTTTAAGAATTGCTATCTATGAATTATTATATACTGATGTACCTAGTTTAGTTAGTATTGATGAAGCAGTAGAACTTGCCAAGAGTTATTCTGATGATAGTGTTTGTAAGATGATTAATGGTGCTCTTGATAAGGTTTATCATAGTAGGGTAGATAATGAACAATAATTATATAACTATTAGTGAATTAAATAGATATTTAAAGACTAAGTTTGAGAATGATACTAATTTAAGAATGGTATATTTAAAGGGGGAAATATCTAATTTTAAGGCACATACAAGAGGACATTATTATTTTACTTTAAAAGATGAAACTAGTAGATTAAATGCGGTTATGTTTTCTTATCATACAGGTAATTTAAAGTTTATGCCTTGTGATGGGATGAAGGTTTTAGTAGTAGGTAGAATTAGTGTTTATGAACAGACTGGTTCTTATCAGATATATGTTGAGAATATGGCAGAAGATGGTATTGGTAATTTATATGTTGCTTTTGAGAAGTTAAAGAAAGATTTAGCTAAAGAAGGATTATTTAATCCGGAACATAAAAAAAGAATACCTAGAATGCCTAAGAAGATTGGAATAGTTACTGCTTCAACAGGAGCGGCTATTAGAGATATATTAACAACTATTAAGAGAAGATATCCTATATGTGAAACGATACTATTTCCGGCTTTAGTACAGGGGAATGATGCTGCAGCAGATATAGTTAAGAAGATAGAGTTAGCTAATACTTATGATATAGATACTTTGATAGTTGGTCGTGGTGGTGGTTCTTTAGAGGACTTATGGCCATTTAATGAAGAGATAGTTGCTAGAGCAATATATAATTCAAAAGTACCAGTTATTAGTGCGGTAGGACATGAAATAGATTTTACAATTGCAGACTTTGTAGCAGATTTAAGAGCTCCAACACCAACAGCGGCAGCAGAGTTAGCAGTACCGGATACTAGTACAATATTAAATTATTTAGAAACTGCTAAAGGAAGAAGTTATCAAGCTATTAATAATACTATCAATAATTATCAAACTAGAATTAGTAATGTAGCAAATAGTTATATATTAAAGAAACCAACTGCTATGTATGAAATATTAGAACAAAAATTAGATAATTTAATAGATAAACTAAATAAAGAGATTAATATAGTTATTGATAATAATAAAGTTAGATTATTTAAGAGTAGTAATTCTTATATATTAACTAATCCTAGTATGTTATATAAGTTTAAAGAACAAGCTTTGTTAGGATTGACTGAAAAGTTAGAAGTATTAAATCCAATTAGTACTTTAAATAGAGGATATGGTATTGTTAAGAAAGATAATGTAGTAGTATCTAGTATAGCTAATGTTAAAGATAATGATGATATAGTTATTAATCTAAAAGATGGTAATATATATTCTAAGGTAGTAAAGGTGAGTGAAAATTAATGGATAAGAAAAAAGATAAAGATATAAGTTTTGAAGATAAAATAAAAGAATTAGAAAGTATTGTTAAAGAATTAGAGTCTGGAGAAGTTAATTTAGATGATGCAATTAATAAATATACTAAGGCTATGGAATTAGTAAAAGATTGTAATAATAAATTAACTGAAGTATCTGATAAAGTAAATAAGATTTTAGCAGATAATGGAGAACTTAAAGATTTTAATGTTGATGAAAGTGCTGAATAGATTCTACTAAGGTAGGATCTTTTTTGTAAATTTTTATTAAATGTTGTTAATCATGTATTTAAAAATAAAATATTATGCTATACTTAATATAGTAAGGTGGTTTTATGGAAGAATATAAAATTAAAAGGGTAGGAAATGATTTTGAGTTTTTACAAGATATTCCTATTGTTCGTGGTTCAAGGAAAAAATTGCTTGCAATAAATAACAAAAATGAAATTGCTATGTTTAAGTATGAAAGAGAAGATTATGACTGTAGTGAAGCTTGTTCTGAAAAAATTGCATATGAAATTGCAAAGATACTTGGTTTTGAATGCGCAAAAATAGATTTGGCATATGATAATACTGGGAGAATTGGAGTTTTAAATTATTATTTCTCTAATAGATTTACAGCACCACATACGGATATAGTTGCGTATTTAAATAAGGAGTTAAGTGAAAGAAAAAATTATTATACTGTATCAAATATAAAAATGATACTAGATGATATAGATGAAGAATTGTTTAAAGGTTTTATTAGAATAATGATTTTTGATGCTTTAATTGGAGAGCAGGATAGACATGAAGAGAATTGGGGAATTATTGAAAAACAAGGTAAGTCATATATATCTCCATTGTATGATAATGGGGATAGTTTGTTAAGAGAATTTAGAAATTTAGGTAATGCACAAAAGTATTATGAAGGAATAAAGGATTTTGATTCATATGTTCGAAGAAGTAAAACATTGATATATAAAGAAAATAATAAAGAAAAGTATAAACATTTTGAATTGGTACAATTCTTATATGATAATTTTCCTATGCTAGTTGTTCCTGAGATAGACAAACTTAATAGTTTAACAGATGAAATAATAGAAACAATAGTGAATAAAATACCTGCTGAATTGTTGACTAATAAACACAAAGATTATATAATACTATACTTAATTAAGCGGAGAGACATATTATTAAGTATAATTAAATGAGGTGTGAGAGATGAAAAATGAGTTGTGGTTAATTTGGAAAGAGCCAATTTCTAGAAGAAGATATAAGGTTGGAGTATTATGTAGAAATGGTAATATATATAAGTTTAGTTATGTTAATCCAGAATTAGATGATGCTAAAAAAGTTGGTTTTAAATATTTTCCTGGATTTGAAGATTTAAAAAAAACATATGAAAGTAAACGTTTATTTACAAATATTTTAACACGATTACCTAATGAAACAAGGCCTGATTATTTAGAAATACTTAATTGTTATAATTTGGAAAAAGATTCTGATGATTTTGAGATTTTAAGAGCAACAAGAGGTAGAACTATTACTGATAATTATGAATTTGTTCCTTCTTTTGATTCAAGTAAGATTGAGTTTGATGTAGCTGGAACAAGTCATTGTAAGGATATTAATGAGTGTAAAGATTATCTTAGAGTTAATAAAAAATTGTATTTAGAACCAGAACCTAATAATATTAACGATAAAAATGCAATTAAAATTATTTTTAAAGAAAATGATAAAGTATTTCATTTGGGTTATGTTCCGAGATATTATTGTAAAGAATTATTAGAAAAACTAAATAATGGTGTTGAATATTCTGCAATGATTCAAAGTTTAAATTTAGAATCACAGTTAAGTGATGAAAATATAACTGCTAATGTTAAGTTAATTCTTGATATTTAATATTGTAGTTAAGCCTCTATAACGGAGGCTTTTTGTAATTGTTAGAGTAATTTTTAGAAATAGTTTTGTTAATTGTGATACACAAACCGACACAAGTGATGCACAAATTGATACAAGTGATACACAAAGTGATATACAAATCGACACAAATGATACACAAAAAATAATGGAACAAAAAATTTTTTGTGATGTTTTGTTGTATTGTAAAATTCCACGCACTGCAAATCAAATACGTGAATATTTAAATATTTCTTCAAAAAGTTATGCTGCTTATAAGATTTTAAGACCTTTAATTAAAGAAAGTAAACTAGAGTATACAAATAAAAATAGTGTTAATGCTAGAAATCAAAAGTATAAATCATTATAGAAATTTAGTTTTTTTGGGAAAATGTGAAAAAGTGTGGTAAAAATAGTCGGAAAAATGTGATAATTTGGTGTTGAAAAGTATGGAAAAATGTGAGATGTTATAATTTTACTTTAATACCTTTAGCTAATATTTCTTTAACAATATTACCGTATAATACTTCTTCTACTTCTAGTAAGTTTATATTATTATCTTTAGGTAAGATATAATAATTATTCTTATAGTAATAGATAGTGTTATTAGTATTTAAGTAATTATTATTAGTTTTATAGAGAAAGATACTATCTATAGTTATATTGATTTTTAGGTCAATATAACTATTTTCTTTTATTTTATTAAATTCTATTATCATGCCATATATGTCATTAGTATAAATATTTATTTGGTAATTACCGGATATATTATTATTCTTAATTATTTTTTTAATAATTAATTTAATTAAAGTATAGATATCATCTATATCATAGATATCAATATCTTTTATTTCTTCCTTATATATTTTAATTAAATAGTCATTACCAAATTTACTAATGTTCATTACATTCACCTATGATAATGTATGTAAAATAATTTTTTTTGTTAAATTACTTGATATATATTTGTAGTTTTGATAAAATTATTAATAGATAGGATAGGGTGAAATAGAATGGAAGGAAGAAATAAAAAGTTATTATTATCACTACTTGTTTTAGTGTTATTAGTGTCTATTGGTAAAGAAACTTATGCTTTGTTTACTAATGAAGTAAGCTCTATTGTACAAAGTTATGGTACTGGAACATTAAAGTTAAGTTATAGTAATACTAGTATTATTTTAGATAATGCATATCCAATGACTGATACAGATGGCATGAGTCAAAGTGATAGTACTATTACTATAACTAATATTGGAACATTAGCATACAAGTTTAATGTTATATTAGATCCTTCTAGTGATAGTACTATTAGTAGTGATTTAATTAGAGTATCTATGGATGGAGAGAATCCTGCTGCTTTATCAACTGACAGTAATATTATTATTAGAGATGTTATATTAAACCCTGGTTCTTCTAGAACATTTACTATAAAATTATGGATAAATAGTAATACTAGTTCATCTGATATTTTAAATAAAAAGTTTTCTGCTAGTTTAACTTCTACTGGTATTGCTGTTAGAAATGTAGATGATAGTGTTGGTACTGTTGTTGGAGCTGGAACATACGAGATTGTTGATAGTAGTAAGTATACTGTATCGAATGATGAAACATGGCCATTTATATATAACAGTACAAGTGGAATTTGGAAAAGCAATGTATTAGAGGGCGATGTAGAGAATTATATTGAGCTTAGTGGGTTTGAATCAGGAAGTTATCGATTAGAAATTAGCGTATATAATGATTCTAGTGAAGATGACGTTTCAGTGGTTTTAGATAGAAAAATTGTTTGGAGTAATGCAAAAACTTCTTCAGGGACTATTTCTTTTGATTTAACTTCAACAAGCGTTATAGGAATAGATTATTTAAAATTTTCTCAGTCAACAGATGGTAGTGATTATATTCAATTTGTTTTGAAAAAAAAAGTATAGCAATGTTATTATATATTTAGTTAGGAATGATAGTTATGTTTAAGGTTTTATTATTAGATAATGTAATGAATATATGGCCTATGATAGTGCTTATTACTGTCATAGTGTCTTCTTTTAGAATAGCTTATTTAATAAAATATAATAAGAAGCTTGTATTTCATAGAGAATTATTAGCATTAATATTTATGATATATATATTATGTTTATATTATGTTGTTACTTATCAGGATGTTAATTATGGTGGGGTTAATTTAGTGCCTTTTAAAGAAATGTTTAGGTATAGTTTTGGTAGTCCTAAGTTTGTTAAGAATGTGGTTGGTAATATACTTATGTTTTTACCTTTTGGGTTCTTTGTATCTTATTATTTAAAGGCTAATAAGGTTGGTTATCCTCTTGTACTAACTTTAATAGTTAGTTTAACTATTGAGTTAGTACAATTAAAGATAGGTAGAGTATTTGATATAGATGATGTAATATTAAATGTTGTTGGTGGTTTTTGCGGTTTCTTAATTTATGTTGCTTTATCGGCAATAGAGAGTAGGCTTCCTAAATTTATGAAGAGAGATTCATTTATTAACTTTATTTTTATTTTAATATTGTGTATAATACTTATATATTCATTCAATATTGATGCTATTGGATGGTTTAGATAGGAGATATATATGTTTGAGATATTTAATAATACTAATAATGATATTAATACTAGTGAGTTAGAGGATTATATTAAATATGTAGTTAAGAAATTAGATATAGAGAATGCTGTATTTAATATAATATTTATTGATAATGAAGAAATAAGAAAGATAAATCGTGAGTATCGTAATGTAGATAGAGAGACTGATGTTATTAGTTTTGCTCTTGAAGATAATATGGATGTTGTTTATGAAGATTTTAGACTTTTAGGAGATATTTATATATCTTATGAAAAAGCTATAGAACAAGCAGAGTTATATAATCATTCAGTTAAGAGAGAAGTATTTTTCTTAGCAACACATGGTATTTTACATCTTCTTGGATATGATCATATGGAAGAAGAAGATGAAAAGGTTATGTTTGGTAAACAAAATGAGTTACTAGATGGTTATGGTATTACAAGAGAGTCTAAGTAAAAACGTATTTTTAAACTATATGTTAAAATAAACTCGGAGAGTCAATTTAAATAAATTGATTCTTTTTGATTGCCAATTAGTTTGATTTATGCTATCATTATAGTAGTTAGATAGGAGCATTTGGTATGAAAAAGATTAAAAAGATTCCTTTAAAATATTTAATACTAGTTGTTACTTTAATAGTTGGTTTAATAGGAGTAGGTATATATACTACTTATTCTTATTATAGTTATAATTATTCAGTTAATAATGTTGTTAAGATTAATACAGTAAATACTATTAATAAGGTAATTACTTTGGATGAGGGACATGTTGTTGGTGTTCTTCCAGGAGAGAGTATTAGTATAGAATTAAATATTACTAATTCAACTTCTAAAACATTAAATTATGCTTGTTGGTATGAATTAATTGATGGTAGTCTTGACAGTGTTAGAGCTACTCAAAATGCTGCTACTAGTGGAACGATTAGTGCTAGTGAAACTATTAATAGAATGGTTTATATATATAATGATGGTACTAGTGAAGTAGTATTAAATGTTGGAGCATCTGGTACAGAAGATAATAATTTATCTTTACCTAATACGAAGAATTTAATTACTACAATAGAGTAATATTTTTCATGTTATTAATAATGGAGGATGGATATGAAAGATAAGATATTAGAATGTTTAAATAGTAAGAAAAATTTATCTTTAACTATTATTGAAATAAATGATTTATTAGGGTTAAAGACTCCAGAAGAGTTAAGAAAACTTAATGATGTTTTAGATGAGATGTGTAGTGATGGAGAGATATATTATAGTGAAAAGAAAAAGAGATATACACTTATTACTAATACGCATTATTTAAAGGGTAAGATTATAATAAATGCTAAAGGATATGGTTTTGTTATTATTGGAGAAGATCATGATGATGTATACATTAATGCTAAAAACTTATTAGATGCTAGAGATAGTGATATTGTTTTAATAGAAATTATTGATAAAAGAAGTAATGAGGGTAAAGTAATTAAAGTATTAAAACGTGATGAGTCAAATATTGTTGGAGAGTTTTATACAGAGAATGGTAAGAACTTTGTTAAATCTGATCAGAAAAATGGTAAGATAATAGAGATTCCTAATGGTCATACCATGAATGCTGTACCAGGACATAAAGTAGTAGTGATGCCTTTTAAAGATAATACTTATTTAGGGGAAGTTATAGCTATTATTGGTCATAAAAATGATATTGGTGTAGATATCTTGTCATATGCTTATCAATATGGTTTTGATCCTAAATATTCTGAAGAAGAAATGGAAGAAGTAAATAGCCTACCTAGTGAAGTATTAGTAAGAGACTTAAGTGGTCGTATTGATTTAAGACGTGAGCTTATATTTACTATTGATGGTGATGATACTAAAGATATCGATGATGCAGTATCACTTAAGAAATTAGATAATGGTTTATATGAATTAGGTGTTCATATAGCGGATGTTAGTTATTATGTTAAGCAGGATGGAGAGATAGATAAAGATGCTTTTAAAAGAGGTACTAGTGTTTACTTAGTTGACAGAGTTATTCCAATGCTTCCTCATCAATTATCTAATGGTATATGTTCATTAAATCCTAATGTTAATAGATTAGCTTTATCTTGTGTTATGAAAATTAATAATAAAGGTGAAGTAGTAGATTATCGTATTTTTGAAAGTGTTATATGTTCTAAAAAACAAATGACATATAGTAATGTTAATAAGATATTAGAAGAAAATACTATTCCAGAAGGATATGAAGATTTTGCTGATAACTTAAAGTTAATGAAAGAATTATCAGATATTCTTAGAAGTAAGATGGTTAGAAGAGGATATTTAGAGTTTGATAGTCCAGAAGCTAAAATATTAGTTAATGAAAAGTGTGAACCAATAGATATAGTGTTACGTAGTCAACGTACTGGAGAAAAATTAATTGAAAACTTTATGATAGTGGCTAATGAAACAGTGGCTGGTTTTGTCGAAGATATGGATTTACCTGGTATATATCGTGTTCATGATAAACCAAATCCAGAAAAGTTAAAGACATTTATTAGATTCTTATCTTTAAAGGGATATAGTTTTAATATGGATGTTAATAAGATAAAGAATTATAGTTATCAAAAGATGTTAGAGATGTTTAAAGATAAAGAAGAAGGCAGTATTTTAAGTAGTTTAGCTATTCAGACGATGGCTAAAGCCAAATACTCTAATGTTAATATTGGACATTTTGGTTTAGGTAGTAAGAGATACTCACATTTTACATCTCCTATTAGAAGATATCCGGACTTAACATTACATAGATTAGTTAAAGATTATTTAAGAAAGTATTCTACTAAAACAATATCTAAGTGGGAGAAGTTATTACCAGTTATTGCTGATCATTCTTCTATTAAAGAACAGGATTCAATAAATTGTGAACGTGATGTAGAAAAGATGAAAAAGACCCAATATATGGAAGGACATATTGGAGAAGTATTTAAAGGTGTTGTTAGTGGAGTTTGTGATTTTGGTATATTTGTTCAACTTGAAAATACTGTAGAAGGTTTAGTTAAAGTAGAAGATATTAAAGGTGACTATTATGTCTATGATAAAGAATTGGGTATTATGGTTGGTAAGAACAGTAAGAATAGATATATGTTTGGTGATGTAGTTACTGTAGAAGTTATTAACGCTTCTCGTGAAACTAGTATGGTTGATTTTAAGATAGTAAAGGATGTAGATTATGGCGAGAAAAAGAAAAAGTAATACTAAAGGTAATAATGCATTTATTGTTATATTCTTCCTAGCTATAGTAATAGTTGGAGCAGGATTATATGTTAAATATTTAGCGGATCATCAAGAAATACATAATAATATTATTGATGATAAACCTGATGATAAACCAAAAGAAGAAAATTATTCTTTATCATTAGTTATGGTAGGAGATAATTTAATTCATGCAGCAGTATATGATTATGCTCATAAGTTAGCTAATTATAATGGTTATGATTTTAAACCAATAGTTAGTTATATTAAAGATTATGTTAGTAATTATGATTTAGCTTATTATAATCAAGAGACAATACTTGGAGGTGGTGCTAGTCATTATCCAAGATTTAATTCACCATATGAAGTAGGAGATGCGATGATTGATGCTGGTTTTAATATGGTGAGTCTAGCTACTAATCATACAATGGATGCCGGAAGAAATGGTGTTGAAAACTCTTGTAAGTATTGGAAAGAACATAGCGATGTATTAGCAGTTGGTAGTTATTGTAGTGAAGAAGATAGAAATGAAGTAATTATCAAAGAGAAAAATAATATTAAATATGCTTTATTAAATTATACTTATGGAACAAATGGACTTCCTACTTATGAAGATTATTATGTTAATGTATGGCCAACAAGTTCTGATGCAGCATATGAAAGTTATAAAGAAGTAGTTAAAAGTGATATTGAAAAAGTTAGAGATAAAGTAGATGTTTTGATAGTGGCAATGCATTGGGGCGTTGAATATACTCATACACCAACTGGTTATCAAAAAGATGCTGCTAAATATTTAGAATCTTTAGGAGTAGATATTATTATTGGAACACATCCACATGTTATAGAACCTGTTGAATATATTAATGATACAGTAGTATTTTATTCACTTGGTAATTTCTTATCAGCACAATATAGTGATATTAATGTGTCAGCAGGAGATTATAGTTGCCCTGATTATAAATGTGTAATAGGTCTTATGAGTAGTTTAACTATTAATAAGAAAGTAGTTGGAGATGATGTTAGTATTACTATTGATAATGTTAAGAATGATTTAACTTATACTTATTATAATAATAGATTTAGTAATTTTAAAGTAATACCTTTTAGTAATTCAGATATTAGAGAGTATTTACCTGATAGTGAAAGAGTATATAATAAATATAAAGAAGTCGTTCAAAGCATGGATAGTAATATTGAAGTAGTACCAATGGGGTAGATAAGATGAAAAAGTTAAGTTATTTATTTATAATTGCTTTATTAGTAGTAGGAATAGTTTTTATTAATCATGGCGGATCATTTAATAGTAATAATATTCATGATGATATTAATGTTAAAGAAAGTAATAATAATACTAAAAATAAAGAATATAAATTGTCTTTACTAATGGTTGGAGATATGCTTATTCATGATTATATATATGAAGAAGCAGAAGAAAATGCTAAAGGAAATGGTTATGATTTTAAACCAATGGTAACAGAAATAAAAAATATTGCCAAAGATTATGATTTAGCTTATTATAACCAAGAAACAATTTTAGGAGGTTCTGATATAGGAGTATCTTCTTATCCGGCTTTTAATTCACCATATGAAGTAGGAGATGCTATGATTGATGCGGGCTTTAACATGGTTAGTTTAGCTACTAACCATACCCTTGATAGAGGTAGTAAAGCAGTAGAAAACTCTTGTAAGTATTGGAAAGAACATAGTGATGTATTAGCAGTTGGTAGTTATTGTAGCGAAGAAGATAGAGACGCAGTAGTTATCAAAGAAAAAAATAATATCAAATATGCTTTATTAAATTATACTTATGGTACAAATGGTATTAGTGTACCTAATGGGAAAGAATACTATGTAAATATTTGGCCAACAAGTTCTAAAAGTGCTTATGAAAACTATAAAGCAGTAGTTAAAAGTGATATAGAAAAATTAAGAGATAAAGTAGATGTCTTAATGGTGGCTATGCATTTTGGAGAAGAATATAATTTTGATAAAACTACTTATCAAGAAGATGCTGCAGAGTATTTAGCTTCTTTAGGAGTGGATATTGTTATTGGAACACACTCTCATGTAGTTGGACCTATTGAACATATAGGAGACACTTTAGTCATATATTCACTTGGTAATTTCTTATCAGCCCATAGTGTTAAAGATGTATCTAATAGAGTTGGTTTAATGTCTTCAGTAAAAATTACTAAGGTAATTGAAGATGATAAGGTAGACATTAAGATAAATAATGATTATAATGAATTATTGTATACTTATTATGATGATTATACTGACTTTAGAGTTATACCTTTTAGTAAGTTAAATGATGATTTATTAAAAAATTATCAAAGTATTCATGATAAATATGCAGGTTATGTGACAAAGTATGATGAGACTGTAGTAGTTAAATAGGGTGGTTATATGGAAATAGTTAATAGAAAAGCAAGACATGATTATGATATTATTAGTACTTATGAAGCAGGCATAGTTTTAACAGGTACAGAAATTAAGTCTATTAGAAATGGTAAGATGAATATTAGAGATAGTTATGTTATCATTAAAAATGGTGAAGCATATTTACTTAATAGCCATATTGCTAGTTATGAACAAGGAAATAGATTCAATCATGAAGAAACTAGAACAAGAAAGTTATTACTTCATAAGAAAGAAATATATAAACTAAGAGATAAGTTAGAGATGGAAGGATACACTTTAATACCTTTAAAAGTATATTTAGTTAAATCGAGAGCTAAAGTAGAGATTGGTCTTGCTAAAGGTCGTCATGATTATGATAAGAGAGAAGCAATTAAACAAAGAGATATAGATAGAGAAATACAAAAGAAATATCATCTTTAAAGGGCAAATGCTTGCTCTTTTTTTAATCTATAATTTACTTTGTATGCTTGGAGTTAATTTGGTTGACTTATTTAAAATGACATGATATATATGTAATACAGGGAGGTGATAATAGAGCATAAGAATAGTCGTTTGTGGAGGCTAAATATATTTGTTAAGTAAACAAATTTTCTTTAAGTTAGTAATAGAGTACGGTAGCGATTATCGGAATTTAAGTCTGTGGATAAGGCACAATAGTGCTTTTAGGGAGCAGAAAGCCCATCATTGTGAAATGTTGGAAGTATAAATTTACTTTTATTCTTGTATTACGCAGAAAAAAGTGATATAATCTAGATGTATTTAGGAAGGGAGGGATAGAAGTGTCAGTAAAAGTAAAAGATAACAATCTAGACTTTGCATTAAGAAGATTAAAAACAGAAGTTGCTAGAAATGGTACCCTTTCTAAAGCTAGAGAAAGAGCTGATGGTTATAAAAAACCAGGCGTAAGATTAAGAGAAGAAAAGAAAATAAATACTATGAATTCACGTAAAGCTAATAAAAACTATAAGAGAAGTAATAGTTTTAAGAGCTATAAAGGAAATAGTAGAGCAGAAAGCAAAGTTAATAACTAATTAAGGAGATGACAAGATGCTAGCAGAACGTATTAATAATGATTTAAAAGAATGCATGAAAAATAAAGATAGCTTTAAATTATCAGTTATTCGTATGATTAAAGGCGCTATGCAATTAGAAAAGAAAGACCCTCGTGCGGAATTAACAGATGATGAAATGATTAAAGTTATTTCTAAACAAATAAAGATGCGTAATGATGCTATTAATGAATTTAAAAAAGCTGATAGACAAGATTTAATTAGTCAAAATGAAAAAGAGATAGAAATACTTAATAGTTATTTACCTCCTAAATTAAGTGATGAAGAAGTAAATAAAATATTAGATGAAGCTTTTTCATTAGTTAACCCTACATCTAGTAAAGATATGGGTAAAATTATGAAAGAAGTATCTAGTAAAGTAGCAGGACGTGCTGATATGTCAGTAGTTAGTACTTTAATTAGAGATAGATTAAATAATTTATAATATTTAACGCTTATATATTTATATAGGCGTTTTTTTTAGTTATGTAACTTGCATGTAACTTTGGTTATCATATAATTAGATTGTTAGTGAAGGGAGAAGACTATGGAAATATTAAAAGTTGAGAATCTAACAAAGATTTATGGTAAAAATACAACAAAAGTAGTAGCACTTGATAATGTATCTTTTTCAGTAGAAAAGGGTGAGTTTGTAGCAATAGTAGGCGCTAGTGGTAGTGGTAAATCAACACTATTACACTTAATAGGAGGTGTTGACAAACCAACATCAGGTAAAGTATACATCGATGGTAATGATATTTACAGTTTTGATGATGATAAGTTAGCAATATTTAGAAGAAGACAAGTAGGTCTTATTTATCAATTCTATAACTTAATTCCGGTTTTAGATGTAGAAGAAAACATTACTTTACCTATTAATTTAGATAATAGAAAAGTAGATAAAAACTATTTAGATAATTTAATTAAAACATTAGGATTAGAAAAGAGAAGACACCATTTACCTAATGAATTATCAGGTGGACAACAGCAACGAACTTCAATTGGTCGAGCATTAATAACTAATCCCACTATTATTTTAGCGGATGAACCAACCGGCAACCTAGATAGTAAATCTAGTGATGAAATAGTAGAACTACTTAGAAAATCTAATAAAGAATATAAACAAACTATTATTATGATTACCCATAATATGGAGATAGCCAAGTGTGCTGATAGAATAATTGAAATAGAAGACGGCAAAATTATTAGGGAGGTATAGGTATGAATGTCCTTAATAAATTAGTTACAAAAAGTTTAAAACTTAATACGAAGAGAACTATTGGTACGATTATTGGTATTATCTTATCAGTAGCCTTAATATGTGCTGTTAGTAGTATGGTTAGTAGTTTTAGACAAACATTAGTTGAGAATGCTATTAATGAGAGTGGTTATTATCATATTGAATTATTAAACATAAATGATAATGATATAAATAAATTAAAGTTAAATAAAGACATTAAAGATATTAATTTAGTATATAAACTAGGTTATTCATCTATTGAAATAGATAGTACATTTCCTTATATAGAGATAGCTTCTATGGATAAAGATTCACTAAGTAATTTATCTTATGAGGTAATAGAGGGTAGATATCCAGAAAATGATAATGAAATAGCTATTAGTAATAAGATAAAGTTAAAAGGTAAATATAAAGTAGGAGATGTTATTAATCTTAATGTTGGAGATAGAGTAGATGGCGAAGGATATCCATTATATAACAGCAATCCTTATTTAGAAGAAAATGCTGAAGAAATAATAAATAGTAGTTTAAAGAGTTATAAGATAGTAGGAATTGTATATAAAGAGAATGTTGATAATGATAATTATGGAATAACTACTAATACTACTAGTAAGAAATTAGATGCTTATGTTTCATTAAAGGAACCATATGATTATGAGAAATCTATTTGTGAATTATTAGGAGCCTCTAGTTATGATGAGATAGGAACAGAGAAAAAATTTAATTATGATTATCAAATAAATAATGAATTACTTAGATGGGAAGCATTAAAGTTTAGTAATTCAACATTTAGTACGTTAATGACAATAGCAGGAGTAGTAATATTTATTATTATATTTACTAGTGCCTTTTGTATTAGAAATTCTTTTGCTATATCAACAACTGAAAAGATGAAGATGTATGGGATGTTAGCTAGTATTGGCGCTACCAAGAAGCAAATTAAGAAAAGTGTCTTATATGAGGGATTTATCTTAGGAATGATTGCTATTCCTTTAGGAATATTATGTGGTTTATTAGCAGTATTTATATTAATTAAGATAGTTAATATTCTTCTTGGAGACTTCTTATTTAATAGTATTGATGGTATTGTTTTTAAAGTATCTATTTTATCTATTATAATCTCGATTGTTCTTGGTTTTATTACAATATATTTTTCAGTTATTAGTTCTGCTAAGAAGGCTTCTAAAGTAAGTCCTATAGATAATTTAAGAAGTTCAAATGATATTAAAATTGATGCTAAAAAACTTCATACTCCAAAAATAATTAAAAAAATATTTAAAGAAGGTGGAGTACTTGCTTATAAGAATTTATGCCGAAGTAAGAAAAAATATCGTACTACTGTTATTTCTTTAACCGTAAGTATCTTTGTATTTATTACTATGTCCGCTTTTATTAATGAAGGCTTTAGACAATCTAGTAATTATTATACTAACTATGATTATAATCTTGTTATAAGTTTAGGTAATAATTACTCTTCTTCTCAAATAGATGAAATTACTAACCTAGATAATATAAATAAATCTTTTAGTTTATATAATAGTGAATCAAACATAATAATGAGAGACTTTTCAATGATAAATACTTATGATAATAATTATTATTTTAGCAGTGATGAAGAAGGAAAATATATTAATCTAGAAGTTTTACTACTTGATGATGAAACATTCGCTTCTTACATTAAAGAGATTAATGGTAATTATGATGATTTAAAAGATAAAGGTATCTTAGTAGATAATTATAGTTTTTATATTAAAAAACCTGGTGATAAGAAAGCTAAGTATTATGATGCTAGAAGGTATAAATATAAAGATGGCGATATTATAGATTCTAAGTTATCTAACGGAGATAATATTAAAGTAGAAGTAGGTAAAGTATCTAATATTAGACCTAGTGGAATGGAAAATGCATATTATGATGGTGGATTTTTATTCTTAAATACTAAGTATTTTAATAATATAAATTATTATCCATATAAATTATTAATAGATACTAATAATAGTGAACAATTAACTAAAGATATAGCAAGTATTGACTCTGATTTATATGTTTATGATATTAGTAAAGTAGCAAAAGAAGAGAAATCAATGATATTAGTAATTAGTATATTCTTATATGGTTTTATAACTGTTATTACTTTGATAGGTACAACTAATATATTTAATACTATTACTTCTAATATGGAACTTAGACAAAAAGAGTTTGCAATGTTAAAAAGTGTTGGTATGACTAAGAAAGAGTTTAATAGAATGATTAATTTAGAGACTTTATTTTATAGTACTAAAGCACTTATTTATGGAACAATATTAGGTATTATTGGATCATATGCAGTACATAAATCTTTTAGTAAAATGTATGAGGCAGTGTATGTTATACCATATAAAGCTATTATTATATGTATAATATTTGTATTTATAATAGTTTATATTATTATGAGATATTCAATAAATAAGATAAATAAACAGAATACAATAGAGACAATTAGAAAAGATAATATATAGGGATATTAGGAGTATAGTATCCCTTTCTTTGTGTTATAATGGATATAAGGTGATATAGAGTGCGTATTTTATTAGTAGAAGATAATAAGAATATAGTTGATGGGTTAATATATGCTTTTAAGATGAATAATTATCAATTAGATTATACTAGTAGTGTTAAAGATACTTTAAAGTATTTAGAAGATACTATTCCAGAAGTTATTATATTAGATGTTATGCTAGGAGATGGTAATGGTTTTGATTTATATAGTAATAATATAAAAGAATTAGATATTCCGGTAATATTTTTAACAGCTAGAGATGATGAGGATGATATTATTAAAGGCCTTAATTTAGGAGCAGAAGATTATATGACAAAACCATTTTCTACTAAAGAGTTATTAGTTCGAGTAAATAAAATTATTTTAAGAAAGAAGAAACAATCTATTATTAAAGTAGAAGATATATATTTTGATATCGATAAGATGATAGTTAAAAAGAATGATGAAGAAGTTAAGCTAACTAGTTTAGAGCTAAAGATATTACAACTATTATTTATTAATATTGGGAAAGTTGTTAGAAGAAATACTTTACTAGATAAGATATGGGAGATTACTGGTAATGATGTTGATGATCATACACTTACGGTTTATTTAAAAAGAATAAGAGAGAAATTAGGGACGGATATAATTATAACAATTAAGGGAATAGGATATAGAATAGATGAAAAATAAAGAGAGATTTAAAAGATATATATTAAGTTTTATAGGAGTAATTATTAGCTTTTTAATAGTATTTATTATTATTTCAAGAAGAGAGTATCAAGGATATCGAAAGAATTTTAATTATAAAGTAAATGCGATGATTGAGGTTATTAGAAATAAATATCCAGATGTTTCTACGGAAGAAGTAATGGAATTATTAAATAGTAATAGTTCAGGATTGAATTATTTAAAAGAGTATGGTTATGATATAGAAAATGATTCTTATATAGCATTAAATGATACTATTCATCAGAAGTATAGTGTAATTAAGATATTATTATTAGTATTAATGATATTATTAGTATTTTATTTAATAGTTAGATATGAAATAGAAGATGACCTAGAGATTAATAAGATTATTAAGTTAATTGAGGATATAAATCATAAGAATTATGAATTAAAACTAGATGATTTAAGTGAGGATAAGTTATCTATCTTAAAGCAAGAAATATATAAGACAACAGTTATGTTGAGAGAACAAGCAGATAATTCTTTAAAAGATAAGATTAGTTTAAAAGAATCATTACAAGATATATCGCATCAGTTAAAGACACCACTGACTTCTATTACTATTATGTTAGATAATATGATTGATAATCCAGATATGGATAATATAGTTAGAGATAAGTTTATTAGGCAAATTAAAAGAGAAGTACTTAATATTACTTTTTTAGTACAATCTATTTTAACTTTATCAAAGTTTGAGTCTAATACTATTACTTTTATCGAAGAAGATAATAATATTAAAGATATAATAGATATGGCTATTAGTAATGTTGCTAATTTATGTGATTTAAAAGATATAAAGATTATATTTAAGGGGGAAAATAGTAGGATATATTGTGATTTTAGATGGCAAGTAGAGGCTATTACTAATATATTAAAGAATGCTATTGAGTACTCTGATAATGGTAGTAAGATTATTATTGAGGGTTTGATTAATAATTTATATTATGAGATTAAGATAAAAGATTTTGGTAAAGGAATGGATAAGGAAGACATTGATAATATATTTAAGAGGTTTTATAAAGGGAAGATGTCATCAGGAGATAGTGTTGGAATAGGACTTTCGTTATCAAAAAAGATAATAGAGAAAGATAATGGGATGATAAGTGTAGACTCTACTAAAGGAGAAGGAACTACTTTTATTATTAAATATTTTAAATAAGTGGGATATGTAGAACATGTTTTTACATATTTTTCTTATTAAAAGTGTATAATTTAGTAGAAAATAATTACTTTAGGTTTTATTTTTGATATAATTAAATAGAGGTGTATATGAATGAGAGCAGTTATTAGCGCTGGTGGTACAGGAGGACATATTTTTCCCGCTGTTGCTATCATTAATAAGATAAAAAAAGAAGAACCAAATAGTGAGTTTTTATATATTGGTACTGATGATAGAATGGAGAAAGATTTAATTCCTGAAATGGGTATTAGATATGAAGCTATTAAAATTACTGGATTTAAGAGAAAACTAACTATTGATAACTTTAAGACAGCATATTACTTTATTAATGCTTGTTTAAAATGTAAGAAGATTATTAAAGAGTTTGATCCGGATATTGTTATAGGAACAGGAGGGTATGTAACAGCACCTGTTGTATGGGCTGGAAAGAAGTTAGGTAAGAAGACATTTATTCATGAACAAAATTCAGTAGTAGGTCTTTCTAATAGATATTTAGCAAAGTATGCTGATAAAGTTGGAGTGTCTTTTGAATCAACAATGGATAAGTTTGATAAAAATAAAGTAGTATTAACAGGTAATCCTTGTAGTGAGAAAGCAGTTGCTATGAAGGCTGCTAATAAGGAAGATTATGGATTATCTAAAGATAAGAAATTAGTTTTAATAGTTATGGGATCATTAGGTAGTAAGACAGTTAATGATAAGTTAGTATCGTTTTTAAATAGTTTTAGAGATAAAGATTATGAAGTATTATTTGTAACAGGTAATACTTATTATGAAAAAGTAAAGAAGACTCATGTACCTAGTAATGTTAAGATAGTACCTTTTGTTTATGAAATGCCATCATTAATGAAAGTAACTGATTTAATGATAACTAGAGCGGGTGCTACTACTATGAGTGAAATTATGGTATTAGGTGTACCTTCAATATTTATACCTAGTCCTTATGTTACTAATAATCATCAATATAAAAATGCTATGGATTTAGTTAATAAAAATGCTGCTTTAATATTAGAAGAAAAAGATTTAACAAGAAATAATTTAATTACTATGATAGATAGAATTTTAAAGAATGAAAAAGAATATAATGAGATTAAGAATAATTTAAAAGATTTAGGGATAAAAGATAGTTCTAGTAGGATATATGAAGTATTAAAGGAATTGATAATGGATGATAAGAAGTTTTACTAGAAGTAATAATATCGAGATGTATGAAGATGTATCTTTAAAGAAATATAATACATATCGATTAGATGTTAAATGTGATTATTTAGTATTTCCTAAAGATATAGATGAAGTAGTTAAATTAATTAGTTTTCTTAAAGAGAATAATTATAAGTATTTAGTACTTGGTAATGGTTCTAATGTAATATTTAAAAATAATAGATATAATGGTGTAGTTATAAAGTTATCTAAGCTAGATAAGATAGAGTTTGATGGTGATAAAGTAGTAGTAGGGGCTGGAGTATCATTATCTAAATTAGCTAATATGGCTATTAATAATTCTTTATCAGGGTTGGAGTTTTCAGTTTCTATACCGGGAGAAATAGGGGCTTCAGTTAGTATGAATGCTGGAGCATATAATGAGTCATTTAGTGATGTATTTGTATCCGCTAAAGTTCTTACTCCTAAACTAGAAATAGTAGAGTTAACTAATGAAGATATGGATTTTTCTTATCGTAATTCATTTATTAAGAAGAATAAAGACTATATCGTTTTAGAAGTAGTTTTAAAGTTAAAACCTGGTAATAAAGAAGAAATGAATGCTGTAATAGAAAAAAGATTTGAAAAAAGAAAAGCAACCCAACCACTTGAGTATCCATCCGCAGGAAGTGTCTTTAGAAATCCAGAAGGAATGTATGCTGGAAAGTTAATAGAGGACGCTAACTTAAAAGGATATAGTATTGGTGGGGCAATGATATCTGATATGCATGCTAACTTTATTGTTAATAAAGATAATGCAACAGGGGAGGATATAATAAACTTAATTAATTTAGCTAAAGATAAAGTAAAAGAAAATAATAATATAGACTTATATTTAGAACAAGTAATCATAGATAATTAATAAAAGGTGCGATATGAATAAAAAAAGGGTAAAAGTAAAGAAAAGAAAATTAAGTATTAAAAAACTATTAATATTTATATTAGTATTAATTATTATAAGTTTATTAGGATATTATATATGTTCTTTAAAGATAAGTAATATTTATGTTATAAATAATAATATTATAACTGATAAAGAAGTAATAGAATTATCTAATTTATCTTCTTATCCTTCTTTTATTTTAACAAGAGGTAAAAAGATAGAGAAAGAGTTAAAAAAGAATACTTATATAGAGAAAGCTAAAGTTAAGAAAAAGTTTTTTGGTAAAATATATATAACTATTTATGAATATAATCCAATATGTATTAAGATGGATAGTAAGAAGTTAGTATTATCTAGTAGAGAAATAGTAGATAATACTAAGAATATCCAGAACTTACCATATCTAGTAGGGGATGTTAGTAGTATATATAATAAGTTTGTAGATAAATTTAATTTAATAGATAGAATTATTTTAGAACATATATCTATTATTGAATATAGCCCTAATGAAGTAGATAAAGAAAGATTTTTATTATATATGGATGATGGTAATAATGTATATATTACTTTAACTAAGATAGAGAAGATTAATAAGTATGAAAGTATATTTGCTAATTTAAATGGGGTTAAAGGTATTATATATCTTGATTCAGGGGATTATGTTGAGGTTAAAAGTGCTTAGATGTTAAATTAATATGGTATTATATTGACAATAAACTTAGTTATATATTATAATTAAGATAACAATAGGAGGTCATATAATGAAGTTAAATAGAAAAGGTCAGACTTTGGTTGAATATGTATTAATTATATCTTTAATAACAGTAGTAGCTATTGGTTTAGTTAGAATATTTGGTGGTTATTTAAAAGATACTGTTACCAAGATGAGTTGTCAGGTTATGAATAAAGAATATATTGAAGGAGATAAAATAGGGGAAGGATATTGTGAAGGGGATAAAGATAAAGATTTTGGTTAATATTGGTAAATAAAAAAATGTAAAAAATATGTCAAAAATATTGATATATTTTTTTTTTATGTTAGAATATTAAGCCAACAAAGGAAGTGATTATTCTATTATTTATATTAAGTAATAATTAGGATAATCTTTTTTTGTTTACTAACAGGAGGTGTCATTATGGTTGAAACTAATTTACCAATATTATTTTTGCATGACTTAATTTTGTTTCCTTATAATGAACTTAGGGTTGAGTTTAATCTTGAAAGAGATAAGAAAATAATAGAACTTAGTGAATCAATCCATGATGGGAATATTTTGTTAGTAAATAACCTAGATTCTTTAGAAGAGAGTCCTAATTTAAGAGAACTTCCTAAGATAGCTATCTTAGCTAAAATTAAATCTAAGTTAGTATTACCTAATAAGAATATTAGATTAGTTTTAGTAGGTATTGATAGAGTAGAAGTATTAAATTATTTTGAAGATGATAATAAGATAGTAGAGGCTTTTATTATTCCTACTAAAGATTATGATTATAATGAGTTAGAGGCGACAGCTTTAAAGAGAGTATTATTTAAGAACTTAGAAGAGTTTATAGAGATATCCTCTAATATGTCTAATAATGTTTTAGGAAGAATTAATGGGTTAAATAATTTAGGGAGAATATCAGATATTATTATTTCAGAATTACCGTTATCATATAATGATAAGTTTAAATATATAGAGATATCTAATTCAATGTATCGTACTAAACTTTTAATAGAAGATTTACATAAAGAGATAGAAACTGTTAAGTTAGAGAATAGTATTGAGTCTAAACTTAGAGATAGATTAGATGAAGAGCAAAAAAATTATATATTAAAAGAAAAGATTAAGTTGATTAAGGAAGAAATAGGGGAATTAGATATAAAAGAGGGAGATATTAAGAAACTTAAAGATAAGATTAATAAGATGGATGCTCCTAGTTATATAATAGATAGACTTAATGAAGAGATATCTAGATATGAGTTAATGCCTGCTACTTCAGCCGAGATAGGTATTATTAGAAACTATATTGATTGGTTAATTAATCTTCCGTGGAATACTTCAACAATAGATAATAAAGATATAAAAGATATTAAGAATAAGTTAGATAAATCACATTATGGACTTAGTAAGATAAAGAATAGAATATTAGAATATATAGCTTCTAAGAGTAAGAGTGATGATTTAAATAGTCCAATTATATGTTTAGTAGGGCCTTCTGGTGTTGGTAAGACTACTTTAGCTAAGTCTATTGCTAATGTTTTAGATAGAAAGTTTGTTAAGGTTAGTGTAGGTAGTATTATTGATGACGCAGAAATAATGGGACATCGTAAGACTTATATAGGAGCTTATCCTGGTAAGATAATTCAGGGAATACGTAAGTGTGGAGTTAATAATCCAGTATTCTTAATTGATGAAATAGATAAGATTACTAAAGATTATCGTAAAGATGTATCAACAACATTATTAGATATATTAGATAAAGAACAAAATAGTATGTTTATAGATAATTATATAGAAGAAAAGTTTGATTTGTCAAAAGTAATGTTTATATTGACCGCTAATAATGTTAATACTATTCCGGAAGCTTTGAAGGATCGTTTAGAAATAATAGAACTATCTAGTTATACAGAGTATGAAAAGATAGAGATAGCTAGAAATTACTTAGTGCCTAAGATGTTATCTTCTTATAAGATGGAGAATATTAGTATTAGTAAAGAAGCTATTAAGATAATTATTAATTATTATACTAAAGAGTCAGGAGTAAGAGAGTTAGAAAGAATATTAGAGAGTTTAGTTAGAAAGATTATTGTCGAAGATGAGTTTAATAAGAGAAGTGTTTATTTTATAGATAATGATAATATTACTTCTTATTTAGGTAATTATAAATATAATGTTGATGATAGTTTAGAGAATAATACTTCGGGAGTAGTTAATACTTTAGCATATACACCATATGGTGGGATGGTACTAAAGACGTCAGCAATATATTTTAAGGGTAAAGGTAATATAAATATTACGGGTTCTATTGGAGAAGTAATGAAAGAATCAGTAGAGATAGCTTTAAGTTATATTAAATCTAATTGTGATAATTATGGAATAAATAGTGATATATTAGATAATAATGATATTCATATTCACTTTGAATCAGGTTCTATACCAAAAGATGGTCCATCAGCGGGTATTACAATATTAACAACATTAATTAGTTTATTTTTAGATAAACCAGTACCTAATGATATTAGTATGACAGGAGAGATTACTTTACGTGGTAAAATATTACCAGTAGGAGGACTTAAAGAAAAGTTAATAGCCGCTAAAAGATGTGGTATTAAAACAGTTTTTATTTCTAAAGATAATAGTAATGATATCGAAGAAATAGATGATATAATAAAAGAAGGATTAGAGATAATATTTGTTAGTGATTATGAAGAAATATATCGAAAAATATTTAAGAAGAGAAATAAAACGACAAATAAATAATATTTATTGCATATAATGTAATAGGTGATTTATATGGCTAATATTGATGATTTTAAATCATTTGTTAGAAAGAATCCATCTTTAATAACGTATGTAAAAAATAATAATGATTCTTGGCAAAAAATATATGAAGTGTATGACTTATACGGAGAAGATAATAAGGCTTGGGAGAAGTATTTAAAACCTACTGTGGAAGAAAGTAAGTCTAGTAAATCAACTAGTTTAAATGATTTAGTTAATATGGCTAAAAATATTGATGTTGATAAGGTGCAGAATGGTATTACTTCTTTACAGAAAGCTTTAGGACTATTTTCAGAATTGTTTGTAAATAAAGGAAGTAGTGGTACAACTAATACTTATCAACCACGCGCTATCTATAAGAGATTTGAAGATTAATGGATTTAGAAACACAGTATAAAATTAAATCTGATCCTAGATTACAAAGATTTATTAGAGAAAATAGTTATTGGTATAAGTATTTAAATAGAGATCCTTATTTATTTAAAGAATTTTATAATGATATGTTGGATAAGTATAAGTTAACTAGAAAAGATAAGTTAAATAAAGTACTAGATAATATTAATATGATTCAATCTTTTTTGGATGTATTAAAATAATCTAGTATTTTTTTAAAATTGTGGTATAATAATGGCTACTTAAGGGGATTAATGGTGATTTTATATGAAAAATAATGAATTATTTATTGATGGAGAGATTCCTAAAAGATTATCGAATAAAGAAGTACTAGTATTATTTGATAGAATGAAACAAGGAGATATGAAAGCTAGAGAAGAGTTAATTAGTGGTAATATTGATTTAGTTATTCAATGTGTTAAAAATAATTTTAATGATGTATGTTGTGATAAGAGAGAATTGGTAGCAGTTGGATGTCTTGGACTTATTAAAGGTATTGATAATTTTGATATGTTAAAGCATAAATATTTTTCAACACATATTGGGAATTATATTCATAGAGAGATAGAATACTTTATAAATAGATTAAATAAAGATAGTAATATTTTAAGTTTTGATGATGGATTTAATGGTGTTAAGTTAAAGGATAATTTGTCTGATGATGTTAGTATTGAAGAAATGTTTGAAGAGAAAGATTATAATAATTATATGTATGGATTATTACAGCAAAGTATGAACTGTTTAAATGAACGTAGTAAGAAAATAATTATGCTTTATTTTGGATTTTATGATGGTAAGATATATACTCATCGAGAGATAGCAGATATGATGAATGTAAGTCATACACGTATATATGAAATAATGAATGACAGTTTAGAACATATGAAAGAAAATATACAACGATTAGAACTTGGCAATGAACCAATAAGAAAAAGGCAGTTAAACATAAGAACTATATATGAACTTTTAAGTGATTATACTAGAGAAGAAATAGATGAAATAATAGAAGAATTATCAGATGAAGATAAAGAATTATTGAGATTAAGATATGGAAATGATTTAGACAATCCAGTATCCATAATAGATCATAAGAATAATGGTATGTTTAACTCTTATTTAGTTCCTAAAATGAAAAAAATATTGGCATGTAAAGTAGGATTTAATAACAAGTCTAATAAATTACAAACTATATATGAACTTTTAGGAGATTATACTAGAGAAGAAATAGATAAGGTAATAAGCGAATTATCAGATGAAGATAAAGAATTATTGAGATTAAGATATGGTAATGATTTAGATAATCCAGTATCTACAATTGATTATGAACAAAGATGTAAGTTCTATTCTTGTTTATATCCTAAAATGAAACGTTTATTAGCAAAAACAGGTAATAATGAAAATACATTAGAAGATAGTGGAACTCGTATAAGTTGTAATGATTTATTTATTTGTGATGTCTTTTTTAAAGAATTAACCAAGAAGGAAGTATTGGCATTATTGAGAAGATTAAGACAGGGAGATATGAAAGCAAGAGAAGAGTTAATTACTAAGAATATTGGTTTAGTTATCCAATATGTTAAAAATAATTTTATGGATGTTTGTTATGATAAAAAAGAGTTAGTAGCAATTGGATGTCTTGGACTTGTTAAGGCTGTTGATATTTATAGTAAATCAGACGATAGAGACTTTTTATTGTATGCAAAAAAATGTATTAATGAAGAAATAAATATGTTTTTGAAAGAATTAAATACTTATCAAGATAAAATTAGTTTTGATGATATTATTTATCCTGATAAATTTGGTAATAATGTTAAATTAAGAAATATTCTTCTAAGTAAAGTAGATATGGAAAGAGATTATATTAAAAAAATATATGATGATGCACAGTTGAAGTTACTACAACAAAGCATGGAATGTTTGAATGAACGTAATAGAAGAATAATAAGTCTTTATTTTGGATTTGTGGATGGTAAAAGGTATAGTGTTTTTGAGATATCAAACATGATGCCAGTTTCTACAACATATATTTATAAATTAATAAAGGAAAGTCTTGGTAAATTAAGAGAAAACATGCAATTATTAGAAAATGGTATGGAAGCAATTAAAGATGATAATTGTAAAAAGAAATTAAGAACAATATATGAACTTTTAAGTGATTATACTAGAGAAGAAATAAATGAAATGATAGAAGAATTATCAGATGAAGATAAAGAATTATTAAGATTAAGATATGGAAATGATTTAGATAATCCAGTATCTGCTATAAATTTTTATGAAAGAGTTAGATTTTATACTTATTTAGTGCGTAAGATGGAACGTTTGCTAAGTAATAGAGGTAATACGTTAAAAAGAAGTAAGAATAAGTAATTATAGAAATGGAGATACCAAGATGAATTATTATGAATTATTTATAGATACAAAACAACTTCCTAAAAAGTCATCTAAAGAAGAAGTATTAATTTTATTTAAAAAGATGAAGCAGGGAGATATTCAATTAGGGTATGTTATTCCTAGTGAAATTGATATAGAAGATGAATATATTGAAAAAGATTATAATAGGATGATATATGAATATTATGAGACGTTTGAAGGAACGAGATCTAAAGGTAATAATGTTATATTTTGGTTTTTATGATGGAAAAGCACATACTCAACAAGAGATAGCTGATATGATGTCTATTTCTAAAGATGTTGTTTTTAGAATAATAAGTAGTAATATTAATAAGTTAAGAAGTAATACAAGGAAAAGGCAAGCAACTATATATGAACTTTTTAGTGATTATACTAGAGAAGAAATTGATAATGTCTTAAAGATTTTACCAGATGATGATATAGAATTAATTAAATTAAGATATGGAAATAATTTAGATAATCCAGTATCTGTGATGAATAGCGATGAGAGATTACAATATTATAATTCTTTGGTTCCTAAAATAAGGAGAAAACTTATAAGAGAAAGAAAAAAAGGTAAGAATAATTAGTACTATTATTAAGAGATTAGTAATAGTATTTTTCTATGTAAATTATAAGTAAAATTTAGATATTTTTATTGAATTATTTGTCTAGATTTGGTATTATAAAAACATACTGATGAAAGGATGATAAAATGACAAAATATGTTTATTTGTTTACAGAAGGTAATGCTGATATGAGAAACCTTCTTGGTGGTAAAGGTGCTAATTTAGCGGAAATGACAAATATTGGTTTGCCAGTTCCACAGGGATTTACTATTACTACTGAAGCTTGTACTAAGTACTATGAAGATGGACGTACAATTAATGATGAAATTCAAAGCCAAATTAATGAGTATATTGTTAAGATGGAAGAGATTACAGGAAAGAAATTTGGAGATAAAGAAAATCCATTATTAGTTTCTGTTAGAAGTGGTGCTAGAGCTAGTATGCCTGGTATGATGGATACTATTCTTAATTTAGGTTTAAATGAAGAAGTAGTTAATGTTCTTGCAGAAAAGTCTAATAATCCTAGATGGGCTTGGGATTGTTATCGTAGATTTATTCAAATGTATTCTGATGTTGTTATGGAAGTTGGTAAGAAATACTTTGAACAATTAATTGATAAGATGAAAGAAGAAAAGAATGTTAAGTTAGATGTTGAACTTACTGCTGATGATTTAAAAGAATTAGCTAGAGAGTTTAAAGAAGAATATAAAATTAAAATTGGTGTAGATTTTCCTGATGATCCAAAAGAACAATTAATGGGTGCTATTAAGGCTGTATTTAGATCTTGGGATAATCCACGTGCTAATGTTTATCGTAGAGATAATGATATTCCATATTCTTGGGGAACTGCTGTTAATGTTCAATCAATGGCATTTGGTAATATGGGAGATGATTGTGGTACAGGTGTTGCCTTTACAAGAGACCCTGCTACTGGTGAAAAAGGATTATTTGGTGAATTCTTAACTAATGCGCAAGGTGAAGATGTTGTTGCTGGTGTTAGAACTCCAATGAAGATATCTGAAATGGCTGATAAATTCCCTGAAGCTTTTGAAGAATTTAAAAAAGTATGTACTACTTTAGAGAACCATTATCGTGATATGCAAGATATGGAATTTACTGTAGAACATGGTAAATTATACATGTTACAAACAAGAAATGGTAAGAGAACTGCTCAAGCTGCTTTAAAGATTGCTTGTGATTTAGTTGATGAAGGAATGAGAACTGAAGAAGAAGCTGTATTAATGATTGATCCTAGAAACTTAGATACATTATTACATCCTCAATTTGATAGTAAAGCTTTAAAGGCTGCTATGCCTGTCGGAAAAGGTTTGGGTGCTTCTCCTGGTGCTGCTTGTGGTAAAGTTGTATTTACTGCTGAAGATGCAGCTACTTATGGTATCGGTGGTAAAGGAGAGAAAGTTGTATTAGTTAGACTTGAAACTTCTCCTGAAGATATTACAGGTATGAAAGCTGCTCAAGGTATTTTAACAGTACGTGGTGGTATGACATCTCATGCAGCAGTTGTTGCTCGTGGCATGGGTACTTGCTGTGTATCTGGTTGTGGCGATATTATAATGAATGAAGCTAAGAAAGAATTTACTTTAGCTGGTAAAGTATATCATGAGGGAGATATAATTTCTATTGATGGTACTACTGGTAATATTTATGATGGTGCTATTCCAACAGTTGATGCTACTATAGCAGGTGAATTTGGTCGTGTTATGGCATGGGCTGATAAATATCGTAAGTTAGGTGTTAGAACTAATGCTGATACACCAAAAGATACTAGAAAAGCTATTGAATTAGGTGCTGAAGGTATTGGACTTTGTCGTACAGAACATATGTTCTTTGATGAAGAAAGAATATTTAACTTAAGAAGAATGATTTTATCTGAAACAGTTGAAGATAGAGAAAAATATCTAAGTTTATTAATTCCATATCAAAAAGGCGACTTTAAAGAAATGTATAAGGAATTAAAAGGATTACCTATGACTGTACGTTATATTGATCCACCACTTCATGAGTTTATTCCTAAAACAGAAGCTGAAATGAAAGAACTTGCTGAAGCTATGGGAATGACTGTAGAACATATTATTGATGTATGCAACGAATTACATGAATTTAACCCAATGATGGGTCATAGAGGATGCCGTTTAGCAGTTACTTATCCAGAAATTGCTAGAATGCAAACTCGTGCTTTAATGGAAGCTGCAATTGAAGTTCATGAAGAAGAAGGATACGATATTGTTCCTGAAATTATGATTCCACTTGTTGGAGAAGTTAAAGAATTAAAATATGTTAAAGATATAGTAGTAGAAACTGCTGAACTTGTTAAGAAAGAAAAAGGTTCTGATATGGAGTATCATATCGGTACTATGATTGAAATACCAAGAGCAGCATTAACTGCTGATGCAATTGCTACTGAAGCTGAATTCTTCTCATTTGGTACTAATGACTTAACACAAATGACATTTGGTTTTTCTAGAGATGATGCTGGTAAGTTCCTAGGTGCATATTATGAAAAGAAAATTTATGAACAAGATCCATTTGCTAAATTAGATCAAGTAGGTGTTGGTCAATTGGTTAAAATGGCGGTAGAAAAAGGTAAGGCTACAAGACCAAATATTAAACTTGGTATTTGTGGAGAACATGGTGGAGATCCATCTAGTGTTGAATTCTGTCATAATGTTGGATTAACATATGTTTCTTGCTCACCATTTAGAGTACCTATTGCTAGACTTGCTGCTGCTCAAGCCGCAATCAAATCTGGGGATAGAAAGTAATTTACTTAAAATACTGTAAATCCAATGATTATATAAAAAACTAAAAAAATGAATGTTTAAACATTCTTACTTCCAATTCTAAATTGAAGTAAAAATATTATTTTAAAGATTGAAATAGATACTTTTATCGCATATTTCAATCTTTTTTTGGTTGAAATTAAATAATATGCGACAAGAATTAGGAGGTAAGAAAAATGCGATTGTTGTATGTAAAACCTGAATTAAGGGATTTATCTCAAGGATCTAGAATAGCTTTTGTAAGAGAATTGAGACATTTATCACAGGACAAAATTTCAGAACACTTGGGATTAACTGGCGAATGCAAGAGAAGAACGATGACAAGATATGAGAAAGGAGATAGAAATCCAAAGGATGATAGAGTAAAAGATATTGCCAAATTTCTTAAAGTTAATTTTAATTCATTAAAGAAATATGATTATAAAAATCCTGAAGATTTAATTTATTTGTTCTTTTGGCTTGAAGAGTATATTCCAAATTATAGATTAGATTTATCACAAGTCAAAAATATTAATAAGCCAGAGATTAAATTATTAATTAATTCATTACAAGAATGGAAAAAGCAAAAAATAAAAAGAGAAAAGCACGAAATATCTTATGAGGAATATTTAAACTGGAAATTAAATTATGAAATTAAAGGAGAAGATAGGTTATGAATGATAAATTAATTAAAGTTAATCTAAGCAAGATAGATAATTTTAAAGAACATCCATTTTTAGTAAATAATGATAGTTCGTTAATGGAATTGGTTAAAAGTATTAAGGAAAATGGATTGTTGAATCCTATGGTGGTAAGAGAAAAAGAAAATGGAAGATATGAATTAATATCTGGTCATAGAAGAAAGAAAGCATTAGAAATTTTAGGAATACAAGAAATAGAAGTTGTATTAAAAGAACTCAATGATGATGAAGCTACAATATTTATGGTGGATTCTAATATATATAGAGAAAGAGTTTTGCCGAGTGAAAAGGCATTTGCTTATAAAATGAAAATGGATGCTATAAAACATCAAGGGAAAAAAACATGTGCAACTGGGTTGCATAAGTCAAGAGATGCAATTGCAAATAGTGAATCTGGAGAAATGGTAAGAAGATATATAAGATTAACTTATTTAATACCTGAATTATTAACATTAGTTGATGAAACAGTTTTAAAAACAAATAAAAACGGTCTTACTATGGGTATAAAGCCAGCTGTAGAGTTATCTTATTTAGGATTTGCAGAACAAAAACTGGTATTAGGAGTTATTGAGTATTGTTTGGTAACACCTAGTCATGCACAAGCAATTAAAATTAAAAAGATTGCAAAAGATAAAAAAATTGATTTTGACATATTAGAGAGAGAATATTAAACGAAAAGAAGGGAAATCAAAATGATAAAATATCTTTCAATAAAGAAAAGATAGAAAATGTTTTGCCACCCGAAATAAAACAAAGAGATAAAAGATATGTAGAACAATATATAATAAATGCAATTATGGAATATAATAAATTAAATAAAAATGAAGAAGAAAATATAATTGTTCAAGATTTAATTTTTTAAGTTTGACTTATAAGTTGAACTTTTTCTTTGCATATTTATTCAAACTTAGACTTTTAGTATCAGATAAATAAAAAAACAAAAAAAGATATATTTAATAATTGCTTTTTAATCTTTTTTGAATAATTTGGCTTTTTCGTTTCGTTTCATTTGTTAAATCTTCTAATGTGAATTCAAGCAATTGTGAAAGATATAGTATTTCTACTAATAATTTTTTTACAGTTTCTTTTTCAAGCTTTTGGACTAAATCATTTCCTAATTTATAAAGTGTCAGAAATGTTTCTATAATATCCTTGTTACTTGTTGCAGAAAAATTTTCCCTTAAAGATACATTTGTAATGTTACAAAAATATAATATCATAAATAAACAGTCAATATATTCTTCTAATATACGATTTTTTTTACCAGTTTGATTTATTGACCAAAATTTAAAACATCTTGTTTCGTTAGCTAGTTCTCCAAATTCTACCAATAATTCAAGTTTATATTTTTTTATAATTTCAGGAGATTTGATATCAAATTGTAATGAAAATAAATCGTCTAAATATTTTGTTTCTTTATATATTTTTTCTATGTTTAGCATAAGTGTCACTTCTTTCTTAAAATCTATAAATTGATTATAAGTATTGTTAATTAATCGGATTATATAATGTATTTTATCATTAAAATTAGTGTTTTGCAACTAACTGATGTTGTAAAAATTACTGTAGAATGGAAATTAAATTATTTAAAAGATATTTATGATATAGAAAACAATTGTAATAATGTCTATAATCAAAATATTGAGTCAAAGGATATGTATTTAACTACTATTGAGATTACCAATGATGATATAAAAAAATATAGGAAGAGATTACAATCATGTGGATTAGAACGAGCAAAAAAACTAAAAGAAAATATTATGGTAGATATTTATATATAAAAGCCTAGGGAATATGATTAGTTCATAATTCCTTAGAAAATTATTTTAATAGGATAAAATATCAAATTATATGGTATAATTAAATAGAATGAGGTGAAATGAATGGGTAAAAAATATGAAGATAATTTTTGGGATTTCATTGGAGCTGACACAAAAGAATATACACATTCTTTTCACATTTATCCAGCTATGATGATTCCACAAGTTGCAAGAGAAATATTAAATAGATACAAAACAAAAGAAATGAGTGTGCTATTTGATCCATATTGTGGAACTGGTACATCGCTTGTTGAGGGGTCACTTGTAGGATTAAAATGTATCGGTACAGATTTAAATCCATTGGCAAGACTAATATCTAAATCTAAAGTTACAAAGGTTGATATAAACAATATAAAGTCATTATTTAAAAATTTTGAAAAGTATATTACTTCAAATAAAAGTATTGATTTAGAAAAGCCAAATATTAATAATATTGATTTTTGGTTTAAAGATAAACAAATAAATGATTTATTAATTATTAAATACTTTATTGATAATATAAAAGATGATGATGAAAAAGATTTCTTCTTGGTTCCATTTAGTGAAACATTAAGGGAAGTATCTTTAACAAGAAATGGGGAATTCAAATTATATAGAATCCCAAAAGAGAAAATTGAAACATGGAATCCTAATACCATAGAGTTATTCAAAGAAAAAGTAAAAAGAAACATAGATGGATATATTGAGTATGAAAAAGAAAATAAAATATATAATCACGAAGTATATAACTTTAATTCTTCAGAAGAAATACCAAATGATTTAATTCAAGAAAATTCAGTTGATATTGTAATAACTTCTCCACCATATGGAGATAGTGGTACTACTGTTGCATATGGACAGTTTTCTACTTTATCAAATGAGTGGCTAGGAATTGAAGATGCTAGAAAGTTGGACAAAAAGTTAATGGGTGGAAAAACTACTGATATTGAAAAAACTGGTTTTGACCAACTCGATGAAATAATTAAGACAATAGAAGCTGAAAGGCCAAAACGAGCAAAGGAAATATGGTCATTCTATAGAGATTATAAAAAATCAATGAAAAATGTAAGTAAAATAATTAAGAAAAATGGAATTTGTGCTTATGTTGTTGGAAATCGTCGTGTAAGTGATATAGAATTACCAACAGATGAATTTACAAGATACGTTTTTGAACAAAATGGGTTTAAACATATTGAAACAATTGTAAGAAATATTCCAAATAAAAGGCAACCTAAGAAAACATCACCCACAAATCAAACTGGGAAAACGGTATCTACTATGGCACATGAATATATTGTAATAATGAAAAAAGAAGATTAAACTCAATCTTCCTTTTCTTCTTCAAAACTTCTAAGCTCAAATATATCATATAAGCATTCTAAGTTGGATTCTTTAATTCTAAATCCAGTTCCATGATCATGTGTTTTACCAAAATATTGACCACTTTTATAAACACCGATACGAATATCTAACATTATTTTTCCATCAACTACGGCTTTCAAAAATTTATCAAAATTTTTGAATTTGCAAATTGTTATTTTGTCATATTTAAATAGTTCTTTTCCATTTTCCTTTTTGCTTTTACTATCCACTAAAGCTAATATTTTTAATTTCTTTTCTAATTTTTTATTTAAAGAATCAAATGTCCAGAATGTAATTTTCTCAATTAATTCTTCGTTCATATCAAAGACAAGTAGGTAAATCTTTTTATCCTCATAATTTACTTCCATTTGAAATTTAAATTTGTTAAAGTATGTTGTTTTCCTAGTTGCAAAAATTGAGGTGTGAAGAGTTTTTAAACCTGAATCAGCATATGTTTCACCATATGTTTCTCTTAATCTAGTATTTTCACTAGGATTAGGTCCATCTGGACAAGCAGTAAACAGTGTTGTAAAAGAGTTGCTATTTTTTCTATGAGTTTTTAACTCAATACCTTTGTAATCAGGTTCGCCCAAATTATCTTCAACTTTTTCTAATAAATCTTCAAAAGTTTTACCTATACCAGTATTATGTTGTCTATGACTTTCAATCCAGCCTTGTGCAGCTATTTGTGTAAATTTTGTAAGTAATTCTTCAATTATTTCTTGCTCACTTTGCATCTTATCCCTCCTAATTAATTATTATATCATATTTTTATTGAATATTATTGTTTGAATGATAAGAATTATAAGTTTTATGATAAAATATTATTGGTGATAAAAGTGAAGGTATTAACATTAAAACAACCATGGGCTACATTAGTTGCAGAGGGTATAAAAAAATATGAGTTTAGATCTTGGAAAATAAATTATCGTGGAAAAGTATTAATTCATGCCGGAGTTGGAATCGACAAAGAAGAAATGAAAAAATTTAAAAATATAAATTTAGAATTTCCTTCAAGAAGAATATTAGCAGAAGTTGAAATTGAAGATTGTTTAGAATTAGATGATGATTTAAACAAAAAGATAATTAACGAGAATAATATTGCATATGGTTCAAAATATAGGACTGGATATGCATGGAAATTGAAAAATATTAAAAAGATTAATGTTGATAAAGAAATTAATGGCAAGTTAGGTCTATGGAATATTGATTTAGAAGATTTTGATTAATGTCAAATGTGCGATGAAGAAGTTGAAAGACTTCTTTTTCTTATGTGCAAAATCGCACCCTAAACTTCTTTTAATAAAAATGGTAGTTTCTTTGTAGAGGTGAGAGAAATGAAAAGAAAGGTAGCAATATATGCTAGAGTTTCAACAGAACATGAAACTCAATTATCTGCTTTAGATAATCAAGTTCAATACTATGATGATATTCTAAAGAAGAACCCTAACTGGATTTTATATGATAGATATATAGATGAAGGTATAACAGGAACATCTACAAAGAAAAGAAAAAACTTTATGAGAATGATGGAGGATGCAAAAACAGGAAGATTTGATCTAATAGTTACTCGTGAGGTATCAAGATTTGCAAGAAATACAGTTGATACATTGCAAGAAACTAGAAAACTAAAAAATATTGGAGTAGAAGTATATTTTATTGAAGATAATATTTGGACATTTAATGATGAAGATGGAGAACTAAAACTTACTCTTATGGCTACATTAGCCCAAAACGAAAGTAAGAAAACATCTCAAAGAGTTAAAGCAGGACAAATGATATCATTTCAAAATGGAGTGTTCTATGGAACAGGAAATATACTTGGTTATAACAAAGTAGGAAAGGATTTGGTAGTTAATGAAGCACAAGCTGAAATAGTTAAATTTATTTTTTCTGAATATTTAAGTGGTAAAGGAACAGTTAAAGTAGCTGATGAACTAACCAAAATGGAAGCTCATACATCTATGGGATTAACTAATTGGAGTCTTTCATATGTTTCCAGAGTGTTAAGGAATCCATTTTATTCAGGTACAATAGTTTATAGAAAATCTTATATACCTGATTACTTAGAACAAAAACCCAAAATGAATTATGGTGAAGTTGAACAAGTAGTTGTTGAAGGCAGACATGAACCACTTGTAGCAAAAGAAGATTTTAAAAAAGTTCAACAAATAATGGATAGTCACTCTAAACCTATTAAGGTAGGAAAAAGACAGGCAACAGGTGTACCAAGAAATATATGGAGTAAAAAATTAGTTTGTGAATGTGGATCAAATTTTAATAGAAAGATTTATCACAATAATAAAAATGATACTACATATTGCTATGTTTGTTATAACAAGAAGAATAGACTTAAGAGTAGATTTAAAGATGGTTGCAACATGAAAGAAGTCCAAGAATGGAAATTACAATACATGGCTGAATATATATTTAGGAATCTTACTCAAAATCCTGATAATAGAAAGCAATTATTTGAAAGATTAATGAAAGGAGTAGATATAGATGCTCATCCAGAGATAAAGATAAGACAAAGAATTGATAAATTAAAACAATTTATAGAAAAAGAAAATGAAAAATTTGATAGACTTATAGATACATATTTAGATAAAACAATAGATATAAATTTATATGATATGTTTCAAAAGAAGTTATCTAGTAGAATAGAGAAGTATAAAATAGAAATTATAGAATTAGAAAAGAAATGTGAATCAATTGAGCCATTAGAAGTTAGAATTGAGAATGCAAAAAAGAGTATTAGAAGATTACTTGATATTAACTATAATGGTGTTGATGATAAAATTATAGAAGAATTTGTAGAAAGGATAATTATTCATAAAGATTATTTTGAATGGAAATTAAACTTTATGAATGAAACGATAAAACTAGAAATAAATGGAACAAGTAAAAAAAATGGTTTTTAATAGAACACGAATAAATATGATAATTTAGTTGCTACATAATTAAAATTAATACCTTTGTGGTATAATAGGTATTTGAAAAGTGGTGATATCGTGGAAAGAGTTAAATTTTATTCTAATGGTGATATGACAACAGCATATAACTTTAATAAGGCTGTAGATATTGCAAAAAATATTACAGATAAGTACTATACAATTAATGATATATTGGAATTTTATAATATTTTAAAATTATTTAATCCAGAGTATTTAAAAAACGTACAAGGTGATATCAAAGACATTTGTAATGAATCGTCAAAAAAAATTAATAAAATAATTGGTAAGTTTTGTTCAAAGATAAATAATGACAATATTGAAGAATATTTGAAAGATGTTGAACATAATTATATGGAAGATTTTTTTGAAGTAATTGATAAGTATAAAGTTTATGAAAGAATAAGTGACAATATTTTTTCTCAAATTCTCAAAAAAAATGATGCCTATTTGCACTTCACCTTGCATAATAAAAATATTGTACATACATATGATAAAATTTTACGCGAAAAATTATTAAAATATACTGATAGTGCAGTATTATTGCTTGATGAATATGAAACAGATCATTTGGGAAATTATTCACATAGAATTTTTCCTAAGAGTTTAACAGATGAAGACAAAAATGAGATTCTTAAAAATTATATCAATAGTGAATTTGCAAATTTAAATTATTTAAGGCTAATAGTAAATTTGCAAGCAACAAATGAGTTAAATATAGATGATAAAACGAAATTATTAGCTAAAAAGAAGGTTGAAGAACAAGAAAAGAAATTATTTAAAAATAATCCCGGTATAGAAATGTCTACTTTGGTTCTTTTTAAAGAAAATCAAAAGGAAACTGTAGAGTTTAATATTAAAGGACAAAACTGGGAATTTGCATATAATATAAATTGGATAAAACAAAATATAGACGATAATAGTACTTTATTAAATAATTTTATATATTTATTTGAGTATGTCGACAACCAAATGAGATGGAATTTGGTGAGTAAAACTAATTTGATGGGAATATTTGAAAGAACCATTTTCATGCGTTCTAAAAGAGATTATCCCATAGGGGCGGCATTTAAAAGAATAGATCAATTAGCGGATTTGCAAATGTATGGCTACTGTGTTCAATTAGAAAAATTAAATGTTCGAATTGAGAATATTCTCGAGTGGTTTTTTAGAGATTATTTAGTTAGGGAATTTAATATTGAAAATTATAATATTAGTCTTCCATCGAAAAACTCAAATTATCTTGAAAAGTGTAGAACAATATTGCCAGAAATCGACAGTTGCTTAAAACAATTTAATTATTTAGTAGATGATGGTAAAATAGATCCAGAATTATTACAAATATCATCAACACATTTATTTTTTAAAAATGTAAAAAGTTTATTAAATAATAAATATGTTTATTCTAATGGAAGAGAATATGATTTAATAACATATTATTTATTCTCAGATCAATGCATGTTATCATATGTTGAAAAGGAAAAGAAAAGTTATAAGAATTTCTATGAACTACTTATAAAAGGTAAAATTAAAAAAGAAGAAATAGTTAAATATGAACAACCATCACTGCAAAAACTAATAGATGATAATTATGTTTATGTGGATGAAGATGGTTATATAAAAATCAAAAATAGAATTCAAATAGCTATATTATATGATTTATATATGAATGATGTAATTAGCTATTGGAAATTAAATGAAAGGCAAAGAAAAGAAATAGATGTTTTAGTACAAAATGGTGTTTTAAGATTTGAAAGTACATTGTTTTCAAAACCAGAACAAGACTATTTAAACTACTGTTTGAATAAATCTGAGTTTGTTAATTCATTGGATTTAAGAAATATGTATGGTCATGGAACTCAACCTTTTGGTGATGAAAATGTACATCATAGTAACTATATTAGATTCTTAAAACTATTTGTGCTTATAATTATAAAAATTAACGATGAATTATGCATCAAATATGAAATAGCAAAAAAAGAGATATAGTTGTAATAATAAGTCATTTTAGTCTCCGTGGAGTGATAAGTTGCTCCAAACAGGTTTCCTTTGGTTTACGGGTCACAAGCTGCTATTAAGGCTAGTAAATAAAGTATATTATAAGGACTTAGATTTTTATCTAGGTTCTTTTTTTGATGATTTTAAATGTAAATGGTTGTATTTTATGTTGCTTGGGTATATAATCAATACATACTAATTAATTTGCCTAATATTTGTATGACAATTTAAACGATAAAATATATTTCTATAGGCAAGATGGAAATGTATGTGATGCGGAGATACTTATTTGTTTGATAAGTGTCTCTTTTAATTAAAGGAGGATATGTAATGAAAGAAGTAATTGAGAAGGAATGTTTTGTGATTGAAGATATGATTTATGAAGTTAGGGGAACACAAGTGATGTTTTCGAAAGATGTTGCGCTGCTTTATCAAGTAGAAACGAAAAGATTAAATGAAGTTGTAAAAAGAAATATGAACAGATTTCCTGAATCGTTTTGTTTTCAATTGACAGAGAAAGAATTTAAAATGATATCTTCAAGGTCGCAAATTGCGACCTTGAACAAAAGCAACAATTTAAGGGGATACAATATAAAATATTTGCCATATGTTTTAACTGAACAAGGAATAATGATGTTATCGGGGCTTTTAAAAAGTGATATTGCTGTTAGAGTTAATATTCAAATAATAGATGCATTTGTTAAAATGAGAAAATATTTTGCGAAATCTACTTTAACCAGCGAAATGCTAATTAATCATGAGAATAGAATTTTGAAATTAGAAGATACATTTAATAGATTTAATGAAAAAAAAGAAATAAATAAAATTTTTTTTGAGGGAGAATTGTATGACGCTTATTCGTTACTTTTAGATATTTTTGGTAAATCAAAAAGTCAAATAATTATAATAGATAATTATGCTGGGAAGGAATTGCTAGATTTATTAAGAACAGTTGATAAAGAGATTATAGTAGTATCTAAAAATATAGATGGAATATTAAAAAACAAATATGAAAGCCAATACACTAACATAATATTTATAAACAATGATTCTTTTCACGATCGATTTATAATATTAGATAGAACTAAATTATATTCGTGTGGTGCTTCTTTTAAAGACATGGGCAAAAAATGTTTTGCAATTAATGAATTTAATGACAAAGAATATTTAACTAAATTATTAAATATATTAAATATTAATTAGAAAGATATTTTCAATATTCTATTTAAAATATGCAAAGATTATAGTTTGAATTATTAATAAATGAAGGGCTTTCATACTTTTTGATATCATAATTTTATGTTTAATTAAATAAATAAGCTATAAGCGATATAAAATATTCAAATATTTACAAGATATGCAGATGATTGTATAATTGTAGTAAAATTGGAGTAAGCGGCAAATCGTGTTATGGAAACTACAACAAGATTTATAGAAAAGAAATTAGGTTTAAAAGCCAATGTAACCAAAAGTAAAATAACCAGACCTAACCAAATAAAATATTTAGGTTTTGGTTTCTATACTACTAAGACAGGTATAATAAAGTCTAAGCTACATCTTAAATCTATTCAGAAGTTTAAAAGGAAATTAAAACAAAAAGGCCTAGTGTATTAGCCCATTATTTAAAAGTATATACTGCAATATAAATTGAACCTCCGTATATCGAACGGTACGTATGGTGGTGTGAGAGGGGCAAGTTAAATATAATGGATATTATTTAATTTTCTCTACTCGATTATTTGACTAAACTGTAACTATTTTTGATAATTATTTATGTTATTTATTGCGAATAAAATTAGTTTATGATAATATTTAGATAGGAAGATATTTATAATAGAATGGCGGTGATTATATGAAATATTATAAGTATATAGTTTGTTTTCTTTCTGTATTTGTATTATTATTAGGAGGATATATTATTTATATGAGAAGTACTACAACTTTACTGGATAAAGAGAATAATATAGATAATACTAATAGTAATAAAGAATTATATTATGATTGTTCATTTACTAAAACATATAGAGTAGTAAATTTATTAGAGAATTATATAGCAGAAGTACCAGAAGAGTCTTATATTGTATTAGATGCTTATCAAGATCATAATTGTTTTACCCATAAAATTAGTCCAGAAATAAAAAAGAATTTAGAAGTAAATAAGTTTTATGAATTTACTTATACTTTATATGGTAATGGAATAGTTAATGATATGGAAGATGTTAGAGATAGAATTAGTTTTTTGAATTCTATTAAAAGTGATACTAGTTTAAAGGTATTACTTGGGGTTAAGAAAACTGATAAGGTAGGTTTAGAACAAGTACAGGAGCCTATATGCAGAGATAGTTAATATTTTTATTTTAGGAAGACTTCATTATGGACTGAAGTTTTCTTTTTTGTTTAAAATATAAAAAATTAAGATAGCAAATTATATCTTAATTTTTTTCTTTAAATAATTTGTTTTGAACTTATCTTCTTCTTGTTTAGCAATGTCTTCTAGTATAGAGTCTTCTTGTATTTTACCGGTATAAATGTCATGGGCATGTCTAAACTCATGGATAGCAATTTGAGCAGTTTTTAAATCTACTATTTCAGGTATACATATAATTAGTTTTGTTAATTCTTTGTTTTCATTAAATTCATACCAAACACCGTAGTAGTGCATTTTTAAATCATAATCTAAATAAGGATCTTTAATAATTTTAGTTTTATCTTGAATATAACTCCAAAAGTCATCATCGTATCCTAAATATTTTTTGATATCTTCAATTGTTAGATTAAGCCCATGAGTCATTAGTTTAAATTCATCAGTTTCAATTAAAGTTTTAAAGTTTTTGGGAAGACGTCTATATGGATAACTTCTATTAAACTCTATTTCTTTTTCAATATCATCTAATAAGCTATAATAATAGGTAATAGTAGTATCCGCTAAATCATTTAATTTACCAATTAAATCATCAATAGAGGTTATGTCTTTATTAATACCATTTTTTAGTATTATATTTAATAGCTTATTTTCTTCACTTAGAATAGCCATATATTCATCTTTAATTTTAATTAATTCTTCTAAGTAATTATTAGATAGTCCTTTTCTTATTAAAATAGTAATAAGAAAAGATATATATTCTTTGTACATCATTATTTTAGCTAGAATGTTTTCTATTTTAATTTCTTTAATATCTTTTTTTAATATTTCTAGTTCGTCTTTTGTCATAAGTAATCTTCCTTTGTTAGATATTATAACATAAAGGATGCTATAATAAATGTATAAATATGTGCAAAATGAAGTAAAATTAGTGGAATAATTAAACAAGTAAAGAAGAATACATTCATTTAAAAATAAAAATGAGTTGTGTGGTTAGAAAAAGATGTATTTTGTTATGAGTGTAGATTTTTGATATGATATAATGTAATTAAGAGAGTTGATGAATATATGACTAAATTATCTAATACAATAATGCTATTAAGATTATTACAGAATGGTAAAAAATATAGTATTAATGAATTATCTAATATAATAGAAGTATCACCAAGAATGATTAGAGAATATAAAAATGAATTAGAACTTGCTGGTATTTATATTGAATCTATAAGAGGTCGTTATGGAGGATATTATTTAAATCAAGATATTAAATTACCTGATAATATGGATAAGTCAAAATCAATACCAATTGATAATAAAGAATATTTTAATTTAATTAGTAAATCAATTAATAATAGAAATAAGTGTTATATAGAGTATTATTCTAAAGAACATGATAAGATGACAAAGAGAGTTATAAGACCTTATGAAATAATAGTATTAGATAATGAATGGGGTGTTGCAGCTTTTTGCGAGAATAAACAAGAGATAAGACATTTTTATTTAAAGAGAATAAGTAAGTTAGATGTTTTAGATGAAAAATTTTAATGTGACATAAATAGTTCCTATATATAGATTATATTTATTTTAGAAAGAAGGTAGATATATGATTAAATTAGGTCAATATAGGGATTTATGGTTGAGAGAAAAGTTTGATGATGTTATTGGGTTTTATCCGAGAGAGTTTTATCCATTAGATAATTTTTCTTCTTTTAAAGTAGAATGGAATGGGTATCTATATTCTTCATTAGAAGAGGCTTTTCAAACAGCAAGATTTATAGGTAGTGATGATGAACTAGTAGAGATGATTAAACACTCACATTCGGCTCATGAGGCTCAGAAGATAGCATATTTAAATATTGATAAACAAAGAGATGACTGGGAAATAAAACAGTTAGATATTATGGAAGAATTACTTAGACTTAAGGTAGAACAAAATCCATATGTATTAAAAAAATTATTAGAGACAAAAGATTATTATATTGTTGAAGATTCTCCAAAAGATAATTTTTGGGGTTGGGGAGAGAATAGAGATGGTGAGAATCATTTAGGAAGATTATGGATGAAGTTAAGAGAGGAGTATAGAAATAAATATTAAATTATATTTGTTATAATAATTATTTTATCATTTTTAATATTTGACACATATAATATTATTAGTTATAATGTAGTTAGCTAAAATTGCACTGCAAAACAAGAATATAAATAATAATTTTTGTTATCTACAGTACATCTGACAGGATTTTTCAAAGAAATTTCCGGGCGTTTATGCAATAGGTGTTAATTAGAAACATCTATGGGACAGTGTATTCCATGGGTGTTTTTTAGTTAATTAGAAGGAAGGAATGAAAAATCATGTTAGAAAAAGGATTAACGGAAGAGGAAGTTGTTGAATTAAGAAAAAAGTATGGCACTAATGAAATTATAAGTGGAAAGAAAGAAAACTTTTTCTTTAAAATAATTCATATTATTTGTGAACCAATGTTTCTATTATTACTTATTGCAGCAACTATCTATTTTATTTTAGGGGAACCTAGAGATGGAATAATAATGTTAGTATTTGTAATTGCTATTATTATGATAGATATTATCCAAGAATGGAAAACAGATAAGACCTTAAGTACATTAAAAAATCTATCAGAACCTAAGATAATGGTTTTAAGAGATGGTAAGAAGAGGGAGATATCTAGTAGGGAATTAGTACCGGGAGATATTATGTTTATTTATGAAGGTGTTAAAATACCTGCGGATGGATATGTTATTAAAAGTAGTGGATTAAGAGTAGATGAGTCTAGTTTAACAGGAGAGTCTGAAGGGGTTTGGAAAACTAATACTAAGGATGAAAGCAATGATTATTGGAAAAAGAATTATTGTTATCAAGGAACATTAGTTATTCAGGGTACAGGTATTATTAAAGTTGATAAGATTGGAAATGAAACTGAATATGGCAAAATAGGTTATAATATAGCACAAACTAAACAAAGTAGAACAATACTACAAAAACAAACTGATAAATTAGTTAAAGTATGTGCAATAATTGCATTTGGTTTATTTATATTAGTAGGTTTAATGACATTTTTAAATTTATCTAATATGACAATTAAAGATAGAATAATTGAAAGTATATTATCCGGTATTACTTTAGCTATGGCTATGATACCTGAAGAATTTCCGGTTGTTCTTACGATATTTTTATCTATGGGAGCATGGAGACTTGCTAAGAAAAATTCTTTAATAAAAAAATTGCCTGCAGTTGAAACACTTGGGGCAGTATCTGTTTTGTGTGTTGATAAAACGGGAACGATTACCAAGAATCAAATGGAAGTAGTTGATGTTATTACAGATAAAGATAAAACTGAGTTAACAGAAGTAATGGGGTTATGCTGTGAAGAAGAAACATATGATCCAATGGAGAAGGCAATGTTTAAGTATGCTAAGAGTTTAGGTATTTATAAAAAAGATTTATTTAATGGTAATAAAATAAAAGAATATCCATTTAGTAATGATACAAAGATGATGGGTTGTACTTGGAGTAGAAATGATAAATTTATTTTAACTGTTAAAGGATCTCCGGAGAGTGTTCTAGCTATATGCAATATTGATTCTAAGCATTTAAAACAAATAAATGATGAGATAAGTTTGATGCAATCAAGAGGTTTGAGAGTTATTGCTATTGCTAAGAAGGAGTTAGATTCGGTTGATGATTTAAAAGAAAAATTAGAAGAAAATGCGTTAGAATATATTGGTATTGTTGGGTTAATAGATCCTCCTAAAGATTCTGTTATTGATGATATTAAGTTATGTAAAAAGGCTAATGTTAGGGTTGTTATGATTACTGGTGATAATGGTATTACGGCATCAGCTATTGCTAAAAGTATTGGTATGGATAACTATGACAATATTATTACTGGTGATATGCTAAATAAAATGAGTGATAAAGAGTTGCAAGAGAAAGTTAGAACTGTATCTATATTTTCAAGAGTAATTCCGGAACATAAGATGAGAATAGTAAAAGCCTTTCAAGCTAATGGAGAAATTGTGGCCATGACAGGTGATGGGGTAAATGATGCTCCGGCATTAAAACAAGCAGAAATTGGTATAGCTATGGGTAAAAGAGGTAGTGAAGTATCAAGAGAGGCGGCTGATTTAGTTTTAATGGATGATAATTTTAGTACGATAGTTGATACTATTGAAGATGGTAGAAGAATATATGATAATATTAAAAAAGCAATAGGTTATATATTTGTTATACATATTCCAATAGCACTATCTTCTTTAGTTGGACTACTACTAAATATTGGGTTAGAACAATTATTTTTATTACCATTACATGTTGTATTATTAGAACTTATTATTGATCCAACTTGTTCAATAGTTTTTGAAAGACAACCAGCTGAAACAAATATAATGGAGAGAAAGCCAAGAAATATAAGTGATAATATCGTTGATAAGTCAGTATTATTTAAGAGTATATTACAGGGCTTAATAATATTTGTAGCATCTTTTGGAACTTATTATTATGTATTAGATAAAGATATATTATTAGCTAGAACAATGGGATTTTTAATTATTGTATTAGCAAATGTTTTCTTAGTACAAGTAAATTCTAGTGAATATGATTATGCTATTAGTTCAATTATTAAATTATCTAAAGATAGAGTAATTACTATTATTAATTTATTACTATTGGTTATAATAGGGATAGTTTTATATACTCCTATTAATAAGGTATTGAAACTTACTAGTTTAAGTTTAGTGAATATAATAGTTGTAATAGTTATATCTTTTATAGCGGTATTTTGGTATGAACTAGTTAAGATATTTAAAAGAAATTATGGGTCAAGATAGAAATGTCTTGGCTTTTTATGTGATAAATGGTTGGCATAATTATTGTTTAAAAGTTGATTTTTGCGGGTTATGTGTTATAATATGCTTTAGTTTTGAGGGAGAGTGTAGTTGATGGATGAAGTAAAAATTTTAGATAAACAGATACAAGAAATGCTAGTTAATAAAAAGGTGAGAATATCTAGTTATAGTGTTTCAAAAAAAATATCTAAAAAAGCAAGAAATGCACTAATTGATTTAGAATTAAATCATAATAATTCATGGGCAGTTGAAATGTTTTTAAAAAATAAGAATAGAATGAATAATGTTGTTTTAGAATATAGAGGTAGAAAAATTAGTGGCAATGAGTTTTGGAGTAATGTTTTTAAATACTGTAAATCATTTAAAAAAATGGGAATATCTAAAGGACAACAGATACCTGTGATGGTTTCTAATTCTCCAGAGTTTATATATAGTTTGACAGCGTTAAATTTAATAGGTGCTGTTTCTAATATAGTTGGTGAGTGGTTTGCTGAAGACTATTTAGTTGATATTATTAAAAGTACTAATTCAAAGACTATTTTAGTATCTGATGATATTAATGATAAGATGAAAAATGCTATTAAAAGATGTGATGAATTAGAAAATATAGTTGCTTTTTCGTTAACTGATTCTTTACTAAAAGATTCTAAGGGAAATTATTTTAATCCGTATCATGATATAGATGATAAATTTGGACATTTTAAAAATAATATTGACTTGTTAAAGAAATTATATGGTGAAAAGTTAATAACTCAGGATATATTTATTCATATGGGTGATAATTATTCTGATAATGTTGTTGAAGTTATGGCTTTAGATGATCCTTGTCAAATAACTTATACAAGTGGGACGACTAAGCCTGGATATCCTAAAGGGTGTAAACATAATAATAGAAATTATTTAGCTCTTGCTAGATTTAAGTGTTCTGATGTATCACCAATGCCTACTATGAAGAAACTATCTGTACTGGCTCATTTACCTAGTTATACTCAAACAGTAATGTCAACCGGATATACTGATCCTTTATATATGGGATGGACTATTATTTGTGAACCATATTATGATATGAATTTTTATCCTTATTCATTACTAATTAATAAACCAAATTATACAGTAGAAACACCGGAATATGAAAAATATGTTGCAAAATTATTAGATAAAAATCCTAATTGGACTTCGATAAAAATGACATATCGTGTTTGTGTTTGTGTTGCAGGTCAAGAATTATCCCCTGGATTAGAGAAATATTTAAATATTGTTTCTAGAGAACATAAATATGGAATTGCTAAATTACCATTTCCTTTTGCACCTGTTAAAGTTTCTATTGCAGGTGGAACAACAGAGAATGGTGGTTTTTTAGTAACACTTTTTAAAAGTCTTCAAGAAAAGAAATTTAATTATTTAATAAAAAAGAAGCATATTGGTTTGATGTCAATTGGATTAGCAGATGCTAGAGTATTAAGAAGTGATGGCAGTGAATGTGATGTATATGAAAGAGGTATGCTTTGTGTTGATGCTCCTACTAATCATATTGGTTATGTAAATGAAGAATTTAATATTGGAAAAACTGTTATTGCTAATGATGGAGTAAAGATGCTAAGCACGGGTACTCCTTCTTATTACGATGAATTTGGTACTTTTAGAATGCTAGATAGACCAGGGAACGATATTATTATGAAGAACGGAGAGGTTATTCCACCTTATATTATTAATGATTTAATTCAACTTGATACTAAAAATATAATGGACTCATTTATTGTTAAAACATTTGATGTTGATGGTAATGAGATTCTTGTTTGTCATGTTGAAAAGCAGCCTAATTCAACTAAAACAATTGAACAATTGGCAACAGATATAAGATTAAGGCTTGACGGGAAGATTGATAGTTCAGTTATTGATAATATGTATTTAAGGGTGAGAACTTTTGAAGAAGGTTTTCCAGTTGCAGGTAGTGGTAAGACAGATTTAATAGCGTTAGCTAATGAAAAAGCAGATAATAATTATTTGAAACTTACTGAGAGTAAGGGAAGAAGTAGAAAAATGGTAAAAGATGAGAAAAAAATGTAATTTCTCATTTTTTTGTGTTAGAATTATAATAGGAGTTGGTAGTAATGATTATGCTATGGTTATTGGTTTTAACTTTTGTATTTTCTTTGACATTAAATATTTTATTTTTTGTTAAGAAGCATGTAAAAACATCTGAAACAAAGATATTTTCTATCTTATTAATTGTTAATCTAATTGGATTACTTATAGAAATAATTACTAAGGTACTTATTTTAATATTTGATATCTCTAATTATTTTGTTTATATTTTTACTAAGATTTATTTGATTTATATAATAATGTTCTTTGCTGTTTTTTACATATATGTTTTGTTATATTGCATTAATGATAAAGAAAGATATACAAAATATTATAAAATTTCAACTTTTACTTTTAGCATCTTGGCAATTATTTCAAGTCTTATTCCTATTTCAATTGAGTATGGGTATGCAACAGGAAGTGCAGTTAATTATACATATTTTGTAACAGGATTATCAACTTGCAGTTGGATTTTCCTTTTGCTTAAATATTTTGATAAAAATAAGATTTCTAAGACTGTCCCCTTAATATTATTGATTACAATTGGTTCATTATTTGGCTTAATTCAATTATTTTATCCCTCTATAACATTGGTTACTTGTTTGCATTTTTACGTTTTATTTATTATGTATCAAACAATAGAAAATCCTGACTTAAAAATGCTTGAAGAATATATGAAAAATAGAGAATTGGTAGAAGAAGGTTTTGTTTCTAGAACTAATATATTGTTTAAAGTATCTGAAGATATAAGAAATCCGATTAAAAAGATAAAACTATATAGTGATCAAATATTGGTTACACATAGTTCTCATGATAAAGATAAAATAGCCAGTGATATATCACAGTTATCTAACGATGTTAATAATTCTATTGAAAAAATATATAATATTTCTAATTTTGATAAAAGAAAAATAAAAATAAGTAATGTTTCTTATAATATATATAATTTATTTAATCAAATTATATATATATCTAAGAGTAAAAATAATACTATGAATCTAAAATATAGTATAAGTGATGCTATTCCGGATAGATTGTTTGGTGATTCGACTAGATTAAAGCAAATTATTTGCTCACTTATTTTAAATAAGAATATAAATAGACAGGACGGATTAGTTGATTTAGATATTTACGCTATTACTAAGAATGATATGTGTAGATTAATATTTACTATACAGACTAATTTATGTAATTATGATTTAAGTTATATAAATACTATTCTTGGTAGTGAGATGGAAACTACTTATAAAGATATAGATGAAATTGATAATATGCATATTGATTTAAAGAATGTTAAAAAATTAGTTGATTTATTAGGTGGAATAATGTTGATTTCAGTTGACGAAGATGTTATGACATTTAAAATTGTGTTAGAGCAGTTTGTTGATATGGATACTAATAGTGAAAAACTAGATAAGATAGTTTTAAAATATTCTAATAAGAAGAAAGTATTGGTAGTTAATGATGATTATAAAGAATTAACAATGGTTTCAAATGAATTAAAGAAAAATAATTTTGATGTTGTTTCGATAATGCATGAAAATGATTGCATGGATAGGTTAACTTCTAAAGATAAATACGATATTGTGTTATTAGACGATGAAATGAAAGATATAGCTGCGGTTAATTTAATTGAAGAAATAGATAAATTAGAATTAGATAATTTAATAAAAATTGTAATGCTTAGTAAAGATAAAGAATCTATAAAAAAACATTATGTTGACGATTATTCGTTTGTTGATTATTTTTTGAAGAGCAATTATAAAGATGAGATAAAGAGATTAAAAGATAAATACAAATAAAAAGATTAAGTTTGATATAGTATTGTAACTATTCTACGACTTAATCTTTTTTTAATATTATTTTAATGACTTCTACTATTTTTTTAGAAGATGCTTCGACAAATTCATTGTAGTCAATTTGGTTAGAACCATTTGGCTTATCTGATATTGATCTTATAACAATAAATGGGATATTACATAGGGTACATACTTGAGCAATGCTAGCGCCTTCCATTTCTACACAGTCAGCATTAAATTCTTTTAGAATGTTTGCTTTATGCTTTTCTTTAGTACAGAATAAGTCGCCTGATACTATTATGCCACTATAGATATTAGTATTATGCAGTTTAATATCTTGACATTTTTCAACTAACTTTTTATTACTATACATATAGATGCCTAATTCTTCATTGATATATCCCATTGGATGATTAAATGGAGTAATGTTAAAGTCATGTTGAGCTAGTTTTTCACCAATAACTATATCACCAATGTTAATGTAGTCTTTTAAACCACCTGCTACACCAACATTTATAATATAATCAATATTAAACTTATCAATTAGTATTTGAGTGGTTCTAGCAGAATTTACTTTACCAACACCACACTTAGTTAAGATAACATTTTTATTTTCAATAGTACCTTTTAAGCAAGTAATATTATAAATTTTCATTTCTTCACTATTTGATAGAATACTTTTTATTGCAGAAAATTCTTCATCAATAGCAGTTATTATTCCTATATATTTCATATGACACCTCAATTAGATTATAACATGATTGGATTATATTTTAAAGATGTTAAATAATTTTGACAATTTTCAAGAATATTTGGTAGATTATTTTTTGAGTTATCGATATAATTATTTTAAGAGGTGGCTTATGGAAATAGGAAAGAAGATTTTAAAATATAGAAAGAAAATGGGCTTATCACAAGAAATGTTAGGAGAGAAAATTAATGTTTCGAGACAGACTATTTCTAATTGGGAGTCAGGGGAGACTTATCCTAATTCTGAACAATTAAAATTATTATCGCAAGTCTTTAAAGTTAGTATTGATGAACTAGTAGATAACGATATAAAGAATGTCTTTGTTGAAAAATCAATTAAAACTGAGAAAATGATTAATATAATACTTAGATTATTAGTGGTTATTATTATAACTATATTTGTAGTTTTGGGTATTACATATATTAATAAGATAAGGGGAAGAGGAGAATTAGTTGAAGAAACAATAGTTTGTAATTTATATGGAGAAGAACATTCTTTTAGAATTAAATATTATGAATTTAATGATGAAGTAAAAGAGTTTGGTAGAGATTTATATTTTGATAATATATTAAATCTTAGTAGGTATAATAATGCTAGTAAGATATTTAATATAATAAATGATTATGTAAAGAAAAATAATGGAACGTGTGCAAATATTGTAGGTAAAGATTTAAATAATTTAGTTAATATTTATTTTAAAGAAGATACGTTAACAAATACTGGTGGGATAGTTATTATCGAAGATAAGTGCCCCAATAAAATAATATATGGTTCATCATTTTGGATTGAGAGATATAATAATGGTAATTGGGAAAGATTAGAATCTAAAAATGATTATGGTTTTAATCTTATGGCATATTACGTAGATGAGAATGGTATATTAGAGATGGAACAGAATTGGGATTATATTTATGGACCATTAGATAAAGGAAGTTATAGATTAGTTAAAGATGTGTCATTTAATTCTGATACGCCAATAACTAAAGATGATATATATTATATATGGGTGGAATTTGAAATAGACTAAGATTTATTTAATATATTTCTTAGTTTTTTTAATAATTGTGTGTTATAATTAGTTTGATAGTAAAGGAGGTTTATATATGGATGTTCCAATACATGCACAGAATTTTAAGAAAACATATGAAAATTTATTTACTGGTGTGAAAGAGAAATATGGGTTAACTACTAATGAGATAATAGTTCTATTGTTTTTAGAAAGAAATAAAGATAAGAATACTGCTAAAGATATGTTAGGAGAAGTATTATCTAGTAAATCACATATTTCAAAGTCTATTGATTTATTAATTAGTAAGAAAATTATTGAGTCAACATCTGATATAAATGATAAGAAGATAAATAGATTAGAGATGGTTCCTGAAAAACATTATATAGTAGATGAGATAGTGAAAACTAACAAAATTATGACTGATAGAATGACTGAAGGTTTAACGAAAGAAGATATAAAACATTTTAGATATTGTCTTGATGTTATTGAGAAGAACATTTTACAGATTAATAAAGATTGTAATAATTAGCAGTTATATATTGACATTGCTAAAGAAAAGTGCTATTATGTATATAGCGTCAATGGTAGATATATGACGTTAAAATAATATTTTATTTGTTCATTTTTGAACTAAAAGGAGGAAACTAAAATATAATACATAGTGATTTAGATATATTTTTAAATAAATAGGTTATATTAATGAAGGGATGTTGATTATATGGATATGATTTTAATGATAATTTCTTTAGTAATTACTTTGGGGGCTCAATTATTTGTTAGTGGAGCATATTCTAAGTATTCTAAAGTTAAAAACAAAAAGAGGATGTCTGGTAGTGAAGCCGCTAGATATATACTTGATAAGAATGGATTAGAGGATGTTAAAGTTCGTCGAGTTGGTGGATATTTATCTGATTATTATGATCCAAGAAATAAGACAGTTAACTTATCATCAGCTAATTATGAAAATGCAAGTGTGGGAGCTTTATCAGTAGCGTGCCATGAATGTGGCCATGCTATTCAAGATAAAGTTGGATATACATTTATGAGAATTAGAGCAGTTTTAGTACCTTTTGTAAACTTTTCATCATATGCTGGCTACTTTGCTATTTTATTTGGTTGCCTTTTTGATAGTATGAATTTAATATGGTTTGGTATTTTTGCCGAAATGGTTATATTACTATTTCAAATTGTTACTTTACCAGTTGAGATAGATGCTTCAAAAAGAGCTATTAAAGAGTTAGATAAATATGAGTTGCTTGATAAAGATGAGTTATCAGGTGGAAAGACAATGTTAATTGCGGCGGCACTTACTTATGTTGCTAGTGTGGCTACAACAGTTATTCAAATACTTAGACTTATTTTAACATTTGGTGGTAGAGATGATAGATAATGAATATTTTAATTACATCTGATTCTAGATATTTAAAACAAATAGAAGTATTACTTAAATCTATTGAATTAAATAATCCTGGTAAACATAATGTATATTTAATACATAGGGAATCAGAGAAGATGAAATTAGAAAATGTTAATGAAGAAGTTTTTAATATAAATTATGTCGTAGTGGACGATAAGTATCTGGATGAATATCCACAGTTAGAAAAAAGATATCCAGTTGAAATATATTATAAGTTGATAGCACATTTACATTTACCTAAGGAAATAGATAGAATCTTATATTTAGATCCTGATATAGTTGTTAAAGGAAATATAAGTGAATTTTATAATTACGATTTTAAGGATAATTATTATGTGGCAACTTCACATGTTAAGAAAGTATTTAAGAGATTTAACGATATAAGATTAGGGTTAGAAAAAGAGATTCCGTATATAAATGTTGGAGTAATGCTTATTAACTTAGATGCTCTGCGAAAAATAGATATTAAGAAAGAAATAGATGAGTTTTTAGAGCAAAATAGATATAAGATGATGCTTCCAGATCAAGATATAATTTCATGTTTGTATGGTGATAAAACAATTATCTTAGATGATATTATATATAATTTGGGAGAGAGAAACTTTAGAAGAAGAAAACTTTGTGATAAAAATGTTGATGCCGATTTTGTAGAGCAAAATGTTAAAATAATTCATTATTATGGAAGAAATAAACCTTGGAATAAGAATTACCATGGTATATTAAATAAATATTATAATGAATATGAAAGTAAGATAGGAGAGAGATTATGAAATTAATTGGAGAAAAATTAAAACAAGTAAATAGGGAATCAATAGTAGCAAGTATTATTGCAGTAGTATTAGGTTTTATGATGATATTATTTTCTAGTACAGCATCAGATATAATATCATATTTAATTGGGGGTATCTTAATTATCAGAGGTATCGTTAAGATGTATTTTTATTTTAAATATCAAGGTGGATATAATGTATATAATTATGATTTATCATTCGGTATATTTAATATAATTTTTGGTATATTATGTATTATATTTAAGAGTGAATTTCAAAGTATATTTAGAATTTTAATTGGTATATTTGTTATTTATGAAGGTATATTAAAGATATCATTATCTACTAGATTATATTATATTGATAGCGGTGTAGGATTTTTAAGTTTCTTATTATCAATTATTATAATACTATGTGGAGTATTTGTAATATTTAATGAAGGTATTGTTATTACCACTATTGGATATACGTTAATTATTTTCTCTATAATGAATATAGTAGAAAGTATTATATTTAATAGAAATTTAAATAAGTTAGAGAAATACTTAAAAGAAAAAATAAATTTATAAGATATAGAATATTGGATGAACATTATGTTTATCCTTTTTATATATATTTAAAGAAATAATTGTTGTTAAAAGAGATAACAGATGTTATAATGAAGTTAGAAATTATTGAAGGAGTTTTAAGTATGAATCTGTTTGAATATGTAAAGAAATATAATTATACTTTTAAAGAACGAGAATTTAATGAGGTTGATAACTTAGTCTTTGCTGTTTTAGCTTATGTTGATTATAATAATGTATTAGGTAATACTAAAGAATCTTTATTAGAAGTTGCTAATAAGTTTAATAAATTACATACTAAAAATGATTTTAAGTATGATATGTCTGCAGTTAAAGATGGTATTAAATTATTAAATGTAGCTAAAGATAATAAGAGATATAAAGATATTCTTTTATCTAATAATGTTTATATTGGTAATGAAGAAGAGCAGTTTTCAGCGATAACGTTTGATATTGATGAGACAGTATCTTATGTGGCATTTGAAGGGACAGACAAATTGATAAGTGGATGGTTTGAAGATGCAGCAATGTGTTATAAGTTTCCAGTACCATCACAAAAGTCAGCGATAAGATATCTTAATAAATATTTTACTTTTTCTAATAGAAAGATAATAGTAGGAGGACATTCTAAAGGTGGTAATTTAGCTTTAGTGGCTTCAATGTATGCTAATATGTTTGTTAGAAGTAGAATTATTAAGATATATAGTAATGATGGACAAGGCTTAAAAATAAAAGAAATAGAATCTAGAAGATATAAAAATATATATAATAGATATAATCATATTATTCCCTATAATTCATTAGTAGGGATATTGTTAAGGCATGAAGACTTTAGTGATTCTATTATTGTAGATAGTAGTAGACCAATAGTATTTTCTCATGCTGCCGCTAGTTGGATTATCAAAGATGATCACTTTGTTAGAAGAGAAATATCTAGTAATAGTAAAAAGATAGATAAAATTATATCTAATTGGTTAGATAAATATGACTATTTTACTAGAAAGTATTTTGTTGAAGATATATTTAATGTTTTAAAAAAGAATAACATAACAGAGATATCACAATTTAAAGAGAATTATATAAATATATTTAGATTAATTAAGTATTCTAATGATATAAGTGATAAAAGTAAAGAAATGATGAGAGATTTAAGAGAAATAATTGTAGAGATTAATAAAGATATAAAGAAGTAAGATGAGGTGCTAGAGTGTTTAATAAGTTTTGTTTTTATTTTATGCTATTTATAATATATTCTTTTATTGGATGGAGTATGGAGGTTGTTGGAAAATTAATAGAGAAACATAAGTTTATAAATAGGGGATTTTTAGTAGGACCTATATGTCCAATATATGGATGGGGCTGTATAGCTATTATTTTGTTATTATCTAAGTATAAAAGTTCACCAATAGTATTATTTTTAATGGCTATTATTATTTGTTCAATACTTGAATATTTTACTAGTTATTTTATGGAGAAGTTATTTCATGTTAGATGGTGGGATTATACAAGAAGAAAATATAATATTAATGGTAGAATATGTGCTGAAACAATGATTCCATTTGGGTTACTTGGCTGTTTAGTTGTTTATATAGTTAATCCAATATTTACGGGTTTATTAAATAAGATACCAGTAAATACTTTAAATATATTGGCAATAATAATATTTACAATATATGTTATAGATAATATTGTATCACTTTCTGTTATGTTTGGCTTTAAGGGGACTTTAAAAACTGTAGAGAAAGATGGAACAGAAGAAATTACTAAGAAAGTAAGAGAAGTATTATTAAAACGTAATTTTTTGTATAAACGTTTAGTTAATGCATTCCCTAATATAACAAGTAAAAAAGAAAGATTAGAATTATTAGAGAGTAAGATAAGTGTGGAAATAGAAAAATTAAAAAATAAAATGGAGAAAAAGTAAATATTTTTCTTTTTTCTTTTCTTTTTGATAAATTAAGTGTATAATAGGCATATTTGTTGGAGATATAATTTATATCTTTAATTTTAGTTAAATAAATAGTATAATATAAATACAAGAAAGAGGTGTGGTGAGATGTTTGTTGATGAAGTATTAATGGAAGTAGAAGCTGGTCGTGGTGGCGATGGCTGTATGGCTTTTAGGAGAGAAAAGTTTGTTCCAATGGGAGGTCCTTTTGGTGGATGTGGTGGTAGAGGTGCTGACATTATTTTTAAGGCTGATAGTGGTTTAAAAACATTGATTGATTTAAGATATCAAAAGAAAGTTAAAGCTGATGCTGGAGAAAATGGTGAAGGTAAGAATAAAAATGGTAAGAATGCCTCTGATAAAGTAATAATAGTACCAATTGGTACAACAGTTAAAGATGCTTTGACAGGAGTAATAATTGCTGACTTGACTCATCAAGATGAAGAAGTAATAGTAGCTTATGGTGGTAAAGGTGGTCGAGGTAATGTTAGTTTAGCTTCTAAAAGTAATCCTTGTCCATCTTATGCTGAACGTGGAGAACCTGGAGAAGTCAGAAAAATAAAAGTAGAACTTAGAATGATGGCCGATGTTGGTTTAGTTGGTATGCCTAGTGTTGGTAAATCTACTATTTTATCAATGATAACTAATGCTAATCCAAAAATTGCTTCATATCATTTTACAACGTTATCTCCTAATTTAGGGGTAGTTAGTACGAAAGATAATAACTTTGTTATTGCTGATTTACCTGGTTTAATTGAAGGTGCTAGTGAAGGTGTTGGATTAGGGCATAAGTTTTTAAAACATATTGAAAGAACTAAGATAATTGCTCATGTTATTGATATAAGTGCGACTGAAGGCCGTGATCCATATGATGATTATTTAAAAATTAGAGATGAGTTAGAGAAGTTTAGTGATAAATTACTTAATAAAAAAGAAATTATTATTGCCAATAAGATGGATATGCCAAATGCTAAAGAAAATTTAGAGTTATTTAAGAAGAAAATTGGTGATAAAGATGTTATTGAGATATCGGCTTTAAATAAAGATAATTTAGATAGTTTAATAAATGCTTTATCTGATTTAGTTAAAGATATTCCTGATGAAGTTTTATATGAAGATGATATTCAAGAGAAACATGTTTTATATAAATTTAGAGTTGAAAAACCATTTACTATTATTAAAGAAGGCAATAAGTATGTAATTAAAGGGGATAAAGTAGAGAAGATATTTAAGATGACTAACTTCAATACTGAGGAAGCTATTTCTAGATTTGCTAAAAAGTTAAGAGGTATGGGAATAGATGAGGAACTTGAAAAAATGGGTATTGAAGAAGGAGATATTATTAAAATTCTTGATTATGAGTTTGAATATACTAAGTAAAATTAGTATATTTTTTAAATTTTTTAAATTTTTATAAAAAAAAGGTTGTCAAACTTATTTTTTTGTTATATAATTAACTAGCAATCAAGGAAATGCCTGAGTGGCGGAATAGGTAGACGCACAGGACTTAAAATCCTGCGAGATTCAACCCTCGTGTCGGTTCAAGTCCGACCTTAGGCACCAATTGTATGGAGGAATACCCAAGTCTGGTTGAAGGGACCGGTCTTGAAAACCGGGAGGTCGCGAAAGTGGCGCAGGGGTTCGAATCCCTTTTCCTCCGCCAAATTTATCTCATCGCGGGATGGAGCAGCTCGGTAGCTCGTTGGGCTCATAACCCAAAGGTCGTTGGTTCAAATCCAGCTCCCGCAACCATTTATACGGTTCTGTAGTGTAGCGGTCTATCACGTTTGCCTGTCACGCAAAAGATCACGGGTTCAAATCCCGCCAGAACCGCCATTTTTATTTGGTTTCATAGCTCAGTCGGTAGAGCAGAGGACTGAAAATCCTCGTGTCGGTGGTCCGATTCCACCTGGAACCACCAGATTGATATTAAACTCGAACTTTTCAATTTTTTTTGATTAGTTCGAGTTTTAATATACTTTGGAATATGATAAAATAGTTATAGAAAAATTGAATCTTAAAATTATGTCAGGAGGCTTTGATGAAACAAGAAATAATAAAATCAGAATTAGAAGTTAATTATAATAAAATTAAAGTAATAACTATAGATAATAAAGAGTTTATATCTCTAACAGATTTAGCAAGATATGCAAATCCAGAGGAACCCAAAATACCGATACAAACATGGATGAGAAATAGGGATGT
>CAKOYD010000003.1 GCA_934130545.1 uncultured Bacilli bacterium | reverse complement strand
GCGTCATAAATAAATTAATAAGAAGAAAAAAGAGTGATATTTATCGTATCACTAGAGAAAGAGTTGTAGATATCTACGACGTTGGCTCCAAATTGATAGGAAACTCGGAAAATTTACTTCTGAGAGTAATAAATGCTAACTAGAAATAGTTAGTTTTTTTTGTTATTTAAAGGAGCCCTATTTATGTTAAATATAGAAAAAAAGAATTAAAAATAAGTGATGGTGCATTTCTATTTGAATATTTAACATTTACAATTTCATCACTCATTATTTTAAATTCACTTAAATTTTTCGTTTTTGTAATATTCGGTATAACTACTAATAACAATATAAGAATCATTTCATAAACATAGTAGTTCTTAAATGCCTTATATTCTACTTTGGCACCATCTTTTAACTAATTCCTAATTGGAACAATAAGACTAATAAAATTATGGCTACTAAAATTATGATTACTTTCTTCTTCAATCTTTACAAATCACTTTCAAATTGCAATTTGCATTATTTTTACTTTTTATTCATCCACTCAACTGTATCCTTTATTGTATCTTTCATATTTCTGTTTTTAAATTTCAACTTTTCTTTAGCTTTTTCATTACTGAAATTAGCATTAGAAGATAGTGTATATAGTGAATACTTTGTAAAAAGCGGAGTTTGTTTCTTTAAATTATAATATACTTCAAAAAAAGGTGCTATTAATTTTGCAAGACCTATTGGTAATACCATTTTAATCTTTTTTCTTCCTTGCGCATCACAAATTAAATCGCATAATTCTTTTATTGCAATATATCTATTAGATAAGATATAGCATTCACCATTAGTACCATTTTTACAAGCACTAATAACACCATCTGCTACATCTCTTACATCAACAAAATCATATCCACCTTTTACACAAGCAAATAATTTGCCATTTGCAACTTCTTTTATTAATTGTGTTAAGTGACTATTGCCAAAATCATTTGGACCTATAATACCAGATGGATGAATTATACAAGCATTCAAATTTTTACCCTTTACTGCATCAATTACATACTTCGCAGCTTCTGCTTTTGTTTTTGCATATAATCCCTCAACATTATCAGGGTTAAAATTAGTTATTTCTGTTATTAATTCATTGTTAGGTTGCTCAGGGATTGCATGAACACTACTAATATAGATAAGTTTTGCTTTTGACTCTATTACCTTATCTACTATATTTTTAGTTCCATTAACATTAACATTATAAACAAGTGGATTGTATTTTGATTTTATATATACTACTGCAGCACAATGAATTACAAAAACTTCTTTTCCATCAGTATTTTCAAAAATTAATGATAAAGTTTCTTTTTTAGTTACATCACCATAGTAGATTTTACATTTTAATCCTTCAAGTGATTTAATAGAATCGCCTTTTAATACAAAAGCCCTAATTTCATTATCAGCATCTTGTTCTAACTTTCTTATGATATTATTACCTAAAAAACCATTTGCTCCTGTTATTATATAGATTTTTTTCACAATATTTATCACCTACCACTCCATTCTAAAAAATAAATCTAAGCTCTCTCTTATATAATTATACCACAATTTCACGATTATTTTTTAAGAAGTATATGAATAGTAAAAAGATTAGTTATATTCTAAACTAATCTCATCAATAAATTGTAATTTGTATTTATCTTTTCTTAACAGGAAATTGAATCTCAGTTAAATAATCTTCTTCATTTTCTTTGTTCCAACATCCATCAATATAACATTCTCTCGCATTATCTATTATCTCATATCCATTATCTTCAATGTATTTTAAAATAATATTATAAGAATCTCTTAAATTATTATAAGCTCCTTTGTGATAAATACATACTGCTGTAATAGGATTTGATTTCATAAACTTAACTTTATCAGTTTCATTGCCTAATTTTTCAACTGCTTGTGCATATCTAATCTTAATATCTTTTTCTTTGTATTCTCCATCTAAATAACTGATATAACAATAATCTGGGTTTATGCACTTTAAGTTTGGATTTGCTTTTGCACATTCTGTTCCTGCTTGTAAAACAAATTCTGTAATTTTACTAAAATCCTCTACCATTCCATCACGATAATAAATAATGTAACTTGGAATGTCTTTGATAAAAATCTCATTTTTCATATTGTTTTCCTCCAATAAATAATTTATTTTAGAAAGCTCAATATTAAAATTAGCAATATTTTTCTCAATTTCATTTTTTCTTTTATTAAGAATTAACGACATATCTTGTCCATCTAAAACCTTTTTAATGTCTTTAATTGATAATCCTATTTGCCTTAAGGATATTATCTTTGAAATATCAACTAACTGACTACTTTCATAATACCTATAACTCGTATCTTGGTCTATAAAAGCAGGTTTTAATAATCCTTCTTTTTCATAGTATCTTAATGCCTTTATGGTGGTTTTAGACATTTTAGAAAAATCTCCTATTTTATACATATCTTGCCTCCTCAAATTATTTATACAACCTACTCTAAGGGGAGAGTCAATATCTTTTAATGAAAATTTTTAAATTATTAAATTACTATTTATTTATCACTTGTATATATAATTATACCATCTTTTTGGCAAATTTTATTACTGACTTAAAACATCCAAGATTCATCCAACATTTCCTAGTACATATCTAACATTTGAAAGTAAAATAAACTCCCATAAACTCCTTAATTAATTGACTTAAATAAAAAGTATGGTATAGTTCTTCCATATTATATAACTAATTTTTCAAGTGCAAAATAAGAAATGATAGCACTATAAAGTCTTTATTTATGTAGAAGAACAATTTGCAAAGTCATCTTTACAACAAAGATTTGTAAAAACCTTAAAAAGAACTATTGTATAAAAACTAATGGATTTATGAAATAATACTAAAATAGTTTACAATGTAGCTGTAGACTTTTTTAGTTAGTATAATAATATTAATCCGAAATTTTGGCAAAGTTTCAATATTTCATGGTATACTTATATCAGTTAGTAATTTATTACTACCTATAATTTAAATAATTAAAGGTTGTCTGACTTCAACCTTTATGGCTCCAGATTGATATTTTAGTTGAACTTTTAGTTCAATTTTTTTAATACATAAAATTATGATAGTCAAAAAATACTTTATTTTTGACTTATTTATGACCAAAAGAAAATAAGAATTATAGAAAAGCATAAACCCAATAGCATATATCAAATTCAGAACTTAAATATCTATAATTTCTTTGACAAACTATAAATATTTGTGCTACAATATTGAAACAGGGAGGTTTTATCATGTCAGTAACAAGAAGTATAGGTAAAGAAATAATTCAATTAAATGATGAATGTTTACTTGAAATAGAAGAAAAAGAAGATGATGGTTATAAGTGGAAAAATTTAACTATTAAGTCAGACAATAAAGAAACACTTATTGGTTCTTATTTTACATATAATTATTCATCTAGTCGTGAATGGATGAGATATAATTCTAAATATATTGTTATCATAGCATCATATAATTTAGGCTATGATTATACAGATCCTAGTGTAAAAATATTATTTGATATTGAAAACAACCAGTTTATTGAAGGAACAAATGAAGAACTAATGGATATATATTTAGAAAGTTTTAAAGGTATTAGTAGAAAAAGAACAAGATAAAATATTTAGAAATAGAACTTATTACAGAAGAAAAATTAACTCTATAACATAGAAGGTGACTCCATAAAGTCATCTTTTTAATTTCCTTAAATATAATTTAGTAAATATATAATGACAATTAAAAAATATTTTGGTACAATGTTATACATATAGGAGTTGAGTTATGAATATTTATAGATACTTTTTAATCTTTATGTTTTATTCAATTATTGGATGGTTAATGGAAGTTATATTAACGTATTGTCATAGTAAAAAGTTTGTTAATAGGGGTTTCTTAATTGGACCATACTGTCCAATATATGGTTCAGGTGTTTTACTTATTATGTTTATCTTAAAAAGATATTTAGATAGACCACTTGGACTATTTTGCATGGCGGTAATTATTTGTTCTATTCTAGAATATCTAACTAGTTATTTTATGGAAAAAATATTTAAAGCTAGATGGTGGGATTATAGTAATAAAAAGTTTAATGTTAATGGTCGAATATGTTTAGAGTATGCCATGTTATTTGGTATTGGTGGAACATTAATAATGTACTTTATTAACCCTATGATAATTAATGTAATGGATACAACTTCAAGTACAGTAATTAAAGCATTAGCCATCACATTATTTATAATATACATAGTAGATAATATTATTTCTTACATTGTTATGTTTAAGTTTAGAAGTACTGTAGGTAATCTAACTCAAGGTGATAATACTGAAGAAATAACTAAGATAATTAAAGATAAGTTTAAATCATTATCTTGGTTAAATAAGAGATTAACTGAAGCATTCCCTAATCTAAAAGCTTACACAAAAAAAATAAAACAATTGAAAAAATAGTAGGTAAGTGGTATACTTATAACAAGTAAGGAAGTGATATTATGGCAAAGTTTTGCTCTCATTGTGGAAATAAAGTTGAAGAAGGACAAGCCGTATGCTTACATTGTGGTTTTAGTTTAAAAGATAATGCTAGCGCTGATCCTAATGCTAAGTCAAGATTAGTTGCTGGATTACTAGGTATTTTTTTAGGTAGTTTAGGTATTCATAACTTTTATTTAGGTAATAAAGATAAAGCTATGGCTCAATTATTAATAAGTGTTTTAAGTTGTTTTACATTAGCAGTAGTATCTGAAATATGGGGATTAATCGAGGGAATATTAATCTTATGTGGTAATATTAATGTTGATGGTAATGGCAATCCACTGAAAGATTAATGCGTATAATTTATATATTAATATTATTAGGTGAGGGTATAAGTTATTATCTAATCAAAATAAAAGAAATAACTATCCCTTGCTTTTTTAAATATCTAACTAATATTCCCTGTCCCGGATGTGGTTTAACAAGAAGTTTTATATCAATATTAAATCTAGATCTAATATCTGCAATTAAATATAATATTTTAGGTATTCCTTTATTTATAACAATAATATTACTAAATATCTATTTAATCAAAGATATTATCTATAATAAAAAGAGTACTATTACTCTTATAAATAAAATATTAACTAACTATAAAATAATTATCTTCCTACTTATCATAAGTGAAATAATTAACATATATCACTATTCTTTAACCTAGTGCTACGTCTAAAATCATCATAATAGAAAACCCTATTAATGTAAATAAAGCCATGTAATCTTTCTTCTCATTAGTTTGACTCTCCGGTATTAACTCTTCAACTACTACATAAATCATTGCCCCAGCCGCAAAAGCTAACAGAAAGGGAAGAAGTAATCTTATTTTAAGTACTAGTAATGCTCCAATAACTCCAGATATTGGTTCTACTATGGCACTTAAACTTCCATAAAGAAAAGCTTTTTTTCTTGAATAACCCTCACGAAGTAGGGGAATACTAACCGCACTACCTTCCGGAAAGTTCTGAAGACCAATCCCTAATGCTAACAAACAAGCACTAATTATTGTTGCCCCTTCAAGACCATAACTAATTGAACCAAAAGCAATTCCCACTGCTAAACCTTCCGGTATATTGTGAATAGTAATTGATGATATCAGCATCATTACTCTTTTTTTAGAACTATTATTATTTTTATTCTTATTTAAAATATCAAAAATCTTATCACTTATAAATAGTAAAATACCCCCTGATAAAAAACCTAATGTAGCAATTAACCAACTATTTAAATTAAGACTATTAGCCATTTCAATAGAAGGCGAAAGTAAACTCCAAAATGACGCTGCAATCATAACACCTGCCGCAAACCCCAGCATTCCATCCATAAACGTCTTATTTACTTTCTTAAAAAAGAATACTATTGCCGCCCCCAAAACAGTTATTAAAAAAGTAAATGTTGTAGCTATTAATGCTTGTACAATATGGTTTAAACTTAAAAAATACTCAATCATTTTACCTCCTTACTATATAGTTTATTAATTAGTCATAATTTGCTTAATGTAAATACCCAATTATTTTAAATAAATATATAGATTTTTAACTTTTAATTTGGTAAAATAATACATAGAAAGAATACTTTAGTAAATATAATTCTTAAGGAGATCATATGAAAAAAAAGAATATTTTAATTATTATTGCACTTATTTTAACACTAGTTCTAGGATATTTAATAGTATCCGTTATAATTGATAACAATAAACGTAATAAAGAATTACAAGAATATCAAAATAAATTAAATACTATTAGGACTTCATACAATGACTATATAAATATTAAAAGTGCTGATATATATACCTTAGAAGGTAATAAATATATCAAAAAAGGCACTATTAATAATATTGATACCACTCTAGAAGACATAGATATTACTAACTATCAAGAAGAATATTTTAAATTAAAGAATATTGATTACTATATATATTATAAAGATATAACTAAAATAGATAATGTTGAAATAAATAATCGATATAAAAATTATATTGTCTATAATGAAAATGTTGTTATACCATCTAATACTAAAATATATTTAAAAGAAGATAGTTATTATCAAATAGATAGTGAATTATCTCTACCAATAATCATTAAAGATGATGATAAGTATTATGTTGAATATGATAATAAACTAGTTTATGTCAAAAAAGAAGATATAAGTAATATTGTTGAAAGTAATAATACTGATGAAGAAGTATCTAAAGGCTTTGCTGTCTTAAACTATCACTTTACTATTAGTGTTGAAGCCGGTGAACAAAAGGATTGTCAACAAGAAATATGCTTAACAGACGTTCAATTTGATTCTCAAATGCAATACCTTCATGATAACGAATATTTTTCTCTAACTCTAGAAGAAATAGAAATGTTTATTGATGGCAAAATAAGATTACCTAAAAAGAGTGTCGGTATTACTATTGATGATGGCTGGCATGTCGATAGAAGTATTTGGATCTTAGAAAAATATAACTTACATGGCATATTATTCTTAATAGGCACAATGGCCCCACCAAGCGTTTATGCAAGTAATAACTTAGAAATAGCATCTCATACTTGGGATTTACATAAATATCGAGGTAACCTTATCAGTACACCAAAAGAAGAAATGCTCGCTGATTTAAAGAAAAGTAAAGAAAGTTTAAATGATACTAAATACTTTTGTTATCCATATTATCAATATAATAATACAGTTATATCAGCATTAAAAGAAACAGGATTCACGATGGCTTTTGCCGGCTTTAATAGAAAAGTTAAAGTAGGAGAGTATAAATATTTAGTACCACGATATGTTGTCGTTAATACTATGACAGTTGATGATATCGCTAAAATAGTTAAATAAATGTTTAGACTAAATCTAAGCATTTTTTAGTATCTTTTAAAAATTTAAATATTATGATAAAATTATAAGTGATAGAGGTGAAATTATGCGAACAGAACTATTATCTCCCTGTGGTAATATTGAATGTGTCTACCAAGCCGTAAACAACGGTGCAGATGCCATCTACTTAGCCGGTAAAAAATTTGGTGCTAGAAAATATGCTAATAACTTTACGGAAGAAGAAATAATTAAAACTATTAATTATTGTCATATATATGGTGTTAAAGTCTATATTACCGTAAATACTATGATATATGAAGAAGAAGTAAAAGAGTGTTTAGAATATATTGAATTTCTTTACAAGAACAATGCTGATGCCCTAATTATGCAAGATATTGGACTAATTGATACAGTCTTAAAGAAGTATCCTAACTTAGAAGTCCATGCTTCAACCCAATGCCATAACCATAACAAAGAAGGAATTAGTTTTCTAAAATCCTTAGGAGTTAAAAGAATAGTCTTAGACCGTGAACTATCTCTAGATGAAATAAATGACATCGACATTGATATTGAAAAAGAAGTATTTATCCATGGTGCTTTATGTGTATCATACTCTGGATGCTGTCTATTTAGTAGTATGAATGGTGGAAGAAGTGGTAATCGTGGTGAATGCGTCGGAAGTTGTCGCCAACCATATAACCTAATTGAAAATAATAAAGAACTAAATATCAAAGATAAATATTTATTAAGTTGTAAAGAGTTAAATACTACTCATCACTTAAAAGAATTACTAGATAATAAAATAACTAGTCTAAAAATAGAAGGCCGCATGAAATCACCAGAATATGTTGGTTATATCACTAGAATATATCGTAAACTAATTGATGCCTATTATAATAACTTACCAATGACTCTAACCGAAACTGAAGAAGATAACCTAAAATTATTATATAATCGTGAATTTACTAGTGGCTATCTATTTCATGATGATATTATTAATACAACAACCTCTAATCACCAAGGATTAACTATTGGTAAAGTTATTGAAACTACTAAATATCGTCTTAAAATAAAACTAGATAAAGAACTAGATATGGAAGATGGGATAAGATTTGTAAATAGTAATTTAGGAATGATAGTAAATAAAATATATAATGAAAAAGGTCTATTAATAAATAAAGGCTTACCAGGAGATATCGTATACGTTGATAATAAAATTATGCTAAATAATTTAGATATTGTTAATAAAACAACATCCTCTAAGCTAAATGAAGAACTAAAACAATATCCTAGCAGAAAAGTACCCATCGATATGATAGTTGAAGCCAAAATAGGTTCCCCATTAAAAGTAGAAATGATTGATTGTGATAAAAATATTGTTAGCGATACGATTGGTAAAGTCGAAGAATCTATTAATAACCCCGTAAGTAAAGACCGCCTAAAAGAAGCACTATCTAAACTAGGTAATAGTCCATTTATTCTAAATAATATTGTTATTAACATGGATACTAATATCTTTATCCCAATATCTACCATTAACGAAATAAGAAGAATATTAGTTGATAAATTAATAACTATTAGATGTAAAAATAATAAAGAAATAATTATTAATAATCTAGAAGATAACTATTATAGTACTCCTAACAATAATAAGGTATCCATAAATGCTCTAGTTAGAAATGAAGAACAATTACTTGCTTGTATAAATAATAATATTGATAATATATATACTACTGATTATAACTTATATACTAAATATAAAGAAACATGTAATATCTATTATCGCTTAGATCGAGTAATGAAAAAATATATTAACTATAAAAAAGAATCCCTTCTAATAACTGAGTTAGGAGGAGTACAACGTTATGGTTATACTAATAATGTTGTTAGTGATTATTACTTAAATATTGCCAATAACAAAGCTATAGATTTACTAAGAAGAAATAATATTCAAAGAATAACTATATCTTGTGAACTTGACTATGATAAAATTAAAGCCTTAAATACTAACTACAACATAGAACTAATTATCTATGGCAGAGTAGAGTTAATGCTAATGAAATACTGCCCATTAAAAAAACTACTAAACCACTGTTCAGTATGTAAAGATAGTTCTAATAAATATTATTTAGAAAGTATGCAAGGTAAAAAGTATCCTATCATAGTAGATAATAATCATCTAACCCATATCATGCATTGTAATAATATTAACTATATAGATGATATTAATAAATATACAAATCTGGGTATAAAATCATACCGAATAGAATTATTCGATGAAACTAGTGAAGAAATAAATAAAATTATCAAGATGATCCGTAATAAAATGTAAAAAAAGACAATCCACTAAATTGTCTTTTTAAGTTGGCCAATATAATCTCTATACTCTATAAACTCTTTATCATTACTATTAATCTGTAAGACATATAAAATCTTACCATATAGAGTATCTAAATATTTATCTTTATTACTCTTAATATTACATCTCTCTAAATGTGAACTTAATCCAAACTTTCTTATATAATATATTTCTTTTCTAATATCTTTACGATACTTTATATTAACCTGTACTTTCTCATTAACCGTAATACCTGTAACATCTTGTCTAGCAGACTTATATACTACATGTACTTTCTTATCATTCAGTTCTAAACTAAGTTTATGAAGCATTTTCTTTACTTTTATAATCACTTCACTAGGATTAAAACATCCTGAAAAAGTCATATCATCAGAATATCTTGTATATGATATATCATTTTCTTCACACCAAGAACCTAACTCTTCATCAAACTCCTTCATAACTAAATTAGATATATAAGAAGAAGTAGGGGAGCCTTGTGTTAAATGATCACTATAAGTACATAAATAAGTAAGTAACATACCAACTGACTTAGGAAAAGAATCTATTGCAAAACAAGCATTATAAACATCCCCAAATGATATACTCTCAAAAAAGTTTTTAATATCTAACTTTAAAACTACATCTTTATTAATATGTGGTATGGCATTATCTCTTAAAGAAATTCCCTTATGATATGCTGTGGCATACTTTGATATAGACTTATTATTAAGAATATTATTAAGTATTTGCCTTTGAATATATTTTAAAGTCTTATTTGGCGCATATATTGTTCTATAACCATGACTTCTTTTCTTAATTTTATATACTTTATAATTATTTTCTACATTATTACCAATAGCATATATTGTCTTAATATATTTTTTCATATCTCGACATTTAATTAAATTGAGAGATAGCAAAAAATCATTACAATCATCAATACTTGTATACTTATACATTTTTACTACCTCCCAAACTGCAGTACTAACGATATAGTAATATGAAAATGGACATAAAAGCGTAGCGGGCTACACACCGTGTAGGAAAGTCCTTTGAAATATTACTATTTTAATCATTACAATTAATATAGTCCCTTAACGACTCGTTAAAGTAGGAATAGCTCCAATCACTACTGCAAGAAGATTATAACACATAATTTTATATTTTCAAACATTTATCACACCATTTAAACGCTTATCATATAATGTAATAGTGGCACTAAAAATCAAAGATTAGTCAAACATAATAGTTAATTAATTTGATAGACTAAATTATTTTAAAAAAAGATTAACAAAAAACCACATTTTACTTGACTTAATAAATAAAAGCATATATTATATTAAGTCAACTAGGAATAATAATTCCTAAAAATGGAGGAGGAAAAGAAAAAATGAAAAAACATTCTACAAAGTTTAAAGTTTTATCAACACTTTTAGTAGTATTTAGTGTATTTGGTTTTTTACATTTTGTTGCCGCTAGTGGTAATGAAGGAAAAATTGAATTAACCAAAACAGCCACTAAATTATCTGAACGTTTTGATGAAAAAAACTTAGAAGAAGGAAGATTTGCTGACGTTACATTAAACGTTAAAGCTAATTCCTATAGTAATCAAGAGACTGTTTATTCAAAACTAGACATCGTTTTAGTTCTAGACTCATCAGGAAGTATGGGTTATGGACCTACAGGTAAAAATGACAAAACAACACCAAATCGTATTGATTCAGCTAAAACTGCAGCAACTGAATTTATCAATACAATGATGGATGACGGTGATGCTGTTCAAATTGGCCTAGTAGACTATAGTGAAAATGTTAATAGAACACAAGATTTAACATCAAATAAACAAACTGCTCTTGATTTCTTAGGAACAGACTATTATCCAGAAGGTGGAACTAACCTACAATCTGGTATTGCTGCTGTATCAGAAATATTAAAGAAAGGTAGAACAGACGCTAAAAAGTTAGTAATTATATTAACTGATGGTGTACCAACATATTTCAATAATACTTATACAGATAGAGAATGTGATTTTTGGGGACGTAATTGCAAAGATGTTCAAAAAGTAAAAGTATGTGGTACTGGTAATAGCGATACAACAGTAGATCAAAGAAACTGCCCAAGCAATATTAAACCATCAGATGCTGCTAAAACAGAATTGGATTCATTAAAATTAAATTATCCAAATGCTGATGTTTATACAATTACATTAGGTGAGGAAAAAGAAGCAGCTACTACATTAGCAAAAATTAATCCAGTGGGAGAAACATCTCTACACAAATACAAAAACGTAACAGCTCTAAATTATGAAGAACTAGCTAAAGAATTTAAGAAAATTTCTTCAGTTGCTAAAAATACTATTGCTAAGAATGCTAAAGTAGTAGATATCATACCAAAAGAATTTGAACTTACTGCTGAATCAAAAGCTGCCTTAGAAAAACAAGGAGTAACAATTACTGAAGTAAATGGAGAGACAAGATTAGAATGGAATATTGGAGAATTAAAAGGTGATAAAGATAATAGCCTAACATATACAGTTAAAGCTAAAGATGAATATCATGGTAGTATTTATACTAACAAGAAAGCTACTTTATCAGCTGAAATAGATAAAGATAATCCATATCCAGACTATAAAGGTAAAACAAACCTAGAATTAACATTTGATAAACCAACAGTAGAAATACCAGCGGTTATCAATGCTGATCATTATAGTACTCACCCTTCATACAATAGTTATGAAAATATTGCTATAAAAGGTGAGAGCATTTTAACAAATGACTTACTAAATGAAATAAAGAAAGATATTGCCCCTAATAAAACTAAAGTAGAAGTAACAGATGAAATAATTATCAATACTGATACTAACGTTGTTAAAACAGGTGATACATATACAATATCTAAAGATGGTGTTCTACAAGGAACTCTACAAATGAATGCGGATGGAACATTTACATTCACTCCAGAACCAGGATTTAGTGGAGAAGTAAGTTTTACTTATTATGTAAAAACTACTATTAATGAACATCATGAAACAGAAACTGTTAGAAGTAATAATGCTACAGTTACTCTAAATATTATTTCAAGTCCAAAAGTATCAATTACTGGCGAAAAGACTTGGGATGATGCTAATAACCAAGATGGTTTAAGACCAGAAGCAATTACTGTAAGACTATTTAATGGTCAAGAGGAAGTTGCTAGTCAAAGAGTCGTTGAGGTAAATGGTAAATGGACTTACGAGTTCACTAACTTACCAAAATATGTACAAGGTTATGAAAATGATGATAATCATCTAATTAATTATACAGTCAAAGAAGATACTGTTTCAGGTTATGAAACAACAATTAATAATTATAACATTATTAATAAACACACTCCAAAACTAATTAATATTAATGTTGAAAAGATTTGGAATGATGATAATAATAATGATGGATTACGTCCAGAATCAATCACTATCAGATTATATAAAGGTGAAGGTGCTGATAAAGTAGAAGTAACATCAGTTACATTAACAAGTGCTAACACAACTGATTCAGGATCATGGACTTATGAATTTACAGATTTACCAGAAAGAGAAAATGGTAAGAAGATAATCTATACTATTACTGAAGATGAAGTTAATAATTATACTGGCAAAGTAACAGGTAATATGGCAGATGGTTTCACTATTACTAATGCTCACACTAATATTACTAGAGATTTAACTGTTGAAAAAGTATGGCAAGACTCTAGCAATAACGATGGTAAACGCCCAACATCAATTACTATTAGATTATATAAAGTAATTGATAAAGAATTTGTAGAAGTACCAAACACTACAGTTACATTAACAAGTGCTAATGCTACTACTAATGATAATTGGACATATACATATAAAAACTTACCAAAATATGAAAATGGTACAGAAATAACATATATCGTTAGAGAAGATGCTTTAGATTCTACTTTAGGATATACAACAACATATGATGATGCTAATTACAAAATATTTAATACTTATAGAACTGAAATAATCCGTATTGAAGGTACTAAGACATGGAACGATGACAACAATCGTGATGGCATTCGTCCAGAAACAATCGAAGTAACTTTAACAGGAAAAGTAGGAACTAGAGAAGTATATAAAGAAACTAAAATAGTATCAACTTCTGATAATTGGTCTTATATATTTGAAGACCTAGCTAAATATGATGCTGGAAGTATAATAGACTATAAAATTAGTGAAAATAATGTTGCTGGTTATAGTACAACAATCAATAACTATAACATTACTAATACTCATACACCAGATATGCTAACTATTACTGGTAAGAAAGTATGGGATGATGCAGAAAACCAAGATGGTAAACGTCCAGAATCAATTACAGTTATCTTAAATAAAACAGTAAAAGGTGAAACAACTGAAGTAGCTAGAACTACTGTAACAGAAGATAACGAAGGTAATTGGACATTTACATTTACTGATTTATATGCTAAAGAAGACGGAGAAGATATTATCTATACTGTCGATGAAATAACAGTAGATGGTTATACAAAGAGTATTGAAGATTATACAATTACAAATACTCATACACCAGAAACTATAAGTTATAATCTTACTAAGAATTGGGAAGACTATGACAATAATGATGGTCTACGTCCTGAAAAAATTACAATTAAAGTTTATGCTAATAATGAATTAGTAAAAACTATTGAAATGAGTGCTGAAAATAATTGGACAGCTACAACAGGTGATTTACCAAAATATAATAATGGTGAAGAAATCGTTTATACATTTGTTGAAGATGAAGTAAAAGGTTATGAATCAAGTGTTAGAGAACCAGTTAAAGATAATGATGGCAATACTACTATTGTTATTGTTAACTACCATGAAATAGAAACAATTGACTTAACAATTGAAAAAGTATGGGATGACTCTAGCAATAACGATGGTAAACGTCCAGAATCAATTACTATTAGATTATATAAAGTAATTGATAAAAAAAATATAGAAGTACCAAACACTACAGTTACATTAACAAGTGCTAATGCTACTACTAATGATAATTGGACATATACATATAAAAACTTACCAAAATATGAAAATGGTACAGAAATAACATATATCGTTAGAGAAGATGCTTTAGATTCTACTTTAGGATATACAACAACATATGATGATGCTAATTACAAAATATTTAATACTTATAGAACTGAAATAATCCGTATTGAAGGTACTAAGACATGGAACGATGACAACAATCGTGATGGCATTCGTCCAGAAACAATCGAAGTAACTTTAACAGGAAAAGTAGGAACTAGAGAAGTATATAAAGAAACTAAAATAGTATCAACTTCTGATAATTGGTCTTATATATTTGAAGACCTAGCTAAATATGATGCTGGAAGTATAATAGACTATAAAATTAGTGAAAATAATGTTGCTGGTTATAGTACAACAATCGATAACTATAACATTACTAATACTCATACACCAGAAACTACAAGTTATAATCTTACTAAGAATTGGGAAGACTATGACAATAATGATGGTCTACGTCCTGAAAAAATTACAATTAAAGTTTATGCTAATAATGAATTAGTAAAAACTATTGAAATGAGTGCTGAAAATAATTGGACAGCTACAACAGGTGATTTACCAAAATATAATAATGGTGAAGAAATCGTTTATACATTTGTTGAAGATGAAGTAAAAGGTTATGAATCAAGTGTTAGAGAACCAGTTAAAGATAATGATGGCAATACTACTATTGTTATTGTTAACTACCATGAAATAGAAACAATTGACTTAACAATTGAAAAAGTATGGGATGACGCTGGACACGAAGATGTTCGCCCAAGTTCAATCATCGTTAGTATCTTTGCTGATGGTGAAGAATTTGAAACTATCAAAATAACAGCGGAAAACAACTGGACATATACTTTAGAAAATCTACAAAAGTATAAAAAAGGCCAAGAAATAAAATATACTATTGAAGAAGAAAAATTAGATAACTATGAAACTAAATATGATGGTTATACAATAACTAACTCATATATAGAACAAGAGATTATTACTCAACCTAATACAGGAGTTAAAGAAGCAATTAGTAGTAATACTTATTGTGAACTTATCGCTCTTCTTCTAGGTGCTCTAGGTATAACTTATACCCTAAAAAAGAGAGAAAACTAAAATGAATTAGCGAGTACTTATGGTACTTGCTTTTTTTATTTAACATATCTCACTAAATAAATGAGATATTATAGCTAGTTATATTTTAAAATATACAATAATGAAATTAATATTTTTTTCAAATAGGGGGTTGACTATATGGTAAAATATGGTAAAATACTATTTAAATTACTTAGGAGGAAGGTAGTATGAGAAAATTAGCAAATATGATATTTAAATGTTGCTATAAAGAAAATTGCATTAACAGCCTAAATATTGTTAGTGTTATTTGCTCATGCTTCAATTTCTGCTTAAATTTAAAATTATGTCTTGTCGGTGCATGTTAAACGTAAAAGTTTTGCGCCGACTTTTTTTATTGGAGGTGTTCAAATGAATAATATTGAATTGCAAGATTTGTTAGATAAGTTAAAGGAATATAATTCTAGCGAAATTGAAATTGTAAAAAAAGCATATGAATATGCAGCAAATTTACACTCAGGTCAAACAAGGCAAAGTGGAGAGCCATATATAAGTCACCCATTAAATGTTGCTTATATACTTGCCGAAATGCATGCGGATAGAGATACAGTCTGTGCAGGATTATTACATGACACATTAGAAGATACTAATATTACTAAAGAAGACATATCACATGATTTTAATCAAAATATTGCTAATTTAGTAGATGGAGTAACCAAATTATCTAAAATGAATTTCTCATCTAAGCAAGATCAAAATTATGCTAATACTAGAAAAATAATAACAGGAATAACAGAAGACGTTAGAATAATAATTATTAAACTTGCTGATAGACTTCATAATATGAGAACACTACAATTTAAGTCTGAATTTAAACAAAAAGAAAATGCACTAGAAACTATGGAAATATTTGTACCACTAGCATATTATATTGGAGCGGTTTGCAATTAATTTTAAAATCATCTACTACAACGTATAATGGGGTTGGATTAGAATTTAATTATAAGGGATTAGAACTCGGACAGGCCAATTTATATTGCTTTAATGTTAATAATCAAAATATAATAATATCCGATTTTGGATTTGGTTATGAAAGAATTTTGTGGGCAATTAATGGTGGAAAGAATTTTTTTGCCCCATTTGTACCTAAATACGATTATTTATTTGGCGATTTAAAGGAATCTGATAGAATAAGAACAATTACTTTAATGGCAATGTCTGGTATTTGTGGTGGTTCATTTGGAAAGTCTAAACATATGCGAAATTTAATTAAAGAAACATTTGAAATTAATATCATTTCTAACATTAATGAGCAAATAAAATTTTATTATGAATTTTATTCAAAATTTATTTCTTCATCAATTGGATTATGTGAAGTAAACGATATAATCAATAATGAAATATCGTTGTGTAGGAAGAAAAAAATGTTAAAACAAGCAGGTATTAGCAGTCATTCTTCCTTAGTTGATGCAGATATTGAATCAGTTTGTAACAAAATTTTTTTAGATAAAATTCACAGCGAGAAATGCCTTACAAAAACAAAAAAAATCAAAGGAGATAAGAGACAATGATGTTATTATTATCGGGTGGCGGAGATTCTGAACAAGTTAAACAATTAGACGAATATTTTGCCAACTATGTCGGAGATGAAAAAGTTTTATATATTCCGGTAGCTATGTACAAAATACCTTATGATGATTGTGAAAACTGGTTTAGAAAAACATATGCAAAATATAAAATATCTAATATAGATGTATGTACAGATTTGAAAAAAACACCAAATTTAAGCGAATATAAAGCAATATTTATAGGAGGAGGAAATACTTTTAAATTATTAAAAGAAATTAAAGAAAGTAATTTTGATTATGCTCTTATAAATTATTTAAAAAGTGGTGGATTTGTTTATGGTGGATCTGCTGGTGCAATTATATTTGGGAAAACGATAGAAACAGCTAACCATGCTGATAAAAATTTGGTTGATCTTAAAGATTTAAATGGAATAAATTTGTTAAATGGATATGATATTTGGTGTCATTATAATGAAAAGTTAGATAAAAAAGATATTCTAAAACTAAAAGAAAATACTATTATACTTTACGAAGAATCAGGAATTATATTTGATGGTAGCAACTTTATTACTGTTGGTAAAGAACACTTGATATATCCAAATGATTTTAAATAAATATAGATGTTTATAAATATTTTTACACTATTTTAATAATAAATCATAACAAAAAAATAATAGAAAATTAAAGTAGGTGAAAAGATGATTACTAATTTCAAAAATAACAAAGAGAATAGTTTAATTAATTATTTATTTAGTCGTGTCAATACTGACATTGGATTTACCAAAGAACAGTCAGCACATTTAAAAGAAGATATTAAACAAAACTCTATAATTACATTCGTTACATCAGACTTTAGTAATTATGATGGTAATGATAATTTAATAGGTAAAACTATAAAGTGTTTTAAAAATATAAATATAGAATTTAAAAATTATTATGTAATAGATAATCGCATAGACAGAAGTAATATTAAAGAAATAATAAATAACTCTAATATTATCTATCTTCTTGGTGGTAATCCTAGACAACAAATGAAAAATATAGAACAATACAATTTAATAACTTCTCTTAAAAACTTTAAAGGATTAATTTTTGGTGTCAGTGCGGGTGCTATGAATCAAGCAAAAAAGGTTAAATATCTTGATGAAAACAATAAACTAGTTGAATACGATGGAATAGGTCTAGCAGAACCATTAATTTATCCACACTTAAATATTGATAGTCTAGATAATTTAAAAGAAATTCTTAATGTAAGTAAATATATTAAAATATATTGTTTACCAAATGAATCATTTATAAAAATAAAAAATAACAAAATGATAATTGAAGGACTATATTACGTTTTAGGAGAATAAATAAACTTAGAAATAAGGCAGGTGATAAAATGATAACTGTAAGAAAATATATAGATGGTGATGAATATGAAATCAGTAAAATAATTGCTAAAGATTTATATACTGAAAATATAAAAGATTATCCAAAAGAATCTATCGATAAATTAGTAAAAACATTAAACAAAGATACTATTAAAAAAAGAGCTCAAGTATTTAATTGCTATGTTGTATTAGATAGTCAAAAAATTATTGGAGTAGGAATGATTGGCCCATATTGGGGCAGTCAAACAGAAAGTTCGTTCTTTACTATCTTTATTGATCCATCGTACAAAGGCAAAGGAATAGGCAGAAAGATAATTGAAACCTTAGAAAATGATATATATTATAAAAGAGCCGATAGAGTTGAAATACCAGCATCTATATCTGGCTTAAGCTTTTATAGACATTTTGGATATGGTTTTAAAATCAATGATAAAGTAAAGGGAAATATCGTTGATGATGAAGGAGAATATCGATTAGAAAAATATCCCAAAATATCTTACATTAACACTACTGATACATATAACATAAGACCATATATCAATAATGAATATCATAATTTTAACGAATTTATATATTCATTTGTTAAAAATAATTATCAAAACTATCAAGAATTTGAACAGTATCTCATTTCTAATGAAGATAACTTATGCATAATAGAATACAATGATAAAACAATAGGTTACTTTGACAAAACTAAACTAAATGAAATATATTTAATAGAAGAATATAAAAATATCAAAAATGATATAATAGAAAATATGATAAGTTTATCTAAAAAAATCTAATTAATATATCGTAATAAAGGAGTTGAACATTCCATGATAAGAAAAGCCAACATCACAGATGCGGAAAGTATTGTTAAAATCAATATTGCCAACTGGAAAATAACTTACAAAAACATCTTTCCTGATGATTTACTAAATAACCTAGAATCAAAATTAAATGATAGTATTCTAAAATGCCAAAATAAAATTAATGAATATATCGTATACGTTAAAGATAATAAAGTAGTAGCCTTCTTAAGATATGGCATTAATAAAAAAGACTATGACTCATCATATGCTGAAATATATGCTCTATATGTTGACAAAGATTATCAAGGACTAGGTATCGGTAAATCACTAGTAGATTATATAACAAAATTATTAAAGAATGATTTTAAGTATATATTAGTCAGTACCCTAAAAGAAAATAGTGCTAACGCATTTTATCAGAAAGTAGGTTTTAAAAAGATAGGAAATTGTGAATTTGAACTTGCCAATAAAAAATACCTAGAAAACTTATATCAAATAGAAATATCAAAGTAAAAAAATATATAATTTTTATAAAAATGTGTTATACTATAATAGTAAAAAGCAAATTTGGTATGGGCTTTGAAAGATTAATAATGTATATGACAGGAATGAATAACATAAGAGACGTCAGTGCCTTCCCAAGAACACCAGGCAGCTGCCTATATTAATAATAATATCAATAAGTAAGTACATCACTATATGTATTTACTTTTATTTTATAAAATTGTCGAAACATATATCTTCTAAAAAGAATAATTATTAATATTCTTTATTGGGAGGTATTTATGAATACTAATGGACTAACTGATGAAGAAGTAGTAAAAAGTAGAGAAAAATATGGTACTAATAGCTTAACTAAAAAAGAATCTGATACTTTCTTTAAATTATTAATTGAAACCCTAGGTGATCCTATCATAAAAATACTATTAATAGCCCTAGGAATAAAAGTAATATTCTTAATAAAAGACTTTGACTGGTACGAAACAATTGGTATAGTAATAGCCATCTTTATTGCCTCTTTTATATCTAGTATCTCTGAATACGGCTCATCCAAAGCCTTTAAAAGATTACAAGAAGAATCATCTTTAATTAAGTGCTTAGTAATTAGAAATAAAAAAGTAGTAGAAATACCTATTGATGAAGTAGTAGTAGGGGATGTTGTAAAAATTAGTAGTGGTGAAAAAGTATGTGCTGATGGTACTATTATCGAAGGCACAGTCTCTGTTGATGAATCAGTCTTAAATGGTGAAAGTAAAGAAAAAGAATTATCTCAAGGTAAAGCTATTTACCGAGGTACAATCATCACTTCTGGAGAAGGAAAATTTCTTGTTCAAAAAGTTGGTGATAGCACGTACTATGGCCATATCGCTAGTGAACTTCAAATTAAAGAAGAACCATCTGTCCTAAAACAAAGACTATCTAAACTAGCCAAAAATATCAGTACCCTAGGCTATGGTGCTTCCATAATAGTAGCCTTATCTTACTTATTTAATAAAATAGTTATCCAAAATAACTTTGATCTTAGCCTAATAATTAAAACTATTACTAACTATAAAATAATGTTAGGCTATATCTTACATTCCTTAACTTTAGCAGTTACCTTAATAGTAGTAGCAGTTCCCGAAGGATTGCCTATGATGATTACCCTAGTACTATCCTCTAATATGAAAAGAATGTTAAAAGATAATGTTCTGGTAAGAAGACTAGTTGGCATAGAAACAAGTGGTAATTTAAACATCTTATTTACTGACAAAACAGGTACTCTTACTAACGGACGAATGGATGTTGTAGGAATACTTGATTGTAATAATAAAGAATATAGTAATTTAATTGAATTAACTGGTAATTATAAAAACTTAATTAAAGATAGTTTAATATATAATAATGATAGTGTTATCAATAAGGATAAAATCTTAGGAGGTAATATTACTGATAAAGCTATTCTAAGATTCTGTAATGAAAATAAAGATAGTAGTGTCAAAATAATTAATAAAATAGAATTTAATAGTCAAAATAAATATGCGGTAAGTTTAATAGAAAGAAATAATAAACAAATAAAACTAATTAAAGGAGCACCTGAAATAATAATAGATAATTGTAGTAAATATTATAATAATCATACTAATAATATTGAAATATTAGATCGTAAAAAAATATCTAATTTAATTTTAGAATATACATCATCTGGTATTAGAGTTATTGCCTTAGCTATATCAGATAATAAATATTCTCTTAACTATTTAAAAAATTCTACCTTACTAGGTTTTGTCTTATTAAAAGATGAAGTAAGAACTGATGCAAAAGAAGCTGTTAATCGTGCTCAAAGTGCTCACATTCAAGTAGTAATGATGACTGGTGATAATAAAGATACCGCTTATTCTATAGCTAAAGAAGTAGGTATTATCACTAGTAAAAATGACTTAGTAATAACTAGTGAAGAATTAAATAAAATGACTGATGAAGATATTAAAATTAACTTAGAAAATATAAAAGTAATAGCGCGAGCTCTTCCCACTGATAAAAGTAGAATGGTAAGACTATCGCAAGAATTATCTTTAGTAGTAGGTATGACCGGTGATGGAGTAAATGATGCTCCGGCCCTAAAAAAAGCTGATGTTGGTTTTGCTATGGGTAGTGGTACTGAAGTAAGTAAAGAAGCCTCTGATATTGTAATATTAGATAATCGCTTTACATCAATCACTAATGCCATTCTATATGGAAGAACTGTCTTTAAAAGTATTAGAAAATTTATTATATGTCAACTAACTATTAATCTATGCACTTTACTAGTATCTATCATCGGCCCATTTATTGGTGTTCCTGTTCCCGTCACTGTTATTCAAATGTTATGGATAAATATGATTATGGATACACTATCCGGACTAGCCTTTAGTTATGAACCAGCCTTACTAGAATATATGGAAGAATATCCTAAAAGTAAAAATGAAAATATTATTAATAAATATATGTTAAATGAAATATTAATAACCGGAATATATTCTGCTATTGTCTGCTTAGTATTTCTAAAAAGTAATTTTATTAAAAGTTTCTATCGAATAGGTCCTAATAACGAATATGTTTTAACAGCTTTCTTTGGATTACTTATCTTTATCAGTATCTTTAATAGTTTTAATGCTCGAACACACAGACTTAATATCTTAGCTAATATTCTAAATAATAAAGCATTTATTGGTATTATGGGTTTTGTTATATGCATGCAAGTATATCTAATCTATTTTGGAGGAAGTCTCTTTAGAACAAGTGGTCTTCAATTAAAAGAATTTATCGTTATGTTCATATTAGCCCTATCAATAATCCCATTAGATTTTATTAGAAAATTAATATATCGTAAAACTAATAAAGATATTGGTGTCTAAAAGTTGCTAAATACATAAATATTTGTTATAGTTTTATTGGTGATTATATGAAAGCATTAGTAGGTAGTACTAATCAAGTTAAAATAAATGGTGCTAAAATGGCCTTAGAAAAATATTATTCTAACATTTCTATCGAAGGTATTAAAGTATCTAGCGATGTTAGTGATGAACCAGTAAATGAAGAAATATATATGGGTGCTAAGAATAGAATGAATAACTTAATTAACTATGCTAAAGAAAATAATCTAGATGTTGACTATTTCTTAACTATTGAAAGTGGTATTACTAATCTTCTAGGAGACTATATTATAATAAATATTGCTCTAATTAGTGATAAAGAAGGAAATATTAGTATGGGTACTAGTGCCGGCTTCCCGGTAAGTAATAAATATCTAGACGAAATAATAAGTACTGATCTCAACAAAGTAATAACTAAATTATTTATTCCTAACGAAGAAGAAAGTAGGGAAGGTGCTATTAGTTATCTAACCAAAAATGTTATTACCAGAACCAACCTAACTGAAGAAGCCTTTATCATGGCTCTAACTAAATTTATTAATGGAAATATATGGACAGAACAAGTGATAAATTAAAATTTATCGTTGAAACCTCACGATTCCAAATTTCTGCTTCACAGACACTCTACTGAGTCTTCTCCAACAGACTTAAATTCCGATAGTCGCTACCGTACATAATATATATTTTTAATTTATTTGTTCCTTTTAATAATTACTGCAATAATTTTTCATATACATTTTTACCCCTTCAAACATTATATTAATACTAGCATTCAAATCTCTATCTATTTCTAAATGACACTTTGTACATTTATATTCCCTTTCGTTTAGGTTCTTATATTTTTTATCAATATTTTCACACACACTACAAGTTTGACTTGAGGGATAATAATCATATATTTGATAAAACTGTTTACCTTTAAACTTCGATTTATACTCTAGTTGTTTTAATATTTCATTGAAACTTGCATCATTTATATTTTTTGATAGAGTTGTCTTTTTGCCATTTATTATCATTTCTTTAGTATGAAGTTTTTCACATGAGATAATATCATATTCATCTGTAATATTTTTAGTTATTTTATGTATATAATATTTTCTTGCATTTGCTAGTTTTGAATGAAGTATCGCTAATTTTTGTTTGCACTTTTTATAATTTTCACTGTCTTTTACTTTTCTTGCTAATGATCTTTGCATTCTTTTTATTCTTTTCTCATATTTTAAGATATATTTATTGTTTTCAAATACAGTTCCATTAGAAAGAGTTAGAAGGCTTTTAACTCCTAAATCTATACCTACTATTGAAGATGGAATAACTTTATCAATTTCATCATGAATTTCAAAAAGTACAGAAACATAATATTTTCCATTTGGTTCTTTTGAGATAGTCGCATTTAATATTCTTCCATTGATAGACTCTATGTTTCTATAACCTCTAATTTTCATTACTTTAAGTTTAGGTAATTTTATAGTTTTGTTTTCTAAGTCAAGTTCAATATTACAATAGTTATGATTCTTGTACGTACCATAAATGGCAGTTGTATTATAACTATTTTTACTAAATTTACTTTTGAATTTTGGATAACCACCTTGTTTATTAAAAAATCTTTTATATGAATCATCTAGATTTAATAATGCTTTATTTATAGCAATGCTATCTATTTCTTGTAAAAATGGATATTCATATTTTAAATAATGAGTATAATGTCTTATATTTTCATTTGATTTCTTATAACCATTTTCTTTCAACATATTTAAAAAATAGTTGTAGACAAACCTAGTACATCCTAGTGTTTTATTAATTAAAACTTTTTGAGTTTCATTTGAATAAATTCTAAATTTATATGCCCTGTAATACATTAATGATCCCCCCCTTGTTAGTTTCTTAATACTATGTCCTTATCATACAATATTAATCGATGTATAGCAATAAAATTTACAATTTTTTTTCAAATTATTTTTTTATATTAACTTTATCAAGCTTTCAGGCTCAACATCATTATATATAATATCTTCTAGATAATTAATTAAATCCATTGAAATATCATTTTGATTAAGCAAGTTCTTCATAGATTTTAAAGTATATAACCCTTCAATAGTAGTATTTTCTATATAATTATCTAATTCTTCTTTACTTGCTTTTTCTCCAATCATCTTACCAAATGTAAAGTTTCTACTCTTAGAAGAACTACAAGTAAGTAAAATATCACCAATTCCAGCATAAGTAAACACTGTATCTTTCTTACCACCTAAACTACATATCATCTTACTAATATCATTAATACATCTTGTCATAAAAGTATATTTTGTTGATTCAACAACACAAAGTCCTTCCAAAATACCCATAGCAATTGCTAAAATATTTTTAATAGCACCACATATCTCTACACCAATAACATCATCACTAACTTCACAAGTAATAAAATAAGTCGTTAAAGCTTCCTTAATTATCTTAGTAGTATCTTCATTCTTAGAAGCAATAGTTAACCCCATTGGATATTCCTTTGCCATATCAATAGCAAATGTTCCACCGGAGATAACACCAATCTTATCAGTATGAACGTACTTCTGAATAGTTCTATAAGCAAATTCACATTTCTCATCAATAATTCCTTTAGAAGCAATACATATATGTTGATTATTTGTAATATAATTAGCAACATCTTTAATAGTATTACCAATATATTTAACCGGAATCGCTATAACAATAACCTTAGCATCCCTAACAACTTCTTTTAAATCAGTACTAATATTTATTCTATCATCTACCTTTATTCCTTTTAGTACTTTATCATTAGTTCGATATTTAATTAATTCTTCATATTCACTAGGTACTGTCCACATTGCAATATCACTAGTATTCTTAATAAAAACATGCGATAAAGCAATTCCAAAAGCCCCACTACCAATAATAGCTATTTTCATTTAATCACCTCAAACTTAGTATTTAACTTATAATCAAAATAATTAACGGGTAATTCATATACCTTAGAAGCGCTCTTTTTAGGCCATATAATCTTATTCTTACCAACATCATTATAGATATATAAAATATTATTATCTTTATCACACATTATAATATCAATATTCTTCTTCATAAAAAAAGTATGTACAGAATTACACTTATCAAATAGTAAAGCCTTATCTATATTATTTTCTAACATAAAACCCTTAAATCTAGTATAAAAAGACTTACATTCTACTAAATTAATCTCTTTATTATCATATCTTAACTTCATCATATCACCATTTAAATTATACTAAAATATATATTTATAATCAATAACAAAAAAATATAGAAATATCATTAAATATATGTTATACTTACACTAGAGGTGTTGAATTAATGAAAAGAGCCAGAAAAAAAAGAAAGTTAAATGGATTAGGAATGCTTTTATTAGTATGTCTAATCTTATTAGTAGTTTTTCTTATCTATCGAAGATTAAATGTCAAAGGGAAACCATTATTTCCTATATATACTGATATGTATGTAGCATCTACTAGTAATACTGTAAGTATTTATAATTATGATGATGAAACTAAATCATTAACTAAATTAGATGAAGAATTAACAAGAGGTACTAAAGTATCTAGTGATAAAACTAATATAACTTATGAAGAAGTAAACTATACTAAAGTTATATTAGATAAAGGTATCTATTATATTGAAACAAATAATTTAAAGAGTAATAAAAAAGATGTTGTCTTAGAAGATACTAAATATGTAAGAACATCAGCTACTATATATAAAAATGAAAAAGACTCTAAAATAGAATCTTTAGTTAAAAAAGGCAATAGTTTAAAAGTATTAGATTATGACTATTTAAAAGATGATGGCAGTGTTAATATGTATAAAATAGATTATGATGGCACTACTGGATGGGTATATGGTAAATACTTAGTAGATACCGAAGAATTAGCTCAAGAAAATTATAATGAAAATTCTATTTATGATATTCATAAAGATCGAAAATATTCTAGAGAATTATATGGCGGTAAAGCCTCAACACTAGATTATTATCCATATGAAAAACCTGTATTTGAAAATAATTCCTTAATGAAAAATGCTAAAGCTATGTACCTAAATGCCGCTACTATTGGTGGTATTGATTCTTACTTAAAAATAGCTAAAAATAATGGAGTAAATACTATTGTTGTAGATATTAAAGATGGCGCCTTAGCCTACACTTCAGAAGTAGCTAAAGAGTATTCTCCAACTGCTTACGAAACTGCTATTAACGATAATGATGATTACAAGAAAGCCATTGATAAAATAAAAGAAGCTGGTATATACGCTGTAGGAAGAATAGTTGTATTTAATGATGTTCACTATGGTAAAGACCATAAAGATGAGTGCATATCTGGTTCTACATGGCCATCAGCATATAGTCGAGGTGCATGGGAATATAATGTTGAATTAGCTAAAGAAGCAGTTAAATTAATGGGCTTTAATGAAATTCAATTTGACTATGTAAGATTCCCTGAAACAGCTTATCGTATGTCTGTTAATAATGCCGACTTTAAAAATACTTATAATGAAGAAAAGGCCGAAGCTATTCAAAACTTCTTATTCTATGCAGCTGATCAAATTCACAAAGAAAACGTTTATTTATCAGTAGATGTCTTTGGAGAATGTTCTAGTACTTATGTTACTGCTTACGGTCAATATTGGCCTGCTATCTCAAACGTTGTTGATGTTATTAGTTCAATGCCATATACTGATCACTTTGGAAGAAATATAGATACATGGACTAATGCTTATAAAACTGTTAACAATTGGGCTAAAGGTGCTGCCGAAAGACAAACGGAGATATCAACACCAGCCATTGCCAGAACATGGATTACCGCATATGACACACCATATTGGAATCCAACAGTAATCTATGGCCAACAAAAGATTGAGGACCAAGTAAATGCCCTATATGATGCCGGTTTAACAGGAGGCTTTATTACATGGAATGGTAAATCTAGTCTAAGCAAATATGAACAAATAAAAGGAGCATTTAATAAAGATTATGGACAAACTAATTGAAGTAGAAACTAATAAATATAAATTAATAAAAGACTATAAAGAAGCCTTTAACCTAGAAGAATTTACCCAAAGATATACTGAATACTTTAAAGATTATGACTATATTGTTGGAGATATTGCTTATTCTAAATTAAGACTAAAAGGCTTTTACAACAAAAGTAATAAGAAAGTAAACAAGATAAATAATTATCAAAACGTAGATAAGTATCTTATTGATAATTGTGCTAACGATTGTAAATACTTTATACTAGAGAAAGTGAAATAGTTATTGACTAAATAACTGTTTTTCTTTATACTTACTAAGTGAGGAAGTGCTTATAATGGATAAAATAATATTAATTAAATATGGCGAATTAACTACTAAAAAAGCTAATAGAAATTTATTTATAAATATTTTATGTGATAATGTTAAAGCAGCTTTAAAAAATTATCATGTTAATATAATTAAAAATAGAGTAAGAATGTTTATCGAAACAGATGATAATATTAATGAAATAGTAGATATATTAAAAGATATCTTTGGTATTCACAGTATAGTAGTAGCTTATAAAGTAAATACTAATACTGATATTATTAAAGAAAAAGTATTAGAAGTCGTTAAAGAAATAGACTTTAATACTTTTAAAGTAGATACCAGAAGAACTGATAAAAACTTTAATATACCTAGTATGGAGTTTAATAATATTATTGGGGGATTAATTTTAAAAAATATTCCAAATAAGAAAGTTGATGTTCATAATCCGGACTATACTTTAAAAATAGAAATTAGACATGATTATACATATATATATTCTAAAGAAATAAATGGTGCTGGAGGATATCCTGTCAGTGTTGCTGGTAAAGGTTTATTAATGCTATCTGGAGGAATAGATTCTCCTGTTGCTGGCTATATGGCTATGAAAAGAGGAGTTAAATTAGAATGTATCTACTTTGAGTCTCCACCGCATACTAGTATTCAAGCTAAAAATAAAGTAAAAACTTTAGTTAACAAATTGAATAGATATCAACCATCTATTAAATTACACGTAATTAATTTTACTAATATTCAAGAAGCAATATATAAAAATATTGATCCTACTTATATGATAACCATAATGCGAAGAATGATGTATCGCATAAGTGAAAGAATAATGTATCAAAATAATTGTCATATCTTAATAAATGGTGAATCAATCGGTCAAGTAGCTAGCCAAACATTAACTAGTATGCAAGTAATTAATAATGTTAGTAATGTTCCTGTCATTAGACCAGTAAGTTGTTTAGATAAATTAGAAATTATTGCAGTAGCTAAAAAAATAGATACTTACGAAACATCTATCTTACCATATGAAGATTGCTGTACTATTTTTTTACCAAAACATCCAGTAATTAATCCGGAATTAAGTAAAGCAATCGAATATGAAAATAGTTTTGACTATGAAGTATTAATCCAAGAAGCAGTAAAAAACCATGAAATAATAACTATTAGTAATGATTTAGATAACTATGATTTTTAAAAAAATTAATTGCCACTAATTACCAATAAAAAAATGGTATTAAAATAGTAAAATTTCACAACCTATGAGTGTAGGAGGTGAAACGATGAATAGTTCAAGTAATAACAATAAAATGCTAGTTCCAGGAGCTAAAAAAGCTATCGAAAGAATGAAATATGAAATAGCAAACGAATTTGGTGTTAATTTAGGACCAGATGCTACTTCTAGAGCTAATGGATCAGTTGGTGGAGAAATTACTAAGAGATTAGTTCAATTAGGTCAAAACCAAATCAGTGGTTCTTACACTCAAAATAAATAACTAAAAAAATAGAAATAGACGCTTAAATGTCTATTTCTTTTCTTATGTAAAAATAAAAAAGAAGACTGACCCCCACGGAACAGTCTTCCAAAAAGAATAAAAAGGGGTTGGCTAGTGTGATACTAGCACCAATTCGTCTAAAATTTGAATTGGTGATATATATATTAAGTTATAATGGTCAGTTTGTCAAGTATAAATTTAAAAAAACTAATTTTTTCGGATACTTTGTTGAAGAAACCAAGTTTTTATGTTAAAATTAGATAGAAAGAGTGATACAAAATGAGTAAAAACAATAGTTATGATGAAAATTCGATCAAAATATTAGAGGGCTTAGAAGCCGTTAGAAAAAGACCAGGTATGTATATTGGTTCAACTGATAGACGTGGCCTTCACCATTTAATTTGGGAGATAGTAGATAATTCTATTGATGAAGCTTTAAATGGTTATGGAGATTATTTAAAGATAATTATGCATGATGATGGTAGTATTAGTGTCACTGATAGGGGACGTGGTATTCCAACCGGCATGCACTCATCAGGAAAAAGTACTCCGGAAGTAATATATACTGTCTTACATGCTGGTGGTAAATTTGAAAATTCTGGTTATAAAGTATCCGGAGGACTTCATGGTGTTGGAGCATCCGTTGTTAATGCTTTAAGTAGTTATATGGAAGTAACCACTAGAAGAGATCATGAAGAATACTATATTAAGTTTTCTGATGGTGGCAAAGTAGAAGTGCCTCTTAAGAAAATTGGCCCAACAACAAAAACTGGTACAACAGTAAGATTTATGCCAGATAGTTCAATATTTCCTAATACCACATTTAGTTTCTCAACAATTTGTGAAAGAATGCAAGAATGTGCTTTCTTAATTAATGGTTTAACTATCGAAATAGAAAATGATATTGAAGGACGTACCGAAAAATATTGTTATGAAAATGGTTTGGATGCATTTTGTAAATATTTAAATGAATCTAAAGTACCACTTCATAATGTTCTATGCTTTAACGGTATGAAAGATAAAGTAAATGTCTCAGTAGCTATGCAATATACTGATAGTTATTCAGAAAATATTATTTCATTTGTAAATAACGTTAAGACATCTGATGGTGGTTCTCATGAAGTAGGCTTTAAAACTGCTATAACTAAAGTATTAAATGATTATGCTAAAGAAAATAATTTCTTCAAAGGAAAAACAAAATCATTTGAAGGTAGTGATGTTAGAGAAGGCTTAACAGCCATTATTAGCGTACAAATACCTGAAGAAATCTTACAATTTGAAGGGCAAACTAAATCTAAATTAGGTACACCATCCGCAAGACCCATCGTCGAAGCTATCGTTTCAGAAAAATTAAAGTTCTTCTTGCAGGAAAATAAACAAGTAGCTACGCAAATTGTTTCTAAAGCTTTAAAAGGTAAAGAAGCACGAGAAGCTGCTCGTAAGGCTAGAGAAGAAGCTAGAAAAGGTAAAGATGGTAAAAAAATCGAAAAAATCTTAAGTGGTAAACTAACACCTGCTCAAACTAAAGATAAACACTTACGTGAATTATTTATTGTCGAAGGTGATAGTGCCGGTGGTTCAGCTAAACAAGGCCGTGACCGTAAAACACAAGCCATTTTACCATTACGTGGTAAAGTAATTAATACTGAAAAATCACGTTTAGATGAATTATTAAAAAATGAAGAAATAAATACTTTAATTCATACTGTCGGAGCGGGCCTAGGTAATGACTTTGATATTAAAGAATGTAATTATGGTAAAGTAATTATTATGACCGATGCCGATGATGATGGTGCTCACATTCAATGCTTACTATTAACTTTCTTCTATCGTTATATGAAACCATTAATTGAAGACGGAAGACTATATATAGCTATGCCACCATTATATAAAATAACAATGGGTAATAAGGAAAGTTATGCTTGGTCTAACGAAGAATTAAAGAATATTACTAATGGTAAAAGTAATTATAAAGTCCAAAGATATAAAGGGCTAGGAGAAATGAATGCTGATCAATTATGTGATACAACAATGGATCCACGAACAAGAAGTTTAATAAAAATTAACATCACTGATGCTGCTCTTGCTGAAAAAAGAGTTAGTGTCCTAATGGGTGATGCTGTCGAACCTCGAAAAGAATGGATCGAAGAGAATGTCGAATTTTCTCTAGAAGATAATTATCAAATAGTCTAAAATATGACATATTTATAGTCATATTTTTTTTATACTATCTATGGTGAGAATATGACAGTATATCTAGATCTAACTATTTTAATAAACTTTATCTTTGACTTTATATTATTAACTAGTGTTAGTATCATTCTAAATAGAAGAACTACCATTAAGAAATTATTATTGTCTTCTATTCTAGGTTCTTTAATGATTATTGTATCGATGCTAGATAATGGCTATTTATTATATATCTTTAAGTTTATCAATACTATTTTAATGTTAGTAGTATGTTTTGGTTATAAAGATATTCGCTATACTATCGCAAACCTTATCTATCTCTATATTACTAGTATTACTCTAGGAGGTTTTCTATATCTAATTACCATAAAATTAAACTATCATCGTGATAACTTAATAATATATCGTAATAACTATCAAGTAAGTATTATCTCGCTACTAATTATCTCTCCCATTATATTATATCTCTATACTAAAACTGTAAAAAAACTAAAGAATAACTATTCTAACTATTATAATATTATTATTACTCTAAACAATAACATCACTATTAAAACAACAGCCTTCTTAGATACCGGTAATGGCTTATATGATCCATATCACCATCGCCCTATAATATTAATAAATAAAAACTTAGTAGATATAACTAATGAAAAAGTAATCTTAGTACCATATAGTACGGCTAGTGGCCATGAACTATTAGAGTGCATTACAATAAATAATCTCTATATTGAAGGAATAGGCAATAAGAAAAAACTTTTACTAGGACTCACATCTCATAAAATAAATATTGACGGTATCGAAGTTATTTTACATAGTAAGTTGTTAGAATAACCATCTCGTTGCATAAATCCACTGACTTATGCATTTTTTCTTTTAAATTATACTAATTTGTTATATAATTATATCAAGGTGGTATCATGGAAGAGTATAGTAGTTTAAAAGAATTATATTTAAGATTAAAACCAGCCTTTTCAGTAAAACAAAGATTAAATAAACGAAAGTATCCCTATATAAAGAATGAAGATATATGGAACTATTTATCTATTAATAAATGGAAGACCGCTAATAATTTATCTATATCTGAAATGGTTGATGATATAATACATGTTGATATAACAAATGTTGATAATTATTTAAAAGAAAAGTTAAAGAATAGTGAAAGAGTATTGGAGGATGTTAAGTATGAAAAAAACTAAATTTATTATTGGTAGTATTATTTTAGTACTATTGTTTGCCATTGGAGTATATTCTATTAAACCATTATTAAATATTACTCATTATGGATTAGATTTACAAGGAGGCTTTGAAATATTATATCAAGTAGAATCTTTAGATGGTAAAAAACTAGATAATGATATGTTATATAGTACCTATAAAGCAATAGGCAAAAGAATCGATATCTTAGGAGTCAGTGAACCTGAAATATCCATTGAAGGTAACAATCGTATTAGAATTAAATTAGCCGGCATCACTAATGCTGATGATGCAAGAAAGATGATTGCCTCTACCGCTACTTTATCTTTTAGAGATTATAATGATAATTTACTTATGACTAGTGAAGTCTTAGGAGGTTCGGCTAAAGAAACTACTGATACAATGGGAAGACCTGCCGTATCATTAAGTATTAAAGATACTAGCACTTTCTATGATGTTACTAAAAAAGTAAGTACGATGACTAATAATATTATTGTTATATGGTTAGATTATGATGAAACTACAGATAGTTATGTTAAAGAAAGAGGACTATGTGGCTCAAGTACATCACATTGCTTGTCAGCCGCTACCGTTGACCGAGGCTTTGCTTCAGATGTTATCATCTCCGGTAATTTTACTAAGAAAGAAGCTAAAACATTAGTCGACTTAATCAACTCAGGAGCATTACCTACTAAACTAACTGAATTATCATCCCATACTGTTGAAGCATCATTTGGGGAATTATCTTTATCTAAAACACTAGTAGCCGGTTTAATAGGTATCGTGTTAGTAATGATTTTAATGGTAGTTATATATAAGTTCTGTGGACTTGTTGCTAGTTTTGGGATAACTTTATATACTATCTTATCATTCTTAATATTCTATCTAATTAATGGTGTCTTAACATTACCAGGTATTGCTGCTCTTCTTCTTGGAATAGGGATGGCTGTTGATGCTTCAATTATTAGTTTTGAAAGAATAAAAGAAAATATCTTAATTGGTAAAAGTATTGATAAAAGTTTTGATTTAGGTAATAAAAATTCATTTTCTAGTATTGTGGACGCTAACATAACTACGATTATTGCGGCAGTTATCTTGTTCATTCTAGGAGATAGTTCTATTCGTGGTTTTGCCACAATGTTAATTATTAACGTGCTAGTTACTATCTTTGTCATGGTATTCTTAACTAAAGTAATTATTAAATATTTTGTTAAAACTAAGGTATTTGATAATAAACCATATTTGTTTATTGGCGTTAAGAAAAATAAAATAGAGAAATCTAGTGAAATAAAAATACCATATGAAAAAGTAAATATAGTTAAAACTAAAAAGTATTCATACTTATTAACTATCATGCTAATTATAGTTATGAGTGGACTATTTATCTACCGTGGTATAAACTTAGGAATAGACTTTTCCGGTGGTACTAGTATATCTATTAATACTAAAGATACTAATACTGATTTAAACACAATAAAAAAAGATTTAACCTCTTATCATATAATTGGGGAGAGTACTAATAATGATATTATATCTATTGATATAAAAGAAACTTTAAATGAAGAAGAAATAAAGAATTTAGGAAATAAATTACAAAGCGATTATAATGTTGATACAGAAATATATGCTGTTAGTAATATTGTTAAACAAGAACTAGTAAAGAATGCTATAAAGTCATTAATATTTGCTAGTATTGGTATTGTTATATATGTATCAATTAGATTTAAATTTAACTATGCTGTTGCTGCTATTATTGCTCTAATACATGATGTTCTAATGGTATTCTTATTCTTTGGAGCTACACACTTAAAAATCACTTCAATCTTTATTGCGGCTCTTCTTACTATTATTGGATACTCAATCAATGATACCATTGTTACTTTTGATATGGTTAGAGAAAATTATAAAAATAAATATAAGAATAAATGCACTGATGAAGAATTAGAAGACTTGGTAAATATTAGTGTTAGAAGAACTCTATATCGAACAATTCTTACTACTATTACTACAATAGTTCCGGTAATTTGTTTAATGGTATTTGGCTCTCATGAAATAATGAACTTTAATATTGCTTTATTAGTAGGATTTATCGTTGGAGTATATTCATCTATCTTTATCTCTAATAATATTTGGTTATATTTAGAAAAGAGAAGAATTCATAAACCTATTAAAGAAAATAAAGACTTAGATGATATAAATGAATTAAAAATAAAAGGCATTAACTGCTAGAAAGAAGTATATATTATGAGCGTAAAAACAATAAATCTATCAATAGATGATTTAATAAATAAAGTTAAAGAATATGATGATAATGAAGAAGATCTTGATTTAATAAGAAGAGCCTTTGATTATGCTTTAGATAAACACTTTTATCAAAAGAGAATTAGTGGGGAAGATTATATTCAACACCCTCTGAATGTTGCTTATATCTTAACTGATGTTAATGCTGATGCTAAAGCTATTAGTGCCGCTTTACTCCACGATACCATTGAAGACTCTGATAGTACGAAAGAAGAATTAGCTGAATTATTTGGTGAAGAAGTAGCCAATTTAGTTGATGGCGTTACCAAGATTAACAGAATAAGCTTTACATCCGACTCTGAACAAATGGCCGCTAACCAAAGAAAAATATTAGTAGGACTTTCTAATGATGTTCGAGTAATAATTATTAAATTAGCCGATCGTCTTCATAATATGCGAACTATCTATGTCTTATCAGAAGAAAAGCAAAAGCGAAAAGCTAAAGAAACTCTAGAAATATTAACACCAGTTGCACATCGATTAGGTATGTATAAAATTAAAAGTGAACTAGAAGACTTATCCTTAAGATATCTAAAACCTGATGCTTACTTTGATATCGTAGAAAGATTAAATGCCAAAAAAGTTGAAAGAGATGCTGCCGTCGGTAAAATGATGGAAGAAGTATCTAACTTACTTAATGAGCATAATATTAAACATGAAATAAAGGGAAGAAGTAAAAGTATTTATTCAATATATAATAAATTACAAAAAGGGAAGAAGTTTAATGATATCTATGATATTCTAGCCCTACGAGTATTCGTTGATACGGAACAAGAATGTTATCTAGCCCTAGGACTTATTCATTCCAAATATAAACCTGTACCTAAAAGATTTAAAGATTATATTGCCATGCCTAAAACAAATCTATATCAATCACTTCATACAACTGTATTTGGTATTGATGGAGCATTATTTGAAATACAAATTAGAACCTATGATATGGATAAAATAGCAGAGTATGGTATTGCTTCTCACTGGTCTTATAAAGAAAATGGTTCGAATGTCTTAGCTCAAAAAGATAGTATTGAAAAGAAACTAGAAATATTTAGAAGTATTATTGAATTAAATGAAGAAGCCTCAACATCTCAAGAGTTTATCGATAGTGTTAAAAAAGATGTCTTAAGTACTGATGTTATCTATGTCTATACTCCAAAAGGAGATGTCTTAGAGTTTCCTCAAGGTGCTACTCCAGTTGACTTTGCTTATAAAGTTCACAGTGAAGTAGGGGATAAAACAGTATCGGCTATCGTTAATGATAATATTGTACCTCTAGACTATGAATTAAAAACCGGTGATATAATTAAAATAAATACTAGTAAAATGTCTAAGGGGCCTAATAAAGATTGGTTAAATTTTGTTGTCACTACCCAAGCTAAAAATAGAATTAAATCATTCTATAGTAAACTAGAAAAAGATGATAACTATGATAAAGGTGAAGAATTATTAGAACATGAATTAAGAAAAAAAGAATTACCAATAAATGAAACTATTAATAATAACCTAGATACTATCTTAGATACTCTTAACTTAAAAGATTATGATGACTTATGCACTTCTCTTGGTAGTGGTAAAATAACTGTTGCATCAGTTATGAAACTAATCAATAAGAAAAAGGAATCAACTCCTGATATTGATATAAAAACACCTAGTACTACTATTAGAAAGAATAGTAAAAATGATATCTTAGTAGAAGGTATGGAAGAAATAAAATCTAGTTTAAGTAATTGTTGTAAACCTATTCCGGGAGACACGATTATTGGTTATATTACTAAAGGTAGTGGTATTACTATTCACCGTACTAACTGTAAGAATATTATTGATGTTGATGAAAGATTAATTAATGTTCGTTGGAATGATACTGGTACTAAAAAGTTTGCCACAGACATCTATATTTATACTAATTCATCCGATAATTTAGTAGATATCATTAATAAAGCCTCTACTAATAATATTGTAATAGATAGTATGACTACTATTAATAAAAGTGAATATAAAGCTTATATGATGACTATATTAGTAGAAAATAAAGAAAAATTAGATAAGTTTTGTAATGACTTATATGCCTTATCATTTATTATTCGTGTTGAAAGGATGATAAATTAATGAAAATAGTCGTTCAAAGAAGTTTAAAATCTAGTGTTAAAGTAGATAATAAAGTAGTAGGTAGTATTGATCATGGACTAGTTTTATTAGTAGGGTTTACATATAAAGATAATTTAGATATAATTGATTATATGGTAGATAAAGTATTAAATCTAAGAATCTTTGATGATGAAAATGGTATTATGAATAAATCACTATTAGATGTTGGTGGAGATATCCTATCAATTAGTCAGTTTACTTTATATGCTGATAGTAGAAAAGGCCGAAGGCCAAGTTATGTTAATGCCTTAAATGGCGAAGAAGCCATCAAACTATATGATATCTTTAATGAAAAATTAAAGAGTCATGTTAAAGTAGAAACAGGAATCTTTGGCGCCGAAATGGAAGTAAGTATTACTAACGATGGACCTATAACAATTATCTTAGAAAGGACTAGTGATTAGTATGAAAAATAAACTAAATTATCAGTGGTTAAATACTTTAATATTAGTAGCTATCGTCTGTTTATTATATTTAATAAAAGATTTATGGATAGGTACTATATCAACAATATTTAATATATTATCACCATTTGTATTAGCCTTTGCTATATCTTATGCTGTATATCCAATTGTTAAAAAATTAACTGACTCAGGAAGCCCTAAATGGTTAGCTATCTTAGTAGTAGGTATTATCGGTTTAGGTGGCCTAATAATAATTATCTTATTAGCAGTCCCTATGTTATACGAACAAACCTTAACATTCCTAAGTAATATATCTACATTCTTATCTGATATATCCACTAAGTATGCGATAAACTTAGGAGAATGGCAAACTACAGTTAAAGATCTTAGTGGTACAATCATTAAGAATGTTGGAGCATACATCTCTAATGGTGCTGTTAGTATAGTAAATACCTCTGTTAATTTCTTTACTAATTTTGCTATTATTGTCTGTGTTAGTTTATACTTACTAAATGATATGGATAAAATAAGAAATTGGTTAAAAGAATATTTACTTAGAACTAAAAGAAGAACATATCAATATGTTAAGAAACTAGATAGTGAATTAAATAAATATATTGGGGGCTTAGGAATGAATATTTTAGCTCAAACTATTGAATACACTGTTGCATTCTTACTTATTGGGCATCCTAACTATCTAATTTTAGGAATAATCTCCGGAGTATCTTGTATTATCCCAATGTTTGGTGGAGTAGTGGCCGCTATTATCTCATTACTAATATCATCAGTAATAAGTACTAAAGTATTTATTGGAACAGTTATTATATGTATAATATGTCCAAATATTGATGGTTATGTAATTGGCCCTAAAATATATGGTAAAAGTAATAAAATACCACCATTAATCACTATATTTGCAGTCTTTGCTGGTGGTGCTCTTGGTGGATTTTGGGGAATTGTCTTATCCCTACCAATTGCTATAATAATAAGAACAACATATATCTTCTACCAAAAAGATATTGAAAGACAAATAGGTAGAATACATAAAAATAGAAGGAAAGAAGGATTATAATGAAGAAGTATATAATAGGTATTATCTTAAGTTTATTTATTGGCATTAATACTGTTAGTGCTTATGAAATAACCGCTAATGATACTATTAACTTAAAAGATGAAATTACCTCATCATCATTTGCTTTCGGTAATATAATTAACGATGAAAGTAAAATAAATGGTTTAGGAGTAATGTTTGGTAATAGTCTAAACATTGCCTCACAAAGTGATTATTCAATTAATTTTGGAAATGCTATTAACTATAAAGGTACTACTAAAGACTTAATAATCTTTGGTAATAAAGTAGTTATTGAAAAAGAAGCAGTAATAGAAAGAGATTTAATAATATTTGCTTCTGATATTACTATTAAAGGTCAAGTAGGAGGAAGTATTCGTATTGTATCTAAAGATGCTTTAATAAGTACCGGAACAACTTTAGAAAATGTTCATACAACATGTGATAGCTTAGTTATCGATGGTAATACTACTATTAATAACTTAACATATGCCGAAGATACTAAAATAGCCTTAAAAGATGGTAATATTATTAATAAAGGAATGATTGAAACAAATGATACAGATAAGAAAGATTATAGTACTATTAACTCAATATTCTTATCACTTGTAAGTAATTGGTTAATATTTGCTGTCATGCTATTAGTAGTGCCTAAACTATTAACTGTACCTAAAGATAACTATGGTAAGATAGTAGGATATGGAGTAGGTTATATGATTGCTATGCCTATTATATCTCTATTACTATTATTAAGTATCTATGGTTCTAAACTATCTATTATATTTATTATAATGTACGTAGTAAGTATGTTAACAGCTACACCAATAACAGGATATATTATCGGAAAATCTATTTGGGATAAGTTTATTAAGAAAGATGGTACTGACTATCTAAAAGGATTATTAGGTATTACTATCTTAGTATTATTATCTCTAATACCTTATTTAAATATCTTAGTAGCACTAGCAACATTTGTTATAGCAACAGGTAGTATAATTAAATTAATATTAGATAATAGAAAAAGAAAGTAAGTGGTTATTATTAACCATTTATTTTCTTATAAGAAAGGAATAAATATGAAAATATTAATAACTGGAGCTTCTTCTGGAATGGGTAAAGATATGGCTTTATATCTTTTAGAAAATAATCATGAAGTGTATGTTGTATCAAGAAATAAGCAAACATTAAAAGATATATATAAAGATTATAAGAATGTAAAAATATATGAATATGACTTAACTAAAGAAGATAATTGTTATAACTTATATAATGAATTAAAAAAAGAAAATATAGATATATTAATAAATAATGCCGGTTTTGGAGATGCCGGAAACTTTAGCAAAACATCTATCAACAAAGAATTAGATATGATTGATCTAAATATTAAAGCTTATCATATCTTAACTAAATTATTCTTACAAGACTTTATTAAAAGAGATAGTGGACATATCTTAAATGTATCCTCTATGGCGGGATTTATGCCCGGACCTTACATGGCAACTTACTATGCTACTAAAAACTATATAACAAGTCTATCATTAGCTATATATCAAGAATTAAAAAGAGATAAATCAAGCGTTAAAATATCTATATTTTGTCCCGGCCCTGTTAACACTAACTTTAATAATGTTGCTAATTGCCACTTTAATGTTAAAGGTTTAGACAGTAAAAAGGCTAGTAAGTACGCTATTGATAATATGTTTAAAAATAAACTATTAATTATCCCCAATAATATGAAACTATTAAGAATATTTGCAAAAATATTCCCAATAAAATTAACTTTATATATAAATAGTTTTATTCAAGAAAGGAAAATTAACAAATAAGTACTTGCACAAAAACCAGAATTGTTATATAATTTAATTATAGTAAGAGAAATAAACAAGCAAGTTTTTCTTCACAAGTAAAGAACAAACGTTCGCCAGAAAGGAGTTAAAAAATTATGAAAAGAAATTATAGTAACATGTTAACTCTAAGTTTACTTGGGGGGGCTAAATAATACACTTGTTTGTTTAAAAGATAATAACTACGATATAGAGAGTTTAAGGGATTAGACTCTTTTTATCGTAGTTTTTTTATTGTATTAAATCTTACAAGACAAGAAAGGACGTACGTTTATGAAAAGAAAAAACTTACTTATTATGTTAACTATTTTATCGATAGTAATGTTAGGAATTGGAGGAACTTTTGCTTATTTAACAACAAGTGTGACCGCAACAAATATTACTCAAATTAAATCAGGTAATTTAACGATGACTATCGATGGTGGAGGAAATGAAAATGTATTTTTTATGCCGGCTAAATGTACTAGTGAGTATGCCATAAAAAAGAAAATAGTTGCAACCTCTAATAATACGTCAGGAGGTAATGTCTCATTTAGTATAGGTATGAGTATAGTAACATTATCAGATAGTTTTAAAAGAGAAACTATGAGATATGCACTAACTACTAATAGTTCTAGTTGTATGCAAGATATCGTTGCCGGAGGTAGTTTCAAAGACAAGACTCAAGGTAGTGATATATGGTTAATAAAGAATGATTATGATGATATAACAAGAACTAGTAATTCATTTACTAAAACATACTATTTATACATTTGGATGGATGAAATGGAAACACAAAATCTATCAGGAAGTATATCAGTAAAAATGAAGGGGACAACTAGTAATAATCCAAGTTTAAAGACTGTTGCAGGCATAACGGCAAGCTCAGGTACTTTATATTATAAAATAGAAAGTGCCGCTAATAAAACTACTAGTGTTGATTTCAGTAAAACATCTGATGAAGCTGCCACCAATGGTATTTATATGACTACGGATACAGATAGTGGTATGCTAGTATATTATTATCGCGGTAATGTAAATAATAGAGTAATATTTGCAGATAAATGTTGGAGAATAATAAGAACCACAGAAACAGGGGGAGTTAAATTAATATACGATGGTGTATCATCTAGCGGGCAATGCAATAATACTGGAGGTAATTCTGCAATAGCAACATCAGAATTTAATTCAAACAGAGATAATGCAAAATATGTAGGATATATGTACGGAAGTAGTATTGATGATGCAGCAAACATAACTGACTCAACAATAAAAAAGTCGATAGATAATTGGTATAAAAATAATATGACAAATTATACAGACAAACTAGAGGATACAGTATTTTGTAATGATAGAAGTTATACAACTAGTGACTCAACATTAAACTTTGCAGCAAAAGCTAGATTAGAGGTAAATAAAACGCCAACATTAAAATGTAAAAATTTAAAAGATAGATTCACGGTGGATATAAATAATGGAAATGGTAATTTAACATATCCAGTTGCATTAATTACGGCTGATGAAATGGTATATGCTGGGGCAGTTATTGGCAAAGTAGATGCTAGATTTTATTTAGGAAGTGGTGCTTGGTATTTTACTATGTCACCATATGATTTTACTAGTTCGGTTTCCAATGAACTTTACATAGGCAACAGTGGTATTTTAAAAGGAACAGATGGCGGAGTATATTATAAGAATGCATCAAGACCTGTAATATCACTTAAACCAGGAATATCAGTATCAGGAGGAACAGGCACCGCCACAGATCCCTTTATAGTATGATAGGTGTATACCCAATATACATCTTTTCTTCTTGCCAAAAGATAAATAATATGATAATATTTTGGTGGTGATATTTATGACTGAAATTATCTTAGATACAATTATTGATTGTTTAAAAATAGTACCATTTCTATTTATAGCTTTCTTAGTAATGGAATATTTAGAACATAATATTAGTAAGAAAAGTATTAATATAACTAAATCTTCTGGTAAATACGGACCAATAATAGGTTCTATATTAGGAGTTATTCCCCAATGCGGTTTTTCAGTGGCAGCTTCTAACTTATATGCTACTAAAATAATTACTAAAGGAACATTAATAGCCATATTCTTATCTACTTCTGATGAAATGATTCCGGTATTACTATCTGAAAACATTGCTGTAAAGAAAATCTTATTAATATTAGGCATTAAGATAGTAGTAGGTATTATAATAGGTTTATTAGTAGATATAATTTTTAAAGAGGAAAATAATTCTGAAAATACTATTGATAAGCTATGCGAAGAAACACATTGTGATTGTGATCATAAACCAATACTATCTAGTATTAAACATACTATTTCTATAACAGGATTTATATTTATCTTTTCTCTTATTCTAAATATTATAGTTGAATACTATGGTCATACATATATAGAAAAAGTATTATCTTATAATAATGTTATTGGACCATTAATATCTAGTTTAGTAGGACTTATTCCTAACTGTGCTTCTAGTGTTATAATTAGTGAAATGTATGCTAAAGGAATAGTTAATATTTCATCACTAATAGCCGGTTTATTAACTAATAGTGGTCTTGGTATTTTAATCTTATTTAAGACTAATAAAAATATTAAAGATAATTTATTAATACTAAGTATTATCTATGTAGTAGGGGTTTTAGTAGGAGTTTTATCTAGTTTTCTACTAGCATAAATCATATCTAAAACAATATAATATACTACTACTAATATTTGTATAATATCTAAAATTTGACAAAATGAACAAAATATGGTATTATTACAAGTACGTGTGGCACATTATTCTAGTCAATTAAGTTTATTACGAAGACGGGCCTAAAAATCCGTTAAAGAGCACAACTGTGAAACACTTGGTGCTTGCTTCTTATGCCCAATTTGGGGCGAGTGCTGAGTGGTAAGAAAGTTGGGCGACCGTAATGGCATACGATACCCGTTCCAATTTTCATGGAGACCTAATCTTGTAGTAGATCTATACACAACAGTTGACGAAATACTATGACTTAGGATTAAACCTACTATGTATTGAATTTACGAGTAGTGTAGCTTGTCTTGCGTGATGATAGGGAATTGCTGATCAGCTTATAATATGTTAATAGCTATAACCATTTTAAGTATTGCAACATGAAACTATCATTGCAAAAAAGAATAACTAATAAACAATTGGTGAGGAAAACTCCTAGAGTGTCATAATATAGGATTATGGTGTGTACTAAGTGGCAATCAAGTCATATAATAGGCGACTTTATATTATTCTCTTTAAAGGGGAACCACATAGATGGTAACGTCTATGCAGAGAATAGGGAAACCCTACTTGACCTAAGACGCAAAGTTAACTATATTAATAGCCATATGATAAATAAGTAGTGATTAAAGGCAATTATTGCCTTTTTCATTTACATAGGAGTGAATTATGAAAAGTAAACAAAATATTAAATGGATATTATTGATAACTAGTTTAACATTCGTTATATCTATGATATTTTCATATCTATCTGAAACAATATTAAAGAAATCTAATATTGTTATTGAATTATTAGTATTATTAACTGTTATCCTAATAGGAATAATCTTTGATATGATCGGAGTAGCCGTTACGACATGTGCTGAATATCCCTTTCATGCTATGGCTTCCCGTAAAATAAAAGGTGCTAAAACAGCTATTAAATTAATTAAAAATAAAGATAAAGTTTCATCATTCTGCAATGATGTAATTGGGGATATATGTGGTATTGTCTCAGGTACTGCCGGAGTAATTATTGCTACTTCTATTGCTAAAGACTCAATTATTTGTAGTCTATTAGTAACTGCTACAATATCATCACTAACTATCGGTGGTAAAGCCTTAGGAAAAAAAGTAGCTGTAAATAAAAGTGAAAATATTACTAAAATAGTATCTAAAATATTATCAATAACGGAACAAAAATAATAAGTATAAAATATAAAATATTAGACAATATTTTGCCATATTTTAAATATTTTATACTTTTTTTCTTTATAAACAAAATCATTTGTAGTAAAATATATAATAGGTGAGTAAAAATGAGAAGTAAAAAGAAAATAATAGTAATAGGAAGTATTATTATAACTATAGTAGTAATTGCTATTATAACTATTATTATTGTTAATAAAAATAATAATCAAAAAAGAAAAGATAATATAGAAAGTGCTTATCAAAGTTTAGTAAAAAATGTTGAAAGATACAATAATATAAGAGAAGATGCTAAACTAATTATTAATGAATTTTATTATAGTACAATAGAAGATGAATATGATAATGATATTAAATTATTTGATGATTATTCTGAAATATTAAAAGATATTAAAGAAAATATTGATATCTTAGATAATAATTGTAAAATAGGTCTTAATGATAAAGTATGTAATAAATATAAAATAACTTATGAGAAATTAGTAAATATTTATATAAATGATGTTAATAATTTTAATAAAAAGTTAACACTATATAATGAAGAAGAATTAAGCAAAAACAAATTAGAACCATATTCTAGTATATATAAAGAATATATTGATTATAATAAAGATAACAAATATGAAGAGGTTGATAACAATGGTGAAAACAGTTAAGAGAGTCAAAAAAAGAAGACTAAAAAAGAAAGTACGTATCGCATTAATTACAATATTTTTAGTAGGACTATCTAGTGGATTATTTCTATTATATGGACCATACTCTGGTTTTAGAGATTATTTAATTACTACCGCTATGACAACAATGAATCATCAATATCTAGCAACAATATTTTATAGTGATAAAACAATAAATAAAGTACTAGCTTATAATAAAGTAATTGAACCTGATGAAGATACTAACTTAGATTTAATAGATATTAATGATGATAGCACTAGTAGTATTACCTATAAAGATGAATATGATAAAGAAGTACTTACTCATGAAAAAGGTGAAAAGTATAAAATAATTAAATTTAGAGAAAATGGTTACGATGCTTATTTAGCAGTTATCTATGATCCCTCTAAAATAAAATTAGTTACTAGTAAATATTTAGGATACAATGGACAATACCTAACAGATATGGCCAAAGAAAATAATGCTCTTGTGGCTATTAATGGTAGCGGTTTCTTAGATCCTAATGGTGTTGGTACAGGGGGATTAGTTCAAGGAATAGTAATAAAAGATGGCAAAATTATATCTTCAGTAAGTTCAAGATCACATGGCGGTGGAGTAATCGGTTTTACTGATGATAATAAACTATATTTAGGAGATGTCTCAGCTAAAGAAGCAATTGCCGCTGGAGTTAGAGATGCTGTTGAGTTTGGACCATTCCTAGTAGTTAATGGTAAATCTGCTATTGTTCAAGGAAATGGTGGCTATGGAGTTCATCCAAGAAGTGCTATCGGTCAAAGAAAAGATGGTATTGTATTATTTCTAGTTGTAGATGGAAGAAGAATAGATTCTGTTGGGGCTTCAGTTGCCGACTTAGCTAAAATAATGCTAAGATATGGTGCTTATAATGCTGCTAACCTTGACGGAGGGAATTCAAGTGTTATAGTCGTCAATAACAAAATAATTAATAGACCAATAAACTGGTCCAATATGGAAGCAACTAGACCAATTGCTACTGGATTTATTTTACAAAAGTAATGACTTTAAACTTCGTATAAAAGCGAAGTTTTTTTGTATAAAATTAGTAAAATAATACCAATATTATCTTGAAAGGAGATAATATATGGCACGTCATAAAGTAGAAATTTGTGGCGTGAATACTGCGAATATTAAAGTATTAAGTAATCAAGAAACAATAGAATTATTTAAAAAGATGAACGAAGGAGATCCCTTCGCTCGTGATGAATTAATCGAAGGTAATATGAAATTAGTACTATCTATATTAAAAAAGTTCTATAATAAAACAGATAATTTAGATGACTTATTCCAAGTAGGATGCCTAGGACTAGTCAAAGCTATTGATAATTTTGATACATCATATGATGTAAAATTATCAACTTATGCCTGTCCTATGATAGTAGGAGAAATAAAAAGGTATTTAAGAGATAATTCCTCTCTTAGAATATCTAGAAGTATTAAAGATATTGCATATAAAACATTAAAACTAAAAGAAGAATTAACCACTAGTGATGGTAAAGAGCCAACCAATAAACAAATAGCAGAGTTATTAGGAGTCTCTGAGTATGAAGTAGTAAATGCTATTGAATCATTACGTGAACCAGTTAGTATGTATGAACCAATATATAATGATGGTGGTGATACTATCTATTTATTTGACCAAATAGCGGATAAAAAAGATGATGTTAATCTAGAAACTAGAATGTCTGTTGAAAAAGCCATTAATAAACTAAGTATAAGAGAACAACAAGTACTAAATGATCGATTTGTTATTGGTAAAACCCAAATGGAAATAGCTAGTGAACTAGGAATTAGTCAAGCTCAAATATCTCGAATAGAAAAAAATGCTATTAATACTATAAAAAAATTAGTTAAATAACATATAATCTAGTAGGGAGGTAAGTATGTACTTATCTGAATTACAAAAAAAAGAAATAATAGATATTAATAGTGGTAAAAGAATAGGAATTATCATTGATGTAGTAGTATCTCAAGAAGGTACAGTAAAAAACTTAATAGTAGAAGAAAGAAAGATAAAAAGATTTACTGCTAATGAAGAAAGAACTGTTAACTGGCAACAAATTGTTAAAATAGGTGATGATATAATTTTAATAGATAGTAAGAAATATTCATAATTAATGTATGCAAGTCATACATTTTTTTCCGTGTTTAATTTACTTTTTTCATACTTCATAGTATAATTAATTTAACGATATCAAGGAGGTATAAGTAATGAATAATAAAGGATTTACTCTAGTAGAATTATTAGGTACTATTGTTATATTATCTATTATTGCAGGAATATCATCTTATTCTATTATCACAGTTCTAAATAATACTAAGAAGAAAAACTATCAATTTTTAGTAGATGAAATAAAAAAAGCTAGTGAAACATATTATCAAGAATGTTATTATGGTAATAACTGTCCATATACTGAAGAAATAACTTTAGGGAAATTGGCTAGTAATGGTTATTTAACATCAAATAATAAAGATGATAGTCTAATAAACCCAATGACTAAAGAAGATATAAGTAATTGTACAATAATAGTCAAATATAATGATGGTAAAGTAACAGTTACTCCTAAAGAAGAAACTAGTTCATGTCCAAGTCGAGGTGATTATGAATGATAGGTAATAGTTGGGATGAAATATTAAAAGACGAATATCAAAAAGATTATTTTAAAAATATTGCTATGTTTGTTAATAAAGAATATCGTGAAAAAACTATCTTTCCACCTAAAAGTAATATTTTAAGAGCCTTTAAACTAACTGACTATGATAATGTTAAAGTAGTTATTTTAGGTCAAGATCCATATCATGGTATTAATGAAGCTAATGGTCTTGCTTTCTCAGTATCTAAAGGAGTAAGATTACCACCATCACTTCAAAATATCTATAAAGAATTATATAATGATTTAGGTATTACCATATCCACTAATGGAGACTTAGAAAAATGGGCTAGAGAAGGAGTATTACTTCTAAATAGTGTCTTTACTGTTGAAAAAGATAAACCAGCAAGTCATAAAAATATTGGCTGGGAACAATTTAGTGATGAAGTAATTAAAAAGGTAAATGAAAAAACAACACCTGTAGTATTTATCTTATGGGGTAATTTTGCTAAAAGTAAAGCTAAATATATCACTAATCCAATTCACTTAGTTATCACATCACCACATCCATCACCATTTTCTGCATATTCAGGTTTCTTTGGTAGTAAACCATTCTCAAGAACTAATGAATTCTTAAGAAAAAATAATATAAAAGAAATAGATTGGAAAATAGATTAATATGAAAGCAGTATATATTCATATTCCATTTTGTAATAATATATGTTCTTACTGTGACTTCTGCAAAATGTATTATAACCCTAAAATTATATCTAATTATCTAGATAATTTAGAAAATGAAATTAAAACTAGGTATCAAAATGAAATAGTATCTTCTCTCTATATTGGAGGAGGTACTCCTAGTAGTTTATCTTACGCTGAATTAGAAAGATTACTTAATATAACTAAAATATTCAAAGTATCTAATGACCTAGAGTTTACTATTGAAGTTAACTCTGAATCATTATCACTAGATAAAATAAAACTATTAAAAGAATATGGAGTAAATAGAGTAAGTATTGGTGTACAAAGTTTTAATGATAAAATAATTAAAGAACTAAATCGCGATCACAATAAAGATATGGTATTCAAAGTAGTAAATATGCTTAAAGAAAATAACATAACTAATATTAATATTGACTTAATGTATGGAATAAATAGTGATATTAATATTATTAAAGAAGATTTAGATAATTACTTAAAATTAGATATTCCACACTTATCTTACTATAGCCTAATTATTGAAGATAATACAATATTTTCGATAAATAAAAGAGAATATATCGATGAAGATATTGATTATAATATGTATAAATATATAAATGATACTCTAAAAAAACATGGTTATATTCATTATGAAACAAGTAATTATGCAAAACCACACTATGAATCTAAACATAACTTGGTCTATTGGAATAATGAAGAATATTATGGCTTTGGCTTATCAGCGGTCAGTTATCTAAATAACTATCGCTTAACCAATACCAAAAATATATCTAAATACTTAAAAGGTATATATTTAGATAATAGTGTCTATGAAGATGTTGATATTCAAAAACAAAATACTATTATCTTAGGATTTAGAAAATTAGAAGGTATTAATCTTACAAATTACCAAAATAGATATCATGAAAACTTACTAGATAATAAAATAGTTATCTCTCTTATTAAAGAAGGTAAATTAGAAGTATCTAATAATTATCTAAGAATAAGTGATAAATATTTTTATATATCTAATGAAATATTAATAAATTTTATTTAAGAAGGGAATGAAGTATATGAAGTTTTTCTTATCAGAAAAGTTTTATCAACCACTAATATATGTTGTTTTAGGACTTATTATCTATAATATATTTTCTAAAATAATAACTAAAGTATGGAATGAAAGTAAAAAAAGAAAGAAAATAGTTAGTAAAAGAAATGATACTATTATCTCACTAGTTAAAAATATTATTAAATATTTACTTACCGCTTTTATAATTCTATCAATATTAGGAGTATATGGTATTGATACTAGTAAAATAATAGCCTCTCTAGGAATAGCTGCTGCCGTAATAGGTCTTGCTTTTCAAGATATTATCAAAGACTTTCTAGCAGGAATTCTAATAATATTTGATGATAAATATTCAATTGGAGATATTATTGAAATAAATGGCTTTAAAGGCGAAGTAATCTCTCTAGGACTTATGAATACTAAAATAAAGTCTTATACCGGAGAAGTTAAAGTAATATCTAATAGTAGTTTTACCGAAGTAATAAATTATAGCAATAATAATACTATGCTAGTTATTGATGTTCCGGTATCATATCAAACTGACTTAGATGTTCTAGAAAAATTATTAAAAGACTTACAAAAAGATATCTTAAAAATAGATAATGTTATTAATTATGAATTACTAGGACTTAATGAACTAGCTAGTTCCTCAATAATATATCAAATAGCAATTGAATGTAAGCCTTGTACTCATATTGGCGTTAAAAGAAAAGTATTAGCCCTAATAAAGAAAACACTAGATAATAATAACATTGAAATACCATATAACAAATTAGATGTAAACATTAAGAAGGAGGTTTAAATATGGATAAATTAAGTTATTTTACTAAAGAAATAGATTATGTTAAAGATGACAAAAGAAAGGAAGACTTAAAATATTTAATAAACTTATTACCAGATTATTTCTTCGATATTCCAGCATCTTCTACTGGAAAATATCACCCAACATTTGCTAAAACTAAACATGGTTTATTAAAACACACTAAACTAGCCGTGAGATTTGCTTATGAATTATTATGTAATAACACTATCGGTTGTAAATTTACGGATACTGAAAAAGATTTAATCATTATGGCATTAGTCTTACATGATGGTTTAAAGAAAGGCGACCCTGAAGAAGAATATACGCGAGTAGACCACCCACTACTTATTTCAAACTTAATAATGAGCCATGCTAAAGAATTGTCTCTAGATATTGATGATACTAGAAAAATGTGTAGCATGATTGAAAGCCATATGGGTGAGTGGAACTACGACTATCTCACTAAAAAAGAAGTTTTACCAAAACCTAAAAACGAACTAGAACGCTTTGTTCACATGTGTGATTACTTAGCAAGTAGAAAGTGTTTTGATGTAAAATTTAATAATCTTGATTTGTAAATAACAATAAATAATAATTTTATTACTTAAATATAAATATATTATTAGTAGGTGAACTATGAAAAAAATAATAAAAAGTATTTGTATCTTAAGTATAATATTACTATTTATTTTTTTATCTAAAAAAGAAGAAATATCTAATAGAGTTTATCATGGCAATAATATTACTATTAATTACCCATACTTTAATAATAAAAAGATCGATAACTATATTGAAGAATTTGTTATTAACAGCACTAATGCCATAAATACTTTTATTGACTATGATTATAACCTAATTGATAATAATTATCATGTTAATTTCTATATCTATAAATTTAATAATAATATTACTAGTTATCAAGAAAAATGCTTCTGCATAAATACTAGTAATAATCAAATAACTGAAGAAAAGAGTATTCTAAATAATTATAACTATCTAAACAAAAATATCTATAATGGTTATAAACTAATTGCCTTAACATTTGACGATGGGCCGAGTCATAACACTAGTAGATTATTAGATATCTTAAATAAATACCAAGTAAAAGCTACGTTCTTTTTAGTAGGTACAAATATTAATAACGAAAAAGAAGTAATTAAAAAGATGGATAAATCTGGTATGGAAATAGGTAATCATACCTATAGTCATAAAATATTATCCAGGCAAAAACAAGAAAATATTAAATTAGAAATCGATAAAACAAACGATTTAATTTATAGTATTACTGGCAAATATCCCACTTTATTTAGACCAAGTTATGGACAAACTAGTAAGAGAATTAGAAAAAATAGTAATATGCCCATTATTATATGGAATATTGATACCCTAGATTGGAAATATCATAGTTCTGATCGTATTGTTAATAGTATTTTATCTAAAGTAAAAGAAGGGGACATTATCTTAATGCATGATTTATATACATCAAGTGTTAATGCCGTTGATAAATTAATACCTAAATTGTTAGAAAAAGGTTATATGCCTGTAACAGTCAGTGAATTATTTTATTATCACAATATTGAGTTAAAAGAAGGAAAAGTATATAGTCGTGCTAGATAAAACTATATTAAGAGTAATTGAAATATAATACTCTTTTTATTGTTCTACTACTAATATCATAAAAAATAATCATTAATCTATTTAAAAAAGTAAATAATTATGGTATACTACAATTATAATAAATAGGAGTTGGTGCCATGGAAGATATATTAACAAGGGCTGATAGTAAGAACATTATTCAAGGAAATAATTATCGAATTACTATATTATCAGAGAGATTAGTTAGACTAGAGTATAATAAGAAAGGCATTTTTGAAGATCATAAGACAAGTTTAGTAGTTAATAGAAGCTTCCCTCAAGTTAGTTACTTTAGAGATACAACAGAGACTTTATTACAAGTTAAAACCTCATATTTTACACTTACTTATGTTATGGAAAGACCAATTGCTCCTACTAAGATGATGGCTACTAGTAATTTAAAGATAAGTTTAAATGGTACAGATAAAGAGTGGTATCCAGGTCATGTTGAAGCCAGAAACTTTGGAGCTTTAAATTATTCATTAGATGATTTTGATAATAAGTTAAAACTAGATAAAGGCTTATACTCAACGGATGGTTTTGTCTCAATAGATGATTCTAATTCTTTAATATTTGATGGGAATAATTATGTAGAGAGAGAAAATAAAGAGACTGATATATATGTATTTATGTATAAGAAAGATTTAGGGTTATGTTTACAAGATTACTTTTTATTAACGGGATATCCAACGCTTATTCCTAGATATGCTTTAGGTAATTGGTGGTATAAGGATGAAGACTATAATATATATCAAGTAGATGAAGTAATTAAGAACTTTATTAAGAGTAATATAATGCTATCAGTATTCATTTTAGGAGATAAAGCTCTAGATAATTATCGATTAGATAGTAAGAAATTTAATGAAAATAATATAAGACAATATTTTGATTATTATAATATTAAGTATGGATTAACAATAAATCCTGATATATCTATAACGAAAGATAATGATAGATATCCAGAATTAGTTAATATATTACCTCCGGTAACTAGTAAGAAAAAGAAAAAAAGTATTAATGATGATAAAATATCTTTTGTTCCATATAACAATGATAAGATAAAGGTATATTTTGATACAATTATTAATCCTTTAATGAAAGGACAACCTAGTATATTTAATATTGATTATTATAATATTAATGATAAGAAAGGGTTATGGTTATTAGATAATTATCACTATAATATGTTAAATGATGAAGTACGTAATGTTATTCTCACAAGGAATGCTGGAATTGCACCACATAGATATCCAATTCTATATACAGGAAAAACCAAGGTTAGTTGGGATGTTTTAAATGCTATACCATTTTATAATTTATCAGCAGCTAATATAGGAGTATCTTGGATAGCCCATGCTATTGGAGGATTTTATGGAGGTATTGAAGATAGAGAATTATATATTAGATATATTCAACTTGGTACTTTTAGTCCTATTCTGATGTTAGCTTCTGCCAGTGGTAAATATTATAAAAGAGAGCCTTGGAAATGGAATAGCCTAGACCAGAATATTATTGATTATTATCTTAATTTGAGAAATAGACTTATTCCATACATATATACAGAAGCTTATATGTACCATAAGTATGGTAAGCCTTTAATTATACCATTATATTATAGTTATCCTAGGGCTTATGATGAACCAGGATATCGTAATGAATATTTCTTTGGCTCAAGTATTTTAATAGCACCTATTACAAAACTTAAGAATAAAGTTATGAATAGGGTAGTACAAAGAGTATTTGTACCTAATGGTACTTGGTATGACTTTATTACGGGTAAAAAGTTTATTGGTAATAAATATTATGTTAGTTTCTATCGTGATGATGAATACCCAATATTTTGTAAAGAAGGCGCTATTATACCACTTTCTTTAGATAAGACAATTAATATTCCAACAAACCTAGAACTACAAATATTTCCTGGGGCTTCTAGTAGTTATGACTTATATGAAGATGATGGAGTATCTTATAAGTATTTAACTAATAAAGAATACTTAATGACTACTATTAGTTATGATTATTTAACTAATGACTACGTAGTTAAGATTAAGAAAAAAGAAGGTAATTATCCAGAATTTAAAAGAAATTATTATCTTAGATTTAGGAATATTAAAATGCCCGATAGTGTAGAAGTATTAGTTAATGGTACAAAAAAAGAAGTTAAATATAATATAGATAAGAATGATTTAGTAGTATTTATTGACGATATTAGTAGTGTTAGTAATGCTGAAGTTAAAGTAAAAGGTACTGACATAGAAATATCTACATCACAAGTTATTAACGATGAAATATCCTCAATACTTGAAGATTTGGAAATAGAAACTACCCTAAAAGATAGAATAGATAAAATAATATTTAGTGATTTATCAATAAAGAAGAAAAGAATAGAAATTAGAAAATTAAAGAAATATAAGTTAGAACCTAAGTTTATTGATATGTTTATTGGCTTATTGGAATTTATTTCTATGTAGTTGTCAATTTTATGTCAATTTAACTTTATATATTTTATAAACTAAGGTATACTTATTATAGTATGTAAAAAAATGTTATTGTGAGGTGTGAGATGAAAGTTATTAAAAGTGAAATAAATGATATGCTTTCTAGTGCTTGGCGTGTACTTGCTACAGATTCTGTTGAAGCCAGAGAACTATGTACTGCATTAGATAATTTTATAAGTGAATTAGAAACTGGAACGAAACTAAAAGGCACTGTCTATGATGCTTTTAAAGCACGATTGGAAAGCTATCGAGATTTAATGGAAAAAAGACATTCTATCGCAATAAGCACACGAGACGCTATTGCTACTGCATTAAGTAATATGAGAAACTACATAGGTGATGAACCTGAACTTGATGATAGTCTATTACCAGATATAAATCATGATATTAATTTGACCAATAACGTTATAACTAACTCAAAAAATCAACTAAATGAAATTGGATTGACTGAAGATGAAAAGAAAAATATTAATAACACAATTAGTAGTTATTCCAATACATTACAAGAATTAGAAAAGAAAAAACAAAAATTAGAAGGATTAGCTGCAGCCGATGAAGCTGCATGGGCTTCTTTAGCAGAGACAAGTTCAACGCTGGAGAACTTTAGTACAAGTGTAGCTAGTACTATAGTATAGGAAGCGATTATTATGTTTCAAGATACATTTATAGATGGCGTTCAATATAGAATATATTATCCAGAAGGAATTGATCCTAATAATATTCCTGCAGATACCCAAGTAGCTTTATATATGCATGGTGGTGGAAATACAATTGGCGATACTAATGACGCAATGAACTATTTAAATAATGCATATAACAATACAAAATCAATAATTATGATGCCTAATGCCAGTAATAGAACTACTGAAGAATATTTTAATGATGTCGTTAATTCATATGACAACTTTATAAGTGAAAAAAATATTAATCAGAACAAACTAGTAGTATCTGGATATAGTAGTGGTTATTATTCCACTTTTGGCGTCCTAGATACATACTTAGAAAAACATCCAAGTAGCGACCCAGCCAATGTATATTTAGTAGAAACTTACCCTCAAAAAGGAGAAACACGCTACAATTACAACTATGATTTATATAAAGATAATCAAACTGCTTTTATATCTTATACCGGTAGGTATGGTGAGGAGAGACATTATCATTCTTTAGGTACGACATATAGTAGCATCTTAGATTTACTTACTGATAATGGTTGCAATGTATTAAATGTATTAGAACCAGGCAGAGTAGGTCACTGGGGAGCAGAAGAAGCTTTCTTTAAAGATGGCTTTATTGACTTTTTAAATGATAACACTAATGTTGATCTTACAGATGCCAGTTTTACTGATGCAGCCCATAATTATAATAGTTGGGCTCATGCAGGATACTTATATGAATCAAGGAATTTAGAAACAGGTTCATGGGAAAAAATAGGCGTTGAAAATATCAATACCTTAGATAAATTATATAGTTACCTTGGCATAGATGTTGGCCCTTTAACCGAAAGAATATATAAAGGTAACTTAAGATATTTAAAAGAGGCATTAAGCAATAATGCTATTAACGTTAGTAATATTGATATAAAGTCTGATTTAGGAATTTTAATATCCAATGTTAATAATGTATTATCAACAGTTAAAAATACAACAATTGTAAGTAGTGAAGTATCTTTAACTGCCGGTTCTAGTACTACTAAAGTTCCAACACAAATACCTGAAATAGTTAGTAGTTATTGTATGGCAGCTTCAACATTATTGTGTGGTTTAGTTGCTACTTTGAAGCAAATGGAAGAAGGTGGTATTGCCCTAGATGAAGGAGAAAAAGAAATTGCTCGTGAGGCAGAGACAGTTAATGATGAAGATGACACTACTTTAGTTTCAAAATTAGCGGGAACTGGCGCTGGAGTAGACTTGATAGATAAAGTGGTAGAAACGGATAAATCTATTAAGGATGATGATATTGATGGTAATAATAAGGATTTAATTACTAAAAATGTCATGGATGATCAACCTGCTATTGAAAAGGATGATAATGGTCAGGAGAGTGAAAAAAGTAAGGAAATACCAAAAACTGATAATCCTGAAAAGAAAAAGAAATGGAATCCAGTAAAAGATAGTCCTAGAGAAGAAACTAATACCATTACTAATTGGAAAGAAGAGTTTCCAGAGTATAATGAATTATATTCTACTAATGATAAAGTAGTGTTTGATTATAATAATGAGTTTAAAGTAATATTACATCGAGATGGAGAGACTATTACAGGTATTGAATATTATTATGATTTCGGAAATAGTGAGAATGCTGCTAATGCGTTATTTAATTTGAAGAGTATGTATGGTAATAGTGGTATAGAAAATATTATGATGAAAGATAGATATGTTAAAGTAATATTTAATGATAGTACATTTAATAATTTAAGTGTTAGTGAATTTAAAAATAAATATAATGATTTAAAAGAAATAATTAGAGTATAAGAGGTATATATATGGTAAATAATAAAAAAGCAGATAATTTTGACTATGATAAAAGAAAAAAAATATACGATTTAGATGATAAGATATATAACAATAAGAAAAAAATAAAAGAGTTAACCAATTTACAAGAATCATTAATTTCAATTGATTTTTATATTAATGACTGTATTGATTTACTATTTAAGTCTATTAAGAGTGAAAAAAACAGTGCTATATATAACGATATTCAAGATACTAATAGAAAAAAACTTGTTGACTCATTAGATATAATAGAAAAGAATGTTGATACACTAAAGAAAACATTAAGCGAATTAAATGAAGAAAAAACTAAAGAAATAAAAAAGCAAGATGATTCTGAGATAGTGTAAATATACGTGTAAAATTATTTACTTGAAGATAAATTAATGATATACTTAACATATAACATATGAACATTATTATGTTGGAAAGGAGACATTATGGGAGCATTTAGTATTTCACCAGTTGCTTTAACTGCTAGTGGTAAAAAATTATTAGAAAATGCAGAATCTTTTAAGAATAATAGCGATAATATTTTTAAAACAGTAGATGAAATGATACATAGTGATTATATTTCACCAGAAGCTATGGCTATTGCTAATCAAATTTATAGCTACAGTGATGACCTTACACGTATGTGTAATACTATTAGTCGTTATGGTCAATTTTGTATCACATCATCTGGTAAGATAGAAACAACACAAGATGATATTATATCAAGAACACGTTTTCAATAAGGAGGGATAATATGAATAATAATACAACTATAACTTATGAAAGAGTTGAAGCTGACGCTGCAAGTATTAGAAATTATTCTTCTAATATGAAAAACATTTTTGATGATTTCAATGCTACAATGAATAATATTTTTTCAAGTGGTATGTTTGAAGGTCAAGCTAGTCAACAATTTAGAAGCGAGTATGATCAATTAAAAAGCAAGTTTGATTCATACACATCTTTAGTTGAACAATTTGCTAACAGTATAAGTTCTGCTAACCAAGATGTTAAAGCAACTGAACAATCTATTTTAAGAGATACTGAAAGTTTAAACTAAAAGACTTATCCCTGTGATAAGTTTTTTTCTTTTATATAAATATCTTATAAAATATAAAACTTAAAATAATTGAAAATAGTACTTGAAAAACTCTTCCTATTAGATAATACTTACAAGATATCTTATCTTCTATTATCTGAGCCATTACTTGCATATGTACAGATAATCCTCCAAAAGATAGAATAGCAGAAAATAATATTACTTTATGCATCATTGATATATTTAAACTAGCTATATATTTAAGGCCTAATGTCATCTCTAAAATACTTCTTATAATAGCACTCGTATATAAGTTAGAATGAATAATATTTATAATTAAAGATGATATAATTAAGAACACAGTAAGAATACCTAATATAAGTAATAAACTATCAATAGAAGACCTTATAGATTTAATTAAATTAATTGTAAAATTTTGACTTTTATGTTCCTTTATGGTAGAATTATCAAGTGATGGATTATTAATATTTCTAAATAAAATACCAATAATAATATTAGATAAATAATGACTAAGTAATAGAATAATACCTAGTTTTTCACTTCTTAAATATATTAATGAACAAGTAGTTAAAATAAATACCGGACTTGAAAAATGAGTATACATTAAAATATAACTTGCTTCTTCTTTACTTATCTTACCCTTATTATATAAATTATGCGTATTTCTTCCATTAGAAGGAAAACCTGATACCATACTAAGTATAAGAATTGACAAAGCACTATCGGAAATATTTAATAATCTACAAATATATTTTTTTATTTTATTAGGAATATAATCTATAAAATTATAAGTAATTAATAAATCAGAAATAACAAAGAAAGGGAATAAAGAAGGAATAATTGCCTTTACCCAAATATTTAATGATTCCATAACAGTATTTATAATTATTAGTTTATTAAATAAAATTTCAAAAAATATAAATAATAATATAATAATAATTAATAAATTTTTATATTTGTTTTTCATAATTAAGTATATGATTTAATAAGTTTAATTATAATAGGAGAGATACTATGAATAAGATTAAAGAGTTTTTTAAAAATAATATTAAATATATATTGATACTAGTAATAGTAGGAATAATTGCTAATTATCCACTACCATACTATATTGAAGCCCCAGGTGGCACAATTGATATTACTAATCGTATTGATATAGATGGTGGGTACGTTAGTAAAGGTAGTCTTAACTTACTATATGTAACAGAGTATCGCGGTAATGTTATGACATATTTAATGGGCTTAGTTTTACCAAGTTTTGATATTGAAAAGCAAGAAGAAAGACAAATATCTAATGAAAGTGCTCAAGATATTTATATAAGAAATAGAGTAATGTTAGAAAACTCTATTGATAATGCCACTATACTTGCTTATAGATACGCTAATAAAACAGTGAATATTACTGGATATAATAACGTTATATTAGCTAACTATAATGATAATGATTTAAAAATAGGCGATAATATTATTAGTATTGATGATGTTAAAGTGAGTAATCTTATTGATATAAAGAATGAATTAGATAAAAAAGAAGCTAACCAAACAATTACTATTAGCGTTATGCGTGATAATAAAGAACATAGTTTTAAAGTTAAATTAGATGATGAAAAGAAATTAGGCATTATTGTTCAAACTGATTATGAATATAAACTAGATCCTGAAATTAATATTAAGTTTAAAACTAGTGAAAGTGGTTCATCAGGTGGCCTTATGTTAGCCCTTAGCATTTATAATGCTATTACTAGCGAAGACATTACTCACGGCTTAAAAGTAGCCGGTACTGGAACAATTGATATTGAAGGTAATGTTGGAGAAATAGGTGGCGTTAAATATAAAATAATGGGCGCTGTTAAAAATAAAATGGATTTAGTATTTGTTCCAACCGCTAACTATGAAGAAGCCATGGAAGTTAAAAAAGAGCATAATTATGATATAGATATTATTAAAGTAAATACATTTGAGGAGGCATTAAATTATTTAAATAATTTAAGTAAGTAGTATGAGAGTAGCAGTATATAGTTTAGGATGTAAAGTAAATATTTATGAAAGTGAATATGTAATTAATTTGTTAAAAAATCATGATTATCAAATAGTTGATTTTGATGATGTTGCCGATATTTATATAATTAACACTTGTAGTGTTACAAATGAAAGTGATAAAAAGAGTAGAAAGATAATTAATCAAGCTAAAAGAAAAAATAAAGATGCTATTATTGTTGTTATGGGTTGTTATAGTCAAATAAGAAGTGGAGAAGTAGATACTGATATAGTTATTGGTAATAAAGATAAATCACATATCTTAGATATTATATCTGAATATTTAACTAATCATAAACAAATAAAAAGAGTATATGATTTATCTAATCAAGAATTTGAAGATATGACTATTACTAACTTTGAAAATCACACAAGAGCCTTCGTTAAGATTCAAGATGGTTGCAATGCTTATTGCAGTTATTGTATTATCCCTTATACTAGAGGGGGCTTAAGAAGTAAAAAGATGGATAAAGTAATTGAAGAAGTTTCCTTACTAGTTAAAAATGGTTATAAAGAAATAGTCTTAACTGGTATTCATACCGGAAGATATGGTATTGACATTAATACTAACTTAGAAACCTTACTAGATGAATTAGTTAAAATAGAAGGCCTATATCGTATTAGATTATCTTCTATTGAAATAAATGAGTTAACACCTCATATTATCGAACTTATTAGTACTAATGATAAAATTGCAAAACACTTACATGTCCCTATTCAATCAGGTAGTGATAAGATTCTAAAAAGTATGAATAGAAGATATAATAAAGAAGAATTTATTAATAAAATAAATGAATTAAAAAAGATTAAAGATATATCTCTAACTACTGACTTAATAGTAGGATTCCCTGGTGAAGGCGAAGAAGAGTTTCAAGAGACAATGGATACCTTAAAAGAAATAGGTTTTACTAAGATTCATACTTTTCCTTATTCTAGAAGAAATGGGACACCCGCTAGTACTATGAGTAATCAAGTCGAAGAATCAATTAAGAAGAAAAGAGTAAGAGAAGTTATTAATCTATCCAATGAACTAGAAAATACTTATTATAATAAATTTATTGGTAGAGTATTTGACGGCTTAGTAGAAGCTAGAAGAGATGAAAAATTCGTCTTAACTTCTAATTATATATCAGTAGTAGTTAATGATGATGTTCAAAATAATGAAATAGTTAATGTAATGATTACTAAAGTAGATAATGATAAAGTATATGGTAAGATAGTTAAATAGTACCTAACAATTAGGTATTATTTTTTTTGCGGAATCACTTGCTAACTTTACTTTACTTATAATTTATGATACTATAATTACGGTGGTAAGATGAATAAAGAATATTTCAAAATAAAGAAAAATAATGAAATAATATATACGAATAAATTAAAGTATATTGATGAAGTGGATAATAAAATTGATAAAGATTATTACACTTCTTTAAGAGAAGAAGAACAATATAGGATTATTTTACAGTATGCAGTTGAAATACTTGAAAAAGAGCAAAATAAAAGAAGTATAACTTTATCAGATTTAACTCTTATGAAGAAAATATTTGACTTTTCAAATTGCAGCACCGAACTGTTAACTAGAGCATATGAAATCTTTGAATTATTTGAAAAATGTGAAATAAACTTGTATGCATTTTTATCGTATGGAGTAAATACTAATGCTTATAGGGATACTTGGGGAGATACTATCCTTAATTTATTAAATTTAAAAGAACCATTAAGTACCATTGCTATTGTTTGGGAGCATTATAGAAATTTATACTTTAAACCAAAAAATAAAAATATGGGTATTGTTTCATTTCTTAATTTTTTAGAAACATATTTAAAATATTCACATCTACTCAAAAATACAATAATACGTTATCCAGATAATATACCAACTGAAGTTAGAGATACGTTAGATAATGTATTTAGTTCAAGTAATTTACTTAATGATAAAGATATACAACAAGCACTAAATGCTAGTGGTGAATCCCAATCAATAGAAACGACCGAAGACTATGAAATATTTCAAAAGAAAATAGATGATTATTTGCTTAATCAACTTCAGTCAAATAGCCCAGACAAAAGGGATGAATTGCTGGGTTTACTCTTCTTTTTGGGACAAAACGATTTGCAGTATTTAATTGATACATATGGTGATACTAAACGACTTAAATTATTGCAGTTTAATAACAGAAATAATCCTCATATGGTAGAGTTAATTGAAAATATTTTGGTTATATCTAGTTTTATTGAAACATTGGCTAGTAATATAAATGATAAAGCAGTTATGAATAAATTGCTTGAAAAAATCCGAAATAATAGAAATTATTTATATACCATTAGAAAAATGCTATCAAAATATCAAAAAATGATGATAACATTATATGAACTAGAATCTAATTGTAATTTAACAAATATTGATATTGCAAGTAAATTTGGTACAGTTAAAGGTAAGAGTATAGGAAGAGTAGTGACTACTAATTCAGGAATGATTAGAGTATTAGATTTATCGCAATGTAAATATGCATTATATGCTCATGTAGTTAGTGACAAAGAAACAATGTCAAGATTAGTTAATGGTGAAGCTAAAGAAAATCAAGTATTCATAAGTTTATCTCCAATAAGTCATCGTAATCAAGTATATTACCGAAAACCAACCGATAAAATAATATTAGCTTATGATCATATACCGGAAGGTAGTTTTATACTAAGTTCTGAAACAAATGTCGGCTCAAACCATATTATCCAAAAGAATTCAGCTGATTTTATGGAACAAGTTACATATCACCAAAATGGAATATTAGAAACTAGCATGGCACCAAAAGGAAATAATGCGGAAACTGTTGTTTTGCGAGAAGGATTAAAGCCAAGTGGCATTATTATTCCAGGATATAAGACACCAACTGATGAAGAAATAAAATATAGTATGTTATATAATCTCCCATTAATATTTACTCAACCACCGGAAGGCAAAATAATGAATCCAAGTGAAATAGAACTACCTGATAATATTAAAGAATTATTAAGTTCTAGTAATAAAAAAAATATGCAGTATATAGGTAAATTACCTGATATTCAAGGCTTGATTAGTCAAAGAAAAAGTAATAAAATTGGCGTCATTACTGACTTACATGGAATGTATGAACCAACTTTAGCTATTTTAGAAGACATGAGAAGAATGGGAATAACTGAAATTTATTCTTTAGGAGATAATATAGGTTTTGGTCCAAATCCTCATGAAGTACTAGAACTATTAAGAGAATATAATGTTAAAAGTATTTATGGAAATCACGAGATTTATGCTATAGATGGAATGGATGCATTAGGAAAGCATATGGCTACGTTATCACCAACAACTGTAGAAAAAGATAAAAAAAGAACTGAATGGACTAGAGAACAGCTAACCGAACAAGATATCGAGGATATTATGCAGTATGATAGTAAAATTGTCATTGAAAGAGGTGGCAAAAAAATTACTTTAATACACAGTAGAAAAGATGATGATATATATGAAGATAAAGGCCACTTTGTTAAACCAGAAGTAGATGATTCATCAATCGTTATCGAAGGGCATGAACATTTTGAAAGTAAAGATGGAACTAGCTTAACACTAAGAGCGGCTGGTATGGGATTTAATGGCTTGGATTATGGACAAGCTAGATATCTAATAATTGATGAAGATGGTAGTTTTCAAAGAATGTATACACCATACAATATTCAAAATTTTAAAGAAAGTATTAATGAATCATCAATGGGAAGCGAAGTACGTACCACAATAGATAAATTTGTTAGGAGATAATTATGAAATTATATACAAAAGATGAACTAAATATGTTAAAAGAACTTATTGAAGAAGCAGAACAAAAAGAAACATTTAAAGATACTTTAGAGTGTATAGACAATTGCACTAAGCTATTAAGTGATGATGAACATCATGACAACGATGTTGAACAATAAAAAAATTATAAATCAGTTAAATAGTACCTAGTAATTAGGTATTATTTTTTTTTGAAAATAACTTGATAATGTTTGCAATATATGTTAGTATATATTATGTAATTAGGTAGGTAGATATCAATGAAAATAAATGGAATAAATAAGTATATGATATTGGCCTTAACATTAGTTATGGTTCTTGTTATAGGTAGTACTTATGCATGGTATGTAATAGGTATTACTGATAATTCCCAGTATAATGGTTCAACTAAATGTTTTACGGTTAATTATTCTCACGGTTCAGACATAAGTGGTGTTATCGATATGTCTAGCACCTATACAGGAGGTAAAAGCACAACTATAACAATCAGTGTTCCAGCATCATGTACTGATGTTAATGCTAAAATATATTTGCATACAAATAGTAGTTCTAGTACCGCTTTTAAACAAGCATCTAGTAACGCCGGAAAAGTAACACTTGTTAAATCAGGATACAATCCTATCACAACAACTTTAAATGGGGCGGAAGACTTATTATTAACTAGTTTTGATATTAGTGCCGGTGGTTCTGCTACATACACAGCATATTTTTGGGTTGATGGTGCTATTGCTACTAATACTTGGGCTAGTGCTAGTTATAGTGGATATTTATATACAACGTATACACAAAAATAGAAAAGTACTAGCAATAGTACATTTTTTATTAAATAAACGAGGTGGTTTTATGGGTTATATTAAAGGAATATATAGTAGTACTATTTTTAATAATGAAGATAACGGTTATACTGTCGGTTTATTAAAAGTAATTGAAACTGATATTGAATTTGTTGGTAAGAATATAACTTTTGTTGGTAATTTTTTTGACTTAAAACTAAAATCAACATATCTTATGCATGGTGAAATTACTACTCATAATAAGTATGGTGAACAATTCTTAGTCAGTGATTATGAATTAGTTCTACCAACCAAAGAAGATGAAGTAGTAGAGTTTCTATCTAGTGAATTATTCCCAATTGGTGAGAAAACTGCTCAAAAAATAGTTGATGCCTTTAAAGAAAATACCCTAGATGTTATCTTAAATAGTCCTAGTGATTTACAAGTTATTCCTAGACTTAGTGAAGATAAAATAACTAAAATCCATAATGTATTAGTAGAATATCAAAGTACTAGTAATATAGTATTAGAATTATCTAAAATGGGTTTTAGTACCAAAAACTGTTTAACTATCTTAAATAGATATAAGAATAATGCCCTAGATATAGTAAATAATAATATATATGATTTAGTTAATGAATTAGATTTTAGATTTACTGATATAGATACTATTGCTATGAATAATGGTGTAAGCATTGATGATGATAGAAGAATATCTTCACTAATTATATATATTATTAATGAAATAACTTTTGATAAAGGTGATACTTATTTATTACTAGAAGACATCTATAATGAAATAGTTAAATATGTACCTAATATTGACCTAGAAAAACTAGAATATATGATTATTAAATTAAATAAAGAAGGTAAGATTAGAATAGATCATGATCGTTACTATTTAAGTAGTCTATATGATAGTGAAAAATATATTGTTGATAAAATATATTACCTAAATAACTTAGAAAGAAATAATTTACCTAAGCTAGAAAAGAAAATTGATGAACTAGAATATATTAATGATATAACATATGATGAAAGTCAACGAAAAGCTATTATTAAATCTCTAAATAATAACTTTACAATCATTACTGGTGGACCAGGTACCGGAAAAACTACTATTATTAAAGCTATTGTTTCTTTACTTAAAAATATCTATAAAATAAGTGATAATGATATTGCTTTATTAGCTCCTACCGGCAGAGCTGCTAAAAAATTAATGGAAACAACCCTAATACCTGGCTATACTATTCATAGGTATCTAGGCTGGGATAAAGAAAGAAATACTTTCTCCTCTGATATATTTAATCCTCGTACTGAAAAGTATGTTATTATTGATGAAGTTAGTATGATTGATACAATACTATTTAGTGCTTTATTAAAAGGATGCCGTAAAGATGCTAAATATATCTTAGTTGGAGACTATTATCAATTACCAAGTGTTAGTCAAGGACAAGTATTAAAAGATTTAATAGATTCTGATGTCTTAGATGTTGTTAAATTAAATACGCTATATCGTCAAAATGAAGAATCATATATTGTTAATCTTGCTAATGAAATTAAAGAAAAAGAATTAAGTGAAAGTTTTATTCATAAAAAAGCCGATTATAACTTTATTGAATGTGATCCTAGTTTAGTAGTAGGTGCTATTAGTGATATAGTAAAAATAGCTACCTCTAAAGGCTATACTGAAAAAGATATTCAAGTCTTAGCGCCCATGTATAAAACTATTAATGGCATTGATAACTTAAATATTATCTTACAATCAATATTTAATCCAAAAGATGATAAGAAAAAAGAATTAGCGGTCGGTAATGTTATCTATCGTGAAAGTGATAAAATATTACAACTAGTAAATGATCCTGATAATAACGTATATAATGGTGATATTGGTTATATTAAAAAAGTAATACCTGCTAAAAAAAGTAGTTCTAACAAAAATGAAATTGTTGTCAACTTTGATGGTAATGAAGTAACTTATACACCTGATAAATTTATTAATATTACTCACGGATATGCTATTAGTGTTCATAAATCACAAGGTGGAGAATTCAAAATGGTAGTTATGCCTGTAGTTAATTCATTCAAAAGAATGCTATATAATAAATTAGTATATACAGCAGTCACGAGAGCTAAAAAAACTCTAATCTTAGTTGGCGATCGGCAATCATTCTTATATGGTGTTAAGAATGATTATGTCGAAAATCGAAGAACAACTCTTAAAGAATTTTTAATAGATAAGTATAATTAATAATTATTAGTAAATACTAGTTAAGGGTAGAACCCAATCATATATTCTAAGGGAGTGATATAAATGAAAGTAAAAACAGGAGTTGCCTTAGTTTTAGCTGGTATTGGTGGAACACTATTGTATCAGCAATACGCCAACGGTAATATGGAACGCGTATTTAAAAAGATGTGTAAAGCTAAGGAGAATGTAATTAGCGATCTAGAAGATATGATGTAATAGAAGGCTCTAATATGGGCTTTCTTTTTATTTATGAGTTGTGTGTTTTTTATTTGACTAGATAGTATAGTAAAGTATATAATAAAACTATATTTAATATATTTTAAGTGGGGATGGTATGATGAAAAATAAGAAAGCATTTATATATAATTATTTAATAATAATATTTTTAGAATCAATATTAAAATTATTTACCTTTAAAAATGTCTTTATGTTAGATACTATTTATATATTTTTATATAGTATTCCTATCGCATTTCTTTTAACTTTAATAAATAAAAAGATGATATATTTAATTAGTATAATAATTATTACTTTTTTATATGAAATAGAAATAGTATATTATCAATTATATCATTCTATTGTAGGTATTGATGGTATTATGTATGCTAACCAAGTTATGGGTTTTGGCGATACTATTTTAAGATTAATATCTATCTATATCATACCAATATGTTTACTTCTAATTCCTCTTATAATTATTATCTTTCTATATAAAAGAATAGAGTTATTTAAACTTACTAAAAGAAATATATTATTATTTACTATTATTAGTTTATTAGTATATTCCACTAGTTTTATTGATAGTAATATTTATAATTTATTATATTTAACTAAATCTATTACTAATACTACTAATAAGATTGGTTTATTAAATAGTTTTAGTATTGATATATATAAAGATATTATTAACTTTCAAGATAAAGTATCAGTTAGTAATACTAATAAATTATTATCTAATAGTGTAGAATATAATATCTTAGACTATAACTTTGATAATACTAATGATTTAAATAAATATTTTAATAGCCAAATACCTAGTAATAAGAATGAATATACTGGTATATTTAAAGATAAAAACTTAATATATATAACTGCTGAGTCTTTCTATCCAATGGCTATTAATAAAGATATAACACCAACTCTATATAAATTATATAGTGAAGGTATGAAGTTTAATAACTTCTATAGTCCTATATATAACTGTAGTACTTCTGATGGAGAATTTGTTTCTTTATTATCACTAATTCCCGGAGTATCGGTTTGTAGTATGGATAAAACTATTGATAAAGATTATATATATTCTTATGGTAAAGTATTTAGTAATTTAGGTTATTATACTAGTGCTTATCATGGCGGGAATTCTACCTTCTACCAAAGAAATATTACCATGCCAAACTTAGGTTATTCGATGTTTATGGGTTGTGATAATGGCTTAAACGATTGTAATATATGGCCTCGTAGTGATATTGAAGTAATTGATAATAGTACTAAGTATTATTTAGATAAGGATAAATTTATGACTTATTATATGTCTATTAGTGGTCATATGGAATATAACTTTAAAACCAATGATATCGCTATTAAAAATAAAGACTTAGTAGATAAACTAAATATTAGTAATGATATTAAAGCTTATTTTGCTACTCAAATAGAATTTGATAAATCACTAGAATTATTACTAAATAGATTAGAAGAAAATAATTTGTTAGATGATACGGTAATTGTTATTGCACCTGACCATTATCCATATGGATTACTTACTAGTGAAATAGATGAATATATGAATATTAAAGATAATTATTTTGATTTATATAAAAATAGTTTAATTATATGGAATAATGGTAATTATCAAGATGTAATAGTTAATGATTATGTATCTAGTCTAGATATATTACCAACCGTATTAAATCTATTTGGAGTAGATTATGATTCTCGATTACTAATGGGTAGAGATATATTCTCTAATAGTGAAAAGATAGTAATATTTAGTGATAGAAGTTGGATAACTAATAAAGCTAAATATAATTATTTAACTAAAGAAGTAATTAAATTAGATAATGATGTAGATAAAGAATATATTGCTAGTATTAACAAAATAGTTAATGATAAAATATCTATATCTAAATTAATTATTAATAGTAATTATTATAAATATTTAAGGTAAGTAATTACCTTATTTTTTTAAAAATATATTGCCATATTATTAATTTAAATATATAATAATTAATGTAAGTGAGGTAGTTTATGAGAAAGAAAATATTATTATGTATTGTTATTTTAGGGGTGTTTTGTTTTACTGGTTGTGGTAAGAAAGAAACAAAAGAAAGTGACGCTAGTAAGTTTAAAGAAGAATATGAAAGTTATAATGGTGAAAAAACTAGTAGTGGTAAAGGCTATTTAGAAGTTAGTATACCTAGTGATAATGTTATTAAATATAGTAATATTACTGAATTATTAGATGTTATTAAAAATAAGTCAGGAGTTATATATTTAGGTTATCCAACATGTCCATGGTGTAGAAATGCAATTACACCATTATTAGAGGCTGCTAGTAGTACTTCTTTAGATAAAATATATTATCTAAATATGCATGAAGTAAGAGATACTATTAGTTATGAAAATGGTGAATTTGTTACAACTAAAGAGGGTAGTAATGATTACTATGATTTAGTAGATGCTCTAAATAGTATATTAGATGATTATATTGTTAAAGATAGTGATGGAGTAGAACATAATACTTCTAAGAAAAGAATCTATGTACCATTAGTAGTATTTGTTAAAGATGGAGAAATAGTTAGTTATCATGCTGATACAGTAGCAAGTCAAACTGATCCATATGTTAAATTAACTAATGAACAACATGATGAACTATATGATATATATATAGATGGTATTCATAAAGTATTGAATGATGTTTGTGATGAAAGATGTTAGATAAAAATATATTATTAAATAATGTTAGAACACTCTATAATAAGGTATTACTATATCGTAATCAATTAGATAAACCTAAAAATATTAGTCTAATAGCGTCTTTATATATGATTAATTATAATGAACAAAGTTTTAGTAATAGTAATATTCCTTCTGTAGGAGAAGTCAGTAATAACTTTTGCGGTTATGCTTATAAAAATATTCTTGGTAATTATTCATTAAAGATAAATAAGAAGTTAGAAGATGCTGATAAAGTAGTAATAGGCCTATATTTAGTAGGAGTCTTACTTACTAAGAATATTGATGATTATAAATCATTAGATATAGTTACTTATTTAAAAAATAAGAAAGATGTTAACAAAGATAGTAATGAATATGGTAATATATACGGAATGTTTGTTAGAGATATATTATTTGATGATAATAATTTATTAGAACTATTAAATAAACTAGAGGATGAAATAAGTAATGAAAAAAGAAAAAGTTGACTTATATAAATACGAGAAAGAATTATATAGAAAAGGTTATAATTTAATAGGTGGAGTAGATGAAGTAGGAAGAGGTCCTTTAATTGGTAGTGTTGTATCAGCATGTGTTGTCTTACCTAAAGATTTTGTTCTAGAAGGCTTAACTGACTCTAAAAAGTTAAGTGAAAAGAAAAGAAATGAATATTATGATTATATTATGAAACATGCTTTAGGAGTAGGTATTGGAGTAATTGATGAGAAAAAAATAGATGAAGTAAATATCTATGAGGCAACTAAATTAGCAATGAAAGAAGCTATTAATAATGTTGGTTTTAAAATGGATCATATTTTAATAGATGCTATGAAATTAGATATTAATACAGAAACGACATCTATTATTAAAGGAGATGCTAAAAGTATTTCTATTGCAGCAGCTTCTGTTATTGCTAAAGTATATCGTGATAATATGATGTATGAATTAGATAAAATATATCCTATGTATGACTTAAAAAATAATAAAGGATATGGTACTAAAAAGCATCTTGAAGCAATAAAAGAATATGGTATTACTAAGTACCACCGTCTTACATTTAACCCCGTTAGTATATATAAAGATAAAATAATAGATAAAGAAAGGTGATAATATGTATTTTGGACATAATGAAGATGATGAAGAAGTTAAGAAGACTAGTTCATTAGTTAACTTACTAACTAAAAAGAACTTATTTATAATAGGAGGTATCTTACTAGGAATAATTATTTTAATACTTATTATAGTATTAATTAATAATAGTAAGAAAAATAATAAATATACCTTTGAATTAGTTGGACCTAGTGAAATGAATGTTAGGTTAAATGATAGTTATGTTGACATAGGATATAAGGCTAGTGATAAAGATAATAATAATATTGCTAATCTAGTTAGTGTTGATGGCAATGTTGATACTACTAAAGTAGGTAGTTATAAAGTTATATATACTCTTACTATAAATAATAAAGAAGTAACTTTAGAAAGAAAAGTTAATGTTGTTAAGACGGATAATTTACTTACTTTAATATTAAAAGGTAGTAATAATGTTAATGTTAAAAGTACTGATATATATAAAGAAGAAGGATATTCTGCTGTTGACTCAGTAGAAGGAGATTTAAATGATTTAGTACAAATAGTTAACTATATAGATTATGGTACACCAGGTACTTATACAATTGTTTATTATGTAACTAATAGTAATGATATTACTAAAGTAGCATATCGCACTATTAATATTACTAATTAATATTCAAATACTTAGAAATTAAAATAACAATTTCTAAGTATTTTTACTTGTTTAAATATCTAGTTTATGGTATTATTATAACGATAATATATAGTAGAAGGGATGTACTTATGGAACATAAAAAATTATATATAACTTTATTAATAATATTTATAATAGTATTATGTATTGGTGGAACGTTTGCTTTAGTTACTACTATTTCTAATGCTATTAATGTAACTCAAATTAAAGCAGGTAATTTAACAATGACTATTAGTGGTGGAACTAGTGAAAATGTATCTTTTGCACCATCTGAATGTACTGGAGACAGTGCTATTAAAAAGACTATAGTAGCTAAAGCCACTAACACTTCAGGCGGTAAAGTATCATTTAGTATTGGTCTTAATATTACAGCATTAAGTGATACCTATAAAAAAGATACTATTAGATATGCTTTATCAACAAGTGCTAATAGTTGTACTAAAGGTTTAATAGCCAATGGCTCATTTAAAGATAAAACTGCTAATAGTGATATATGGTTAATAAAGAATGATTATGATAATATAACTAAATCAGGTAATACTTATACTAAAACATACTATTTATATATCTGGTTAGATGAATCAGAGGAAGAATATTTTACCGGTAATATCTCTGTTAAACTAAAAGGCTCTAGTAGTAATAACCCTAATCTAACTACAGAAGCAGTAATTAATATTAAAGATACAACACTATATGGTTATATGAAGAATAATGCTGATACTACAACTACTATATATTTTTCATCCCAGTCAAATACTAATGGTATATATATGACAACAGATACGGATAGTGGTAAACCAGTATATTACTACCGAGGAAACGTAGACAATCACTTAATATTTGCAAATTATTGCTGGAGAATAGTGAGAACTACTGAGACAGGTGGGGTTAAATTAATATATGATGGAGTACCAACTGATGGACAATGTAATAATACAGGTAGTGATACTACAATAGGTAGTTCGGCATTTAATTCAAATTTTAATTCACCAGCTGATGTTGGATATATGTACGGAACTAGATATACTTATTCAAGTAAAACTATGTCATCATTAAGTGGCTCAATAGTATTTGGTAATGATATAACATATACTAATGGTACATACACATTAACTGATACTTATACATTAACGGATATAGGTAATTGGAGTACAGAATATAGTACAATTGCTAGTAAATATCACTATACTTGCTTTACTTCAAGCGATACTTGTGAAAAAGTAAATTATGTTCATGACACAAGTAGTTCAACATCTTATTACTTTGAATTAAGTGGTGGGAAGAATCACTTAGATATATTAAAAGAAATGTTAGATAATTCAACAAATGAAAATGATTCAACAATAAAGAAAAAAATAGATACTTGGTATGAAAAAAATATGACTAGTTATACATCGCAATTAGAAGATACAGTATTTTGCAATGATCGAAGTTATGATGTAGGATTGAGTACAAGTGGTTGGAATAAAGATTATTATAGTAATAGTAACGGTTTATATTTCAATAGTCGTCAAAGAATGTATAGTGGTTACAAACCAACATTAGTATGCACGAATACTAATGATAAGTTTACAGTTGAGGCAAGTAATGGAAATGGAGCTTTAGATTATCCGGTCGGTTTGTTAACCGTTGATGAAATAATGTATGCTGGAGCAAGGGGTGGTGCTTCTAATTCATCATTTTACTTATATACAGGTCAATATTTTTGGGCTTTGTCGCCGTATATCTTCGGTGGCACGGATGTTTACGAGTTCACCTCGGGCTCTACTGGGAGCTTGGGCAGCAGGCTCGTCACTACCTCTAATGGGGTGCGTCCGTCTGTTTCACTTAAACCTAAAACAGAATTTACTGGATCAGGCACTGCAACAGATCCCTTTATAATTAAATAAATTAATACTTTAGATAGTAATATCTAAGGTATTTTCATTTATAGTTGTATTTTTTTAATAATTTATTTATAATATATAGCTAAGGAGGGTTTATGACTGAAGAACATAAAAACATGTTTAAAGTACTATTATCTAATTTAGATGAAGAAGATACTATTACTTTAATGGGTATTATATTAGATAATATATATAGTACCGCAGATATTACTAAGATTAAAATGGTTAAACAAAGTGTTAGTGAACTAAATGATAGAATATCTACTAAATATCATGATATAAAATGGGGTGAATGTAGAGCAAATGGTCATACTTTTGAACCATGGCAACGTGGTGAAAATACAAGTATTTTTGTAAAGGATTATGAAGGTGATAGTCATTATGAAGAATATGCTGTATATGAAAGAGTATGTACTAACTGTGGTTACCATGAAATAAGAAGAATAAGTTTAGAAGAACTTCAAAATTATGGTAAGAAGAAAGCTAAGAAGAGGTAATTATGAAGAAAAAATTAGTTTTAATTCTAAATCTATTAGCATCTATTCTATTATTTGTACCTATAATATATATTTATTTAAATATTTATACCATAACTAGAGTAGATGTTATTATATCTTTAATATTAAATATCTTAGGTATTATATTGGTTATTGTAAATATTATATATATAATTAAATCACATAATAAAAAATATATTATCTTATCATTTTTATTAAATATCTTTTATTTCCCATATTATACTTTAAAGTATATAATAAAAAATAAAAGATATCTACTATGCTATATATTAACACTTATTATAAATATCACACTATTTATTGGATATATATATTCTGGATATAAAATATATATCTTAAGTGGTAATACTAAATATTATGATAATGATAAAACATATTCTCTAACCTTACCAGCACTAGGTAATTATTGTGATAGTAAAGCCGATATCTGTTATAAATATAAAGATATCTCCCTTGTTGGATATAATTATTATGACGTCTTAAGTGATAAGATAGTACTTTCTTATAAAGAAGCCTATGATAGTATTATCCCTGATTTAGAAGATAAAGGTACAGATAATATTAAAATAGAAGATATAAATATTGATAAATATATGTATACTGATAATGAAATAAACTTAAATATTTATTTTCTTAGTTTTAATAAAGATGAAAAGTTTAATGTTATATTTATAAGTATAAGTGATATTAATAGTAATATTAATGTTGATAATATGATTAAAAGCATTAAAATAGAAGAAAAGGAATAGCTAGACATTACTAGTTATTCCTTTCTTAATATTACTTAGTATTTCATCTTTTAACTCTTTAGTACTATTTACCCAAGCAAGTTCAAATAATACTCCCATACCTATTAAAGGATCTTCTTCCTTACTATCTATTGACATATTAATAGACTTCTCAATATCCTCAACATTATCATCTTTAAAATTATTAATTATATATTTTCTTAAATCAATATTCATTTTATCACCAATAATAGTATTTACTATTTTATAAAAAAATATGTATAACTATTTATTTTTATATTTTATTAGTTTATAATTATAGTAGGAGGAATAAAATGGATACGGCGAGTTTGATTATTATAATATTATTATGTGTATTTATAATATTAGTTTTTTATATCATTAGTATTAATAATTCTTTAATAAATAGTCGTAATAAAGTATTAAATAAGTTTAGTGCTATAGATGTTGTTGTTAAAAGACGAGTAGATTTAGTACCCGAACTTGTAAATATCGTTAAAGGGTATACTAAACATGAAGAAAATACTTTTAAAGAAATAGCTAAGATAAGGAGTAGTGCTGTTAAAGCTGAAACTATTAATGATAAAGTTAATAGTGATATTAAGTTATCTAAAGAAATTAATAACTTATTAGTACTTAGTGAAAACTATCCTGAATTAAAGAGTAATACTAACTTTCTTAAATTACAAGAAGAATTAGTTAATTGTGAAGATAAAATAGCCTATGCTAGAGACTTCTATAATGAAAGTGTTATGCGTTATAACAATATGGTTGAGTCATTTCCTAGTAGTGTTGTAGCTAAAGTATTTGGATATAAAAGAATTGATTATTATAAATAGGCTTATTAAAGCCTTTTTTGATACTTATAGGAGGGTTTATGAATATAGATATTAATGGTACTACATATCCAGTTAATGTTATTAGAAAAAATAATAAAAATACTTATATTAGAGTTCATGATGGAGTAATTAATGTTACTACTAATTATTTAGAATCTGATAAGAAAATAATTAAATTAATTAATGATAATATTACCTCTATTGAAAGAATGATAAATAAAGATAATCGTCATCAAGAAAGAGCTAGTAAGTTTTATTATTTTGGTACTAACTATGATATTATTATTGGAACATTTAGTGAAGTAGATATATTTAATGATAAAATATTTACTCCATCATATAAAGAATTAGATAAATGGATAAGTAAAAATATCCGAGAGATATTTACAAATAGACTATATTATTGGTATAATGGGTTTGAAGAAAATATTCCTAAACCTAGTTTAAGATTAAGAAAAATGACTACTAGATGGGGAGTATGTAATACTAAAAGTAAAGTTATTACCTTAAATACAGAACTATTTAAGTATGATATTGAATGTCTAGATTATGTTGTAATTCATGAATTGTCTCATCTAGTTCACGCTAACCATTCTAAAGAGTTTTGGAATGTTGTTAGTAAATATTGTCCCAATTATAAAATATTAAGGAATAAACTTAAAGATTAGGAAGTGAAAATATGCTTATTACTTCAGTTAATAATGAAAAAATAAAAGAATTAGTAAAATATAAAAATAAAAGTGTCAGAGATGCTACTAACAAATTCTTAGTAGAAGGTATCCACTTAGTTGAAGAAGCCATTAAAGAAGACTTAGTAATAGAAGTATATTTACTAGAAGACTCTAATCTTTCTTATAAATATCCTACAACTTATATAAGCAAAAATGTTATGGAAAAATTAAGTATGTTAGAATCTATCTCTCCCGTTATTGCCCTATGCCATAAAAAAGAAAATAATGTAATAGGAAGTAGAGTTCTCGCTCTTGATAATATTCAAGATCCCGGTAATTTAGGAACAATGATTAGAAGCGCCTGTGCCTTTAATTTTGATACAATATTACTAAGTTCTGATAGTGTTGATTTATATAACCCTAAAGTAATAAGATCGACTAAAGGAATGATATTTCATACAAATGTTATTACATGTAATTTAGAAGATAAGTTATTAAACCTTAAAAATAATAATTATGATATACTTACTACTAATGTTAATAATGGTATTGATATCAAAACATATCAACCAAGTGATAAATTAGCACTAATAATAGGTAATGAAGGACATGGAGTAAGAGATAGTATTGCAAAACTTTCTAATTATAATATCTATATTAAAATGTCTAATAAATGTGAAAGTTTAAACGCCGCTGTTGCTGCTTCTATCTTGATGTATGAGGTGAACAAATGAAATACATATACATAGGAAAAATAGTAAATACTCATGGCTTAAAAGGAGAAATAAGAATATTATCTGACTTTAAATATAAAGATTTAATATTTAAAAATAACTTTAAAATATATATTGGCGAAGATAAAATACCAGAAATTATTAATAGTTATCGACATCATAAAATATTTGATATGATAACTATTAAAGGAATAAATAATATTAATGATGTTTTAAAATATAAAGGTAAAAGAGTATATGTAAATAAAGAAGATATTATCTTAGGAGATAACCAATATCTAGATGAAGATATAATTAACTTAGATGTTATTATTGATAATGATATTATAGGTAAAGTAAAAAGAATCGATAAACATAATAAAAATGAAGTATTAGTAATTAGAAATGATACTAAAGAATACTTCTTACCATATAATTTTGATTTAATAGAAAGTGTTGATTTAAATAATAAAAAATTAATATATAAAAATCTTAGGGGGTTATTGTAATGGTTATAGATATATTAACATTGTTTCCTAGTATGTTTGATGGTTTTTTAAATAATTCTATTATAAAAAGAGCTATTGAAAATGATAAAATTAAAATAAATATTCATAATATTAGAGATTATTCACCGTATAAGAATAAACAAGTTGATGACTATCCAATAGGTGGGGGTAGTGGTATGGTTCTAATGTGTGAACCAATCTTTAATGCTATTGAAGATTTACGTAAAGATAATACGGAAGTTATTATGCTAACACCCGGTGGACAAACTTTTAATCAGAAAATGGCTAAAGAATTATCTAAACTATCACACATAATCTTACTATGCGGTCATTATGAAGGCTTTGATGAAAGAATAAAAACAATTATTGATAGAGAAGTTAGTATTGGTGATTTTGTCTTAACCGGTGGTGAATTACCAGCTATGATGATAAGTGATGCTATTACTAGATTAGTACCTGGAGTTATAAGCGACGGTTCTCTAGATAGTGAAAGTTTTGATACTGAATTATTAGATTATCCTAATTATACTAAACCCGTCGATTTTAGAGGCATGAAAGTACCTGAAGTATTACTAAGTGGTCATCATGCTAATATTAATAAATACCGTCATGAAGAACAAATAAGATTAACTAACTTAAAAAATAGTTATCAAGAAAGTAGGAATCAAGATGACTAGAGAAAATTATTTTGTTGAAAGAAATCACGAAACTGATGAAGTAGTATATTTAGAATATGATAAAATTGACGGTTATGAAATAACTCCTAAAACAAAAATGAAAGATGCTATATCAGTAAAAAAAGTTGTCTTTGCATCCTCTAGTTTGAGTAGTAAAATTATTAAGAAAAAGATAAATAATATTATTACCATGTTATTAGAGTTTATTGAAAATATTGATGATGGTACTGATGGAGAATCTATTAGAGAAAATCTAATGAAAGCAGAGAAGTTAAGAGTAAGTATCATTACTAAATATATAAAATATTTAGGTAATAACTATAGCTCACTAACTCTAAAAAAACTAGAATTAATGGTTAATAAATTAGAAAATGAATTATATAAAAAAGAAATAAAAGATAGATATTTAGATTATTTAATGTATAATAGTTATCAAGAAAATAACAATAAAGGTAAAGGAAGATAGCAGTATCTTCTTTTTAGTTGTCATTTAAAAAATTCATTATTAAATCAATTAATATGTCTTTCTCTTTAGGATTAGACTGTGCTACTAGCAAAGTAATTGCTACTAAAGTATTATTATCAATAATTTGTTTATTTTCTCTATATAAAGTATTATAGTATTCTAAAAAGTAAATAAATAATGTTGCTGCAATTCTTTTATTACCATCAATAAAAACATGATTTTTAGTTATCAAGTATAAAAAATTAGCAGCCTTTTCTTCTATAGTGGGGTATAACTCCTTACCATCAAATGTTTGATATAGATTATTAATTATTGATTTTAAGCCTTCTTTTCTCTCAAGAGCAAATAGAGTACTAATATTGTTAAATCTTAATTTATTAATTACATTTATACATTCTCTATATGTTATTTTTTTATCATTCATAGTACCTCGTGGTTTAGATAATCTCTTATAATCATAATCATCAAGTAGTCTTAGGGCTTTAGAATAATTATTTATTACTTTAATTATCTCTTGTGCTTCAGTACCTTGTATTTCAGTATTGATTCTACTAGCTATATCAATTAACATAACTGTTTTCTCTAAATATTCCAATCTCTTTTGATTAATTGCATAACCTTTAATCATATAGTCTTTTAAAACCTTAGTTGCCCATTTCCTAAAGATAACACCATTTTGACTTTTAACACGATAGCCAACACTGATAATTACATCTAGATTATAATATTTTACTTGATAAGTTTTATCATCATTTGCAGTTGTTGCAAAATTTGCAACAACTGAATTATTTAATTCTTCGTTTATAGCATTCCTAATGTGTCTAGATACGACAGATTTATCTCTGCAAAACAATTTAGCCATTTGATCTAATGATAACCACACTGTTTCATCTTTCATATTTACTTCAAGTTTTACATTTTGGTTTTCAAATATTATAATTTCATTTTTCATTTACATCCCTCAATTATAATATTCCGAGAGTAATAGCCATTTTTCTTCTTTTTCTTCAAAAATTAATTGATTATTTTATTTTAGGGTATAGTAGTTTGATTTTGCCTAGTGGTTGTCGCAAATTTTGCAATAACCACTTTTTCTAAAGACAACACACTTTTGACTTTTAACTCTATAGCCAGCACTAATTATCATATCAAGATTATAATAGTTTGTTGGTTTATCACTAAATTCGGAAATTCCGAATTTTCTCATAGTATCATATTCTAATAATTCTTCATCTTTGTGTATATTTTTTATATGTTTATTAATTGTTGATTTGGATTTACCAAATAATAATCCCATTTGTTCTTGTGTAAGTCATACTGTTTCATCTTTCATATTCACTTCGAGTTTTACATTCTGATTTTCAAATATTATAATTTCATTTTAGGGTATAGTAATTTGATTTTATTTAGCAGTTGCCGCAAATTTTGCGACAACTTAATTATTCGATTCTTTATTCAAGATATTATTGAGTTGTGGTATATTATATTATTTTTGTAATTTCTTTTACGTAATAATATTTTATGATATTCACTATTAACGAGGTTTATCGAAGTTTGCAATTCTCGTTTTTTGAGAATTGCTTTTCATCTAGCCATTCACTAAAAATATTTTTTATCCAATAATCATTAATTCAAATTAATAATCAAGTATCTAATATTTGAACTATCAAACACTATTTTCGTTATCTATAAATTAATTTCTAATTATTTATAATAATAGTGTGATATAGTTATAATATCTAACTGTTTATATGGAGAAAGGAAATAATGTTAAAATTAATTAATATAACTAAGTCTTATGGTAAGAACTTAGTTTTAAAAGATATTAATTTAGAGTTTTCTACTCCGGGATTTATCACTATATTAGGTACTTCTGGTAGTGGTAAATCTACTTTACTCAAAGTAATAGGAGGTCTAATTAAATATGATAAAGGTAGTGTTGAAATACTTAATCGTAATTTAAATACTTATAGTGAAAAAGAATATGATAATTATCGTAGTAATTATATTAGTTATATCTATCAAGACTATTATTTAATAGATAATTTAACAGTATATGATAATGTTGTTATGCCACTAAATATAATTAAAATGTCCAAGCGTGAAAAAAAGAGGAGGGTATATAGTAAGTTAAAACTATTACATATTGAAGACTTAGCTCATAAAAAAGTAAGTACTTTATCCGGTGGCGAAAAACAGAGAGTAGCCATTGCTCGTGCCATTATCAAAAATCCCTTAATCGTTTTAGCGGACGAACCCACCGGAGCCCTTGATAGTAAGAATAGTATTATTGTTATGGATATCTTAAAAGAATTATCAAAAAATATTTTAGTTATTGCTGTAAGTCATAATGAATATTTAGCTAAAAGATATTCTAATCGTATTATAAGATTAAGTGATGGTAAAGTAGTAAGAGATGAAACTATTAATAGATATCACACTGATTATAAAGTTAATAAAATAATTAAACCTCATCTTAGTTTTAGGAACGCTATTAAACTATCTTTAAATAATTTATGGTCAAAAAAGATTAGAACTATTCTAATATCTTTAGCATGTTCAATATCTATTATATCTTTATGCTTAGTTCTATCAGTATCACAAAACACCTTAAAAGAAATAAAAATATTAGAAGATAAAGTATTAGTTAGTAGTCCAATTGTAACTTTACATGACACCTTCAAAGAATCTTCTAGTACCTATCACGACAATATAACTAAGAAAGAAGATAGTATTCATACTAATATATTTAATAATACTTTTCTTGATACTATAAATAGTCTTAATACTTATACTAATGGTATTTATTATGATAAACTAGTAGATATTAATATTATGTCTAATGATTATAACTATCTAGATCATACTACCATTAACTTTATACCAAGCACTAAAATAATTAATAATAATTATGATATAGTCTATGGTAGGTTACCTAATAACTATAATGAACTAGTATTACTTATTGATAAAAATAACCAAGTTAGTAGTACTATTTCTAAAATATTTAATGGTAACTTAGATTATGATAATATTCTTAATAAAGAGTTTAAATTAATACTCAATAATAGTTATTACCTTAACTATAATAATATGTATTATATTAACAATAACTATTCTGATATCTATAATAGTAGTTCTGAATATTTAAAAATAGTAGGTATCATTAAACCTAAAGAAGATAATATGTTAACAGATAGTAGTTATATATTATATAGTAATGACTTAGTAAAATATATTATCTCTAAAAATAGTACTAGTGATATTGTTAAAAAACAATGCCTAGTTAATTATAGTCTTCTTGATAATACTATCTTAACTGAAGAAGATAAAGAAATACTTCTTAGTAGATTAGGTTATGGTAATTACATTAATGGTATCTATATATATCCAAGCAGTAAAGATAATAAAGATATAATAATTAATAAATTAGATAACTATCAAGATATTATCTATGAAGACGCTAGTAAATATGTTATTGATACTGTTGTTGACTTCGTTAATATCTTAACTATCATCTTAATGTTCTTTAGTATTCTATCCATAGTTATATCAATAATTATGATGATGGTTATTACCTATATATCAACATTAGAAAGAGAAAAAGAAATAATTCTATTAAGAACACTAGGAGTTAGAAGACGTGATGTTAAAAAGATATTTTCTTCTGAAAATTTTATTATTGGTCTTATATCTATGTTTATAGGTCTAATCTCTGTCTATTTAATTAGTAATCCAATTAATACTATTATCTATAACTTAATAGGAATAGAGAAGATAATTAACTTAAATATTAATATTATTTTAGTATCATTAATTACCTCACTATTAATTACTAAGTTAGGAGGTATTATACCTATTAGTATTTACAGTAAGAAGATTAATTAACTAAAGAGCAATCCTTCCATTTAGAGGGTAAGCTCTTTTTATTCTACAAAAAGTGGTCCATTTATAGACAAAGAAAATATTATTTGATATAATTAATTACAGTAGAGGACACTAGATATGTTGGAGGAGGAGTATTGATGAGGAAATGGTTAATAGGAATAATATTGGGGTTAGTATTTTTAACAGGATGCTCTAGAAATGAGAATCAATTAATTTTAGTAACGGAAGCTGGTTTTGCACCTTATGAGTATTATGAGAATGGTAAGGTAGTCGGAGTAGATATTGATATAGCAAATGAAATAGCTAATTATATAGGCAAAGAATTAGTAGTTAAAGATATTGCCTTTGATTCAATTATTAATGAACTTAATAGTGGTAAAGCTGATTTCGCCGCCGCTGGAATGAGTATCACTCCTGAAAGACTGCAAGAAGTAGACTTTTCTATAGAATATATAACATCTAATCAAGTAGTTATAGTAAGAAAAGATAGTAATATCACAATGAATGAAATAGATGGCAAAAAGATTGCTGTTCAACTTGGTAATGTTGCGGATAGCTATGCTACAAAGACTTATAAAAATTCCAAAATAGTTAGACAAAAGAAATATCTAACAATGGTAGAGGATCTTAAAGCCAGCAAAGTTGATTTAATTATTATGGATAATCTACCTGCTCAAGAAATAATAAAAGCAAACGAAGGATTAAAATTATTACCTGGATACTTATTTAGTGATAGTTATGGAATTGCTGTTAAAAAAGGAAATACTGATCTTCTTAATAGCATAAATACGGTACTAGAAAAATTACAAAGTGAAGGAAAGATAGAAGAATATATTATTAACCATTCTAAGTAGTAGGGGGATATATGGAAAAGATAATTAATGATTTTTATAAGAGTGTAATATACGATAAAAGATATATGTATATACTAGAAGGCCTTAAAAATACTATTCTTATTGCCATAGGAGCTATAATACTAGGCATGGCTATTGGTCTATTAGTAGCTTTTATTCGTGATAAGTATGATAAAACAGGTAAAGGTAAAATAGCTAATTATATAGCCAATTTGTATGTAACCATCATCAGGGGAACACCAGCTTTAGTGCAATTAATGATTATTTATTATGTAATATTTAAGAGTGTTAATATCGATTTAGTTTTAGTAGGAATATTATCTTTTGGTATTAATTCTGGTGCCTATGTATCAGAAATTATGCGCGCTGGAATTAATTCAGTAGATATTGGTCAAATGGAAGCCGGCTTTAGTCTAGGACTTAATTATAACCAAACAATGAAATATGTTATATTACCTCAAGCCATTAAGAATATATTACCAGCTTTAGGAAATGAGTTTATTACTCTTATTAAAGAAACATCAGTAGCTGGATATATTGGTATTACGGAACTTACTAAAGCCTCAGACATTATTGCATCCGGGACATATAATTATTTCTTTCCTTTAATAATAACAGCTTTAATATATTTATCTATTACAGGCATACTAACTAAATTATTAAAGATATTTGAAAGGAAGATTAATAATGCTTAAAGTAGAGAATATTAGTAAAAGTTTTGGTAAACTTAAAGTACTTAAGAATATAAGTCTAGAAGTTAATAAAGGGGATAGAGTTGTTATTATCGGACCTTCTGGTTCCGGAAAGAGTACCTTCCTTAGATGCATTAATTACTTAGCAAAGCCTGATAGTGGTAAGATATATTTAGATAATCATGAACTAAATGATAATAATATATTTTTATATAGACAAAAGATTGGAATGGTATTTCAAAACTTTAATTTATTTAATAATTTAACAGTTATGGATAACATTATATTAGCTCCGATAAAGTTAGGTATATATAGTGAGAAAGAGGCTCAAAAGAAAGCTATGGAATATCTTAAAAGGATAGACTTAGCCGACAAAGCTCTAGTATATCCAAGTAGTTTATCAGGAGGACAAAAACAAAGAGTAGCTATCGTTCGAACTTTAATGATGAAGCCTGAAATGATACTATTCGATGAGCCAACCTCAGCACTCGATCCGGAAATGGTAAAAGAAGTTCAAGACTTAATGATTGAACTTGCTGATGAAGGAATGACAATGATTGTAGTAACTCACGAAGTTAGTTTTGTTAAAAAAGTCGCTACAAAAATTGCCTTTATGGATGAGGGTAAAATAATTTTAACCGGTACTTATGATGAGATAATGAAATCAGATAATGAGACAGTTAAATTATTTTTATCAAATATAAAGTAGAAGAGGAGAGAAAAAATGATAAATGTAAAAAGTGAAATAATGCCACTTAAAAAAGTATTATTACATCGACCTGGAAATGAGTTACTAAACTTAACACCAGATTCATTAGGGAGACTATTATTTGATGATATTCCTTATTTGAAAATCGCTAAAGAAGAACATGACGAGTTTGCCAGAATACTTAGAGAAAATGGAGTAGAAGTAGTATACCTAGAAGATTTAATGACTGAGGTACTTGATCAAAATCCTGATCTAAGAGAAAAATTTGTTAGACAATTTGTCTACGAAGCCGGAATAAAAACACCTAAATATAAAGATGCGGTTATTACATTCCTAATGGAATTCCATGACAATAAAGAACTAGTACTTAAAACTATGGAAGGTATTAATGTTAATGAATTAGCTGCTATGGAAAGAGATACTGAACACTCTTTAGTAGATAAAGTAACTGAAGACTCTAAATTCTTAGCAGATCCAATGCCTAACTTAGTGTTTACCAGAGACCCGTTTGCATCCATTGAAAATGGCATTAGCTTAAATAAAATGTACTCTGTAACTAGAAATAGAGAGACTATTTATGCTGAATATATCTTTAATTATCACCCTGATTATAAAGATACTATTAAGTATTATGATAGATATAATCCATACCATATTGAAGGTGGAGATATTTTAGTACTTAATGAACATACTTTAGCAATAGGTGTCAGTCAAAGAACACAACCGGAATCTATCGAACAAATTGCCTTAAATATGTTTAAAGATCCTGATTGTGAAATAGATACAATTCTTGCCTTCAATATACCTAACTCTAGAGCATTCATGCACCTAGATACAGTATTTACACAAATAGATTATGATAAGTTCACATACCATCCTGGTATTATGGATACATTACAAGTATTTGAAATAAAAGAAGATATCGCTCAAGGTGTTAAAGTTGAAGAAATTAATGATAGCCTAGAGAATATCCTTGAAAAATATTTAAATAAAGATATTACCCTTATTCCATGTGGTGGTGGAGATAAGATTATATCTGAAAGAGAACAGTGGAATGATGGCTCTAATACATTATGTATAGCACCCGGAGTTGTAATAGTTTATGATAGAAATAATATTACTAATGCTGTTCTTAGAAGATATGGTATTAAAGTATTAGAAATGCATGGATCTGAACTTTCTCGTGGTAGAGGCGGTCCTAGATGTATGAGTATGCCACTTGTAAGGAGCGATAACTAATGAATTTAAAAGGAAGAGACTTTCTTAAACTACTTGATTATAGTGAAGAAGAAATTAGATATTTACTTGACCTAGCCAAGAAGTTTAAAGTTATGAAACATAAAGGTAAAAAGCATAAATTCTTTGAAGGTAAGAATATTGCTATATTATTTGAAAAAGATAGTACTAGAACAAGATGTGCTTTTGAAGTAGCTGGACATGACTTAGGCATGGGAGTTACTTATCTAGGACCTACCGGAAGTCAAATGGGTAAGAAAGAAAGTATTGCCGATACTGCTAGAGTACTTTGTAGAATGTATGATGGTATTGAGTATCGTGGCTTTGACCAATCAATAGTAGAGGGCCTTGCTAAATATAGTAGTGTTCCTGTATGGAATGGTCTTACTACGGAGTTTCATCCTACCCAAATGCTTGCTGATATTATGACTGCTGAAGAATGTTTAGGAAGCATGAAAGGTAAAACATTAGTATTTTGTGGAGACGCTAGAAACAATGTTGCTAATTCTCTAATGGTCGTATGTACTAAACTAGGAATTAACTTTACTTGTTGTGCTCCTCAAACATTATGGCCAAGTGAAGAACTTCGTAATACTTGTTTAGAAATTGCTAAGAAAAGTGGTTCTGTAATAAAAATGACTGAAGATATTATGGAAGGCACTAAAGGAGCTCATGTAATTTATACTGATGTTTGGGTATCTATGGGTGAAGACCCTGCTAAATGGGAAGAGCGAATTAAACTTCTTAAACCATATCAAGTTACAATGGATGTTATGAATAACGCTGATCCAAAGGCAATATTCTTACATTGCCTACCATCTTTCCATGATACTAACACTACTATTGGTAAAGATATTGCTGAAAAGTACGGAATTAACGAAATGGAAGTTACTAATGAAGTATTTGAAAGCAAAAAATCAAAGGTATTTGATGAAGCAGAAAATAGAATGCATACTATAAAGGCTGTTATATATGCAACACTTGGTGGGAAGTAGGGATATACATTGAGAATAGTCATTGCTTTAGGTGGTAATGCCTTAGGTAAAACACCTGAGGAGCAATTACAATTAGTTAAAAAAACAGCCCATCAAATAGTTAAGATAGTTAAAGATGGTCATGAAGTCGTTATCGTTCACGGTAATGGTCCACAAGTTGGCATGATAAATTTAGCTTTCGATAATGCCTACCAAAATAAAATTGGAACACCACTTATGCCTTTCGCGGAATGTGGTGCCATGAGTCAGGGGTACATTGGATATCATCTTCAACAAGCAATAAGTGAAGAACTTAAACAAGAAGGAATATCCAAAGAATGTGCGACAATCATTACCCAGGTTGAAGTAGATAGTCAAGACAAAGCTTTTGAAAATCCAACTAAACCTGTCGGAATGTTTTATAGTCAAAAGCAAGCCGAAGAAATCAAGAAGGAAAAAGGCTATATATTTGTCGAAGATGCCGGACGTGGTTATCGGAGAGTTGTACCTTCTCCTAAACCCGTTAGGATCTTAGAACAAGAAGTAGTAGAAGAATTAATACATGATGGTAATGTCGTAATTACATGTGGTGGTGGAGGAATCCCTGTTATCAAAGAAAATGACAGCTACAAAGGAGTAGATGCTGTTATTGATAAAGATTTTGCAGCGGCTTCTCTTGCTACTAGTATTAAAGCTGATGTACTACTCATCTTGACATCTGTATCAAAGATATCTATTAAATATAATACTCCATCGGAGAAAAAATTAAATTTAATAGACCTTGATATGGCCAATAAATATATTAAAGCAGGAGAGTTTGCTGAAGGAAGCATGCTACCAAAAGTTCAAGCATGTACAAAATTTGTTGAAAATAATCCAAAAGGAGTTGCCATAGTTGCCTCTTTAAGTGAAGGCCTTGCTGCTTTAAATGGTAAGACAGGTACAAGAATTATATATAATAAGGAGGAAAAACAAGAAATGTCAAAAGAGACAAAAAAGAAAAACAAGAAAACAATGTTATCGGCATTCTCTATAATATTTATTATGATCTTTATTCTTGCTATTGCTTCTCATTTATTACCTCAAGCTCAATTTGTTGATGGTGAGATAGTAAATGGTAGTGGAGTAGTAGGAGCTAAGTTATCAGATGTATTAATGAGTCCAATTCTTGGTTTTCAGGACGCAATGGATGTTTGCGTATTTATCATGATTTTAGGAGCTTATTTAGCAGTAGTTACTAAAACAGGAGCTCTAGAAACCGGTATTAAAGTATTAATTAATAAATTAAAAGGAAAAGAATTAATACTAATTCCAATACTTATGTTTATCTTTAGTATTGGTGGCACTACTTACGGTATGCTAGAAGAAACTGTTGGGTTCTATGCATTATTATCTGCCACAATGGTGGCAGCTGGTATGGATACAATAGTAGCCTCTGCAACAATACTTCTTGGAGCCGGGGTTGGTGTACTTGGTTCAACAATCAACCCATTCGCTGTCGGAGCAGCTATCGACGCCCTACCTGAAGGAATAGCTGTTAATCAAGGAGTAGTTATTGCCCTTGGTATGGCCCTATGGATTGCTTCATACATTATTGCGGTACTTTATGTAATGAAGTATGCTAAGAAAGTAAAAGCAGACAAAGGTTCTACATTCTTATCACTTCAAGAACAAAAGAACATGGAAAAACGTTTTGGTGAGGAAGAGATTGAAGAAGATATCAAATTAACTTCTAAACAAAAAATCACATTATGGATATTTGGATTATCTTTCGTAATAATGATTTTAGGATTTATTCCATGGGGTGATTTTGGTGTTACTTTCTTTGATAATATATCAGGCTTTTTAGTAGGAACTCCTCTTGGTACGTGGTATTTTAATGAGGCTAGTTTATGGTTCTTAATTATAACAATAATATTATGTATTATTAATGGATTTAGTGAAAAAGAAACAGTTGATACTTTCATCGATGGCGCTGATGATATGGTTGGTGTTATGTTAATTATTGCTGTTGCTCGTGGAGTAAGTGTATTAATGGGAATAACACATTTTGATAATTATATCATTTATAATGCAGCTGAATTTTTAAAAGGAATGCCTGCTATCTTATACGCACCATGTAATTATTTATTACATATAGTATTATCAGTATTAGTTCCTTCATCTTCTGGTATTGCAAGCCTATCTACTCCAATTATGGGACCACTTACTGCCCAATTAGGATTCTCTGTAGAAACTAATATCATGATTTTAGTAGCAGCTAATGGACTAGTTAACTTAATTACTCCTACATGTGGAGCAATTATGGGTGGTTTAGCCGTAGCACGTGTTGAATATTCTACATGGTTTAAATGGGCATTTAAATTAATTCTATATTTAGCACTTGTTTCAATATTTATCTTAACATTAGGAATGGTTTTATTCTAATAATAGATAATATTAAAAAGTTATATATGAAAATAGCAAATAAACTTTTGCTATTTTTTTAGAGGTATTTTAAAATAATAAAAAGAGCCTTAGAGAACAAGACTTGATTAATCTTAAAATTTATTGAACTTTATGTTATATTATTGCATTTATAAGTATTTTATTGTATAATTAGGTTATATTTTAGGAGAGTCGATGTTGTGAGAAAGGTATATACAAGTATTGATATAGGCTCTGATACCATTAAATTTATTGTAGGAGAAAATCATAATAATCAAGTAAAAGTATTATCTTCTTATGAAATTAAATCTAAAGGTATTAGAAAAGGCCTAGTAATTGATAGTAATTTAGCTAGTAATGCTATTAAAGATGGTATTAAAGAAATTAATAAAGATTTAGGCTTTGATATCAAAAAAGTAATTGTTAATGTTAGTGAAGAAGATGCTAGATTTAAATTAGTATCTGCTAGTATGAAAGTAGATGGAGTAATTACTTCAGATATTATTAGTAAGTTAATTAAGACATCAGTCTACAATAAACTAGATAACGATTATGAACTTGTAACGGCTATACCCATTGACTTTGTAATAGATGGTACTAGTAGTGGTATCCATGTTATAAATAAAAAGGCTAGTGAAGTAGAACTAAAAGCCATAATGATATCGGTTCCTAAAAAGAATATATATTCAGTAATTGAAGTAATAGAAAAATCTAATTTAGAAGTAGTAGATATTACATTACCTTCTTTAGGAGATTATTACGAAATAAGAAGTAAGTTTACAGATAACAAAGTAGGTGCTATTATCAACTTAGGACATGAAACAACTAATGTTAGTGTATTTAATCATGGTAAGTTAATGAACGTTGGAGTAATTAACTTAGGAGGATTAAATGTTGATAAAGATTTAGCATATGTCTTTGGTATTAATATCTTTGATGGAAGAATGCTTAAAGAAAGATTTGCTTCATCCCATAAAAGATTTAATGTATTAAACGATACTTTTGAAATAAAAAATACGATTGGGGAGACTATTAAATTAAACCAATTAGAAGTAACTGAAGTAGTTATGAGTAGATTAGTAGAAATACTAAATTTTGCAAAAAAACAGATTTTACTCTTAACAAAACAAGAAATTGATTATATAATTATTACAGGAGGGCTTACGGAAATTAAATCTTTCAAGAATTTAATTACGGAAGTATTTGGTAAAGGTGCTTTGGTATATAAGGTAGATACCATAGGAGTTAGAGATAATAAATATACAACAGCCCTTGGTATGATAAAATATTTTATTGATAAAATGGATGTTCGAGGTAAAGAATATTCAATGATTAGTGAAACTGACGAAGAATTGCTTGTCAAACCTGATAGTAAATTAAAAAAAGAAAATATAGATGTAATAGGAAAAATGTTTAAGAACTTTATTAAAAATAAGGAGGAAGAATAATGAATAATATGTTTGGCTTAGAAATGGATCAATTAGCAAAAATAAAAGTAATAGGAGTAGGTGGCGGTGGCTGTAATGCCGTAAATAGAATGATTGATTCCGGCTTAAAAGGTGTAGACTTTATTGTTGCTAATACAGATTTACAAGTTTTAAATAATTCACTTGCTCCAATAAAGTTGCAAATTGGTAATGAATTAACTGATGGTTTAGGAGCAGGAGCTAATCCTGAAATAGGTAGAGAAGCTGCTCTAGAAAGTAAGAGTGAAATCGAAGAAGTACTAAAAGGCGCAGACATGGTTTTCGTAACTTGCGGTATGGGTGGTGGAACAGGGACTGGAGCATCTCCAGTAATTGCTGAAATAGCTCAAGAACTTGGTGCTTTAACTGTTGGTATTGTTACTAAACCATTTAGTTTTGAAGGTAAAAAGAGAATGGATCAAGCTGTTGCCGGCCTAGATGAATTAAAAAAACATGTTGATACTTTAATCGTTATTCCTAATGATCGTTTAAGAGAATTGATTGATAAATCAACACCTATGTTAGAGGCCTTCCGTGAAGTTGATAATGTTCTACATCGTGGTGTTCAATCTATCTCAGATTTAATTGCTGTAGCCGGATTAGTAAACCTAGACTTTGCTGATGTTAAAGCTGTTATGAAGGATAGAGGTAATGCCTTAATTGGTATTGGCGTTGGATCAGGAGAAAATAGAGCAGTTGAGGCTGCTAAACAAGCTGTATCTTCACCATTACTAGAAACTTCTATAAATGGTGCTACAGATGCTATTATCAACGTTACCGGTGGTACATCACTTACATTATTTGAAGTAGAAGAAGCTGCTGAAATTATCAGAACAGCTGCTAACACTGATATTAATACAATATTTGGTGCGGTTATTAACGAAAACTTAAATGATGAAGTAATTGTTACTGTTATTGCTACAGGCTTTGAAAATGAAAGTGAACCTTTATATCATAACTTCAACTCTGCTAAAAGAGAAGATATGTATAAAGATAAAGCTGATGGTATCGCTAATGATGGTGTAAATGACTTAGATATTCCACCATTTATAAGAGAAAGACAAGATTACTAACTTGTCTTTTAATAAATTTTATAATTCTTGATATATAATTTTTTCAAAAAAGAATGATTACTATTAGGAGGTGCTAATAATGAACATTGAAAATAATTATGGGAATGTTTCTAATTTGTTTGTTAGATTAATTGGATACATAAATTTAATTTTGCAGTTTGATTCTTATAAAGAAAACTATAGTGATTATAATGAAATATTAAATTTTATCAATAAATGGGCAGTGCAATATGAAAAACAAAGAAATTTAAAATTTATCAACAATAATGATTTGATTGCCATTTATGAAAAATCTGATGAATTACAGACAAAATATATATGTAATGAAAAAATGAATAGTGAAAGTGAATTTTCAGATTGCGTTTTAAATTTACTTTGGGATTTAAGAGTTATATATAAGAAAAATATAAAAGAAGATGAAAAGAATGTCAAGTAGAGATGAAAGAGGGAATTATGTAAATGATAAAGGGGTTGTTATTTAACCTCAACCTGTATGAGATATTTTCAAGAAAAGTTTGATGATAATTACCATGAATTAACTATACTTAGATGGTTTAGAGATAATTTTGTTTCAAGAGAAGATATAGAACATTATTATAAGGTAGCACCTATTATTGTAGAAAGTATTAATAATGATGAAAAATCTAGCGTTATTTATGACTATATTTATGATAACATTGTTGACTATTGCATTGAACAAATTGAACAAAGAAACTATGATAAAGCATATAGCAGATACAAAAATAGTATTTTAATTTTAGAAGAACAATTTGCTAAACCATTATTGCAACAAAAATTAGTAAAGACTTTAAAAAGAACTATTGCATAAACAATAGTAAATTTATAAAATAATTTTATCAAGCAATATAAGATTTAAATTAAATATTAAGCAAAAATTACGTATTATTTTGATATTATTTCAATAAGTTTCTTTGTACTAAAATTAGGTACATGATTTTTTGATAAAGCAATTCCTATATATCTACTAGGAATTTTTTCTTTTATTTTTAATTCAAATAGTTCTTTATTTTTTAGTTCCTTCTTAATATATTCTTTAGTAGCATATCCAATACCAAAACCAATTTTAGAAAACTCAATTACTAGCGAATAACTTGCTAATTCAATGTTAGGTTTAAGTACAACACCATTTTCACTTGCTATATTATCTAAAAATTCTCTAGTATTTGAACCCCTAGCTTGTAAAATTAAAGGATAATTATTTAAATCATTTAAAGACATCTCTTTATTAATTAAATCTTTATATTTATTATTTACTACAAAGCAATCATTTATCTTTTTACATTTAATAATATCAATATCATTTCCATAATTTTTTTTATTTAAATTTAAAATTACAATATCTATTAATCCATTTCTTAATTTTGGCATTAAATCAGAAGTTAAATAAGTTATTATTTGTATATCTATTTTAGGATACAGTGAATGAAATCTCTCTAAATATGGAAGTAAAAACTCTTTTGTTAACGTTGTACTAATACCGATTTTAATACATCCTGTTTCTAGATTAATTAAATCGGTAAATTTATTTTCAGCATTATTAATATACTCAATTGCTTGTTTTATATAATTATAAAACTCTTTTCCTTCTTCAGTAAGAACAACGCCTCGTTTAGTTCTAACAAATAATTGACCACCTAATTGTTCTTCTAGATTTTTAATTGATTTACTTATTGCAGGTTGGGATATACTTAATTCTTCACTTGCTTTAGTAATATTGCAGTGGTTTGCTACTACATAAAAAATTCTATATAATTCAAAGTCTATATTCATAATAACCTCCCGTTATGACAAACATAATTAATATGTATTTTAATTATATCAAAAAATGTAATATAATACAAGTAGATGGGAGGGAAAGTATGATTATAGGTATTTGTGGTAAGTCAGGTTGCGGTAAAAGTACACTAGCAAATCAAATCATAGAATTAACAAATAATAAGGCAATACATTTAGATATTGATAAAGTCGGACACAGAGTTTTATTATTACCTGAAGTTCAAGAAGAATTAGTAAGTTCATTCGGAGAATCTGTTGTTAAAGAAAATAATGTTGATAGAAAAAAACTTGGAGAAATAGTTTTTGATTCAAGAAATGAAATGAATAAATTATCCAATATTACATGGAAATATATGCAAATAGAAATTGATAACTTTTTAAACCTTCACAAAGGAAAAATAATAATTCTAGATTGGTTATTATTATCAATTTCAAAATACTTTGATATGTGTGATATAAAAATATTTTTAGATATCCCATATGAAATTAGAAAACAAAGAGCAATGAAAAGAGATAACATATCTGAAGAAGCATTTGATTTAAGAGAAAAAGCAAGTATTGAATTTGATGAAAGTGCTTTTGATTATGTTTTAAAAACAAATGATAAAGAAATAGTTAAAAGGTTGGTGAAATCATTATGACAAAAGTTTTATACCCAGGAAGTTTTGATCCAATGACTAAAGGACACATGAATATTGTTGAACAAGCAAGTGATTTATTTGATGAAGTAATAATTGCAGTTATGCAAAATCCTTTAAAAAAATCGGGATTATTTACACTAGAAGAAAGAATGGAAATAATTAAAGAATTATATCAAAGAATGAATAATGTAAAAGTTATTTTTGCTAGTGGTGCTGCAGTTGATGTTGCTCTACTTAATGAGTGTAAAGCAATTATTAGAGGGCTTAGAAGTTTAAATGATTATGATTATGAAGTTCAATTACAACAAATGAATAAAGAAATATCAGATAATAAAGTAAATACAATTTGCCTATTTGCAGATAAAGAATATCAATTTGTATCATCAAGTATGGTTAAAGAAGTTCTTAATCTTGATAAAGATATTTCAAGATATGTAGATCCAATAGTTAGAGAAAGAATGTTAGTAAAGAAAAGGAGTTTGATAAGATGAGCAAAATAATAATTACACCACTTGGAACAATATCACCTTATACAAAAGGAAATATGAATTGTCCTGGATTTTTAGTTGAATATAATAGCAAAAAAATATTATTAGATTGTGGAAATGGTATAACAAGATTATTAAATTTTCCTAACGATTTAAAAGATTTAAATGTAATTATTACTCACTACCATAAAGACCATTTTGGTGATTTAGGTGCTTTACAATATGCTTCTTATGTTTATCATAATTTAGGACTACTTGATAAAAAAATAAATATATATTTACCTAAAAATGATATTGGATTTAATAAAGCATCAATTACTTCAAATAATGAAAGTTATTCAGATTATTATGATATAGATAATTCTTGTTCATTTCTTATTGATGATTTAGATATAACTTTTGAAGATAACAACTCACATACTATTGAATCCTATATGGTTAAATTACAAAATAAAGATTTTAAAATAATATATACTTCTGATATTGGCACAACTAATTTAGGTAATTTAGTAAATTTTTGTAAAGATGCTGATTTAATAATTTGTGAAAGCTCCTTTTTACAAAAACATAATGCTAATAGTAAAACCCACATGACTGCTTATGAAGCTGGTATTTTGGCAAGTAAATCTAATGCACAAAAATTATTATTAACTCATTTTTGGCCTGAAGAAGATAAAAGATTATATTTAGAAGAAGCAAAACAAAACTTTGAAAATGTAGAAGTTGCTGAAGAAGGCAAAAAACTAATATTAAGGAGATGATAGTTAATGGGAAAAACTGCTGGTGAAATTTATTCTGAAATGGAAGAATATGAAGATAATTTAGCAATAGAAACACTAAATCGAATATATTTAGATAAAGTAATTAATCCATATAGAAAAAGTAAAAAAATAATAGATATGCATACTCATACCAACTATTCAGATGGTGATTTATCACCTCAAGAGTTAATAAAATTAGCTATTGATAAAAGAATTGGAACACTTGCTATAACTGACCATGATACTATTGAAGGAATTAAAAAAGTTAATAGGAATGAAGATATAATTGTAGATAGTGGAATAAAAATTATTAATGGTATTGAACTATCCGCAAAAACTTATAAAGGAAGGATGCATATTTTAGGATATGGCATTGATTTAAATGATAAAGAATTAAATAAAAAGATGATAGATTTAAAAGACAACAGTATTAATTCACTTTTATCAATAATGGAACAAATCAAAAGAGATTATGGCATTAGATTTAGCTATGAAGATATAAAAGAACTCATTAATGCCAACCACAATTTAGGACGCCCAGATTTAGCCAAACTTTGTGTTAAATACGGATATGCAACTACATCTCAAGATGCTTTTGATAAATATTTAATAGATGCACATAATAAAACAAGACAAACAAGCAAAGGCTTACAATATCAAGAGTGTTTAGAACTAATAACAAATAGTGGTGGCATACCAGTTTTAGCCCATCCTAAATCATTAGAATTATCAGAAAAAGATTTTTTAATCTTATTAAAAGAAATGATTAGCTGTGGTTTAAAAGGAATAGAAGTATATCATTCAAGTCATACCAAAGAAGAAATGACTTACTATTTAGAAATAGCGAAAAAATATAATTTATTGATAAGTGGTGGTAGTGATTTTCACGGAAAAACCATTAAGCCCGATATTGAATTAGGAACTGGTAAAAATAATAATATTAAAATTAAAAAATTATCATTACTCGATGAATTACATTAAATATTTTTAAAAGCTTATAATATATTATATCACTATTTTCACAATAGAATAGTTATCAGTATTTTTTATTAGTAATTTGCAAGAAGTATTGCCAAACTGTAAAACAAAAACGAGCCAAAATGTAAAATAGAAGGGTATTACTTATTTAACCATTCCGGAACAGGCAAATTATAAAAGTTATTAAAATACTTAAATACTCTAGCCAAATATAACTCATACTTATCTAACTTACTAGTAATATTAGTAATAATTTTTTCTTCCTTATTATTAATCATAATATCCTCATACATATTAAAATAAAAACTAGGATATAACACTCTTGCTAGTAGCATCACCACATCATCTTTCGTATAATAATTATACTTAAAATAAACATTCAATTCCTTAAATATATTAGTATTATCGCTAAAGAAAGAATATTTAATATACTCAGCAATATCTCTTGCCTTATGGTCAATAATAATATTTACAGGATCATATATTGCATACACCGTATCATTAATATTAATTATTCTATGACTAATAACCAATGAATTATTATCTACTTCTTTATTAGATAAATTATTATAATAACTAATAGCATTCTCGGCCATTCCTACAAAGTAATTAAAACTATCTACAATAATAGGATACTTCTTCCCATTTTCATTAATAACCTTTTCTAAATAATCCATCTTAATACTCCATAAATCTTGCCAACTATGGTAGGTAATCTTACTATTAGTAATTATTACTTTACTAGATAAATAATTTATCTCTCCTAAAGTTATTGGTTTATTAATATTAATATTTATTTTACATAATATATAGGGAATATTATTATAATAGGTAATTATTGAGTTATCTTTATTAATTATTATCTCATGAATAAGTGTATCTTTCTTTAATGAATCATCAATATCTTTAGTTAAATCAATATTTTTAATATTATTATTATATATATAAAAGTGATATAATTCATCATTATCATAAAAAGAATAGATATTATCTTTATTAGTTAATTTAGTAATATTTAAGTTATAGAAATAATTAATAATATTTTTCATTAGATAACACCTCTACATTAATATATGATTAATTTTATAAAAATATAGTTAATTTACTTGACAATAGATATAGTATTTAGTATATAATTAAGCAGGAAAGGAATAATGATATGACTAAAAAATTAGTAATAGTGGAATCTCCTAGTAAGAGTAAGACTATTGAAAAGTATTTAGGAAATGATTATAAGGTTGTATCTTCACTTGGCCATATTAGAGACTTAACTACTAGTGGAAAGTTTGGTTTAGGAGTAGATGTTGACCATGATTTTAAACCTGAATATAAAATAATTAAAGGTAAAAGCAAATTAGTTAATACTTTAAAGAAAGATATAAAAGATAGTGATTATGTATATTTAGCAACCGACCCCGATAGGGAAGGAGAAGCTATAAGTTGGCATTTATATGATACTTTAAAGTTAAATGATAATAATTATGAAAGAATAGTATTTAATGAAATAACTAAAGATGTTATATTAAATTCTTTTAAGCATGCTAGAAAAATAGACATGGATCTAGTTAAATCACAAGAAGCTAGAAGAATATTAGATAGAATAATTGGTTTTAGATTAAGTAAATTAATGCAATCTAAAACAGGTGGTAAATCCGCTGGTAGAGTACAAAGTGTTGCTTTAAAATTAATCGTTGATAGAGAAAGAGAAATAATGGCTTTTAATCCAGAAAAGTACTATGAAATAGAAGCTATATTTGATAATTTTGATGCTAAACTAGATAGTTATAACGATAATAAAGTAGAAATTAAAAGCGAAGAAGAAGCAAAAGATATATTAAGTAAATTAAGTGATAAGTTTATTATTGATAAAATAGATAAACAAAAGAAGAATCGAAAGGCTAAGTACCCATTTATTACTTCTACATTACAACAAGATGCCTCAACTAAGTTGGGTTTTACTTCTAAGAAGACTATGAGTATTGCTCAAAAATTATATGAAGGTATTACTCTAAAAGATGAAACAGTTGGTTTAATTACTTATATGAGAACTGACTCTGTAAGATTATCTGATGAATTTGTTAAAAGTGCTTATGCTTATATTAGTAGTAATTATGGTGAAAATTATCTTGGATATGTTAAGAAAGCAAAGAGTATGGATAATGTTCAAGATGCCCATGAAGCAATAAGACCTACTAGTATTAATAGAACACCAAGTAGTGTTAAAGAATATTTAACAAAAGATGAATATAAATTATATGAAATGATTTATTATAGAACACTTGCTTCCTTAATGAAAGATGCTATGGTAGAAGCTACTAGTGTTAGTTTAAATAATAATAACTATATTTTTAAAACAACCGGTCAAGTACTAGTATTTGATGGTTATTTAAAAGTATATGCTAACTATGAAGATGTAAATGATAAAGAACTACCTAATTTAGATAATCTATTACATAAAGAAGTAATATCTAATGAAATAAATTATTCTGAACATACCACTAAACCACCTAGTAGATATACTGAAAGTAAATTAATTAAAGAAATGGAAACTCTAGGTATTGGTAGACCTTCAACATATGCTAAAATTATTGAAACATTAAATGAAAGAGATTATGTTAAAGTAGAAGATAAAAAGTTTGTTCCTACAGAAGTTGCTATGGAAACTACTGATAAATTACAAGAATTCTTTAAAGATATTATTAATGTTGATTATACTAAAGAAATGGAAGATGACTTAGATAAGATAGCGGATGGTAAATTAGAAAGCGTTAAATTATTAGATAGGTTCTACCAAGAGTTTGAGCCTAAAGTAGAAGATGCTTTCAAAGAAATGAAGAAGACTGAACCTGAAGAAACCGGAGAGAAGTGTCCTAACTGTGGTAGTAATCTAGTTATTAAAAGAAGTAAGTATGGTAAATTTGTCGCATGTTCTAATTATCCAGAATGTAAATATATTAAAAATGATAAGCCAGAACGCCAAGTAGTGGAAATTATGGATTGTCCTAAATGTAATGGTAAAGTAGTGGAAAAGAAAACTAAAAGAGGTAAAATATTTTATGGCTGTAATAATTATCCTAAATGTGATTATGCTAGTTGGGATAAACCATCTATTGAATTATGTCCTAACTGTCATACTAACTTAGTAGAGAAGAAAGACGGATTAGTATGTCCAACTTGTAATTATAAAAAATAAACACTTGCTATTAAGTATAAATAATGCTATAATTTAAATAGTTTTGAAAAGCGATGATCAGCTTGGAAACTGGGAGCTATATAAATAAAGAGATTCTTTTATGAATAAATAAGGTGGAACCGCGGAGATAATTCGTCCTTATAACATAAAGAATCTTTTTATTGTTTTAAAGGAAAGGTGAATAGAATGAAAGAAATTAAAATGGATGAAATAGTTAATTATTGTAAACAATATGGTTTTATATTCCAAGGAAGTGAAATATATGGTGGACTTGCTAATACTTGGGATTTTGGACCTGTTGGTGTTGAACTTAAAAAGAACTTAAAAAATGCATGGATGAAGAAGTTTGTTCAAGAAGATGTTAATAATGTTGGCCTAGATTCAGCCATACTTATGAATCCTAAAACATGGGAAGCTTCAGGACACATTGGTACATTTTCTGACCCATTAATTGATTGTAAAAATTGTAAGACAAGATATCGTGCTGATAAATTAGTCGAAGATGATGGTTGCAGTGAAGCCGGTGCTATGAGTGATAGCGAACTTATTAATTATATTAACGAACATAAAATAGTTTGCCCTAAATGTGGTAAATTAGATTATACTGAAATTAGAAAGTTTAACCTAATGTTTAAAACATTCCAAGGTGTTACTGAAGATAATAAAAGTACAGTATATTTGAGACCAGAAACTGCTCAAGGAATATTTGTAGACTTCTTAAATGTCCAACGTAGTATGCGTCTAAAAGTACCTTTTGGAATTGGTCAAGTGGGTAAAAGCTTTAGAAATGAAATCACACCCGGAAACTTCATCTTTAGAGTTAGAGAATTTGAACAAATGGAATTAGAATTCTTCTGTAAGCCAGGTACGGAATTAGAATGGTTTAAGTATTATAAAGAACAATGTAAAAATTTCTTATTATCATTAGGAGTTAAAGAAGAAAACCTAAGATTAAGAGATCACTCTCAAGAAGAATTATGTTTCTATAGTAATGCTACAACTGATATTGAATATAAGTTTCCATTCGGATGGGGAGAATTATGGGGTATTGCTAGCCGAACTGATTACGACTTAAAGCAACACGAAAAGTTTAGTGGAGTAAGTCAAAATTACTTAGATCCAGAGACTAATGAAAAGTATATTCCATATGTTATCGAACCATCTTTAGGAGTAGAAAGATTATTTTTAACTGTATTATGTGATGCTTATACTAAAGAAACTCTAGATAATGGTGAAGAAAGGGAAGTATTACATATTCACCCTTATTTAGCACCTTACAAAGTAGCAGTCTTACCTTTAGTTAAGAAGTATCATAGTGAAAAAGCTAAAGAAATATATAAAAAACTATCTAAAGAATTTATGACTAATTATGATGAATCAGGTAGTATTGGGAAAAGATATCGTCGTCAAGATGCTATTGGAACACCATTCTGTATAACTATTGATGAAGAAACAATTAATAATAATACAGTAACTATTAGAAATAGAGATACTATGGAACAAATTACTCTTAATCTAGATGAAGTTATAAATTATATAAATGAAAGAATTAAGTTTTAAGAAGTATTAGTAGCAAAGTATATTAATACTTTTTTCTTGCTATTTATCTTTTTATATATTATTATATAGTTATCGAAAGGATGAAATATGAAACCAAAAAGTGTAAAATATAAAAAGAATAAAGATAAAGTTTGGGTGTATTTTGATGATGGTAATGTTTTTACAAGAGATAATACTAATATCGTTGATAAAGAAATATATTATGAAAGTGTTATTGCAGAATTAAAGAATAGAATTGGATTTACTAAAAAGAAATCAGCAAATATGGATTATATAGTAGCAAGTAGTTTTATTAAAATGGCAACTATTATTTCAGGAAGTGCTATTATTTATAACGTAACAAATATTAGTTTCTTATATTTCTTATTAGGAGCATTAATATCTAGTATTTATGGTTATAAAATATATAAAAGTATTGATACAAAAAAATTACTAAGTAATATAAATGAAGAATTAAAAATAAAACTAGCTAGTGAGGAGAAAGAATTAGAACAATTAAGAGAACAAGAAATAGTTAAGATCAGAAGTAAAAATCAAGAATCATATAAGATTAACAAGCATGCTGTAACAAGAGAAGTAAATGAACCATACTATATTGCTAAAAATAATTATTTAAAAACTAAAAAGAAAGTTTTAACTAAGAGGATAGGAAGATAACTATCTTCTTTTTCTTGACTATAATATTAAGTAAATGCTACAATTAATCTAGATAGAAAGTAGGATGTATATGTTTAAAAAAGATAAATTATTATATTTATTACCACCTCTTATAGTTAGTATGCTATTACTTATTATGTTTTATTTTCAAGGACTATATCCCTTTGGTAGTAAAACAATTATTCAAGTAGACGCTGATTATCAATATGTACCAACATTATATAAAATATGGGATATCTTTCATAATAACCATAATATGTTTTTTGATTTCTTAGTAGGTAATAATATCTATACATCACTAATTATTCAAGGCGGTATCTATAGTCCCATAACTCTTTTAGTTAACTTAGTCCGTAGAAGTAATATAATTAATTTCTTTAATATCTTAGTAATAATTAAAATGAGTCTACTTTCCCTAACTAGTTATATATATTTTAAACATACTTTTAAAGTAAATAGTATCTATCATATTATCTTTAGTATTTGTTATACCTTTAGTGGTTGGGTATTACTTAATTATTTTAATATTATGTGGTTAGATGATGTAATATTATTTCCCCTAATAGTATTATTCTTAGATAAACTCTTAAAAGAAGGTAAATATATTGGTTACTTAATTACTTTAACACTAAGTTTAATATTCTCTTACTATATTAGTATCTTTATCTTATTATTTATTTTAATATATAGTTTTATTTATCTTAAATTATATGTATCTAATACTAAGTCTAAAAAAATTGCTATAACATTAGGAATAACCACACTCCTTAGTATTTTAATTAGTTCTTTTTCTACCGGACCTGCAATCATGCAAACTCTTAATTCTTCACGCTTAGATGGTATATCCAATACTTACTTATTTAATAATACCATTAATAAATTATTATATTTAATGTTTAACTCAGTATTAATTATTTATTTTATAAAACTAATAAGTAAAATAAAAAATAAAGATAAGAATATTTATTTCTATGTAATTATGTTTATCTTATTATCTATTGGTGTTATTATTGAACCTATAAATATTATGTTTCACTTAGGCAGTTATTGGTCATTTCCATATCGTTATTCATTTTTAACCTTATTCATTATGGCTAGTGGAGGATTATATTATATTGAAAAGTATTTAACTAGTAATAAGTTTGATATTTCATCTTTAATATATTCTATTAGTAGTATTATCTTATTAGGAATGTCTATTTATTTAGTAGTTATCTATCATAGAGAAATAATAGCTTCTCAAATAACCTTAGACTTTAATGATATTGAAGTATTTAAAAAAATATTATTAATTACTCTAGTATTCTGCTTAAGTATGTTTATGTGTAGTCAAATATCATATAATAAATTAAAATATATCATAATGATAATTATATCTATAATAGAAATAACTTCTTATACTTACTTATGTATGCACTATGAAAATGGTTATTTCTTAACTACTAATACTCAAGAGTTATATAATAGTATTAAGTTAGAAAGTAATAATTTAACGAGATATAAAATAGACTATCCATATGTAACTCCTGATTATTCTTTTATACTAGAAGTACCAACTATCGATAATTGGCTCCATATTATTCCAAGTAGTCAAGTAGAAGCCTATAAACATATGGGATATTATGTTAGTGGTACCCTAATAAGATCTAATGGCGGAACAATATTTACTGATAATTTACTTAATATTAATAATATCATAACTAATAAAGATTTAGATGAAGATTATATTTTAATAAATACTAGTACTAATGGTTATAATAATCATCAATATAAAAATACCTTACCATATGGTTTAGTTATTGATAATAAAGAAAGTGATTATACATATAATAATATCTTTGAATATAATAATTATTTATATAAATATCTCTTTAATAAAAACGATAATTTAATAGATAGTACTACTATTAATAATATTGAAAAAGAGATAAGCGATAATAATATAACCATATCTTTTAAATATAATATTGCTTATCAAGGCTATGTATATTTAGATAAAAGTATCATTTCTGGAAAAATAAATAGCATCTATGTAGATGATAGTTACTTAAGTATTCCTGAATCTAAAGCCGGTTTAATATACTTTGGTAATCTAACTAGTGGCGAACATAATATAACCATAACTTTAGAAGACATAACTGATATAGATAGTATTAGTATTGGTAGCATTAATCAAAGTAAATATATAGAATTTGTAAATGCTTATGAAAACAATGTTAACGTATCTTATAGTAACAATAAATTAAATATAAATGCTTTAAATAATGAAGATAATAAAATGCTATTCTTGCCAATAAATAATATAAAAGGTTATCAGGTAATAAAGAATAATAAAGTAGTTAATAGTAAAACTTGTTTAGATAACTTTATGTGTATAGATCTAGATAATGGTAATAATGATATTGTAATTAAATATCATGATCCATATATTAAAATATTTAGTATTATATCAATAATTGGTATAGTATTAACAATAGTATTTAGAATATATGATAAAGTAATAATTAATAATAATATCTTAGGCAATATTGCTTTATTTATTTATTTAATTACTGCTATGTTTATTATGTTATTTATCTATCTAGGTAGTATTATTATGTTATATTTATAGAAGAAAGTATTATTTTAATAGTAGTACTTTTTTAGGTAAGTACTATGTAATGTCCTCATTGAAAATTAACGACAAAAGTGTCAGTGAAATTTAATGAGAAGTATCATTTTCTTCCTAGCATATTGCTTTTTAAGCTTAGATGTATTATAATTTACCTAGTATTTGGTGGTGATAAAATGATAAAATATTTAGTTGAGTTTATAATAGTTTTCGTAGTATTATTCTTATTTAATTATTTTGTAATTAATATTAAAGAAAGAAAAAAGAAAAGAGTAGGCAAGAAAGAAATAAGCAGTAGTTTATATTATTTAGTTCTTATGTATAGAATTGATGTCAATAAAGTTAATTATCACCAATTTATTATAATTAGTTCTTTAGTAAACAGTTTAATAATTAGTAGTGTATATATGATTCTTACATATTTAGTACAAAATTTAATATTAAAAATAGTGTTAGGTATTATCTTGTTAGGACTTATGATTATTATATGTTATGGAATACTAGGTAATTATTATTTTCAGAAGGAGAGTAAGTAAGATGTATAAGTTTGATGAAATAGAAAAGAAATGGCAAAAATATTGGGAGGAAAATGAGACATTTAAAACTGATATATGGGATTTTAGTAAGCCTAAGTTTTATGCTCTAGATATGTTCCCTTATCCATCTGGAGTAGGTCTTCATGCTGGTCATCCGGAAGGGTATACCGCTACTGATATTGTAGCTCGTATGAAAAAAATGCAGGGCTATAATGTCTTACATCCAATGGGTTGGGATGCTTTTGGCTTGCCTGCTGAACAATATGCAATTAATACTGGCAACCATCCTAATATCTTTACTGCTAAAAATATTGAAACATTTAAAGGTCAATTAAAATCACTAGGCTTTGCTTATGATTGGAGCAGAGAATTATCCACTAGTGATCCCAAGTTTTATAAATGGACACAATGGATATTTAAAAGACTTTATTTAGATGGTTATGCTAAATATATAGATATGCCTGTTAATTGGTGTGAAGAATTAGGAACTGTTCTATCTAACGATGAAGTAATCGATGGTAAAAGTGAACGTGGTGGCTATCCTGTTGTTAGAAAAAATATGAAACAATGGGTATTAGATATTCCTAAATATGCTGAAAAATTATTAGAGGGCTTAGATTTAGTAGATTTTCCAGAATCTACTAAAGAAATTCAAAGAAATTGGATAGGTAAGTCTACCGGAGCACTAGTTAATTTTAAAGTTGCTGATAGTGAATATGATTTTACAGTATTTACTACGAGATGTGATACTTTATTTGGCGCTACATATTGTGTTTTAGCACCTGAACATGAAATAGTTAATAAAATTACTACTAAAGAATGTCAAGATGCTGTATCTAAATACCAAGAAGAGTGTTCTAAAAAGTCTGAATTAGAAAGAACTGAATTAAATAAAGAGAAAACCGGAGTATTTACTGGAAGTTATGCTATTAATCCAGTTAATAATAAAAAGATACCTATATGGATATCTGACTATGTATTATCTAGTTATGGTACTGGAGCTATTATGGCAGTTCCTGCCCATGATGAGAGAGACTATGCTTTTGCTAAAAAGTTTAACCTAGAAATTATCCCTGTTCTAGCCGGTGGTGATGTTTCTAAAGAAGCTTACACGGGTGATGGAGTACATATTAATTCTGAGTTTCTAGATGGTTTATCTAAAGAAGAAGCTATTAATAAAATGATTGCTTACCTAGAAGAAAATAAAATAGGTAGAAAAAAAGTTAATTATCGTTTAAGAGAATGGATTTTTGCTCGTCAAAGATATTGGGGAGAACCGGTACCTATTATCCATATGGAAGATGGTACTATGAAAGTATTAGAGGATTCTGAACTACCACTTGTTTTACCAGAAATGGATGACTATAAAGGCAAGAATGGTAAAGCTCCTCTTGAAAATGCTACTGATTGGAAGAATGTCGTAATTGATGGCAAGAAAGGAGTTCGTGAAACATCAACAATGCCCGGTAGTGCCGGATCAAGTTGGTACTATTTAAGATATATTGATCCACATAACGATAATTGCTTTGCCAATCCTGAATTATTAAAGCATTGGATGCCAGTTGATTTATATGTTGGTGGTCCAGAGCATGCTGTTGGACACTTACTATATTCTAGATTTTGGAATAATTATTTATATGATAAAGGTCTGGTACCTACTAAAGAACCATATAAAAAATTAGTCCACCAAGGTATGATATTAGGTTCTAATGGTATTAAAATGGGTAAGAGATTCCCTGAATATGTTGTTAATCCTACTGATGTAGTTAAATCTCATGGCGCAGATGCCCTACGTTTATATGAAATGTTTATGGGACCTCTAGAAGCCGATAAGCCATGGAGTAATCAAGGCCTAGATGGTGCCAAGAAGTTCTTGGATAGAGTATATCGTATTTTTGAAGATAATAAAGTAGTAGAAGAAGATACTCCTAACTTAGAAAAGATATATCATCAAACAGTTAAGAAAGTATCTAATGATTATGAATCAATGAACTTTAACACAGCAATTAGCCAAATGATGATTTTCGTTAATGCTATATATAAAGAAGATAAAATAACTAAAGAGTATGCCAGTGGTTTTGTAAAATTATTAAACCCAATAGCTCCACATATTACTGAAGAAATATGGCATACATTCTTAGGACATACTGACACTATCGCTAATGAAACATGGCCAAGTTATGACGAAACTAAAATAACTGAAGATACATATACTATGGTAGTACAAGTAAATGGTAAACTAAGAGGAAAAATAGATGTATCAAGTGAAACATCTAAAGACGAAATGGAAAGACTTGCTAAGAGTATTCCTAATGTAATTAGTTTTATCGATGGTAAAGAGATTGTTAAAGTAATTACTGTTCCAAAAAAATTAGTTAATATTGTGGTTAAATAAACTTTTTTGTCTAGTTTGTGTAAACTATATTGTAAATATTTCCAAAATAAGGTAATCTAATAGTAGATAAAAGAGGGAGTGTGATATCATGATATACCCATCAATTGATAAATTACTTACAATCGTACCATCTAAGTATGCCTTAGTTTATATAGCTGCTAACAGAAGTAAAGAAATAACTAAGACAAAGTACTATCAGATGAATAAGAATGAGTACAAGTCAGTTAAACCAATTGGAATGGCTTTGGAAGAAGTTTATAACAATTTAATTCATGTTAAAATGGATAGATAATTCTATTCATTTTTTTCATATAAAACTATTTACATTTTATTAAAATACTATATAATTATATATGTAAAGCCAGTCTGGCGGAATGGTAGACGCGATAGACTCAAAAGCCGACGCGTTATTTAAAAATCAAACTTGTATAAAATTTAAAATTGGTTAGTAATCATAAGGGTTGTTAGTATATTGGCAATTCTTTTTTTGTTGCACAATTTTGGTTTTTGTGGGGAATTTTGTGGGATTATTTCAAACAGTTTTGGTTAGTTTCAACGAGTTTCTTGTAAATATACTCTAGGTGTTGTAAAATATTACTTGAAGTGAGTGTGGACTATATGAACGCATTAAAGTTTAATGATAAATTTGATGGTTTTATAGAAGAACCAATGAATTATTGGAAAACACTAGATGAAGTTCCTCAAAACATTAAAGATTTTATTAATGAAACATCTAATTCAATTCCAATATATGATGAAAGCAATAATAAATATTATTGTCCTAAATGTATAGAAGAAATCACGAAACAAAATAAGTGTCCTAAATGTTTAAAAATATTTACATTACACGATAAGTTAAAAATAGAAAATATAAAAGACATAAGAACTTTAAGTGGTAATATTTATTATTATGTTTTTGATATTAATGACAATGACGTATTACTTTATTTATTATGGGAACATATAGATTATTGTAATCCAGTAGCCTACCTTCCATATAGAAATAGTAAAATAAGTATTAAAAGTATTTATCAAATATTACCGACAAAAATTATAAATGTTACAACAAATAAACATATTTTATACAATGAAATAGAAGATGTACTTATTAGATTTGCAAATTCAAGTGGTGAAGTAAGTGATAAAGATTTTGATATATTAGATGAATTCGAATTTAATAAATATGAGCATCAATATTTATATACAGACAATTTAATATATTTAAAAAATACAAGTTTATACAAGTATAGTAATATTTGGATTTTAAAAGATTATCTCAAAGAGAATTATTTTAACTTATCAAGTTTAATTTTCTACCCTGTATATTATAAAGAGTTTGAGTATTTATTAAAAATGAACTTATTTGAGTTAGCTATTGATGATAGCCCTGATATTAAATATAAAGGAAATTTTAAAAACACATTTGGAGTTGATAAGAAATATTATTCGTTTATGAAAAATATTAATATTACTGGTCTTCAATTAGAAGCACTTAAACTTTATCCGACAACTGATATAAATATGTTAAATTTTATAAAAGATAATCTGTGTTTGGTTAAATTAATATTAAAATATGTTGATTTAGAAAAAGCACTAGAATATTTAAAAAAGCAAGATTTAACTATAAATAACCTACACGAATATGGAGATTATTTAAGATGTTGTGAAGAAATGAAATTAAATTTAAAAGACCACAATATATTATTTCCAAAACATTTTATTGAAGAACACGATAAAATTACAAATGAAATGGTAATATCTAAAGATCCATTAATTGATAAACGTATAAAAGATTTAGCCGATTTTCTTATTTTAAATAAATATGAAGATGATAAGTATATTATATTTCCAGCAGATAGTATAAATAGTCTTATAGATGAAAGCTCACAGCAATCAAATTGTGTAAGAACATATTGTGAAATGGTTAGTAATAATGAATGTCAAATATATTTTATGAGGTATAAAAGCGATATTAAAAAGTCATTTATTACTATCGAGGTTAGAAATAATAAAGTCGTTCAAGCAAAAGTTAGATTTAATGAGGAGCCACCTACTGAAATTATGAATATTATTAAAAAATGGGAACAAACTTTAATTCCATTAAGCAATGAATAAATTATATGAGTACACATTATTAAATGGTGTGCTTTTATTTTAATTGTTTTTGTTATTTATGTAATTATTTTAAACATCTTTGGTTAGTTTTGGTCATTCTCTTGTAAAAATACTCTAGGTGTTGTAAACTATTACTAGAGGTGTAAACGTGAATAATGTTATAAAAACAGGATTTAATGAGTTAGATAGTTTATTAAATGATGGAATAAAGCAAAATAGTTTAAATCTAATATGCTCTAAATCAGGTATGGGAAAAACTACATTCGCATTAAATATAATTAATAGTAATACAAATAACAAATCTATTGCTTATTTTAATTTTGAATTATCTCAAAATAAAGTTTTTGAAAAAATGAATAAGTTATTTAATACAGATTACTCTAATAAAAATATATTTGTATATGAATATGATTATAATAAAACAATAGAAGATATTATTAATAAGTGTATTGAATTAAAGAAATCTAATACAGGTTTGGATCTAGTTGTAATAGATTATATAGATTTAATACAATGTGAAATTAACACAGTTAGAAAAAAAGAATTTAACTCTTATATATTAAATAAATTATATGTGCTAGCACAGGAATATGGTATTTCAATTATAGCAGTTGGTTTATTGCAAAGAACAAATAAAGAAATAACCATTAATGATTTATGTTTAGATGAAACTACTTTGAATAATTTAGAAAACATCTTTTATTTGCATAACAATTGTAAAGACAATAATGTTGATATAGAAATATTTAAAAATAATAATAATTTACCAATAAAAACTAATATTAATTTAAAATTGTTTTAATTTGTTCACACTGGTTAAATTATTATTTAGTTGTCAAACATATTATTAATATATTTATATTGTTCAAATTGTCTATTATAGTGTTTATATCGTAAGTATATCTAAATTTAAAATAAATTATATAGAATCGGAGGTTAATTATGGAAAAAGTTAAAATGACAAGCAAAGGAAATCCAAAGAAAAAAATAGAATTAAGACAAACAATTAATGACTACTCTCTACTAGAGGGAGATATTATTAAAATTAATGAACTTGAAACAGTTGGCTTAATAGAATGTAAAATTGATAATGTTAATATTCTAAAAAATGATGAGTTTATAATGAACTTAATTGATATTAGTGATGATACAGGTAGTTTAATTGCTATGATAATAACTAAAGATGATAAAGATTTACAAAAGTTATTAAATAATTTAAAAGTTAATGATGTATGTTTAATTCGTTGCAGAAAGTCAAGAAACCCAGAAGTTGTTGGTGTATTTGCAATAAAAAAAATAAATAATTAATACAAAGGAGCGTGAGAAAATGAGTAAGTTTGGATATATAAAATTACAAGATAATATAATGTTAATTGTAGCAAAATCTAATACCAGTGAATATTTAATGGAACAAGTAAAGTTTGCAAGTTTAGATAATCATAAAGTATTACTTATAGATTATGAAACCACAAATGATATTTTAGAAAATAAACAATATAAATATTTGAATAAAGAAAGTATTGCAAAAATATTTAATAAAAATTATGTTATAGAAAATTTAGAAGAAACTATTATAAAAACTGAACCTGAATATGCTTATATTAATACACTATCTTTAATTCCTACTCTAAATGAAGTTAATGATGATAAAATAAAATACATAATTAAAACTTTAAATGAACTTGCAAATAAGTATTCAGTTAAATTTCTAATTATAGATAGATATTTTACTGATGAGAAAATATATTTAACACCAACTTATAAAAACATTAATTCTATATGGGTTTTACAAGAAGATAATATGAACAGAATTAAATAAATTATAGAACTAGCAAACGAGTTAGTTCTTTTATTATGCTCTATTAACCTGAATATTATATAGAAATTTTTGTTAAATTGTTATTATTTTCCAATTAGGTCTTCCATTATAAATGAATATGGTGTAATTACAATTTAGGAGGTGGTTTTCAGGAAATGAAATAT
>CAKOYD010000002.1 GCA_934130545.1 uncultured Bacilli bacterium | reverse complement strand
AAAATCTTTAAGTTCTATTTTTAAAGTTTTACATATTTTAAAGATAATTGTAGAACTTGGATTATCTACATTGTTTGTCAGTAATGCTCTTAATGTTGATGGCGCAATAGCAGATAATTCAGCAAGTTTATTTGGAGTGTAATTATATTTGTTACATAATTCAAGTATTCTTAAAGTAATTGCTTCTTTAAATAACATTTTAAAAACCTCCTTAACACTACAAAAATTCTAGCAGAAATCGGTTGAAATTATACGCCGATATCGGTTGGCTTTTGGAGGCTATAATGCTATAATGTCAATGTAGTTAAATAAAAATATGAAATTTATAATTGATTAAGCAGTACGAAAGGATTATAAAAGTTTTTTTGTATTGCTTTTTTTATCAAAAAATGATGGAAATAAATGGATTTGGAGGAGTAGTAAGAAATGTTTGAAGAATTATTAATATCAGTACTATTTATTATTGTTTTAATTATTTTGTGCATAATTTCTAATTTGTATTCAAAAAATGAAGAAGAAAAAGAAACAATAAAAAATAACGATACTGATTGGATGAATATATTTAAAAAGAAAGAAAAAATAAATGAACTAAATAGATTATTGATAGATGAGTTAATTGAAGATATTGTTGTTAGTGAAGATGGTAATATAAAAGTAATATTCAAATATGAAGATAAATATTTTGAGGCTCTTGACTTTATAAATAAACAAAAATATGATATAATACTTTCAAGTTAAAAACGAAAAACAAATACTTTTAAGTATTTTTTTAAATGATAGAATAGAAAGAAGTGATTAAAATGGATATGTACCAAAAAAGAAAAATCAGAGCAGAAAAGAAAAATAGTTCAAAAAATAATGGGGTTGAAAAAATTCAACTCAATTGGTTCCCTGGTCACATGGCCAAAGCCAAAAGAGAAATAAAAGAAAAAATAGATTTAATTGACATCGTATTTGAGGTAATAGATGCTAGAATACCGAAGTCTTCTAAGAATAATGATATAGAAGATATTATTAAGAATAAACCCAGAATACTTATTATGACAAAGAGTGATTTATGTGATAAGAGTATTACTTTAGAGTGGAAGAAGTATTATGAGAGTAAAGGTTATAGAGTAGTTTTATTAGATTTACTACATGATAATGTTAATGAAATATTTAGTGTAGTTAATGAACTTATGGAATCTATTAATAGTAAGAGAATTAGTAAAGGTTTAAAACCTAGAAGGGTTAGAAGTTTAGTATTAGGTATTCCTAATGTTGGAAAATCTACTTTAATTAATAGATTAGTTGGTAAGAAGGCAGTAAATGTTGGAAATAAACCTGGTATTACTAAGAATTTAGAGTGGATAAGAATTAATGATAAGTTAGAACTATTAGATACTCCAGGGATATTATGGCCTAAGTTTAATGATTCAACTATTGCTTATAATTTAGCTTCTATGACAGCTATTAAAGAAGAAATATTAGATGTAGAAGATATTTCTATATACATAATTAAGACTATGTTTAAGTTATATCCTGATAATATTATTAGTAGATATGGAGTTAATGATGATGAAGATATTGTTAATATATTAGATGGTATTGGTAAGAAGATAGGAGCAGTTAGAAATGGGGAAGTTGATTATGATAGAGTTTATATTAAAGTACTTAGAGATTTAAGAGACGGGTATTTGGGTAAAATAACTTTTGATAGATTCTAAACTACTACTATTGCTATTTTATAGTATTTATTGTATAATTAATTGGCAGGTGAAATATGATTATTGATGTTAGTAAATTACTTCTTAATATGGAAGATGAATTAGAAATAAAAGAGAATGTAAATATACCAATAGAGTACTTAGATAATTGTAATATAAGAAAGTTAGAGTCTGTTAAATTTGATGGTACTATTGTTAAGTTAGTTGATGATAGATTAGAATTAGATGGGGTAATAACAGGTGTTATGATATTACCTGATGATACTACTTTAGAGGATGTTTCTTATTCTTTTAATATTAAAATTGAAGAAAAATTAGAAAATTTCACAAATTCACTTGATATTACTGATATTTTGTGGCAAAATATATTAGTGGAAATTCCTTCAAAGGTGCATTCTCCAAAAAATGAAAATGTAACGATAAAAGGTGATGGATGGAGAGTTATTACAGAAGATGAGTTTTTGAAAGAACAATCTAGTAATAATCCTTTTACAGAATTAAAGCAAATGATTGAAGAAAGTGAGGATAGATAAGCATGGCAGTTCCATTTAGAAAAGTTAGTAAGACAAGAAGAGATATGAGAAGAACTCATTATAAATTAAGAGCCAATGGTTTAGTTAAATGCCCAAACTGTGGTGAAATGATTAGACCTCATAGAGTATGTGATAAATGCGGTTTTTATAAGGGAGTTAATAAAATGTCAAAGGAAACAGCTTAATGTTTCTTTTTTTGTTATATATAGATATTGTTTTGTTGCATTTTTATTAATGTTATTATATAATTAGTTCATATGAAAGGAAGATAGAAATGTTAGATATTAAGTTTGTAAGAGAGAATCCTGATAAGGTAAAAGAAAATATTAAGAAGAAGTTTCAGGATAAGAAATTACCACTTGTAGATGAAGTTATTGATTTGGATCAAAGAATTCGTGAGTTAAAGACTAATGGTGATAATTTAAGACAAGAGAGAAATGAGATTAGTAATACTATTGGTGCGCTTATGCGTGATAAGAAGATAGAAGAAGCTAATCTAAAGAAAGATAGAGTTAAAGATATTAATAATGAATTAGTTAGTATAGAGAAAGATGAAGAAGAATTATCTGGTTTACTTAAAGAGAAAATGATGACTATTCCTAATATGATTGCTGATGATGTTCCTATTGGGGAAGATGATAGTAAGAATGTTGAAGAAGCTAGATTTGGAGAACCGGTAGTACCTAATTATGAGATACCATATCATTCTGATATTATGGCTAGTTTTAATGGATTAGATAAAGAAGCAGCAGGAAGAGTTAGTGGTAATGGTTTTTACTATTTAATGGGAGATATTGCAAGACTTCATTCAGCAGTACTTGCTTATGCGAGAGATTTTATGATAGATAAAGGATTTACTTATTGTATTCCACCTTTTATGATTCATGGAGATGCTGTTAATGGTGTTATGTCTTTTGAAGAAAAAGAAAATATGATGTATAAAATAGAAGGGGAAGATTTATATTTGATAGGTACTAGTGAACATTCGATGATTGCTAAGTTTAAAGATCAAATATTAAAAGAGAGTGAATTACCTATTACAATGACTTCTTATTCACCTTGTTTTAGAAAAGAAGTTGGTGCTCATGGTATAGAAGAAAGAGGAGTATATCGTATTCACCAATTTGAAAAACAAGAGATGGTTGTTATATGTAAGCCGGAAGATAGTGAAGAATGGTATAATAAGATGTGGAATTATTCAGTAGAATTATTTAGAAGTTTAGATATACCTGTTCGTAAGTTAGTTTGTTGTTCAGGAGATTTAGCTGATTTAAAATATCGTTCTTGTGATATTGAAGCTTGGAGTCCTAGACAAAAGAAATATTTTGAAGTATGTTCTTGTTCTAATTTAACTGATGCTCAAGCTAGAAGACTTGGTATTAGATATAAGAAAGAGAATGGGGATAAAGAGTTTGCTCATACTTTAAATAATACTGTTATAGCACCTCCTAGAATGTTAATAGCTTTTTTAGAAAATAATTTACAAGAAGATGGTAGTGTAGTTATTCCGGAAGTTTTAAGACCTTATATGGGTGGTAAAGATAGATTAATACCTAAAAAATAAATATTTAGACTATTTCGAGATGAAGTAGTCTTTTTTTATTGACTTTATTTTTGAATAATAGTATTATTGTATTAGATAAGTAATACAGTGGTGATGTGATGGAATATTATTTTGATAATGAAAGACCTATTTATATCCAATTAATTAAACTTATTGAAAGAGAAATAGTGTCGGGTAGATTAAAGAGTGGGGAGAGAATACCCTCAGTTAGAGAGTATGCTAATAGTTTTAAAGTAAATCCTAATACAATGCAAAAGGCTTTAATGGAGTTAGAAAAAGATGGGTTAATATATACGGAGAGAACTAATGGTAAATATATAACAGAAGATACAGAATTAATTAAGAAAGTTAAAGATAATTTAGCTTTAGAATTAGTTAATGATTTTATGGTAGATATGAATAATATAGGAATAAGTTCAGAAGAGATAATTAAATATTTAGAGAAGGAGAGATAGAATGGAATTATTAGAGTGTAAAGATTTATGTAAGAGTTTTGATAATAGAGTAATACTTGATAATGTTAATATTATGATAGAACGTGGAAAGATAGTTGGTTTATTAGGTAAGAATGGACAAGGCAAGACAACACTTATTAAACTTATAAATGATTTATTGACTCCTACTAGTGGAGAAGTATTAATTAATGGAAAGAAGCCTTCGATAGAAAGTAAGAAGATAATATCTTATTTACCTGAAAGAACTTATTTTGATAAGAGTATGAAAGTTAGTGATATTATTAGATATTTTAAAGAGTTCTATGATAATTTTAATGAAGAGAAGGCTTTGAAATTGCTTGATGATTTAGAATTAGATAAGAACTTATGTTTAGCTAAGATGTCTAAAGGTATGCAAGAGAAAGTAGAATTAATATTAGTTATGTCTAGAGAAGCAGATTTATATATTTTAGATGAGCCTTTAGGAGGAGTAGATCCCGCAACAAGAGATTATATTTTAGATACAATACTTTCTAATTTTAAAGATGGAGCTAGTGTTATCATTTCTACACATTTAATAGCAGATATAGAAAGAATATTAGATGAAGTAATATTTATAGATAAAGGTAAAATTATTTTAACAGGGGATGCTGATACTATTCGTAAGAAAGAGAAAGCTAGTATAGATGATATTTTTAGGAGGTCTTTTAAATGTTAGGGAAGTTATTAAAATATGATTTAAAATGGATATATAAATTAGTTATTGTTTTTTATGCTTTAGCATTTATATTTTCTTTATTTTCAAGAATGTTTCTTAGTATAGGAGATTCTTTATTATGGAGTATTTTATCTAAGATTAGTAGTGGAATAGCTGTTAGTATGTTAGTTAGTTCAATTATTAATACTTTAATGCGTTCTTGGGTAAGATTTGTTAGAAATATATATAAAGATGAAGGTTATTTAACTAATACTTTACCGGTATCTAAAAGAGATATTTATTTATCTAAAGTATTGTCTTCTATTATAATAATGTTAACAACAACAATAGTAATTATTACTTGTTTATTTATATGTTATTATTCTAAAGAAAATATAGATATATTAAAAAAAGTATTAGAAATGACTGCTAATAGTTATAATATTAGTGTTATAAAATTAATATTAACTATTGGTATGATATTCTTCTTAGAGTTAACATTTATTCTTCTAGTAGGATACACTGGTATTATTATAGGACATAGTTCTAATAATAATAAAATAGTTAAATCTATTATATGGGCATTTGGTATGTATATATTTACTCAATTAATTACTATAGGGCTAATATATATTATAGGATTATTTAATAAAGATATTATGAATATTATAACTACTAATATAGTTAGTATTAAAGGTATTAAAAATATATTAGTTGGTGGTATAGTTATGTATATTATATATAATATTATTTATTATTTTATAGGTAAATGGCAGTTAGAGAAGGGTATTAATATAGACTAGCATTTAATTGTGAGTAGATAATTCTACTCACGATTTTAAAATATTTTAAATAATTTAGCAATTAACTATTGACATTGCTAAAATAAGTGATATAATTATAATTGTAATGAGATAGAAAAGTCTCTTACATGTGGTGTCAACACATAAAATGAAAGGAAGATGATTAATATGATGATGATACCTAGAAGAAGAAATGAATTTGATTTATTAGAGGATATGTTTAGAATTGACCCATTCTTTTCTGAAGAAGGAAGTAAGGTAATGAAAACTGATATTAAAGAGAAGAATAATGAATATTTATTAGCGGTTGATTTACCTGGTTATGATAAAAATGATATAAAAATTAGTGTTGAGGATGGATATTTAAATATACATGCTAAAACTAATACTGAAAAAGAAGATAAAGAGGAAGGTAAGTTTGTTAGAAAAGAAAGATACTATGGTGAATGTTCTAGAAGTTTCTATGTAGGTAATAATATTACTGATGAAGAAATTAAAGCAACATATAAGAATGGTACTTTGAAATTAGTTATTCCTAAGAAAGAAGAAAAGAAAGAGTTACCTGAAAAGAAATATATTCAAATTGAAGGATAATGTAAGTGTGAGATATAGATTTAAAAGTCTATATCTTTTTTTAGTTAATTTTGTTGAAAAAGGATATTTTATATATTACTATTAATAGGGGGTGTTATATGAAGTTAAAGAATATTCCTAAGATAGAATTACCTAGGGAGAGATTACTTATGTATGGAGAGAAGAGTTTATCTAATGAAGAATTATTATCAATAATATTAAAGACTGGTACGAAGAAATATAATGTTAAGGAAGTATCTTATAATTTACTTAGTGTTATAGGAGATGTTAGTAATTTAAAAGATATTGGGATAAATACTTTAGAACAAGTAGAGGGAATTGGTAAAGTTAAAGCTATTGAATTAAAGGCAATTATTGAACTTGGAAGAAGAATATATCAAGAAGTGTTAGATAAAGATTTATTAGTATGTAATAGTCCAGATAAGATTATTAAGTATTTTAATTATCTATTTAGAGATTCTTATCAAGAAGAGTTTTATTGTCTTTATTTAGATAATAAGAAGAAGTGCTTAGGTAAAAAGAAATTATTTGTAGGTAGTATTAATAAGTCTATTGCTCATCCAAGAGAGATATTTAAAGAAGCTTATTTGTTATCAGCGTCCGCAATTATATGTATTCATAATCATCCTTCAGGAGATCCTACTCCTAGTAAAGAAGATATAATGATTACTAGAAATATTTATGAGATAGGGGTAATACATTCTATTAAATTGGTAGATCACTTAATAATTGGGAACAATAGTTATTATAGTTTTTATGAAGATGGAAAGATTAATTAATACATGATAATACTTAGTTTTTATTTTATAATTATGTTAGATAGAAAGTAGGTTTAGTATGAAAAAGAAGAATGGATTTACTTTAGTTGAATTATTAAGTACAGTAGTTATACTTGGAGTAGTTTTAAGTGTTACAGTATATATAGTAATGAAAAACATTAATAAGGCAAAAGATAATGCTAAGTTAATTACTTATAATAATATTAAGAGTGCCGCTATAGTATATAATGATGAAGTATCTAGTTATTGGAATGTTAAAGATAATTATGAATATAGTTGTATATCATTAGGTAATATGATAGAGATTGGGTATTTTGATGAAAAAGTTATTGATGAGAATGATAAGTTTTCTAAGGGTACAATGATAAAAGTAATTAGAGATAAAGATAGTAAAGTTATTAAAGAGACTAGTTTTTCTTTTGAAGATAGTATTTTACCTGATGTTGATTGTGGATATCAATCTAGTATATCAATTTCTACAGATAATAAGGGTAAAAATGTTAATATGACGAATGCTAAGATATTATATAATACTTTAGGTAGTGATTATTATAGATACTTTTATATATCTGGATTTAGTGAAAATACTGTTACTACTAATGATATAGTATATGCTTGTGATAGTATAGGTAGTTGTAGTAACAATACTGTTAATAATTTGGAGTCAGGTCATTGGTATTTAGCAAATAGTGAAGTAGTTAGATTAAGTGTTAAATCTAATGGTGTAGTATCAGCTTTTATTAATTATAGTGGAGCGAATGTAGCAGAAGCAACTAAAAACATTGATGCAATATTTGACAGTAATCCACCTGTAATTAGTCTTAGTATTTATAAGATAGGTAGTTATGAAGGAAATACTCCTAAGAGTAAGGGAGAGTTTATTACTAATACTAGTAGTAATTATGTAGTTAATGAATGGAAAAATTATGGGTATTGGTTTGATATTAGTACGGATAAAAATGCAGTGATTAAATGGACTTATAATAGTGAAGGTAGTGTTAATGGGGATACTCCTAGTAATAGTGGGGCTAATTGTAATAATGCTTGTTCTAAGACATTATCCGGAAATGGTAATCGAAAGGCTATTATTGAAGCAATAGATGAAGCTGGTAATAGTAGTAAGATAGAAGTTAATATTTATATTGATCGAACTGTTCCTAGTTGTACATTAAATGTTAATACTAGTACGATTACAGCAATATCTAGTGATAATATGAGTCAAATAATGTATAATGGTTGGAATTCATCTTATAGTGGTGATAGTAGTACTAGTAGAAATATAGGTATTGGTACTCATACATATTATGTTAAGGATACTGCTGGTAATACTAATAGTTGTAGTGCAACAATAATTGAAACTACAAAGGGTAGTTATGAAGATTGTGGAAACTATAGCAGTGATTCCGGTGGTTGTTATTATTATTCTAGTGCTAATACAAAGAAGCATTATACTGGGACTTATGTTTGTAAGAGTAAAACTTCTAATGCTGTGGAAGAAAATAATTGTGCAGGTAAAGAAAATTCTACACTTTCTTGTTCAAGTGGTTATACATTTTATAGTAATAATTGTACAACGATTACTGATTATTATTGTACAAGTGGGTCATTAGTAAATAAGTCGTGTAAAATATATACATCTGGTACAACAGTTAATACTTATACTTGTCCAAGTGATTATACTAAATTAAATGATAGTTATTGTTATAAAAAATAGTGGTATGTGTAATTACATATCACTTTTTATATAGATATCATTATTTACTTTAACTTGGTATTTATTTTCAAGAATTGGTAATAAATCATTAGGAATATTTACATTATAACTAATCATATCTTGATAATTTTTATTATTGATATGACAGTTAGTTAGTAATAAGTCAATATCATTAATATCTTTATAAGTAAAATAGATATCGATGTTTTTACCAAGAATTAGTTTAGTTAACTTAGTATTATTTAAACAAGTAGATATACATTTAGAATAAGCACGAATAAGACCACCAGCTCCTAATTTTATACCACCAAAATATCTAACAACAATTGCTAGAACAAAGTTTAGATTATGTTTAGTTAAGACATCTAATATTGGTTTACCGGCAGTACCACCTGGTTCACCATCATCACTACATTTAATATTATTGGGTAATATATAGGCATAACAATAATGGGTAGCATCTTTATATTTATCTTTAACTTGTTTTAAATATTTATCAATATCATTGATATCGTTAATGTTATAGATAATAGTTATAAATCTAGAATTTTTAATAATTAAAGTGTTTTCAATAGTTTCTTTTATAGTATTCATAAACTCACCAAAGTAATTGTACCATGATATTTACTTTATGGCAATTATCTTATATAATATGTATAGTAATTTAAGGGAGGGGTATTATGTTTAAAGAAGAATTAGCTTTAGTACCACATCATCCAGGATGCTATTTAATGAAGAATAGTGATGGGAATGTTATTTATGTTGGTAAATCGAAGAACTTAAAGAATAGATTATCTTCTTATTTTAGATCTAGTCATACAGGAAAGACAGCTATGTTAGTAAGAGATATAGCTAAGTTTGAATATATATTAACTTCTTCTAATTTAGAGGCTTTATTATTAGAGATTAATTTAATAAAGAAATATAATCCTAAATATAATATTTTACTTAGAGATGATAAATCATATCCATATATTGAACTTACTAATGAGAGTGTACCTAGATTAGTAGTAGTAAGAAATGCTAATATTAAGAAGAATAGAAGTCATAAATTATTTGGACCTTATCCTAATGTGACAGCAGCTAGAGAGACAGTAGATATTATAAATAGAATATATCCTCTTAGAAAGTGTAAAACTTATTCAAAGAAAGAATGCTTATATTATCATATAGGGGAGTGTCTTGGTTATTGTACTCATAATATTGATAAAAAAGTAATTAATAATATGAGGAATGAAATTATATCTTTTTTAAATGGTAATCATGAGATAGTAACTGCTAAGATAAAGAAGTGTATGGATAATTATGCTGATAAGTTAATGTTTGAGAAGGCTATTGAGTATAAGAATATGTTAGATTATATTAATATTACTTTAGAGAAACAGAAAGTAGAATTAGATGATAATATAGATAGAGATGTTATTGGATATTATACTGATGGTAATTATTTATCTGTACAAATATTATTTATTAGAGGGGGAAAATTATTAGATAGAAAGAGAGACATTTTTCCGATGGTTGATACTTTAGAAGAAGAGTTAACTAGCTATGTATCTAATTTCTATGATAAACATAAGATTAAACCTAATGAGGTACTGATACCGGATATTTTAGATAAAGAGTTATTAGAGGAAGCTTTTGATTTAAGAGTAAATATTCCGGTTAAGGGTAAGAAGAAAAAAATATTAGATTTAGCTTTTGAGAATGCTAAGATGTATTTTGATGAACAGATGACTTTAGTTAAACAAGATGATGAGATGAGGAATAAAGCTATTAGTGAACTTAAAGAGTTATTACATTTAGATAATTTAAGTAGAATAGAGTTATTTGATAATTCTAATTTATTTGGTAGTTTTAATGTATCAGGTATGGTAGTATTTATTGATGGTAAACCTTGTAAGAATGAATATCGTAAGTTTAAGATAACTAATGATAAAAATGATGATTATGGTACAATGAGAGAGGTTATTTATAGAAGATATTTTAGAGTAATGAAAGATAAACTTCCTAAACCTGATTTAATAATAGTTGATGGTGGATTAGGGCAAATTAATGTAGCAAGAAGTGTTTTAGAAGAACTTAACTTTTTTATTCCAGTAGCAGGTTTAAAGAAAGATGATAATCATAATACTAATGTTTTACTTGGTAATTATCCAATAGAGGCTATTAATATAGATAAGAAAAGTCCATTATTTTTACTTCTTACAAGAATGCAAGATGAAGTACATAATTATGTTATTAGTTATCATCGTAGTATTAGAAGTAAAGGGGCTTTGACAAGTATTTTAGATAATATTGATGGTATTGGAGAGAAGAGAAAAAAAGAATTATTAAAGAAATATAAGACTTTAACCAATATGAAGAAAGCTACTATCCAAGAATTAGAAGAAATATTGCCTAAGAATGTAGCGGAATCTTTTTTAGAATATATAAATAGTATTGAGTAAAACTTCTAGAATTTTCTAGAAGTTTTTTGGTAAATACTTGTAAAAGAGTGTTTATATGTTATAATTATTTATAGAAATACTATAAGTTGGAAGGAAGATTTAATGAGTAAAAGCAATGCAAAGGTAAGTATTATTGTACCTATTTATAATGTTGAAGAATATTTAAGAAAGTGTTTAGATAGTCTAGTTAGTCAAACATTTAAAAATATTGAAATATGGACAATTAGTGATGGTAGTCCAGATAATAGTGTTAGTATTATGAAAGAGTATGCTAAAAAGGATTCTAGAGTTAAATGTATTAAAAAAGAAAATGGTGGTTATGGATCGGTGCTAGAGTATGCTATTAAGAATATAACTACACCATACTTTTTAATATGTGATCCAGATGATTGGTTAAAAGAAGATGCTATTGAAGTATTATATAAGAAGGCTACTACTAATAATTTAGATATGGTAGTGGGTTCTAAGTATTTAGTTTATAATGATAATAGTGAAGAAGTATATGATAATTCTAAGTTTGATGGATGTAAGTGTATACCTAATACGGTTTATGAAATAACTGATGAGTTTTACTTTTTACAACCTAGTCCACATTCTAAATTATATAGAACTGAGATATGTAAGAATATAAAGTTTCCTAAGAAAGTTAGTTTCACAGATTATTTATTATACTTATTAGCATTATGCAATGCCAAGAGAGTTATGTATATTGAAGATGCTTTATCTTATTATTTAGTAGATAGGCCGGGAAATAGTATGACTGATACTAAAGAAAAGGTATTTGAAGATCATAAAATTGTTTTAGAGAGTGTTTTAAGTCAAATTAAACCAGATTATAACAAATTAATATATGCTAGAGTATTCTTTCAGTATCGAAATGTTTTATTGTTTTTAAATCAAACAGGTTCAAAAGAGACAAAGATTAAGTATGCACCTAAATATTTAGAACTTATTGATTCATTAATACCATATAAGAAATATATATTAAAATATTATCCTGAGTTAACTTTAAAGAATAGATTATATTTTAATTTATTACTTAGTAATATGGGTAAGAAGAAGTTATTTTATAGAATAGTAAGAGTAGAGAGGCAGTAATATATGAAGAAAAAGATATTATTTACAACATATGATCTAAGTATTGGGGGAGTAGAGAGTTGTTTAGTAAATCTTGTTAATAATTTTGATTATAGTAAATATGATGTTACTATTTTATTACAAGATAAGAAGGGGGAACTACTTTCTAATGTTAATAAAGAAGTTCATATTGAAGATTATGGTTTATCTAGAATGAAGTTTACTTTACTTAGAAAAGCTATTAATATGTTTAAGATTATCTATACTAAGTTAAAGTATTATCGAAAGTTTGATTGTGCAATTAGTTATGGAACGGGATATGTAGTTAGTTCAAAGGTGGCTCTTTTGGCTTCGAAAAATAGCGTGGCATATATGCATACTAATATCATTAAATTTATGGAGAATAGCGATCAAGTTAAAGGAAACATGAGTGCCGAAGAGAAAGTAGATATTTTCTTGAAGCGTTGTAAGTTTAGAAAGTTTAAGAGAAATATATTTATTTCTACTAAAGCAATGGAAGCTTATTTGGGTCTGTATCCGGAAGATAAAGATAAAGTAGTATTATGTCATAATTTTATAGATTATGATAGGATAATTAATAATAGTAAGATTAAAGTAGATGATATGTATGATACTAAGGATATTACTTTTATTAATGTTAGTAGACATACAGAGTTTGATAAGAAATTATCAAGGATAATTAATGCTTGTGAGAAGTTAAAAAATGATGGATATAAGTTTAAGATGGTAATGATTGGTGATGGTGCTGATCATAAACTATTTTTAGATATGGTTAAAGAAAAGAAGTTAGATGATTATATTGTTTTTTATGGTAAGAAAGCTAATCCTTTTCCATATATAAAGAATGCTAATGCTTTTGTAATGAGTAGTGCTTTTGAGGGATTTCCCACAACTTTTGGGGAGGCTATGACATTAGGAGTACCTCTTATTACTACTGATGTATCAGATGCTAAGGAACTTATTGATAATAAATATGGGATTGTTGTTGTTAATAATGATGAAGCTATATATGATGGAATGAAAGAGTTTTTAGATAATGGTTTTAAGATAGAAAAGAAGTTTAATCCTAAAAAATATAACGAAGAATCAATGAATAAATTATATCAAGTAATAGAAGGTGAATTATGAAAAAAAGTAGTGTAGCTGCTAATTATATATATAATGTAGCATATCAAATATTAACTTTTTTAACTCCTATTATAACGGCTCCTTATCTTTCACGTACTTTAGGGGCGGATAATTTAGGAAAGTTTAATTATACTTATTCAATAGTATATTGGTTTATATTATTTGGAACAATGGGAATAAGTTTGTATGGTAGTAAAGAAATAGCTAAGGTTTCAAATGATAGAGAGAAACTATCAAAGAAGTTTTCGGAGATATTTTCATTACAATTTTTATGTACATTAATATCTTTGATAATATATTATTTTGTATTCTTAACTTTTGATTTTAAATATCATATGGTATTTCTTTTACAGGGAGGAATGCTTTTATCATCGATGTTTGAAATAACTTGGTTTTATATAGGATTAGAGAATTTTAAAAAGACAACAATAAGAGGTTTTATTGTTAAACTATTAATGGTAAGTGGAATATTACTTTTAGTACATAATGAGAATGATTTATATTTATATATGACATTTATAATTATTATGAATGTTATAGGTTCACTTATGATATGGGTTGGTATTAATAAAATAATAGATTTTAAGATTTCTAAATTTAAAGATATTGTTCCACATTTTAAAGAGAATTTTGTTCTTTTTATTCCACAGATATCTTCTAGTATTTATAGTGTTTTTGATCAGACAATGATTGGTTTATTATATGATGATATAAGTGAAGTTGGTTTTTATACGCAAGCTCATAAACTTGTAAATATGCTAATGTTTATTATTACAACAATAGGAACAGTTATGCTACCAAACATTGTGAGAAAGAAAAGTGAAAAAAATGATGATACAGTTAAATTAATAACTAATAATACTTTTAAGATTGCATTATTTTTATCTATTCCTATTGCCATAGGATTCTCTGTAGTATCACCATTCTTTATTCCATGGTTTTTACCAAAAGATTTTGGGAAGGTTGCTTATATTATTTGTTGTTTAACACCGACGATAGTATTTATATCTTTAACTAATGTCTTTGGAATGCAATATTTAATTGTTAATGATGAATCGAAGAAATACACAATATCAGTAACAAGCGGTTGTGTTGTTAATATAGTTTTAAATGCTTTACTTATTGGACATTTTGGAGCATATGGAGCGGCTATTGCATCTTCAATTACTGAGTTAGTTATTTTACTTATTCAATATCATTTTGTTAAGAAGACATTTAATTTTGATGGTATTATTAAGAAAATATTTACGTACTTGGGTGTTGGAATATTAATGGGAGCTGGTGCGCTTGGTGTTGGATTAGTAATGGGCCCGGGTATTCTTACTAATATAGTTCAAGTATTAGTTGGTATGCTTATATATTTGGGAATATTATTTATTATGCATGATGATATAGAACATTTTTTGATAGATAAGTTTTTAGTTACATTTAGATTAAAGAAGTAGTGGAGGATATATGAAAGTTAGTATAATAGTGCCTGTTTATAACGTTGAAGAATATTTAAGAAAATGTTTAGATAGTTTAGTTAATCAAACTTATCAAAATATAGAGATTATAGTAGTTAATGATGGAACAAAAGATAATAGTCAAAGTATTATAGATGAATATAAGAAGAAGTATTCTAAGATTATTAAGAGTTATGTAAAAGAGAATGGTGGTTCAGCTATTGCTCGTAATTATGGCATTGATAAAGCTACCGGAGAATATATAATGTTTGTTGATAGTGATGATTATGTTGATATGAAAATGGTAGAAAAATTAGTTAATACCGTTAGTAAAAAACGTAGTGATATTGTTGTTTCCAATTATTATAGAGTAGTAGATGATAAAACTACCGAAGTTAAAACATTTAATATTATAAGTGATAATATATATAAAAATTATGTATTAAATTGTTGTGGTCCTTGTTGGCAATTAATAAAGAAAGAATTATTTATAAAATATAATTTACGTTTTTTAGAGAAGCATTTTTATGAAGATATTGCTGTTATTCCGGCACTTGGAATATATGCTAAAAAGATAGATTATATTGATGACTATTTATATTATTATGTTATTAGAAGTGGCTCTATTATGAACCAAGTAAAGTATAAGAAGTCTTTTGAAGATATATTTGATTCATTAGATACATTAAGAAATAGATTTATTAGTAATAATAAGTATGATTTATATAAAGATGAGATTGAGTATATATATATTGAACATTTACTGCATGCGGCTTCACTTAGATTTTTTAAGTTTAAGAAGTATAATGAGTTAGAAAGAATTGTTAAGATTATTAAAGAAGAGTTCCCTAATTGGAAGAAGAATAGATACTTTAAAAATACTAATATTAAGTATAGAGTGGTGTGTATTTTATTTTATAAGAAATATTATTGGTTATTAAAGATAGTTTTAAAGGAGTCGAAGTAATAATGAAAGATATATTATTTGTAGTAGATGAGAGAAGAATGGGAGGAGTATCTATTCTTCTTGAAGATATGTTAAATAAATTTGATTATAGTAAGTTTAATATTGATGTTTTGGTTCTACATAATAATGGAACAAGACTTAATAATTTACCTAAGAATGTTAATATTATATATGGTACAAAGTATTTTGATGCAGTTGATTTAACAATAGGAGAAGTATTAAGAAGTAAGAATCTTTCTTTAATATTTAAGAAAGTTCGATTAGTTTTAGAGATGAAGACTGGTTTAATTAAAAATAGAATTATAAAAGAAAGAAAGAAAATATTAAAAAAAGAGTATGATACAGAAGTTGCTTTTAAAGATGGATTTACGGCTTTATTTGTAGGTTTCGGTAATTGCAAGAATAAGATTCATTGGCTTCATTATAATTATACTATTGCTAATCCTAATGCTAAATATGATAGGTTATTTAAAGAGGTATTACCTAAGTTTAATAAGATAGTAGCAGTATCTAAAGGTGTAATGGATGACTTTAATAAGATATATCATTTAGAAGATACTACAATGGTTATTGGTAATTATGTTGATATTAATAAGATTAAAAAGATGGCTAGAGGTAAGAAGAAAAATAGTAAGAAACTAAATTTTGTTTCAGTAGGAAGATTACATCCGATGAAAGGATACGATCGATTACTAGATGCTGTAATATGTCTTAGAAATGATAACTTACTTAAGGATGTTAGTTTTAAAATATATGGTGATGGTCCATTAATGGATACATTAATGAAAAAGATTATGGATAATAAGATGGAAAACTATTTTGAACTTATGGGATACACTGATAATCCTTATGAATGCATTAATGGAAATGATATGTTTATATTACCTTCAATATTTGAGCCATTTGGTATTGTAATAGTAGAAGCGATGACTCTTGGTGTACCAGTATTAGCTACTAGTAATTCAGCAACAGGAGAACTTATTAAGAGTGGTTATAATGGCCTAGTAGTAGATAATAGTAATGAAGGATTATATGAAGGATTAAAGAAAGTTATTACTGATAGAAGTCTTATTGATAAGTTTAAAGATAATTTAATAAAATATGATTATGATAAAGAAAATGATAAGATATTAAAACAATTATATAAATTATTTAGATAGGAGGATATATGAAGAAAATAGATAAAGCACTATTTATATTTTTAATAATACAACCATTTTTAGATTTCTATTTATTATATAGTGAAAAAGTTACTAGGATATTTAAATTTTCTCCTTCAACAATAATTAGAATTATATTTATATTTGTATTTTTTATAATAACATTAATAAATACGAAGAATGATAAGAAGCACTGGTTTATAGCGGGGTATTTGGCTATATTATTTGTCTATTTGATAGGCCATGTTATTAATAGTCTTAATTTTAATATTGGAATAAATTCCGTTATGAATTTTTCATATATAACAGAAGCTTTTTATTATATAAGATTGTTATTACCTTTAATGCTTATATATATAGTTTATAAAGCTAAGATAACAGAAGAGGCATTTAGAGAGAGTATTGTGGTATTATCATTAATTATTTCTTTAGAGATAATAATTACTAATATATTTAAGATATCTTTAGTTTCTTATGGAGAGCCTCATTTTATAGCGGGTAATATATTTGACTGGTTTTTAAATAAAGATTTTACATTTGAACAACTAGCTTCAAAAGGGTACTTTTATATGGCTAATCAGATAAGTGCTTTAACAATATTAATATTACCAATAAACATATATTATGCTATTAGATTTTCTAATAAGAAAGCTTTTATATCTTCACTTACTTTATGTTTGGCTATGATAATGATAGGAACGAGAGTAGCAGTATATGGATGGGCTATTGTTAGTGTAGTTATGTTTATAGCATGGATATTTTTTGCACTTATTGATAAAAATAAAGTCGAAATAACTTTAAAAAAGATATTATTATATATATCATGTTTTATGGTATTAGGATTTATAACTCTTAATTCACCATTAATTTTAAGATATACAGTTACTGATTATGAAGAAATAGAAAATGGTATGGAAAATAAAGATACTGTTAATGAATCATTACATAATTTGCGTACTGTAGAAGAAAAAGAAGAATTTATTAAAGAGTATTTTGAATATTATTCTATTCCTAAGACATATATTTATGATTTATATCCTTATGAACAAGATATAGATTTTTGGATAGATGTTATGAAACTTCCTTATAGTGAAAGAGGGGGAAATCGTAAGTTAGAAAAACTTATTACTAATAGAATATATTCATTAAATAATAATAAGTATGATAAGTATTTTGGGGAAGGTTATTCTAGATATAGAATAGCAGAAATATATATAGAAAGTGATTTTACAGTACATTATTATACTATCGGAATAATTGGTATATTATTACTATTTGGGCCTTATATTGTAATTGCAACTTATTCAGGAATATATATGCTACTAAAGAGAAGATTAAGATTAAAGACAACTATGCTTGTCATATCAGTATATGTTTGTTTAGGAATATCTTATTTTAGTGGACATGTTTTAGATGAATTAATAGTTACAATACCACTTGCTTTTATAAGCGGGTACTTGCTTTCTTTTGTAAGACATGATAAATTAAAATATGTAATAGGTAAAGAAAATGTTAGTGAGGTAAATATGGTAAAGAAATCAAAAAATCCTAAGGTAAGTGTTATCGTACCGGTATATAATGTAGAAAAGTATATTGATAAGTGTTTAGATAGTTTAGTTAATCAAACTCTTAAAGATATAGAAATAATAGTAGTTAATGATGGAAGCCCAGATAATAGTCAAAGTATTATAGATAAGTATGCTAAAAAATATAGTACTATCCATAGCTACATAAAGAAAAATGGTGGTGTTAGTGATGCTAGAAATTTTGGAATTAAGGAAGCCAAAGGAGATTATATTGCATTTGTTGATGGTGATGATTTCGTTTCTATAGATATGTATGAAAAAATGTATAATAAAGCTATATCAGGTAATTTTGATGTTGTTGTATGTGATTTAAATTATGTTTATGAAGATGGAAGCATAAAAAGAGTTAGTTCTAAAATTGAAATGGATACTACAAATATTAAAAAGACTTATGTAAATATGTATCCTTGTGTTTGGAATAAGATATATAAGAAAGAATTATTTAGTAAGAAGATTGAGTTTAAAAAAGGTGTATGGTTTGAAGATGTTGACTTTTTATATAAAATATTTCCTTATATTAATAATATTGGTGTGGTAAAAGAACCCCTTAATCAGTATGTACAAAGAAGTGGTTCGATTACTAAAACTTTTGATAAAAGATTATATAATTATGTTGATAATTTTAATGACTTAATAGTATTTTATAAAGATAGAGGTATATATAATAATTACAAAAAGGAACTTGAGTATTGTTATGTAAGGTATTTATATGCTACTTTTATTAAACAAGCTGCTCATTTTAATAAAGATGAATTTGATGCTGCTGTTGATACGGCAATTTTAAATGTCAAAAGTAATTTTCCTAAATATAGATTAAATAAGTATTTTTATACTAATGCTAAAGGAATATATTTGATTATGTTTAATAAAAAGATGGCTAATATTGTTTATAAAATATTAAATAGGTAAGGAGAAATTATTATGAAGAAATTAAGTAAATTAATGTGCTATGTTGGCGTAGGAGTTTTATGCTTTGGTGTATATTATCTATGTATAGATAGTATGAGTTGGGGATTAGCTAGTGTTATATCATTTATTAGTGGAGTAATAATATGTTATTTTATTAATAAAAAATATAAGGTTATGAGTTCAATAAATAAGTTTATATTTAGTGGAATAGTAGTATTTTTAGTAGATATAATACTTATGAATATATTAATAACTTTGTTTGGAATAGAGAATAGTGTATTATTAAAATCAATAGTTATAATTATAGATTTGGTATTATGTTATATATTTACTTTATTATTTAAAAAGAATGATAAAAAGAAAGTTATATTTATATCTAGTACAGGTGGACATTTGAATGAATTATTACAGTTAAAGCCATTGATTACAAAGTATGATAGTTATTTAATTACTGAAAAGACGAAGTCTAATAAGAATTTAAAAGATAAATATAATAATGTTAGTTATTTAGTATATGGTACTAAAAAGAATTTATTTACTTATTTCTTTATATTTTCCTTTAATATTATTAAATCTTTTATATTGTATTTAAAGATAAGACCAGATGCTATAGTAACTACTGGTACGCATACGGCCGTGCCAATGTGTTATATAGGACGCATTCTTGGTAGTAAGGTTATATTTATTGAGACGTTTGCTAATAGTACTACTAAGACCGTAGCTGGTAAGTTAGTATACCCGATTGCTAATACTTTTGTAGTACAATGGGAAAGTATGTTAGAGTTATATCCTAAAGCAATATATGGGGGGTGGATTTATTAATGATATTAGTTACGTTAGGTACACAAGATAAACAATTTTATCGAATACTAGAGGCTCTTGAAGATAAGTTAGATAAACATTTGATTGATGATGAAGTAGTTGTTCAAGCAGGTTGTTCAGCAGATTTTAAGTCAAAGTATATGAAAATATTTGATTTAATACCCATGGATGAGTTTGATGAGATGATAAAGAAATGTGATTTATTGATAACACATGGTGGTGTAGGTTCGATTATAACTGGTTTAAAAAATAATAAAAAGGTAATTGCGGCAGCTCGTTTAAGTAAATATAATGAGCATGTGAATGATCATCAATTACAAATAATAGATAATTTTTCTAAAGAAGGATATATATTAAAGTTAGATAACTTTGATGATATTGATAAGTTAATAAAAGAATCTTCTAAATTTAAACCCAAGAAGTTTAAGAGTAATACTGATAATATGATTGATTTAATTGATAGAGAAATAGAAAAAAGTTAGGCTTTTGTTGGCCTAACTTTTTAAATTTAAATACTAAACTCTGCTGTAGAATTCAACGATTAATGATTCATTAATGTCAGCGTTTAATTCGCTTCTTTCAGGATATCTTACATAAGTAGCTTGTTTTTTAGATTCATCATAATTAATGAAATCAACTCTTTTTGGCTTGTTAGCTAAAGCAATTTCTACTCCTGTATGATTCATTGAAGATTCTTTTAATGATATTACATCGCCAATTTTAACTCTGTAAGATGGAATATTAACTTTCTTACCATTTACAGTGATATGTCCGTGGTTAACTAATTGTCTAGCACCTCTTCTAGTAGTAGCAAAACCTGCTCTATAAACTAGGTTATCTAATCTACTTTCTAGTAATATAAGTAAGTTTTCACCATGAACACCTTTCATTTTACCAGATTCATTTACTAATTTTTCGAATTGTTTTTCACTAATTCCATACATGAATCTTACTTTTTGTTTTTCAGTTAACTGAATTGAATAGTTTGAAGGTTTTCTTTTTCTATCTTTACCATGTTGTCCTGGACCATAAGGTCTTTTTGCGATATCTTTACCATTTTCAAGAATTGAGAAAGAAACTCTTCTAGCTTGTTTGTTATTTGGGCCTGTATATCTTGCCATAATTTTTCCTCCTTCTGCTATTTTGGAGATAACTAAGATATTTTATAGGGTGTATTATCTTGACTTTCGCTTATGCAGCAAAATAAGTTACTTATACATTACACATTACAAAATATGATTAGTCTGCTGCCAAATGCATTAATATTATATAATTAAATAGTATGTAAAGTCAAGAAAATATTAATTTTAAGGTTGAAAAATTATGATTAATTTGGTAATATTTTATATTGCATTTAGGAAGGAGCTAGAAATGAAAGTTATTATTATAAATATTATTATTGTTTTTTTTATTAAAGTATTTGATAATATGTTAGGTACTAGTAAGACTATTTTGATTCAAAAAAATAGATCAATATTGGCTTCACTTACAGTGATTGTTAGTCAAGTTATATTTTATAAACTAATTAATGTTGTAGGTGGAGATCAAGAGTATATGATTTATGTAATTGCTTTCGCAAGTGGTGTTGGAACTTTATTAGCACTTGTTATAAGTAATAAATTTTCTAAAGAGAAAACATATGTAAATGTTATTTTGTCTGATAATAAAGAAGAAATGATTTTACTTAGAGACTTTTTAAAAGATAATAAAATAACTAATTTAACAACAGATGCTTATACGAAAGATTGGAAGAAGACTATTGCTATTACAGCATATGCTGAAACAAAAGCACAAAGTAAATTAATAGATAATTTTATTAGAGAAAGTGATAATAAGTTTAAGAGAATAATAGATGTTAAGTAGAGTGATGCTCGTTTGACAAATATATTTTTTTTTGATACAATTTATAAGTCTTTAGAACTTTATTAAGAAAGGAGAATAATGAGTAAGATAAAGTTATTTAGTCTAGGTGGTCTTAATGAAAATGGTAAGAATATGTTTGTTATGGAAATAGATGATGATATTCTTGTGTTTGAGGCTGGGCTAAAATATAGTGATGAATATACATTAGGAATTGATTATAGTATTCCTAATATTGATTATTTAAAACAAAATGTAAAAAGAATAAAGGGTGTGTTTTTAACACATGGTCATGATGAGAATGTGGGGGCTTTAGTAGATATTTATAAGTATTTAGATAATGTTAAAGTATATGGTTCTAAATTTACTATGGATATTGTTAAAAAAGAATTTGAGAGTTATAAAGTAGATACTACTAATTTAGTGGAGATAAAGGTTAATAAAGCAATTATTATTGGAAATGTTAAAGTGTTTCCAGTTAGTTTATCACATTCTATTCCAGATAATTTTGGATATGCAGTGTATACTAATGATGGAGTAATATTTTATGGTAGTGATTTTGTTTTTGATGCAGTTATGAGAGGACCTTATCAGACAGATATTGGTAAGTTAGCATATATTGGTAAACAAGGAGTATTATGTTTACTTAGTGAATCGATATATGCTGATAGAACAGGTTATACAACTCCTAATCATCGTATTGAAGGATTAATTGCTAAGACTTTAAATAAAGCACCAGGTAGAATAATATTTAATGTTTTGAATTCCCATTTATATAGAATACAAGAATTATTTAATGAAGTTATGAAGACTGATAAAAAGATAGTTATTATGGGAAAGAGACTTCAAAACATAGTTAATTATTCACTAGATAATGGTTATTTACATATCGATAGAAAGTTTATTGGAGATTTATCTAATCTTAACGATAAGAATGCTATTATATTAAATACTAATGAAAGAGAAAAACCTTATGCTAATATGATTAGAATTATTAATGGGTATGATAAGTTTATTAAGATAGAACCTACTGATACAGTATTTTTAGCTACTCCAATATATGAAGGAAGAGAAAAGACATTTTATAAGATGCTTGATGATATTGCAAAAATAGGAGCAGATAGTGTAATATTATCTCCTAAGAAATATTTATCATATCATGCTTCAAGTGAAGACTTAATGATGATGTTAGAACTTATGCAACCAAAGTATTATTTTCCAATTAAAGGTGAATATCGTAATCAGGTAGCTAATGCTAATTTAGCAGAGATGGTTGGTATTCCAACAGAAAATATTATATTAAAAGAAAATGGTTATGTAGCAACATTTGAAAATGGTGAATTAGTAGAAGATTATTTAAAGATACCAACAGGATCTATTTCAATTGATGGAGATAGTAGTGATGATATTGGAGAAGTAGTTTTAAAAGATAGAGAATTACTTAGTCAAAATGGTATTATAATTATTACCGCTACAATGAATAAGAAGACTAAGAAGATTTTAGTAGGACCGGAAATATTAACTAGAGGTTTTATCTATGTTAAAGATTCTACAGAGATAATTGATAAGATAAAAGAGATATGTAGTAAAATTATTATAGAAAATACTTATCCTAATTATATAGATTATACTAAGATAAAGAATACTATTAGAGAACAATTATCTAATTATTTATTTAATGCTACTGGTAATAAACCAATGATTATTACAGTTATGCAAGAAATATAAGGCTAAGAGAATACGTTTTCTTAGTTTTTTATTTTTAACTAATAGACAAATAAAATGATGTGTGCTATAATTTAGTAGAAGATAGGAGATAAACAAACAAGGTATTTCTTCCTATGTAGAAAGGAGTTAATGATTATGTATAAAATATTAAGAAAAAGCGTTAACTCTATGTTTACATGGGGGGGGGGTATAAGTAATACATTTGTTTGTTTTTATTATAAGCATAAAGAAGGAGTTTAAGAAGTTAGACTCTTTTTGTCATGTCTATAGGTGGTGTTAATTATGAAAAAAAGGACAATATATATAGGATTATTTTTGATATTTATAATAGGAGTTATTTCTCTAATAGGAACATTTGCAATAGATACTACCATTACCGAAGGTAATAGTAGTAAAGCAGATTATCTATTTAATATAGTTTTAGGTGATAGAACTAATAGAGATATATTAATACCTAGTTATGATAGTAAAATAGTAGATATTAAAATAAGTAATCCTAATGAATTTAATATGTCATATCTACTTTATTTAGAAGGAGTAAACTCTAATATTAGTATAATTAATATAAGTGATACAGATACTAGTGGAGTACTTAATAGTAAGAATACTAATCTAGTTAAAGTATTTATTCAAAATAATAGTAGTACTGATACAACAGTAAGTATTAAAGATATAGTAGGTTTTGAAAAAGAAATATTAGAATTACCTAGCAATAGTACTGGCATAAATAAAGATGTATACTATAAAGCAATAGTTAAATCTAATAATAATACTTACGGTAAAGTAAAACCTAATATTAAATTATCTACTAAGAATGGTACAGTTAAATATACTTTAGCACCTAATGATGGTTATCAATATAAATCAACAACATGTGAAGGAACAGTATCTAATAATATCTTAACTATATCTAATATAACAAGTAATGTTAATTGTGAAGTAGTGTTTGAACCTAAAAATATAACAGTTAGTTTAGACTTAGCAGGAGGTAATTTTGCTGTTACATACACCCAACCGCAAGAGTATACTTACAAAGTAACATATACTGGTGATTATAAATTAGAAACTTGGGGAGCCCAAGGCGGCCAATATTCTACAACTCAAATTGGTTATGGTAGTTACTCTACTGGAGTTGTTTCATTAAAAAAAGGAGATATTTTATATCTTAATGTCGGAGGTCAAGGCGTAAGTTCTAATGCTGAAAGTACATTTACTACTGGTGGATATAATGGTGGTGGAAATGCAAATTACAGTGCAGGAACTGGGGGTGGTGCTACCCATATTGCAACAAAGACAGGTTTATTGTCGTCTTTATCATCCTCTCTATCAAGTATCCTGATAGTTTCAGGCGGCGGCGGTGGTACTGGAGTATTTAATGCAAATGAGATAGGTGGTTCAGGCGGTGGGATACAGGGTAACACCGGTGGACACAATAGTAGTTCATTCCAAGGCGGTGGCGGTGGCGGTACACAAACCTCCGGAGGAACCCTTGGCTCTGGAAGTGTTACTGGTACAGTTGGACAATTTGGATTAGGAGGCCAAGGTGGATACGAAGCAAGCTTTGAGCACGGAGCTGGCGGTGGAGGCGGTGGTCTATACGGTGGAGCTGGCGGTTCTGCTAGGAATGGTGGCGGTGGCGGTGGATCCAGTTACATAGGCAATTCATTACTTGCTAATAAATATATGTATTGCTATAATTGTACAACATCTGATGCTACCGATACTAAGACATATACAACTACCAATGCTTCAGCGACACCAACTACTGATTACGCTAAAAGCGGTGATGGAGCAGCTAGAGTTACATTAATAAGTGACACCAACTATAATGTAACTTATAAAGACAAATATGGTGAATTACCAACCCCAACTAGAGAAGGATATACTTTCGGTGGTTGGTATACTGGTGAGAATGGGGCAGGTACTAAAGTAGATGAGAATACAGTAATAACTATTGCCAATAATCATACTTTGTATGCTAAATGGAATAAAACTGTAAATGTAACTTTTGATGTTGCCGGTGGAAGTTATAATGTTATTTCAACATTTACAGAGGCCAAAGAAAATATTTACACAGTCCCATATACTGGAACATATAAACTTGAAACATGGGGTGCTCAAGGAGGAACAACAATAGATGGTACTGTTGGTGGTTATGGGGGATATTCACAAGGAACGACTACATTAAACTCAGGTGATATTTTATATGTTAATGTTGGAGGCCAGGGAAGCAGAACCTCGTCTGGAACGTTAGAGAATATTGTGGGTGGATATAATGGTGGTGGTTCAACAGGAGGCCAGGCATGCTGCAATAGATCATTTGGTTCCGGCGGTGGAGCGACTCATATTGCTACAAAGTCTGGATTACTATCATCATTATCATCTAGCCTATCAAATATATTAATTGTTTCTGGCGGAGGCGGTGGATCTTACTATGGTGAAAATGTTGGAACATATGGATTACGTGGTGGTTCCGGTGGTGGATACATAGGTAATTCTGGAGATGAATCCAGTGTTGAAGATAATCAATGGTGTGTAGGCCTTGGCGGAACTCAGACCGCCGGAGGTAAAATAACAAGTGATTGTAATAGAGCAAGCGAAGTAAATAGTGGTGTTATTACTGGGTCATTCGGCCAAGGCGGTGGAAGTGATTGGGCTACTACTGGCGGAGGCGGTGGTTTTTATGGTGGATCACGAAGTGGACACATTGCTCCTGGCGGAGGTGGTTCTGGTTATATTGGCAATTCACTGCTTACTGATAAATATATGTATTGTTATAATTGCGCAACTTCTGATGCAACAAGTACTAAAACATATTCTACAACTAATATTTCCGGGAATTCTGTTAGTAATTATGTTAAGACTGGTAATGGAGCAGCTAGAATAATTCTGACTAGTATAAACAGAACTGTTCAACAAAGTCAAAAATATGGTGATATGCCAACACCAATAAAAGCAGGTTATTCATTTGGCGGTTGGTATACGGGAGAAAATGGTACAGGTACTAGAGTAACAAGTGATACTATAGTATCCAATGCTAGTGATCATACACTATATGCTTATTGGACAGCTAAAGTATATACTATAACATTCAATAAGAATGGTGGTACAGGAGGTACTGACTCAACTACTATTGTTCATGGTACTAAACAAGGTAGTTATCCTGATATAACTTTACCTACTATGACTGGATATACATTTGCCGGTTATTATGACTCAGCAAGTGGTGGAACACAATATTATAATAGTAGTGGTCAAAGTGTAAGAGATTGGGATAAAACATCAGATACAACGTTATATGCTCACTGGATTATTATCGATACAATTAGACCAAAATGTACATTAAGTGCTAGTGGTACAACAATAACTGCCACATATTCTGATGAAGGAGGAAGTGGTCTAGCATACTATGGTTGGAGTTCATCATATAGTGGCAGTAATAGTAGTACTGGTACAATAACAGGAGCAAAGACATATACTTTCTATGTAAAAGATGGAGCTGGTAATACTAATACATGTAGTGGTACAGTAGCGAATACAACAGCAAGTTCTTATGAAGATTGTGGTAGTAATCTACAAGATAGTGGCGGATGTTATTATTATACTAGTGCTAATAGTCATCTTACAGGAAGTTTTTATTGTAAGCGAACTAGTACTGGAAGGGTAACACAATATAGTTGTGCTAATTCTGGTGGTGCAAATTGCCCATCTGGATATACTCTTAGTAGTAATAATTGTTCATATGCTTATTCTTGCTCAAGTGGATACCTTGTAAATAAGTCATGTAAAATATATACATCAGGAACAACAGTAACAACATATTCATGTGCTAGTGGATATACTAAATTAAACGATAGTTATTGTTGGCAATAGATAAATAACTCATTTCTAAAATAGAGATGAGTTATTTATTTGGTAAAATTAATGTAAAGTTTTAGTAATATTGTTTACAAAAGATAAAAAAGAGTATATTATAATATTGTAGAGTGGCACGAAGTGGAAGAAAGTGGGGGATAAGTTATGTTAATTGGAGAATATCGTCATAATATTGATGAGAAGAAAAGATTAATTATACCTTCCAAGTTTAGAGAGGATATTGGAGATACTTTTATTCTTACTAAAGGATTAGATGGATGTTTATTTGTTTATCCAATGAATGAATGGAATAAGATTATTTCTAAGTTAAAGATGCTTCCATTTACTAAGAAAGATGCTAGAACATTCACTAGATTCTTCTTAAGTAGTGCAACTGTATGTGAATTAGATAAGCAGGGTAGAATCAACATACCTACATCTTTATTTGAATATGCTAAAATTAAAAAAGAATGCGTTATCATTGGGGTTAATGATCGTCTAGAAATTTGGGCATTAGATTATTATGATAATTTAATGCAGGATAACTTTGATAAACTAGATGAAATTGCAGAAAATTTATTTGATAATGGGGATGATTTTGGGTTATGAAACATGTAAGTGTATTACTTAATGAATCAATTAATTGTTTAAACGTTAAAAAAGATGGAATTTATGTTGATGCTACCTTGGGTTATGCTGGACATAGTAGTGTTATTTTGAGTAAATTAGATACTGGGTTCTTATATGGTATTGATCAAGATGATACGGCTATTGAGTATAGTAATGTAAAATTAAGTCAAATAAGTAATAACTATTGTGTTATTAAAAGTAATTTTGCTAATATAAAAGAAGAATTACATAAACGTGGTGTAGAGAGAGTAGATGGAATATTATTTGACTTAGGAGTTTCTAGTGTACAATTAGATGAAGCAGATCGTGGATTTAGTTTTCATAATGATGCTAAATTAGATATGAGAATGGATAGGAGTAATCCAATTTCTGCTTATAATGTAGTTAATGAATATTCACTTAGTGATTTAACTAGAATAATAAGAGATTATGGTGAAGAAAAGTATGCTTATAGTATTGCTAAGAAGATAGTGGAATATCGTAATAATAAAAAGATAGAAACTACTTTAGAATTAGTGGATATTATTAAGAGTGGGATGCCAATGAAAGCAATGAGAAATACGCATCCGGCACGTCGTACTTTTCAAGCTATTAGAATAGAAGTAAATAAGGAATTAGAAGTTTTAGAAAAGGCATTAGTTAGTTCATTAGAATTACTTAATGTAGGTGGAAGAATATCAGTTATTACTTTTCATTCATTAGAGGATAAGGTAGTTAAGAATATATTTAAAAAGTATAGTGAAGTAGATGATAAGTTAAAGAGTTTACCATTTATACCGGATGAATATTTACCATCTTATAAAGTAATAGAAAAAGGTATAACACCTAGTGAAGAAGAACTTGCTAATAATAACCGTGCAAGAAGTGCTAAACTTAGAGTAATAGAAAGAATAAAGGAATGATATTATGAATAAGAAAAAGAAAAAAAGGGGTATAACAAGAGGAGAAAAGATGCTATATAAATTTTCTACTTTTATGGTAATATTTTTAGTAATAGGGATAATACTAAGTAAATCTTCTTTATCACAGATAAATGTAGAATTACAAAAGTTAGAGAATCAGGCAGCTAATAAGAGTGATGAGAATCAAAGTTTAGTAATGAAGATTAATGAGATGGTATCATTAGAAAAGATAAAACATATTAGTAATGAGCAAGGTTTAACTTATAATAATGAAAATATTAAAACAGTACTAGAGTAATTTATTATTATAATTAGTGAAGGGAATGACTTAATATGAGAGATAGAAAGATAAATAACAATAAGATTAAGCTTAATAAGTATATTTATGTTTTTATCTTTCTTTTATTTTTTGTTTTAGGGGGAAGATTAGTATATTTATGTACTTATAATTATAAGGTTAGTAATATAACTATTAGTCAGTTTATTGAGAATAGAAATATTAAAGAAGATACAATACTACCTGAAAGAGGGACAATATATGATAGTAATGGTAATGCTTTAGCAGAGGATGTGTCTAGTTATACGGTTATTGCTTATTTAGATGAAAAACGTAGTGAGGGTAGTGATACTTTAAGGCATGTTAAGAATATAGAAGAAACTGCTGCTGCACTAGAACCTTATTTAAATACTAGTAAAGAGAAGTTAATAGAATTACTTAGTAAAGATGCTTATCAGGTTGAACTTGGTAGTGGTGGAAGAAACTTAAGCCAGTTAGAGATGGAGAAGATTGCATCCCTTAATTTACCGGGGATAGATTTTATTAAGAGTACAAAGAGATATTATCCTAATGGGGATTTTGCTTCTTATTTACTGGGGTATACAAAAAATAAAGATGTTGATGGTAATGTGGTTAAGGTTGGAGAACTTGGTATAGAGGAATATTTTAATGATAATTTAACGGGAACGAACGGATATATAACTTATGAGAGAGATAGATATGGTTATAAGATAGCTAATGGGCGTGAGTATGTTAAGAATGCAGTAAATGGGGATGATATTTATTTAACTATTGATAATAATATTCAACTATTTATTGAGAATGCTGTTAAAGATACTAGTACTCAGTCAGAAGCTTCATGGGTAGTTATGGGAGTTATGGATGCTAAAACTGGTGCTATTTTAGGTTATTCTTCAACGCCATCTTTTGATCCGAATATTAGAAATATGTCTTCTTACTTAGATCCATTTGTTAACTATGTATTTGAGCCTGGTTCAACAATGAAAATATTTAGTTTTATGTGTGCTATTGATAGTGGAAGATATAATGGTAGCGATACTTATATGTCAGGATCAAAAACATATACTTCAGTACTTGATCCTAATGATACAACGACAATATATGACTGGAAGAAGACTGGTTGGGGAGAAATTACTTATGATAAAGGGTTTGCACTTTCTTCTAATATAGCAGTAGCTAATCTACTAGATGGTGTTATGACGAAGAAAGAGTTAGCTAGTTGTTATGATAAGTATGGTTTTGGTAAGAAGACGGGTATTAGTTTATCGAGAGAACTTACGGGAGATGTTTCCTTTAAATATGATATCGAGGCGGTGGTAGCAGGTTATGGGCAAGGTATTACGATAACGCCAATACAAATGCTACAAGCATTAAGTAGTATTGCAAATAATGGTACTATGCTAAATCCATATATTGTGTCTAAGATAGTTGATAGTAATACAGGTGTTGTTAAGAAAGAATATGGTAAGACAGAGGTTGGAAAGATAGCTAGTGAAAGTACAATTAATAAGATTAAAGATTTAATGGAGAGTGTTGTTAATGGTGAGCCTAGTGAGGCAACAGGTTATGCTTACTATATAGATGGGTTTGATGTTATTGGTAAGACTGGTACTGCACAAATATTTGATAATAAGTCAGGAAAGTATTATAGTGGTGCTAATGATTATACATATTCTTTTGCAGGAATGTATCCAAAAGATGACCCGGAAATAATTATATATATGGCTTTACAAAAACCAAAAGATTCAGTTAATTATGTTGCCCCTGCTGTTAAAGAAGTACTTACTAATATTAATAAATATTTAAATATTAATACTGGGGAAGAAGTAAAAGAGAATATTTATTTATCCAGTTATATTAATAAGAATGTTAATGATGTAGTTAGTAAATTAAATAGTAAAGGTATTAGTACGGTAGTTATTGGTAATGGAGATAAAGTAGTTAATCAGTATCCTGGTAGTAATACAGTATTATTAAATGATAAAGTATATTTACTTACTAATAATTATAATAAAGAAATGATTGATGTTAGTGGGATGTCTTATAAAGATGCTACTAATATATTAAAGATGTTAGGTATCAATTATGAGACTGAGGGTATTGGATATGCATATGAGCAAAGTGTATTACCGGATAGTGTAGTAGAAGATAAAGTAATAATTAAGTTTAAGAATAATTATTAATTAGTTTAGTAATTATTCTTTTAGTGGTATGTGAGGGATTTATGGAAGAAAAAATAAGCATTGAAGAAATGAAGAAAATAGCTAGGGAGATAACTGAAAGTGAATCAAAGAAGTATGGCATTGATATAAATGTTAGACCAGTGGCTTTTGCGGATATAGTTAAGCCTGACTTTTTTACTAATTGTAGTTACACTATTGATAAAAGAATGAAAGATTTTTATCAATATAGTTATTTGCCTTGTGAAGGTTATAATAATTTTAAAGGAACGATGGTTGTTTTTGTTGATAAACTATTAAGAAGTTTTGTGGCTAAACGTATAAGTAGCATTTTTATGCTAGCTAATGTTTGTTATCATGAGGCAAGACATAGTGCGCAAAAGACATTTGATAGATATAGTTATGAGAGTTTTTTAAGAGATATTGAACAATTTTATAGAAAAGTAGGTGGTAATAGAGATTATAAGAAACACCATGATAGTTATTCTTTCGAAATAGGTGCTAATTTATATGGAATTAGAATGGCCAGGGAATATTTAAAAAAATATAATTTGGAAGTGTATGAGAAGCTTAAAGATAAGATTGATAGAGTAGAACATTTTTATCAAGAAGATTATAAGATGTATAATGCTTCTTATACGATAGATAGAGTATTGCCTATAATCAAAGTTGCTAGTGCATTTGGAGATAATGAGATAATTAAACACGATTTTATAAAAGATACCTCACCGGTACTTGGTATCTTTCTTAATGGGGATGGTAGTTTTAAACGACCCAGTGAAGTCATGAGTAATGATAAGTATCAAGAATTAGATAAAAGAATAGTGTATGCAATGTTTTCTAGCTTGACATTTCTTAAAGATTTAGAGCATATGAATAATTTAACTCCTGATGAAATTAGTATTGTTAATGAAGCTATAGATTATACTAGTGAATTATGTAGAAGACAAATGGTAAGCCTTAATGAGTCAAAAAGTAAAGTACATACAGTGATTAGTTTATGGTCCTATTTAAAGACTTATTTTGCAGAATATAAATATATAAAAAGAAGACTTAATTCTTTTGAAAGTAATAGAGAATTAGTTAATGGTAAAAGTAGAGGATATTTATCAATATATTTACTTGGTTTAATAATTAGTATAGGAACAATAATTTATTTATATATAAAAAAATAAAGATATTACGGTAATAGTAATATCTTTTTTAGGTATGAAAAAAAGTCTTGTTTAGCAAGGCTTTGTAATCTAAATGGTCGGAAAGACAGGATTTGAACCTGCAACCCCTTGGTCCCAAACCAAGTGCTCTACCAAGTTGAGCCACTTTCCGAATGGTGGAGAATGAGGGACTCGAACCCTTGACCCTCTGCGTGCAAGGCAGATGCTCTAGCCAACTGAGCTAATTCCCCAAGGACAGTATTAATTATAGCAAGTTATTTTTTCATTGTCAATAAAAAATAATTAAAATTTTAATAATTTGTGTAAAATATTTTTAAAGTATGTTATAATTAGTAGCGTGATGGTGGTTTTGTATGGATTTTTCAGCAATTAAGACACCTAAAGATGTTTTAGAATTTATAAGAACAAATATAAAGTATGGATGGCTTGATTATATGGATAAGGAACATGTTGGTGATATGATTGGCTTTAGAGCATGTTATCGCACTTCTAGTTTGGAAGAAGTTTTAGAACATAAGATGGGTTGTTGCATTGAACAAACATATTTAATGAAGTATTTATTAGATAGACTTGATATACCTAGTAGAATGTTTTGTATAAGAGAGTATGAAGCTGATAGTAATGTAACAAGATATAATGTTTATATGCATTGTTTTATACTTTATTTTTTAAATGGTAAAGTTTATCATATAGAGAATTGTAATTTGAAAAAATTAGGTATACATGAGTTTGATAGTTATGAAGAAGCTATTAGTAGTATTAGTAAGTTCTTTATTATGGTTAGTGATGGGCGTTGGAGTACGGTTACAGAGTTCTTTGATGTTCCGTATGGTATGTCATTTAGAGAGCTAAATAATTATATGAATAGTTTAGATAAAGATAATGTTAAAGTAAGGAAGAGGATAGTATGAGATTAAGTAATTCGTTTTTTTATACAATTAGAGAAGATGTTAAAGATGAAGAGACAGTAAGTGGTAATTTGCTTGTTAGAAGTGGAATGATTAAGAAGAGTAGTGCGGGAGTGTATATGTTTATGCCAATGGGATATTTGGTATTTAGTAATATTAGAAGTATTGTTAAGAAATATATGGATGAAGCAGGGGCTCAAGAATTAGTTATGCCTAGTTTAATTCCAGAAGAAGTTTATGTTAGTTCTGGAAGAAGAAAAGCATTTGGTAGTAGTATGTTTTCATTAGTTGACAGGGCTAATAAGAACTATGTTTTAGGGCCTACTCATGAAGAACTATTCTTAAATGCAGCAGGTAGTAAGATTAAATCATATAAAGATATGCCATTTAATTTATATCAATTTCAAAATAAGTTTAGAGATGAAGCAAGGCCTAGATATGGTTTAATTAGGACAAGAGAGTTTTGTATGAAAGATGCTTATTCATTTGATGCTGATTTAGAGGGATTGGATAAGTCTTATAAGAAGATGTTTGATGCTTATAAGAAGATATTTGATGAGATGGGAATGGATTATCGTATTGTTAGAGCAGATACTGGTGTTATGGGTGGTTTGTTGTCAGAGGAGTTTCAGGCTATTACAGATATTGGTGAAGATGTGGTAGTTCTTTGTGATAAGTGTGATTATGCTTCTAATATAGAAGTATCTGAAGTAGTTGGACATGACATGGTTAGAGAAGAAAAGAAGGCTATGGAGAAAGTTAGTACACCAGGATATGAAAGTGTAATAGATGTAGCTAATTATTTAAATATATCACTTGATAAGATGGCTAAGACAATGATAGTTAATGTTGATGGAGAACTAGTAGCGTGTGTTATTAGTGGTAAGAGAGAGTTAAACTTAGTTAAGGTTGGTAAACTACTTCATGGTATGGATGTAGAGTTTGCTACCGAAGAAGAAGTTGCAAAGATAGTAGACGCTAAGTTTGGTTCTTTAGGACCTGTTGGTATTAATTGTAAGGTTATAGTAGATAATGAAGTACTTAAGATGACTAACTTTGTAGTGGGTGCAAATAGTAATGGTTATCATTATATTAATGTTAATTTATCTGATTTTAAGTATGATATGGCTAGTGATATAGTTAATGTTATGGAAGGAGATCATTGTCCTAAATGTGGTGGTATTTTATACTTTAAGAAAGGTATTGAAGTAGGTAATACATTTAAGTTAGGTACGAAGTATTCTGAAGCATTAAATCTTAGATATGTTGATAAAGATAATACTTTAAAGCCTGTTGTTATGGGTTCTTATGGTATTGGAGTAGCTAGATGTATGTCAGCAATAGTAGAACAAAATAATGATGAAGATGGTATTATATGGCCTATTAATATAGCTCCTTATAAAGTTAGTATCGTTATTATAAATAATAAAGATGAAGAACAAGTAAATGTTGCTAATAGTTTATATGATTATTTTAATAAGAATAATGTTTCTTGTTTATTAGATGATCGTGATGAGAGAGCAGGCATTAAGTTTAAAGATATGGACTTAATTGGTATTCCTTATCGTATAGTAGTTGGTAAGAAAGTAAACGAGGGAATAGTAGAAGTTAAGGATAGAAAAACTAAAGAAATTAAAGAAATATTAGTTAATGATATATTAAATTATTTTAATTAAGATAAATATGTGTTATAATATAAATGTTTTTAGGAGGGAATTATGGAAACTGCAGTGATTATTGTATCAATTTTATTAATAGTATTAGTATTATTACAAAGTGGTAAAGCAGAATCTGCCGATATTATTCAAGGTGGTAATTCTGATTTGTTTGCTAATAGAAAAGAAAGAGGATTAGAATTATTTATTAGTAGACTTACTTTATTTTTGGGAATAGTATTCTTTGTACTATGCTTGTTTATATCTTTACGTTAAAATCTCAATTACTTGAGATTTTTTATTTGACTATACTTAAATGGTAATGATATACTTTTATTAAGTATAGGAGGAATCATGAAAAAGTATGATTATTTAATTGTAGGGTCAGGTTTATATGCAGCAACATTTGCTTATGAAATGACTAAAAGGGGTAAAAAGTGTTTAGTAATTGAAAGAAGAGGTCATGTTGGGGGAAATATTTATTGTGAGAATATTTTAGGGATTAATGTTCATAAATATGGAGCACATATTTTTCATACTTCAGATAAAGAAATATGGGATTATGTTAATCAATTTTGTGAATTTAATAATTATGTAAATTCACCAATAGCACGCTATAAAAATGAAGTATATAATTTGCCATTTAATATGAATACATTTAGTAGGTTATGGGGTATTTTTACTCCAGAGGAAGCTAAGAAGATAATAGCTGAACAAAGAAGTGTTTTAGATGGCAAAGAACCTGCTAACTTAGAAGAACAAGCTATTTCTTTAGTAGGCAAAGATATATATGAGAAGTTAATAAAAGAATATACTGAGAAACAGTGGAATCGTTCATGTAAAGAACTTCCGGCCTTTATTATTAAGAGACTTCCGGTAAGATTTACTTATAATAATAATTATTTTAATGATCGTTATCAAGGCATACCAATAGGGGGCTATAATGTAATTATTGATAAGATGTTAGAGAATTGTGATGTTGAATTAAATGTAGATTATTTAAAGGAAAGAAATAAGTATAAAGATGTAGCAGATAAAGTTTTATATACAGGAATGATTGATGAATATTTTGACTATTCATTTGGAAAACTTGAATATCGTTCTTTAAAGTTTGAGAATGAGGTACTAGAGGGAATAGATAATTATCAAGGGAATGCTGTTGTTAATTATACTTCTCACGAAGTGCCTTATACACGAATAATTGAACATAAACATTTTGAGTTTGGCAATCAACCAGATACTGTTATTACCAAAGAATATCCAATTGATTGGCAACCAGGATTAGAAGCGTATTATCCCGTTAATGATAGTAAGAATAGTGAATTATATCAGAAATATAAAGAGTTATTAGATAAAGAAGATAATGTTATATTTGGTGGTCGTTTAGCAGAATATAAGTATTATGATATGGATAAAGTTATTAGTGCAGCGTTAGATATGGTAAAAATGGAATTAGAAAAGTGTTAAAGATACTAGATTTATATTAATTATTGTAGTAAAATTAATGTAATTAAAGGAGTTTTGTTATGAATTTAAAAAGAGAAATGTTAATGATTATTATTCCATTTTTATTTACGTTGTTGTTTATACCTTGTGTTAAGAAGATAGCAGAGTTTATAGGGGCAATGGACTTACCTAATGAGAGAAAGGTTCACAAAGTACCGATTGCGAGATTAGGGGGATTGGGAATATATGGGGGATTTTTGATTGGATATATGATATTTGGTCAACAATCTATTCAGATGAATGCGATATTAATTGGGAGTTTTATTATTATTATTACGGGTATTATTGATGATATTAGACCAGTGCCTGCTAAATATAAGTTGTTAGGACAGTTAGCGGGAGCGGCAGTTATACCTTTCTATGGGAAGATTATCTTACAAGATGTATCAGCATTTGGAATATATTTAGATTTTGGTATTTTTGCACCACTTGTGACAATGATATTTATTGTAGGCATTATTAATTGTATTAATTTAATTGATGGCTTGGATGGTTTGGCAGGTGGTATTGCTTCAATATACTTTTTAACGATTGGTATTATTGCTTTACTTCTTAATCATACAGTAGGATTAGAGTTAACTTTAACATTTGTTATGTTAGGTAGTACGTTAGGATTCTTGTATCATAATTTTTATCCCGCTAAAATATTTATGGGCGACTCTGGTAGTATGTTTTTAGGATATATTATTGCAGTTATTGCTTTACTTGGTTTTAAGAATGTAACACTTACTTCTTTTGCTGTACCTTGTTTAATATTAGCTATTCCTATATTAGATACATTATTTGCTATTTTAAGAAGATTAGTTAATCATAAACCAATAAGTGCTCCTGATAAGAATCATTTTCATCATCAATTATTAAAACTTAATTTAGGGCAAGGTAAGACAGTATTAATTATATATTTAGTAGATATCTTGTTTGCCGTAGCCTCTATTATATATGCTATTGGTAATACGATGTTAGGTACTAATATGTATGGTATTGTTTTATATATAATATTGTTTGTACTTACTTTAATATTTGTAATAAAAACAAATATTATATGGAATCATAAGAGTAAATAAAAGAAGAAACTATTCGTTAATGGTTTCTTCTTTATTATATAAATCTTTTGGTTTATATTTATTGATATTGGCTATAATATTAGTAGGAAATTTTTCTAACATATTATTATATATTTCCACGTTAGTATCATGATATTTATGAAGAGTAGTTAGTTTCTTATCATATTCTTTTAATTCTTTAATAGACTTCTTGATGTCTTTATCATCTTTTAATTTATTGTTATTATCTTTGATAGATTCTAGTTCAGTGTAAGCATCTTTTATTTTTTTATCTAATTCATAGTTAGATATTTTTCTTGAACGTAATTTAATTATTTCATCAAAGATATTACCTTTAATATCTTCATCTATTTTATGAATTTGCGATATTACTTGATTAATAGTATTATACTTAGCCTTAATAGTATCATCAATTAATTCTTCTACTTCTTCAATACGTAAGGTTATATCTTGATATTTATTACTTGTATAAATATATGTTACGTATATAATGCCTCCTAGTATAATTAAGATTGCTAGTATTATTAATAATATATCCATTAGTTATCACTTCCTAGTATATTATAACAAATATTAGATATTTTTTCAATAATTAGAAATTAAGGTAATTAACAGTTTCTTCAAAAGTGACAAAGTCTAAGTAAATCATTAATATTAAGTACCATTCACCAGTTGAAGGATTAGAAACAATTAGATGATCTCTTCCAGCTTGTTCGATAATACCATCAAAGACACGATCTTGCCATTTTTCACTGCCTGGTACTGTGACATGGAATTTAGCTTTCTTTCCTTTATTTAGTCTTAATATATTTTCAATATATGATTGTTCACTACTTAAATTAGCAATATTTTGTTCATAACTAGGTACACTTTGTTGATTAGGGATAGTGTTATTATTTAAGCCTGTACCGGGAAATGTTGGATTGGGATAATAATTTCCGTTCATTTAATCAGTCCTTTCAGTAATATATATGTAAAGGTGGTTAATTTTATTTTAAAAAAATTATTCTTTTGGTATAATAAATATAGAAAAGAGGTAAGAGATATGGATATATTAGCTGGAGTATCTAATCGTCATGTTCATTTAACAAGAGAAGATTTAGATACATTATTTGGAGAAGGGTATGAACTTACAGTTAAGAATTATTTAGTTCAACCGGGGCAATTTGCTTGTAATGAAACTGTTTCTTTGGAGGCTAATGGATATCGAAAAGATTATGTAAGAATTATTGGACCGATTAGAAAATATACGCAAGTAGAGTTATTAGATAGTGATAAGGAGTTATTTAAGTTAGAACCACCAGTGAGAAATTCAGGTGAATTAGATAATAGTGAATCAATTAAGATAATAGGACCTGTTGGTAGTATTGATAAGAGTAATTGTTGTATTATTGCTAATAGACATATTCATTGTAATAAACTAGATAATATTGGTTATAATAATGGTGATATAGTCAAGGTTAAGTATAAAGATATGATACTTAGTGATGTACATATTAAGATGGATGATAGTTATAAACTAGAGTTTCATATTAATAAAGATGATGCATCTAATCTTGATTTGAATACAGGAGATATAGTAGTATTATAAGGAGATAATATGAAATTTAATGGGGTGTTAGGAAGGTCTAAAAATGCATTGGTAGTTAAAGTTATAACGTCAATTTTTTTACAAGGAACTTTGTTGGTTGTGCCTATTTTTTGGAGTAAGTCAATTACCTATATTAGTGATGCTTTATATAAGAAGGCTGTAATTATGGTAATACTTACTCTAATATTATCGTTATTATATTATTTATGGTATTATATAAATCAAAAGAGTTGGTATGATTTATATAGTAAGATTACTATTAATTTTATGAATAATATTACGAGTGTTAAAGATAAGAATATTTCTTTAGGGGAATATACTAATATAATTAACAATGATATAGATATAGTGGCTACTTTTATATGTAATGGTGTTACAAGAATTATTCAAATATTAGAGTTTTTAGTTATTTATATATATTTTTTAAATTTAAATATATATATTTTTTGGGCTACTATAGGAGTTAGTGTTATAATTATATATATTATATTTATGTTTGGAGATAAATTACAGTTATATAATAAGAGAAGAAAAGAATCTTTAGATAGAAAGACAATTAATATTCATGGATTATTTGAGATAATTACTAATCGAGTAAGTACAAAGAGAGATAATTCATTAATGGATAGTACTAATGTATATTTATATGATAATGCTAAATATAATGTATTTGCTTATGGAATGATATGTTTTGTTTTAGGATTAGTAGAGTTATTTAGGTATATTATAATTATATATGCTATTTATTTGGTTAGTATAGGTAATATGGAGATAGGTGGTTTATTACTTATATATTCATATTATGCTAAGATGCTTACTAATTTTGAGATGTTAGCTACTATTAGTGCGGATTATCATTCTGTTAAAGTTTCTTTGGATAGAATTAATAAGATTAAAGTGTAGTGAAATAGGGTGATGTAATGTTTAAGAGAAATAGACCTATAAATAAGATAAGTAAGAAAAAGGTAGTTAAAGTTAATGATAAATCACAAGGTTTAAATAAGGTTAAACATGATAGTCCTAAAGTATTAGAGGATGTTATTTTAAAGAGATATATATTTATTATTGTGATAATATTTTTATGTTTTGGTATTATTGGAGTACGTTTATTTAGTTTACAGATATTATCTAGAGATGAATATACCGTTAGTTTAGAAAGAGCCGTAGAGAAGAGAGTAGAGAGTACTTCAGCACCTCGTGGAAGGATATATGATCGTAATTATAATTTATTAGTAGATAATGTGGCAGTTAAGACTATTTATTATAAGAAAGAGAATGATATTACTACTAAAGAAGAAGTAGAACTAGCTTATAAAGTAGCAGATTTAATCGAGGTAGATTATTCTAGTTTAACTGATTATCGATTAAAGAATTTTTGGTATGTTCAGAATAAAGAAGATGCTAAGAAGAAGATTACAGATAAAGAGTGGAAACTTAATAAAGAGAGAAAATTAAGTGATGATGATATTGTTGATTTAATATTTGAAAGAATTAGTGAGGAAGAACTTAGTAAATTTGAAGATAGAGATAAAGAGGCAGCATATATATATTACTTGATGAATAAAGGATATAGTTATGCAGAGAAAGTTATTAAGAGTAAAGATATTACTGAGAAAGAGTATGCGGTAATATCTGAGAATATTGATGTTCTTCATGGCTTTAATACTAAGTTAGATTGGGAGAGAGTATATTTATATGGAGATACTTTTAAGAGTATTTTAGGTAGTGTTTCTTCAGATACACAAGGTATTCCTAGCGAGTTAGCAGAGTATTATTTAGATAATGGTTATTCTTTAGCAGATAGAGTAGGTATTAGTTATTTAGAGTATCAGTATGAGAATTATTTAAAAGGAACAAAAGCAATATATAAAGTACTTTCAGATAATACTTATGAATTAGTTAGTGAAGGTAAACGTGGTAATGATATAGTTTTAACTATTGATATTAATTTACAGAAGTATTTAGAAGAAGTATTGACTAGTGAAGTTATGAGTGCGAAGGGTGAAGTTAATACAGAATATTATAATAGATCGTTTGCGGTTGTTTCGGATCCTAATACTGGAGAGATATTAGCGATGGGTGGTAAACAAATTAGAGAAAGAGAAGATGGCAGTAGATATATTGTTGATTATACACCTGGTATTGTAACACTTCCAGTAACACCAGGTTCGATTGTTAAAGGTGCTTCTATGTTAGTAGGATATAAATATGGAGCCATTAATATTGGCGATACAGTACAAGATGATTGTATTAAGATAAAAGACACGCCAGAAAAGTGCTCATGGAAGAAGTTAGGATTAATTGATGATGTTGATGCGTTAAGAATGTCTTCTAACTATTATCAATATTTAATTGCGATAAAGATAGGTAATGGCACATATAATTATAATGAAGCTTTAAAGATAGATACAGATGCTTTTAAGAAGTATCGTGATATGTATTCTTCATTTGGTCTTGGAGTGAAGACAGGTATTGATTTACCGGTAGAGAGTTTAGGATATACAGGTAAGTCGACATTACCTGGCCATTTACTAGATTTTGCTATTGGACAGTATGATACTTATACACCTATACAGTTATCTCAATATATAAATACTTTAGCTAATGGAGGGACAAGGTTAAAACCTTATTTACTTAAAGAAGTATATAGTCAGTCTTCTAATGATGAAGATATATTTGGAGAATTAATTTATAAGACGGATGTTAAAGCACTAGGTAAAGTAGATGTAGATAGTAAATATATTGATCGAGTTAAATATGGATTTAACAGAACAGTTGTTGATGGACTTGGTAATGGTTATATGGGATATTATACTAATTCAGGTGGTAAGACAGGAACTAGTCAAAGTTTTATTGATACTGATGGCGATAATGTAGTAGATACAGAAACTATAACGACATCTTTTGTTGGATATAGTCCAGCAGATAATCCTAAGATGAGTATAGTAGTAGTAAGCCCAGATATTAGTAATTCATATGGGGATGTTTCTTATACTTCACCAGTTACTAAAAGAATATCTGCAAAAATTGTTAATAAATACTTTGAAATTTATAAATAGTATGATATAATATCAATGATATTTTTGTAAGGAGGGATAGTTATGGCCAAGAAAAATGAAAATAGAGTATTAGTATCTTTAGTTTGTGAAGAATGCAAAACTCCTAACTACACTGTTAGTAAAAATAAAAAGAATACTACAGAACGTTTAGAATTAAATAAATTCTGTAATAAATGTCGTAAGACTACTAATCATAAAGAGAAAAAATAGTATAAGGATGGTATAAAATGATAAATGTTAATGATTTTAAAACAGGCATGACTGTTAGCTATGAAGGAAATATTTATCAAGTATTAGAGTTCCAACATGTTAAACCTGGTAAAGGCGCTGCTATAGTTAAAGCAAAACTTAAAAATTTACGTACAGGTTCAATATTTGAACAAACATTTAATGCTGGTATTAAAATTCCTGCTGCTCATGTAGATAAGAGTAAAATGCAATTTTTATATGCTACAGGAGATGTTTACAGTTTTATGAATATGGATACTTACGAACAAGTTGAAGTAAATAAGAGTCAAATTGAGGATCAAGTTAAATTTCTAAAAGAAGGTTTAGAAGTAATGCTTTCATTCTATGAAAATGAATTAATTGGTATAGAACTTCCTGAAAAAGTTGATTATAAGATTATTGCTACTGAACCTGCTGTTAAAGGAAATACAACTACAGGTGCTACTAAAGATGCTACTATTGAAACAGGTATGTTAGTAAAAGTTCCATTATTTATTGAACAAGATGAAGAAATAATTGTATCTACTAAAGATGGTAAATACGTATCTAGAAAATAATTAAAGTATAGAAATATACTTTTTTATTTTTTATTATTATATATTGATGTGGCTACTAGACTATATATTTTTTTCTTATAATATAACAAAATATTTATAGGGAAGTGAAGTATATGTTGTATAAAACTATTAAGCCTAAGAAATATATTAATAATGATAATTACTATTATAATATTATTAGAAAGAATATTAAAAAGTATCGCGCTAGTAATAATTTAACGCAACAAGATTTAGCAGATATGACTGATTTATCAAGAGAATATATTAGTGATATAGAAAATGATAAGAGAAATAAACATTTTACTATTTCAGTATTAGGTAGAATTGCTGAGGCACTAGATATAGATATTAAAGAGTTTTTTAATGATGAAGAATAATTTAATATAATTTTATTATTAAAATATCTTGCATATAGAGATAATTTAGTTTATAATTAATTTAAAATAAGAAGAGCAAACAAGAATTCTTCTCAAGTAAATAGTACAGTAAACAAATGTTTGCTAGAAAGGAGTTAAAAATTATGAATAAAATGGTAATATATAAGTTAACTCCAAGTTTACTTGGGGGTGGGGCTAAATAATACAGTTGTTTGTTTAAATAATAAATACTATGACAGTAGAGTTTAAGTAATTAGACTCTTTTTGTCATAGTATTTTTATTGTGGAAAGGATTGTACGTTTATGAATAGTAGAAATAAAAAATTATTGTTAATATTAATTGTTTTAATGTTATTTGTATCTATTGGTAAAGAAACTTATGCATTATTTACTAGTGAAGTAAGTTCTATTGTACAAAATTATAGTACTGGTACATTAAAATTAAGTTATAGTAATGTAAGTATAAACTTAAATAATGTTTATCCTATGAGTGATACTGATGGTATGAATTCTAATGAAACTACTATTACTATTACCAATGTAGGTACTTTAGCATATAAGTTTAATGTTATATTAGAACCTATGAGTAATAGTACTTTAGATAGTAGTTTCATTAAAGTATCTATGGATGGGGAAAACCCTGCTATATTGTCTAGTGATAGTAATATAATAATTAGAGATGTTATATTAAATCCAGGTTCTTCTAGAACATTTACTATTAAATTATGGATACCTGATACTGTATCTTCTTCTGATATATTAGGTAAGAAGTTTAATGCTAATTTAACTTCTAGTGGTATAGCAGTTAAAGATGTAGAAGATAGTGATGGTACTGTATTAATTGGTGGAGAGCCATTATATGATTATATAAAAAATAATGCCGATACTACTACAACTATTGATTTTAGTAAAACATCTGATGCTAGTAGTACTAATGGCATCTATATGACAACTAATACCGAAGGTAATATACCAGTATATTACTATCGTGGAGCAGTAGATAATAATGTATTATTTGCCAACTTCTGCTGGAAAATAATAAGAACAACAGAAACAGGTGGGGTTAAGTTAATATATAATGGTGTACCTTCTAATGGACAATGTAATAATACAGGTAGTGCTACTACGATAGGTAATATTCAATTTAATACAAATTATAATTCTCCGGCATATGTTGGATACATGTATAATACGGTATATACTGCATCAAGCAAAGATATAACAACATTAACAGGTTCAATAGTGTTTGGAAATGATGCTACGTACGATGCAAGTACAGGGAAATATACACTAAAAGATACTAAAACATTAACTGATCCAAGTAGCTGGGGTACTGAATATAGTAACTATACTGACAAATATCATTATACTTGCTTTAGTTCAGGTACTAGTTGTCAAAGTGTATACTATATACACATTATTTATAGTGAAGACAAATATACTTACTATTTCACTCTAACGAATGGTAAGAAACCAGTTGATTTACTAAATGAAATGTTTGAAGGTGACATTAATGTTAAAGAATCAAATGCTAAAGTAAAGATAGATACTTGGTATAAAACTAATATGACTAGTTATACATTACAATTAGAAGATACTGGATTTTGTAATGATAGAACATATTATAATTTAAGTACTAGTGGTTGGAATAAAGATTACAGTAACTATAATAAGTGGTTATATTTTGGCAGTGTTCAAAGGCTATTAAATAGAAAGTTAAGTTTAGTATGTCCAAGACAAATAGATAAGTTTACAGTTAGTACGGATAATGGTAATGGCGAGTTAACATATCCAGTAGGAATGATTACAGCGGAAGAAATGGCTTTTGCAGGTGGAGTGGTATGGCAAACAAATACATCATATTACTTGTATAATGGTTTTTATAATTGGTCCTTTTCTCCGTCTCTCTTCTACGACTGGGGTGCTGGCGAGATCGATTTGCGTTCCTCTGGGATTGTCGCCGAAAACAGCGTTACGGGTTCGCTCGGTGGGCGCCCTGTAGTTTCACTTAAACAAGGGATAACGGTGACAGGGGGAGGATTAGGTACTGCTACAGAACCATATATAGTTAAATAAAAATAAACTCAAGAGATTTTAGTTTCTTGAGTTTTAAAATATTCCATAAGATAGTAGGCTCATGATAATACCTGCGGCTAGGACACCTATGGCTATAGTTACAAATGATTTCTTTTTATCTAGGTTAAGTAGGATAGCAAGTAATGATCCTGTCCAAGCACCTGTTCCAGGTAGTGGTATACCTACAAATAAGAATAGACCAAAGTAACCATATTTATCAATTTGATCTTTCTTTTTTAATGTTTTATTACTAAGCCAATCTACTATTTTTTTAGTTGGTTTCCATTTACTCATTTTATTAAATAAATAGTTGATAAATAGTAGAATAAATGGTACTGGTAGAATATTAGCAATATAACATATAATAAAGGCTTTTATAAACTTTACGCCAAGTATTCTGGCGGCAATTAAGCCTCCTCTTAGTTCTAGAATAGGTAATAAAGAAATAATGAATATGGCTACTTCTTTACCGCCACCTTTAAATAATTCTGCTAGAGTACTAGCTAATGTTTCTGTCATTTTTCTCTCCTTTTAGTATGTATTAATTATAATATACTAAAAAAATGATTGTCAATCTATTTTGGTAAGGAGATACAAATATTTTTAATTTATAATAAAAAACATTTGTATTATTGACTATTTTATGATATATTATTAATGGCTTTTCTTAAATTAGCACAAATATTGATTTATATATCTAGTGCTTATTTATAAATAAGTGGTATATAGAGAAGAGATATTTGGAAGAAAAAACAAAAGGAGGAAAAAATATGTCAGTAGTAGCAATGAGTTATTTACTAGAAGGTGGAGTTCAATTTGGTCATCAGACTAAAAGATGGAATCCAAAAATGAAAGAGTATATTTACTCTACAAGAGATGATATTTATATCATGGACTTACAAAAAACACAAGATTCACTTGAAAGAGCATACAATGCTTTAAAAAAAATCGTAGAAGATGGTGGAAAGGTACTATATGTAGGTACTAAGAAACAAGCATCTGATGTTTGTATTGAAGAAGCAACTAGAACAGGTATGTATTATATGACTGAAAGATGGTTAGGTGGAACATTAACTAATTTCAGAACAATAAGAAAGAGAGTTTATCGTTTAGCAGAAATCGAAAAGATGGAAGAAGACGGAACTTTTGAAAAATTACCTAAAAAAGAAGTAATTGATTTAAAGAAAGAGTATGATAAGTTAAATAAGAACTTATGTGGTATTAGAGATATGGATAAATTACCACAAGCAGTTATTATTGTAGATTCAACTAAGGAATATAATGCTATTAGAGAAGCTAATAAGTTAGGTATTCCAGTATTTGGATTAATTGATACTAACTGTGATCCTGATAATATTGATTATGTAATACCAGGAAATGATGATGCTGTTAAATCAATTAAAGTAGTATTAGGAGCTTTAACAAATGCTATCGCCGAAGCTACTGGAAAAGAAGTAGTTGACTATGTAACTGAAGATGAATCTAAAAAACAAGTAAGAAACTTTGAAAGAAATAATGACAAAAGTGAAAAGAATAACGAAAAGAAATTTGACAAAAAAGTAAGAAAAGAAGTTAAAACAGAAACTGTTGTTGAAAAGCCAGAAGTAGCAGTTAATAATGAAACAAAGATTGACTTAACTATTCTAACAGTAAGCGAACTTCGTGAACTTGCTAAGAAGAAAGAAATTAAAGGTTATTCAAAATTAAAAAAAGAAGAACTAATTGATGCTTTAAAATAAAAGAAGAGAGGAGCGTTTTATGATTAGTGCAAGTATGGTAAAAGAACTAAGAGAGACAACTGGTGCTGGAATGTTAGATTGCAAGAAAGCATTAGAAGAATCAAATGGTAATATGGAAGAAGCAATTACTTGGTTAAGAGAAAAAGGTATATCTAAAGCTGCTAAGAAATCTAGTAGAATAGCTGCTGAAGGTCTTGCTTTGGCTAAAGTAAAAGGTAATAAAGCTATAATTCTTGAATTAAATTCTGAAACTGACTTTGTTGCTAAAAATGAAGAGTTTAAGAATCTTATTAATATAATTGCTGATACTGTTTTAGATAGTGATGCTACAACTGTAGAAGAAGCTTCTAAATTAACAGTAGATGGTAAGACTATTGAAGAATTAATAGTTGAGAAAATATCTACTATTGGAGAAAAATTATCTTTTAGAAGATTTGAAGTAATTGAAAAGAAAGATAGTGAAGTATTTGGTACATATTCACACATGGGTGGTAAAATAGTTGCTTTAACATTATTAACAAGTAATGAAGAAGTTGCTAAAGATGTTGCTATGCAAGTAGCTGCTATGCATCCATTATATTTAAATAGAGAAGTAGTACCTAGTGAAGTAGTAGAAAAAGAAAGAACTATTTTAAAAGAAACTGCAGTTAATGAAGGACTAGCAGAAAACAAGATAGATATGATTGTTAATGGTAGACTTAATAAATACTTTGAAGAAGTATGTTTAGTAGATCAAGGATTTATTAAAGAAAATAAGACAAAAGTATCTAAGTATGTTGAAAATAATAAAAGTGAAATTCTTAAGTTTGTTAGATATGAAGTTGGCGAAGGAATGGAAAAAAGAGAAGAAAACTTTGCTGATGAAGTTATGAAACAAATTAATGGATAATATATTAAGAGTTATAGTGAATATAGCTCTTTTTCTTTTGTAGTTGACACATACAACTGTTTATGCTATAATACATCATCGTTAAGGGGGATTACTATGGAAAGTGCAAATATAATTGAATTATTAAAACTTGAAGCAGATATTTGTAGATATTATAATGAATTATGTGAAAGAGAAGTAATGAAACGATATAATTCTAGTTTTACTAGTCTTGTTGGAATGATAAAGATGGCTATTGAAAGACAAAATGAAATATTAAAAACGTTAAATATGGGTGAATTACTTAGTGCTACTAATGATAGTTATAAAGAATATGTAAAGCAATATAATAGTCAAATAGATGTTGATGATGTTATGTCTAGGGTGAATATTTTGTGTACTAAACAATTAGTATCTAATGGTATTGAAAATGAGTATGTTGTTTTGAATAGAGGAGAGTTACAAGCAAAGTATATTGTTACGGGAGAATCTACTAGTATACATTTATCTTTTATTGATGAATACTTATCAAAAATAAATGATTTTGGTTTAAGAAAGATGCTATGTACATTTAAATACTTTTATATATATGTTATGGGTGTTGGTATTGAAGACTCTTTGATTGAACGTTATTATAAGACAGAACCTTCTATTTATTTAACATCATATTTAGAAGCAAATATAAAACATATTCCAGTAGAATTTATTGATAGTAGTAAAAGAGAGTTTGCTCATAAGATATTAGAGGGTAATCAATTCTTGTTATGTAAAATAGTTTTATCAACAAATCCAGAAGATGTTGCTTATAATAGTTTTTATGGTCAAGATTTATTAAGAGCTAGTATTATTTTAAGATCAGAATTATTACTTTTAAATGAAAAAGATTTTATAGATATGCTTAATAAGTTAGGTGTAAGTAAAGATAATCCTTGGTATAAAGTATTTTTAAGTGATAGAGAAAGACATAAAACTGTAACATTAGGACAGGGTAAGATAAGATAGTTTAACGAAAAGTTAAGCTATTTTTTATTTTTTTAAATATTTAGCAGAAAAGTGTTGACATTGCTAAAAGATTGTCATATAATTTATTTAGCAATCGTAAAATAGTATTGCTAAGGGAAGTGATATATTGATATCAAATAGACAGAAAGAAATATTAAAATTTATTGTGGAAGAGTATATTAAATCAGCTAGACCAGTAAGTTCAAATAGTATTTGTAATTTTCTTAATTGTTCATCAGCAACAATAAGAAATGAAATGGTTATCTTGGAAGATTTAGGATACTTGGAGAAAAATCATTTTGCTTCAGGTCGAACTCCTAGTGAACTTGGATATAGGTACTATGTTGAAAACTTAATGAAACCAAAAGATTTAACTGGTGAAGATATGCTTAAATTACAAACAATATTTTCTAATAATTCGTTAGAACTAAGTGATGCAATAAAGAAAAGCATTGAATTAATATCAGAATTAACTAACTATACAGCAGTAGTGTTAGGTAATAGTTCTAAAGATAATCGTTTAAAGAAAGTAGAAGTTATTCCATTAGAACAAGGTAAAGTAGTAATGATGCTGATAACTGATAAAGGTCATGTGGAATATAAGAACATGAATATTGGTGATGCATCTAGTGAAGAATTAACAAAGACAGTGGAGCTTATTAATAAGTTATTAGTAGATACTCCTATTGATGAGATTAATGAAAAGCTAGAATATGATGTAAAACCAGTAATTAGTAGATATGTTAAACAATATGCTACTTTATATAATGCCTTCTATGATGCTTTTTCAGAGTTTACTTCTAAAACTAGTGATGTACACTTTGTTGGTAGGGCTAATATGTTAAAGCAACCAGAGTTTAATAATATTGATAAAGTTAAACAATTACTAAGTAAGTTTGATGATGCTTCATTAATTAATGAAATGAGCGAAGATAAGAATGGTATTAATATTTATATTGGAACAGAGAATGAATTAAGTGATGATGTATCAGTAATTAAAACAAAATATAATTATAATGGTGAAGAAGGTACTATTGCTATTGTAGGTCCTAAAAGAATGGAATATGATAGAGTAATTACTTTACTTAATTATATTAATGATAATTTAAATAATAGTTAAAGGAATGAATATGGAAAATAAGAAGAAAGAGAAAAAAGAAAATATTAATAAAGAAACTTCTATTGAAGAAGCAGTAGAGAATAATAATCAAGAGATTGATTTACTTGGTAATAGAATTAAAACTTTAGAGGAATCTTTATTAAGAAATCAAGCAGAATTGCAAAATTATAAAAGAAGAAGGGATGAAGAAGTATCAAGAATGTTAAAGTATGCTAATGAAGATATTGTTACAGGCTTTTTACCAATTCTTGATAACTTTGAAAGAGCACTTGTTGTTAAAGATACAATAAGTGAAGATGCTAATAAGTTTTTAGAGGGTATTAAAATGGTTTATAACCAAACTAAGAGTTTATTAGAGAAGTATGAAGTAAAAGAGATACTTGCTCAAGATATGGAATTTGATGCTAGTTATCACCAAGCAATTATGACTGATTGTGATCAGAATAAACCAAATGGTATCGTTTTAGAGGTACTTCAGAAAGGTTATATGTATAAGGATAAAGTAATACGTCCTGCGATGGTTAAGGTGAATAAGATAGATGAATAAAGATACCGTTAAGGAAATATTATATATCTTTATAGCAATACTTGTATCTGTGATAATAGTTAGAGTAGCAATATGGCTTCTTCCTATTATCTTAGTAGCAGTACTTGCTTATTACATATATACTAAATTAATAAAAAATAAAAAGAACAGCAAAGATAATGATGAAAGAGTAATAGATGTTAAATATAAAGAGAAAGGTGAATAAATTATGAGTAAAATTATAGGAATTGATTTAGGTACAACTAATAGTTGTGTCGCAGTATTAGAGGCCGGGGAAGCCAAAGTAATTCCCAATCCTGAAGGAGGTAGAACAACTCCATCAGTAGTAGCATTTAAAAATGGTGAAAGGATCGTCGGAGATGCTGCTAAAAGACAAGTAATCACTAATAAAGATACAGTAAGTTCTGTAAAGAGACTTATGGGTAGTGATGAAAAAGTAGAAGTTAATGGTAAGAAATATGCTCCTGAAGAAATAAGTGCAATGATCTTAAGTTATATGAAAGATTATGCTGAAGGTTATTTAGGAGAAAAAGTTAATAAGGCAGTTATTACTGTTCCTGCATACTTCAATGATGCCCAAAGACAAGCTACTAAGAATGCAGGTAAGATTGCCGGATTAGAAGTAGAAAGAATTATTAATGAACCAACTGCTGCTGCTTTAGCATATGGTCTTGATAAACAAGATGAAGCTCAAACAGTATTAGTATATGATTTAGGTGGTGGTACATTCGATGTATCTATCCTTGAATTAGGTGATGGTGTATTTGAAGTTAAAGCTACTGCTGGTAATAATAGACTTGGCGGCGATGACTTTGATAATAGAATCGTTGATTATTTAGTTGAAACATTTAAGAAAGAAAATGGTATTGATTTATCTAAAGATAAGATGGCTATGCAAAGACTTAAAGATGCTGCTGAAAAAGCTAAGAAAGATTTATCAGGAGTAACTAGTACCCAAATATCATTACCATTCATTTCTCAATCAGATGATGGCCCACTTCACTTAGAATTAACTTTAACAAGAGCTAAGTTTGAAGATTTAATTAGAGATTTAGTAGATTCAACACTAGAACCAGTAAGAAAAGCTATGAAAGATGCTAAATTAAAATCTAGTGATATAGATAAAGTAATCTTAGTTGGTGGTTCAACACGTATTCCATGTGTTCAAGAATTAATTAAGAAAGAATTAGGTAAAGAACCTCATAAAGGTGTTAACCCTGATGAAGTAGTTGCAATGGGTGCAGCTATTCAAGGCGGTGTTTTAACAGGTGAAGTTAATGATGTAGTACTTCTAGATGTAACTCCATTATCACTTGGTATTGAAACATTAGGTGGTGTAATGACTGTATTAATCGAAAGAAATACAACAATACCTACAAGTAAGAGTCAAGTATTCTCAACTGCTGCTGATAATCAACCAGCTGTAGATATTCATGTATTACAAGGTGAAAGAAGTATGGCCAGTGATAATAAGACACTTGGCAGATTCCAACTTACAAATATTCCACCAGCACCACGTGGAGTTCCACAAATCGAAGTAACATTTGATATAGATGCTAATGGTATTGTTAATGTTAAGGCTAAAGATTTAGGTACTAATAAGGAACAATCTATAACTATTACAGCTTCTAATACATTAAGTGATGAAGAAATTGATAAGATGATGAAAGAAGCTGAAGCTAATAAAGAAGCAGACGCTAAGAAGAAAGAAGAAGCAGATGCTAAGAATGATGCTGAACAAGCTATCTTTATGACAGAAAAAGCTCTTAAAGATTTAGGAGATAAAGTAAGTGATAAAGATAAAGAAGAAGCAGAAAAATTAGTTGAAAAGACTAAGAAAACATTAGAAAAAGATGATGTTGAAGAAATTAAGAAAGCTAAAGATGAATTACTTGCTAAAGCTAATGAATTAGCTGCTAAAGTATACGAAGAAGCTAGTAAGAATGCTAAGACTGAAGATACTACTGAAGAAAAAGAATCTACTAAAAAATCAGATGATGGAGTAGTAGATGCTGAATATACAGAAAAATAAAAATGTAGTTCTAGGAAACTAGAACTACTACTTTATTAGAAAGGTGTAAAGATGAATAAAAGAGATTATTATGAGGTTTTAGGAGTATCAAAGACAGCTACTGATGCAGAAATAAAATCGGCTTTTAGAAAACTTGCTAAGAAATATCATCCGGATGTTTCAAAAGAAGAAAATGCTGCGGAGAAGTTTAAAGAAGTTCAAGAAGCGTATGCCGTATTGTCTGACCCAGAAAAGAGAAAAAAATATGATCAATTTGGTCATAGCGCCTTCCAAAATAATGGTGGCGGTGCCGGAGGATTCCAAGGATTTGATGGATTTGACTTTGGAGATATGGGGGACATCTTTGATGATATTCTAGGTGGTTTTGGATTCTCATCTAATTCTAGAAGAAGTGCTAATGGTCCGAGAAAAGGTAATGATGTCCTATATCGAATGACAATTAGCTTTGATGAAGCAGTTCATGGTTGTGAAAAAGATATTAATTTAGATACAGTAGATAATTGTCCTAATTGTCATGGTGAAGGTGGATTTAATTCTAAAACTTGTCCGGAATGTCGTGGTAGTGGAACGATTTCTAGTGAACAAAGAACTATGTTTGGTAGTTTTCTTAGTAAGACAACTTGTCCGGAATGTCACGGGACAGGTAATATATTTGAAAAGAAATGTCCTGACTGTAATGGTAAAGGAAAGATTAGAAAGAGTAAGACTATTACAGTAACCGTACCTGCTGGCATTGATAATGGTAATAGATTAAGATTAACTGGTAAAGGTGAAGCTGGTGAGAATGGTGGTAGAAATGGGGACTTATATTTAGAGTTTACTGTTAAAGATCATGATTTTTATAAGAGAAATGAAGATGATATTTATATAGATTTACCACTTACAATAACGGAAGCTGTATTAGGATGTACTAAAGAAGTACCAACAATATATGGTAATGTTGAATTAACTATTCCAAGTGGAACACAATCATTAGATAAATTAAGATTACGTGGTAAAGGTATTGAAAATGTAAATACAAAGAGAAAAGGCGATATGTATGCTGTTGTTAAAGTAATAATGCCTGAAAAGCTTACTAAAGAACAAAAGAGTTTATTTGAGTCATTAGCAAATACTGAACTAGATAATTCGACAGTTATAAAGAAATATAAAAAATTCTTAAAAGATAATGACAAATAGACTTTAATCAAGTATAATTTAGATGGAGGTAGTAAATAATGGAATTAAAAGATTCAAAAACATATCAAAACTTAATGACAGCATTTGCTGGAGAAAGCCAGGCAAGAAATAAATATACATATTTCGCTAGTGCTGCTAAAAAAGAAGGTTATGAACAAATAGCAGCTATATTTGAAGAAACTGCTAATAACGAAAAAGAACATGCTAAAATGTGGTTTAAGCTATTAAATGGTGGTGCTGTTCCAAGTACTAAAGAAAACTTAAAAGCAGCAGCTGAAGGAGAAAACTATGAATGGACAGATATGTATGATAGTTTTGCTAAAGAAGCTGAAGAAGAAGGATTTAAAGAAATTGCTAATAAGTTTAGATTAGTAGCAGCTATTGAAAAAGAACATGAAGAAAGATACTTAAAGTTATTAAATAATATAGCTAGTGAAAGAGTATTTGATAAAGAAGATACAACAGTATGGGTATGTAGAAACTGTGGTTATGTCCATGTAGGTAAGACAGCTCCTAAAGTATGTCCAGCATGTAATCATCCACAAGCATACTTTGAAATGAGAAGTACTAATTATTAATTAAAGAGTGTCACTTTTAAAAGAGTGATGCTTTTTTATGTGTAAACTAAGAGTATTTTTAATTTACTAAATAATATATACATGATATAATTTTATATAGAAAGTATGGTGAAATTATAATGTGTGGATTTGTAGGATTCGTAGGAAAAACGAAAAATAAAGATACAATAAAAAAAATGGCTAAGTTAATAGAACATCGTGGTCCGGATTCAGATGGGTATTATATAAGTGATAAAGTATCACTAGGTTTTAGAAGACTTTCAATAATAGATTTGAATACTGGTAATCAACCTATATATAATGAGAATAAGGATAAAGTAATAGTTTTTAATGGAGAAATATATAATTATCAAGATATAAGAAAAGACTTAGAGAAAAAAGGACATATCTTCTCTACTAATACTGATACTGAAGTACTTATTCATGGATATGAAGAATATGGTATTGATAAATTAGTAAATAAGTTAAGAGGAATGTTTGCCTTTATTATATATGATATAGAAAAAGATATCGTAGTAGGAGCAAGAGACTTTTATGGAATAAAACCATTATATTATTATAAGACAGATACTGAGTTTATGTTTTCTTCAGAAATAAAGAGTTTCTTAGCTCATCCTAATTTTAAGAAAGAATTAAATAGAGATATGCTAGAAAAGTATTTAACTTTTCAATATAGTGTTGGGGAAGATACATTTTTTAAAGATGTATATAAGTTAAGACCAGGTCATTATTTTACTTATAAAGATGGAGAATTAGATATAGTAAAATATTATGAAGTAAAATTAGAAAGTAATGATGAGAGAAGTTTTGAAGAATGGGAGAAAGGTATTAAGAAAGAGTTAGACGATTCTATTAGTCATCATAAGATTAGTGATGTAGAAGTTGGATCATTCTTATCTAGTGGGGTAGATTCTTCATTAATAGCTACTTTAAGTAATGTTGATAAGACATTTACTGTCGGATATGCCAATAAAAAGTATAGTGAAATAGATTATGCTAAAGACTTATCGAAGAAGATTAATGTTAAGAATGAGAGCAAAGAAATTACTAAAGAAGAATATTTTGAAAAGTTTCCTTTAATACAGTATTATATGGATGAACCTTTAGCTGATCCTTCCGCTATAATGTTATATTTTGTAGCTAATTTAGCTAGTCAGCATGTTAAAGTTGCTTTATCAGGAGAAGGTGCTGATGAAATATTTGGTGGATATAATATATATGCTGAACCATATACAGTTAGTTGGTACTATAAAATACCTTACTTTATTAGAAAAACTTTAGGAATTATAGCTTATCCATTACGTGGACACCGAGGATTCAATTTTATAGTAAGACGCGGTAAAAAGTTGGAAGATAGATATGTTGGTAATGCTTTTATTTATGATAATGATGAGATAAATAAAGTATTAAGCTATAAAAGAGGTAAGATGACATATAAAGATATTACTAAACCATATTATGATAAAGTAAAAAATAAAGATGAAGTTAGTAAGATGCAATATATAGATTTTAATTTTTGGTTAATAGGAGATATACTATTAAAGGCTGATAAGATGAGTATGGCTAATTCACTAGAAGTTAGAGTACCATTCCTAGACCGTAAATTAATAGATTATGCTAGTAGTATTCCAACTAAATATAAAATATGTAATGGTGAGACTAAGTACTTATTTAGACAAGTAGCTAAAGAAACATTAGAAGATAAAGTAGCCAATAAGAAGAAATTAGGTTTTCCAGTACCATTACGTGAATGGTTAAAAGAAGATGATATCTATAATAAAGTAAAAGATACAATATCTAGAGGTGAAGAATTCTTTAACACTAAGTATGTTATTAAGTTATTAGATGAACATAAAAAAGGTAAAAGAGACAACAGTAGAAAAATATGGACAGTATATACATTCTTAGTTTGGTACAACGAATACTTTATAGTTAGGTAGGTGAAATAATGAGTAAGAAAAAACAATGGTTATTAATCTTTACTTTAGCATTAGTCTTTGTCTTATGTGGAGTAGTTGGTAAATTACTTTATGATGTAACATATAAAGATAAAATAGCTGATGATAAAAGATATATTGAATTAGGTAAAGAATACTATGAAAAGTTATATACATTTTTAAATAATACTAGTAATAGTAGTGCTAAATTTTGTGACGTAGATATTAATGATAGTTTTTGCCAATTGAATGGCCAAATTAATACTAATTATCAAGAATGTATCGATTCAAATAGTGTTATTTATAGTAAATCATTAAAGTTTGAAGATAATGAAGAATTAATTGCTAATGTAAAAGAATTATTTATTAATAATTTAGTAGATAGTTTCTTGATGGATAAAGGAGTAAATTTTATTAATAAAGATAATAAATTATATTGCTTATCTTCTAGTACTAAGAGTAATTATATAACATATATTGATAAGTATGATGTTATATCAGTTAATAGAGAAGGAAGTACTATTGAATACTTAGTTAGTGCTGGGTATTATGAAAGTAGTAATATTTTAAATACTAAATATCGTAATGTTCACTTCTCGTTACAAGACTATGGGAACGAATATAAAATATCTTATTATGGCTTAAGTTAGAATATGAAATAATTTATTTCATATTTTTTACTATGAGAGATAGAGTATATTTAAAATATCATAAAAAAAGAAAACTAAGTAATTATCTAATTTTAATATTTATTATTATAATTTTATCTTTAATTAGTACTTATTATATTATTAAATATTTTTCAAATGCTATTAAAGATAATGCTTTAGTATATGGTGAGGCAGAAGTTAGAAAGTTTATTACTATGATAATTAATTCGGCGGTAAATGAAGATGATAAAAAGAAGATTAATATTGATAATTTAATGGATATTACAAAAAATGATAATGATGAGATTCAACTAATTACTTATGACTCTAATAATGTTTTAACGATTCTTCATAATATTACAGATAATATTCAGAAAAAGTTATCATTAGTTGAAGAAGGCAAAATAGATAGTATGGATTTACCAGTATATTATGATAAAGATAAGTTAAAAAAGGGAGTAATTTATGAAATACCGGTAGGTTTAATAACTAATAATATCTTTTTAAGTAATTTGGGTGCTAAAATACCAGTAAGATATAAGATGATAGGAGATGTATGTAGTAATATATCAACAACAGTATCTAGTTATGGTATTAATAATGCTTTAATCGAAGTAGATGTTTATGTAGAAGTATCAATGATAGTTAATTTACCATTTATTACTGAAAGAATCACCATATCTAATAAGATACCTTTATCATTAAAGGTAATTCAGGGAGTAGTACCTAATTACTATTTAGGAGAATTTACTACGAATTCTAATACGGTTAGGAGTAATTAAAAAATATAGTTAAAGGTTAACTATATTTTTTTGGAGTAATTTTTCTTATATTCTTCATATAACTGCCTAAATCTATCAAAATGGATAACTTCTCGTTGTCTTAAGAATAATAGTGGTCCGATAACATCAGGGTCATCAGTAAGATCTATTAAGTTTTCATAGACAGCACGAGCTTTTTGTTCAGCTGCCATATCTTCTGATAAATCTGCAACAGGATCACCGGTTGAAGCAAAGTAAGCAACAGTGAATGGTACGCCATTAGCATCTGTTGGATATAGACTTCTTCCATGTTCAGCATAGTTTGTATCTAAACCGGCTTCTTTTAATTCTTTCAAAGTAGCACCTTTCATAAGTTGATAAACCATAGCTGAAATCATTTCAACATGAGCAAGTTCTTCCGTACCAATATCCGTAAGTAAGGCTTTACCTTTATCATCAGGCATTGTATATCTTTGATTTAAATATCTAAATGCTGCAGCTAATTCACCGTTGGCACCTCCATATTGAGTAATTAAAAACTTAGCCATACGTAAATCTTTTCTTTTAATATTAATTGGGTACTCTAAAGTTTTAACATATTTCCACATTTTATTTTACCTCCCAAGGCCAAGGGCCATTATCCCATATCCAGTTATTTTGACCTAAATTCATACTATCTAGAGTTAATGGGCCATAACTTTTTTCATACTGCATACATAATTTTTTTTCTTCTTGTAAATATTCATTATATAAATTAATTAAACTAGTATCATTAGGATTAACATCTAGATAAAGTCCTAAATCAATCATGGCAAATTTGTATTCTAATAACTTATTTAATAACATTTCTCTTTGACTATTTGCTTTAGGCATTACCGGAGTATAGTTTTTATATCCTTGATATAGATTATTAAACATATTACCTTTTACAAAACCTTCTTTAGTACTAGCAAGTGCATAACTAGGAGTCATAAAAGTATTAGTAAAGTTATTATCCTTCATCATATTATTAATACCAGTCATATAATTCGAATTCATATAATCATCATATTTATAATCATAACTATTCATTTTTTATCACCTGATATATATTATGCTGTTAGTTAATTAGTGTATGGGCTAGTATGTAGTAGGCATTAGATAATGCGAATAAACAAAAAATAAAAAAAGTTAAATATTTTTGAAGTAAAATGATTATTTAATCCGGAATATTAATATTAGAGGGAGGTAATTATGATTTTAAATATTTATTTGAATTAGTTAGCCGTAATTCACTGATTTAAGAAACAAATATTATTGTATCTTAAATTGGCCAGACGCGTCTGGCCAATTCAGCAAAGGTGGTAATATGTTAGAAGAAGTAAGCAATAAAATGACAAATGAAATAACAGAGTTAGTTAATCAGGCAAAAGCTAATTTAGCGCAGGAAATTAATAAATCTATTGTTTATGTTTATTGGAATATTGGCAGAATTATCGTTTCGAGCGAAACAAAATATAATAATAGGCTTGAATACGGGCAAGAAGTCTTGAAAGACTTATCGAAAAGATTGACAAAATATTTGGGAAAAGGGTATTCAATTTCTAACTTAAAATATATGAGAGTTTTTTATAAGGCTTATCCTAATTTAGAAGAATTAAATGAAGAATTAACATGGTCTCACTATTTAGAACTAATGATAATTCAGAATAAAGACAAAAGAAGTTTTTATGAAAAGGAATGTATTAATGAAAATTGGAGTGTTAGAGAATTAAGGAGACAATTGGAAACTTCGTTATTTGAAAGGTTATTGTTATCAGATGGTAAATCAAATAGAAAAAAGATTTTAGAATTATCTAGAGAAGGGCAGGTGCTGGCAAAGCCAATTGATTTAATAAAAGAGCCTTATGTGTTTGAGTTTTTGGGAATAAAAGAACAAAAACCATTGCTAGAAAAAGATTTAGAATATAAGTTAATAAGACATATAGAAGATTTTATATTGGAACTTGGTAAAGGGTTTATGTTTGTTGGAAGTCAGCAACGAATAATGCTTAACAACGTAGATTATTATGTAGATATGGTTTTTTATAACAAGTTTTTAAAATCATATGTTTTAATAGATTTGAAGATGAATGGTTTAAAAGCTGAAAATCTTGGCCAAATGAATATGTATCTTAATTATTATGAGCGAGATATAAATAATGCAGATGATGGTAAGCCTATTGGGATAATATTATGTACTGATAAAGATAAAGTATTATTAGAATATGCTTTAGGTGGTTTATCTAATAATATATTTGCGTCAACATATACTTACTATATTCCTAATAAAGAACAGTTAATTAATGAGGTTGAAAAGGTATTAAATAGCAGTAAAAATTAATTCCTTTAGAGCTTTATATATTTAGTATAGTAAGAAGTAGGCAGTTATTATAATGTTTTTTTGCGAAATAAATTATTTATGATATAATTATTCATGTAAGAGTATAACTTTGTAGGGAGATGAAAATAAATGGAATATGAAGTAAGATTTTATTATGCAACGGAAGATTTAGCAAATATTTTAAAAGATTTAAGAAAAGAAGTAGGTTTGAAAGAACAATCTAGAATTTACGAAAAGACTATTCAGTACAATCATTGTGATGAAAAGTATGATTTTTATAGTCAAGAAATCGATGGAAGATTTAGAGTAAGAATATCAGCAAATGATAATGAATCAAAGTGTAAACTTAGTTGGAAGAGAAGATTAAAGAATACTACTGAAACTGAAGTAAATAAAGAAGAAGAGAAGGAAGTAAGAATTAACCCTGCTGATATAGATAATTTCTTGTATATAGTAAGTAATGTTATGCATTTTAATGTTGTTGAAAGTTATGAAAGATATAGGACAGTATTTGAAAATGATGATGTTGAAATATCTGTTAATGAATATCCATTTGGAGTATGCATAGAAGTAGAGAATAAAAGTACTACTAGAAATCCGGAAGATATTGTTAAAGAATGGGTTAGTAAAATTGGTTTAGATATTAATGATGCTTATAGATTATCTTGGGATGACAAGTATTTAGAACTTTGTGAAGAGCAGGGAATAGAAAGATTTAATGAAGTATCTTTTGATAAACCGATGCCTACTGTAAAAAGAAGAAAGTAAATTAAAACGTTAGCTAAATTAGTTAACGTTTTTTATATGAAAAAGACATTCAGTAGTTATTACTAAATGTGCTTATTAATTACATCATATACATAGAGTTATCTGGTTCAGTGTATTGATTGTAGTTAGTTTGATTATAACCAGTTGGGTTTTCTAGTCGACTAAGTCTTTGATCTAATCTTTTTATTTGTCTTTCCATACGACTAAGTCTATTTTCTAATTCATTATTTTGATTCATATAAGGCATAGGCATATTTTGATTATTCATCATAGGATTCATAGGGTTTGGAAAGACAGAAGAATAACCATATGTATTATAGTACATATCTCTATCATCATTCATATATAACACATCCTTTACTTTATTATATGTATATGCCTACATAAAGTTATTAAAAAGTGTTAACTATAAGCATTTTTCTTTGCTATTTAATAAAAATAGTTTATAATAATTATAGAAGGAAGGTATGAGTATGAAATTAAAGATAGGAGTTATATTTGGAGGATGTAGTGTAGAGCATGAATTATCAATATTAACGGCTTTACAAGCTATGGAACAAATAGATACAGATAAATATGAGTTTATACCAATTTATATAACTAAAGATTTAGTGTGGTATGCTTCAGGAATGCTAAGATATATAGACAGCTTTAATAATTTTAATTTAATAGATAGATATGCTACGAAAGTTAATTTGGTTAATAAGAAAGGACGTTTTGTATTACAAACAACAGGACTTATTAAACGTGAATTAACTGAGATTCATTTAGCTTTTCCGATGGTTCATGGGGCAGGCATTGAAGATGGTGTTATCCAAGGATATTTACAAATGATAGGTATTCCGTTTGTAGGTAATAATATATATTCAGCAGTAGTAAGTCAAGATAAGATATTATCTAAGCAAATATTAGAGTTTAATAATTTACCTATTCCTAGGTATGTATGGTTTTTTGATAACGACTATTATAAAGACAAAGAAGCTTTATTTAAGAAGATTGATAAGTTAGAGTATCCATTAATTATTAAACCTGCAACATTAGGTAGTTCAGTAGGTATTGAAGTAATTAATCGTAAAGAAGAATTAGATTCTACTATTGAGAAAGTACTTCGTTATGATAGAAAGATAATTGTTGAAGAAAAAATAAAAGACTTCTTAGAATATAATATTTCAGTATTAAAAACTAATGATAAGTTAATGCTATCTGCTATAGAAGAATGTATCGTTGATAGAGAGTATAAGATATTTTCTGATAACTATTTAACAAAGAGTGAAGAAGATAATAAAGTAAAGAAGATATGCCCAGCTAAATTAGATGAAAAGATGGAAGCAGATATTAAGAAGATGGCTACAAATGCGGTAAGTTTATTTAATAATACAGGAATATGTCGTGTTGATTTCTTATATGATAAGAAAGAAAAGAAATTATATGTTAATGAAGTAGAGAATATTCCATTATGTTTTTCACATCATTTATGGGAAGAAGTAAATATTTCATATAAAGAATTATTAAATATATTAATTGAAGATACTATTAAGAATATTAATAAAAGTAGTGGGAAGATAACAACTATAGATAGTAATATACTTAAGAATCTAACGACTAAAGACATCAGGGAGATGAAATAATGTATGCATATATTAAAGGGTTAGTGGTAGAAATAGAATCTAGTTATATAGTTATTGATAATAATAATATAGGTTATATTATCTATGTACCTAATCCTTATAGTTATAAATTAAATAATGAATATAAAGTATATACTTATACACAGATAAAAGAAGATGAACATTCATTATATGGATTTAAAGAAAAAGAAGAGTTAAAGTTATTCTTAAAGTTAATATCTGTTAAAGGGTTGGGACCTAAAATGGCTTTACCAATGCTAGCAACAGGTAGTATCAATGGTATTATGGATGCTGTCGAAAGAGAAAATATTTTATATTTAAAGAAATTCCCTAAGATAGGTGATAAAGTAGCAAGACAAATAATACTTGATTTAAAAGGAAAACTTGCTTTAGTAGAGAGAGATTTATTTACTATTAATAATCAAGAATTAGTTGATGCTTTACTTGCTTTGGGATATAAACAAGCTGATATTAAGAAAGTAGTGGTATCAGTAAACTCTAATTTAACATTAGAAGATCAAATTAAAGAGGCTTTAAAATTATTATTAAAATAAATTAAAGGAGGTGGAATATGAATAGTTTATTTGAAGAAGAGAGTAATGATATTAGACCAAGTCGACTTGATGAATATATAGGACAGACAGAAGTAAAACAAAATATTGATGTATTTATAAAATCAGCTTTATTAAGAGACGATAGTCTAGACCATATATTATTATATGGTCCACCTGGACTTGGTAAGACAACTCTAGCTAATATTATTGCTAATGAAATGGGTAGTCAAATAAAAACTGCTAGTGGACCAGCTATTGAAAAAAGTGGTGATTTAGCAGCAGTCTTATCTTCATTAGAACCTCACGATGTATTATTTATTGATGAAATTCATAGAATGCCTAAGTTTGTTGAAGAAATTTTATATTCCGCTATGGAAGATTATTACATAAATATCGTAATAGGTACTGATGGTAATAGTAGAAATATAAAGATAGATCTACCACCATTTACTTTAATAGGCGCAACAACAAGAGCTGGTGATTTATCAGCACCATTAAGAGATAGATTTGGAATAATATCTAAATTAAATTATTATACAGTTGATGAATTATTTCAAATAGTTAAAAGAACATCGAGAATATTAAATACAGAAATAACTGATGAAGCAGCTTATGAATTAGCTAGAAGAAGTAGAGGAACGCCTAGAATATGTAATAGGTTATTTAGAAGAGTTAGAGACTTTGCTTTAGTAGAGGGTAAAGGAGTAATTGATGAAGAAATATTAAATCTATCATTAAATAGATTAAAAGTCGATCAAGATGGATTAGATGAGACTGACTATCATTTATTAAGAGCGATTATTGAAAGATATGATGGGGGTCCGGTAGGATTAGAGGCTTTAGCATCTTCGATTGGTGAGGAAGCTACTACTATTGAGGATGTTTATGAACCATATTTATTACAAAATGGTTATTTAAAGAGAACATCTCGTGGTAGAGTGGCAACAGAAAAGGCATATAAACATTTGGGCATTGAAAAATAAATAATTGTTTATTATGGTATAATTATCAATTTACTTGATTTGGAAGGATGATAATATGGCAAGCAGCATGATTCATATTGCAGTAGCAAATGAATTAAATAAAACATTAAATAGAAATAGCAAAAAATTATTAATTGGTAGTATTGCACCGGACATTGCTAAGTTAACTGGAAGTACAAAAAAAGAGTCACATTTTCAGGATACGGATAGTGATAATTTACCACATTTAGATAGATTTTTGAATAAATATGGTAAATATTTATCTGATGATTTTGTGCTTGGTTATTATATTCATTTATATACTGATTATTTGTGGTTTAAATACTTTGTACCTGATTTCTATAAAAATGGTATTTTATACAGGTTAGATGGTACTACTAAAATAGTTTCAGATGATGTTAAGATAGAGTATTTTTATAATGATTATACTAACTTAAATATTAAACTTATAGATGAATATAATTTGGATCTGAGTATTTTTTATGAAGAGGTACCGTCTTTTGAAAATATTATAAAAGAAATTCCTATGAATAGGATAGATTTGATAGTCAATCAAGCAGGTATTATTATTGAAAACACAAAAGAAAGTAAGTCGTATGTATTTGATATGAATTTGGTTAATAAATTTATAAAAATGTCAGTTGATTATATATTATCAAGTTTGAGAGATGATGATATAATGAGATTTATGAATAACTAATTTAATGTTAATGAAATAAACATTTGGGTATTGAAAAATGGACTTGATATTAAAATTATAATGTGCTATAATGTGGTTGGTTAATGAGGAAGAAATAGAGTAGTTATTTAAATAGTAATAAGAGAATTAATGGTTGGTGAGAATTAATCAAGTTTAAATAATAAAATACAGTTTTGGAGTTAAAACGAATTCTCGCGTTAAGAGATAGAGAGCATAAACTATTATGAAATAGGGTGGTACCGCGATTAGATCGTCCCTATATTGTAATAGTTTTTTATTTTGAAAGGATGATTTAAATGGAAAAAATGACAAATTGGGAAGAACTAAAATGGCGTGGCTTAGTAAAAGATGTAGCAGGAGATGACATAGCTGATAAAATAAATAATGAAGTAGTAACATTTTATTGGGGAACAGATCCAACAGCAGACAGTCTTCATATAGGACATTATAGTTCATTAGTAACTGCTAAAAGATTAGCTAAGATGGGACATAAACCAATACTATTATGTGGAGGTGCAACAGGAAGAATAGGAGATCCTAGACCAACTGCCGAAAGAGAAATAATTAATATTAAAACATTAGAACATAATATTGCTTGTATTAAAAAACAAATAGATAAATTATTTGATGGTAAAGCCCAACTAGTAGATAATTATGAATGGTTTAAAGGATATGAATATTTAGACTTTTTAAGAGATGTTGGTAAGTATATTAACGTTAATTATATGTTAAATAAAGATATAATTAATAGAAGACTAGATACTGGTATTACTTATGCTGAATTTAGTTATATGTTAATGCAAGGATATGATTTCTTGAAAATGTATGAAACTATGGATTGTACTATGCAAGTAGAAGGTAGTGATCAATGGGGAAATATTACTACTGGTATAGATTTAATTAGAAAGATTAAAGGTAAAGAGGCTTATGCTTTTACAATGCCATTAATATTGGATGCTACTGGTAAGAAGTTCGGTAAGAGTGAAGGAAATGCTTTATGGTTAGATCAAAATAAAACATCTAGTTATGCATTATATCAATATTTATTAAACTCAGACGATTCTAAAGTATTTGAGTATTTAAAAGTATTTACTTTCTTAACACCTGAAGAAATAATGAATACAATGGAAGAACATAATAAGGAGCCACATTTAAGAAAAGCTCAAAAGATGTTAGCTAAGTGTGTTGTTACAGATTTACGTGGTGAGGAAGAGTATGAAAGAGCTCTTAAATTAACTGATGCTTTGTTTAACAATAAGTTTGATGATTTAACTAAAGAAGAAATAGAAGAAGTATTTAAAGGCGAAGAAGTTAAAGATATAACTATCGATACTAATGTAGTAGATTTCTTAATAACTATGGGTGTATGTAGTAGTAAGAGAGAAGCTAAAGAGTTTATTTTGGGGAATGCTATTACGATAAATGGTACAAAAATAAATGATATAGATACAGTTATCGATAATAAATATTTAATAGATAATACTTATGTTATTGTTAAAAGAGGTAAAAAGAAATATTATTTAGGCAAAATTAAGTAAATTTTGGCTTATAAAAAATGTTTAATTTATATGACTTATTTCATGTTTAGAGTATAAGAACGGAAATAATTCTTTTAATTAAAATAATGTATATTATTCTATGGCGAAAATACGGAGGTTATTTTTGGCTTTTAAACTTATTGTAGACATTTTATTTAAAACGAAAATTTGAATGAAAATTAACGAAAAATATCAAATTCACAAAAAAAGTAGGAAAAAAAGAGTTTATATGGTAAAATATAGTTGTGGTGATGATAAAAATGAATAGTCAAGATTTAACTTTATTGTCTGAAGGACAAATTTGGGGAAACAGTAGTGAATCCCAATTAGAAGTAATTAGAAAATATGGAACAAAAGCTGCAATTACAGATTTATGTGTTTTAACAGGTAGTTATTTATGTGAAGATACTAATTATAATATAGATGAAGATAGTTCTTTAAAGGGTAGAACTAGTTGTTTTTGGACTAGATCTGATGATGGCGATAATGATGTCCGCATAGTCTATAAGTCTGGTGATAGGGTCTACGAATATAGGTATGAACGCAATGCTGTTGTTCGCCCAGCTTTGCAATCTTCTGTAATAATCTTTTCCAAAATCTCCCCGAACAGAGTGAGGGGATACAATGGAACAGAAGAAGTAGAGTATGGAGAATATCCTCAAAATGCTGCTGATTCAAGAATGCAAAATATACTAGAGTCAGAGTATAATAGAGGAATGAATAAGACAGGAAGAAGTTACACATTTGATTCTGTAAAATATGATGACTATGATACAGGATTTAAACCTGTAACTTATGAAGAATACGAATATCAAGGAAAGGAATATATTCGTATAAAAGCTAACTTTGATTATGGTGGCAATAAATTCATGCTTTCAAATGGTGTTGAATATAGAAATGGTGATTATGTTTGGGTAGAAGTATCACCGGTTAAATGGTTGATAGATGATAGAACAGAAATTTTAATTTCAAAAAAAGGATTGGTTTCTGGTATAAGATTTCTTGATAAAAGAACTAATTATAAAGGTGATTTTGATAGAACAGAAATGAAAGAATATCTTGATAGATATATGCTTCGAGATTTAACTCAAACTGTAACATTTACTCGTGTTCAAAATATGACTCCTGAAGAAAAAGCTCAATTTGAAGAAGAACAAAAACAAGCTGAAAAAAGAAGAAACCCTTATGGTTTAAAATTTGGACAAGTAAGTGAAGAAGAAATTCTTAAGGGTGCAATAGAAAGTGGTGTAGCAGTATTTTTACATGGACCTTCATCAGAAGGCAAATCTGCAAGAGTAAAACAAATAGATTCTACTTGCGAAATAATATATCTTCGTAATGCAACACCAGAAAGTTTGAATGGGAAAAGCGTTTATAATGCATCAACTGGAGAAATGATAGATGTTAAACCAAGCTGGCTTAAAAAGTTAGAAGAAAAATGTGAAAAAGAACCAGACAGATTTCATATTGTATTTTTAGATGAAATTACAAATGCTCTACCAAGTATTCAAGGTATAGCATTTAATATAGTTTTAGATAGAGAAGTTAATGGTATTTGGAAATTGCCAAAAAACGCTAGAATAGTTGCATCTGGCAATGATATGAAAGACTCATTAGCTGCAAACAAGCTTGCAGAACCATTATTTAATAGATTTGCTCATGTATATATTAAAACAACAACCGAAGGTTGGTTAAAGTGGGCAAGTGAACATAATATACATCCAGCAATTTATTCTTATATTGCTTATAAGAAGGGTGAAACATTAAGAAGTAAGTATGATGGTGAGAAACCTAATGCTGATCCTAGAAAATGGGAAATGGCTTCTAAAATGCTTTATGCAACAGGAAGTCCAGAAATGTTAAGGGCATTAGTAGGTGAAGATATAACAAGAGAATTTGTACAATTTTGTAATCAACAAGTAATAACATTAGATGATGTAATAAATGGAAATTATACCGATAGAGATATACAGACATTAAATACTGCTGAAAGATATGCAACAGCTATGGGATTAACACAGGTAGATGATGATAATTTAGAAAAAGTTAGAGGATTCGTTACAGGATTAGGAGCAGAATTTGGAGCAATTTTTGATGCTTTATGGACACATGGCGATGAAAGTAAGTTAGAAAGACTTGCAGAAGCAAAACTTGCTGAATTGCCTGGAGGAGGTATAAGAAGATAATGGAAAACAAGAAAGAAATATTATTATCATATATTAAAGCAAATGTTGCACCAATATTAGTTGACTTTATATCTGGTAAGGATTTGAATGGTGCAGTTGTAGTACCTGCCAATGTTGATGTTAAAGAGTTAAATGGTCATTATGATGGAGCAGATTTTATGCCTCCTAAATGGCTTAATGAAATATTAAGTACAAATGCCAGTAGAATATTAGTAATTGATAAAATTGATGAAATATCAAAAGAAGAACAATTAAAATTTTGCGAATTGTTAAAATATAAAAAAATATCTACATTTGAATTACCAAAAAACTGTGTGATAATTGTAACAGCAAACGAAATAAATAAAGATAAGATAAATGAAGAAATATTTTCATTAGTTGCACGAATTTGAGGTGTAAGTTATGAAATATGATATAGCAGCATTAAAAAGAAAAATGCTTGTTAAATATCCCTTTTTTGGGAGTGTAGTAGCAAGTGTAGGTTATAAAGAAAACAAAGATATACCGACCGCAGGTACAGATGGAGAAACAATATATTATAATCCGGAATATTTAGAGGGATTAAGTGTTGATGAACAAACTTTTATATTTGCCCATGAAGTATGTCATATTGCATTCAATCATATATTAAGAAGTGAAGGTAAGAATCCTGAATTATGGAATATTGCTACTGATGGTGTTATTAATCAATTTTTAAAACGAGATGGTTTAAAAATGGCACCAGGTGGTGTTGATATGGCAGAAGCTATTAATTATGATGCTGAACAATTATATGAAAAATTATTACAAGAAAAACAACAAAGACAACAACAAAGTGGGCAAGATAATAGTCAACAAAATCAACAAGGTAATCAGCAACAAAGTAGTGGTGGTAGTCAAGGTGGAAATAATCAACAACAACCTCAATCACAACAAGGTAATTCAGGTAGTGGAAGTTCACAAGAACAAAAAAAACAATCACAAGAACAGAGTGGTGGTGAATCTGGGGAAGATTCACAAAAAGAAGATAAATCAAAACAAGATGTTGGGCATGATACTCACAGTATGTGGGAACAAGCAGTAAAAAAACATAAAGAACAACAAGAAAAAACTGATAAAAAAGAGAGTTTATTAGATAAATTATTAGGAAAAGATAAAGATAAAAAAGGTAAAGAGAAAACTGAACTTGAAAAGAAACAGGAAGAACTTGAAAGTATTGGAGAAAAAGATGCTTTTAAAAAGAACCTTGAAGATAAGAAAAAACAGCTAGAAGAATTAAAAGAGGCAATTTCAAAACAAGCAGCACAGGCTGGTACATCAACGAATAGAGATATTAGAAAAGTCAACGATATAGGCACTGCAAAACCAATAGTTGATTGGCGATATATCTTAAGAGAAGCAATTAAATATGATGTAGATTGGTCATATAAAAATGCTACATTAGAAGATGGAGTTGTTACTGCTACTTTAGAAGAACAGCTAACGCCAGAAACTGAAATTGTTCTTGATACAAGTGGTTCAATAAATGAAGTATTATTAAAGAACTTTTTAAGAGAATGTAAAAATATATTACAATATACTAAATTAAAAGTAGGATGTTTTGATACAAAATTTTATGGATTTCATGAAATTAGAACAGAAGAAGATATAGAAAATATGAAATTTGTCGGTGGTGGAGGAACTGACTTTGATGTCGCTGTAGGTGCTTTTTCAAGAAGAGTTGAAAATAAAATAATATTTACTGATGGAGAAGCTTCAATGCCAGATATGCCATTTGATGTAATATGGATAGTATTTGGTTGTAAAAAAATTAATCCAAAAGGTGGGAAAGTAATTCAAATTACACCTGAACAATTAAATAGACTTTACTCTTATGAAACTGAAACAAAAAGGAGAGCAAGATAATTAAGATTTGAAACTTCAACGATAATTCTAAATCTTTTTAATCCATAATTTACCTTTATATATAGGAAAAACTACTATTTTGTTATATTAGATTATATGATTAAGACTAACTAATTATAGGTATGTTGATAGTGCGAGAATAGGTTTAGATATGGATAATGTTATAACTAATTTTGACATAAAATATTAGTAGATTTTTATAAAGAAGATAAAAACAAAAGAAATAACGGTATTATACTAATAAAGACGATGCTCAATTTGATATAAGGATGTTAAATACAAAATTGCATAAAAAATAAGAATAATCTAATAAATTTGCTCAATTTATAATGACTATGTCTGGATAATTACAACATTTAGGCAAAATTAAGTAAAAGTTATTGCATAAATAATATTTATAGTGTACAATTATATTGTTCCTGTTCTTGGTATTACGTACTCCTTACGAATACTATGAATAAGGTGAAAAATAAATAAAGGAGGAAATATAATGGCTTTAACAAAAGATGAAAAGAGTAAGATTATAACTAAGTACAGAAGAGATGACAAAGATACAGGTTCTCCTGAAGTACAAATAGCTATTCTTACAGAAGAAATCAACAAATTAACAGAACACTTAAAGAATAACAAACAAGATAAACATTCTAAAAGAGGACTTTTAATTAAAGTTGGTAAAAGAAGAAGTTTATTAAATTACTTATTAAAGAATGATGTTAAGAAATATCGTGAAGTAGTTAGTAGTTTAGGATTAAGAAAATAGATTAATGAAAAGTAGGCACTCTTTTTTGAGTGCCTTTAAATTGGCAAAAATAAATACTGAGAGTAGAGAGGAGTAATATATGAAGAAAGTATTTAATTTTAATTTTAGAGGAAGAGAAATAGTAGTAGAACATGGTGAAATGGCTAAACAAGCACATGGTGCAGTATTAGTTAGATATGGTGATACAGTTATATTATCAACTGCTGTTGTAGCACCTACTGCTAACTTATTATCTGATTTCTTTCCTTTAATGGTATTATATAATGAAAAATTATATTCAGTTGGTAAGATCCCAGGAGGATTTATTAAAAGAGAAGGTAGACCAACAGATGCGGCAACACTTGCTGCTAGAATGATTGATAGACCACTTAGACCTTTATTTCCAGAAGATTTTAGAAATGAAGTACAAGTTGTTAATACAGTTTTATCAGTAGATAAAGATAATTCTCCAGAGTTAACAGCATTATTAGGTTCATCATTAGCAGTATCTATTAGTAAGATACCATTTAATGGACCAATAGCAGCAGTTAAAGTAGGTAGAGTTAATGGAGAATTTGTTATTAATCCAACTGTTGCTGAATTAGAAGTATCAGATATTGACCTTACAGTAGCCGGTACTAAAGAAGCAATCAATATGGTTGAAGCAGGTGCTAGAGAAGTATCAGAACAAGATATGCTAGAGGCTTTAATGTTTGGACATGAGGCTATTAAAGAATTAATTGGTTTTGAAGAAGAAATTATTAAAGAAATTGGCGTTGAAAAGATGGAGTATCCTAAACTTGAAATAGATGATAATTTGAAACAAGAAGTTGATGAGTTCTGTCGTGATAGAATTGATACATCATTACGTATTAAAGATAAGTTAGAAAAGTATGCTGCTATTGATAAGATAAAGGAAGATTTAACAAATAAATATAAAGAATTATATGAAGATGTTATGAAACCTAATGATTATCAAGAATTAATTACTAAAGTATTATTAGTATTTAATGAAATAGAATATGAAATATTTAGAAATATTGTTGTTAAAGAACATACAAGAGCTGATGGTAGAAGAATGGATGAAATAAGACCATTATCAACAGCTATTGATATATTACCTAGAACACATGGTAGTGCTATGTTTACAAGAGGTCAAACACAAAGTTTAGCAACAGTAACTTTAGGGGCGTTAGGAGAACACCAAATATTAGATGGACTTAGTATTGAAGATGAGAAGAGATTTATGTTACATTATAATTTCCCAGCATTTTCAGTAGGGGAAACTGGTAGATATGGTTCTCCTGGTAGAAGAGAAATAGGACATGGAGCTTTAGGAGAAAGAGCATTATCTTATGTAATTCCTTCGGAAGATGAGTTTCCATATACTATTAGAGTAGTTTCTGAAATATTAGAATCTAATGGTTCTTCATCACAAGCAACAATATGTGCTGGATGTATGGCTTTAATGGCTGCAGGTGTTCCTATCAAGACTCCAGTTGCAGGTATTGCTATGGGATTAATTACTAGTGGCGAAGATTATACAGTACTTACTGATATTCAAGGTATGGAAGACCATTTAGGAGATATGGACTTTAAAGTAGCCGGATCTAGGAATGGTATTACAGCATTACAAATGGATATAAAAATTACAGGTATTAATAAAGAAATACTAAAAGAAGCTTTAGAACAAGCTAAAAAGGCTAGATTACAAATATTAGATGTTATTGAAGCACAAATACCTGAACCTCGTAAAGAAGTATCTAAATATGCTCCTAAAACATGTATCTTTACTATTAAACCTGAAAAGATTAAAGATGTTATTGGACGTGGTGGAGAAACTATTACTAAGATTATTCAAGAATGTAGTAATGTTGTTTCAGTAAACGATGATCGTGCTGTTAAAGTAGATTTAGAAGATGATGGACGTGTTATGATATATCATACTGATCAAGAAGTAATAGATAAGACTAGAAAGATGATTGAAGACTTAACTAGAGAAGTAGAGATAGGTAAAGTTTATAATGTTAAAGTAGTTCAAGTAGAAGAATTTGGTGCTTTTGTAGAATTATGGCCAGGTTGTGAAGGATTAATTCATATATCACAATTAGATTTAAATAGAGTAGCTAAAACTACTGATGTTGTTAATGTTGGTGATGAATTACTTGCTAAAGCAACTGGCTATGATAAGAAAGGTAAACTTAATTTATCTAGAAAAGAAGTATTAAAAGAATCTAGTAAATAATATATAAGTCTCGTTTAAAATACGGGGCTTTTTATAATACCATTAAACCTTAAGCATATATTTAATTAGAGGTGGATATGAAGAATATATTAAAGTCTATTGGATTATTAGCACTTATTGTATTTAGTTTTTTCTATACTGATAAAGTTATGAATGTAGTTAATAATCAAGATGAGATTATGATAAAGTTAAAGAGTATTGAAGATAATTATAAGATAGAGGCAGTAGATGCTACTATTAGTGATGATACAATAGTACCGGGTATTAATGGAAGAGTATTAGATGTAGAAAAGACTTATAAGTATTTAAAGCAAGTAGGAGTAGTAGATGAATCACTATTTAAATATAAAGTAGTTAGTCCGGAAGTTAGTTTAAGTAATAATATAGATAAGTATATTACTAAGGCTAATCCTAAGAAAGATAGTGTAGCAATATTAATAATTTTAAATAGTAAGACTAATTTAAATAAAGTATTATCAGTAGCTAAGAGTAAGAAGGTTAAGATTAATTTTTTTATTGAATATAATTATTTGATGGAGAATATAGCTATTTTAAATGAATTAAAAGAACATGAAGTATATAGTTATATTCCATATAGTCCGGATACTTTAATAATATCTAATAATATTATTAAGAATAAGATGGATAATGAACCAATATATTGTTTAACCTCTACTAAAGATATAAAGGTATTAAATGTATGTTCTAGTAGTAATATGTATACTATTCTTCCTAATATTGTAGGAGGTTATACGGAGATAAAGAGTTCTTTAGAGAATGGTAGTATAATACTTTTATCTAATGATAAGATAACTAATGAATTAGATATAAGTATTAATTATATTAAGAATAAGGGATATAATATTAGTGGTTTATCTAGTCATATAAGTGAATAGTGTTTTATAGCACTATTTTTATTTGACAAGTAATATTCTAAATTATATAATAATTACAAGTAAAAGGAAGTAGAATATGCAGAGAAATGAAGTAGATAGAAATAAAGTAGCTCCAATGATGAGACACTATTTAGAATTAAAAGATAATTATGAAGATACCTTGTTATTTTATCGTTTAGGAGATTTTTATGAGATGTTTTTTGAAGATGCAATAACAGCTTCTCATGAATTAGAGTTAACTTTAACAGGAAGAAATTGTGGGTTGGATGAGAGAGTACCAATGTGTGGAGTACCACATCATGCTGTAGATAGTTATATTGATAAATTAATAAAAAAAGGATTTAAAGTAGCTATATGTGAACAGTTAGAAGATCCTAAACAAGCTAAAGGAATAGTTAAAAGAGATGTTGTTGAGGTAATATCTTCAGGAACAATAACTTCTAGTAATTCATTAAATGAAAAAGAAAATAACTTTATTGGATATTTAGGGTTTTATAGTTATTTATATATATTATGTTATGCTGATATAACTACGGGTGAGGTATATCTTAAATTAATAGATAATGATATAAATAAAGTTATAAATCAAATAGTATTTTTATCATTAAAAGAAGTAATAGTACCTACTAATATTGATAGAACAATTACTAGTGTTTTAAATAAAGAATATCATATAACTATTAGTACTGATGATAATATTATAGATAATGATAATTATCAGAGTATATATAAGGATATTACTGATTTAAGATATATAGATGCTTTAAAGCACTTATTATATTATTTAGTAGTTATTCAAAAGAGAACTGTTAATCATTTTCAAGAGATGACAATAATAAATAGTAATGATTATATGAAGATGGATGTGCATACAAAGAGAAACTTAGAGTTAACAGAGAGTATGCGTAATCATGAGAGAATGTATTCATTATTATGGCTACTTGATAATACTAAGACTGCAATGGGTAGTAGAAGACTTAAAAGTTTTATTGAGTCGCCTTTAGTAGATAAGAAAGAAATAGAAAAAAGATATGATATAGTTAGTAAGTTATTAGAGGAATTTATATTATGTGAAGACTTACGTAGTTATTTATATGAAGTATATGATTTAGAAAGATTATGTGGAAAGATTTCTTTAGGAAGTGCTAATGCAAGAGATTTGTTGCAGTTGAAGAATTCTTTAAAAGTATTTCCGGAACTTAATGAAATATTTAAGAAATTAAATTATCATGAGATTGATGATGTATCTTCTTTATATGAGCTATTAGAGACTTCGATTAATGAAGATGCCCCTATAACATTAAAAGAGGGTTATTTAATTAAAGATGGTTATAATAAAGAATTAGATGAATTAAAAGATTTACGTAGTGGTGGTAAGAATTTTATTAGTAAGTTTGAAGAAGAAGAAAGAGAAAGAACCGGTATTAAGAACTTAAAAGTAGGTTTTAATAAAGTATTTGGTTATTACATAGAAGTTAGTAAGGGTAATATTAAAGATGTTAAAGAAGAGTATGGTTATATTAGAAAACAGACTTTAGCTAATTGTGAGAGATATGTTAATGCGATATTAAAAGAGAAAGAAGATTTAGTACTATCTTCAGAAGAAAAGATTATTAATATGGAATATGATTTATTTATTGGAATTAGAGATAAAGTAAAAGACTATATTGATACTTTACAAAGAATTGCTAAGATAATTAGTGAGATAGATGTATTACAGAGTTTTGCTCAGGTAAGTGATAAATATAATTATATAAGACCTATTATTAATAGTAATAATACAATTAATATTATAGAGTCAAGACATCCAGTAGTAGAGAAAGTTATTAAAGATAATTATGTAGCTAATGATATAGTAATGGATAGTAAGACTAATATTATTTTAATTACGGGTCCTAATATGGCTGGTAAGAGTACTTATATGCGTCAGTTAGGTATTATTGCTATTATGGCACAGATAGGATGTTTCGTACCAGCCAAAGAAGCTAATTTACCAATATTTGATCAGATATTTACGAGAATAGGCGCTAGTGATGATTTAGTTAGTGGTGAATCAACATTCATGGTAGAAATGATGGAAGCATCTAACGCCATAAAGAATGCTACTCCTAATAGTTTAATATTATTTGATGAATTAGGTAGAGGCACAGCAACATTTGATGGAATGAGTTTAGCACAAGCAATACTAGAATATATAAATAATAATATTGGTTGTAAGACTTTATTTTCTACCCATTATCATGAATTGACTAGTTTAGATAAGACTTTGAAAGGTTTAAAGAATAAACATGTTAGTGCTAAAGAAGATGAAGATGGTAATACTATTACTTTCTTACATAAGGTAATAGATGGTTCAGTAGATAAGAGCTATGGTATTAATGTTGCTAAGTTAGCAGGACTTCCGGAGACAGTAATTAATAGAGCTAGTGAAATATTAAAAGTATATGAAAATAAAGAAAATAAGAGAGATAAATATGTCCAAGAAAGTTTGCCACTGGACTTTAATATAAATAAACCTAGTGAAGTAGAAAAATTAATAAAAGAGAAGAATATTTTAGAGATGACACCGATAGAGGCAATTAACTTTTTATATGAATTAAAAAATAAGATTAAATAATGTAAACATCTTGTCAAAAAAATATCCATGTGGTATTATTAAGTTATAAAAGATAGAGGAGATGTTAACATGAAAAAAAATAAAAAAGGGCTTGTGGCTATTGCTTTAGGAATTGTTGCTGTTGTTGGTTCTTTGATAGCTATAATAAATATTCAATCTAAGGGAACATATGCTTATAAATCATATACGATAACATTTAGAGGAGCGGAAGATTACGAGTTATGTGGAGGATTAACGTGTGTTACAGGGCCTGATGGAACAATTGCAAATTGTACAGCAAGTTATAGTGGTGTATGTAGAGCGTGGTCTGATAGGCCATGTAATTACAATGGAGCAACTGGATTATGTGAAAAAAATACTGGTCAAAGTTTAGCCATAACTAGTAATAATATTGCAGGACATGTATATACTGAAGATACAACATATTATTGTTATGCTGGTACATCAATTACTCCTAAAAATTGTGATGGACCTAGACCTTCATCTAGTATTCCATCTAGTAGTTCTACTCCATCAAGTAGTTCTTCATCAACGCCTAGTAGTTCATCTTCAACACCAAGTAGTAGTTCATCTACACCATCATCAAGTACTCCTAGTAGTAGTGAACCAGTAAATCCACCTACAGGAACACCGGCTATATATATGGTATGGGTTATTGGTTTAGGTGCTTTAATATATGCTATGGTTTATTTTAGAAAAATGAAGGTAAGATAGTAAATAAATTGACACATAATGTAAGATATAGTATAGTAAGTGTTGTGTATTAATTTATAATTGTGGAAGCAAATGAAAGGGAGATTTTATGGGAAATATAGAAGACACGAATACATTTATGAATATTATGCCTAAAGAAGTAATGTCGAGAATATATAACATAAGTGATTATGCAAATTTATCAACTAGATATGATATAACACCTGTACAGAAACTTAATGTTGAAATTATTAATTTATTAAAGAGTTTAGGTTTTAGTTTAGAAATGGAAGGAACATATTTACTTGCGGATGTAGTAATGGCTGCTTATATATTTTTACATAATGCTATGGAGAATGGAAATGACTATGACTTATATTATTCATATTTACAACGTCTTATGAAGAATCCTTATTCACAGTTCTATTTTGATTTAGCGAGAAATGAACATGCAATGGGAACTACAACAATGCATAATCGTATTAATAGTGCTTTTCTAGAACGTAAGAAAGAACAAGTTAATAAAAGTATTGAACATGAAATATTTGGTTATAATCAAGATGGTGATATATATGATCATTCATTAGAAATGGCTAAATATTTATATGATAGAGATCAGTCTAAAAGTAAAAAGAGATAAAAAAGTAATGCCTTATATGGGTATTATTTTTTTTCTTACTTAGTATAATTTTAAAATATAATTGATTAATAGAAATGTTTATAGTATAATATTATCATATTGGAGGATTTGAAATGAAGAGATTAATTGAGAAGCATAAGAGCTTATTTATTGTAGGGAGTTTTGCTTTAATACTTTTAATTGTAATGATTATTGCTTGTTTGAAAATGTTTATTTTTTCGACTTCTGATAAGTATGGTCGTCGTCTTGATGGCATTGAGAATGTAGTTATAAGTAAGGATACTTATAATAAGGTTAAAGATAGTGCTAAAGAGAATGGTGAAGTAGTAGATGTAAGTGTTAGATTACAAGGTAAGATAGTATATACAACAATTACTTATACAAAAGAAACTAGTATTGATAAGGCTAAAGAGATAGCAGCATCTACATTAAAGAACTATAGTGAAGAAGAACTTGCTTACTATGATTTTAGTTATATATTAACACAAGATTTTGAAGATACTGAGGAAGAAAAACATTTTATAGTAATGGGTTATAAACATCCAAAGATTGAGACTATTGGTTGGACAAAAAGTTAGGTGAAAGTATGAAAAATAATAATAGTAGTAAGACAAATAAAATAATTGTATTATCAATAATTATAATAACATTTATAGTAGCACTTGTAATATTTATTTTAAATTTTACAAAAGATAGTTCTAGTTTTTCAATATTAGAAAATAATTGGATAAATAAGAATACTAATAATATTATAGATGTGAGTGTTTATAATGATGTACCAGTATATGGTATTAATGGTGAGGGAGTAATATTTGATTTTCTAGATAGTTTTACAGATAGTTTTGAGATAAAATTTAATAAAGTATCTTATTTTGCTAATAATCCTAATGGATATAAGAATGTAGCTTTTAAGATTCTTAAGAGTAATGAAAAAGTTGGAGATAAAGATATCGTTATATATGAAGATAAGTATGTAATAGTAGGTAAGAATACTTCTTCAATAAATAATTTAGAAGATTTAAGTAATAAGAAGATGGGTGTTTTATCTGATGATACTTCTTCAGTTAACTATTATTTATCTAACATTAAGAATGTTTCATATACTCCTAGTGAGAATATAGATGGATTAATTACTTTAGTTAATAATGGAGAAGTTGATTATATTATAGTACCTAAGATAATGTATTTAGAAGATATCTTATCTAGTGATTTACATATTATCTATCATTATAGTGATATAAGTAGAAAGTATGTATTAACTGTTAATGATACTACTTTATATAGTATTATGCGTAAGTATTTTATGGTATATAGTAAAGATAAGTTAGCAGAATCTTATAAGAGTAATTTATTAAATGCGGTATTTAATGGATTAAAGATTACTGAGGAAGAGAAGTTAAATTATAATTCGCAAGAATATGTATATGGTTATGTTATTAATATGCCATTTGAAAATACAGTATCTAAACAATTTGTTGGAACGCTATCAAATTATTTAAGTGGTTTTGAAGAATTAGCAGATGTTAACTTTAAAGTAGTAGCATATCCAGATATTGCTTCATTAAAGAAAGATTTGTCAGCAGGTTTAGTAGATGTAGTGTTTGCTAATTATGCAACTAGTGGTTTAAATGTTGATATATTAACAACTGATAGTTTATTTTCGGAAGATTATGTTATATTAGCTAAAGAGAATATTAATGTTAATTCAATTAGAAGTTTATATGATAAGGTAGTATATACAGTTAATGGTACATATTTACATAATTATTTAAGTGTTAATAGTATTGCTACTAAAGCATATAACAATACTGATGAATTACTTAGGAACATTGATAATAATGCTATTGTAGCAATGGATAAGGCGACATATATTTACTATAAAGATAAGAAATTATCTGATTATAAAGTAGTATATGAGAATAGTTTAGATAGTGAATATCGTTTTGCAATTAGAGATGTTCAGAAGAATAGAACGTTTGCTAAATTATTTGATTATTATGTATCTTCAATAGATTATAAAGATATTAGATATGATTATAATACTGACTTTATTGTTAATACTACTAGTTTATTAGGTAATGTTATTAAGTATTTATTAATAGGTATTGGGGTAGTAATTATTGTAGTAGCAGGACTTTTATTAGGCACTAAGAAAAAGAAGAATACTAAATTAAGCAAAGAAGATAAATATAAGTTTATTGATATAATGACTTCTTTAAAGAATAGAAATTATTTAAATTATAATATGAAGAAGTGGGATGAGAATGTTATATATCCACAAGCAATATTAATTATTGATTTAAATAATATTAAGTATATTAATGATAATTATGGACATGAAGAAGGGGATAATGTTATTAAGAGAGCTGCTAGTATTCTAATAGTTAATCAAAAAGAAAACAGTGATGTTATTAGAACAGATGGTAATGAATTCTTAATATATATGGTTGGATATGATGAGAAGAAAGTAATAGAATACATAAGAAAATTAAATAAAGAATTAAATGAACTTCCACATGAGTTTGGAGCAACTATTGGTTATAGTATGATTACTGATGATGTTAAGACAATAGATGATGCTATTAACGAGGCAACTTTAGCAATGCGTGAAGCTAAGGAGAAACAAAAATAAAGAATGGGGATATTATGAAGAAGATTACAAATTATGTTAAAGAGTTAATTAATATATTAAAAAAGCGTGAGATGAGTGTATTACCCGCTAATATTGCTTATTATATAGTTATGGCTTTAATACCTACTTTGACAATTATTGTATTAATTGCTTCTTCTTTTTCTCTATCAATAGATTCATTAATTAACTTATTATCAGATATTTTACCAGAACAAGCTAGTTCAGTTATTATTGATGTTATATCTGGTAAAGGGTTTGATAGTAATTTAGGATTTTTCAATATTGTGGCATTTGCTTTGGCTACTAATGGTACTTATTCGATAGTAATGACTGCTAATACGCTATATAAAGTAAATGAAGTAGATACGATTAAAGATAGAATTAGGGCCACTTTATTATTAATACTTATTGTGATATTGTTTTTATTCTTAATAGTAGTACCAATATTTGGTGATAATATATTGAGTCTTATTAAGAGTGCTAAAGTATTTAAGAACTTTATTAATCAAATTATATTAGCATTTAAGATAGTTAAATGGCCATTTACTTTCTTAATTATATATTTTAATATTAAGCTAATATATACAATAGCTCCTAGTAGACAGATACCTAGTAGTAGTACTACTTATGGAGCACTATTTACAACAGTAATATGGTCAATTGCGACAGTTGTTTTTAAGATATATTTAAATAATTTTGCGAGATATGATATAGTTTATGGTAATTTATCAGCAATAATAATTTTATTAATATGGATATATACTTTGTCATATATATTTGTTTTAGGGATGGCTGTTAATGTTCATGAATATAACAAAATATGTAAAGATAACGTTTAGGTTTAAATACTTAGACGTTTTTTGTTGAATTAAAATTAATAATTTATTATAATTATTATAGGGTGTGATAGAATGAATAATAAAGGTTTTACTTTAGTAGAGTTATTAGCAGTTATTGCGGTATTATTAGCACTTGCTTTAATGTCAACAGTGGGTATAAATACGATAATACAGAGAAATAAAGATAAGGCTAATGCTGGAAGAGAAAAGATAATAATATCTGCAAGTATATTGTATGCTAAAGATAATAAGAATAAGTATAATTATAATGATTTTATGCAAAATAAATGTGGTATTGCAACTGATTGGTTAGTTAGTAATAATTATTTATCTAGTGATGATTTAATAGATGGTGATAATAAGACTATTATTGGTTGTGTTATGTATAATAATGGTAATTATAGTTTTATTGATGAGAGAACAAATGATTGTACACATTGTTAGGAGATGGTGATAATGAAATTAAATAATAAGGGTTTTACTTTAGTGGAGTTATTAGCAGTTATTGTAATATTACTTGCTATATCAATGATAGCTATTCCTAATATTACATCATCTTTAGAAAAAAATAAGAATAAACTTAGTGATTCGCAAAAGAAAATAATAGTGTCTTCAGCAGAACTATTTATCTCCGAAAATAAGAATTCATTAGGATATTATTCAAACTTTATGAATGGAACTTGTTGTTTATCAACGGATACTTTAAAAGATAATAATTATATTACTGATGAAGATTTAAAGGACTCTAATGGTAATTATTTAGTGGGTTATATTAACTATGCTAATAGTAAATATGAGTTTACTGATAGTTGTACAAATCCTTGTAGTTAGGGAATATTTTATTGACACTATAATATTTAATTATAAAAGCATAAAAAAACATTTAAAAATAATTAATAATGTGATAGAATATATTATGATTAATAGTCTTTGGCGGTGATAATATGGATAATACAATGTTATTAATTATATTGATTGTTGTGGTGCTTTTATTTTTAGTTATAGGGGCCATTTTAATAGTAAATAATAAAGAAAAAAGTAAATATAAGGAAGAAATAAAGAACTTAGATATTGAAAAGAATCATTTAATAGGAGTTCCTATTTTATCAGAGTTATCTAAAGTAAAAGAGTTAGTTAAAACAGATAACTTAAAGAATAAACTTGATTATTGGGATAATGAGTTTAAAGATATTAAAGAGAATAGAATAGATGTTTTAAATGATTTAATAACAGATGCTGACTTTTTAATTGATAGAAAAGATTATAAAGATGCGATTAAGAAGATAGCTTATATTGAAATAGAATTAGAAGAATTAAGAGATAAGACTAAATCTTTATTAGAGGAAATTAAAGTAATTACAACATCTGAGGAAAGAAATAGATCAATTATTACCAAGTTAAAAATAGTATATCGTGAAATTCAAAACAAGTTTGAGAGAACTAGTAAAGATTATGGTGAAGTAGGGGAATCAATTACTAAAGAATTTCATTCTATTGATAATAAGATTAAAAGTTTTGAAAAGGCTATGGATAATAATGACTATATTTTAGTTGAAAAGATAGTTGAAGAATTAGAAACAGAAATAAATACTTTAAAGAAGGTTATTGATGAAGCACCTTCAATTATATTGATGGCGACAACACTTATTAATAATAAGATAGATGAAGTAAATACAATGTATTATCGTATGCAAAGAGATGGCTATCCATTAGATTATTTAAATATTGAGTATAATATTGGTGAGATTAGGAAAAAGTGTCAGAATATTATTGAAAATTTAAAGAAATTTGAAATAGGAGATGCTTCGCTAGAACTAAAGACAATGTTAGATTATTTAAATTCAATATTTACAAGTTTTGATAAAGAAAAAGAAAGCAAAGATACTTTTAGAGAGAATTGTAAAGTATTAAAATATAAATTAGAAAATATTAATAAAGTAGTATACGATATTTATATTCAAATGGATGATATTAAGAAGACTTATGATTTAAAAGATGAGGAGATAAATAAGTTTAGTCTATTGAATAAGAGTCTTGAGCAAATAAATGCTGATTATAAGATTTTAATTGAGCAGAGCAAGATGCATACATTTGCTTATTCTAAGTTAGTTGAAGAATTAGATGGTTTAGAGAGAAAGTTAACAAGATTACAAGATGATTTAGACTTTAGATTACAATCTATTACTAGTATGCAAGATGATGAAAATCGTGCGAAAGATCAATTAGAAACTATTCAGAATTTATTAAAACAATCTAAGAATAAGATTAGAGATAATAAGATACCGGTAATACCAAATAGTTATTTTATAGAATTAAGGGAAGCACAGGAAGCTATTAGAGAGATTATTAAAGAATTAAATAAGAAACCAATAGTTATTAAGATTTTAAATATTCGTGTTGATACAGCGAGAGATTTGGTATTTAAGATATATAATAAAACAAATGATATGGTAAAATTAGTTAATTTAAATGAAAAGTTAATAGTGTACGCTAATAGATATTGTGCTATATCGAAAGATATTGATGATGGGGTAATGGAAGCTAGTGAGTTATTTAATAAAGGACAATATCGACAATCAATAGATATTTTAACTAATTTATTAAATAAAGTAGACCCAACTTATGTTTATCGTTTTGGTCTTGAAAAAGAAGAATAATTATGATAAAATTATCATGTTAGAATAAGAAGGAGATAGATGATATGAATATAATTGATTTTTTGTATGATAACTATTTGTGGATAATAGCAATATTAGTTATTGCAATATTTACAATGATAGGATTTATTGCTGATAGGAAGTCTAAAAGTAAAAGTGGTAAAGGCAATGAGAGTATTGGTACTCCAAGTAATCAAGCTAAGGTAGTACCTACTGAAGTTCCAACACCTGCAAATAATATAAATGCTAATATGAATATGGCTAGTATGCCTAATAATAATTATCAAAATGTTAATAATAATTCTAATTTAACTATTAATGGAGCACCTGTTAATAATATGAATGAACAAGGTATTGTTAATAATTATACTAATGGTGGAATAGTTAACCCTATTAATCAGGCACCAAATATGGGAATAAATGAGAATATAATGCCTAGTAATCAAACTATGAATGGAGTAAGCCAAAGTGTTCCTAATGTTAACTCAGTTCCAACTTCTGAACCAGTTGTTAATCCGGTAAATCCAATGATGCCAAACGAAAATATGCAACAAGGATTTGTTAATCCAACGCCTATTGGTAATCAAAATTTTAATCAAGTAAATAATATTACTCCTAATGTTAATCCAGTACCAGAACAACCACCTGTTTATAATAACCAAGCATATGTAAATGAAAGCCCTAATATGATAGTTAATTCTTGGGAAGAACCAAGACCAGTAAATCCTGTAAGTATTAATCAAGGATTTTATCAAAATATGGCTAATAATATACCTGCTAATAATTCACCTAGTCAAATTCCTATTCAAGAAAGCATTCCAGTAAATACAGTACCTAATAATATGCCAAATGGTAATAGTGCACCTGGATTAAACTTTGTGTATGGATCTAATCGAAATAATAACAATAATAACTTACAATAGGAGACATTAATATGAATGAAAATCAATATAATGGTATGAATAATAACAATAATAATTATGATAACAATAATTTAAATAATTATAATCAACAATATGCAAATAATAATTATAGTCAGCAATATGTAGATAGCAACCAAGTACCTAATAATTTAAATAATACTGTTCAACAAGAACATCAACCAGTGGAACAACCGGTTAGTCAACCAATTGAAAATGCTGATGAGCAAAATACAAAGAAAAATAACTCCGAGTTAAAGACATTTGTTATTATGGTAATAATTATCTTTCTCGCAGTTATGCTTTATCCATACATTTATGATTTTATTAAAAATATTAGATTTAATTAATATGAGATAGTTCAATAATTAAATCAAAATTATCATCATTTGCCATAATATTCTTATGAATAGTATGGCATTTATTACACCTATAGATAATTTTATAGGTGTTTTTAAATTTCTCAATACCAATCGGAATCATATCTCCTTGACATTCGTTAGCACGATCTCCTGGATTAATATCAATGTGGATAGAATGCAAACAGTAAGGACAGTGATCTCTTGCGGTATAGTTTAATTTATCTACTTTTTTATGACAGTTATGGCAGATAAACTCTTCATCAATCATATTAAATTTTTTCATAATTTCACCAAAAATATTATACCATTGTAAATATTAGATGTAAATGGGCAAAAAAAGTTAAAAAGGCTTTCTTAAAAATTGACAAATATTGTAATAGAATATATAATTATTATAGATAGAGGTGGTTGGCTATGATTAACTATAATAGCGATGAAGTATTACAATATATAAGACAATATGAAATGTTTTCTAGCAGTTTAAAACTAATTCCAAGTATTGATGAAAAAAATGCAATAATTAAACAATTAGATAGATTAGAAGAGAAGATAATTAAATTAACTAACAGTATATATGAGAATGCTTATTATTCATTATACAATAAAGAAACTTATTTATTAGAAGAAGAGAAGAATAGATTAGGTTCTTTAATTGAATTAATATCTAATCGTATGGATTATGTTAATAATAGAAAAAATAAACACTATGAATTAACTGGTAAGAACTTGGATATTTATGATTTTGTTGGAATAGATGTATATGATACATTAAAAGATAGATTAAAAGTAATTGAGAAATATTCTGATAATATTAAGAGAAAAGAAGATATTGATGATTATCTTGATAAATTAGATAGTAAGTTAAAATTAGCTCAGGAAAAGATATCTATTAATGATGCATTAAATGTTGAATTAGAAGCTAAAATGATTAAGTGTTTGGATGAAGTATTAAAAAGATATAGTTTAAATTTAGAAGCTAGAGAAGATGAAATTAGAAGCATTTATCAAGAATTAACTAAAATGCTTGAAATTGCTAAAGAGAACTATGAGACTGCTAAAATATCATCATATGATATGGTAAGTGAATGTAAGAAAGCCTTAGCAGATATTGAAAGCGATTATATGTCTTATCGTGAACAAACATCTATTTTAGATTTAATGAGATTGTATGATAAAAAGTGTCATAGTTATCAAGAATTATTAGATAAAAGAACCACTATGAGTGAGTTATGCGATAATATTTTAAATAAGAAAATTAGAGAGGCTATTTATAAATTGTTAAAAGATCAATATAGTACTATTTTATTAGAAGGACAAGATATTAGTAATTATGAAAAATTATTGAAAGAACAAGAAGATAAGAGAGAAGAAATAGCAGCTATTGATAGAGAAAATAATAGTGATGTCTTTAAAAACGTTTTAAGTAAATTAATTGAAAATGAGAATAAGAGACAAGCTCAATTGTTAGAAGAGAAGATGAAAAAACAAGAAGAAGAAAGGAAACACAAAGCTGAACTTGAGAAAAGAAGACAAGAAGAAATTATGCGTAGACAAAAATTAATTGAAGACACTAGAAAGAAAGAAATCGAAAAACGTACAAGACAATTATTAGAAGAACAAAAGAATACTGTTTTACAAACTAAACCAGTAAATAGTAGTAATGTATCTTTTGCGAATATGAAGAAAGATATTGTTAATAGTAAAGATAAGGATAGTTCATTTAATAAAATAGATGAAAAGATAGATGCTCCAACATCTGAATACAGAAAGATAGAAAAAGATTTATTTAAAGAATTTAATGATAAGTTAGTAGATAAAGATGATGAATTAGATTTTCCAAAGTTAAAGAATAATTTAGATAAAGTTGAATTATTTAAAGATGAAGAATATTTTCCAAATATTCCAATGTAAAAAAGAATAAAAAAGAGGTGATGTTATGCTGGGGATTAGTAAGAACATGACTAGACTAAGGCAATTATATGAAATGAGAAAAAGCCTTTTAAGTAATACTAGTTTTATAAGTGAAGAACAAAGACAAGAGTTTATGGATTTGATTAAAGAAATAGATTCTGTTGAACAAAAAGATTATTTAGTTTTACTTGCTAGTAAGACATATAGTACAACAAATAATTCTGATGAATTAAAAAGACTTAAAGAATTAGTAGAACTTATTGATGAAAGATATAAATCACGTTATGAGATGGTGGAAGATTTTAAACGTATTTTTAGAAGTAATATAGAATTTGATGATGATATAAAAGAATATAATAAAGTTGAGATATATCGTCAGAAGATAACATATTTAGAAAGTATTACTAATAACGAGCATATAATAAAAGATAATAAGAAATTAATTAGTGATTTATCAGTAGAATTATCAAAGGAATATGAAAATAAGAAGGAAAATAATCGAGTAAATAAAAAGTTAGAAGAAGAATTATTAAATAAAATTACAATAAAAACTAATTTAGCTGGGAATAATGCTTATGATTTGGTATCAGTTATTGATATGGAATTAAGTAAATTTAAGTTAAAGATGAATGATTTACTTGAAAATAATAGTCTTTTAAAAGGAAAGATGGGGACTGCTAAAGAAGAATCTAGTAAGGCTAAAGAAAAATATCATACAGCACTTATTAGTTATAATGCTAATAAAGAGTATGGTGGTAATATACTTGAAAATTATCGTGTTTTAGGAGAAATAAAGAAAGAGTATTATACTTGTAGATATTATGAAATATTGTTAGGAATATGTGCTTTAGTAATACCTTTAAAAGAATCTGATTATGATAATTTAGTTGGTAAGAGATATCGCTTAATTAAGTTATTAGATGAGAGAAAGTCTTTACGTAATGAGTTAGAGATTAGGACTTATGATCGATTATCTAATTTATATAATGAAGTTAATGAACAATGCAAGAGGTTATTAGAACAAGGTAATAATATTGATAATATAGATGAATTAGAACATCGAATAGCAGTACTTACAAATCAAATAGATGATTTAGAAAGAAATAATCAAGAATTATTAAATAATATTAGGAACCTAGATCAAGAATTAACTAATGAAAGACCTAAAGTTAAAGTTTCTAGTATGCGACCAGAAGATAATATGGTTATAGCAATAGAAAGCATACCTAAACAAATGAAAATTGGAATAATTAACTTTAAAACGAGAAAAGTACTTGCAACAGTTTATGAGTTATTAAATAATAAAAATAAAGATCAAGAAAAGGTAACACCTGAACCTATCCAAATACAAGAGAAAGTTCATGAAGAACCTATCTTACCGAAATTTGATTTACCAATAATAGATAGTGTTGAACCAATTATGAAGGATAATGAACCAGTAGTAGAAGATGATATTCCTTTTGAAATACCAATGGTAGATAGTGGTGTGAATGAAAATTTTACTGGCGAAGAATATGTAAATCCTGAGATAACTATTGAAGAAGTAGAGAAAAATGAGCCTATTTCAGAACCAGTAAGCATTATTAAAGAAGAACCTATTTTAAGTGAAGAAAAAGATATATTTGAAGATGATAATACATTAATATTAAAAGAGGAAGAGGCTCCTATTACTATACCGAAAGCAAATGATGTTAATCAGGATAAGAAACTGGTTGATGCTGATTTATTTACAAATGATAAAGATGAAGATAAGATTGATGTAGGAATGGTTTTCCCAAATGATAATAATTCTATAGATGATAGTTTGTTTTGGCCACAAATAGAAATGCCAGAAATAAAGAAGCCAGAGAAACCAGAAGTTGATTTAGAAAAAACACAAGAATTAAGTCTTGATGAACAAGTAGAACAATTTTTAAAGAGTTCAGATTAGAAAGGAGAACTTTATGAAAATAGAAGTAAATAAGATTATTACATTAGGTAATAAAGAAAAATATTTAGTAATAGATAAAGTTGTTAAAGATGGTAAAGATTATTTTTATGTAGCTGAAGTTAATGATACAGAAACAGATATTAAAGATAACTATAAAATAGTAGAAGCTACATATAAAGATGGTAAAACTTTAATAGATGAAGTTCTTGGTGAAGATAATTTAAAGACATTATTACCATTATTTGTAGAGAAGAATAAAGAGTCATAATATATGACTTTTTTTGTGATAAAATGTATAAGTTGTAGGAGAATGTTATGCAAAATTTATTTGAAAATTATTTAAAAAAAGGTTTATCTGAATATGATTCAAAATACTTATCAACATATCAATTTGTAATGCTACTATCTAAAAATAATAATATTAAAGCATATTTTGCTAATGTTGATTATACTTATTTTATTGAGTATCCAACATCTGATAAGGAGTACAATAATCCATTAGAAGTTCCTGAAAGTGAAATATCGCTTTCTGGAAGTGATGCAGGGATAATGTATGAAAATGTTAATGGTCAGTTTCGTACAATAGCATTTGTTGATTTAAAAAAAACATATGATATAAACAAGTTTTTAGGTTATTGACTAATACTTTAGTTAATAACCTTTTTTGTTTTAACAGTTCTTTAAAGAAGCCTTAGGTAAATTAATTACATTATTATTGACATTAATAGTAAACATATAGTATTATTTATTTAAAGTTTAAGGAGGTATTATATGACATTTTCTACAGAAATAAAGAATGAAATAACTAGGTTAGAATGTAGTAAGACAGAGTCTATTGCCGAACTATCTGCAATTGTTAGAAATAGTGCTTCAACTAGTGAAAGTATATATATTAATGTTGAAAATAATGCAGTTGCCAGAAGAATATATAAATTATTTAAAGATATATATAATATTACTCCAACAATAACAATAAGAAGAAGATACTTTAATAAAGGAATAAATTATATATTAGAAATAAAAAAGAATAATACTAGAATATTAGAGGATTTATCAATTATAGATAATAATAGTTCTTATTTAACACATCCTAAAGAATATTTAATTGATGATGGAGAAAATAAAAGGGCATATTTAAGAGGATTATTTATTGCTTGTGGAAGTGTTAATGATCCTAAAACGTCGAGATATCATTTAGAGTTTATAGTGGATTCTGATGAGTATGCTAAATATATTAATACAATGTTAAACGAATATAGTCTTAATAGTAGAATAATTAGAAGAGAAAAAAACTATATGGTTTATATAAAAGAAGCCGAAAAGATTAGTGATTTCTTAAGAATAATTAAAGCTTATAATGGTGTTATGTACTTTGAAGATATTAGAATATATCGTGATCATAAAAATATGACTAATAGATTAAATAATTGTGAACAAGCTAATATGGATAAAGTATTTTTAACTTCTTCTAATCAAATTAAAGATATTGATAAATTAAAAGAATTAGGTTTATATGATGAATTAGATAGTAAGTTAAAGAAAGTTATTGATTACAGGTTAAAATATCCAGAAAGTTCATTACAAGAATTAAGCGAGATAATGACTAGCGAAGGTGAAAAGATAACTAAGTCAGGGCTAAATCATCGTTTTAGAAAGATAAAAGAATTAATAGATAATTATAAAAGTAATAAGAAATAAAGGTTAATAATAATCTTTATTTTTTTTCATATAGTTATACTAGGTGAGATATATTGAAAAAAGTAATAATAGATGCTTCTCGAGGTGGAGAAGATGCAGGTATAACTAGAGGAGGTATTGTTGAGAAAGACTTTAATTTAGATATTAGTAATTATATTAATAATTATTTAAAGAATAGAGGAATTAATAGTACAGTAATAAGAACTAATGATACTACTTTAACAGATAGTGATCGAATTAATAGAATAAATAATCTTGGGATAGATAAAGATACGATAATTATATCTAATAGAATGAATAATGATACTAGTAATGAAATAATTTATGCTTTAAGAAATAGTGATAGTTTAGCTAGTGATATAGCTGACTCTTTAGCAGATAATGGTTATGTAGTAGATAAATATTATCAATTAAGATTACCTAGTGATACTTCTAAAGATTATTATTATATAACAAGAAATACTAGTCCTGCCGAAACAGTTATTATTGAATATGGCGATATTGCTAATATACCTTTATTAGGAGATTCTGTTGGTAGTGCAATATATTCATATATTAATAGAAGTAATATTTATATAGTTAAGAGTGGTGATAGTTTATATTCAATTGCAAGAAAGTATAATACAACAGTTGATGAATTAAAGAAATTAAATAACTTAAGTAGTAATGTACTTAATATCGGACAAGTGTTGAAGATACCTAGTAGTGAAAGTAATAATACAGGTAGTAATACAGGAACAACTAATACTTATGTAGTTAAGAGTGGTGATAGTTTGTATTCGATTGCAAGAAAGTATAATACGACAGTTGATGAATTGAAGAAATTAAATAACTTGAGTAGTAATTTATTAAGTATCGGGCAAGTATTGAAGATACCTAGTAGTAGTGAAAGTAATAATACGGGTAGTGGTACGGGAACAACTAATACTTATGTAGTAAAAAGTGGTGATAGTTTATATTCGATTGCAAGAAAGTATAATACGACAGTTGATGAGATAAAGAGACTTAATAATTTAACTAGTAATTTGTTAAGTATCGGACAAGTGTTGAAGATACCAAGTGGTAGTAGTACTAATACCTATGTAGTTAAGAGTGGAGATAATTTATATTCAATCGCGAGAAAATATCAAATAACAGTTGATGAATTAAAGAAGTTAAATAATTTAAGTAGTAATTTATTAAGTATCGGGCAAGTATTGAAAGTACCTAAGTAAAAATATTGAGATGTTTTGTCGAAAGTAAGACATTGTTAACTATAGTATGGTAAAATGTATCTTGAAAGAGGATAGAGATATATGCCAAGAGAAATACTAGTTAATGAGATGATTGATGATATGTTAGATTCAATTATAATTATTAAATTAAATACTTATTTTAATACGAAGAGATAGGGTTAGACCTATTCTTTTCTTTTGACAGAGGGTTGACTATTTTTATAAAATGTTATAATATTACGTAAGTAGTTAAATTAACACATTTAGACTACTTTAATAGAATATAGAGAGTTAATAAGGAGGAAGGTAATGATAAAATTATTGAAGAATTTAGGTAAAAAAGAAGCAGTTTATACAATAATTTGTGTAGCATTAATTGCTTTTCAAGTATGGTTAGAATTAAAAATACCTGATTATATGTCAAATATTACTAGATTAATTACTAGTGAGAATAGTGTTATTGGTGATATTTTAAAAGAAGGCGGATATATGCTACTATGTGCTTTTGCTAGTTTGATATCAGCTGCTATTGTAGGATATTACTCATCTTTAATATCCGCTAAATTTTCACTTAATTTAAGGAATAAGATTTTTGATAAAGTTGAAAATTTTGGCATGGAAGAGATGAAGAAGTTTTCTACTAGTAGTTTGATTACTAGAACAACTAATGATGTAACACAAATAGAAATGCTTATATCTATGGGATTGCAAATGTTAATTAAAGCACCTATTATGGCAGTATGGGCTATTACGAAGATACTTAATAAGAGTATTGAATGGAGTCTTTTAACAGCCGGTGGCGTAGTTATTTTACTATGTACAGTATTTACTTTAATGTTAATAGTTATACCTCGTTTTGAAAAGGTTCAAAAGTTAATTGATAAAGTAAATGGCGTTACTAAAGAAAATCTTACAGGTATTAGAGTTATTAGGGCTTTTAATGCTGAAGGATATCAAGAAAATAGATTTAATGATGTTAATGAAAAGTTAACTAATATGCAATTATTTAATCAAAGATGTTTTGCAATTATGAATCCAGTTATGAATATTGTTATGCATTTCTTAACACTAGGTATCTATTTTATTGGAGCATATCTTATTAATAAAGCTAATATGTTAGATAAGATAACACTATTTTCTAATATGGTAGTATTTTCTAGTTATGGTATGCAAGTAATTATGTCATTTTTAATGTTAGCAATGATATTTATGATATGGCCAAGAGCTAAAGTATCTGCTGATAGAATTAATGAATTGTTAGATCAGAAAATATCTATTACTGATGGTAAATTAAGTAGAAAGAATGCTAAAGAAGTAGGAACTGTAGAGTTTAAGAATGTATCATTCAAGTATCCGGATGCTGATGATTATATTTTAAAGAATATATCTTTTAAAGCTAATAAAGGCGATACTGTAGCTTTTATTGGTTCAACAGGTAGTGGTAAATCTACTTTAATAAACTTAGTGCCAAGATTTTATGATGCTACTGATGGAGAAGTATTAGTAGATGGTATTAATGTAAAAGATTATAAACTTCAAGAATTAAATAATATTATTGGTTATGTACCACAAAGAGCTGTAATGTTTACTGGTAGTGTTAAAGATAATATTACTTATGGGGATAGCGGTAAGAAGAAACCTACGGACAAAGAAGTAGAGAAAGCTATTGAAATTGCTCAAGGAACGGATTTCGTTGAAAAGATGGATGGCAAGTATGATGCACACATTGCACGAGGCGGTACGAATGTTAGTGGAGGTCAAAAACAAAGATTAGCGATTGCGAGAGCCATTGCGAGAAATCCGGAAATATATATCTTTGATGATTCTTTTTCAGCACTAGATTATAAAACAGATGCAGTTTTAAGAAAAGAGTTAAAGAAACATACAAAAGATACAACTAGTTTAATAGTAGCTCAGAGAATTGGTACAATAATAAATGCCGATAAGATAGTTGTTTTAGATAAAGGAGAATGTGTTGGTGTAGGAACTCATAAAGAATTGTTAGCAACATGTGAAGTATATAAAGAAATTGCTTTATCACAATTAGGATTGGAGGAGTTAGAAAATGCCTAGACCTGGGAGAAATTTTGAAAAGTCTAAAGATTTTAAAGGTTCAATTAAGAGGTTATTTAAAAGTTTAGATAGATGGAAAGTATTATTATATTTTTCATTATTACTAGCTATGATAAGTTCAATTATTGCTTTAATAGCTCCTAATAAATTATCTGATTTAACTGATGAGATAACAGCAGGTATTACCCCCAATATTAATGAAGAAGTAATAAAAGATATTATGGGTAATGATAAGATATCTATGGAAGATAAGATGGAGTTTAGTACAATACTAAAAGATATTGATCCTAATGATGTTAGTAATGTTATGTCTTCTATTGATAAGTTCCCAGATAGTATATCTAAGATAGTTAAACCTAATATTGATATAGATAAAGTTAAGAATATGGCTTTACTTTTAGCAATATTATATGTTGTTAGTGCAGTATTTAGTTATATTGAAGGTTATTCAATGACAACAATATCTAATAATTATGCTAAAGATTTAAGAGGTAAAATATCTTCAAAGATTAATAAATTACCACTTAAGTATTTTGATACTCATGAAACAGGAGATGTTTTATCTAGAATTACTAATGATGTTGATACGGTGGCTTCTAATATGAATAACAGTTTAGCAACTTTAGTAAGTAGTATTACTTTATTTGTAGGTTCAATTATTATGATGTTTGCCACTAATTATATTATGGCTATTACCGCTATTGTATCTAGTTTAATTGGTTTTGCTTTTATGGGATTATTACTTGGTAAGAGTCAGAAATACTTTATTAAAAGGCAACAAGAACTTGGTGATTTGAACGGTTATATTGAAGAAATATATAGTGGCCATAATGTAGTTAAAGCATATAATGGTACAGAGAAAGCTGTTAAAGACTTTAATGAGTTAAATGAAAAATTATATATATCTAATAAAAAGAGTCAGTTCTTATCAGGACTAATGTTTCCTATTATGGGATTTGTTGGTAATTTAGGTTATGTTTGTGTCTGTGTTGTTGGAGCAATATTAACAATGAATGATATGACAACATTTGGAGTAATTGTGGCATTTATGATATATGTTAGATTATTTACTAATCCATTATCACAAATAGCCCAGGCAATGACTAGTTTACAATCAACAGCTGCAGCTTCTGAACGTGTTTTTGAATTCTTAGATGAAAAAGAAATGCCTACTGAAGAAGAGTGTACTAAACACTTAGATAAGAGTAAAGTAAAAGGTAAGATTGAGTTTAAGAATGTTAACTTTGGTTATGACAAGGGTAGAACTATTATTAAAGACTTTAGTGCGACAGCATTACCAGGACAAAAGGTTGCCATAGTTGGACCAACTGGTGCCGGAAAAACAACCATGGTTAATTTACTTATGAAGTTTTATGATATAAATAATGGTGATATAAAGATTGATGGTGTTTCAACAAAAGAATTAACAAGAGAGAATATTCATGATTTATTTATAATGGTTTTACAAGATACTTGGTTATTTGAAGGTACGGTTAGGGATAATGTAAAGTTTAATAAAGAGAATGTATCTGATGAACAAATATGGCATGCTTTAAGAACTGTCGGAGTTGATCATTATGTTAAAACACTTCCTAATGGACTAGATGCTCAGTTAAGTGAAAGTGATGCCATAAGTGGTGGTCAAAAACAATTACTTACTATTGCACGTGGTATGATAGAAGATGCTCCATTCCTTATCTTAGATGAAGCAACTAGTAGTGTCGATACAAGAACTGAAGAATTAGTCCAAAAGGCCATGGATAAGTTAACAGAAGGCCGAACTAGTTTTATAATTGCCCATAGATTATCGACTATTAAAAATGCTGATTTAATTCTTGTTATGAAGGATGGAAATATTATTGAAAAAGGTACTCATACAGAATTATTAAATAAAAATGGCTTTTATGCTGAATTATATAATTCACAATTTCAAAAGTAAGAAAATAAACTTTATTTCTAGAAATAGGGATAAAGTTTTTTCGTGTCTACTATTTGCAAATCATTTACTTATATTGATATTTATGTTATATTTAATATGCATATAAATAAAGGAGATAGATATGGATTATAGTAATTTAAAGGTACCTAGTCATGTGGCTATTATATTAGATGGCAATGGTCGTTGGGCGAAAGAAAGAGGACTTACAAGAAGTATGGGACATGATGCTGGGTTTACTAATTTGAAAAATATAAGCAAATATATATTATCTAATGGAATAAAAGTATTAAGTGTTTATGCTTTTTCTACTGAGAACTTTAAAAGAAGTAAGGATGAAGTAGATTATTTAATGAATATATTTACTAGTAAGTTTAAGAGTTGTATTAAAGATTTTAATAAAGAGAATATTAAAGTTATTTTTTCAGGAAGAGATAAACCACTTCCTAATAAAGTATTAAAGGCCATGAAAGAATTAGAAGAATCTACTAAAGATAATACTAAAGGTATACTTAATATATGTATAAATTATGGAGGAAGAAGTGAATTAGTAGATACTTGTAAGAAGATAAGCAAGATGGTAGCAAATAAAGAGATAAGCATTGATGATATCGATGAGGAGTTGGTATCTAGAAACTTATATAATGATCTACCTGATGTTGATTTAATGATTAGAACTAGTGGAGAACTTAGATTAAGTAATTTTATGTTATGGCAAAATAGTTATGCTGAGTTTTATTTTCCTAAAACATATTTCCCTGATTTTGATGAAGAAGAATTTGATAAAGCTATTATAGAATATACGAAACGTGATAGAAGATTTGGAAATATTGATTATACAAAATGATAGATATTGTAAAGAATGTAATAGTTGGTAATAAAGTTAAGAATAAGATAAAAGTAGTATTACTATCGGATATTCATTTTAGCAAGTATTTTATAATAGATAATTTGGAGTTAATAAAGAGTAGTATTAAGAAGTTAGAACCTGATTATATATGTATAGCTGGAGATACTATCGATGAGGTTAGTGTTATATATGATACTAAGTTAATTAACATTTTAAATAACTTTTTAAATGATTTAGCAAAGATTAGCAAAGTATTTATTTCTTTAGGCAATCATGATATAAAAGAAAATAAAGATTTATTATATTTTAAAGATTTAAAGATAGATAATTTGTATGTATTAAATAATAGTTATTATATTGATAAAAAAGTAGTTATTAATGGATATAATATGCCTAGAGAGTACTATTATAATAATCATGGTGGAGAAGACGCTAAAGCAATGTATCAAGACTTATTAAAGAATAAAGATAAGTTATATTTTAGTGATAAATTATTTAATATATCTTTAATACATAGTCCAATAAATATATTAGATAAAGATGTAAGTAATTATCTTAAGAAGTGTGATTTAATATTATGTGGACATATGCATAATGGGTTAGTATTTAGATGGTTAGATAAATTAGTTAAGAATAATTATGGGTTAGTGTCTCCTAGTAAGGGATTATTTCCTGATATGGCACGAGGTTATAAGAAAATTGGAGACAGTAATATAATTATTAGTGGTGGTGTTACAAAGTTAAGTAATAATTCAGGAAAGATATTACGAGTACTTAATAGAATATATCCTATTAGTATTAATTATATTGAAATAGTGGGGAATAGTAATGAAAAAGACTATAAACATAAAAAATGAAAATGGTAAAGATATAGAGTATGAAATATTATTAGATTTTATATTAAGGAAAAATAATGAACGTTATTTAGTATATACAGATAATACTACTAATAGTGATGGCAGTTTAAATGTATATGCTTCAAGATATAGCAATGGTATTTTAGATGATATATTAACAGATGAAGAATGGAATGAAATAGAAAAGATATTAAATAATATACAGTGATAGAAAGTAGGTAAGTTATGAATGGTACATTAACAACAGTAAAAACTGATAGTAGTATTACGTGTTTTTCGGAATATGATATGTTTGTTCCGGATAATATTGATGAAAATACAGAAGTGTTTGTATATGAGTATGGAAGTGGTGGTGGACTTAAAGAGTTGAGAGAATATGCTAAAAGTCATAATCAGATAGTTATTGCACCACATTGGTCTGGATCAGAATATGAAATGCTTCATCCTAAATCATATTATGCTGAGCAAACAATGTCAGTGATTGAATCAGTTAAACAACAATATGGTATTACTAATAATAATTTAACTAGTTCTGGATTTAGTGCGGGAGGATATTATGGTTTGGCAGTGGCATCAGCTAATATTGAGGCCCATCAAGATGATATTGAACCACAAATAGTTTGGTCAATTGATGATTTTTCAAAGTCATTATATGGAAATCCACAAGAAGTGTATGATGAACTTAAATTAGATAATTTTAAGGAAAATAATTCAGTTTTATTTGTTATGGAACAACCAACAAAATATAAGAATAGTTATGCTAAAAGAATGTTAGATTATTTTGCAGAGCAAGGGTTAAATATAATTAGAGTAGAGTATAAGTATTATGGTAATGATGTTCATCTTCGAGTTAAACAACATTATTTTAATGATTTTGCAGATTTTTCACAAGGTAATACTACACTTCCAGATGGTGATCGTTTTGTTTATAGAGTTTATAATAAAGATACGCAGGAGTGGGATGAAATTAATGTTAATGAAATAAATACTTTAGATAAAGTATATGATTTTTTTGATATAAGTGTAGGTTCTAGAGCAGAAAGAATATATAAGGGTAATTTAAAATATTTAGAAGAAGTATTAGGAAATAATGCTATTAACGTTAGTAATATTGATATAAAGTCTGATTTAGGAATTTTAATATCCAATGTTAATAATGTATTATCAACAGTTAAAAATACAACAATTGTAAGTAGTGAAGTATCTTTAACTGCCGGTTCTAGTACTACTAAAGTTCCAACACAAATACCTGAAATAGTTAGTAGTTATTGTATGGCAGCTTCAACATTATTGTGTGGTTTAGTTGCTACTTTGAAGCAAATGGAAGAAGGTGGTATTGCCCTAGATGAAGGAGAAAAAGAAATTGCTCGTGAGGCAGAGACAGTTAATGATGAAGATGACACTACTTTAGTTTCAAAATTAGCGGGAACTGGCGCTGGAGTAGACTTGATAGATAAAGTGGTAGAAACGGATAAATCTATTAAGGATGATGATATTGATGGTAATAATAAGGATTTAATTACTAAAAATGTCATGGATGATCAACCTGCTATTGAAAAGGATGATAATGGTCAGGAGAGTGAAAAAAGTAAGGAAATACCAAAAACTGATAATCCTGAAAAGAAAAAGAAATGGAATCCAGTAAAAGATAGTCCTAGAGAAGAAACTAATACCATTACTAATTGGAAAGAAGAGTTTCCAGAGTATAATGAATTATATTCTACTAATGATAAAGTAGTGTTTGATTATAATAATGAGTTTAAAGTAATATTACATCGAGATGGAGAGACTATTACAGGTATTGAATATTATTATGATTTCGGAAATAGTGAGAATGCTGCTAATGCGTTATTTAATTTGAAGAGTATGTATGGTAATAGTGGTATAGAAAATATTATGATGAAAGATAGATATGTTAAAGTAATATTTAATGATAGTACATTTAATAATTTAAGTGTTAATGAATTTAGAAATAGATATAGTAATCTTAATGAGATAATTAAATTATAAAGGAGAGATAAAATGAGTAAGATTAAAGATGTGTTTGGTTATGAAATATTAGACTCTAGAGGTAATCCGACAGTTTGTGTAGAACTTACTTTAGATAATGGTATTAAGGGTATAGCTTCAGTGCCAAGTGGTGCTTCAACAGGAATACATGAGGCATTAGAACTTCGTGATAATGATAAAAATAGATATAATGGTAAGGGTGTATTAAATGCTATTAGTAATATTAATGGTCCAATTAGAGAACTAGTATTAGGAATGGATCCAGCTAATCAAAAAGAATTAGATATGGCTATGATAAAGTTAGATGGTACTAATGATAAAAGTAGACTAGGTGCGAATGCAATATTAGGTGTTTCACTTGCTAATTTAAAGGCAGCTAGTCTTGATAATGGTAAAGAACTTTATGAGTATTTAGGTAATGGTAAGACTATGCCAAGATGTATGATGAATGTATTAAATGGTGGAGCACACGCTACTAATGGCCTTGATATTCAAGAGTTTATGATAGTACCAAGTAAAGAAGATTATGCTGATAACTTAAGAATGGGTTCTGAAATATTTCATAGTTTAAAGAAATTATTAGATACTATTGGATTAAACTGTGGTGTAGGTGATGAGGGAGGCTTTGCTCCTAATATTAGTAATTCACTAGAGGCTCTTGATTTATTATCTAAAGCGATTAGTAGTGCTGACTATGTATTAGGTAAGGATGTTTATTTAGCAATGGATGTTGCGGCTTCTGAGTTTTATGAAGATGGTGTATATAATTTTGAAGGTAAGAAGATGTCTAGTGATGAAATGATGGATTTCTATACTAGTATTATTGATAAATATAGTATTATTTCTATTGAAGATGGATTATCAGAAGATGATTATGCTGGTTGGACAGAACTTACTAAGAGATTAGGTAATAAGATTCAATTAGTAGGGGATGATTTATTTGTAACTAATAAAGAATTACTACAAAAAGGAATTGAGTTAAAGATGGCTAATGCGATATTACTTAAACTTAATCAAATAGGAACAGTAAGTGAAACATTAGAGACTATTAAATTAGCTAAAGATAATGGCTATAAAACAATAATTTCTCATCGTAGTGGCGAGACAGAAGATAATTATATAGCAGATTTTGCTGTTGGACTAGATTTAGGCCAAATTAAAACAGGTAGTGTTTCAAGAGGAGAAAGAACTAGTAAATATAATCGTTTAATAAGAATTAATATAGATCTTAATAATCGACAAAATTAAATATAGTAGTGTGCTATAATTAAGGCATGAAAGTTAAATTATTTGATGAATCACATGAAAAAGACTTAGAAGAAGAAATAAATAAGTTTTTATCTACTAATGAAGTAGAAGTAGTGGATATTAAGTTTTCGACGGCTATTGGATTATTCTCTGATGAACAGATTTATTGCTTTTCAGCCTTAGTCATGTATAAAGATTAAACTTTAAGAAGAATATTTCTTAGAGTTTTTTAATTTTGTTAATAATTTTTCTTGTTTATAAAATAAATATGTTATATAATTAATTTACTTGGCAAATAAATACTAGAAAAAAGAAACTTTAATTTAATTATTAAGGTGTTTTTATGTTGTAAGGAGGTAGTAAAGATGGAATTAAGTAAAACAGAATTAGCTAAAGAAGAAAAAAGATTAGCGGATACTATTAAAGTAATTAAGGATAATATATCTTCTTTAGGTAAAGAGTTGTATCAAGATGAAGAAAAGATGCTAGAGTTTAAAAAGTATATGTGGGATGCTAAAGGGGGTATGGATGGTAATGAAATAAGTTCTTTGATGGCTGATAACGATATGGAAATAAATATTCTTGAAAGAAAGAATAAGTATTTAATGCGTTTGTTTAGAGTAGAGAAGAAACCATACTTTGGCAGAATAATCTTTAAAGATGAAGATGAAGAAAATGATATATATATTGGTATTACTCATGTTGAAGATAAATTAAACTTTTATGTTCACGATTGGCGTAGCCCAATATGTAGTTTATTTTATGATTATGAATTAGGAAAAGCTAGTTATAAGACTCCGGCTGGGACAGTTAGTGGAGAGATTACTTTAAAAAGACAATATAAAATAGAAGATGGTAAGTTATTAAATGTCTTTGATAATAATATTAATATTGAAGATGAAGTATTACAAGATGTTCTTGCTAATAACTCCTCTGATAAGATGAAAAATATTGTTAATACTATTCAAGAAGAACAAAATAAGGTAATTAGAAATGTTAATGATAGAAACTTGATTGTTCAAGGAATAGCTGGTTCAGGAAAGACTTCAGTAGCCCTTCATCGTATTGCTTTTTTGTTATATCGTATACCTAATTTAACTTCTAATAATGTCTTAATATTTTCTCCAAATAGTATTTTTTCAGAATATATATCTAACGTATTACCAGAGTTAGGAGAAGATAATACTAAAGAAACAACTTATAATACATTCTTAAAAGCAAGTTTAAAAGAATTTAATGAAATAGAATCTTTTGCTTCATTTATTGAGAGATATTATAAATATAATGTAAGTGATGTCGATTTAGTTAAATATAAACAAAGTGATGAAATAGTTAATGATATTACAAGTTATGTTAATGATTTAACCAATGAAGCAATATTTAAAGATGACTTAATTACGAGAGATTTTGTTTATACTGCTGACGAATTAAATGATATGTTAAAGAATAGATATTCAAGATTCCCATTATTTTTAAGAATTACTTCAATGGCTGATAAGATTAGTGAGATAAACTATAATTCTAATATGAGTAAAAGTAAGAGTATATGTAAGATGCTATTTGATAAATTAAATGTTGATAAAGATTATGCTGTTATATATATGAATTTCTTTAAGAGTAAATATGCTAAGATAAAGAGTAATAGTGATATTAATCATAAGTTCTTAAATTATGAAGATGCTTGTTTATTAGTATATTTAAAAGGTATATTAGAAGGATTTAATTATAATACTTATATTAAACAAGTGGTTATTGATGAAGCTCAAGATTATACGAAACTTCAATATATGATTATTAAGAAAATATTTAGAAATGCATCATTTACTATTTTAGGAGATACTAATCAGACCATTAATCCATACTATAAATATAATTCTTTAAAAGACTTAGATACTATTTTTGATGAATCTAAATATATAGAATTAACTAAGACATATCGTTCTAGTGAAGAAATAGTCGAGTATGCTAATAAGATATTAGAGCTTGATCATGTAAGTGCTATTAGAAGGGGAGTAAGTAATCCGGTTATTATGAAACAAGAAGGTAATTTACATGATGATATAGTAAATGACTTAAATATGCTAAGAGCAAAATCTAAGAGTGTAGCAGTTATTTGTAAGAATGATACAGAAGTAGATAAGATATATGATTTAATTAAAGATGATATAAAGTGTGATGTTATTAAGAGTACATGGCAAGAATATAAGAGAAACTTAGTTGTAATACCAGCATATATTGCAAAAGGGTTAGAGTTTGATTCAGTAATAATATATACTTCAAAAGATAATAAATATAAAGAGAGTGAGAAGTACTTATATTATGTAGCAGTTACGAGAGCTCAGCACAATTTAATTGTTTATAATCAATAATAAAAAGAAGTTGCATTTGAAGGTGCAGCTTTTTAAAATGTTTTGACAATTACTGATTTTGTGATATAGTATATGCAGGAGGTTTATTTTATGGATGATTCAAGATTAGAAATAATGTATGAATTTTGTAAGTTATTGGAAAATGATGACATAAGAAAAGAGGTTGAAGAACAATTAAAGGGATATTCAGTAATTCACTTTATGGAGGGTAAGTATGGCGAAGATAAAGATGGAAATGTAGACGTAGATAATCATAAATTAGTTTACCAATTAACTAGTACTGATGATAAAGAATGTGAATTGCGTGTATCTCGTTATGGTTTATGGATAACAAAGACGAGCAGTAATAAATATGAAAAAATAGACTTTCATAGGACATTTTCAAGGCACGAAATAGCTGAAAAGTGTTCAAATGGATTAATTTATTCTACTATTGATACAAGGTATACCAACAGAAATGGTGATAACTATAAAGAACTTATTTTATATTCTTTAGAAGAATGTAGATATACTTTTACAAACGAAACTATGGCAAAACTTTTTGGAAATTCATCTTTAAAAGAATTAGAAGGAGTAAGAGTTTTGACATTGCTTTGTATGTTAAGAAAGGCAGTCGATTATGGTAATTTAGATGCAGTTAGTGATTTTGATTCATATTTTGAAGCTATAATGGAGAGAAAATATGACGAAGGAAAATGCACTATTGATCCATGCTCTGCTAAGATATATTTAAAACATGAGAACGTTTCAAGTGTTTTTGATGCAGTTAAGGGCGTTGATAAAATAAATAGAGTATACGATTTATATAGAGGTATAATTAATGCTAGAAATGAAAAGGATATTGATTTAATTCATGCTGGTTTATTATCGCAGGATGCATATGATTTAAAAGGTTTAAAAGGAATTACAGAGAAAGAAGATTCAATAGTTGGTAAACCATTAGATGGTGTATGTGTATCTAGTGGATATGTCGATTATTTAAAGCAATTGGTTAGCAAGTATGGATATAATGGAGATTTACAGTTGGATAGAGATTCTGTATTAGCAGGTATATTGTTTAAAGGCCCTAAAAATGAATACATAAAAAGATTAGTTGAATTAAAATTGGGCATTTCGTATGATGAATATGAAAAGTTAGATATTGAGGAACAACATAAATTGATTGAACAAAAAATTGGAAGAAAAGTAAGCTTTGATTACAAATTACATATAGATGGTATTCCAATAGACGATGAACATGTTATAACAAGACAACAGGTTGATAAGCGAATTGTTGGTATTATTAAAAGCAAACCTAAAAGACGCGTAAGAAGATTATTTGGTAAGAAATAGAGTATTAGTAATAGTACTCTTTTTTAACGTAAAAAAACCACCACTATAAAGTGATGGAGTAAAATAAATTACTTTTAATTATAATTACGATATAGTCCTACTACTTTACCGATAACATTAATCTCATTATCTTTAGTGGTTATTGATTCAATATCGTCTTTTAAAGTTAAACCCTCTTTATCTTTGAAGTGTTCTTTTAAGTTAATTATATTATTGTATTTTACAAGAATGATATCGTTGTTACTAGCTATATTATTCTTTTTTAGAATTACAACATCGTTTTGATAAATTCCTTTTTGATTCATACTATTATCATTAACAATATAAGCAAAGTATTCAGATTTACCTTTTATTAATGATGAAGGTATAGTAAATAATTCTCTTGGTTCCTCGATTGCTAAAGTAATATCATCATCTTTGTTAAGATCAACAAGTGGTATTTTCTTAATTTCTAATTTCTTGTCTTCATATTCATTGTTAACAAGTATTTCGATGGCACGATTACCACTATCACTTCTTTTTAAGAAACCTTTCTCAACTAGATGATTAATGTGGACATGAACAGTTGCTGGAGAATTCAAATCTATAGCAGAACATATTTGTCTTACTGATGGTGGATATTTGTTTTCTGCTTGGAATTTTTTAATATAATCTAATACGAGTTTTTGCTTTTTTGTTAATCCATCTGTTTTTGGTCGCATATAATATAACTCCTTTCGGGTATATATATTAGCATAAAAAGAACATGATGTCAAACATTTGTTTAACATTTTTTACTTTTTTCTTGACAAATGTTTGTTTTAATGTATAATATTAGGCTTGAAAGGGGAGATACTATGGATTATGAAGAAATAAGTAAGGCTAGAAAGTATCTTATTGAGACATTTAGTAAATATGAATTTGATGAACCATTAAAGTTAAATGTTCGAAGTGATATATTAAAACAAGTATTATTTTTAAATATTGGTTATTATGTATTTATATCTGATTTAGAGGAAGTTTATAAAAAAATAGATTGGTCCAATATACCAATGGATAAAGTTAGAGTAGCGGGTAAAGATTTATCAAAGTATGCTAATATGAAGATTAATCCACAAACTATTCATAATAAAGATTTATCAAATACGATATGTAAGGGTGTAGAATTTATTGGATTATTTGATGATGTAGATATTACTAGAGCTAATTTAAATGATAGTATTAATGCAGTTATTAATCCACAAACAGTAAAGAATAGAGATTTTACTTATGGATCTTTTAGAGGAGTAAAGTTTACTGATGTATTTGATGGTTGTATTATTATGGGAACTAATTTTGATGGTAGTATTAATTGTAAGATTGATGTATCACAAGTTAGTCAAAGAATGTTAACTAATGCTAATTTAGGCTCTACTAAGTTATCAGGATCTTTCTATGGTTGCAATACGCAAAATACTAAGTTTGCAAATGCAACATATGAGAAAGAATTAATAACTGATGAGAAAGAATTTAAAATGAGTGTTCATAAAAGAATAAGAGAAAGAAATTATTAAAATTTTAAGAGATTTTGTTAAAGAAAATAAAGAACTATAAGATAGATTATACTATTTTATAGTTTTTTCCTTGATAAGTATCTCTTTTTTTCATTTCTTTATCAATATCATTAAGTAAGCAGAACTTTTTAATAAGCCAAGTTGGTTCGACTAATTCAGTCGGATCAGGGTCGGAAGTAATACGATGAATAACTATTTTAGGATCTAGTAACTCTAGTTGCTTTATAACAATATCGATATATTCTTCTTTAGTTAAAATATGAAACTTTTCTTGGTTATATAATGTTTCTAGTGGAGTATCTTTAATGATATTTAACATATGAATTTTAACTCCTTGAATATCTAGTTTATTTAAATGATTAATGGTTTCTAGCATCATTTCTTCAGTTTCATAAGGTAGGCCATTAATGATGTGAACAATAACATTAATATTTCTTGCTCGTAATTTTTTTACCATATTATCAAATTCTTCAAGAGTATGACATCTATTAATTAATTTAGATGTTTTATCATGGATTGTTTGAAGACCTAGTTCAATAGATAGGTATGTCTTTTTATTTAATTCATCTAAATAGTCTAATACTTCATCACTAATAGCATCACATCTAGTAGCGATAGATAAGCCAATAACATTATCTAGGTTTAAGATAGTTTCATATTTTTCTTTTAAGATATTTACCGGAGCATAGGTATTTGTTCTTGCTTGAAAATAGCCAATATATTTACTATTAGGCCATTTTTTTATTATTTTGTCTTTAACACTATTAAACTGAGTAATTAGGTCATCTTTAACGTCACCACCAAATTCTCCAGAACCGGTTTTAGAGCAATAAATGCAACCGCCATAACCTTTAGTACCATCAATATTAGGACAAGTAAAGCCGGCATTTAGACTAACTTTAAATACTTTAGAATTAAATTTAGTACGATAATAATAGTTTAGAGTATGATATCTTTTGTTATCTAATGTATATTTAAACATATAATTCACCATATAATATTTTACCACATATAATAAAATAATGTAAAATAAAATATAAATATAGTAAAATATGTCGAAAATATGCTATAATTAAAGAGAATGGTAGAAAGGAAGATATCCTATGAAGTATAAAAAATATTTTGTTATGTTTATCTTATTTTTTGTTTGCTTTAGTAATAAAGTATTTGCTAAGAGTGGAGTAATAGATGCTGATGTATTATATTTTAGATCTAATACGGATGCTTCTAATGGAAATAGTATTATTAGAGGGTTAACTTATGGTACTAAGGTAGAAATATTAAACACTAATAGTGGTTCAAATGCTTATTGTGGTAAGTGGTATCAGATAAAACATAATGGAACGACAGGGTATGCTTGTGGTACTTATATAACACTAATTCCAGATAATTTAAAACTTACGGGTAGTGATAATATATATATTAGATCAAACTATAATGATAAAGTAGCAGGTGATGGAACAGTTGCTTGTTATGGTAATACTAGTAGTATAAGTTTATTAAGTAGTCCTGGTGGTAATAATAATGGTAATACAGTTAGTTGTGGTGATGTAATTAGTATAAAGAGTGTTAAGGAAGAAGCCCATGGGACTTGTGGCTATTATTATGATATATTAACGTCAACGGGGGCTAGTGGATATATATGTGGTAGTTTAATTAATACAACAAAGTTATCAGAAACCGCTACTAAATATTATCAAGAGAAAGAAAAACTAGAAGACTATTATAAATTATTAAGAGAGAGAAATTTTCCGGATAGTTATCTTACTTATTTAGCAGAAATTCATGCTAGACATCCTAATTGGCAATTTTATGGAGAGAAGATTAATTTAGATTTTGATACGGTTGTTAGTAATGAGAGCTTTTATGGACGTAGTTTATTAGAGGGGTCAGCATTTAGTAATAATTATTTTTCGATGGATATTAATAGTTATAGTATTATTAATGATACTTTTTATCAATATGCGACAGAGAGAGGTTGGTACAATGCTTCGAGTGAAGCGATTGCTTATTATTTAGATCCTCGTAATTATCTTAATGAGAAATATATATTTGCTTTTGAATCACTTAACTTTAATGATACCCATACTGCTGATACGATTGCGATGGTTTTAAGTGGGCAAAGTTTTTGGACAGAAGTATATAAAGATTTAGAAAGTAATGTTTATGATGATGTGATAACAGCTACTAAAGAAGTTGGTATTAGTTCAGTGCATGTGGCTAGTCGTATTAAGCAAGAGATTAGTGGTATTGATATAACAGATCCTCGTTTAGGAGGAGCATTCACTTATAATGATACAGAATATTCGAAGTTTTATAATTTCTTTAATATAAAAGTATATGGTGAGAATAAGATATTAAATGGTATGGTATATGCGATGGAGAATGGTTGGAATACTCCTTATAATGGTATATTAGGGGGTGCTAAGTTTATATATAATGGTTATATTAGTGTTAACCAAGATACTGTTTATTATCAGAAGTTTGATGTATCAACTATGGATGGCCATTATACTCATCAATATATGCAGAATCTAGCAGCTCCTATGCAGGAGACAAGTATTACTTATAATACTTATGTAAATAATATGAAAGACTATTTAGATACTAGTATTAACTTTGTTATTCCGGTATATAATAATATGCCTAATTATGTTGTTAGTTCTCCTAAAGTAGGAAATCCTAATAACTATTTAAGTAGTATTAGTATTGATGATAAAGTAATTGATGAGTTTGATTATACAATTCAAGAATATAATATTGAAGTATTTAGTAGTAAGATAAATATTAAAGCTAGTTCAATAAATAGTAAGGCTAAAGTATCTGGTATTGGTAATATTGAACTTAAGAATGAGAATAATAAAGTGAATATTGTTGTCATGTCAGAGAGTGGTAGAAGTAGAACTTATACTTTAAATATTACTAAGAAAGAAAATGAAGGAATAGTAGAGATGCCACTTAGTGAAGTATTAAATAGTAGTGGTATTAAATATAATGATAAATATATATATGGTATAAGTCCTAATACTAATGTTAATAGTTTAATAGATAATATTAAGAAGATTAGTGCTACTACTAGTATAACTATTAAGAATAGTAATAATGAAGTAAAGAGTAATACTAATTTTACGACTGGTGATGTAATAGAAGTTAGTAACAGTAAAGAGAAGAAGACTTATCAAGTAATTATCTATGGTGATATTAATGGGGATGGTATTATCGATAAGTTAGATTATTTAGCAGTGTTAAGACACTATTATAATTATGCTAAATTAGAGGGTGTATATAGTAGTGCAGCTGATGTTAATAGAGATGGTGTTATTGATAAGTTAGATTATTTAGCTATTTTAAGAGATTATTATGGATATGCTAAGATAGAACAGTAAGGAGGAATTATGAAAAAGATAAGTAAGGTATTTTTAGGAATATTATGTATATTTATTTATGCTAATAAAGTAGATGCCGCTAGTTTATCAGTAAGAACAGGTAGTAGTACTATAACGAAAGGAAATAGTGCCGTTATAACAACTACTATTTCAGCTTCTAGTCCAATTGTTAGTATTGAAGGGAGTTTATCTTGTAGTGGTGCTGGAGTAAGTGGTGGTATAGATTTAAGATTTGATGATAGTTCAAATAGTGTTTATACTAAGACTTATACATATACGGTTAAAGCAACAACAGCTGGTACTATTAATTGTACAACTAGTGGTGTTAGATTAACAGAGATGGCTTCTAGTAGTTGGGTAAATTTAACTAATGATTATGTTAAGATTACGGTAAATAATCCGCCAGTAATACCTCCTAAAGTATATTCAGCTAATAATTATTTAATATCTTTAGGGGTAGAAGGATATGAATTAAATCAGGCTTTTGATAAGGAAACATTAGAATATACTGTTGAGGTACCTAATGGGACAGAAAAAGTGGTTATTAATGCTAAAACAGAGAATTCTAAGGCTAGTGTTAAAGGTAGTGGTGAAGTTCAAGTAAATGAAGGTAATAATAATATTGAATTAATAGTAACAGCAGAGAATGGTAATACTAGAACATATAAATTAAATATTATCGTTAAAGAATTAGATCCAATTAATGTCGAAGTAGATGGTAATACGTATAGTGTTGTTAGAAAAAGTGGAGAGATAGAAAGAGTTAATGCTACTTATGAAGAGACAACAGTAAAGATTAATGATCAAGATGTTTTAGCATATTATTCTAAAATAACTGGTTATACTTTAGTAATGTTAAAAGATAGTAATGGGGTAGTTAATTATTATATTTATGACAATAATAAATATAGTTTATATAAAGAATATACTATGGGTGGTATAACTTTATATTTAACTAATAAAAATTATAAAGATAAGAATTATAAAATGACAACATTTACTTATAATGATGATGAAATTAGAGCTTATAAATTAGCTAATAATGGAATAATTAAGAGTACTTATGCGGCTGATGAGAGTACGAAAAACTTTTTCTTGTTTTATGCGATTAATGTAGAGACAGGAAAAGAGTCTTTATATCAATATGATGCTGTAGAGGGTACGGTTCAAAGATATAATAATGATGTTGAAAAAGTATATCAAGCTAAGGCAGATAACTATAAAAATTATTTATATATTGCTATCGGAGTGATAGTAATAATAGTTATTGCTTTATTAATAGCTTTAATAATTAAGTTAAAAGATAAGAATAAAAGTAGAAGAAGATAAATAATATATAATGTCATTACTAGTAAATGATAGACAAGAACACAAGCGTTTGTGTTCTTTCTTTTTAGGTAATTTATAATTTTTTTAAAAAAGTTTGGAAAAAAAGAAGTAAAATGCTTCATTTACTTGGAATATTATAATTGAAGGGGTAAGAAAGGAAGTAGAAGATGATGACACTAAAAAAAATAATATTATTTATTTTATTACTATTAATGGGGAGTAATATATGTTTGGCAGAAGATAAGTATGAGATAAGATATAGGTGGTATAAAGAAGAAATAGAAGGAGAGTATTTACTAGAGGATACCTTAAATAAGTATCAATATAAAGATAATAATAAGTATATTTATGGTGATTATATAGAAGATTTTAAGTTATTAGATAATAATATTGATTTAAATGATAAAGCTAAGGAATACGAGTTTAAAACTACGTATTATTATAAAAAGCCATTAAAAGTAAATTATATTAATTTTAAGAATTATGCAACGCCAATGAATGTTGAAAGAATTAATATATACTATAAGGATACATTATTAAATTATAGCGCAACTAATTATTATTTTGTAGATTGGAATGGAACAGGAGGTAATTTTGCTGCTAAGGCATATTTATCACTTAGTTTGGATAATAAGTATGATCCTGAGGATATAAGTGTTGAAATAATTACTAAATCTACTGATGATGTTGCAAATTTTGAAATAAGATATTCATTTGGATTTAATGATAATATAGAAAATAATGTTATAAAATATATAGCTAGTAATCAAGAAAGTAGGTATATTCCAAATAATGATTGGGATATTCTAAAATTTGATAATAAAATATATGAAGGCAGCGAAGAAGATTTAAAAGGAAAACTTTATGTTATTGATGATACTAAGATATATTATCGATATCGTAATAAATTAATTTATTATTATAATATAAATAGAGAATATTATGATGACAATTATTATATTAATGTTGATGGTTATCTACCTGATTATAATGATTATAAGGTTTATAATACTAGTGATGATTCCAATAATAATGAGATAATGATGATAGACAATAATACTACAAATACAACTAATATTAGAAAAACTTTTAGTAAAGATACGAGTAGTATTAATAATACTAATACAGTTAATAATTTAATTAAAGATAGTAATACTAATAAATATTTAATAGTGGCTTCAATAATTATATCTCTTTCTATTATAGGAATAGGTTTAATTAGTATTAGTTGCAAAAATTGTCGAACGAATTAATTAAGATGTTTTGTCGAAAACGTGTATAATAAATTAAAAATATGGTAGTTTTTTATAGAAAGGAAGAAATTATGTTTAAAGTAGATTTTGAATTCCGTAAAGGAATATTGTTTGTTCGATTAAAAGGGTGTTTAACTAAAGAAACTTATCTAAAAAATAAGAGAATATTAGTAGATACTATTGATAGTATTGGGTGCAATTATATTGCACTTAATATTGATGGACTAACAAGTATTGATATTTATGGAATTAATTATATTAGTAATTTTTATAATTTAGTTAGTAATAATTCTGGGAAATTAGTTATATGTGATAAAAAAGAAAATATAAGTAAGCATTTATTAAATAATAAGATTCCATATGTCGTTAATGAATTAGATTTATTTAAAGTAATATGAAAGGATAGATGATGATAACTAATGCTTCATTAACTGAATTTATAAAAGATAATCAAAAATTAATTTATTCAATTATAGGTAAATATAAGGGCTTATATGATATGGATGATTTATATCAGGTAGCTTTATATGGCTTGTGTAAGTATGCTGGTAATTATAATCCTAATTTAGGTATAAAGTTTACTACTTATGCTTATAAATGTATGCTAGGAGAAGTCTTGAATTATGTATGTACTAATAGAATAGTTAAAGTTAATAAAGAAGTTATTAGTTTAAATAAAAAGATAGAGAATGCTAGATTAATATTATCACAAAGATTAATGAAAGAACCATCAATTAGAGAGTTAGCTTTATTTTTAGAGATAGATGAAAGTGTGATTAGTAATGTCATATTCTATAACCAAAGTATAGATAGTCTAGATCGAATAATTAAAGAAGATGGTAAAACTTTGACTGTTTTAGATACAGTAAAAGATTCTAAAGATAGTTGTAGTGTTGATGATATTATGCTTAAAGAAGAGATTAGAAAATTATCTGATTTTGAAAGACAGATAATATATGGTAGATACTTTGAGGATAAGACACAAGCAGAGATTAGTAGTGAGTTAGGAGTTAATCAAGTATACATATCAAGAAGTGAGAAAAAGATATTAAAGAAGATGAAAAATAATATGACTTATTCAAATGCTGCTTAAAATAATCATTAATCACCATTAGTTTCATATAATTAGGTAGGGATATATATGAAATTATTTGATAGAATAGATAACTATATAAGTGAATATAAATACAAGGTAATAATAGTAGATAATTCAGTTAATATAGTGAATTATAAAAAAATTATTGAGTTTACAGACAATGTTATTAAAGTAGAATCTAAAGATGGAATAACAACAGTTAATGGTTCTAATTTAGTTATTACAAAAATGTTATCTGATGAAATATTAATAACAGGGAAAATCTATAGTATCGAATTATAGGTGATATAATGAGAAAAAAAGAATTAAAACTAGTTAAAGTAAAAATTACAGGTATTAATATAAATAATTATATTAAAAGAGTTATAAAGAAAAATATTTCTATTATTAAACTAATTCCAATAAATTATAAAGAAGTTAATTTAATTATTAGATATAGTGATTATTTAAAGATAAAAGATATGCCATCAATATATAAAGTTACCTTAATAGATAGTTATGGGTTATTAAAATTAAAATCAATAATAAAGAAAAATATTATTGTTATTATTTCATTAATAATTAGTTTAGCTTTCTTGTATACTTTATCTAATGTTATTTTTAAGGTTGAGATTGTACATTCTAAGAGTAGTGTTAGAAAGTTAGTACTTGATAATTTAGAAACATATGGAGTAAAAAAATATACTTGGAAGAAGAATTATCAACAATTAGAAGAAATTAAAAATAAAATATTAGATAATAATAAAGATAGTTTAGAATGGATAGAGATTATAACAAGTGGAGTTAAATATATTGTTAAAGTTCAAGAAAGATTAATCGATAAGACTGAAGATGGGTATCAATATCAGAGTATTATTTCTAGTAAGAATGCTACAATAGTGGATATTAAAGCCTTAAAAGGTGAGAAAGTATCAAGTATTGGCACTTATGTTAGAAAAGGTGATAAAGTAATTTCTGGTATTATTAATAATACTAATGGAACAACAACACTTGTAAAGGCAACAGGTAAAGTAGTTGGGGAAGTATGGTATAAAGTAAATATTGATTATCCATACGTTTATAAAGAAGAAAGACTAACAGGAAGAAATAATAAAGTGTTATCCATTAATTTTATTAATAAAAAATATTCTTTATTTAATTATAGTAAATATAAAGAGCTTAGTACCAAAAGTAAAATCTTATTAAAACATAATTTTCTTCCTTTTTATGTGTCTATTGATAGACAATATGAATTAAAAATAATTGACGATATATTAACTGAAGAAGAAGCAATAAGTAAAGCAATTGAAGTTGCTAAAAATAAATTACAAGCCGGTAATAATAGAATAATTAGTATTGAAGATGTTAAGATAGTAGCAAAAGATACTAATGAATCTAAAATTACTTTGAATTTATTTTTTAAGGTACATGAAGATATTACTGATTATATTGAAGAGACTAGTCAAGAAAATATAGATAACTCCGAAGAATAATTTTCGGAGTTTTGTTATGATGTAGGAAATAATAATTGATTTTTATAACTATCAATGGTATAATTTATTCACTTTGAGGTGATATAGAATGAAAAAAGAATTAAGCGAATTATTATTCCCTAATATTACAAAAGATATTAATTATTATTTAGAAATGTATCCTAGAAGAGATATTTCTGATAAAGCAATAATTACAAGATTTGCGCCTAGTCCAACAGGGTTTATTCATATTGGTAGTTTATATACAGCATTTATTTGTAATCAATTTGCTAAAGAGACTAATGGGGTATATTTCTTACGTATTGAAGATACTGATCAGAAGAGAAAAATAGATGATGGTATTAATTTAATGTTAAATGATTTAAAGAAGTTTAATATTAATTTTGATGAAGGACCAGATATAGGGGGAATATATGGTCCATACATTCAGTCAGAAAGAAGAGAGATATATCAAACGTTTGCTAAAGATTTAATTAGTAAAGGGCTTGCTTATCCTTGCTTTATGAGTGAAGAAGAAATAAAAAAAATTAGAGAGAAGCAAAGCGCTAATAAAGAGAGAATAGGTATATATGGAAAATATGCTAAAGATAGAGATTTAAGTTATGATGAAGTTAAAAAGAGAATAGATGATGGTATGTCATATATTATTAGACTTAGATCTACTGGAGATGAATCAAAGAGAATAGCATATCATGATTTAATTAAGGGTAATATTGAGTTTCCAGAAAATGATATGGATATTGTATTAATTAAGTCTGATGGACTTCCTACATATCATTTTGCTCATGTTATTGATGATTATTTAATGGGAACAACACATGTTATAAGAGGAGAAGAATGGTTATCATCAGTACCGGTTCATTTAGAGTTATTTAAAGTATTAAACTTTAAGACACCTAAATATGGACATTTATCACCACTTACTAAAAAAGATGGTAATAGTGTTAGAAAATTAAGCAAAAGATATGATAAAGAATGTGCGATGAAATATTATGAGGAATTAGGTATTCCAAGTGAAGCATTAAGTATTTATTTTGCAACATTAATTAATGCTAATTTTGAACCTTGGTATATGCAGAATAAAGATAGTAGAGTAGAAGATTATAAGTTTGAGTTTTCTAAAATGAAGAGTGGTGGTACTTTATTTGATTTAGAGAAATTAAAGAGTATCTGTAAACTATATTTTTCTAGAAAGACAGCAGAATCTTTATATGATGAAGTATTAGAGTATACTAAGAGTTATGATAAAGAGTTTTATGATATTTTACTTAATAATAGAGAATATGCTATAAAAGTATTTAATATTGAAAGAAATAAAGTTAAACCGCGAAAAGATATTGCTGCGTATTCAGATGTACGTAGGGAAACATCATATATGTTTAATAATTTGTTTATGTATGATATGGATATGGATTATTCTAAATATGATAAAGAAGTTTTAATTAATTATATTAATAATATATATAATATTAATGATAGTCATGATGAATGGTATGATAAACTTAGTGATTATGCTTATTCAGTAGGATATGCTAAAAGTAGTAAAGAATATAATTTAGATCCTACTAGTTATAAAGGACATTTAGGTACGTTTTGTGAAGCTTTAAGGGTAGCTATAACGGGACGTTTACAAACACCTGATTTATATGAAATAATGTCAGTGTTAGGAATTGATGAAATAAAGAATAGATTAGATAAATTTATGAATATTTAATAATTAAAGTCTTGTATGTTATATATGAGACTTTTTTAAGTAAAATGTTTACCTAAATATTAAAATGTGTTAAAATATAGAGCAAAAACAACGAGAGATTACAAACTTATTAAAAATGGGGGAAGAATTATGAATGAAGAATTGATAAAGAAACAAAAAATGATAGCTGAAAGGGCTGAAGAATTATATACTGAGGGTAAAAAATTAATTGCTCAAAAAGAGTTTGATAAAGCTTATGAGTATTTTAGAGAAAGTTATAAGATGTATCCGAGGAATTATACTGTTTGTTTTAAATTATTTGTGCAGAGTATTCGTAATATGAAGTATGATGAGGCTTTTGAATATTTTGATGCATTATTTGCTACAAGTAATCCTTATAGTAAGATGGATAATAACTTTTATTTATACCTATTAAATGTAATTACTGATATACCAGATAAATATAAAGAATATGTTGGAAAATTAACAAAAGATGATATTAAAGTTAGTATTCATGATTTTCGTTATCAAGATGCTACAGCATGGAATAAGATTAGATTTAGTGCGATGCAAGGGAAGTATACTTATGCAATATATTTATTAAATGAATTAAATGACAATGCTAATGCAATTACTATTCAGGCATCAATAACTAAAATATTATTATCGCAAGCTGCTGATGTTGAAAAAATAAGTAGAGATACTTTGATGGAATTAACTAAAAGTAAAAGATATAATGAGATTATTGACTTCTTAGAGAAGAAAGAAAGCAAACAAAGTTTAAGTATTATTGATAGACATGTTTTAAAAGTAGTAAGACAAATAGTAGATATTCAAAATACTGGTATAGTACCAGAAGTAGATATATTTGAAACAGAATATATTAGGGAAGCAATAAATGCTCATAATTATGAGTTAGCACTTGGTATGTGTAAAGAATATAACAAAGAACATAATATAGTTGATGAAAATAATATATTATATTTATTACTAGTGGATATATGTGAATTAGTAAAGAAAGTATCTTTAGATGAAGAAGATAAGATAGAAAATATATCTTTAGCGAATATAATTAACTTTTTAATTAACTATGATTTAGATAAGGCATTTAGGATATTACCTAAGTATTTAAAATCTATTAATAAAGAAAGTTATGAGTTTTTAATAATATCTTTAATTAAAATAAGTTTAATTGAAAAAGATATGACTTTTACTAAACCGATATTTATATTAATAAATATGGATAAAGGTGTATATATATTTAATGTTATAGATTATATTCAACAATATTATACTGCTTTATCACAAAATGATTTAGAAGAAGCAGAAGTATATTTAGATATTATTGAGAAATCAAAAGTGTTAGAAGAAACTAGTGGTATAACAGATAGTTTATTGCAGACTTTAAGAGAGGCTAAATTAGTTAGGACTTCTAATTTTCCAAAAAGAGCATTAAAACCTAATTCTAGTTTTTAATTATGGTATAAAGGTGATATAGATGAATGAGATTACTAATTTAACTAAAGAACAAGTATTTGGAAATAGAGCCAGTTAATTGGTTAGTTGATAAAAAAACAGGTGTTGTAATTAGTGAGAAGTTATTATTTAGTGGTATTTCTTTTGGTTATAGTAAAGAGTTTATGAATGAATATTTTTTTAAAAGAGTTAACTCAACCAATAACTATTATTCAAACTAAAACAGTAGGACGTAGTAGAACATTAAAGAAATAACATTTTGTAAAAAAATATGTTGTCAAACATAATTTTTAGTGTTAAAATAATAATATCTTGTGAAAAGATATTGTTATGGTCTGTTGGTGAAGTGGTTTAACACGCGCGCCTCTCAAGCTCGTATTCACGGGTTCAAACCCCGTACAGACTACCAATAAGATAATTAAAAAGTACTACGTTATGTGGTACTTTTTTTAGGTTCGATCAAATAATAATTTAATTCTTCTTCCTCTAGTTTCAATTAAACCTTCATCTTTTAAGTTTTTTAGTTCTCGTGCCATAGCACTTCTATTAATAGCCAGATAATCAGCCATGATACTATAACTGAAGGGGATAGTGATAGTGGAAGATTTACTTTTTTTAGCGAGTAGTTGTAAGTAAGTTAATATTTTATCTCTAATAGTTTTATTAGTTAATATTTCAATACGATTATTATTTTCAATTATTTTATTAGATAATATTTTGATTAGGTTTTTTAAGAATTGGTTATAGAATGTTTTTAATTCATCATATTGTAAGATACTTTCAAAGTCAAAGACAATTACATAAGAGTCTTCTTTGCAAGTTAGGCTATATTCAGTATTATAATAGCCTTGAGTAATAGTACCAAAAATAGAATTTTCTTGTAAATCTTCAATAATTGTGGTATTGCCATTATAGTCATTTTTAATAACTTGAATGTGGCCGGACTTAACAATACATATTCTATTTTCTCCAAATATTAGGGCTAGATCTTTACTGTTTTTCTTGAAAAATAAGGTATTTGCTTCCAAAAACTGAAGAAGTTTAGTGCGATTTCCTTCTTTAATATTATCAAATAATTCGTTCATTTTACACCTCTCATAAAAATAATAACAAATTTATTGAATTGTTGCAAGTGCAACATAGAGTAAAAAACATATTGTAGTATAATTTAGTCATCATATGATAGGTAGGAGGAGTAAAATGAAAGTAATTAAAAGAGATGGACATATGGTAGATTATTGTCCAGAAAAAATTGAAGCCGCTATTGGAAAGGCTAATTTGGAGGTTGAGGAAGAAGAACAAGTATCTAGTGTTCAAATAAAAAATATTATAAAATATATTGAAAAACTTGGTAAGAAGAGAATCTTAGTAGAGGATATTCAAGATATAATTGAAATGAAACTTATGGCAATTGGTAAATATGAACTTGCTAAAAAATATATAACATATCGTTATACAAGAGAGTTAGTTCGTAGAAGTAATACAACTGATTTGGCTATTAAAGAATTAATTGATGGAGAGAGTGAATATTGGAATACAGAGAATTCTAATAAAAATTCTAAAGTAGTTACTACGCAAAGGGATTATTTAGCCGGTATTACTTCAACAGATATAACAAGACGTTTCTTATTACCAGAAGATATTGTTAGAGCACATGATGAAGGAATAATTCATTTTCATGATGCTGATTACTTTGCACAGAATGCATTACATAATTGTGATTTAATAAATCTAGAGGATATGTTACAAAATGGCACAACTATTAATGGAGTAATGATTGAAAAGCCACATAGATTTTTAACAGCTATGACAATTGCAACACAGTTAATTACAGCAGTTTCATCTAGTCAGTATGGTGGAGCAACAATTACACTTACACATTTAGCACCATTTGTTAGAGATAGTTATAATAGATATATTGAAAAATATTCAAAAAGAAAATTATCAAAGGCAAATATAGAGAAATTTGCTAAGGAAGATTTACAAAAAGAAATAGTAGATGGTGTTCAAACATTCCAATATCAAATTAATTCAATGACTACTACTAATGGACAAGCACCTTTCTTAAGTGTGTGTATGTATCTTGGAGAGACTGAAGAATATAAAGAAGAACTTGCAATGATTATTGAGGAAGTTCTAAAACAAAGAATTGAAGGTATGAAGAATGAAAAAGGAGTTTATATTACTCCAGCATTTCCTAAACTTTTATATGTTCTAGAAGAAGATAATATTCATAAAGATAGTAAGTATTATTATTTAACTGAGCTAGCAGCTAAATGTACTGCTAAGAGAATGGTACCAGATTATATTTCTGAGAAGATAATGAAAGAATTAAAGATAGATAAGAATGGTAATGGTAATTGTTATCCATGTATGGGATGTCGTAGTTTCTTAACTCCTTATGTTGATGAGAGTGGTAAGCCTAAATACTATGGTAGATTTAATCAAGGTGTTGTTACTATTAACTTAGTTGATGTAGCTTTATCTAGTGATAAAGATATGGATAAGTTCTGGAAGATATTTGAAGAGAGACTAGAATTATGTCATAGAGCTTTACAAATTAGACATAAAAGATTATCTAAGGCAACTTCTGATGTTGCACCTATTTTATGGCAACATGGAGCTTTAGCTAGACTTGGTAAAGGTGAGAGTATTCATGATTTATTACATAATGGTTATTCAACTATATCACTTGGTTATGCTGGGTTATATGAATGTGTTAAATATATGACAGGTAATAGTCATACTGATGGTGGTGTTGGTCATGACTTTGGTATACAAGTTATGCAGAAAATGAATGATAAATGTAAGGAATGGAAAGAAGCAGAAAATATTGATTATAGTGTTTATGGAACACCAATTGAATCAACAACATATAAGTTTGCTAAATGTTTAAGAGAAAGATTTGGTAGAATTAAAGGTATAACAGATAGAGATTATATTACTAATTCATATCATGTACCAGTATTTGAAGAAATAGATGCTTTTACTAAGTTAAAATTAGAGAGTGAATTTCAAAGATTAAGTCCAGGTGGTGCGATATCATATGTAGAGACTCCTAATTTAACTAATAATATTGATGCTGTATTAGAAGTTATTAAGTTTATATATGATAATATTATGTATGCTGAACTTAATACAAAGAGTGATTATTGTCAAGCATGTGGTTATGATGGAGAAATATTAATAGATGATAATCTAGAATGGTATTGTCCTAATTGTGGTAATCGTGATCATGACAAATTAAATGTAGCTAGACGTACTTGTGGTTATATAGGTTCTAACTTTTGGAATAAAGGAAGAACACAAGAGATAAAAGAAAGAGTATTACATATTGATAATAAGGACTGTGAATAGTAATGAGATATAATAAGATTAGAAAGATGGACATATCTGATGGACCAGGTGTTAGAGTATCAATATTTATGCAGGGATGTACTTTTAAATGTAAGAATTGCTTTAATCCGGAAACACATGATTTTAAAGGGGGAACTGAGTTTACTGATGAGATAATTGATAAAGTATTATCTTTAGCAAAACCTGATCATATTAAAGGGTTATCAGTGTTAGGAGGAGAACCTATGCATCCAGTGAATATTGATGGTACTATGAGACTAGTAAAGGCTTTTAAAGAAAAATATCCAAATAAAAGTGTGTGGGTTTGGAGTGGATTTCTATATGATGATATTATGGAAAGAAACAAAGAAATATTTAATTATATAGATGTCTTAGTAGATGGTCAATATGATGATAGTTTACATGATCCTACTTTAAAATGGAAAGGTTCATCTAATCAAAGAGTTATTGATGTTCAAAAATCATTAAAAAATAAAAAGATAGTATTGAGAGAAGAAGAGGAGTAAATAATGAAGTGTAGAGGTTTTGAGATAGCAAAAGGTTGGGAAGATAAAGATATTCATCTTCCAGTTAGAAAGACAGCTCATTCAGCAGCATATGATGTTGAAGCAGCAGAAGATATTATTATTCCAGCATATAAACCGGGAATGAAGCCAACATTAATTCCAACAGGATTAAAAGCATATTGTATGGATGATGAATGGTATATGTTAGCTAATCGTAGTAGTGGACCAAAAAAAGGTTTTGTTATGGCAAATAGTATCGGAATAGTTGATTCTGATTACTATAATAATGTTGATAATGATGGACACTTTTATTTTCAATATTTTAATTTCTTAGATCGTGATTTAGAAGTTAAAAAAGGTGATGTTATTGGTCAAGTAATATTTATGAAATATTTAATGACTGATGATGATAAAGCAACAGGAGTACGTGTTGGAGGTTTTGGTTCGACTGATAAAAAATAAGCGGGGTATCTCGCTTTTTTAATGTTAAAAATAAAAGTTAGTGGTTGCACATAGTAATTATTTGTTGTATAATTAATTTAAGGTAAGAAAATAAACAAGCGAATGTAATTCTTCCTATGTAGAAAGGAGTTAATAATTATGAATAAAATAGTAAGCAAAATCGTTAACTCTATGTTTATTATTGGTTGGGGCATAAATAATACATACGTTTGTTTAAAAAAATAATAACTATGGTAAAGAGAGTTTAAGAGATTAGACTCTTTTTATCGTAGTTTTTGTTGAAAGAAAGGGTGTACGTTTATGAAAGAAAAAAGATTATATATAACATTATTTATTATATCAATAATATTTTTAGGTATTGGAGGAACTTTTGCTTATTTAACAGTTAGTGTAAATGCTACTAATATCACCCAAGTTAAAGCTGGTAATTTAACAATGACTATTGATGGTGGAGAAAATGATAATGTAACATTATTTCCATCTAAATGTACTAGTGATTATGCAATAAAGAAAACTATTAAAGCAAGTGCTAAGAATACATCTGGTGGTAAAGTATCATTTAGTATTGGTATGAATGTTGCTACATTAAGTAGTGATTTAAAAAGAACTACTATGAAATATGCTTTAACAACAAATGCTACTAGTTGTACTGATGGTTTAATTGCTAATGGTAACTTTAAAGATGCTACAGTAGGTAGTGATATATGGATAGTAAAAAATGATTATGATGATATAACTAACTCAGGTAATACTTATAATAAAACATATTATTTATATATTTGGTTAGATGAAACAGAAACCCAAAATTTATCAGGTAATATATCTGTTAATATGAAAGGAACTTCTAGTAATAATCCTAATTTAACGAAAGAAGCATCGTTTGATTTATATGATATGATAAAAGGAAGTGCTGATACAACAACTACTATAGATTTTAGTCAAACATCTGAAGCAAGTAGTACTAATGGTATATATATGACAACTAATACCGAAGGTAATGTACCTGTATATTATTATCGTGGTAATGTAGATAATCATGTATTATTTGCTAATTTTTGTTGGAGAATAGTAAGAACAACAGAAACCGGTGGGGTAAAATTAGTATATGATGGAAAGCTTAGTACTATATACGGTTCATATGAAAGTATTAGTCAGGATAAATATTCTGTAACTAATGATAAGAATTATCCGTTTGTATATGATAGTTCAAAGAAAACTTGGAAAAGTAACATTTTGAATGCAGTTGAAGAAGGACCTGGTGTAATTAGTGTTATTGATTTTAGCGGATTTGAAAGTGGCAGCTATCAAATAGAGATTAATATGAAAGGCAATACTACTGATAATGGTTCTGAAGTGCTGGTTAATGGCGATACTAAATGGTTTTCTGGAAAAACCGATACTAACGTAATAAGCTTTGACTTAGCATCTTCAGATACTGTAACGATATTTTATGGTAAAAGAACAGCATCTACCGATGGTAGTGATTATGTTGAATTCAGTATAAAAAAGGGTGTGGGAAGCGTTGAAAAAAAATATTATGATGGAGCTCCGATAGGAAGTTCAGCATTTAATTCAAGTGAAGATAATGCTAAATATGTAGGATATATGTATGGAAGTAGTATTGATGATGAGACATATACTGATGAATCAGCAATAAAGAAAACTATTGATACGTGGTATAAAAATAATATGACAAGTTATACATCGCAATTAGAAGATACAGTATTTTGTAATGATCGAAGTTATACTACTAGTGGTTCATATTTATATTTTGGGGCACATACAAGATTGGAAACAAATAAAACACCAACATTAAAGTGTCAAAATGCAAAAGACAAGTTCACAGTAGATGCAAGTAATGGTAATGGTGCGTTAACATATCCAGTCGGATTAATAACAGCTGATGAAATGGCATATGCTGGTGGAGTATATCGTACAATTAATAAATCTTATTATTTATATAATAATGGTGTAGATAATTGGTCCTGGTCCCTTTCTCCGGACGGCTTCTATGGTGCCAGTGCTTTCTCGTTCTCCTTGGACTCCGATGGGGACTTGGACGACTTCGGTGTCATCTCCTCTGGCGGGGTTCGCCCTTCAGTTTCACTTAAACCAGGGATAGGGTATGCAAGTGGATCAGGGACTTCAGCAGATCCGTTCGTGATTGGATAGAACTTGAAAGAAAATTAGTTCTATCCCCTGCATATGACTTGAATGGATGGCCTTGAAAACCCTTTCAAGGCACAAAAAAAGGTAATCTTGAGGTAAAGATAATCCTTAACAAAGAGATAATCTATTAGTGAAGTCCGGCGACTAAATAGGAGCCGGTAATATAAATATTATAGAACCTATAAAATCAGGTAGAAAGTATACTTTACCTGATTTTGTTTATATATTTTTAATAGTTATTTAGCATATATTTATATAGATATGAACTCAAAAATAGAAAATAGAGAGAACTCTAGACTACTTACTTTAACAGCATTCTTGATAGGGTATGCTTTAGTGGATGATTTGTCTTCAACAGAACAGAATGCTTTAGGAGGATTTTTTATGTTAATTGGGCAGACTCTTAGTACAAATAGTGGTTTTCATTTTAATAATGATTGGAATAGGAGAGTGCCTAGTAGTAATAATAATTATTCTAAAGAAGATACGATAAGATTACTTAGAAAAGCTAATGAGGAGTTAGTTAGGCAAATTAATAATTTAAGTAAGTAAAAGATAATAATCTATGGTATAATGGTGATGTGGTGAAGTATATGAATAGAAAAGTAGTTTTAATAACAGGATCTTCTCGTGGTATTGGGAGAAGTACGGCGATTAAGTATGCTCAAAATAATTATAATGTAGTAATTAACTATAATAATTCTTATGATAAGGCTAGAGAGTTAGGAGACTATTTAGTTAGTACTTATGGAATAGAGGTTATGATAGTGAAAGCTGATGTTAGTAATGAAGTAGAAGTTAAAGATATGGTAGATAAAGTTATTAGTAAGTTTGGTAATATTGATGTTTTAGTTAATAATGCTAGTATAGCTATTGATAGTGATTTTACTTGTAAAGATAGTAATTCTTTTAATGAAATATTAAATACTAATTTAGTGGGAACATTTTTAGTTAGTAAAGAAGTTAGTAAATATATGAAAGATAATAGAAGTGGGGTAATTATTAATGTATCTTCTACTAATGGTATAGATTCAATGTATGTAGAGAGTTTAGAGTATGATGCTTCAAAAGCTGGTGTTATATCTTTAACACATAATTTAGCAGAGTATTTAAAACCATATGTTAGAGTTAATTGTGTTTGTCCAGGATGGGTAAATACCGACATGAATAAAGATTTAGATAGTTCTTATATAGAACAAGAAAATAAAAGAATAATGTTAAATAGATTTGCTGAACCGGAAGAAATAGCTAATGTTATTTACTTCTTAGCAACTGATGAAGCAAGTTATATTAATAATAGTATTATTAAAGTAGATGGAGGTAGAGTTAATTAATGAATATAGAAGAACTAATTGAGAAGAATGAGTTAGAACTTACAGATATATATAAAGAAATAGATAAGATATGTCGATATAATAGTAAGAAAGTATTAGAGGCTTTTCATAAGAATCAAGTAAGTGAATCACATTTTAATAGTACAACAGGGTATGGATATAATGATGAAGGTAGAGATACTATTGAGAAAGTATTTGCGGATGTATTTAAGTGTGAAGATGCTTTAGTTAGAAGTCAGTTTATATCAGGTACGCATGCTTTAACAGTATGTTTATTTGGATTATTACGCCCTAAAGATATATTATTATCAATAAGTGGTAAACCGTATGATACTTTAGATAGCGTTATTGGTATTAAAGATAATCCTTCTTCATTAAAGAGTTTTGGTATTGAATATAGACAGATAGATTTAATAGATAATGAGTTTGATACGGATAAGATATTAGATGCTATTAAGAATAATAAGATAAAGGTAATAACTATTCAAAGAAGTAAAGGATATTCAACTAGAAAGAGTATTGGTATTGATAAGATTAGAGATATTATTAAGAAGATTAAAGAAGTAGATAGTAATGTTATAATAATGATAGATAATTGTTATTGTGAATTTGTTGATTATCAAGAGCCTACTGAAGTTGGAGCGGATATTATGGTAGGTAGTTTAATTAAGAATTTAGGTGGTGGAATAGCACCCAATGGGGCTTATATAGCTGGTAAGAAAGACTTAGTAGAACTAGTAGCTGAAAGATTAACTGTTCCATCACAAGGTAAAGAGGTAGGACCTTCTTTAGGACTTAATAAAGCATTTTTACAGGGATTATATATGGCTCCTAGTGTGGTAGCAGCTAGTGTAAAGACCGCTACTTTATTAAGTAAAGTGTTAGATGATATGAATATTGATACAGAACCTAAATATGATGAAAAAAGAGCAGATATAGTTTTAAGTATTATATTTAGAAATAGAGCTAAGTTAATTAAATTTGTACAAAGTATTCAAGAGTCTTCTGCAATTGATGCCTATGTTAAAGCTATGCCATCACCAATGCCAGGATATGAAGATGAAGTAATAATGGCCTCTGGTAGTTTTACACAAGGTTCATCAATAGAGTTATCCGCTGATGGTCCATTAAGAGAACCTTATATTGCATATTTTCAAGGAAGTCTTACTTATGAATATGGTAGAATAGCAGTAATGAATGCTGTTAAAAGATTAATGGAGGGTAATAATGAATAAAAAATTAGAAGAGTTTAATAACTATTTAAAGAATAAGAAAGTGGCTATTATTGGGTTAGGGGTTAGTAATTTACCATTACTTGATTATTTAACTAATTTAGAGTGTGAGATAACAGTATTTAGTGAAAAGAAGATTGAGCATGATACTAGTAAATATAATATAACGGTATATGAAGGAGTAGGATGCTTGGATAAATTACATGGTTATGATGTAATATTTAGATCTCCTAGTTGCCTACCTACTAGAAAAGAATTAGTGAGTGCTAAAGAAGAAGGTAGTTATATTACTACAGAAGTAGAAGAAGTATTAAAGTTAGCACCATGTAAGAAGATAGCGGTTACTGGTAGTGATGGTAAGACTACTACTACTACTTTAATTAATGAAATATTAAAGTGTAATGGATATCGTACTTTCTTAGGAGGTAATATTGGAACACCTTTATTTACTAGTATTAAAGATATGACTAAAGATGATATAGTAGTATTAGAGTTATCTAGTTTTCAACTTATGGGAATGACTATTAGTCCAGATATCGCAGTAATTACTAATATATCTCCTAATCACTTAGATATTCATAAAGATTATAATGAGTATATTGATGCTAAAAAGAATATTTATAAATATCAGAATACAGATGGAATATTAGTAGTTAATATTGATAATGAAATAACTAAAGATTTTACTAGTAGTCATACAAGGTATTTTTCAACAAAGACTAAGACTAATTATTTCTATGTTGAAGATGGTTATATTAAGTATCAAGATAAGAATATTATTGATACTAGTAGATTAAATATTAGAGGACTTCATAATTATATGAATATTGCAACAGCATTGAGTGCTACTATTGACTTAATAGATTTAGATAAGACTATTCCTACTTTAGAGAAGTTTAGTGGAGTAGAACATAGATTAGAGTTTGTTAGAGAAATTAATGGGGTAAAATGGTATAATGATTCAGTATCATCTTCTCCAACGAGAACTATTGCTGGTTTATATGCTTATTCAGAAAATATTGTTTTAATAGCTGGCGGTTATGATAAGAACTTAGATTATACACCAATAGCAATGCCTATTATTGAAAGATGCAGTAAAGTAATACTATTTGGTGCTACTAAAGAGAAGATTTATAAAGCTGTTATGGAACAAGCTCAAAAGATGAAGATTAGAATAGACATTTATGTTCTAAATACTTTAGAAGAAGTTGTAAATAAGGCTTATGAAGTAGCTACTGAGGGAGAAGTAGTATTGTTTTCTCCAGCTAGTGCAAGTTTTGACATGTTTAAGAATTTTGCTGATAGAGGTGTAAAGTTTAAAGATTTAGTGAATAAACTATAATTGTAGGAGGCATATTCTTTGAATAAAAACTATATTTTATTAGGAGATAAAGTAATAGTTATTGATGATAATTTTAAATTATCAGAAAGAGATAATTCGATAACTATTAAAGAAGAATTAACTAGTGAGAATATTATTGAATACTTAACTAATTATCTTAATGATACTAAAAAAGATTTAAGAAATAGATTATATTTTCTTAAAAAGTCATTACCAATGATTGGCACTATGGTATTTAGTGTACCATCATTATGTTATTTATTTGGATATTTAAATAATAATATTACTGATATGGATACTTTTATGGTAGTATTATTAATCCTTCTAGGAGAAGGAGTAGTAGCAATATCAGGCCATAATATTAGGGTAGATAATGATAGATTAAAAGTATTAGAGAGTATTATTAGTGAGAAATTAGATAAAGAGAAAATAAAGAGTGATAAGTTAAGAGATAGTAGAGAGTTAGTTAGTACTCCTACTAGTGTAGAAGTAATAAATGATAACTATTTAATAGATACTAATAAAAGAATAGAAGAAGAACTTAGTGGAAGATTAATAAAAAGAAGGAAAATTTAAATTCCTTCTTTTACTATTAATTTATCATCTTTAACATCAATAACTAGTTTACTATTATATTTAATTTCTTCTTTAATAATAGAATTAGCTATTAATGTTTCAACATATTTAGAGACATATCTTTTGATTGGTCTAGCACCATATGATTCATCATAAGAATTATTAATAATATAGTCTTTAGCTTCTTTAGTTAGACTAATAGTAATATGTTTATCTTTAAGTCTATTATTAATATCTAGAATAATTTTATCTAGAATATCATAAACAGTATCTTTACTTAATGAATTAAATATTATTATTTCATCTATTCTGTTTAATAATTCAGGTTTGAAAGTATGTCTTAATTCTTTCATAATTAATTCATCTTTATTATCAGCATTTTCTAGAATATATTCACTACCTAAGTTAGATGTCATGATAATAATAGTATTCTTAAAGTCAACAGTTCTTCCTTGACCATCAGTAATTCTTCCGTCATCAAGAATTTGTAATAAGATATTATAAACATCTTTATGAGCTTTTTCTATTTCATCAAATAAGATAATACTATATGGATTTCTTCTGACAGCTTCGGTTAATTGACCACCATCATCATAACCAACATATCCGGGAGGAGAACCTATTAATCTAGCGACTGAATGTGGTTCCATATATTCACTCATATCAATTCTGACCATATGCTTTTCATCATCAAATAATTCATAGGCAAGTGTTCTAGCAACTTCAGTTTTACCAACACCGGTAGGTCCTAAAAAGATGAATGAACCAATTGGTCTATTAGGATCTTTAATACCACTACGAGCTCTTATAATAGCATTAGCTACTAAACTTAAGGCTTCATCTTGACCTTTAACTCTTTTCTTCATGTTTTCTTCAAGGTTTAGTAATTTATCTTTTTCACTACCGGTTAATTTACTAATAGGAATATTAGTCCATTTAGAGATAATAGCAGCAATATCATCAGAATCAACAGTATCAGATAATATTTCTGATTTATTTAATTCTTTTAATTCCGCTAATTCTTTTTCTAGTTTAGGTATAATACCGTGTCTTAATTTAGCAGCTTCTTCTAAGTTATAATTACTTTCAGCTTTGCTTAATCTAAAGTTAGCATCTTCTATTTCTTCTTTCTTTTTAGCTATCTTATTATTAACTTCTTTTTCTTCTTCCCAACTAGTTCTTAATGAAGATTCTTCACTTTTTAGTTTAGTGAGTTCAGTATCTATTTCTTTTAATCTATTAATAGATATATCATCTTTTTCTTTTTTTAGGGCTTCTTTTTCAATTTCTAGTTGCATAATTTTTCTTGTTAAGGTATCTAGAGAAGAAGGTACTGATTCCATTTGAACTTTGATAGTTGCACAAGCCTCATCAACTAAGTCAATGGCTTTATCAGGTAAGAATCTATTAGTTATATATCTATCTGATAGGTAAGCTGCTGAAACAAGAGCTTTATCTTTGATAGTAACACCATGGAATACTTCTAATCTTGGTTTTAAGCCTCTTAAGATAGTTATAGTATCCATAACAGTAGGTTCACTTACTAATACTTTTTGGAATCTTCTTTCTAGAGCACCATCTTTTTCAATATATTTACGATATTCATTTAATGTTGTAGCACCAATACAGTGAATTTCACCACGGGCTAACATAGGTTTTAAGATATTACCGGCATCCATAGCACCTTCCATACCAGTACCAACAATCATATGGATTTCATCGATAAACATAATTATATTACCGTCAGACTCTTTAACTTTTTTAAGAACAGCTTTAAGTCTTTCCTCAAATTCACCACGATATTTAGCACCGGCTATTAAAGCAGCCATATCAAGTTCCCAAATAGTTTTATCCTTTAGACTATTAGGAACATCGCCTTTAATAATTCTTTGCGCTAGTCCTTCAACAATAGCAGTTTTACCAACACCTGGTTCCCCAATTAAAACGGGGTTATTTTTAGTTTTTCTAGATAATATTCTAGTAATACTTCTTATTTCTTCATCACGACCAATGACGGGATCTGTTTTACCATCTTTGGCTGACTTAGTAATATCACGTCCATATTTTTCTAGAACATTCTCTAAATTTTCTTGATACTCATTATTCATTTTTATCACCTTTCTTTCATTACAGTAATAATTATACCACTATTTTAGCAATTGTCAAGATAGATTGCTAATTATAATATATACAAAAAAGAAGAAATAATTATTCTTCCTTAATATAATTTTACTAATTTATATTTTTTACTAGATAATGGTGGGTTAGGATTATATTTAGGGTTAACATAACCATTATTATATTTTCTTATATATTCAACAACTTCTTTTATAGTAAGATATTTTTTATTAGTATCAATGGGAGTACTTTCAACAACAATTGGTAAGTTTTTTGTTTGAATAGAAGTAATAATACTTTCTTTATCAAAAAACTTTTCATCAGTTATAGCATCTCTATATTCACATCCTTTAAATAAAGAACTAGTTCTATATGCTAGAATATAGTAGTAATTATCTATTTCACAAGTGAATTGGCAATAACCATTTAAAACACTTGGAGATAATTGTCTATTAATAATAGTAGCACTACATATCTTACATAGATGTAAATCCTTAGTTGTTATTTGTTTATTCATTATATCTGATTTTCCTTTCTGCTAGATAATTATATTACTTTTAAAGAAATAGTCAATACTTTATATGCTACATAGTAAGAGAATATTTTGTCAAATAAAAGTATAAATGTTTATTTTAAGAAGTATTTATGCTATTATAAGTTAGAAGGTGATTATATAGTGAGAACAAAAAAAACATTATTAAATATATTATGTGATACTATTCCATACGTTTTAATAGGGATAGTTGGTTTAGTTAAGGTTAATTTTTTAATTAAATATATAGGAGATGTTGGTAATGGTTATTATCAGGTAATTAATCAAATTATTACTTATGTCTTTTTAGCACAGATAGGGTTCCCAGAAGCAGTAGTATATGCTTTATATAAACCATTTGCTAAACAGAATAAAGATGATATTAATAGTATTTATTCGGGTAGCAGAAAGATATGCAAAATAATTGGAACAGTTATCTTAGGATTAATATTTATTGTTAGTTTATGTTTATATTTGTTCTATGGATTTGTTGATGGGTATAGAAATTCAGCATTAATATGTTTTGTAGTTATTGCGACATCATATTTAATATCGTTCTTTGGAAGAGGGCAGACATACTTTGCAGTATTATCCGCTAATCAAGAGAAGTTTGTTTATTCACTAACTACTAATTTAGTAAAGTTAGCTTGTGATATATCAATAATATTTGCAGTATGTATTTTTAAGAACTTAGAATCTATTGCAGTAGTTATATTATTTGCTAAGATTATTGAAGAAATAATACTTAGAATAGTAGTAAAGAAAAGATATCCATGGTTACATGAGGTGGCTAATAAGAATACTTCGATGATAAAGATGACTAAAGATTTAGCATGGACTAATATAGGGTTCTTAGTACTTAATAATATAGATTCATTAATTATAGTATCTTATATGGGACCAGCGATGGTTAGTGTATATACATCATATAATTTTATATCTAGATATTTAAATGAAATAGCTTCTAGAATAGAGTTAGGGGCTGTATATTCATTTGGTAATGTATTTGCTAAAGATGAAGATGATAGAATATATCCATTATTTAAAGAATTTTTAGTATTATTTATTATTATAGCATTCTCAGTAGCTTTAACTTTTATGCTAGGTATTAGAGGATTTGTATCAGTATGGGTAGATAGTACCGGTGATGTTAACTATTTATTAAATTATATAACAGTAGTATTCTTCTCATTAAGTTTATTTTTAAATATTAGTTATTATCCATTATTAGCTTTAATAAATGCGAGAGGTTTATTTAATGATAATAAAAAGCATACTTTTATATGTGCCTTTGTTAATGTATTTTTCTCATTATTATTAGCGAAAGATTTTGGTATTAGTGGGGTATTATTTGCTACTTCATTATCATTTGTAGTAAATGTTTTCTTAAAGACACAATTAGTATGTAAGAAGATATTAAAAGAAGTTACACATGTTAAATTATTAAGTGTATATGGATTAATGTTGGGTGTATATGTAGTTCTTGCTTTCTTATTAAAAGGAGTTGAAGCATTAGTACTTAAATATACAACTAGTTTAGTAGTATGTATTCTAATACTTGGTATTATATTTATATGTAGCTTTGGAATATGCTTTGGCATAATGTATTTATTAATACCAGATACTAAGAAACTATATAATAGAATTACTAATTTATTAAAGAGAAAGTTTGGTAAGAAATTAGCTGTTTAAAGCTAGTTTTTTTTAGATTTATTGACATTAATATTTATTTATCGTATGATATAACTTATAAATTATTAGGAGGAATGGTTATAATGGATTATGATTTAGAAAAACGTATTGAAGAATTACGACAGAAAAAAGAAGGAATAGTAGCTATTAATAGTAAAGAAACTGAGAATAGAACTATTTTTGAAGAAGAAATGGCTATAAAAGATAAAAAGCATAGAGAAGAGATGGATGCAGAGATGGATGCTTTGGAACGCTTAATAAGCGCGTTAAAATTAGAAAGAGAAAGATTATCTAAAGAATTTAATACTTTGTGCGGTGAGACAGTACCAGTAAGACTTGGAGATTTAATTGAGGAATTAGCTAGATTAAAATGCATTGATGATACTTATATTCGTGTTAATATTAAGCCTATTATTTCTTTTGATGGGTTACATTATATTGATGAAATAACAAAATTAATAAATACAGTATATTATGATTTTACTGCTACTTTGGAAATAACATTGGCTTGTTCTTGGCGTACTGGAGCTCGTACTGGTATTACTTCAATATCACGAATATTTTCATATTTAATTAGAACAAATTCAAAATTTACTGATGAGCAGGCAGATGGTAAGACTCTTTTAGAACATTGTGATGCAAATGTAATATATAACACTAGAACAGGCATGCATAGTACAGATTTAGTTGTTAGTGAAAATATAAAAGATTTGGTAGTAAATATATCTTTAGGACATATGATTAGAGAATCTGATACAGAATGGTATCCTATATATTTAATAAAACAGGCACTTATTAATTGCGAAGAAAAAAGTAAGGAAAAAGAAGCAACGAAAAAGAGAAGTAAAAAATTAACAAATAAATAGATAGTATGGAGGAATGATTATGGATAACGATTTAAGAAATTGTATTGAAGAAATATTTAAAATGAGAGACGAAATAGATACTATTGAGAAAACATTGGCAAAAAAAAGAGCTAGTTTTGAAAGAACACTTACTCCTTTGAAAGAGGAATCTGCTAAATTATCAGAAAGTTTAGAATCTTTATGTGACAATACAATTCCAATAAGATTAGGTGATTTACTTGAAGAATTAGCTAATTTAACAGATATTAATGTATCAGATATTGGTATTGATACTGAATCTGGTATTATATTGAGAGGTAAACATAGTATTGAAGAAATGATTAAAACTGATGAATTAAAAACGAAAGTACTTAGTGATATTTGGGAATTAGACTTATATTCAAATAAAGAAGGAAAATCATACAATAGATTAGAACAAACTTTTCGTTATATAATAAGGTTGAGAAATAATATAACTGATGTACAAGCTGATGGGAAGATGTTTTTAGAGCATTGTACGGCAAGAAGTGTAAATGATAGTCATACATATTTAGAAATTACTGGAGATGTTTCTGATCTAATTTTAAATATACCTATAGGAGATTTAATTAGAAAATCTAGTAGTGAATGGTATCCTGCTGATGCAATAACACAAGCAGTTATGAATTGTGTAGAAAGAAACAAAGAAATATCTAAAAAGAGAAGTAAGAGATTAACAAATAAATAGATAGTATGGAGGAATGATTATGGATAGCGATTTAAGAGAATGTATAGAAGAAATACGAAAGAGTAAAGCCAAAGAGGCTGATATTTGTGCAAAAATTAAGGAAGAAGGCTCTAGTTATAGAGAACGTTATTTTGATGAAAGAATAGAGTTTGAACAATATGTTGCTAAAGAAAAAAGAGATTTAGCAAGAAGACTAGCTGGTGAAAGAGAAGTTTTTGAAGCAAAACAAGTAGTTAAAGGGAACGAATTTAATGAAAAAATTAAGTTGATGAGAGAAGAAACTGTTAAATTGCATGAAAAAGTTGATTCTTTAGGAAAGATTGTTGCCTCAGTGAGATTGGGAGATTTAGTTGAAGAATTGGCTAATTTAGCAAGAATTAATACTTCAGAAATTAAAGTTAATGCTTATTCTAATATTATGATAGATGAAGCAGATTCTACCGAAAAAATGTATAAATTTTGGGGCTTAATGTTGCGTTCTAGTTCATTTCATTATGAAATGGCACTTGGTGCTGATTTGAATAGTATGCAGGCTGATGGTAAAACATTTTTGGAGCATTGTTCAGCAAGACCGATTGAAAGTAGAACATGTTTAAATGTTAATATAAATTCTGATGATTTAATTGTAAATATGCCTTTATCATATTTAACTGATAAGGATGACTTTTCGTGGTATCCTGCTGATTTAATAACACAAGCAGTTATAAATTGCGTAGAAAGAAGTCAAGAAAAAGATGTATCTAAAAAGAGAAGTAGAAAGTTATCAGATGAAACAAGTAAGTAGAAGTTAGTGATTAACTTCTACTTTTAAATTATTTAATGATAAGTTCTTGTTTCTAATAATTATTTATGTTAAAATTATGTATAGAAGGTGTTTAGATGAAAGATAATGATATATGTTCGATATTGAAAGATGTTTCTAATAGTTTAGAGAAGAAAGGATATAATGCTATAACTCAGATAGTAGGTTATTTAATGAGTGGGGATATTGGTTATATTCCTAATTATGATAATGATAGAAATAAATTATCTAAAATTGATAGAACTACTTTATTAGAAGAGTTAGTTAAGTATTATTTAGATAAATAGATGCGTTATTTAGGATTAGATTTAGGTAGTAAGACATTGGGAATATCGATTAGTGATACTACTAATACTATTGCTAGTGTATATACAACGTTAAGATTTAGTGAAGATAATAATTTAGATACATTAGATGAATTAAAGAAGATAATAAAAGAAAATAATATTACTACTTTAGTACTAGGTCTTCCAAAGAATATGAATAACACCTTAGGACCTAGAGCACTTATTACTTTAGAATATAAAGAAAAGTTGGAACAAGAATTAAATATAGAAGTAATATTATATGATGAGAGATTAACATCTGTAATATCTAATAATGTATTAATAGATGCAGATATATCAAGAAAGAAAAGAAAGAAAAAAGTAGATGGGATGGCTGCTGTTATTATATTACAAGGTTATTTAGATAGGAGGAATAATGAGTATGGAAAATAATAATAAGTTTACAGTATTAAATAAAGAAGGTAAAAAAGTAGAGTGTGAGGTATTATTTACATTTGAGTCAGAGGAGACTAATAAGAATTATATAGTATATACAGATAATACTAAAGATGATAAAGGTAATGTTAGAGTATTTGCTTCAATATATGATCCTAATAGTGAAAATGGAGAATTATTACCAATAGAAACAGATAAAGAATGGAATATAGTAGAAGCTATTATTGATTCTATTCAAGAAGAAAAGAATAAGTAATTATTGGGTTGTTGTATGAAGAAGTTAGTTAAGATATTTATAATTATATTTAGTGGCATAGTTTTACTATGCTTGCTTGCGGTTATTACGTATAATGTTAATCTTAAGTCAGTATCAAAAGATACTAGTGAGAAAATTGTGGAAATAAAACCAGGTTCAATAAGAAGTATTGCTAGTACTTTGAAAGAACATCATTTAATTAGAAATGAATTATCTTTTAGAATATATATTAAACTTAATAATATTACTAATTTAAAGGTAGGATACTATAAATTAAATGAAGGTATGGATGTTAAAGAGATAGTTAATAGTTTAGTTAAAGGGTCAACTTATAACCCTAATGAGATAAATATTACTTTTAAAGAGGGCTTAAATATTAGAAAGTATGCTGAATTAATAGAAGAAAATACTACTAATAGTAAAGAAGATTTTATTAAGTTAGTTAATGATAAAGAGTTTATTAATAAGTTAATTAATGATTATTGGTTTTTAACTGATGATATTGTTAATGATAATATATATTATAAGTTAGAAGGATATTTATTTCCTAATACTTATACATTTGCTAGTGTAGATGTTAGTTTAGAGGATATAATATATAAGTTATTAAATGAGACTGATAAACAGTTAAGTAAGTATAAAGATTTAATAGATAGTTCTTCTTATAGTGTTCATGAGTTATTAACTTTGGCTTCTATTGTTGAGTTAGAGGGTAGTAATAGTGATGATCGTAAGGGTGTGGCTGGAGTATTTTATAATAGATTAAATAATGGATGGACACTTGGTAGTGATGCAACAACATATTATGCTAATAAAATAGATGATTGGACTTATAGTTTATCTTATAAAGAATTAAATAATTGTAATAATAAATATAATACGAGATGTAGTAAGATAAACGGACTTCCAGTAGGACCAATATCTAATCCGGGAATTGAATCTATTGTGGCTGTTTTAGAACCTACTCTTCATGATTATTTTTACTTTGTAGCAGATTGCACAGGTAAGACTTATTTAACTAAGAATAGTACGGAGCATAATAATATTATTAATAAATTAAAACAAGAAGGAAAATGGTGTGCTTAAGATGGATATAAATAAAGAATTATCTTTAATAGAAGAATATGCTAAAGAGGCCTATGTACCTATTATGTTAAAAGATGGGATAGAATATTTATGTAATTATATAAAAGAAAATAATATTAAGAATATTTTAGAAGTTGGTAGTGCGATTGGGTATTCTGCTATTAAGATGGCTTTAGTAAGTGAAGATATTACTATAACAACAATAGAAAAAGATGAAAATAGATATAATATGGCAGTTGATAATATTCATACGTTTAATCTTGATAAGAGAATAAATATTATTTTAGGAGACGCTAAAGAAGTAGAACTTACAGATAAGTATGATTTAATATTTATTGATGCTTCTAAAGGGAATAATATTTATTTCTTTGAAAAGTTTACGAATAATTTAGCACAAGATGGGGTAATTATAACAGATAATTTATCTTTTCATGGAAGAGTTGAAGATGCTAGTTTAATTACTTCAAAAAATCAATTGGGTATTGTAAAGAAAATTAAAACATTTATTGAATACTTAGATAATAATAAAGAGTTTACTACTACTTATGTTAGTGTAGGAGACAAAATAGCGATATCTAAGAAAAATAGCTAAAAGATATTAAAAGTATCTTTTAATTTTTAGTTATATATGTTAAAATAGCGTGGAAAGAAGAATAGTATGAAGGTTAAAGATAAAGATATTACTAAATATGATGTTGTTAAGTTAAATATAGATAGTATTAAATCTAGCGTTAATAATCCTTTTACAAGAGTTGAGAAAGTATTAAGTTATCTTGGCGATGAAGAGAAAGAAAATTATCAAATATATACTAAAACATTAAATATTTATTTAAGTAAAGATAGTGAGTTTGATAATAATGGATTATATACAAGCAACAATATGATATTATTAAATAATGAGAATATATTTGATACATTAACTCATGAATTATTTCATTTATCTAGTCAGAATGGGTTAGCTAATAAAGATAAGAATGATTATTTTGATGAATCTACAACAGAATACTTTACGATGATTACTTCAGATAATAAAGATAATTTTAATGATTACTGTTATATTGGTTTAATAGTTATATCTTCTTTAGTTAATATATTAGGAATAGAGCATTTTAAATATTATTTTAAAGGTGATAGAGAAGGTTTTATAAATAGTTATGGTAATTATAAAGATAATATTAGTAAGATAATGGAATTAGTTAATGAATTATTAGTGTATGCTTATGATAAAGAAGATGAAGCATTAGCAATTATGAGTAAAATGAAAGAGTTAACACTTGGTATTATTGATGAATTATTATATATAGCTAGTAGTTTATTAGATAGTAATAAATATATAGAATACATTAATTATTTAGTTAGAATGTTTAGTAAGGATAATACCGAGATTAGTGATTTTATATATAGAGATTACTTTGTTAATTATATTAAAGATAATGGTAATAAACATTTAGTTAGGAGGTAGATAGATATGAGTAAATTAATAGTTATGCCAAGCAGTTTAGATGAATTAGAAGAATTATCTAAACTAGAAGTCGATGGTTTTATTATAGGGATAGATAACTATTCAGTAGAACTTCCTTTTTATGTAAGTTTAGGGGACACTATTAAAGTAATAAATAAGTATTCTAATAAAGAAATTATTATATCTTTAAATAAGATTATGCATAATAGTGATCTAGATTTACTTAAAGAAATATTATTTAAATTAAGTGATATTGGTAATGTTAAAGTAATGTTTTATGATATGAGTGTTTATAAGATAGTTAGAGATAATAATTTAAATATAGAGTTAATAGTTAGTCAAGAACATTTGAATACTTCAATTAACTCTAATAAGTTTTATGAGAAGTTGGGTATTAAGTATTCATATATATCATCAGATATTACTAAAGAGGAGTTATTAGATATTAAGAAGAATACTAATTTAAGGATATTATTTAATGTATATGGATATATACCAATATTTAATTCGAGGAGAAGTTTAGTTACTAATTATTTGGATTATATTAATACTTCTAAAGAGGATAAGATATATTATATAGAACAAGATGATATTAAGCATCCTATTGTAGAGAGCAAATTAGGTAGTACTATTTATACGAAAGAACCTATTAATTTAATAAATAGAATTAAAGAAATAGATATAATAGATTATTATATATTAAATAGTTTTAATATTGATCATGATAAGTTTATTAAAGATTTAGAGAGATTTATAAATAAAGAATATAGTAATAAAGAATATTATGTAGGTTTCTTTGATACTAAGACTATATATAAAGTAAAGAATAAAGAAGGTGATATATAATGAAGAAAGTAGAATTATTATCTCCGGCGGGAAATATGGAAAGATTAAAGATTGCTTTATTATATGGTGCAGATGCAGTATATATTGGGGGAAGAGATTATAGTCTTAGAGCTAATGCTAAAAACTTTAGTATTGAAGAAATAGAAGAAGCTTGTAAGTTTGCTCATTCTTTAAATAAAAAAGTATATGTGACAGTTAATATTTTATTTCATAATGAAGATATCGTTGGTTTAAAAGAATATTTAATTAAGTTAGCAGATATTGGAGTAGATGCTATTATTTTAGCAGATCCGGTAGTTATTGATATAGTTAGAGAGAATAATATTAAGTTAAGTATTCATATATCAACACAGGCTTCGACTGCTAATATAGAAAGTATTAATTTTTATAAAGAACTTGGTGTTGAGAGAGTAGTGCTTGCTAGAGAGTGTTCACGTAATGAGATTAAAGATATTATTGATAAGACAGGTATGGAAGTAGAATGTTTTATTCATGGGGCAATGTGTGCAGCTTATTCCGGAAGATGCGTGTTATCTAACTATTTTACTAATAGAGATGCTAATAGAGGGGGATGTAGTCAGGTATGTCGTTGGAACTTTAATTTATTAAATGAAAATAAAGAAAAAGTTAGTATTGATCCGGAGTTTACAATGTGCTCTAAAGATTTAGCAATGATTAGTAAGTTAGATGATATGATTGATATAGGAATTAGTTCATTAAAAGTAGAAGGTAGGATGCGTAGTATTTATTATATAGCAACTGTTATTAATACTTATAGGAGTGCTATTGATGATTATTATAGTAATAAACTAGATAATAAGAGAATAGCATATTATAGTAAAGTTTTAAATAGAGTAGCTAATAGAGATAATACTATTCAGTTCTATGATAAATTACCTACTAAGGATGAACAATATTTCTTAGGCAGAGAAGAAGTATCTAATCAAGACTTTTTAGGAATAGTTGAATATTATGATGAAAATAATCAAGAAGTAACATTAAGGCAAAAAAATTACTTTAAAGAAGGAGATATAGTAGAATTTTTTGGACCTAATATAGAGACATTTACATATACTATTCCAAAGATATATGATGAAGAAAATAATTTGTTAGATGTGGCTAGACATCCAGAACAAGTTATTAAATTTAAGTTAAATAAGAAAGTATATGTTTATGATATGATGAGGGTAAAAGTACTTGACAAAGAATAAAAAACATAGTACAATTTTGAAATGTTAAGAGGTGGAAAGAAAATGGCAGATAAAGTATATTTAACTGATGAAGGTTTTTTAGAAGTAGAGGAAGAATTAAACTATTTAAAGAATACTAAAAGACCAGAAGTAATTAAAGCATTAAAAGAAGCAAGAGCACTTGGAGATTTATCCGAGAATGCCGATTATGATGCTGCTAGAAGTGAACAGGCTCAAGTAGAAGGTAGAATACTAGAGTTAGAAAAGATCATGGAAAAAGCAACTATTATAGAAAAAGTAGATACTGATTGTGTTGGATTAGGCACAACTGTTAAGATAAAATATGATGATGATGACGATGATGTCGAAGAATATAAAATAGTTGGATCTAAAGAAGCAGATCCATCTAATGATAAGATATCTAATGAATCACCACTTGCTAAAGCAATTATGGGTGCTAAAGTTGGAGAAACTAGAGCAGTAGAAAGCCCAAATGGTAAATACAATGTAGAAATACTTGATATAAAATAGGAGGTATTATAAATGAAAGAAGAAGTTGTAATTAAGGTAGAAGGAAAAGAATGGAAAGACTTAGTTGATGCATCATTTGAAACAGTTATCAAAGATGTAAAAATTGATGGTTTTAGAAAAGGTAAAGCACCTAGAAATGTTTATGAAAAGAAATATGGAAAACAAGAATTAATATATAGTGCTGCTGATAAAGCTATTCAAGATAAATATAAAGAAGTAGTATTAGAAGGTAAGATTGTTCCAATTCTTGAACCTAAAATTGAAGTAGTAAAGATGGATGAAGAATCATTTGAAGCTAAAATGATACTTATTACTGAACCTACTGTTAAATTAGGTAATTACAAAGGATTAAATGTTAAGAAAGAAGAAGCAACTGTAAGTGATGAAGAAGTACAAAATCATATTAATTCATTATTACAAGAGTATGCTGAATTAGCTGTTAAAGATGGTAAAGTTGAAAATGGTGATGTAGCTATTATTGACTTTGAAGGATTTAAAGATGGTGTAGCTTTTGATGGTGGAAAAGGAGAAAACTATTCATTAACTATTGGTAGTCATTCATTTATTCCAGGATTTGAAGAAGGAATAGTTGGAATGAGTAAAGGCGAAGAAAAAGATCTAGAATTAACTTTTCCTGAGGACTATATGTCTGAAGAATTAAAAGGACAAAAAGTAGTATTTAAAGTTAAAGTAAATGAAGTTAAATCAAGAATAGTTCCTGAATTAGATAAAGAATTCTTTGCTGACTTAGGAATGGATAATATTAAGACTAAAGAAGATTTAGAGAAATCTATTAAAGAAGAAATATTAGCAGAAAAAAATCATGAATTAGGACATAAGTTTGAAGATGATTTATTAGATAAAGCATCTGAAAATATGGAAGTATCTTTTGCTGATGAATTAGTAGAAGATGAAAAAGAAGCAATGTATCAAGATTTAGTTAAACGTATGAGTATGCAAGGTATTACTGAGGAATTATATTTAAAATATACTAACTCAACTAAAGAAGATATTATGGCTAAAATGACTGAAGAAGCTACTAAGAGACTTAAATATCGTTATTTATTAATGGCTTTAATTAAGGAAGAAAAGTTAGAAATAACTGATAAAGAATTAGATGAAAAAGTAGAAGAATTAGCTAAACAATATAATATGACTGGAGAAGAAGTTAAGAAAGAATTAGGTAATGTTGAATACTTACGTAATGATATGTTATTCCAAAAAGCTATTGATTTATTAAAGGAAAATAATTAACACTTAGAAATAAGTGTTTTTTTCTTGCTAAATATATTGGTATTTTATATTAGGTTATGTTATAATTAGTAATGTAAGAATAGAGGGAAGATATGTCAGTAAAGAAGAAAAAAGTTAAAAAAGAAGATGAGATTACTAAGAACTTATTAATAATAATACCTATATTAATGGTAATATCGATAGTAATATCAGGTGTATCATTATATAAGAGTGGTATTAGGGATAGTAAGAAGAATGATAATAATAATTTAATTATTAGAGAGGGTAGTAGTTTATATACTCATTATATTAATTATCAAGAATCTAAGATAGAGTCTTTAATTAAGGGATATTCAGTTAATGATAAGTTTGCGATGATAATAGAGGATGTTTATACTACGGATAGTAAGACTTATATAAGTGGTGTTATTAAGAGTGGTAAGGTTAATACTGGAGATATTCTTGAAGTAAGTGGGATGAGTATTGATAGTATCGAGGTTAAGATTAATAAGATATTAATAGATGGTATTAGTGTTAATAGTGCTTATATAGGTAATAGAGTAGAGTTAATTATTAATGATAAAGTTGATGTTATTAAAGGACAGACTATTGCTACTAAGAATAGTTTAATTACTACTAATAATATCGAAGCTAGAATATATTTATATAAAGAAGATGAAGGTAATAATACAACAATAAGTAAAGAATTAGATTCTAGTATTAATATATCTTTATGGAATACAGTTGTTAGTGGTAAGATAATAAATATAGATAATATGATAAGAAGTGGTGAATATACTAATGTAGATATTTTATTAGATAAAGATATTACAGTGGATATAGGATATTCATTTAAGATTATAGAAGATAATACTATTATTGGTGTTGGTGTTATTACAAAGGTTAATAAGTAGAAAGAAGGTATAAATATGAGTTTATGGCAAAGTATAGTTTTAGGAATAATACAAGGAATTGGAGAGTTTTTACCAATATCTTCTTCAGCACACTTAATAATTATTCCATATTTATTTAATTTTAATTTAAATATGACTGAGAGTGAGAAGTTAGCGTTTGATGTAGCGTTGCATTTTGGAACGTTAATGTCCGTACTTATAGTATATTTTAAAGATTGGTTAAAGTTAGTAGGGGGAGTATTCCAAAAGGTATTTAAGAAGAAAGATAATTTTAATAATAGAATGTTTTGGTATTTAGTTGCAGCGACTATTCCTGGAGCAGTAGTTGGTATGCTGTTTGAAGATGTTATTACTAATGTTGTTAGAGGTAATATTTTAATTATAGCAATTAGTTTAGCAGTTATGGGTGTACTTATTTATTTAGGAGATAAATGGGCAAGTCAACATTATACGAAAGAAACAAGTTTTAAGGAATTAACATTTAAACAAACATTTATTATTGGTTTATCACAAGCTTTAGCGGTTATTCCGGGTTTTTCTAGAAGTGGAACAACAATATTAGCCGCTAGATTAATGGGAGTATCAAGAGAAGCAGCAGCAAAGTTTACTTTCTTATTATCTACACCAATTATTTTTGGAGCAGCTATTGTTAATGTTGGTGATTTAATTATTAGTAAAGAAATAATAGTTGGTGTTATTACTTCAATGGTAGTAGGACTTCTATGTATTAAGTTCTTATTAGCATATATTAAGAAACATGATTTTTCAGTATTTGCTTTTTATAGAGTATTAATTGCGATAGCGATAGTTTTAAAATTAATTATAACTAGATAACAAAAAGAACGCTTAATCTTGAGCGTTCTTTTCATCTTCAAACATCTTGGCGACAGTAGGACTATTACTAGTTAGTTTTTTAATAGTTAAATCATCTATCTTATTGTTGGCAAGACGTAGGTTATTTTCACTAGATATTAAGGCATCTTTAATCTTTTGTAAGTGATCCATTGATTTATCAATTTCTTCAATAGCTTTTTTAAACTTTTCACTAGCTAGACGATAGTTTCTTCCAAAACCTTCTTTAAATGAATTAATATTATCTTCAAAGTGTGAGATGTCAATATTTTGATTTTGAACTATTTGAAGTTCTTTTTTATATCCTAAAGTATTTAAGGCAGCTCCTCGTAATAGAGTAATTAATGGTATAAAGAATTGGGGTCTAATTACATACATTTTAGGATATCTATGAGACATATCAACAATACCAGTATTATAGTATTCATTATCTATTTCTAGTAGAGAAACTAAAACAGCATATTCACAATTTTTTTCTTTGCGATCTTTATCTAATTCTTTTAAGAAGTCTTCATTTTTATGTTTAGAACTTGTTTCGTCAGCTTCATTTTTCATTTCAAACATAATAGAGATAACTTCTATACCGTCTTCATCATATTCTCTAAAGATAAAGTCACCTTTAGAACCTGTTTTAATGTCATTGTCTTTTTCAAAGTAAACATTACCAAATAGTGGTCTTAATTTATTAAACTCATTATTACAGTGTTGTTCTAGTGATTCACCAATCATTTTAGTAGATTGTCTTGCTTTAAAATCTTTATAATAAGCTATTTGTTCATCTTTACTTTTTATTTTATCTTCATATTGTTCTTTTAAAGATTTTTCTTTAAGAAGATAAGTATTACTACTATTTTCTAGCTTATTATTTAGATCATTTATTTCTTTTTCTTTTTCACTTAAAGCATTTTTTAATATTAATTCTTGGTTGGTATCTTTAAGCTTAAGTTCATTTTGCAAGTTAGTTATAGTTAATTCTTTTTTATTTATTTCATCACTATATTTCTTTTCTAATTCAATTTGAACTAGTTTAATAGAGTTTTCTTTATCTTTTTGATATTCTTTATCTCGCAAAGTAATTTCTTTATTAAATTCACTATCTCTTACTTGTTTAACAATAGAAGCATAATCACTTTCATCTATTTGAAAGATAGTGCCACAGTTAGGACATTTTATTTCATTCATTATATCACCCTAACTTAAGTATATCATAAAAATAAAGAAACTACACTAAAATTATAGTGTAGTTATTATCTATCTAAATCTTTAGTTAAAATAGCTATATCTAATAAACCAGATATGAGTACTAAAATATATACTAATCTAGTTAATAGGGTACCATCTCCAAAAAGATATTCTACTAAGTTGAAGTTAAATATACCTACTAGTCCCCAATTAATACAACCTATAATACTAATTACTAAACCAGTTTTAAGTAAAGCATTCATCTTTTATTCCTCCTTTTTTATACTACTAATATATTTACCAAAAAATTAAAAAATATTCATCATAAACATTAATTCCTTCCATATAATTTAATAGAAAGATTTTAATGGGGTGAAATATGAAAAAAACTTTCTTAATATTTATTTTGGTTGTAATATTTATTACTGGATGTGGGAAAACTAGTTCTAGTAAAGTAGTAGAGGAATTTGATAAAAAAATTAATAATTTAAAAAGTTATTATGTCGAAGGAGTTATGGAACTAATAAATAATGAAGATATATATACATATAATGTTAAAGTTTCTTATAAGAAGAATGATTATTATAAAATAGATTTAGTTAATACTACTAATAATCATGAACAAGTTATTTTAAGAAATGATACAGGTATATATGTAATTACACCATCACTAAATAAAAGCTTTAAGTTTCAAAGTGATTGGCCATACAATAATTCTCAAGTATATTTATTAACATCTTTATTAGATGATATAAATAATACTGATAATATTAGTATGAAAGAAGTAGATAATAAATATGTATTAACTTCTAATGTAAATTATCCTAATAATGATAAATTAACTAGTCAAGAAATATATATGGATAAGAATTATAATGTTAAAGAAGTAAGAGTGTTAGATAAAGATGGAAATGTAGAAATAAAGATGACTTTTGATAAGATAGATTATAGTCCTAAATTTAAAGATAATTATTTTGATTTAAATCAAATAATTGAAGAAAAGAATATAGGTTCTAATACGGATAATAAAGATAATAAGGCTGAACAAACTAAGAGTACTGCTACAATAGATGACATAGTATATCCTATGTATTTACCTACTAATACTTATTTAACTAGTCAAGAAAAGGTTAGTACTTCTACTGGTGAAAGATTAATATTAACATTTGATGGTGATAATCCATTTATCTTAGTTGAAGAAGTATCAAAAACTAATGATGAACATGTTATAGTACCTACTTTTGGAGAGTTAGAATTATTAGCGGATTCAGTAGCTATAGTAAATAATAATTCAGTAAATTGGTATAGTAATGGTATTGAATATTATTTAGCTAGTAATACTATGAAGACAGGGGAGATACTAGAAATAGTTAGATCTATTAGTGTCTTACCAGTAGCTAATTTAAAATAATAGATAATAAAGATTATAGGTATAACTATAGTCTTTTTATTAAATAGGAAAATTCTTCAAGCAAAAAATAATTTGAAAAATTGTAAATTTTATTGCTATACATCGATTTATATTGTATGATAATGACATAGTATTAAGAAACTAACAAGGGGGGGTATTGTTGATGTATTACAAAGCATATAAATTTAGAATTTATCCAAATGATAATCAAAGAACTTTAATTAATAAAACATTAGGATGTACTAGGTTTGTATACAACTATTTTTTAAATATGCTAAAAGAAAATGGTTATAAAAAAGCGAATGAAAATATAAGACATTATACTCATCATTTAAAATATGAGTATCCATTTTTGCAAGAAATAGATAGTATTGCTATAAACAAAGTATTATTTAATCTAGAAGATTCATATAAAAGATTTTTTAATAAACAAGGTGGTTATCCAAAATTCAAAAGTAAATTTAGTAAAAATAGTTATAATACAACTGCTGTTTATGGTATGTACAAGAATCATAACTATTGTAATATTGAACTCAATCTAGAAAACAAAACTATAAAATTACCTAAACTTAAAGTAATGAAAATTAGAGGTTATAGAAACATAGGGTCTATTAATGGAAGAATATTAAATGCGACTATTTCAAAAGAACCAAATGGGAAATATTATGTTTCTGTGCTTTTTGAAAATCACGATAAACTTGATAAAGTTATTCCAACTTCGATAGTAGGTATAGATTTAGGAGTTAAAAATCTTTTAACTCTTTCTGATGGAACTGTATTTGAAAACAATAAATATATCTTAAAGTATGAAAAAAGAATAAAAAGAATGCAAAGATCATTAGCAAGAAAGGTAAAAGGTAGTGAAAATTATAAAAAGTGCAAACAAAAATTAGCAGCACTTCATTCAAAACTAGCAAATGCAAGAAAATATTATATACATAAAATAACTAAAAATATTACAGATGAATACGATATTATCACATGTGAAAAACTTCACACTAAAGAAATGATAATAAATGGCAAAAAAACAACTCTATCAAAAAATATAAATGATGCAAGTTTCAATGAAATATTAAACCAACTAGAGTATAAATCGAAACTTAAAGGTAAACAATTTTATCAAATATATGATTATTATCCATCAAGCCAAACTTGTAGTGTATGTGAAAATATTGATAAAAAATATAAAAACTTAAACGAAAGAAAATACAAATGTACAAAGTGTCATTTAGAAATAGATAGAGACTTGAATGCCAGTATCAATATAATGTTTGAAGGTGTAAAAATGTATATGAAAAATTATTGTAGTAATTATTAAAAAGAGCAAGTAAATTAAAAAAAATATTATGTACGGTAGCGACTATCGGAATTTAAGTCTGTTGGAGAAGACTCAGTAGAGTGTCTGTGAAGCAGAAATTTGAAATCGTGAGGTTTCGATGATAAATTTTGATTTATCCTTTGTCCTTTTTATGATAAAACTATAGATTTATTTAATTAAATAGTTTATAATTATATTAATAATAGGTGAGATGATATGAAACTAAATAATAAAGGTTATTTAATAGTAGAAGTAATTCTAGCAGGTGTTTTAACATTTACTATGGCATACTTTTTAATTAATTTAACTTTAAAGATTAGAAATAGATATGATGACGTGAATGTTGAGACAGTTATGCTAAATGATAAAACAGTAATTACTAACGAGATAATGGGTGATGTTGTTAATAATGAAATTACTAACGTTGAGAATATAACAAATGGTATTAAAATAAACTTTGAAGATGGTAGTTCTAAAGAATTAACAATAGTTAATAATGCAATAACTTATGGAACATATACTAAGAAGTTTAGTGAAAATGCAATAGTTGGTAATGTAAGTATTAGAAGAAATGGTAATTATTTTTTGATAGAGATACCTGTTACTACTAAGTATTCTGATAAAGATTATGGAATAAATATAGTTGGGTTTACTAAAGAAGCTACAGCACCACTTACATGTACTTTAAGTAGAAGTGATACAGAGATTATTGCTAGTTTTGATGGTAATATGGTTTATTATGGATGGGATGCAAATTATAGTGGAGCAAATAGTACTACTAAAGCAATCAGTATTGGAACACATAAATATTATATAAAAGATGCTTTTGGTAATACTGGAAGCTGTAGTATAGAGATAGCACCAACAGCAATATCTTGTAGTTTAAGTGCTAATGCTTCAACAATTACAGCTAATTTTAGTGGCAATATGGCATATTATGGTTGGAGTTCATCATATAGTGGAGATAATAGTACAACAAAGGCAACTAGTGTAGGAGATCATATTTATTATATAAAAGATAATGCTGGTAATACAGGAAGTTGTAACATATCAATTATTAATACTACAAAAGGTAGTTATACTGATTGTGGTAGTAACTTAGAGGATATTGGAGGATGTTATTATTATACTGGCGCAACAGTTTCTTATTCGGGGCAGTATTATTGTAAGCAAACTAGTACTGGGAGGGTAACACAATATAATTGTGTTAATTCTGGTGGCCCATCTTGTCCTTCTGGATATACTCTATTTAGTAATAGATGTTCAGGTGTCTATTCTTGTTCAAGTGGATACCTTGTAAATAAATCTTGTAAGATATATACATCAGGTACAACAGTAACAACATATTCATGTGCCGGTGGATATACAAAAATAAATGATAATTATTGTTATAAATAATTAATATATGGATGGGAGAATTGTTATGAAATTAAATAATAAGGGTTTTATGATGGCTGAAGTAATAGTTACTTGTTCGATAGTAGTAATAACTTTAGTAGGATTATTTACTAGTTATAACAAGACATATTTAAGATATAAAGAAAGAAGTGATTATTATAATGTTGATAATGCTTATGCATGTAATTATCTAAAAGATCTATTAATAGAGAATAATATATTATATAATAATACTGCTAGTTACTATTATATAGATAATACAATAAATGATAAGATTAGTGTATTATTAAATAATTATAATATTACTAGTGTAATAGTAGTAGATTTATCACAAACTACTACTATTGAGGGATTAATCACGGATAGTATGAGTAATACATATAAAGATTATTTAAAATATTTAAATAATAGTATTGTATATGATTTAACACAAGAAAAATATTTATTAATAATGGAAAGACAAAAAGTAGTTAATGATACCACTAACTATTATTATGGAAGTTTGATATTCTAAAAAAGAAAACAATTTAGTAAAGAATACTAGATTGTTTTTAATTTGTAAATCTTAGACTTTCATTAGATACGTTAAAGATAATACCTAATAATAACATATATGATAATAATGATGATCCACCATAAGATATAAAGGGAAGAGTGATTCCCATAATTGGTAGTAGTCCAATTGTCATAGAGATATTATATATTTGTTGGAAAAGTAATACTCCAAGAATACCTCCGATAGCATATTTATCACAGTTATTGCTTGTTTTATTAACAGTTGTTATCAATGTTATATCAAAGAAAATAATAACGGATATTAAGAATAGAGCTCCTATTAAACCATAGTTAGAAGCAAAGACACTAAAGATAAAGTCTGTTTGCATTTCTGGAATAGTAATTGGTACTTTATTAATACCATGTCCGGTTAGACCAGCTGAGCCAATAGCCATGATAGAATTTTTAAGTTGTAGTCCACTAGAACTTGACCAGTTAAGGATTCTATCCATTCGATAAAAGAATGATGTACCAAATATTTTAATAAATAAATCTTGTTTAAGTAAGTAGAGTGCTAAGAAACTACCACCAAATAATACGATAATTGATAATGACATAATAAACCATCTTTTTCTAAATCCTCCAACAAAGAGCATAGTAATAGTAATAATAAAGTACATAATAACAGCGCCTGTATCAGGTTCAGCAAAAGTAAGAGCTGATGGTATTAATACTATTATTAATATTTTTAGTAAGAACTTAAATTCATCCATAATATCAGGATTAGGATAATCATTATTAAATTCATCTATTAATCTAGCAATAAGTATTATTAAGAATATTTTCATAAATTCACTAGGTTGGACAGTTCCTAAATAGGGTATTCTAAACCAACATTTAGCACCTTTAATATCTGCTCCAATAAAGAGTACGAATATTAGCGATATAACACCTGTTATATATAATATCCAAGCATGATGATAAAAAAACTTGTTACCTAGTGTCATCATACTATAAGCTAAGGCTATGCCTATTGTATACCAAACTATTTGTTTTAACCATAAATTACTATATTCACTACCTAAAAAAGGTCTTGTAGCAATAATAGATATAACACTTATTACTAAGAATAGTAAAATGGGGATTAGAATAGTTCTTTCTACTTTAAATTTAGATATTTGTTTAATAATAATCACCTTCATTCTTCTATTATTCTACCACAAATATTTACAATAATTAACTTTTTTAGAAAAAAATAAAAATTATACATATAATTAACTAGAAGGAGATGGTTATTTGAGAGAGTTACCTAAGATGTATCATAGTACGATTGATAAGAATATAAATAATGTTCAAAAACTATATACAACAATGGATAAGACTAAGAAAGAAGAAATACCTATTAGGAAACATGAAGTTTATGATAGGCTTACTATTGAACAAAAGATAAAGAATATATTTAATTCTCCAAGTTATGTCTATAAAGCCGATGTTTTTATTGAATTAGATAATGAGGTAGTAAAGAAAAGGATAGTAGCATACATAAATAACAATTTAATTACGATAGATAATGAATATATTCCTATTGATAAAATAAAAGATATATATAAATAAAAAATACGATTTTGTTCGTATTTTTGTTTGCTTTTTTAATAATTTTGTGCTACTATATATAGCAATTCGTGAAGGAGTGTTTTGTGTGTGTAATAAATTATATGATTTAAAAAAGAAATTATATTTTATGAAACTTAAACTTTTATCAACTAAAGCTATAAATGATGGTAAAATAACTGAGTTTGAAGAAGAAATATTTACTAAAATGAGTAATACTTTTATTTCTTGTTTGCCGGTATCTTTTTATATAAAGTATGCTGACTATTTGATTGGAAAAGGTACATGCTTTGATAGAAGTTTTTATATGTTTCTTGCTTTAGATGATGCTATACTTGTTAGAGGAAGTAGTAAAGCTTTAGAATATAAGTATGGTAAGGAACATGATGGCCATGGATGGATAGAGATTGGTGCTTTTGTATATGATCCATCACTTATGTTAAAGTTTGATAAAGATACATACTATTCGTTATATGAATGTAGTAATATCGAAAAAACAGATAAGAATACTTTTTTGAAACAACATAAAGATTTCGTTGATGCCTATGTATCGTACGATTGCGATGAACTTAAACCTGGTGGTAAAAAAAGATTTGATTTATTACCAATGGTTATTCAAATTAGAGCATTATGTCAGCTGATTGGCGATGAACAATTTACTAAAGATTTTGATGATTATTTATCTTTTATAGAATATAATGCCGAACAGATTGAAGAAGAACAACAAATAGAAATACAAAGGTTGTTAAAAGATAAATCTGCTATGAGTATTATTAGTGGTAATAAAAGCCATAAGTAAAATACGAACTTGAGTCGTATTTTTTTACTTATTCTTTTTAAAGTTAATTCCCATCATACTACCTAGCATAGCGGATACTAACATTATTACAAAATAGATAATTATGTCGAAGTTAAATTTAGTTTTAAATATTATATTTAATATTAGAGATAATACTATTAAGATAGCACCATATTTTAAACCTTCTAGATAGCCTTTACGTTCACTTTTCTTACCTAAGATGAATGTTGGAATAAAGATAGATAGTAAGATAGTTATTATTTTTAAGATATTAATTAATACTTGAGTATTATTAGTAAAGTATTCTAGTAAAGTAGTTATAATAGCCCCACCAAAAATAATTAGAATAGTTAATGCAAAACTTTTTAAATAGTTTATAATCATATTTTCACCTAATAATATATATGTAATTGTATAAAGTAATATGTTATTTACCATAATAAAATAGGTGATGAAGATGGATTATGTAATAATATTTTTTAGAACAGTATTCTTTTATTTCTTTATTTTACTAATATATCGTATTATGGGTAAGAGAGAAGTAGGACAATTAGGAATAATAGATTTAATAGTATCAATATTAATGGCTGAATTAGCAATGATTAGTATAGAAGGATATGATAAATCAATATTTTATTCAATATTACCAATAGTAACTTTAACAATATTACAGACTATTTTAGCATACTTTTCAATAAAGAAACCAAAGTTTAGAAATTTCTTAGATGGTAATCCTTCCATTATAATAAAAGAAGGGCATATTAACTATAAAGAAATGCTAAAACAAAGATATAGTTTAGATGATTTATTAGTACAGATTCGTGATAAGGGTTTTAAGTCATTAGAAGAAGTAGAATATGCTATACTAGAGAATAATGGTTGTCTTTCAGTGTTTGGGTATGCTAATAAGAATAGGTGTTTACCACTACCAATTATTTTAGATGGTAAAATTCAAAAAGATACTTTAAAATATTTAGATAAAGATGAAGAATGGATTGATAATATTTTAACTAAGAAAGATGTTAAATTAGAAAATATCTTTTATGCCTTCTATAAAGATAAGAATATTTTTATAATAAAACAGAGTGATTTAATATAATACTTGATAAACTGTAATTTTCTTTATAGAAAGTTAAGGTTTTTAAATACTTATTTTAAATATGTGTTATAATTAAGTAGATAGTAGGAGGTAAAATATGGATGATTTTGGCGCTATTTATGATAGAATGAGTGCTAACTATATGGCTATAGAAAATATGATGGGAGTTATATATAGTCAAATACAGAATAATTCTGGTAATAGCCAACTATTAGATACTTTACAGGAATTAGGCGATATAGCTAAAGGTATGCTTCAATCACAAATTAGTTTTACAGAAACATATTGTAAAGATAGTATTAAGGATTCTTTAGTAAGTAATCTAATTGATAGATATGATACATTACAAGATGAATTGAATAAAACAAATGGTAGAACATTATAATTAAGGGAGTGTTAAAAACACTTTCTTTTTAATATTAGGTACTATTTTCCTAACTTTATCATAAATTATTGTGAGGGGTGATATCTTGTCAACATTTAAAGAGATAGTTACAAAAGCTGTAATTGGTAAAGGAAAGAAACATTATAAAAATACTTATAATGTTGCCTGTGAAAATACACCTAATACTATTTTAGGATGTTGGGTTATTAATCATAAGTTTTCTGGACATGAACATAATGGAAAAATAGTAATAGATGGATCATTTGATGTTAATATTTGGTATTCATATGAAAATGATACTAAAACTACAGTTATTACTAAGAATATTGCTTATCAAGAAACAGTATCAGTAAATCAAAAAGAAAGTATTGATTCAGAAGATAAAGATATAATTGTTAGGAGTTTAAAACAACCATCTTGTATTAGTGCTCATGAAAATGGTAATAGTATTGATTTAGAAATAGAAAAAGAATTAGGAGTAGAGATAGTTGGTAGTACTAAAGTTAAAATAGCTATTGAAGAAGATGAAGAACCATGGGATGTAATAGGGGATGATGATTATACTGAAGAAGTAGATAATGAAATAGATAAAATAAAAAAAGATTATATTGAAAAACGAGAAGAGTAATCTTCTTTTTCGTTTAAAATATATCAGATAAACCATACTATTATTGGTGAGTACATGAAAAAATTAACATTATATAATATCTTTCTATTTCTATCTAATATTAGTAGAAATATAGTTGAAATATTTTCTTTTGTTTATCTATATCAAAAGGGTTATAAAATAAAGAATATTTTGTTATTCTATAGTATTTATTATTTAGTAGGAGTATTTATAAGTTATATAACTGTATATTTAACAAAGTGTATTAGGAGAAAAGCATTATTAATTATTTCAGGGTTATTATATGGAGTATCGTTTTATTATTTGAGTGTGATGAGTATGACTAATTATAATTTAGTTATACTTAGTATAATATTATCTACTTCATCATTTATTTATCATACGATTAGACATTATTATGCGATGAATTTAGTAGATAAAGTAGAAGATAAGAAGATAGCAAGTATTTTAATATCAGCTTACTTACCGATAATATTTTCTTCTATTCTAGGAAGTTATATAGTAGATAAATATTCAATATTAGTAAGTTCAATTATTGTAATAATATTATCAGTAATAAGTATTATACCTTTAATATTTATAAAAGATGATATAACAAATAATAAAATAGAGTATAGTAAGATAAATAGTAATAAGTTAGTATTCTTTATCTTAGAACAGTTTAAAGTAATATTTCTTTTACTAGAACCTATTTATTTATATTTATATGTTAAGAAGAGTTTAAATTATGTCGGAACCTTTAATATTCTAATAAGCATATCTTCAATAATATATCTATATTATATAGCTCATAGAATAAATATAAGTAAGTATTTTAAATACATAAATATTATCTTTTGCTTAGTACTTTTATTAAAACTTAATATTACTAATAAATATATTCTTTTGGTAGTGGCTCTTCTTGAGGGTTTGGGTATTAAATCGTTTGAATTAACTAGTAATAAAAATATTTATAATATAGAGAATAGTAATATAAATGGGTATTTAATAACTTGTGAATTAATTTTCTGTTTCTTAAGAAGTATTATTTGTTTAGTGTTTTATCTATTTATAGGCAATGTTAAAGTAATGCTTTATATATCACTAGTACCAATTTTCTTAATTAGCTTTGTAAAGTTAACAGATATTAAAAAATAATGTATGTCTACATGATAGAATACATTATTTTTCTGTTAATTTTTTGTAATTATTGAAATTTAGTTTGGCAATACTTTTAAGTTTATCAATACCATATATGTTAACAATCTTTTTAGCAGCATCATCAACGAGTGGGCCAGCACCTTTGGGAAGAGTGAAGCCTACTTCTTTACTTAGTTTATTCATTTGGCTTAAGAAGATATATCTACTAATTAATGAAGCACAGGCAACAGATAAGCATTTGTCTTCAGCTTTAGTTAAAAAGGTAATTTTACCAACATTATTAATAGCACCTTTAATATGATTATAATAACTTCTTGGGACTTCGAATTGATCTATGACAGCATAATCATATTGGTACTTATTATCTTTAGTAAATTCATTTAATACTTTGTTATGAAGAACAGCTTTCATTTTATTCATATTCATATCAGTACCATATACTTTGTTATATTCACTATTAGATAGAATATAAGTATGATATGGTATTTTTTTTATTATTTCAGGTACTACTTTAATGATATCTTTATCACTCATCTTTTTAGAGTCTTTAACTTTAAGCTCTAGTAGAAAGTCAATATTTTCTTTAGAAACATAAGTAGCTGTAACAACGATAGGACCAAAGAAATCGCCAGTACCAACTTCATCACTACCAATAGAGTTAATTCTAAGTTTTAGTGGGTTATCATCTTTCTTGTCTTCTTTAACTTTATCTTGACTATTAGTAGTTTCTAATGCTTTGTTTGGATTTAAATATTTTTCTCTTTCAATCCAAAAACTACTTGATAAGTCAGCATCTTTTCCCTGAAATACGGCTTTACCACTTTGATATACAGTAATGACCGTATCACAATCATCAGCTTGAAATATAGCATAAGGTGGTGTTTTTTCACGAATGCTGTCATTTAAGAATTCTTTCATTTCTTCAATAGTATTAGGAGACACCTTTAAAGTAATAGTTATTTGTTTGTTATTCATTTTACACCTCTTATATATATTTTATCATAAATATTTATTTTTTTCTAAAAATATTATATAATATTTGTGGAGGAATGAAATGAATATTATAGATGTTGGAATTTTACTAATTATTTTGATGGGGGCAGCGATTGGATTTAAAAAGGGAGTATTTGTTAAGTTAACTAGTTTTGTTGGTTTAATACTAATTACTTGTGCATCATTTATATTAAAGAATACTTTATCAGTAATATTTTATGAAAATTTACCATTCTTTGATTTTAATGGAGCATTTAAAGGGTTACAAATACTAAATGTTATCTTTTATGAAATATTTGCTTTTATGGTAGTATTTGCAGTTTTATATTTAGCGTTAAATGTTATTTTGAAGATATCAGGTATTTTAGAAAAAATATTAAAACTTACAATATTCTTAGCAATACCTTCGAAAATATTAGGTATTGTGGTGGGCGCTATTGAAGCATACTTTTATCTATTTATTGTACTTTATGTATTAAATTTACCGGTAGTTAAGTTTGATATGCTAGATGATAGTAAATATGCTAACTTTATTTTGAATAATACTCCAATACTTTCTGGATATGCTGATAAGACATTACAAATATATCATGATGTATATGATCTTATCGATAATAGAAATGGGAAGAGCAATGCGGTAATTAATCGTGAAGCGTTAGAACTTATGCTAGAAAATGATGCGATTAGTGTTGATTCAGTTAATAAATTACTTGAAAAGAATAAAATAGATGTGGATAATACAGATTTTGTTAAGAAATATGAAGGAGGCAATATATGATAAAGCATTATAGTAAAGAAGAAGATTTTAATGAAATAATTAAAAATAAAGTATTAGTAGACTTTTATGCTGATTGGTGTGGGCCATGTAAGATGTTAGCTATGGAGATAGAGAAAGCTGCTAGTGAGATAGATATTGATATAGTTAAAGTTAATGTTGATGAGGAAGAGGATATTGCTAGAAGATATGGTGTTATGTCTATACCAACATTAATATTATTTGAAAATGGACAAGAACTAAAGAAAACAATAGGGTTTATGCCAAAAGATAAAATAAAAGAATTTATTGAAGATTAATAACTGTACCAAAAAAAGGTTGACAAGAGATATTAGATATGATATTATATAACTACATTTAAAGAAGGGAGCAATTAAAATGGCAGTTAAAATTAGATTAAAAAGAATGGGCGCTAAAAAAGCACCATTTTATCGAATTGTTGTTGCAGATTCAAGAAGTCCAAGAGATGGAAGATTTATTGAAAAATTAGGTACATATAATCCTTTACTTGAATCTAATAAAATAACATTAGATGAAGAAAAAACATTAAAATGGCTAAATAATGGTGCTATTCCTACTGACACTGCAAGAAGTTTATTATCTCAATGTGGTGTTATGACTAAATTCCATAACAGTAAACAAGGCAAATAATGGATTTAGTTAAATTAACTGAAAGTATTATTAAAAAATTAGTAGCAGATCCTGATAGCGTATCAGTAAAAGAATTTACTACTGATGAAGAAAATACTATTCAAATAGAAGTTCTTGTATCAGAAGATGATATGGGAAAAGTAATAGGTAGAAATGGTAAAATTATTAATAGTATTAGAACTATCGTTCAAGCTAGTTCTTCTATCTATGATAATAAAAAAGTTAAAATTAATGTTGATTCATACTAAGCACTATTTACTGGTGCTTTTTATTTTTATGTAAATATTAGTTTAAGTAGTGCTATTTAGTTATATTTATGGTATTATTATAATACGAGGATGAAAATATGAAGAAAAAAGGAGTAATTGATAAATCTTTAATGTTATGTATTATGATATTAACGATATTTGGTCTTATTATGATATTAAGTGCTTCATCAATGGAATCATATATGCGTTATGATTATAGTATATATCACTATTTCTTTAGACAATTAATATTTATTATAGTAAGTTTAGTAGTCTTTATAGTAGTATTATTTATACCTACTAAGGCTTTTAAAAGATTATCTTGGTTAGGAGTATTAGGGGTACTTGTATCATTAATTGGCTTAATGGTCTATGGATATGCGGCTAACAATGCTCGAAGTTGGTTTCCAATAGGACCATTTAGAATTCAACCAAGTGAGTTTGCCAAGATATTTATTATTATGTATATGGCGGGATACTATGAAAAGAATAAAGATCATTTAGATAATTTATTAACTTTGCTAACACCAATAATGATTGTTATAGCAATATTTGTTTTAGTAGCTTTTCAACCAGATTTAGGAACAGCTTTACTAATTATGTTACTAACAATATTTATCTTTTTTGCGGTACCAATGCCTAGAGAAAATAGAAATCTTATTAATAAGATATGTTTAAGTGTTATCTTAGTAATTGCTGCTGTAATGATAGTAACTAGAGGTTCATTTTTAAAATCATATCAATTAGCGAGATTTAACTTTTTAAAGCCATGTGAAAAATATCAAGAAGATACAGGGTATCAGTTATGTAATAGTTTTATTGCTTTTAAAAATGGTGGTTTACTTGGTAAAGGTATTGGAGAGAGTACTCAAAAATATTTATATTTACCGGAATCATATACTGACTTTATCTTCCCAATAATAGTAGAAGAATGGGGAGTAGTAGTAGGACTATTGATACTTGGTATATATACATTTATGGCTGTTAAGATATTAAATATTGCTAGAAGAGCAGATAATATTGGTAATTCATTATTAGCTTATGGGGTATTTATATACTTTATATTACATATTATTATTAACTTGATAGGAGTTATGGGGTTAGCGCCTTTAACAGGTGTTCCATTACCATTCTTATCTTATGGTGGGTCTTATTGTTTATCATTATTTATTGCTATGGGACTAGTTCAAAGAGTTAATATTGAATCGACAAGAAAGAAAACGACTAAATAGGTAGTTATCTATTTAGTTTTTTATTTTGTTTTGGTATAATTAGTATGTAAAAGGATGTGTAGTATATATGGCAAATATTAGAGTAATGAGTGATTTACTGGCTAATAAGATAGCAGCCGGAGAAGTAGTAGAAAGATGTTTATCTGTTGTTAAAGAATTAGTAGAAAATTCTGTGGATGCTAAAAGTGATGAAATAAAGGTTGAATTAATTGAATCAGGATTAAGAAGTATTAAAGTAATAGATAATGGTAGTGGTATGGATAAAGATGATGCGGTATTAGCGTTTCAAAGACATGCAACTTCTAAATTATATAGTGAAGATGATTTATTTAGTATTTCTTCTTTAGGGTTTCGTGGTGAGGCTTTACCTTCTATTGCTTCAGTAAGTGAAGTAGAGTTAAAGACAAGCTCTAACGGCATAGGTACTTATGTGCATATTAAAGGTGGTAATATAATTGAGGTTAAAGAAAGTGATTTAGCTAAAGGAACGTCATTTACGATAACTAATTTATTTTATAATACTCCGGCTAGATTAAAACATTTATCTTCTTCTTATGCGGAACTAGCTAATATAGTAGAGTATGTTCACAAAATGGCTTTATCATATCCAAATATTAAGTTTATTTTAGTTAATGATGGTAGAGAGTTATTTAATACTTCCGGAGATGGTAATTTATTAAAAGTAATAAATGCTATTTATGGAATTAATGTTGTTAAAAAGATGATTAAGATAGATAATAAGAATAATGATTATGAAATAAGCGGTTATATATCATTACCAGAGGTTAATAGATCAAGTAAGAACTATATATCAACATTAGTAAATGGTAGAGTAGTAAAAAATTATCAACTATCTAAAATAATAAATGAATCTTATAGTACTTTTAAAGAAGATACTAGATACCCAATAGTAGTTATTAATATAAAGACTGACCCTAGTTTATTAGATGTTAATATTCACCCTTCTAAATTAGATATTAAGTTTAGTAATATGGATGAATTAATAAAGTTAATACAAACAACAATTATTAATACTTTAAAAGATAAATTATTAATACCTAAAATAGAAGTACCTACTAGTGATAAAGTTGAAACTAAGTATGAAAATATGTCTTTAGATTTAAATAGAACAGTTAGTGAAGAAGATACAGCTTATACAAGTAAATTATCTGATTTAGTTAATTTTAATAATCAAGATAGTATTGAAGACTTGTCTAGTATTACTGATGAGAATGAATTATTAAATAAGATAACGGAAGTAGAGAGTCAAGAAGAGAATAAGAAATTACCGGAGTTGTATCCGATAGGATTAGCACTAGGAACTTATATTGTGTGTCAGAATGAATTAGGAGTATATTTAATAGATCAACATGCGGCGAAAGAAAGAATTAACTATGAGATAGTATTATATAATTTATCACATCCTAATAGTAATGTTATGACACCGTTAATACCTATAAATATAGAATTACCATTAAATGAATATTTAATTATTAAGCAAAATATTGAGATATTAAATAAAATAAATATTCAAGTTGAAGAGTTTGGTAGTAGTTCTTTTCGAGTTATATCGCATCCAACATGGATCAATAAAGGTTTTGAGGTACAAACTATTAAACATATATTTGAGATGATTGTACGTGATGAAAAGAATTTTAGTTTAGAAAGATTTATTGATAATGTTGCTAAAATGGTTAGTTGTAAAATGAGCATTAAAGGTAATACTAGAATTAATATTGAGGAAATGGAAAGCTTAATTAATGATTTAAGAAAGTGCAATAACCCATTTAATTGCCCACATGGAAGACCAACAATTATTCATTTTACAATATATGAATTAGAGAAAATGTTCAAAAGAAGTATATAACAGATGTTTGTTATAATTGACACGGTTAAGTATTTGTGATAGAATAACGCTTAATTAATGAGGGGATGTGTTAATTATGCCAATTAATTTTGAAGGAATGAATGATGATTATATAACTTTATTTGATTTAATGGAATATGTAGAAAGAATACATATTTTACCTAATGTGAAAGAACATTTAAGACAAACTAATGAAGAGTTTGTAGATTTTATGAAGAAAGTAGCTAAGTTAGATAATGAAAATGCTATTAATTATTTCTTGTTTTCATTATATCAAGAATTAGTTTCTAGTCAGAGAATTGAGAATCATGATTTTGATGTATATACTTTAGCGAATAAGTCTCCTTTCTTCGATACACTTAGTATTAGTCATAAAAGAATACATCAATTGCATAACTTTGTCGTGGCTAAAGAAATAAGCGAAGGTAAAATGGAAGAAACTTTTGCTTATCGAAATGTACCAGTTAATATAAGTAGAATTACTGAAGAAAAAGGGGAAGAAATATTTTATCGAGGCGCTAATCCAGAAGATGTTAATAAGTTTATGAGTGAGTTTATTAAAGTATATAAACAAATAGCTTCAGTAGAAGAACTAAATGATCCATTCTTGGCAAGTGCTTTGATGCATTTATTGTTCGTAAGAATCCATCCATATACAGATGGTAATGGTCGAACTGCCCGTGTAATTCATAATATGAAGTTTACGGAAATGATAAATAAAGAATATGGTACTAGATTAAAACTAAGTCCTCTTAATTTATCAAGTAGTATTTTAGTAAATAAAATTACTTATGTAAAAAGATTAAATAATATATATTTTAATGTTGTCGATGATACTAATGAAAGTATTAATAAATGGTTTGATTTTGTTTTAGATATGGTTGGTGAAAGGTTATTTGTTGCGGGAAAACAAATAGATATGTTAGATTTCTTTGCTCTTAAAAAAATGGCAGATGAGGAGCATGTTACGGCAAAATCTATGAGATTGTCTAGAATTAAATAAAGGGATAATTATAGAAAGTTAATTGGTAAGAAAGAGGAGTGTTTAAGATTATGCAGAAAATAATTGTTATAACAGGGCCGACTGGTGTAGGGAAGACTAAATTAAGTATAGAACTTGCTAAGAAATATAATGGAGAAATTATTAATGCCGATAGTATGCAGATATATAGAGAGTTAAATATTGGTACTGCTAAAATAAGAGAAGATGAAAAGGAAAATATTCCTCATCATTTATTTGATATAAAGAATGTTGATGAAGAATATACAATATATCATTATCAGAAAGATTTAAGAAGTAAGATAGATGAATTAAATAAGAAGGGTAAAAGAATAATCATAGTAGGGGGAACAGCACTATATTTAAAGGCTGGGTTATTTGATTATACTTTAGAGGAAAGTAATTCTAAGAGAGATTTATCTAGGTATACTGATGAAGAATTAGTTAATGAGTTAAAGAAATTAGATAAAGATATAGATATTGATTTTAATAATAGAAGAAGAGTTGAAAGAGCATATAACTATTACTTAGATAATAATAAGAGTATTACGGAGAATACGTCAGGGGATAAGTTATTATATCCGGTTGTATTTATAGGATTAACTACTGATAGAGATAATTTATATAAAATAATAAATAGACGTGTTGATGAGATGATTAGTGATGGCTTGGTCGAGGAAGTAAGAGGATTATATGATAGGGGTGTTCATACTAAGCCATTAATAAATGGTATTGGTTATAAAGAATTATATAGTTATTTTGATAAAGAAGTGTCATTAGAGGATGCTATAGAGAAAATTAAACAAAACTCTAGAAAGTATGCCAAGAGACAATATACATTCTTTAATAATAAGTTTAATATTACTTGGTTTAATGTTAATTATAGTAATTTTAATGAGACAATAAATGAAGTAGAAGATTATATTAATAGAGTAGATAGGGAGGATTAAGATGAATATATTTATAGGATGTTCTGCTAGTGATTATATAGATAAAGTATATTATGATGATACAAAAAAATTACTTAGTGTACTTATGAAAGATAATAATTTAGTATTTGGAGCTTGTCATTCAGGGTTAATGGGTGTTGCTCATGATATAACAAAAGGATTTGGTAATAAAGTTATTGGAGTATGCCCATTTAGGTATATAAAAGATCTTGATACTCTTGATTGTGATGAAGAGATAGTAAGTTCTTCAGTTAGTGATAGAACAACAGGTTTAATATCTAATAGTGATATTTTATTATTTATTCCTGGTGGGATAGGGACAGTATATGAATTATTTACGGCAATAGAAACTAAAAGATGTCATGAACACGATAAACCAATAATTATTTATAATAGTAATGGGTTTTATAATAAACTATTAGAGTTTTTAGATATGCTATATGCTGATAAGTTTGTCAGAGAGAATGATAGATGCAATTATTATATAGCAAGTACTCAGGAAGAAGTAATAGACTGTATAAATAAGCATAAAATGAATGTTAAGGCAAAGAAAAAGACCATAGAGTAAGTTCTATGGTTTTATGATTTATTAGCTTCTGAAAATATGTAAACATTAAAGTTATGGGTTTTATCATTTAGTTTTTTTAGTTCTTTAGTGCTAATTAAGAAGTATGTTTCTTGGTTGACATTTAGTTCACTAATAGGATCATCCCAAGTTAAATCTAGATGACGCCATGCGCCATTAATATATACTAAATTCCAAATATGAGTATCATTACTTATTTTATAGTTAGTAATATTTAATTTATGTAAGAATATGGCCATGGCATCTGAGTATCCACTACAAATACCATACCCTTGTAATAAAACACCATATGCGGTATTAGACTTATAAGTACTATTATTAATATCTTTAGATTTATTTATATCATATTGTGTATTATCAATTATATAGTCATGGATTTTTTTAATTTTACTTATGGTATCCATATCATCAGTGATATTTTCTTCAATATATGTATTAACTAAATTATTTATTTGCTCTATTTCACTAGCACTATAAGTATGTTCAATTGTGAAAGAAAATCTTCTTGTTTTTTTATTTATATTAAACTTAATTGATTTAAAACTATTAAAGGGATGAACGAAATTATTTAAAGTAGATAATAACTCTTCATCTTTAGCGATTCTTTCTAAATCACTAACACATGTTTCATAACCAGCTTTACATTCACCGTCAGCATAGCTAACGCCTGTATTAATAATATAATAAATATAGTTAATTAATTCAAAATAATTAGAGGGATCATCAGTAAAATTTTCGACATAGTTAAAATCTGTTTTGACAAAGTAGTCATTGGGGTTTGCTATAACATATTCTTGTTTTAAAACTTTTGTTTCTATAAAATAATATATCTTATCAGTGTAAAAATTACATACTGTTACTGTTATCATTAAAAAAATTCCTAAATAAAGTATCACTTTCTTCATTTACTCACCAACCTAGTCTTCCTAAAAATATTATATCATAACAAGTACTAAAATTAGAACAAAAAAATGATGAAAAGTAAATAATTTCATAGTTATAACTTTTCCTCTATTTTTTTCTGCTTCCTAGAGCATATATAGTGCTCGTCCACAGACATTAATTCCGATAGTCGCTACCGTACTTTTTTAAGATAAGAATATTTATTTTATATTGATATCCCTCTAATAATAGATATAACATAATTATTAAGATAAATCTACAAAGTTAACTAAATAATTAAAAAAAAGAAGTAGATTTTATCTAACTTCCATAGTATTTACTTTTTTTGTTAATCTTGATTTTTCTCTATCAACTTTATTTCTATGCATTAATCCTTTACTTTTAGCATTATCTAAGCTCTTAATAGCAAGTTTTAATTCTTTGTTAGCTTTTTCTTTATCTCCAGCTAGAACAGCTTTATCAGTATTTTTGATAGCATTTTTAGCAGTTGATTTTAATTGTTGATTAGCTAAAGTAATTTTACGAATTTGCTTGATTTTCTTTTCAGCATTTTTTACGTTTGCCATTAGTTTCTCTCCTTCCACCAACACTATGTATAATTTTATCAAAAAAAACGTAAAAAAGCAAATAATTTTGCGCATTTTTGTAAAAAATATTTATAAGTGAGGTGAAATAATGAATAATGAGCAAGATTTAAGTACTTTTTCGATTAGAACTGACTTAATTATTGATGATAAAAGTATTGCTGATAAAGAATATAATAAGGCAACTATTTATGATGATATTATTGTTTCAGAGTTAACTATTAATGAAAAGAATAGAAGTGTAATTAATAAAGAAGAAGGAACTTATATTACTATTGAATTTAATGATATTACTGATAGTGAGAATAGAAATAAGGTATGTAAGGTGCTAACGGAGCAAATAGGTAAGATGTTAAAAATGATGAATATTAGAGAAGATGATGAATGTATTATTATTGGTTTAGGTAATAGTAAGTCAACTCCAGATAGTTTGGGGCCAAAAGTGTTAGATAATATTATTATTACAAAGCATTTATTTGAGCTAAATAAAGTAAGTTTGGGTTTTAGAATGGTGTCAATATTTGCACCGGGTGTTAAGGGAACGACGGGTCTTGAGACAGCAGATTTAATAACTAGTATTGTTAAAGAGATTAAGCCTAAGTTTATTATTGCAATTGATGCTTTAGCGTCTTCCTCTATTGAAAGATTAAATCATACTATTCAGATGACTAATACGGGAATACATCCGGGTAGTGGAGTAGGTAATCAACGTAAGGAGATAAGTTTTAAGACATTGGGTATTCCTGTTTTAGCAATTGGTGTACCGACTGTTGTGGAGTCTTCTACTATTGTTAGTGATACTATTAATTATTTATTTAAACATATATCATATACTAAGAATAATTTTGAAGTTAGTAAGTTATCAGTTCATCATAATAATTATAAGAATAAATTAGAAAATATTAAGCTAAATAAAGAGGAGGAACATAATTTATTAGGTTTGTTGGGTGACTTAGATAGCAATGAAAAACATCAACTAATAACAGAGGTTTTAGAAGCTTTAGATTATAATTTAATGGTATGTCCGAAAGAAGTAGATTTTCTTATTGATAAATTAAGTATTGTAATAGCAAATTCCCTTAATAATTCCTTACATCGACAAATAAATTCGTAAGAATAAAATATAATTATTATGGTGATGGATATATGTTTAAAAATAATAAACTTAATCTTAAGACTCCTAAAAAGAGAAAGAAAACTAAATTTAAATATTTAATCTATTTACTTATTATTTATTTTTCAATATGTTTTACTTTTTATTTATCAATGCGTAAGAATAAAGATAATTTTAACGAAGAATTTATTATATTTTTACTAGAGGGTGGTAGTATTGATGAACTAAATCAATATAAGTTTCCTAATCTAGTTAATAAAACCGTTAATTATTTTTTAAAAATAGATTTTAAATATCCTTTGTCATTATTGAATGCGACAGTGTTTAAAGGAAAGAATAGCAAGATAACATTATCTACTGATGATGATTATCATGAATTTGAAGAGTTAAAAGAGATAAGTAGTTTTATTGAAGATCCTAATCCTAGTGATGTTGATAATCCGATTGTTTATATATATAATTCTCATCAATTGGAAAATTATGATAATACTAATTTAAAAATATATGGAATAACACCTAATGTATTGATGGCGTCGTATTTACTTAAAGAAAAGTTAAATAAAAATGGGGTTTCTTCAATAGTGGAAGATACTAATTTGGCAGAGTTTTTAAATATTAATAATTGGGATCATTCAAAGAGTTATGCTGCTAGTAGGTTATTAATATTAGATAAAAAAAATAAATATAATACGCTTAAATATTATATTGATATTCATAGAGATTCAGTTAATAAGAGTACTTCTACGGCGATGATAAGTGGGAAGAGTTATGCTAAAATATTATTTGTGGTAGGATTAGAGCATGATAATTATCAGTTAAATGTTGATACGGCAAGTAATATAAATAGTCTTTTTAATAAGTATTATCCGGGGTTATCACGTGGTTTATATAAGAAGTCAGGGCCGGGAGTAAATGGGATATATAATCAAGATATTAGTGGTAATGCAATGTTAATAGAGGTTGGTGGATATGAAAATACTATTGAAGAAGTATTTAATACTATTGACGCAATATCTACTATTTTAACTAAATATATAAATGGTGAAGCATGAAAAAAGGTAAGATGTTTAAAAGTGTGGTATTGTTAGTTTTTACTTGTTATATTATTGTTTATATTATCTCTATTTCTAGTTATTATGATTATCAATTACAGAAGAAGATGATATTGACAAATGAGCAAATAAAACTTTTTGAAAGTGATATATCCCAGGGTAAAGATGTTTCGTTAAATGATTATGTTGTTAGTACAGAAAAAGACTATAGTAATAGTCTAACTAAGTTTACATATAGAGTTACTAGTAATATTAATAAATCTATTAAGAAAGGTGTTGAAGTATGTTTTAAATTATTAAATAATTTAGTATCAGATTAAATATCATAATTAAGATTCCTAGGATGAAGAAAAATGTAGTGTTAATATTATATTTTTTAGAGCCTGGTAATAGTTCGCAAAATGATATTTGAAGCATAATACCAGCGATTAGGGAGAATAATAGTCCTAGAATGATATTATTGATAAATCTACTGAGAAATAGGTATGCTAAAATGGCTCCGATAGGTTCACTTAAAGCCGATATTAAAGTATATAATAAGGCTTTTTTCTTATTGCCAGTAGCATAGTATATGGGTACTGAAATACTGATACCTTCAGGAATATTGTGAAGAGCAATAGCAAGAGCTAGAGAAAAGCCTAAGAAGACATTACTATTTGTGGCAATAAAGGTGGCGATGCCTTCAGGTATGTTATGAATTATAATGGCTAACATAGAGATAATACCAACTTTATATAAATTATCGTTGTTGTAAGAATTACTTGGTAAATAATAGTCAATTAAACTAGATATAACTATGCCAATAATGATAAATAGAAATGATAAGGTTATGGTCCAAAAAGGAGTACTAGTTGGTCTTAGCAATTTAATGCTTTCGGGTACTAAGTCTAAGACTGAGACAGTTATCATTACTCCAGCGGCAAAACTAAGAGAATTAGCAATAATTTTGTTTTTATTTTTAAATTTAAAGAAAATTAGTATTGTACCAAGTAGAGTAGAGAAACCTGCTAATGTTGTTAATAAAAAAGCTAAATGAGTATTGTTCATAAATTGTTCACCTAATTAAATATATGTATTGTTATTTACAAAATAACATATAATAATAGTGCAAGGTGATAATTTGTAAATTCCATGACAGGCGTTGACTTTTTTCATGAAATATAGTATATTAATATTGCATTTAAAGATGTAACTAAATGTAAATGTTTCTCGCTTCCGAGTGGGCGAGTAATAAGTAATCTCGGTCGACAATGTTTCTCGCTTCTAGGTGGTGCGAGTAATAAGTAATCCTAGTTGAAAATATTTGAAAACTCTGTTAACTTAATAGAGTTTTCTTTTGCTATGTGGTAGAATGTCTTTAGGAGTTGATTATATGAAAATAGAGACAGGTTATTTATACCATATTAAAGATAAATTTTTTGATATTGTTAATGATGAGAAGCTTATGACTAATCATGAGCGTGGGAAAAAGAGACCAACGTATTTTACTATTAAAGATGGTGTTATATTGTGGTTTATTCCTCTTAGTAGTAAAGTTAATAAATATAAAAAGATTATTGATAAAAAGATAGAAAAATATGGAGTTTGTAATACTATTTTAATTGAAAATGTTTTTGATAAAAAAGCTGTTATATTACTACAAAATGCATTTCCTACATTAGAAAAATATATCGATCATGTTCATACTGTTGATGGGAAACCTGCGAAAGTTCCAGAAAAATTAGAAAAAATTATATTAGAAAATTTTGAAAATTTAATAAAATTAAAAAAAACGTGGAATAGATTTATTCTTCACAGATATTGATAAAATTAAAAAGCAAATGGAGGATGAGTTAAAAAAATAATTATAAAAATATAAAATATGCTAAAAATAATAATATAAAAAATTTAAAAAAATTAAAATTTTCTTTAGAGATAACGATACCATTTTTTACTTATAATATAAAAAATAATATAAGCAATAATAATAATGTAGTCTGGGAAAAGGAGATGTTTTATGGACTTAAAAAATCTTAAAACAAAAGTTTTAGTTTTTGCCCTTCTAACACTTATTATTCCATTTCAAGTCTATGCCTATTCGGACTACATTATTGCTGGTGGGGAAAACGTTGGTATTAAAATTAATTCTAATTATGTTATAGTTGTAGGTTCTTATGATATAGGATCTAATCAAAACAAAACATTAGTACCTGGTGATAAAATATTACGAGTTAATGGTTATAAAGTATCCTCTATAAATGAAATGCTTAATGTAATTTCTAAAACCATTAAAAATAATAGTGTTACTGTTGATTACTTGCGTGGTACGGAAGAAAATACTACAACATTAAAACTTGTTCTAGACGAAAATGGCGTATATAAAACAGGACTATATGTAAAAGATAGCATCAGTGGTGTGGGAACATTAACATATATAGATCCTAATACAAAATTATATGGTGCTCTAGGACATGAAATAATAGAAAAAAACACCTCTCAAAAATTAGATATAAAGGATGGACAAATATACCAAAGTAATGTAATTAGTATTGTTCCAAGTAGAAGTAATTCACCAGGAGAAAAGAATGCCAACTATAACCAAGATAACGTATATGGTACAATTAACGAGAACACCTATGCTGGAATATTTGGTAACTATACAGCAGAAATACCTGATAAAAAATTGTACAAAGTAGCTACCATTAATGATATAAAACTAGATAAAGCACAAATACTTACAGTTATTGAAGGAGATAAAGTAGAAAGCTTTGATATCAACATTATTAAATTAAATAATGGTTATGATAGTAAAAATATTTTATTTCAAATAACTGATAAAAAATTACTAAAAAAAACTGGTGGAATAGTACAGGGAATGAGCGGTAGTCCTATTGTACAGGGTGATTATATTATTGGAGCAGTTACTCATGTTGTTGTAAATGAACCTACCAAAGGATATGGAATTTTAATTACTAATATGTTAGAAGAAGCAGAAAAATAAAGAAGCGTTTTGCTTCTTTTTTCTTGATTTTTTCATATAATGTGGTATTATAAAAGACGCTTATGAGGGATGAAAATTATGAAATCAACTGATGAATTAGAAATGTTAAAACAAAGATTAGATAGCTTAAAAGAATTACTTGATATTCAAAAAAAGAATGAAAAGAAAGTATTATGTAAAAGAAACTATAAGATTTTTAAAAGTACATGTAATTTTTTAGCACCTGTTATAATTACTGCTAGTCTTACAATTGGAGGATTTAGACTATTAGGATTCGGTTTGCCTTTTCATGTTGATAAAACGACTAAATATAAGTTATATAATTTGACTTCGGGGAAGAATGGTTATGTTACAATTGATGAATCATATAGAGATATGTCATGGAATTTCGGAAAAAATAAATTACCTGCTAGTAAGTTAATTATATATACACCTTGGGAATATTTTGACACTGAATATATAAGGTATAAAAGAGCATATGAACTTAATGGAGTGTTGAATAGGGAATTATTTGATGCTATTATAAAGAAAGATTATCGTTATGTGGAAAATAATATTAGAGCCTATCATGAACAGCAAGAGACTGCTTTAGAAATTAGTAATGACAATGATTATATTATTGAAGCTGATTTATATCTATTAGATAAAAATGATACTTTAGTATATAAAGAGACAACTATGGAGAATACTATTGAAACAAGTATTGAATTTTTATGTTTTATAATGGCATCTATGCCAAGTTTATTAAGATGGCCTGATTATGCTGAAAAGTTAAAACAAATAAATTCACAATATTATTTTAGTATTGAGGCAAAAGATAAGACAATTAAAAATATAGTAGAAACAAATAATAAAATATTATTGCTAAAAAAGATGAAGTGAGGTAATCGTGATGAATAATACACAATTAGAAAGAGAGTTAATTAAAGATATAAATGATTATAAATATAAGATAGAGCATCGAGATTTTTTAAATGTACGTAATAAGGTTATAAGATTTTTATTAAGAACTGGATTAATTATGGATAGAGCAGTACCATTCTATTTAGCAGCTTTTTTGACATTAAATTCTAGTGCATTTAAAAATAATAAACCATTTGAGATAGATAATATTGATAAACCTGCATATATTAAGACTATCGATACGGCAAATGGTCATCATTTTGAAGTAATATGTCCATATGGTTCTTCATATATAGATAAGATTGAATATTCAACAGGATGGTATAATAATGATAGAGGGTTATATGAAAGAACAATTGTTCAATATGAATTTAATTCCGATTATGTTGAAGATATAATTAATATGACTAAAGAGGAAATAGATAATTTATTATCTATAACTGATGTTAGAACTGTTAGTAAAAATTATTTAGATGATGAAGACTTGATATATGATAGTGATACTGTAGTTATTACTCGTTATGAAAAATCTAATGATATAAAACTTCCAGTAGCGGAAACGCAAAGTGAAAATATTTGGAATTCTTCATTATATGTAGCAATAACATTTTTTTGTGCAATGGGGTTTAAGAATGTAAAAAAAATTATTATTAAGAATGTTATACAAGATAAGATTAATTTAGGTCTTTGTAAATATAGATATATAAGTGAACAAGAAATAGAAGAAATGAAGGAAATTATTAAGATAAAGGAAGAAAATTTGAAATTAATTAAACCTGATGATACTAGTAAGAAAAGAGTATTATGTAAAATAACAGGAGGTAAGAATTAATTTATGAAAAATACATTTATTGATTCGTCAAAGAATGATATTTTCTCAGGACTAAGAGGTAGTGATTTACAAGATTTACTTGTCCAAACAGAAAAATATTTATTAATGTATAGAAATATTTTAGGGCTACCGAAGAATGTAACTTTTGGGTGTGAGATAGAATATGAAGGTTTATCTAAGGGCGCCGTTGATAAATATGCTGATAAGCATTTAAATAATTGGGCTTCTGATATAGATGTTTCTTTAGATACTGGTGGTGAAATTAAGTCGCCAGTTATGACGGATGATATTAATTGTTGGCAAGAACTACGTAAAATTTGTAAATATTTAGCTAGAAATGGTGCTGATACAGTTCATAATGCTGGCGGGCATATTCATGTTGGAACTTGTGCTTTAGGTGGAGAAGTTGAAGCTTGGCGACAATTTTTAAAGTTATATACGCTATATGAAAGTGTAATATTTAGATTTGTTTATGGCGATAAAATTAATTGGAGAGCAAAACAATTACGATTTGCTAGACCTATGGCTGACTTTATATATTATAATTTACGAGTTATTAATTCAGTTACTCTATTGTTAGATATAAAATCTATATTAACTCCATCATTAGAATTTGATAGATGTTTTGCTATAAATTTCTGCAATGTAAATGCTGATGAGCCAAATAATAACACCAGTAAAAATACAATTGAGTTTAGAAGCCCTAATGCCACAACGAATAGTATTGTTTGGCAAAATAATATAAATGCTTTTACTAAGATGTTGTTAGCGGCTAGAAATGGTAAATTAGATGAAGATTTTTTAGACTATAAGTTGGCTGATGAATTTGTTCCATTTGAAAATGCAGAATATATGTATAGTATGGTTAATCTTAGAAAAGTTTTAGAGTTTGTTGATTTAGTGTTCGATAATAATTTAGATAAAGTATATTTTTTAAGACAGTATTTAAAAGATTTACGAGATGGTTATAATTTAAATACAATGGTTAGAGCAAAGAGATTTACTAAGTAGAGAATATTGACTTTTATATTTAGTTTTGCTATAGTAAAAGTGCCTTAAGAAAGTATGGTGATAATTAGTGTATAGATTAGTACCTTTTAGTCAAATTAAAGAAAATAGGAAAAGATTAATTCCAGAAATAGCGGAAGATAATATTGGGTTAGAATACTTGTTAACATATTGCGTTGATAATGATATAGATACTTATTCTTCATGTGGGGATGTACATCCGTATATTGAATTTACTATTAATGAGAAGACAAAAGATGTATTATATGGTATGTGTTCATTACTTATGAATAGTCAAGATGTAAGAGAATATATATCGGTTAGATTAGGTTCAACTAGTGGAAATAATGTTTGCAGAATAAGTTATTATGATAATGATAATATTAATACTGTACAATTTTTTATTATTATTATTAACTATCTAAAAAAAGCACTTACTAGAGATAATAATGAAGCTTGGGTATGGGAAAGTGCTAATGAAGTGGTTAATTTTACTGGTAAATATGGCTTTGATAATTATTTAGAAGTTGTTAAAGATATGGATTTAAATAGTGGAGAAGATACTTATATGTATTATTTAGCTATACATAGTACTAATTATAAAAAGATATATGATTTTCAAGGTAAATATTTTCCAAATATTATAAAAGATTATACTAATCAAGGTTATGATGATTATTCAGTAGGATATTATACTGATGATATAAGAGCATTATTAGCTAGTAAAAAGTTAGTAAGAAAGAAATAATATGTGTTTTAAAAAGATATATATTGAAATAACTAATTCTTGTAATTTATCATGTAGTTTTTGCATTAAGAATAAAAGAAAGATTAGATATATGACTAGAGAAGAATTCAATACTATTCTTCTTAAGATTAAAGATTATACTAAGTATATATATTTGCATATTTTAGGAGAGCCTTTAATGCATCCAGATATTAAATATTTTATTGATTTAGCATTTAGTTTAGGATTTTATATTAATATAACTACTAATGGTTATTTAATAGATAAGATAAAGAATATTAAAAATATTAGACAAGTTAATATATCACTACATAGTTATAATAGTAAATATCATTTGTCTTTAGATGATTATTTAAATAATATATATAATAGTATTGATACGCTGATTAAGAATAATACTTATGTTGTTTTAAGATTATGGGCATTTAATGAGAATGAAGATATTATCTATAAAAGTATTTGTAATAGGTATAAGTTAGATAATAGAGCATTAAATAAAGACAGTCAAATAAAGATAAATGATAGGTTATATTTAACTACGTTTCACGAGTTTATTTGGCCGGATTTAAGCAATAACTATTATGAAGAAAAAGGTACGTGCTATGGATTAATTGATCATATTGGTATTTTATGTGATGGTACAGTAGTGCCTTGCTGTTTAGATTCAACAGGAGAGATAAGTCTTGGTAATATTTATACTGATGAACTAGATAAAATACTAAGTTCTAAAAGAGTTGATAATATGATTAAAGGGTTTAAGAATTATACTAAAGTTGAGGAATATTGTAAACATTGTAATTTTTTAGAAAAATAGGAGGAAAATAATGAAGAAAATATTTAATGAATTTAAAACTTTTATTGCGAGAGGTAATGTTATTGATTTATCTGTTGGTGTGGTAATGGGTACAGCTTTTAGTAAGATTGTAACATCACTAGTAAACGATGTAATTATGCCTTTAGTAGGTATTGCTATTGGAGGAATTGATTTTACCAGTCTTTCATTTAAACTAGGAGATGCTGTAATTAATTATGGTAATTTTATTCAAGAGATTGTTAACTTTCTAATAATTGCTTTTTGTATCTTTATTATTGTAAAGGGTATTAATAAATTAACAGAAAATTTAGAAAAGTCTAAAGAAAAATTATTAAAGAAAGAAGAAAAGAAAAAAGAAGAAGCTCCTAAAGAAGAAGCTAAAAGTAATGAAGAATTACTTCTTATTGAAATTAGAGATTTATTAAAAAAACAAGTAAAAACTACTAAAAAATAGAACTAGTAAAAATTTAAGTTAAAAAGGTATTTCCTTTTTAATTTTTTTTTGTTATAATTAAGACATAATAGGGAGGCACAATAGTGGAAACAACATTATTTTTAAAATTATTAAGGCACAATGTATATTATGTTAAAACTGATTATGTAAATTATTATATTACAATTCCTAAAAATACTAGTCATGTAGCTAAAATGGTTATTGATATAAAGTCTAATATGGATAAATATGATATTTTAAAGAATGATCGAGTTTGGGTAGAAGAGAATGTTAAGGCAGTATTTAAGGATATTGATGATTATGATATTACTTTAATATTACCAGTATTTAATGATGAAATAGTTAGTTATCTTAACGAAGGGAATGCTGATAATTATGGTAAAGTAGACGCTATATGTGGATATTTAATTAATAGTGCATATAAAGTATTATCTAGTAATAATCTACAAATCGATAATGAAATAATAGTAATTAATAGCGATAAATATCAAAACTTTTTAAATTGGTTTATAAATAGATATTCTAGTAGAGTTAGGGGCATATCACTGCTTGAATTAATTAGACAAGATAATGCAACTAAAGTTGAAAATTATCAAACAATATCTACTCCTAATATGTCATTTGTAGTAGGCACTAACGAGCCGGAAGAAATTCCTGTCGAAGAAGAAGCTAATCCAACATTTAAAAATGATACTAATATCATCGATATGGGTGATGATAAACAAAATAAAGGTTTTGCTTCATACTCATTACTAGCCATATTTACAATTTTAGTATCATTAGTTATTCTTTATGTAGTATTTAAATAAGAACAAAATAAAAACCCTGGATATGTTGAATCAGGGTTTTATTATATCTAAAAAACACTAATAATACCAATAATGACACTAGCTAATGATAATACTAACATAATTATTACTAATACTTTGGAAAATGTTAATTTATATTTCTTTTTCTTCTTACTCATTTTTACACCTCAGTATAATTATACTAAATAAATGGAATAATTACAATAAGTATTAATATACTTAATTAGGTGAAAATATGAAACGCAACAATATCTTTAAATTAATAATTCCAAATACAAGAACAAATATTATCGCATTTAGTGTATTTATTATTGGTATTATAACCGGATCAATATTTATAATGGTTATTAATACTAATGATAAAAGCTTAGTAGTAGAACATATTACGAAGTTTTTTAGTAATGTTAATTCATCTAATTATAGTTATCTGGATAGTTTAAAGAATATGCTTAGTTTAAACTATTTTTATGTTATAGTAATATGGGTTCTGGGACTTAGTATCTTGGGAATCTTAGTAAATATCTTTTTAACTTATTTAAAAGGGTTTATTATTGGGTTTACTACTTCATCATTAATAATTACTTATGGATTTAAATCTATATTAGCAGTTATTTTATACATTATTCCGCATACGTTAATTAATTCTTTAGTAATTATTGTATTAACGATTTATAGTATAACCTTTAGTAGGTATTTGTTAATTCAAATATTTCAGAAAAAAGATATGAAGACAAAGAATTTTATGAAGAAATATTTAATAATCTTATTAATATCGGTAGCTTTAACTTTAGTATCTAGTATTAGTGAAGTATACTTATTTCCATTTCTTTTAAAATTAATTATAAAATTATATGTGTGAACTACTATAATACCAAACAAATAGTAGTTTTTTATATTATTTTGTGTTATAATTATAATGTTATTTAACTTAATGAAAGGAATGGTTGTAGTGAAAACAGTAGTAGTAGGTATTTCCGGAGGTGTAGATAGTTCGGTAGCAGCACTTCTTTTAAAACAACAAGGATATAATGTTATTGGATTATTCATGAGAAATTGGGATAGTAGTATTAATAACGATTATTTAGGTAATCCTAATTTAAATGATAATATATGTCCACAGGAACAAGATTATAATGATGCTGTTAAGGTATGTGAGAAGTTAAATATTCCACTACATAGAGTTGATTATGTAAAGGAATATTGGGATAATGTTTTTACTTACTTTTTAGATGAACTTAAAAAAGGCAGAACTCCTAACCCGGATGTTATGTGCAATAAATATATTAAGTTTGATTTGTTTATTAAAGCGGCTATTGATTTGAAAGCTGATTATGTAGCTACTGGCCATTATGCGAAGATTATTGATGGAAAGCTATATAAAGCAAAAGATTTGAATAAAGATCAAAGTTATTTTTTAGCGTATGTTGATAAGGAGAAATTTAAAAACGTTTTATTCCCACTTGGAGATATTGAAAAACCGGAAGTAAGAAGAATTGCTAAAGAGTATGATTTAGTTACTGCTAGTAAAAAAGATTCGACAGGAATATGTTTTATTGGAGAAAGGAACTTTACCAAATTTTTACAAAATTATTTGCCTAATCAACCGGGTAAGATTGTTAATATTGATACTAATGAAGTAGTAGGAGAACATATTGGGTTAATGTACTATACAATTGGTCAAAGAAGAGGACTAAATCTAGGTGGTAATGAAGACAAGAGTTATGTTGTAAAGAAAGATTTGGATAATAATATTTTATATGTATCAAGTGGTGAAGAATGTGAGTCATTATACACTACTCGTGCGATTATTGAAAAGTTTAATTTCTTGACTGATGACATGGATGAATTAAAAGAATGCGCATGTAAATTTAGATATCGTCAACAAGACATTAGATGTAAAGTAGAAGAAATAAATGGTGATGAGTTAACAATTACTTATGATAAGGCTAAAGCGGTTACGCCAGGACAATTTTGCGTGCTATATAAAGATGGAAAATGTCTAGGTGGAGGAATGATTAGAAGCGCTTTCTAATACTTGACATATTTCGTATAAATGATAAAATATTAATAGGAGGGTATGTATTATGACCACAGTAGAAAAAATTAATGTAATATTAAGAGAAGCTAATATATCTAAAGTTAATTTAGCTAAATATCTTAATGTATCTAGACAAATGGTATACAACTATTTAGATGGTGATGATCTATCTAAATTGTCAAATGATAAATGTCAATTATTATTTAAATTATTAAATGTTAAAACAGAGGAAGAACTTAAAAATGTTGAGTTGACAGATGAATATATTCAACAAGTAGGAAATAAAATATTTAATTCTAAGAAGAATCCAGTTAAGAAAAGTGAAATTATTGAATTAACAGGATTGAGAAAAGAAGAACAAGATTTGATAAGTGATATTGTATTTCAATTAAAGGAATTTTTAAACGAGGATAAGACAAAATCAAGCCAAGTATTACTTACTTATATTTATCAATTTTTACAAGCTGTTGGTAATAATAAGGAGATGAAATATATACTTGGTTATGTGTCAAAATCACTAGGGTATACGAATCCTAATGTATATGCTTTTGAAGAAGAACAGCAATTTATTTTTGAAAGTATTATGTATTCTGCTATGACATTATATAATAATGGCGGTGCGTCTCGTAGCAAATTGGCTGAGTCTCACAAAAGATGGGAAATGGAATTATCTAGAAAGAATGAAGAAAAACTTAGTAGAACGCAAGAATTAAATACTGCTAAAGTTCAAGCTTTAAGAGAACTTGGATATGATGAGATAAATGAAAATAATGCTGGTGAGGTATTTGATAAGATTGCAGAAATTCAATCAAGATGGGCTAGTGTATAACTAGTCTTTTTTGTTACCAACTCCCCCTACTTCTAAATTGACTTCGGAGTAGGGGGGCTTTTTGCTAGTTATGACAAGTAATTATACTTATGATATTCTATCGTAAATTTGAAATTTACATCGAGATTATTGTTTGATAGATAAATATCAATCTAAATTTAAATAATATTAAAAATTAATTTTTGATTTGATAATTAATCTAAAAATATTTTTTTTAAAAATTTTAAATATTAAATTTATTAATCTGTTAAATTTACATCGAAATTATTAAAGATTCATAATTGGTCATATAATACAAAAATTAGTTAATTCAAATTTGCATCGAGATTATAAAATATGAACATGTTATCCATCTAGTGTAAATTTATTTATTCGTGAAATTTGCATCGAGAACGGAAAAGACATATAATTGTCTATCTCAAGAACAAATTTAAAATTGAAATTAATAGGAGAGTGGATGTAGTATTTATTTAGCAAGGTGAAATTTGCATCGAGGTAATAATAGCTGAATATTTATCCATCTGATTGAATATTTTAAAATGATGAATGATATATGAATTGGAGTTAGATTATTTAATAAGACATATAATAATGTTGTTATATAAATTAATTTAATAAATATATAATTATATAATGATATTAATCTTAATTAAACAATAATATATTATTTATCTATAATTTTATATAATTTTATAACTTCCTATAATGTATATTATGTTAACTTCTATAAAAAGAACTAACAAATAAATTAATTATTTACTTGCTAGTATATCATTCTATTTATTTAATAAACTATATATTAAGTTATTGAATTCATTAGTTATTTCTTCTAATCTTGATTCGGTTTTAGCTTCATATCTAGTTGTTATATTTGGACCTGTATTTGAGGCTCTAACTAAAGCAAATCCATCGTCGTATTTTACTTTGACACCATCTAAGGTAATGAATTTATATCCTTTACTGATACAGTATTCTTTTACTTTATCGACGATATCGAATTTAATACTATCATCGACAGCTATTTTATTTTCTTTTGTGGAATAATACTTATTGATTCCTTCTAACATAGAACTTAATTCAACATTTAAATTAGATATAGCTTCGATTAAACGAATTCCGGCGTATATTCCATCATCATAACCGGGGAATTTGTCTCTGAAGTAAACGTGTCCGGATAATTCACCACCTAGGATGTAATCTCCTTCAGCACTTATTCTTCTAGTGTATGAATTGCCGGTTCTAGTTTCGATTGGTTTAACACCTAATTTAATCAATTCATCTTCTAAAACTTTACTACATTTTACGTCAAAGAATGCTACCTTCTTCTCTACTCTATTTACTAGATATTTCCACATGATAATTAAATATTTGTCAATATCAATCATATTACCTTTTTCATCGACTACCCCTACTCTATCACCATCGCCATCAAAGGCAATACCAAGACTTGCTTTATTTTGAACGACAGTTTTTTCTAAATCACGTAGGTTTTCTTCAACCGATGGATCAGGATGATGATTCGGAAAACTTCCGTCAGATATATCATATAATGGTATATATTCAACATTTAATCTATCGAATATTTTTTTTGCAATAATAGATGTTGTTCCATTACCACAGTCATAAACTATTTTTAGTTTTTTTGGTAAGTCTATATTATTAGTTAATAGGTTTATATAAGCATCTTCAATATCAACATTAGATATTGTACCATTGCCATTTACAAAATCTTTGTTAATAATAATGTCATATATTTCCATGACACTACTACCACAGGCATTACTAATACCGTCAAATGAGAACTTAAAGCCATTATATTCTTTTGGATTGTGGGAAGCAGTTATCATTACACTACAATTTACATCAAAATAATTACTAGCGTAGTAGCACATTGGAGTACTGGCAAGGCCAAGTCGATAAACATTAATTCCTGATTCAATTAATCCTTTGACTAAATTTTTTTCTAGTTCGACAGATGATAATCTATTGTCATAAGCAACAACGGTTTTAACAATATTTAATTTGTGCATTTTACTACCTAATCCACGACCGATTAGGTAAGCAATATCACCATTTAAATCAGTACCATATACTCCTCTTATATCGTATTCTCTAAACATATTTTTATTTAATTCCATTTATATCCTTCTTTCTTTAAACTATCCTCTTGGATGGTATAATTTATAATTTTCTCTTAATATATCATTTGATACATTAGTATATATTTGTGTAGTAGATAAATTGCTGTGTCCAAGCATCATTTGAATACTACGTAAATCAGCACCATTATTGAGTAAATGAGTGGCAAATGAGTGTCTTAGCATATGTGGTGAAATATTTTTATCAATGCCTACTTTAATACATTGTTCTTTTAGCATTTTAAAGAAACCTTGTCTAGTAATAGTATTACCATGATTATTTAAAAATAGTGATTCACATAGTCTATTTTTAGTTAATTTATCACGATATTCATTTAGATAAATATTAAGATAATTACAGGCTACATCACCAATAGGGACGATTCTTTCTTTACTTCCTTTACCAATACATCTAACAAATTTTTTTTCTAAGTTAACACTATTGATATCTAAATTAACTAACTCACTGACTCGAAGTCCTGTAGCATACATGAGTTCTAACATAGCTTTATTACGATAATCGTAAGCGCTAACTAAGTTGACATTAAGTAATTTATCTATTTCTTCAATAGTTAAAATAGTTGGTAACTTCTTATAATATTTAGGCATTTCTATATCATCAATAATATTCTTCATTTGATAGTGTTTATTTAGAAATATATAAAATGATTTAAGAGAAGATATTTTTCTAGCAACACTATAGACACTATATTTTTCTTTATCTAGATATGCTAAATAATTATAGATATTTTCTTTAGTGATAGAGGTTACATCTTTATTTATATATTTTAAGAATAACATTATATCTTCACAATAAGAAAATATTGAATTATCAGATAAGTGTTTTTCTGATAATAAGTAAGTTTGATATTTCATAATAAATTCTATATTTTTATCATTATTCATTCTATCATATCCTAACTATTTACTATTTAATTATACCATAAATATTTAATTTTAAATAGTATTTGATAATTAATTAATATTAGTTTATAATGAATATATATTGAAAGGAATTATAGTTATGAATGAATTATTATCTATTAAGTTAAGGCCTAAATCATTAGAGGATGTAATTGGGCAAGAGCATTTAGTAAGTAAGGGTAAGATATTATATAATTTAGTTAAGAATAAGAAGTTATTTTCTATGATATTATATGGGCATCCTGGTATTGGGAAGACTTCGATTGCTTTAGCTATTGTTAATGAGTTAGATGTTAGGTATCGTACTTTAAATGCAGTTATTAATAATAAGAAAGATTTTGATGTGGTTGTTGAAGAAGCTAAGATGTATAATGGTATAGTGCTTATTATGGATGAAATTCATCGTTTAAATAAAGATAAGCAAGATTTATTATTACCATACTTAGAGAGTGGTTTAATTACTTTAATTGGGATGACGACAGCTAATCCATATCATTCAATTAATCCAGCTATTAGGAGTCGTTGTCAGTTATTTGAGCTACATGATTTAACTTATGATAATATTATTATGGCTTTAAATAAGGCTATTACATCAGGATATTTAGATGGTATTAAGATAGATGATAGTACTATTGATTATATAGCTAAGGTATCAGGTAGCGATTTAAGATATGCTTATAATATTTTAGAGATTGCTTATTACTCTGCTAATGATGGAGAGGTTACTTTAGATCTTGTTAAGAATATTAATAATAAGCCTAATGTTATTCATGATAAGAATGGTGATGGTTACTACGACCTACTTAGTGCTTTTCAGAAGTCTATTCGTGGTAGTGATGTTAATGCTGCAGTATATTACTTAGCAAGATTACTTAATGGAGACGATCTAGAGGCTGTATGTCGCAGATTAGCGGTAATTGTATATGAAGATATTGGTCTTGCTAATTCGTCAATGGGGCCCAAGGTAATGGCCGCTATTGAGTCAGCTTTAATGCTTGGCTTGCCGGAAGCTAGAATTTCTTTGGCCACAGTAGTAATTGAGTTAGCACTTAGTCCTAAATCTAATTCAGCTGAAATGGCTATTGATAAAGCTTTTGCGGATATTCAGACAGGTAATACGGGGAATATTCCTAAACATCTAATTAATGGGAACCCTGATTATAAATATCCTCATAATTATAAAAATTCTTATGTTAAGCAACAATATTTACCTGATAAAATAAAAGATAGTGTTTATTACTATCCAAAGAATAATAAGAACGAAAATGTTTTAAAGTCTGTGATGGATAATTTAAGTAAAATAAAAGACTCTTAGTTTTTAAGCTAGGGGTCTATTTCTTTTTAATGTATTACCACTACAATAAGTATTGGCAAAGTCTGTTAAATAGTCAATGGTTGCTAATTTATTCTTTAGGCTAACTGTATTATCTTTTAATAAATTTCCATAGTTAGATAATAATTTATATATGTTTGTTCTATTATCATTTGGAATAAATAATTGGTCATAATATGAAGTAATTTGATTTTTTAAACTAACATATCTAAGCATTATATTTTCATTAATTGATCTTTCTTTAAATATACAAAATGATGATAATTCTGTTTGTTCTTGAGCAAGAACACTATCAATATCTTCTACTTTTTCATTACTAACTTTTATTCCATCTAGATATTTATTAAAACTATTTAATAAGCCATCCAAGTAAGTAATATCTTCACTAGTAAGTTTTTCACTATCAATTATAGTGCCTACAATATTAATATAAGTATTAAATAGTATATTTTTATCATCTAATCTTTTTAAGGCTGTTTCATAGTTATCTAGATTCGATGTATAACTATTATAATCAACATTAAATATTCTTTCTTTAAATAACTTCATATAGTCTAATTTTTTTTGCTTTAATGTTAAATCTGCTTTATGTTTTATTTCATTTAATTTAGTAGTTAATTCCTCTTTACTTATATTAGAATTACCATTAGTGGGATGTGTTAAAAAACTACTAATAAAACTTATATCATTGAGATGATTACGACGTTCTGATAGTTCAATGTCATCAACAACTATTATTTTAGTTTGGCTATTTAGATAAGTATTTATAATTTCTTCTGTATTAGGGTATCTTTTGGCTATATCATTAAATACTGTAATTCTTGATATATAATCTTTTTTAATATCAATTCTACTTTTGCTTGACTGTTCATAATATAAATCACTTATTTTTCTTTTCAAATCACTTATTTTAATACTTAATTGACTATTGTCGATATTAAACTTTTCATTTATATTTCTTTTTTCTAGTCCTGATATAAAACTATCTAAAATATTATTATCAATACCGTTAGTTATAAGTTCTGCTACAATATTAGATTCTGTTTCAATGTGACGGATATCAGTAAGACATTTTTCATATTCTTCTTCGTAAGAATTTAATAATTTTTCACTGTCTTTATTAAGGCCTTCTTTTTCTAGTAAATTATAATATTTATATAAAACATCATATTGTTTAAGTAAATATTGGTATTGAATTCTTTCATATACTCTTTCATATCTATATATTGGTTGATGTAAAGTAGCATATAGTTGATCTAGTATTGTAGTATTTGCTAAATATTCACGTCTTTGAACATATGCTTCATCTATTTCTTCAGATGATGGTATATATCCTGGCACAAAGCCTAAACTTGCTAGAGAAGACTTATACATTCCTCCTATTATATTATCTTCTCTAAAAACATTTAACCTACTCATTAATATCGTCTCCTATCATAAGTTTATTATATCTAATTAAGCTTTTTGTGTCAATTATTTATAATTGAATTAATTACAAAAGATGAAAGTAATAAACCAGCTGTTGAAGGTACAGTACTTATTGAAGATATAGTTTTTTCATTAATCTTTTTAGGTTGTTCTTTGGAGCAGACAACATATACTTTTTTATTTATTTTTTCATCTTTAACATATTTTCTTAATATTTTAGCAATTGGATCATAACTAGTTTTATCTAGTGTCGTTATTTCTAATTTAGAAGGTTCTAATTTATTACCAGTTCCCATTGAGGCAATAAAACCTATCTTATTTAGATATGTATATTTAATTAATTCTTTCTTAACCATGATAGTGTCACAGGCATCAATAATATAATCTATTTTATAATTATTTAAGGTATCGTATAGATTATCTTTAGTTAAATATTTATCAATTGTTGTAACATGGCATTCAGGGTTAATTAAGTTAATTCTTTTTTGCCATTCGAGAGTCTTTTTCATACCAATATTACTAGTATTAGATATTAATTGTCTATTTATATTAGTTATATCAATGATATCGTAATCTACTAATATAATATTACCTATACCAGCTCTTGTAAGAGATTCGACAACATATCCCCCTACTCCACCTAGGCCTATTACCATAACAGTACTATTTTTTAATTTATTATAATTATTTATTCCTATTAATTTTATTTCTCTATCAAACATAAATGCACCTCTTTTAGACATGAAAAAACCCGGAGAATCGATACTAGTAGATAAAACCCGCGCGTATATCACACAGGTGGGTAATCACAACAAGTTAATTAGGATTCTTATTAAGAAATAAGTCTTCAACACATAACAAGTATTAGATTCCCTAAATATATCTTTAGTCGGTTTTAAATTAAGCTGTCGCATCCTCTAGGTATCTTAAGTATATCATATTAACTATTTAATTGTCTATAGTTTTAAATCTACTTTACATATAATTTTTTATTATATAGAAAAGCCTTAAGGATAGTCTCAAGGCTTTAATAATTAATCTCTTATTTTAATATGTGTTTCACGTAATTGCTTTTCAAATACTTCGCCTGGACAACCCATCATGGCATCGGAACCATTAGCAGATAATGGAAAGGCAACCATTTCACGAATATTTTCTTCATCTTTTAATAACATTAGTATTCTGTCAATACCAGGAGCCATACCAGCATGTGGTGGAGCACCATAACTAAATGCTGTATATAAAGATGGGAATTTTGATTTAACTACTTCTTCATCATAGCCAGCTAATTCAAAAGCTTTCTTTAATATTTCAGGGCTATGGTTTCTAACACCACCACTAGCCATCTCATAACCATTACATACAAAGTCGTATTGGTATGCTAAAATATCAAATGGGTTTTTATTTTCTAGAGCATCTAGACCACCTTGAGGCATTGAGAATGGGTTATGTGAGAATTCAATACTGCCATCTTCTTCATTCTTTTCATAGAATGGGAAATCGTTTATAATACAGAACTCGTATTTATCTTTATCAATTAAATCTAGTTCTTGACCTAATTTAGTACGTAATAAACCAGCATATTTATTAACATTATTAGTATCAGAGATAATAAATAGTGTGTCTTCTGGTTCTAGATTTAGAGTGTTAATTAATTCACTTCTAATATCATCAGTTAAGAACTTATCAAGAGATGATTTGAATGTTTTGTCTTCATTAACTTTGATATATCCTAGTCCGGAAGCTCCAACTGATTTAACATATTCTTCAATATTTTTATACCAAGAGTTAGATTTATTTAATTTAGATACTTTAATACCTCTAATAGTTGAATTTGCAAATGGAGCAAATGTTGATTTAGATAAAATATTAGTTAAGTCGACAATTATTAATGGATTTCTTAAATCTGGTTTATCAGAACCATATTTTAACATTGCTTCACTATAAGGTATTCTTCTGAAAGGCGCTGGGCTTACTTTCTTGTTACCAAACTTAGTAAATATATCATGAAATACTTTTTCGCCAACTAGATAAACATCCTCATCAGTAGCAAAAGACATTTCAAAGTCTAATTGATAAAATTCTCCATATAATCTATCACTTCTTGGATCTTCATCACGAAAACAAGGCGCTATTTGAAAGTATTTATCAAACCCTGATACCATAAGTAATTGTTTAAATATTTGTGGAGCCTGTGGTAAAGCATAAAACTTACCTTTAAACTTACGTGATGGCACGATAAAGTCCCTAGCACCTTCAGGTGATGTTGCTGTTATGATTGGTGTTTGAATTTCTGTGAAATCCATACTTTTCATAATTCTTCTTAATTCATCAATTACTTTAGTTCTAAATAATATATTTTCATGTACTTCACTATTTCTTAAATCTAGATAACGATATTTAAGTCTTGTATCTTCAGTTGAATCTTTAGAGTGATTAATTTCAAATGGAAGAACACTAGCACATTTACCTAGTACATCAATAGTTTTAAGAACTATTTCTATTTCACCAGTCTTCATATTTTTATTAACCATATCATCTGTTCTAGCTCTAACAGTACCAGTAATACTAACTGTGCTTTCTCTTGTTAAATCATTTAGCATAGATGAATCTTCACTAATTACTTGAACTATTCCTGTTTCATCTCTTACTGTTATAAAACTTAGACTACCTAAATTTCTAATAGAGCCTACCCATCCGGCTATTCTAACTTCTTTTCCTATTTCATTTTTACTTACATTACCGCAATAAATATTTCTATATATGTTTGCCATATTATCTACTCCTTTTCCATAAAAAAATACACTAAAAGATATATAAGGACGACTAATGCCGCGGTACCACCTTATTTCACCTACTAGTGCACTTTATTTCTATATCGCGAAACCGTTTCTAAATAGTTGTTATTTGTCACTTAATAACTTAGAAAGTAATTATATTATAGTATTTAAATGACTAATTTGTCAATATCTTACTTGATAAAATATTCTTTAATTATCATATAATGCGTTAAAAATATCGCCAGTAATATTTATAATATCATTCATTGATATAGTCATATTATCATTAAACTTTATTATTTCATTAACAGTATCGATTCTTTTGATTATTCCTTGTTTAGTTAAGTATTTGCCACCTTCTTTTTTAGGGTCTTTGACAAAGTATGTGATAGATATATTAGGGTTTTCTTTGATGTGGTCATTTAGATAATTTAATTTAGCATTAAGCATTTCGCGTAGGCCATCATCAATATCAATTCTTTTATCAGTAATTCGAGCAGTTTCTTTTACTTCATTATCGTAGCCGGTCAGAGCGGCAAAGGGTGAAAACTGACTAGCGCGAGATTCAATACTTAAATGATTATGATTAGAGCGTGGGCGTTTTAAATTAATAATATCAGCATAATTATTCATCCACGATGACCTCCTACTTGTTCATTACGGTCTTTTTGAGTAGAACCTTCTTCTAGATTCATGCCTTTCAAGATAGCATTTTTACCATATTTATTTTTAATATCTAGTAGTGTTCTTTGAATTTTTCTTTCTTCTACTTCATTATGTAGCTCTTGTTCTTTTTCTTTATTTATTACACTAGTATTACTAAATAAATCTAGCTGTTTAGTGATTATGACTTTATCTTGGCAGTTTTCGTTGACAACATCACAGGCTGTTAAATTAATTCTTTTGATGAGTAAATGGCGATTAACAATTTTGTCATATAATTTCATTACTTCATTAGTGATAATACTAGTTGACGATGTACGATGGTCAATATTGGCAGTACCGTGAGCATGTTTTGGAATGCTTCGACCATAATTATCAGTAGTTATTTCACCATGATATAGATTAGCTATTTTTGGGTTAAGTAAGTTTTCAACATCATAACCAATCGTTAAGACAAATTGATTAGATATAAGATGCTTATCTACTAAGTCAAGAGTAAGACTATCAACCATTTCTCTAACTACAAGTTTGGCTTTATTATAGTCATAAGCACAGTGTAATACTTGACCGGAAGAGATACTATTTCTTAGAGGTTTATAATTTTTAGCATCACTTATGGTACATGGCTCGTAGCCCCAAGCATGGTCGATTAACAATTCGGCATTGACACCAAATAATCTAAATAATAAGTCTTCATTAACGAGAGATGTTCTGGCAATATCACCCATTGTATATATATGATTAGCTTCTAATTTTTTAGCATATCCCCTACCAACACGCCAAAAGTCCGTGAGTGGTTGATGACTCCACAATTCTTTTTTATATAGTTCTTCATTAAGATAAGCCATTCTAACACCATATTCATTAGGTTTCATTTTCTTAGCCATAATATCCATCGCTACTTTAGCTAAATACATATTAGTACCAATACCGGCAGTGGCAGTAATACCAGTTGTTTTATAGACTTCACTAATTATCTTCATTACTAATTCTGAAGCAGTCATTTTATAAAATTTTAGATAATTAGTAATATCACAAAATACTTCATCAATAGAATATACTAAGATATCTTCTTCAGCGATATATTTTAGATATATGTTATAGATAGCAGTACTATATTTCATGTATAAGCGCATACGAGGTGTAGCTTTGATAAAATCTAGTTCTAGGCTGTTATTCCTTTTTATTTCAGAGTCTAGATATGATTTCTTAGTAAAGGGACGATATTTATTGTCTTTTCTTCTTTGATAGTTTACTTCTCTGACTTTTTGAATGGCTTCAAATAAGCGACATCTTCCGGATAAGCCATATGATTTAAGAGATGGAGAGACAGCTAGGCAGATTGTTTTAGCAGTTCTTGCTTCATCGGCTACTACTAAATTAGTATCTAGGGGATCTAGCCCTCTTTCAACACATTCGACTGAGGCATAAAAACTCTTTAAATCAATACATATATATACTCTATCCATCTTCTCACCTCACATATATTAATATTATAACACGAGACATTTTTTAATACATAGAAAAAACTTGGATTTTTTTATCCAAGTTTTAACAATAAACTACGTTTAAAATTCTAATTATTTCTTTTTCGTTTAAAACTTTGCCTTCGCAAATTAATTTATCTTCAATTATAAGACCAGGTTTATTCTTTATATTATATTTTTGGAGTGAGGAATTACTGTCTTCTTTTATTATTTTAATCTTTTTATCTTTTAAACTTTTAATTACTTTGGTAAGATTCTTGTATAAATGATTCCCATTTTTACAATTGCTTCCAACTATCTTAACTTCTATATTAATCACCTTTCTTTTATAGTTATATTCTTCTTTTATATCTTATATTATCACCACCTTACATTATTAATAATAATACCTATACCTTAAATGAACATTAAATATACTAAATATTTTTAAAATTTTATTTCAATATCTTTTTCAGCATAAGTTCTGCCACTTGGATATTTAACTTTAAGAGTGATAGTGTCCCCTACTTTCTTTTCATATAAAACATTTTTAATATCATTAACAGAACTTACTTTTTTATTATCTATTTTAGTTATAATATAACCTATTTCTACGTTATTTTTATCAGCATATCCACCTTCAGTTATGTTAGATATATAGAAACCTACAGGTAAGTTATAACCACTTATATTAGAACTATTAGTCATATAGCCTTCTATTCCAAGAGTCATACCACTTGATTCTTCTTTACCATTCATTAAATCAGTTATTAAGTCTTTAACATCAGATATTGGAATAGCAAAACCCATACCTTCAATACTTGCTTCACTAGAACTACCATTTGATGAATATTTAGCTGAGTTAATACCAACTACTTCACCTTTATTGTTTAATAGAGCACCACCTGAGTTACCTCCGTTAATAGCAGCATCTATTTGAATCATTTTATTAGTATAACCATTAGTTTCTATTTCTCTATTAAGCGCACTGACAACACCGGTAGTTACTGATTGACCATAACCTAGAGCATTACCAATAGCAATTATACCATTACCTACTTTAAGTTCACTGCTGTCTCCTAAAGTGGCAATTTTTATTTGACTTAAGGTATCGCTATCTAAAGCACTAACTTTAACGGAAATTACAGCGATATCTTTTCTTTTAGAAGTTCCAACTATTTTAGCATCAGCTTCTTTACCATTAATAAACTTAACAGTTAGTTCACTAGAATCATTGACAACGTGATTATTAGTAAGTATTAGTATTTCATCATTAGAATTACTAATTATAATTCCAGATCCGGCACCTTCCACATATTGGGTTTGATTACTACCAAAGGAGAATGGTCCATAGTATCCTGATTGAATTAATGTTTTAGAAGTTATTGAAACAATAGCGGGCATGGTTTCTTCAACTACTTCTGAAACATCAGTTATATATATTCCTTCTTTAATTTTAGTATTTGTTTCAGTACTAGCTAATTTTAAAGTAGTATTATTATTTACATTAGTTATCTCATTAGATGTTATATGGTCTTTAGCATAACTAACAGTATAGACCATAGAGCATCCAACAAGAACTATTAATAAAATCATAAGTATATTTTTAAAACTTCTTTTCATAATATTAACCTACTTTCTATAAATATTTATACTCATTTCATTAATATTTAAACAATATTTTGTTAATACATATTAGTATTCCTCCTTTGTACATATTAATAGTATTATATAAAAATTAAACAAAGATTAAAAAAAACAGAGAATATTATTTCTGTTTAAAGTTTACCATAAATGTTGTGTAGCCGTCTTTACAATTAACACTAATCGTTCCATTATGGTTTATAACAATATTTTTAGCAATAGATAAACCAATACCATAACGATTATCATCTCTATTTCTAGATTTATCTAGGCGATAGAATCTTTCAAATATTTTTTCTCTTTCACTAATTGGTATTTCTTTACCTTTATTTTTAACGGAGAGATAGATATTATTTTTTTCTTTAGATAGTTTAACAGTAATTTGTGAATTAGGTAGACTATGTTTGATAGCATTATCCATTAGAATGCTTAATAATTCTTTTATTCGGTCTTCATTACAATTAAACATAATATCATTAACAACATCAACATCTAATTCAAGACTGTTTTCATATATTAAACTTTCAAATGTTAGGGCTTTATTTTTTATTACTTTAGATAAGTTAACACTAGTGTATACTTCATTTTCTTTAATATTTTCTGATTTAGATAAGTCTAGTAAGCTAATAACTAGTTTATTCATACGATTATTTTCAGTTTTAATATTATCTAACCATTTCTTTTCTTTAGGGTTTTTCTCTAACATCTCAGCACTGGCACTGATGATAGCAATTGGGGTTTTTAGTTCATGAGATGCATCATAGATAAATTGTTTTTGCCTAATAAAAGATTCATTAACGGGTTTAACTATTCTTTTAGTAATATTTAGAGATATAATTACTTGAATAGTTTCTAGGGTAATAAAGACTAAGATAGATTTAAATAACTCTTTTAGAAGATAACCTTTAGTACTAGTATTATTAACCATTATTAGATTGCCTTCTTTTGTTTCCATAAATACATAATCACTAGTATATAATGATTCTATTTTTTTACTATTTATTTTATTAACATTATTAATTACTAATTTTTTTATTTCACTATCCGTTAAATCATTAGAGGAATAATTAATTATTTTATCAATATTACCTGTTCTATTAAATATAACAACATAAACTTCATTTTCCATAAATATGGGATTATAACTATTCTTTTGGATGGTTGAATTAATTATCATAAACTTTTCTTTTAAATCGTTATATTCTTTATTATATATGCTTAGGTTAAAAGCAATAAAAATACTAGACAAAAATGTGGTTAAGATAATAATTAATAAATGAAATATTTTTTGACCTAGATTATTCATGATTTACCTCTAGTTTGTATCCTAAACCACGGAGAGCTTTAATATTTACTGTTGAGTCAATAGCTTTAAATTTCCTTCTGATAAAAGATATATAGGCTTCGAGGTTATTAGATACTGATTCATTATCCATCCCCCATACATAATCATAGATAAACTCCCTGGAGACAACTTGATCTTTATTTCTAAGTAAGCACTCGAGCAAAAGAAACTCTTTACATAAAACGTCTATTTCTTCATTATTATTAATATTAACTATTTTCTTTTTATTTAAGTCTAATCTAATATCACCATACTCTAAATAATCATTATTATTATTAATATCTTTCTTTAATTTAATATTTACTCGAGCAACTAGTTCTTCTAAATGGAATGGTTTGGTTAGATAATCATCTGCACCACCTTTAAAGCCGTTCAGTTTATCTTCAATACCGTCCATTGCAGTAAGCATAATTACCTGTGCTTTAATATTATTTTCTTTTAGCTCTTTCAGAATAGTAAAGCCATCTTTATATGGTAGCATGACATCTAGAATAATTAAGTCATAGATATTAGTCATGGCTTTATAACTACCATCATCACCATCAGTACTAACATCAACTGTATATTTTTCTTTTCTTAATCTAGATGCTATAACATCTGCTAAGTTAAATTCATCTTCAACAATTAAAATACGCATAATAAATCACCATTACTTATATATAATATTTTTATTAAATGAACATTAAATGTGTTTATCAATATATTCATTAATAACATCAATCATATCGTAAGATATAACTTGATTCTTTTCATTATTTGGGATGTTTTCTTCTATTAATCTAGTGGCATCTTTAAGAGACAATTCTTCTATTTTGAAATTTTGATTTTTTTCATTTTCAGTATAGTTAGTATTTTCTAAATTGATACTCTTGTTAGTCTTAACAGGGTAATAATATATTTCACATTTTCTATTCTTCCCTACTTCAGGCCAATCTTTATTTAGATAAGATGTTTTCATGAATGGTTTACCTATTTCTTCATCATCTAGTTCAATACCTGTTTCTTCTTTAACTTCTCTTTTTAAACACTCGTTAAATGTTTCCCCTTCTTCGAGATGACCTCCAATAAACTGATAGATATTATTTTCATTACCAATTAATAATTTATCATCTTTTAATAATAATACTTTTATTCTTACTACTAATTCTGTAATTTCATCTTCACGTAAGTTATCATAATTATATATTATTTCTTTCATAGTAATCATTTTCCAATATTTCCATTGTTATCTCATCATGATATTTACCATTTAGAAAGTAGGCATCATGTCTTGTTCCACATCTTTTAAAGCCTGATTTTTCATAGCACTTAATGGCTCTTTCATTAAATGAGAATACTTTTAAATCAACACTGTGCATATTTTGAAAATTAAAAGCAAAGTCTAAAAGTAATTTTAAGGCTTCAGTGCCATAACCCATACTTCTATTTCCTTCATCTCCAATAAATATACCTAAAGTACATTTTCTATTTAGTCTATCAATATCCATTAGTGAACAATTGCCAATTAATTCGTCAGTATCCTTTTTAACGATAGCAAATTTTTCTTCATTTTTTGAAGTACTTGCTAACCACTCTTTTTCACTTTCAAATGTTGTTATAGCGGTAGTTCTAGCAATATTATCTGTTATTGTTCTATCGTTCATCCAATAAACATATTTTTCAGCATCTTCACTGTTTATTGGTGATAGATATATTCTTTCTCCTTCTATTTTCTTAAAATATTTCATATTATCACTTCCTTTATACTATTATATATAATTTCTAGCAAAAATTCATTAGTTTTAAATTATTATAAATGAAAAGTGTTAGATAATTGTAAACTCTGTTTTAAAAAGTCAAATATCTAACTCACATGCATTAAATCGGAACTGCAAATAATTTTATTAAATCTTGTATATTATTATCTTTAATTATAGATTTTAATATGAAATGTCACTTTTAGAAACTTCTATTACTGGACGAACTCCAATTAAAACATCAGTCCTTGATACTTCTACACTATGAACACGACTTGCTGTTGCATAAATCATCCAACCATAATTTGACATAGTATTTCTAGGAGTTTCTAACCAGTACCCATCAAATTTAGAATTATCTTTTTTTGAAAAATTGGTATTTTCAACAAAATAAAGGGAACTATTCAATTCACCATTTTTCCAACTTGGAATATAAAAATCAACGATTTTTCTCACTTCTGATAACGTTAAAAGGCGTGCTGCATATTTAGAATAACTAAGTACCTCTGGATAAGTATGTCCATCTTTTGTACTAGTTGTACCATATTCATTAACTAATTTTCTTTCAGTATTGAATAAACTTACATTAGCCCACTGACTAGTAGTAGGAAGCTGTTCTATAGCAGTTCTAGGTCCATGCCAATTTTCTCCTGAACTATCATATTGATAGTATTTTGCATTGTTTGGTTTTCCCTCGCTAACATTATTATAGTAAATTAAAATGGCTACATTACTATTTTCTTTCATATCAGTAACATAATAAAATCTTTCTGTTTCTGCATCATAAATGCCATCTCCGTTTACATCACAATCGAAAGCATCACCCGATGCCAAACTTCCCATTGTTCCTAAAGAACCATAAGTAATCGTTGTAGTACCATAACTCCCATCAACTTTATAACCAGCACTAGCACAATAGTTACCCTTACATTCTTCAGTATGCAGAAGAGTAGCTCTTTGACAAATTGGCATTTTATAATAGACTTGTATATCTCCTGACACGTTAGGAAGAACTAAATTATCATTTACATGCTGATAATCAATATCTTTTTGCAATAAACTATTATTCATAAAAATCTTTATAAGATAATCCTCTTTATTGGGTATAATTAGGTTTAATGTGTCTCCCTCTATTACTTCTGTAGGCAATTTATCACTATCAGAAATATTGTAATATGTTATATTAAAAATTCTTCCGAATCTAAAACTTAATATAAAGTTATTGCTTCCTTCACTAATGTTAGCACCATCTTTATATGATATTTTAACTTTAAGTTTTTTCTTAATTCCTAAAGAACACTGGTCTTCTTCACATATTTTAGACTTTAATTCATAATCGAGAAACTCGTATTTTAAGTTATCATTATCGATTATAGCCTCTCTTATACCCATTGGGACATTACCTAAATTATAAACTTCAACTTCATATATTACATAAGAATCAGCATTATCTAATTTAACACTACTAGAGATGTTAAAAGTACTATATTCTTCATAAAGACTAGTAGCATTGTTGGTACTATTAACACCAATACTAGTTATTCTAATATCCTTGTCTATTCTAACGCTGGCACTTATATTCTCAATAGATAGTTTGTTTTGATAAGCTGAAAAGCCAATATTTAAGCTTAGTATTAGTATAAATATTAATCCATAAAACCAGAGATAATTATTATTTTTTTTAACTTTATTTCTTTTCATAATTATTTCTTATCACCTTTACTTATATCAGCAGCACTTATTTCATATAGATATAAATTATTTTCATGAATAATGTAAAAATATGCTTTCTCAGAATCTTTGAAACTATAAAACATAATAGGCAATCTTAAGTTATCTCTGACGTCTACTAACTCATTAAAACTATTAATTATTAAAACTTCATAATCATCAAGGCTAGGCATTGTTGAAGTTTCTGCTATTAATCGATCATATTCTTTTAAAATTTTTGCAATATATTTATCATATTTGCTTGTACTTTTATTAAACTTCTTTATTATTACAATCATTAAATATAAGAAGAGAAATGCTATTAGTAATAATATTATACCAATGATTAGTCTAAACCAGTTAGTAATATTGAAATACTTACTAGTTATAACTTTTTCAATGTCTTTATTAATTTCTTGAGTATTAAACTTTATTTCTAGAGCTTTTTGGGATAATGGTATTTGGACTAATATTTTACCAGATGTTGGAATGTCTTTATATTCATCATTAGTATTATTATAAGCATTTAAGTAGACCTCTAAATAACTTTGAGAATCCACTCCGTATTGTGATTTAAAACTAGTAGCAATATTATTATAGTATTCATAATCAATATTAACTTTTTTATTTAAATTATATAATGTATTTCCATCTTTAAGGTTATCATTTGTTTTGGATACTAGAACATATTCTTTTTCAAAATATCTTGTAGCAGTTTCATTATTTTTAATTATAAGTTTAGCAATAACCTCGTAATCAACTGAATTAATTAGATTATCTAGATTACCATTAAACTGATAATTAAATTCAAGTATTATAGTTTTAATTAAACTAGCAACATAAGACATATTTGGTTCTAAACATTCTTCATCAAAGAAGTCATTTTGTTTTAAGCATACGGAATACTTGATGTTTCCTTGTTCTTTAAAGATTAGTTTTTCAGTATGATCAATATCTAATGAGGCAATAATAAACTCAATACCCATAAAAAATAGTATTCCAAAAATTAACGTACAAAAATAAAATCTACATAATAATCGATTGTTAGTTTTTTTTCTTACCTTATTTGTATTCTTCATACTACCACCTCTCATTTAATAATACTGTAGGATACCCTACAAACGGGACTTTAAATTTGACTGTCCCAATAAACATATCTTCAGTAATTTTATATTTATCATATTCTTTATTAGCATCTCCTTTGGTATAAACGAAGTATTCACCATTAGTATTTATTATTTTATATATACGATGAACAATTACTTTCCCCTCATACTTGTATGCTAATATTTCCCCTACTTCTAGGTTTTTAATTTTTTTATCAACGATAACTACATCCCCTTTTGATATTTTAGTTTCCATTGATCCACTGGCAACAGCAATAGCATAATATCTAAAATATCCTGATACGGTATATATTAAAATGCTTGTGCAAATAACTAGCGGTATAAGCAACAATACTTCTTTTTCTCTGTTTATATAATCATCAGTGATTAATGCTTCAGTTCGATCTTTTCTTGCCCAATTTCTTATTTTTATTAAAACAAATAATGGAAGCAAGAGAAATATTAGTGAATATAGGTACTCGTTAGGATTTGGTATTATTGGCAGTACGTATTTATATAAGCTCATAACCAGTAAGTAAATGATTCCTGGTTTATAACCAAACTTCAGTCCTAAATAAGTACATAATATATTCTCTGTAATTGATGGCAAAAATGATAAGGCAATTAGTAAGAAAGTACTCTTGTCAAAACTGATTGTATGTGCTGAAAAAGATATAATGTTATCAATTATAATAAAGAAAATACACACAAATATAATTAATGTTTTTGACTCACTCGACTTTATTAAAAGTTGATAGCGCAAAAACTCTTTTATTAAAATATAAATTATAATAGGAAGTATTATATTTAAGATAGATTTTATTGTTAAATAGTTATTATTTCTAGCAAATCCTATCAAAACTCCAGTTAAATAATAAATTAGAAAAAAAGATATTAAAATAATAATAATTTCTAAAATGATATCTTTAGCATAACGATGTCTATCTTTCTCGAAGCCAAATAACATATATACGATCATTAATAAAAGCAATAGTGTAATATTTAATTTGGTTTGATCTAATAGTTTAAATATAAAACTATTTATAAGAAATATAAAACTAAAAATAAAGATAAACAATATTATTTTAATATAACTTTTTTTCATTTTTATCTCCTATCTTAAATGAAACATAGTTAATTTACTATGTCATTAATCAGCAGAACTATAGTTTAAAGTAATGTCACCAAAGGCAACACTAAAATCACCGTCAGCTCTGTCAGCGCCAGCTTCATATTCTAAAGTAACAACTACTTTTTCGCCATTACCTTTAGCTAAAGCATGTCCAGTAATAGAAGCTTTACCAGTTGATGTTTCAAGTTCGTTACCAACTTTTACTTTAATTGAAATCTTTTCACAAGCTTTTTGAACTAAAGCATCTGTTGTTCCTGAAGCGGCAGTACATACTTTAGTGGCATTCTTACCTGTAACGTTTCCATAAACAATGCTCTTTAGGTAAGCATTTAACTCACCGGCATTGAATGCATAAAATTCATATGTAACAGATTGTCCTGGCTCAGTAAAAGTAGCACTTAAATTTGAAATTGTTGGATCACTACTATTATCAATAGTAGCATTTGTTGTTTCAAGGCTATCTGGTGTAGTTGTTGGAACTATTTCAGCAACTTCAACTTTATCTACTGCACTTGAGAAATCAACATTCATTGTACTTCTATCTGGTTTTACATTAGCACTAGCTTGAATATTTAAAACACTAGAAAATGATGCAAAACCGATAGATAAACTTACAACACCCACTACTAAAGCAAGTATTGCAATTACCTGTCCTGTTCTATTTCTTTCCATTTTCCTATCCTCCTATCATTATAATAATATCATACCTAATTTCTTTTTTCAAGGTTAAAGTTGGTTAGTGTTGAAAAATGTTTTAGCATAAGAAAAAAAGCGGTATTATCCACTTTAATTTTCATTATTTAATTAAAAATATTAATTTTGGTACAAATATAATAAGGCCTACGATGGCTGAACCGATAGCAAATACTAAAACACCACCGGCTGAAATATCTTTAGCTCTTTTTGCATCATTATTTATTTTGGGCATAGCTAAATTAACAGCAATTTCAATGGCAGTATTAAATAATTCTCCTCCTATAACAATAGCAAACCAAATAATACAAACTATCCATTCCCATGACCTTAGCTTTAGTATTATTCCTAAAACAGTAATAATAGTAGCTACGGTAATATGAATTTTAAGATTTCTTTCTGTTTTAAAAGCACTTTTTAAGCCATCAAAGGCATATTTGAAACTATTAATTAAATTTTTGTTTTTCATTTTTTCTCCCTACTTAATACAAGTTTATTTGCAAAATTAATATATATTATTAAATATGATAATGATACTAGAAAACCAGCACAGACATCACTAGTATAATGAACTCCTAGATATATTCTACTAATACCTATCATAACAATCAGTAATGATAATATTACAATCAAAGATATTTTTAAGTATTTATTCTTAATATTTTTATAAATTAGATAAATTAAGAAACCATAAAAGGCCATACTTACCATTGAATGTCCGGATGGAAAACTATATCCTGCTTCGTTAATTATACGATATTCAGTTGGTCGCGGTCGCTGAACAATTATTTTTAAAGCTTGATTTAAAATAGTTATAATAATTAAATTAGTACTAATTAGTAAACCTACTTTTTTATTTTTAATGGTAAAGAATAATATGAGGGCTAATAGTATTAAGCAAGTAGCACTACCAAACCAAGTTATTATTTTAAATATGGGGGTTAACGAATCACGAATTAAATATGTTGATATAAACTTATAACCAATAACATCCCCATTCATTATTTCATTATTAAATACATCTTCTGCTAAAGCAAGAAATAATATTAAGCAAATAAAACAAATTATCCACTTATAGTTTTTTATAAATACTTTCTTAATTCTTTTTAGCATTATTTCACTTCCTATCTTTATTACATTATACACTAACTAATATTAAATGTCGATATATATAAAAAGATATCACTTTTTAATTGAGATGATATCTTTTAATATTTAGAATTATTTATATAATCACAGATGATTTTAACAACATTTTCATTGTCTATTTTAGCATCAATACATAAATCATAGTTGTTTTTATCGCCCCATATACTGTTAGCTATAGCGTTATAATAGGCAGCTCTAGATTTATCAGATTTTATTATATGCTTTTTAGCTTGTTTTTCATTGTCTTGGTAATTTTTCATTATATTCTGAATTCGATAATCCATATTAGCATATATAAATACTTTTACTAGAGCATCGTTATCTTTTAATATGTAGTCAGCACATCTTCCTACTATTACAGCACTTCCATTATTAGCAATCTTTTTAATTACTTGAGACTGATTAATTATTGCTTCTTTATTTACATCTAGTGATAAGAAATTAGTATTAATCATATTATTTTTAATATTTTTCAAGAATAAAACTTACGAAAAAATTATTTTTTACTTATTCACTACTTTTAATTTGGTAATAATGGTGTTATATCAAAAGATAATTATCAAATATAATTAATAAGATTATGCTAGTATAGAATATTATGTTCTTTACTCTATCATTTAATTTATAGTCTGTATAGAATAGTTTCTTTATCTTATCAATAATATTAAATCTAGTAATTATAAAGGTAAATATTACCGTACCTGAATAATTTAATATAATATCATCGATATCAAATACTCCTGTATGAGTAAATGCTTGAAGTATTTCAATAAAGATAATTATTGGTAATGTAATAATTGTTTGTTTTAAAATATTATTGTATTTCTTATTCTTAATCATTAATAAGAATGATAGTGGTATTAGCATTATACTATTTCCTAAAATATTTTTTAATATAGATACGCTTGTACCATATTTAAGTTGAGATTTTATTGTATATAATGGGAGGTATTGGCCTCGATACCACCAAGTATAAAATTGAATTTGACCTCTATTTAAGATAAAAGTAACGTTAAATAGTAGTATCATATAAAAGATAATATAAAGAATAATATTTGTTTTATATGTTTTGTTATTATTTGTTTTAATTCCATATGTATATATAACTAGACTTAATAGGAGCATAAATAGTATACTCTTAAGATAATTCATATCATAGATATATTGATTTCTACCTATTAATGTAATGTAGGAATATAATACTAGACTGAGTGTTATTAAAACATTTTTTATAATATTGATTCTTTTGTTCATATGTACCTCCATATAATATATATTTATTTGATATATTCATATTATAACATAAATTTGATTTTGTTCTAAATTAGTTCATAGAATATACTTTTTATGGGTGAAAGTATGCATTACACTTGTTATTTTAAGCGATACATGCTATAATAACTGTACAAGGAGAGATTATGGAAAGAAAAATATATTTAGTAAAAGATAAAAAGGAATTACAAAATGAAAAAAGAAAGTATTATATAGTTGATGCTGATAAAATACGTTTTATTGATAATGATGATAATTTCATATATCTCGATTCTTATTTTGATAAAAATAATGTTAGTGAGCAGTATAGAAAGGCATTTCTTCAAATTACTCCTTCAAAATACAGAACTGTTGAATTTATTACAGGATTGGAGTTTGATACTGACATTTTTCGAAATGTTGGTGCTCTTGCTGTTTTTTTAGAACCTTACGTGCATGGAAATTCAAATTTAATAAAAACTGCAGAACAAGATGACATTGGATATGCAAAATATGAAGGCATAACATTTAATGCAGATATAAAAAGTAAACACGATTATAACTATATAATTAATTTTTTAAAATCTGTTAGAAATAGTGATGAATTAGAAAGATATATTAGATCAATTGCTTCGTTTATAGCTGATGGTATTGCTTGCACAAAAGAAAGAAGAATTATCAATAGTTTAAATAGCTATAGTTTACATAAAGATTTTATTGAAATAGATATAGATTATACAAAAAAACGACATTTGGTTTAGATATAAATATATGATTTTATAATTTAATTTTATTGATTACGAATAATATTTTGTAATCTTTTTCTTTTTACCAAAAATCGTTATAAATATTAGTAATTATCAATTAAATCTTGTCGTGTTATTTTTGAGATAATATAATTTGTTTCATACTCTATTTTCTTTTAATTATATATTTCATGATATTCCTCGATATTGACTTTAGTCTTTTTTTAATTTCTTGACATTATTATACATTCTTGGATGATATCCCTGTTTCTTATAGAATTCAAAGGCATTTTTGTTGTATGCAAAACAATCTACAAAAACATAGTCACAACCGATAGAGATAAAGTGGTCTTCTATTCTATTCATTAAGTTTTTCCCAATTTTTGCTCCTCTAGCATCTTTAGAAATAATTAGTTCTGACACTTCTCCACTTTTAGGGCATTTATAATCTAGATAATCATATTCATCGTATGCTCTGACAAAACCCATAACTAAACCAACAACTTTATTATTATGGATGGCTATATAACACTTACCATTATTATTGTTAACTTTTTCTAAGTCTAGTAAAGCCATTTTCTCTCGATATTCAGGATGAAGTTGGTCTAAATTATCTTCGTCAATACTTAAGATATATTCTTCTAATTCTACTAATAAATCTCTCACGTCATCTAGATATTGATCTTGATATTCGATTATTTGTACTTGAGATAAATACATTTCTCTTGTTAATTCATATTTTGAAAATATTAGTCTTCCGTCATAAAAAGTGTATGGAGAGTCTTCTTCTACCTCGCCTATTTTTGTAAACCCTAATCTTTCAAATATTTTACATGATGGGATATTGTCTCTTACTGCTCCTGATGATATTTTATCAATCTCTACTTCTTTAAACATATAATCTATCATTGCTGTAGCGGCTTCTTTAGCGTATCCATTACCTTGATAATTTTTATCTATAAACCAACCTACATCACGTACTTTTATATCGTTACCATTTTCTTGGGTAGATACTTGGCCAATGACTTCTTCTTTACCACTTATTGTATATTCTGGTTTTAAAAATATACTCCATACAAAGATATCTTGATTATTTGCTTTATTAACTTTTGATTTATAGAACTTTTCTTGTACTTGCCATGTCCAATATTCTTTATCGTTTGCTTTGTCTTTAGCGGATGTTAAATAAAACTTATTGACTTCTGGATCCATTAATATTTCCCATAATCTTTTTTGTTCTTCCATACTAGAACTTCTTAGTATTAATCTTTTTGTTTCTATAGTTTTACTACCTATTAAGTTCATATATAATAACTCTCCTTTCGTTATTTGAATATATCTCTTTTTTAATGCCATATTATTAATCCTCCTTTTTTACTTCGTTCAATATCATTTCAGCCTTCTTTACAAAGAAGTTAGACTTATCTATTGAAAGATTATAACGGCATATATCCTCTTTTAATTCATCTACATTATTATATACTCTATCAGTAAATTCACATTTATTTTCCATTTCAATAAATATATATTTATCATTTACTAATTGAACAACTAGTTCTGACTTAGAATTAGTATATACAATACATTTATCATTTATTTTAAATAGTTCTTTGTAATTTATTGCTTTCATAAATTGAATTGCTTTTGGTATGTCGGTAATTGGACATCTTACTTTTCCTTGTTCTAGAATATCTCCATTATCATCATACTTTTTATATTTATATAGTAATTCTTTGGCAAAGCCTTCAATGTTTCTTACTAAGATGCATTTCTTTAATATATCTAAATTATTCATATTTGATATATCTATTTTATTATCAATCATATATACATCATTTACTGTATATTCTTCTTTTTTTACAAAGTTATTTTGTTTTAATTCTTTTTCTAGTGTTTCGTAATCTACTGTTACTAATACTGTTATTTCTGTTTCTAATTGCATATAATTAACTCCTCTCTTTTATTTTTTGGTAATTATAACACACATGGCTGAATTAAACTCGGGTATTTGTTTGGAAAGCCATTTTCTTTTAATAGTTAGACCGTTATTATATAATTCTTGTTCGAAAGTACGCCAAGAGACAATATTGCAGGATGTGGTGGCAATGTTTATTTTTTTATTATTGTTAATTATTGTTCTTTCAGTGTCTTCAAATGATTTATTTATATCAGATTTATATTCTTTTATGCCATCACCCATTGATACTATTAGGGCTATTCCATGTGGCTTTAGATGATTATATATAAAACTATAAAATTTATCTCTATGTTCTTTATTAACAAACATATGAACAACAGCTATTGAGTAGATAAAGTCAAATTTATCTTTTAGGGTATCTTTTATAATATCAAACTGTTTAAAATTATTATTATATTGGTAATTTGCTAGTTCCCTACACTTTTCTATAGCAGTGATTGAATAATCAATAGCAAGAACATTATAATTTTTATTTAAGAGACATATAGCATCTCGACCTTCTCCACAACCGACTTCCAATATTTTGGCATTTGTTGGTATTTTTTCATTAATTATTATTTCCATAACATCTCTTGTTGGTTCTGTTGATGACCATAGATGATGATGTTTGTATACTTGTTGATATCTTTTTTCATATGCTTTATAATAATTATCATTTATATCGTTTAACAAGTCTTTTTCATAATAATTAACTATAACTTTTTCATTATTAGGATAATATTCATAAGCAGTTTTTATATACTTAGTAAAGCCCCATTTAAAGTAAATTTGAATGTTTCTTACTTCACATGGTTCAACACCTAGAGTTAATGACTTAAAGCCACGTTTTTTTAAATCACTTTCCATATATTTATATAGTTTTGAAAAGTATCCTTGGTTTTCATATTCTTTGCTTGTTCTAAAAGCAGTTAAGTAGGCTTTGCTATCTCCTACTAAATTATCTTTATTTTGCATATCTAAATCATCACTTGATATAATAGCGGTACATTCAGTAATTATATTTCCACCTAATAACCCCATATAAACTATTCTTGTGCTAAGATTTCTTAGTGATGTTTCTTTAAAGTTTTTCCATAATTCAGAATTATTATGCTTTATAATTTCTTCATCCCATTTTTTAATAATTAATCCTTTAGTGGCAATAACACATTCGTAATTTGGCAATTTAATCACATCCTTTCGATATATTATTAATGACTTTTGTTATTTCAGAAAAAAGATCAGTGCTTTGTAACTTTAATAATGTTTATATAAGCTTATTAACACCAATTATATTATCATCGAGAAATAATAGTTCTTTGGCAGTAATATCGTTTTTATTTAGAATATATTTATAAGAATCAGTGATGCTTCTTTATAATTTGATTTTACCATATAATTTACTATTTATACAATAAAAAATAATACCTAGAACTAATATCCAAGTATTATTTCAGTTATCTTTAAGATTCTTTCTTATACATAAAGCATTTTTCATCATGAGAGTATATAAAACCAGTTGCTTGTAAGTATGAATAGATAATAGTAGAGCCTACAAACTTCATGCCCCTTTTGATTAAATCTTTAGAGATAGAATCAGATAAGTCATTAGTAGTTTTATCTATTTCATATAATATTTTGTTTTCAGTAAATGTTAATAAATATTTATAGAAACTACCATACTCTTTTTGAATATCTTTAAATATTTTAGCATTATTAATACTAGCTTTTATTTTTAATTTATTTCTTATTATTTTACTATTGGTTAATAATTCATTTATTTTGTTTTCATCATAATTAATTATTTTATCAATATTAAAGTTATCATAGGCGACTATAAAGTCATTTCTTTTATTTAGGACACACTCCCATGATAGTCCAGCTTGAAAAGACTCTAATATTAACATTTCAAATAAATAGTTATCATCATGGTTAGGAATACACCATTCTTTATCATGGTATTCTACATATAAGGGATTATTTTCATTACACCATTTGCATCTTTTCATAAGGCTGTTCCTTTCTTAGGGATAACGTATTTATCCATATTAACGTTTTCTAGAGTTAAAAGGGCTTTTTTATTATTTATCATTATAATTCCAAATATTAAGTTTTCCTTTAGCAGGAATCGGCTTAATTAATTCTACATCTGCAAGTACCCAGGCATATCTTCCTAATTCATATTGACCTAAATAATATTCTTTTTGATCTTTCTTGATAGAGTCAATAAAGTCTTGATCCATATAAATACAATCTACTAATTTTGCTTTACATATAATATTCCCATAATTCATTTTTAGATTCTTACTTATATCTATAACATACTGATTTGTTAAATGCTTCTTAACTATTTTAGCACTACTGGCATGAATATATAATTCACCTCGATAATTTGTCTTCCAACTTCTTGTTTCAATTAATTTATCACCATTAGCAATTAATGTAGCATATGGTTCTTTTATACTTAATACTTTCATAAATTACCTCACTTAATTCTTTAGATATATTTTACCATTATATTTATAATTTGCCTAGTATTTTGCTGACTGTTATATTCCTTAAACTTTTTAGTAAAAGAAAAAAATACCTAGAAATAGTATTCTAAGTATTTTATTATGTTAAAATACTTTACCATTAATGGTATTAATTATGTTTCTTAGATATACTACAAAGATATTTACTTTATTAACATCATAATACCAAAAAGGAAATACTATAACAATATTTCCTTAACTCTTTAATGAAAGCTTTTTGCTTTTATCATCTACAAAATCACTTATTATATTATGATTATTTACTAATAGAGTAATAAAATCTAATAATTTTATCTGAGCTTTGAATGTTAATTCTCCTTCATAAATATCTTCGAAAATAATTTTGCATTCTTCTAAAGAAGATTCTGCTTTAACTCGATAATTACCATGAGATATAGAGTTTCTTATTCCCTCTATTATACATTCATTTCTCAAATAATCACTATTATTTTTGCAGTAGTCTATAAATGTTTTTAATTCATTTTGCTTACTTGTTACTTTAGCAAGAAGTAAACTTTGCTTAGTTGTTAACAAACTAATATTAGTATTTATTTTCCCACTAGCAATAACATTTCCCTTTTCTTCTACAATAGCCTTACTTTTAGTAAGTTCAGCAAGTTTTTTATTATTTTCATCTAACTCTTTTATACTTTTATTAACTTGACTTACCAATTCTAAATATCTACTATTATCTATATTTAGTTTTAATATATCAAATTCTTTCAAATCTAGTTTACCATAATCTAAGCCGTTATTTCCTATTAAAGTAAATTTGTTACTATTTTTATATACATCATCTCTAGCATAAGAAAATAATGAATTAAACATAGCTATACTTGAAGATACAAGTGAATCATAATTAATATATATCATATCATATTCCTTAATTATCTTATCTTTTAATACTTCTATATCTGTTGTTCCATATTTTTTTATTGTCTTTAGCATAATTAAATTATTTAAATTTGAAACTATTGGCTTTAGTGTTTCATAGTCTTCTTCCATATTTCTTTGAAGTTCTAATCCAATTAAATGCATTTGACTATTGTAATCAATATCTTCTGAAGCCATATTAAGTATTCCGTCGGCTACCTTATCTAAAATATCATTACTAATTTTATTACGTTTGATACTTATCTTATAATTACTACCAAGTTCTTTTTCAAAGTTAAGTAAACTACTATTATCATTAGATGTAGAGTATTCTTTTATAGCTATTTCTAATTTATCTATTAACCAGTTTGGTATCTCACTACCATCAGTACTTTTTAAAACAATATTTAAAGATCTTATTTTCTTCATAAGAGGTAATAATTCTTTTTTATTACTTATCTTCTTTTCTCTTTTCGCATCAACTTTATTTAAAACAACTAAATTTCTTTCATAGACACTACCATTTTCTTTTTTAGGTTTATTGGTAATATATGATTTTAATCCCATTATAATAAATGTAGACAATTTATCAATATTTATTATTACATTACTATCAGCCATATTAAGTATTACTCTGTTATGCTCTAAATCTAAAGTAAAAGCTCCATGTGCTATCTTATTTCTAATCTCTGCTACTACCGAAGGAGCATCTTTAAAAACATAATTATTTATTTCATAACCATATTCCTTTTTTGTAGCAATTTGATCTACAGAATTTTCTAGTTCTTTTAACAATATCTTAGATACAATATCATCTTCTTCTCTTTGGACAAGATCTTCTTTAATAGCAAGTAATATATTACTAATACATCCAATTATTGCGGCATTTATGTTTTTCTTTTCTAATATATAACTCGATTTATCCGTACTTCCATATGCTAGATCCAATAAAAAATAAGTATAAGCTAGATTCCCTTTATAGTAGTCTAAAATATTATCTATCTTATTTATCATAACAAATACCCCTTTTGTAAATATGACTATTATTTTTTCTTACTAAGTGTTTAACTTCGTTTAATTTAGTTATATATTTACCTGCATATTCACTAAGCTTATTTCTAAATACTTTTAAGAAGTCTACTCCCCTTATTTCGAATTCTCTATACATTGCATTTAGTAACTTATCATTGACTATAAAGTCATCAAAATAATTATCTACGAGAAACAACATTAATTCATCATCTATAGCCATTCTATTTTCTTCATAAGATACTTTTCTATTACCATAATCTAGTGTATCTATAACATACATTTTCCCATTTGTGTATAAGATATTATATCTAACATCATATAATCTTATTTTATTATCTGTTAATATTTTTACATCTTTCTCAGCTTTTACTGTAGCTTCTTCTAATTTATCTAGATTTACTAATAATGGATTTATATTACATAAATTTCTTGCTCTTCTATATGGCATAGTATAACCTACTATTGTACCTGATACTTTGATAACATTATTAGGCCATATAAAAGTACTATTTTTTATATTACTAAATCTTAATAAGAAATCTTCTGTATATCCAGCATCTTCTTCATCAAAATAGTCATTAAATACTTTATATACAGTATTATTTCTAGTGTTCAAATAACATACTCCTTGGCATCCTTGCCCTAGATATTTTAATCCTCTTAAATATGTATCAAAATGTTCTCTACTTAAAAATTCCATAATAACCCCCATCAATGCGGGATATTATAGCATAAATTTAGAAAAAAAGCAAATATTTGTTTTGCTTTAATTATCTTTGCCATATTTTTCTAAAGTAAAAATACCTAGAAAGAATATTCTAAGTATTATATTAAAATACTTTACCACTAATAATGTTAATTATGTTTCTTAGGTATGCCACAAAGATATTTACTTTGTTAACATCATTTATGACAGTGACATCTGTTTTCATGATTTCTTTACCATCTTCATAGACAATGACGTCTCCTACATCTTCACCTTTTTTAATGGGTGCTTTGACATTGTTAGCGGTTACTTTGTAAGTAATATCTTTTTTATCACCAATCTTACTGCGGAGAATATCAATGTCACCTATTGGTACGATATCAACACTTTTTTTAGTGCCTAAAGATATTTTAACATTACCTACTACACTATCTTTAGTTAATACTTTGTTTATTTCATAAGTATTAAAGCCATAATCTAGCATACTGCTTGTTTCTTTACTTCTAATTTCACTAGATGGTTCGTTCATGACAACGGTAATAAGACGCATATCTCCTCTTTTAGCAGTAGCGGTTAGACAATAACCGGCTGTATTAGTGAATCCTGTCTTTAGACCATCAACACCTTGGTAATATCTAACTAGTTTAATTGTATGTGAATATTACTATAGTAAAAAAGCATCACTTCTTGATGAAATGATACCATGAAATTATATAATTAACAATAGTCATAACTTTTTTCTACACTTTTTTTGATTTTAAAACTTGCATAAATCAATATTTTATGACATGAATTTCTATCTAATTATAATATTTTATAAATATAACTCCATCATAAGTAAATAATAATCAATTTTATTTCTATCTGGAACTATATTTAACTTTTTATAAAATTCTGAAATATATTTTTCTCCAAAATTTCTTCTAATTGATTTTTCACAAATTGTAAGATCAAATCGTTGCTTTTTAAAAATAATTACTTTATGGATAAAGATACCTTAAGAAAGTATTCCCCATAATTCTGTCAAGAAGATTTTCTTAGTTATTATTGTATATATCTCTAGTGTAAACCTTATTTAAAACATCAATTAGATTTTTCTCTAATCTATTAGCTATAATAATGTCAGATATATTTTTAAACTTATTAAGATCATTAACTACTACACAATCATCAAATTGTTCTTTATCTAAAGTAGGTTCATATATTATGATATTAACATTACTTTGTTTTAAATTCTTTATAATATCTTGTATAGCACTAGCTCTAAAATTATCAGACTCTGTTTTCATAATCAATCTATAAACGCCTACTATTTTGGGATTTCTTTTTAGAATCATATCAGTAATATGTTTTTTTCTAGTTTTATTTGATTTAACTATTGCTTCTATTAAATTTTGAGGTACATTATCATAATTTAATAGTAATTGTTTAGTATCTTTAGGTAAACAATAACCGCCATATCCAAAAGATGGATTATTATAATGATTTCCTATTCTTGTATCTAAACTAATCCCATCAATAATGTCCTTTGTATTTAATCCTTTTAACTCAGCATAAGTATCTAATTCGTTGAAATAGGAAACTCTTAAAGCTAAATAGGTATTGGCAAATAACTTGACTGCCTCTGCTTCAGTACTGTTCATAAATAAAACAGGTGTATTTTCATCTAATGAGCAGTTTTTTAAAAGATTTGCAAATATTTCTGCTCTTTTACTTTTCTCACCTACAATTATCCTAGATGGATGTAAATTATCATATAAAGCTTTCCCTTCTCTTAAAAATTCCGGAGAAAACATAATATTATTTATGTTATATTTCTTTTTTATATTTTCAACAAATCCAACTGGTATAGTAGATTTTACAACCATAGTTGTATATATATTCATTGAAATTACCTTTTGAATTATATCTTCAACACTTGAAGTATCAAAGGACTTTTTTTTATCATCATAATTAGTTGGTGTACAAATAACAATAAAATTGGCATTTGAAAATGCTTTTTCATAATCTAGAGTTGCTTTTAAGTTTAAATGTTTTTCTTTAAAATATTTTTCAATCTCTTCATCTTTAATGGGGGAAATCCTATTATTAATTTTTTCAACCTTTTCAGGCACAACATCTAATGCTACTACCTCATTTTTTTGGCTTAATAATGTTGCTATTGATAATCCAACATACCCTGTTCCTGCAACTGCAATTTTCATTTTAAAGTTTGCCTCCTTTTTTTAGAATATCTAAACATTTATTACAATTATCTAAACTACTATTATCATATATTGAAATTGCAAAATAATCTAAATAAGACAGATACCATTGTTTTTCATAAAAGTATTGTTCTGCTCTATTTTTCAAATCATTTTTATTAATGTTTTTTAAAAAATTGCAATAATAACTATTAGAACCGACAATGTCATCAACACAACACATCTTGAAATTAAAGTAATAGTTGGCAGCATGATAGAAAAAACATTGTAAATGCAATTCACTTTCTTTGCAATATTTAAATGTATAATTATCATTTAATCTGATTGTAATATCAAATAAATTTTCTAATTTCTCTAAGTTTAAATCTTTTATAATACTTAAATATAATTTTTTAGCTTTTTGCAAATTTCCTAAAAAATAATTATAATCAGCTTCTTCCAATTTTGTATTATAATTTGCTTTTTTTATCATAATTGGTAATTTAGCATAATCATGATTGTTTTGATATTCAAATAATATTCTAGGAGAAAAATCTTGATTCATATAATTAATTCTATTTTCTTTTGAAATATAATCAAACATTCTTTTCTCATTTTTCTTTCCATCTTCCCATTGACTTTTCATTCTTATTGGATGATAAATATGTAAACAATGTGCAGAAGGAACAGGAATTATTTTAATATTTTGTTCTAAGCACAAAGAGATAAATGATGTGTCATCACATCCCCATCCTACTAAAAATTCAGCAAATCCTCCAACTTTGTAAAAATTCTCTCTACTAACAGAAAATAGAAAACCATACACCATTCTATATAATTGCCAACAATCATAAATTGCTTTTATATTATTACTTACCCAAATATTTTTTCTACATGAATATTGTTGCAAAAAATTTGTTTCTAACATCATGTTAGATCCCCAACTACCAATGAAGTCATAAATAAATCTATTATCTTTCCAAAAACTTGGCTTAAATTCTTGAACATAATGCACTATATCTTCAACTTTTTTTGGAACATTATCAATATCTTCTCTAAAACCAAAAAATACTGCTTCATTCAAGAAATCTTGTTGTCTTTTAACAATTTCATCAATGGTGTATGGAAATAATAATATGTCTGCGTCGCAAAAAATTATTATATCACCTTTAGATTTTGAAACTCCCATATTAATACCCTGTGCTCTGCCCAAATGAATTTGTTTAATAAATTTTAATTCAAAATTAAATTTATTTGTTTTAATCATATTAACAGTATCATCAACACTTCCATCATCTACCACGATTACTTCAAGTTTGTCATTAAAATTATTACATATATAAGTGTTTTCTATTGTTTTTAATGTAAGTAATAAAGTTTTAGAACAATTCCAACTAGAAATAATTATACTTACTTTGTACTTACATTCTTTCATAAAATGATTATTAATAGAATCATAGGGATCTTTATTAATTAATTCATTATGTTTTTTTTCATATTTTTTTTGAATATTAATATAATCATTTACAAAACCATTTATTTTTTTACAAGTATTAAATTTTATTATTTTTCCCATTGTACTGTTCCCTCAATTGGATCATCTGTCTCATTTGAATATCCACCTAAATAATACTTAACAGTTACCTCTTTGTTACACATAACTCTCACATTATTTTTTATTAATAATTCCATCATTTTTTCATCTTCTGGTCTACATTCATTATAATCTTCTTCAGTATATTCACTCTGAATCTTTTTATTATTAAATAATTCTGCTTTTAATAGCCATACATTTGTATCAACAGTATAGCCAAATTTATCATGCCAAATATTGCTTTTTCGTTCTACTACACCAGCACTTAACATTTGGTTATAAACTTCAATTTTCTTTTCAAATGTTCTACCCCAAGGCCATTCTTCCTTTAAATATGGAGTACCATCTTTATACATTACTTCTCTATAAGAATGTACCGCATTACAATTATTTTTAATAGCAAAATTATACAATTTTTGAATATGTTCAGGATAAAATTCATTATCATCATCCAAAAAGGAAAACCATCCTGTTCCAATTTTGTGAATTGCATTGGTTCTTAATTTTGCTAAAACATTTGGCCCACTTTTATCATTCTTTTCTCTTTTATGATATTCCCAAATGACATTACAATCATTTTTATATTTTTCTTCTAACATCTTTAATGTTGTAGGACAATCATCAATTATTATTAAATGTTTAATATTATTATAAGTTTGCTCTTTTACTGTTTTTATTGCACGTTCTAATAAATTTGGTCTGTTTTTTGTTATGGTAATAACGGTTATTAATGGTAACTTGTTATTCATAATATATTTCCTCCTTATTTAGTTTATTTCTGTAATATTCCTCAATTTTTTCTGTTGAACCAAAGATCATAAATATTTGTGATCTATATTTTGAAACAGCATTTATTTTTGCTTTAATATTTTCTTCAGTTAAATAAAATATTTCCTTTTTTTCTTTTCTATTTGATGTAAAATCTTCATAAGAAAAATCACTGTAAAATAATATATTATATCCATCACGCTTTAATTTTCTTCCAATTATGTTGGCAATGCAATGATCAACATGATTTCCTATTGACATCGGAAAAAAATATTTATAATTTTTTGAAAATTTTTTCTTAAAATTTGTATATATTTTTTCTAACAATAAACTATCATCAGGAGCAATTTTTTTAAAAATATCTCCGTCATTTGGATATAAATATATGTTATCTTTTTTTCTATAAATAGCATCTTCGTATTCTAGATTTATAGTTTTAATGCCCAAACTTTTGCATGCCTCAAAATTTTCATTTTTCCTATCATTAAATGGATCAGAAAGTTGCCAATAATTATGAAGTGAACTTGCATAATCAGAAAATGGTGCAGTTACTTTAGAAAAAATTGTGACAAGATAAACATTATTTCCATTTATTAAATCACTATGAATTCTTCCTCCACACGAACCAATCGCATCATCAAAATGAGGACTTATATAATATACTTTCATTAATTTACCCCAAGAAATTTACTCATTCTTGAATAATCTACATCAAATAAATCTTTGTATGCTAAAAAGTTCCAAGCTACATCTTGATATGCCCATATTACAGCATCTTTCCCTTTACTAATGATAATATCTTCATATTCCTTAGATTTTTCTTTATTTCCCATAAATGCATAAGATAAATACAAATAATAATAATGTTCAAGCGATTCTGGTTCTTTTTCACGCCACTTTTCTCTTTCAATAATTGAATTTTGTAATAAATCTTTATATTTTTGTTTAGTTAATTTTAAATAAATTGAATATGAATAATCTACTGCAAAATGATGTTCCTTTTCAGATAAATATAAATTTTCCCACATCTTAAAATATTTCATAGCTAAATCTTTTTTATTGGTTATTAAATATAATTCTGAAAGTTTTCTTAAAGTCCAGGCATCGGTATCACAATCATTAATTGCCTTTAAAAATTCTTCCTCAGCCCTTTCATATTCTTTGTTATAAGCGTGCTTAAATGCTTCTTGTGGTAGCTTCCATGACTCTAAATACATTATCTTACCTCTTTTTGGAGGTTGATTTAAGCCTACTCCAAAAACCAATAATTTATCATCAATGTGCTTCCACTTATATTTGCTGCAACATTCCTTTATATATTCACAATCTTGTACAACATTTTTATCCATAGACGCATGAGGAAACTCAATTGATTTTGCAATTTCACTTCTTACCATAAATGCTGAGTTATCACATCTTCCTAATTCTGGATAACCATCAATATTTTGTTCATATCTTAAATCTTCTGCACCACATAATACTAAACCAACATCCAAGTTTTCATCTAAAATTTTAACCATTTTTTCTAAGTAATCATCTTTATAAATATTATCATCATCTAAAAAACATAAATAATCTCCTAAATCTATATTTTTTATTGCCCATCTTAATAATGGATTTGGTGTACCATTGGGCATATTAGCTCCAGGTTCTTTTGCACCTAATGGTGTTGAAAACCCTAATGTACTTCTTTTTTCATTTTCATATTCAGTTGGTAAAACTCCATCCCCTAATACATAATGATGATAATCTTTAAAACTTTGTCTATCTACACTTTCACAGGCATTTTTTAAAGATTCTCTATTTAATGTAACTGTTACAATGCTAACTTTTGCCATTATTTTTTCTCCTTTAATTTTTCAAAAAGTTCTATATAACTTTGAGATATATTGTTTAAATTATATTTTTCACAAACATAATTTTTATCACCTTTAATATTACATTTATTTTTTCCTTTGTTTATAATTTTAACAGCATCTTCTATCGTATTTATATTAAAATGTGCATTTCCAGTTGGAACAACTTCATTTAATGCTCCAACTCCATAACTTAAAACAGGTGTCCCTACACTAATTGAATTAAGAAGTGTTAATCCGAAGGTTTCTGGTAATTTAGATAAAAACAAAGTATACTCACCAATATAGTAATAAATAGGTAAATCTTCATAATCTATCCATTTATGAAATATGACATAATCTTCTAATTTTTGACTGCTTACATATTTTTTTATTTGTAAAATAGATTCGTTTTCTCTATCAACATTAATTTGTTTTGCCAAAGGTGGTAAAGGTATTAATAATCTATAACTAGAATCATCTTTTATTAATTCTTTTAAAATATCAATTGCCGTAATATGCCCTTTAGCCGGATCTGGTCTATGTGGAAATAAAATATATTTATACTTTGGATTATATTTAAAATATTTATCTAAAACTTTTGTATTTTTTTCAAAATTTAAAAAGATTGGATCAACATAACAAGGAATTTCATATAATTCAGACTTATTCACATAATCTTCTACTTGCTTTTTTACAAAATCAGTTAAGACAACCATTTTATCCCAATTACTTTGAAAAATACTCATCAATTCTCTTTCGTAACATAATGTATTTAAAGATAATAGTTTAGGCTTTTTTGAATTTATAGGAAATGTTCTATCAATCATCCATATTAAATCTGCATTTTCTTCATACTTTTTTAATTTGCTAAAATTTTCATAAATTATTTTAGGTGTTAAGAAGTCTTGTTCCATATCTACTAACGAATGATCTACAAAAATATCTTTTGGATATTCATACATAGTACCTGTAGGACATACAATTTGAAATTTTATATTTTTGTTTTTTGATTGCATATTCCTTATTAAATTTTTTAACCAAACTTGAACACCACCGGCTAAATGTTTTTCGTAAAATGGATAATATAAATATATTAAAATTTTCATAAAAATCACTCCCAATAACAATTATCCTCTATTTTTTCTGATTTCAATATTTTTTTTGAAGTAGGAAAAATCCAATTTGAATTCCAAATTTTATTTACCATTAAATTTGTACAATATCTTTTAATTTTTATACCAAACCAATTTGGCAAATAACTACATAATTCTATAGAAATTTTCCCCATATCTTTAATATAACTAGATAATAAGTAGCCATAAGCTCCACAACAAACCAGTGCAATATCAAAATCCATTTTCTCTATGTCTTTCTTCATTTTATTTAAAGCAACAAAATAATCATCAAATCCTAGTGTATTATCTAATTGTGTTTCAACACTTTGATAGGTTTTAAAGACTACATTATCATAAATAGTATCACCATATATATTCTTAATGTTATTTAATTGTCTCTGTATATCAGTTGAATATGGACTAATCACTAGGACTTTTTTATTTTTAAATGTAGAAACAAGTCTATTATATGGTGTTGCAAAATCATCCCATTTCAATTTATATCTTTCTTCATTTTGAATATATAAAAGTGTTGATTTTAGCCCTTCTGCAAGTTCATCATTACCATATAAAAAATTACAATCACAATTTCTAATCGCTTCTATATGTTCTATTGCAAATTTATCTACAATATCATTATTTCTTTTTTTTGCAAAAAAACCAGAAGTACTAAACAAATAATTTAGCCAAAAGTCATCATAGTTATCAATTAAATTTATGTGTTTTTGTAAATATTCTTTTACAATAGCTAATTCTGTATTACCAACTCTTGCTATCATAAATGGTTTATTTTCTACTATCGTTTCAACTATCTCATCCATTGAATTTTTATTATAATCTAATAGATTAATTTCATTATAAATTTTATATAAAGGCTTTATAGATTCGAAAAGCCATTCCTCATGCACTTTCCAAAAAGAACATTCGTTTATTGCTAAACCTAAATTTCCCTCAACATACAATATAAAATATTTTTTATTATCATTTAATAATGGGGATTGTCCATCAGTAATTACTTGATATGGTAAATTATTTATTTTAAATAATTTTTCTAAGTAATACGTCAACTCATTGTAGCCATATATAATTGCTTCATCATATTTAAATTTAAATATGTTTGTTTTTTTTGATACAACAATCAATTCTTTAATTTTATTTAAAGCATCGTTTAAATAATCATCATCAAATATAAAGCCATATATTTTATTATTTTTTAAAATTGGTAAATAATCTATTTTTAAATTTTTTAAAATGTTTTTCCCATTCGTATATATATCTTCAAAATTAATAAACTTATTACATACTTTTTTATTCTTATAAATATAATATTTTGGTTTTTCATCTTTATCAGTTACTATAATAAATTTATTGTTATCGTCAACTTCTAAAAAAGTATAATCTATTTTATCATCTTTACTAATATTATATTTACCTTTACACACTCTTATCGCCATAACTACTCCTCACTTACCCAATCTTCTAATTTACAATTCTTCACTCTTTGCTCCCATTCAAAAAAATTCAAATCATCTCTATAATGAGCACAATAATTACATAATTCAAAAGGCTTTTTCAATTGCTTTTTTATATCTTTTGCTGTGATATTTTTTTTATAAATATTTATTTTATTTGTTGTATAATTATATTTATTATTGTAATTATCATTTATATATTGAATTGTAAAGACTAATGGACAACTAGCTAAGTATCCTTCCCTTAAATTTATACAATTACAATCACGTAATTCTTTATATGGATACTTTCTTTTCTTATTTAAAAGAATAGGCTTGAATTTTCCAATATTTTCAATAAAAACTTTTACATCTTTTTCTCTAAGTTTTTTTATAATAAAATCCATTTTGTTAACTAATGGTGGATATACTGATATATCAATCATCACATCGTTTTCATTAATACATTCAAGTAATTCTTTTGAAATATTTTTTAACAAAATGCCATTTGTCACTATTCTTAAATCCGTATATGGAAAGTTTTGTTTAATCATAACAATATATTTTATTAAATCTGGATTTAATAATGGCTCCCCACCCATAATTCTAATTTTATCAATATGTGAAAAAATTTGACTTAACCGTATAAAATCCTTTTCTATTTGTTCAAAATTTGCAAAGTTTTTAGGTGCTAAATTTGCAAAATGACTGCATCCTTTACAATTCATGTTACAAAAATCATTAATGCATATTTCCAGATAACTTAAATAGTTAATATCATCATATTCAATTAAACTATCTTCTTTTATTTTTTTGTTTGTATAAAAATATTCTAATGGTATATATTTTATATTTTCTTTTTTTACACCAAGAGATAATAATTCATTATATAAAATGTCAATATCAAATTCATCGCAAATCATAGCTGGAATAACAATCACTTTATCATTATAATTATTTATATAATCATAAATACTAATATAATCGTTTGAAATTATTTCACTTACTTGCATTGCAATATTTTTTCTGAAGTTCAATCCCATATCATTTATTTTTTTTATCAAATTTTTAGGTGATAACAAAAACAATTCATTATTCATAAATACACCTATGTCCATTCATCTATCTTTTTAGTAGTTGGCTCCCAATTAAGTGAATAATCTTTTATATCCGGATTGCAATATCTACAAAACGGAACTGGATGGGCAAGAAAATCAAAAATTTCTTCTTTATTTTTTGCTTTATATATATCAATTGAATCATCATCACAAACTTCTAAGTTTTTATTAAAATATTTGTTAAAATGTTCTATATTTGGAATTAAGGTACAAGTATACAATCTACCATTTTTCAACATAATACAATCATTTGCCACAAAACATTTATAAAAACTCTTTTTAGCGTCTCTTTTCCCATCTTCTTGAAGTTTTATATTATACCAAATTTGTTGTTGATCAGTATTGTCATAAAATTCGAAATTCACATTATAATTATTAGCTTTTTTCTGCATCAAATCATAATCTAATTTTAATGGATATTTGGTTACAGAAAGTATAATTTCGTTTTCGTGTAACGTTTTCCAAAAATTTTCTGGCATTTTATTAACTAAAATTCCATTTGATATTACCCTAATTTCAGTTAATTTTTTATCTGGAAAACACTTCCTTGTTTCTATAATAAATTTATTAATTTCAGGATTTAATAATGGTTCTCCACCTAAAATATGAATAGACCTTGCCTTTTTTTCAAATAATTCAGACATTCTATTTATATCTTTTTTAAACTGTGTAAATTCAGTTAATTTAGTCTCTGCTATAGGTGAAAAATGATCACATCCTTTGCAATTCAAATTACAATGATCAGCCAAATGATATTCAAATGAGATAAAAGGCCCTCTCATTTTATTCATTGTCAAAGTTGCAATATCTTCTACTTCTTTAGACCAATATTGACATTCTTCCTTCAATTTATCTATTTCTTTTTGCATTTCAGTTAAACGTTTTTCAAAATTTTTTTCATTATTTTTCATTGTTCCACTCCTTACCAAATATTTTTTTATACAATTCTATATTTTCATCAAATTTTAAAGATAAAATAAATTCTTCAAAAGATTTAATATCGCATTTTTCTTTACATGTTGTTTTTAAAATTTCATTTAAATATATACAACTATATTGAAGATGTTCAATTAATAAATCTCTATCTTTTACAGAAATTTTATTTTCTAATAAACTCTTAAATTTTTGCATGCAATATAATTGTCCATTAAAATTAGACTCATCATTAATATGTGTTAAAGTTTTTTGTATTTCATTTTCATGTCTCATCCAATTATATATATTATCTGATATAACATTAATTTTAGGATTATGCAAATATAATTTTGCTAAAAACAATCTATCCTCCCCTTGAAATATTGATTCAAATTTTATTTTATATTTATTTAAAAATTCTTTTCTATATAAACGATTCCAAACCGTGACTGACTCAAAAAAACTATTAAATTTAGAGTCAGTTGGTGTTTTAAATAATTCAATATCACCATTATCATATATGATGTTATAGTTGCCAATCACTATATCATATTTTTTAATATTATTCTTTAAGATTTTTAGAGTATTAGGATTTATAGTGTCATCACTGTCAAGAAAAAATATAAAATCCCCACTAGCGTTTTCTATTCCAACATTTCTTGCACTTCCGGGTCCTGCATGGTTAGAATATAATAATTTAATATTCGTGTATTTTTTTACTATTTTAATTGAATCATCTGTACTCCCATCATCTACCACTATAATTTCAAAATTTTTATATAAATTATTTAAAATGCTTTCTATACATTTTTCAATATATTTTTCAGAGTTATACATTGGTATTATTATACTAATCATTTCTATCCTCAATATTATTTAACAATGTATTGAAGTCAACAATATTGGCTTTTCCCTCAATAAAGTTTAAAAAACGCTCTAGGAATTGATATGCAATTTTTCCCATTCTTTCATGATGCAACAATATACCAATGTTAATATAATCATCATTGCAACTTGATATTTCTTTAATTAGTTGATTTAATACAAAATCTTCTCCACCAAAAGTCCAAGCGTTTTTCCAATTTATCAAATCAACTTGACAATTAATTTCATTCATACCAAACTTATTTTTATTATTACTCCAATAATTGGATAAAGCAAAGTATTTTAATTCTTTTATAGTTTTGTGAGTATTATCATCTATTTCAAACCATGGTGGAATAAATACTTTAATATACTTTTTTCCAAATAATTTTTCTAATATTTTATTACCTAATTCAATTTCATTTTTTACAATTAATGTGTCCCTATCAATTGTAAATTCTGCTGATTCAACATCAGAATAATTTTTATGACTATATCCATGTTGTCCAATAAGATAATTATTGAATTTGGATAATGTTTCTTTCGTAAAAACATCTACTTTACTAGGAATAGCAGCAAGTAATAAATTTATGTTTTTTTTATTAAAGAAACATAGCATTTCTTTTAATTCCTCATTTGCAAATCCTACATCATCATCTCTAAACCAAAAGTTTACTTTTTTTATTTTTAAAATATCATTTAATTCATCCCATTTATCAGACTTTAAATAATATGGTTCAATATTTATTAATAAATCATTCCCATTTATTTTTATGTCTAACTTTTTAATATTCTTGTTTTTAACTTGAGAAATATAATTTTCTTCTAATTCCTTTATATCGTGAAAAGATAATTTTGAAATATCGTAAGAGTTAATTCTATTCATAATTTACACCACCTAAGTTAATTTAGTTATTTCAGGCCTATAGTATCCAAATTTATAATTATTACTTTTTTCTTGAACCATCTCTTCAATTTTCTTTGTAAAAGGATCAATATTAATATTATATTTTTTTAAAATATACATTATATTATCAATGCTACTATAAAAATCAATTTTATTTATTTCTTTAAAAGTAATTATTATATTGTTAGAAAATTTTTGAGTATTATTCAATATACAAATTAATTCTTTTTCAAATTTTTTGATTGTGGTAAATATTATTTCATTATATTCTACTAATAAAGCACCAGAATAACTAATTTTATATCTTGAATCATAGAAACTTAATCTATTCAAATTAATATTAGAATCATTATTTATAATAAATATATCAGAGTTTTGTATATTTTTCGGAGAATATTCACTCATATTAAGAACTAAAGCACAATCAATAAAAAATGTATTATTTATTTTTTTTAAAATATCAATTCCCTTATTGACCTCTTTTAAATCTATTTCGTAATCATTAGCTAAATTATTAATGGCCAAGTGAATATGATTCCCACCTGGCAATTCATTTGTTGTTTTCAATATTTCATATGAAACATTACAAGTATTATTAATAGGCTTTTTTGATAATCTTATATTTTTTAAAATCAATTTTTCTATTTTTTCTTGAAGTTTTTCCAAATTATTTACATTTAAAAAATCAATACCATATTCCAATTTTAATTCTTTACACCAAACATCTTGATCTTCCATATAGGAAATTCCTGGCAATAGTAAGATATTTTCATTTCCAGAAAGAGCTTCCATTGTTGAATTATATCCAGGTCTTAATATACATAAATCAACTTCATTAAACAAAGCATCAAGATTTGTTTCAAAATCAACAATTTTAATATTACTACTTATTATATTTTTAAATTTTTCTCGTAAATAATCACTATATGGGCCTAACACCAAAATTGTTTGTACGTTTACATTTTTTTCAACTAAATTATTGGTAATTTTTATAACTTCTTCAAAAATGCTTTCACACACATTAGAGCCAATATGCCATCCACCGGCGCCACAATTTACAACAATATTTTTTTCAAAATTATTTAAATTATATTTTTCTCTTACACTTTGCTTTATACTTTTTGTTGGTTCATTATAAACTCCGCTTAAATATACCATCCTAGTTGAATTTTCAGAAAAAATTTTCACCTCTTTGGAAGTAATTTCGTTAATAAAACATTCTTTATCTTTTAATACAATGATTTTCTTATATTGATTTAAAATTCCATTAAAATAATAATTTTCAAACTCTGCGTTATTTAATCTATTTAATAATAAGATCTTAGAAACATTCATTAATGATGGCAGATTTAGATAAAAATCTTCAGGATAGGTATCTTCTATTACTAAATCCGGTTGTATTTCACTTATAAGATCATCTAAAATATTATTAATTATTAGAATTTCATTGTTTGATTTTAATGTATATAACATTGGAAAATTATATACTCTATAATCATAATCATCAAATATTCTAGTTGATTTTGCCTGTGTTATAAAGGATATTTCACATTCTTCTTTTAAGTATTTTGAAATATTTAAAGCTAATTTAAAATGACCAAAACCAATTCCGTTTTGTAACATAAATACTATTTTTTTCTTCATATATCCTCCATTAACTTTTAAACGCAATATCAACTATTCTATCAATATCAACTTCTTTATTTGTATAGTTCTTATTACTTAGTTGCACTAAATATTCTATATTACCATCTCCACCCTTTATAGGTGAAAAAGTAAAATTTTTAACATAAAAATTCAAAGAATTAAAATAATAAAATAAATCTTTTAGCAATTGTTTATGAATACTTTTATTTAAAATTATTCCTTTATATTTATCTGCTAGTTCTTTACCGCATTCAAATTGGGGCTTTATCAAGCAAATAAGATCCACTCTTATATTTTCATTATATATTTTTTTAATTATTTGCTTTAACGATATAAATGATACATCACAAGTTATTACATCTATATCAACAAAATAATTATGTGGTAAGTTTTTAAAATTTGTCTTTTCATGCAATTCAATTTTAGGATTGTTTCTTAACATTTCATGCATTAAATTTGTTCCAACATCTATTGCAATAATTTTTTTTGCACCATTTTGTAAAGCACAATCGCAAAAACCACCAGTACTTGAACCGATATCCATAATAATCTTATTTTTCAAATTTATATCAAACTCATTAATAGCTTTCTCTAATTTCAATCCACCTCTTGATACATATTTCAATTTATCATTTTTTATGATTTCCAATTTATCACTTTCACTTACTAAATAATTACATTTATATATTATCTTATTATTACATTTAACATATCCAGACTCAATTAATTCTTGTGCTCTTGTTCTTGAAGTAATTAATTGTCTTTCGACTAATTCTTTATCAATTCTATTTTTCATATCTAAAAAGTCTTTGAAACACTTTCTATTGTTTCATTCAATTCCTTTTTTAATTCAAAATTTTTTGTCCAGATTTGTATAACAACATCAGTACCTTTTCTATTTAATTCTCTCGAAAAAATCAAATTACTATTAAGATCTTTAGAAAAGCAATCACTAATTTCTTTGCTTTGATTTTTCCCACACATTAATACAATTATTCCTTTGTCAGTAAGATTATTATATAAATTAGTAAATGAATTTATTACTTGCTCTGTTGCATTATCACTAAATGGAACTTCTGTGACTATAGCATCGTATTTTTCACTTAAATGAACATTTGCTGAACTACCAACAATATGTTTCGAACCATAAAATTCTAATCCTGGTTTTAATGTTTCATCAATATCTATACTTGTAATATCAATATCTGGATTTATATATTTATACATATATACAATCCCACCTCCACCAGCAAAGGGTTCAATAATTTTTTTTTCATTATGTGGCATTGACAAATTAACTAAACATCTAGCATCTTCAACTGGTAAAGCCCTACGCCCAAACTCGGTTCCATTTCCACGATATCCTGTTAATTGTTTTTCAATGCCATCAAATGAAACAATTTTGAATTTTCTATTATGTGGTGATTGTGTATCATATATTTTTTCGTCTTGTATATATAATTTTTTTAGTGAATATTTTTTTCCTTTCCAAATCAAAGGGTTAATCGTTTCTATTTTTGTGTCATTTGATTGTTCAATAGAATCAAAATCTAAAAAATAAAATTCATTAAAATAACCAATATTTTTTAATCTATTTTGTACTTCATCCCAATTCTCTTTTTTGACGAAAAATGAAACAATCCCTTTAACATCACTAAGTGGTCCATTTTTTATAAAAATTATATCTAAATCATAATTAGATAAAAGCATTTCCATAATACCTAATTGCTTTGATTTGATTCTTGAATTTCTTAATTTACAAGTTATAACATTATACTTACTTAAAAATCCATCTATGTTTGTTCCATCAACTAAAACGGCTCTATTCATATCTTACCTCCTAAAACTTTAAAACTTTTCCTACAGTAAACATATCTCCTACATCTTCTTCTAAAGATTGCTTCAAAAATTCTTTATCTAACATTTCTTCAATGCTTTTTTCAGCTTCTTTTTTGTATTTTTCTTTAGAAACTTGCATAATATTAAATTTCTTGCCAACTGTCCCCAAGCAATAATCACAAGTTTGAAGAGGAGATATTGAATTAATGTATTTTTCTAACTCTTCTTCTAAGTTTTGATTACCTAAAATTTTAATACCATTTTTATCAAAACTACAATTTTCTATATTTTTACAAATTGCTAATGATTGAGGGCATTTATAAAAATATTCACCATACACATTAAAGCATTGCCATTTTTGGGATATAATACATGTTTTATATATATCATCAACCAATTGTTTATTAGCATTTTTATGATATGAAAATGGTTCTCTAAAATAATCATATAAATATATGTATGTAGTGACTTTATCTTTATTTTTCTTTGCCCATTCAATTAAATTTTTTGAAATTTTTTCATTGTAATTATAATTAGATATTTCTACGATATCAATATTATTTAAAATATTTTCAGATAATTTCGATATTAAAATGCCATTAGTTGGAATAGATATTTCATCAGATATACCTATTTCTTTTATTTTACTTACAATATTTTCTAAATTACTATTTAAGGTTGGCTCCCCTCCAAGCAATCTAATAACCTTACAATGTAAAACGGAACTTAATTTTTTTAAAACCAAATACATATTTTCTTCATTTAAAAATTCTTTTTTCTCTAATGGTGAAATATGTGAGCATCCACGGCAAGATAGATTGCAATGATTAGAAACGTGAATTTCTAAACTTTCAACAGTTATCATACTTATTTCCTACCCGCAAAATATTTTATAGTTTTTTCTAATCCTACATTAAAATCTATTTTCGGTTCCCAATTTAAAATTTCTTTTGCCTTATTGATATTTGGTTTTCTTTTATGAGGATCATCTTTCATTGCATCCATAAAAATAATTGATGATTTTGTATTTACTGTATTTTTTATTATATTTGCTACATCTAAAACAGAAATCTCCACTGGATTACCTACATTAATTGGAAATGGTATTTTTTTATCAAATGACATTAGTTTTAAAATAAAATCCAATGTATCGTCGATATAGCAAAAACTTCTTGTTTGTTTTCCTTCGCCATAAATTGTAATATTTTCATTAAATAATGCTTGATTAACAAAATTAGATATAATTCTCCCATCTTCCTTTCTCATTTTAGGTCCGTATGTGTTAAATATTCTTGCCACCCTTACATCTACATCATATTTTCTAATATAGTCATAAATTAAAGCTTCTGCTGCTCTCTTTCCTTCATCATAACATGCTCGTACACCAATTGAATTAACGTTCCCCCAATATTCTTCTGTTTGTGGATTTTCAAGAGCATCACCATAAACTTCAGAAGTAGAAGAATGAAATAGTTTTACGTTTGTTCCTTCTATTGCTTTTAATAAATTTCTAACACCCAAAACACTCGATTCCCATGTTTCAATTGGAAATTTCAAATAATATTGTGGGCTTGCAGGACATGCAAGATTATAAATTATATCAAATGAGTTTTCTCTTATAAAATTAATAATTTTATTATCGGTAATATCCATATTATAAAACTTAAAATTTTCATTGTTTTCAAATTCTTTTAAATTTTCATAAGTTCCAGTAGATAAATTATCAACAACATAAATTTGATTATCAGCTAAAAGTTTCTCAACTAAATTACTTCCAATAAATCCTGCTCCACCTGTAATCAAAATTTTCATATCATATATCAGTCCTTTCCTCCAAGCTTGAAGTTTAACATACAATAAAAAATAATTGGCATCATAACCTACAACACAACGTTTTATAAGGCACAAATTATTGATATTAATTTTTAAATAGAAAATATATATTGCCTAATTAGCCATTCATCAGTAGCAGCTATCTTTATAAAACAGCCAACATTTTTCACAATATGTTTCCCCAAGTCGTTTGCTTAATATTTTACCATTATTTTACATTATGGTCAATGATTTTGCTCTTAAAATCCGGAGTATCTTACTTTAATGTTCTCTCATTATTTTGCCGGTTATTTTTAATAACAAAAAAGAATCTGATTTCAATATCTCAGACTCTCTTCTATTAGATTTAATATTTTATTATGTTTTTTAGCAATACAACTTTGAGCACAATTAATTATCTTTGCTAAATTCTTTTGAGTTATTCTTTTAGTTTTAATACCATATAAACTGCATATAATAAAGTTATCATCATTACTTAAATTATTTAATGAATCTTCTAATTCTTTTTTGTTAACATATCTAGAATTTTTTCTTCTTTTGATGGAATAATATCAAGCAAGTATAAATCATCTCTTCTTCCTTATTTACTACTTCATTATTACTTATCCCTTTCCATACATTATTTGTTAGAGTAATACTTCTTGTTTAACTAGATTTTTATTTCTAATATATTTAACATTTATTAAATCTAAATCTTTTAGTTTTCTTATCGTAACAGATATTGCCTTTGGCTTAACTCCAAATAAATTAGCAAAATAACCATTACTAGCAAAACAAGTATTATTATATTTATCATTTCTACAAAAACCTACTATTCTTATATAAATTAATTTATCTAAATAAGATAAATCCTTTCTAGATAAAAAATGCTCTGGTACGGATAAATAGTATATCCGAAACTTCAGGAATAGTTGATAACAACTAATCACTAAAATAGTGATAGCATATTTAATTAAATAAATATACATTTTTATGTCAATTTATACAAAAAATTGAAAAAATATTGTATAATAAAAACACATAGGGAGGTTTTGTTAATGAAAAAAGAACAAATAAAACAAGAATTAATAAATAGATACAAATATATTTATGAAAATGCATTATATATTTTAGCACCTTATATGTATCAACAAACTGAAGAAGAAAGAGACAAATTAAATGAAAAATACAGAAAAGAATATAAAAAACACACACTTATTTCAAATGATTTATTAATATATTTGAAGGAATTACCAAGTGACTTGCTATTAGATTTAGAATCTTTTCTGTTAAGTGATACTCCTTTTAATCAAAGTAAATTGTTTGTTGAATTAGAAGAAAAAAAGAAAAGCCCGGATTTTTTAATTCAAGTTAAAACTGGATTAAGTTTATTAGAAAAAGATAATTCAAAACATATGCTTCTTCAAACAAAATTAGATTCTTGGAGACTTTTAGTAAGAGTAAGAGAATTTATAAATGAACAATCTGGTGATTTAAAAAACAAAGAAAAGAAATTAATTGCACTAGATGAATATTTTAGAATTAATAGATATAAAAATGATGGAAAAATTTGGACGAGTGGTTTTTCAATTAACTTTAAGGATATGGATAAATTTTCAAGCTTTAGCGCTGTATTACCAAAAAATGAAAGAAAACCTAGAAGAGATAAAGAAGATATAGGAATTAAAAGTGGAAATTTTGTTAATTTTATAGTTAATAGATCAAACCATTGTGATTATAATTTTTCTATTCTAACAGAACAAGAAAAGCAAGATATTTATCTTACATATCATGATGAATTGCCTTGTGATTTAGAAAAAGTTTGTGAAATTGAAGAAGAATACATTCCTCTAATGATTGAGACTAGACTAATAAGACCAGAACATACAAAACCATGCGGAGAAACATTTTATGTAAATGAAAAGGAAATATTTGTTGATCCAAAAGACTCACTTTATAGATATTATCAGTTATGTCCACATTGCGGATTTATTGTTAATATTCCTAAAGAAACTCTATCTGATGGCATAAAGAAAAGAATTGAAGAAAGATGTTCAAAAGATCCTAATCTTTTTAGAAAAATGTATTTATATTCTGAATTATTTAGTTTGGATAAATCTTCTTCTAAAGAACAAAAGAAATTACTTAAAACAAAATAGTATTTATTACTATTAGGAATAATAATTTATTATTGGAAATACTATATAATGTAGTACAAAAATGTCCATGAATTGGCTTTAAAGAAAATTTGTGCTACAATTTAATTACTCAATGACCAAGGGTTATATGAGTCCTGGAGACGCAACTTTTATTAGTTACGTTATCCGTTTATACTAAATGAAAAGTCTCTTAATTTGTTTAAGAGGCTTTTTCTATATTTATTTAAAGATGAAATATATAATACTTTTAATAACAATTATCATAATGAATTTGTAGAAGGAAATAATAATTTTATTAAAGTACTTAAAAGAATAGCATTTGGATTTAGATCATTTAGAAGATTCAAAACTAGAATCATGATATGTAAAAATTTATTACATGTGAAAAAAGCCAGTGCATTTTAAGCACTAGCTTTATCAAGATTTTTGGTCACACCCATTATTTGACAAAGAGCCCAAAAAGCAAGCCCAAACTGGCTTGCTATTTACATTTGGTACATAAGCATATACTAAAACATATTTATCTATAACAAACACTTTCTTTAATTTTTTTCATTAAATCATCCACCTTTCTAAATTAAAACTATTCCATATAAAAAGGCTCACATCTAAGTGAACCATTTAAAATATTACTTCATCAATTATCACATCATTACCTTCCTTTCTTACTTTTATTTCTTTAACAAATCTTTCTAGAAACATTTTCTTTTCATGATTGTTTAAATGAATAAAATTATTTTTTAAATTAACTATAACTTCTTTAATAATTTCTTCATTAGTTAGATCTTCTTCATTAGAATATTTATTAATTTTATCTAACTCATTATTTAACACTTCTAATTTGGAATCAATTACACTTTTTACTTCTTTAAAAGTATCATAATCAATTTCATCAGTACTAAATAATTCTGTCATATCTTTTTTCTTTTTATTTAATTTTTCAATTTGCTCTTGTAAATCTAAAGTATCATTGTTTTCTATTATCTTTTTTTCTTTCTTTAAAATACTTTTATCAAATTCTAAATCTTTAATATTATCTAAATAATTAATAAATGCATTTTCTATTTTAATATGAGAAAATCCTGGAGCATTACAGCTATTATTGTTATGCCCATTACACTGATAAGTAATATATTTTTTGCCACTTTGAAGTTGTTGCCTAGCATGATATTTCCCTCCACATAAACTACATCTTAATACTCTAAAATAATAAGTATCATCAGAAGAGTATTTCTTATTATAAAATTTCTTTCTTTTCTTCATCAAACTGCTAACACTATTAAATAAGTCATCATTAATAATAGGTGTTATATTTTTGCCACTTACTTCAAAGCCATTTTTCCTTCCTACTCCATATCTTACATTGCCAATATAAAGAGGATTAGTAAGTATTGAATAAATAGTTGACTGATTCCAATGCCCTCCTCTTTTAGTTGGTACATTTAAATCTTTTAACTTTTTAGCAATTTTAACCATAGATTCGCCATCTAAATACCAATTAAATATTTTCTTAACATAAATTGCTTCATTTTTATTAACTTTAAGTTTTCCAATACCAACTAAATAATCATAACCAAAAACTCCATTACAATTAGTATAATTACCTTCTTTAGTTTTTTGTTCATATCCAAAAGTAACTCTTTCTGCTAAATTTTCTCTTTCAAATTCTGCAAATATTCCAATAATTTTGACAAACATTCTTCCAACAGCATTTGAAGTATCTATTTTTTCTGTTTGAGAATTAAAAGTACAATTATGACTATCAAATAGTTCTATTAAATAAATAAGGTCTTTAACACTTCTAGTAAGTCTATCTAGTTTGTATATTAAAACATTATTTATTTTTCCTTTCTTTACATCCTCAATTAGTCTTGATACTTCTTTCCTATCAGTTAAATTTTTACCACTTATACCATCATCAACATAGTAATCTACTATATCCCAATCATTACTTTCTGCATATTTAGTTAATTTATCTTTTTGAGCATGAATACTAAATCCTTCAGTAGCTTGTTCTTCAGTAGATACCCTGCAATAAATTGCTGTCTGCATAAGTTAATATCACTCCTTCCTAATTAGAAGTAATACCTTTCCTTTCACTTAAAATTTTTGGAACACTAGTATTTAAGAAAAATTTCATAATCTCTAAACTAATATTTTTAGATAAACAAGTCATTATCGGGCCTCCTTTTTTCTAACTCATTCATCTAATTATACGATTATGTTATGCAAATATTCCAAAACACTATAGTAATATTCGCTTACAAACAAATTTATTTTGTATGTTAGTTTTTGATAAAATCCTTATTTATAAATGAAAAATACTATAGTAATTTCCTACTATAGCATTATTTATATACGACTTTATTAGTATTAACTAGCCAAAAACTATTACCAGTATCTTGTCTTAAATAGTCTTCATATGTTGATGTGAATTCTAATATTTTTTCATGTTTAATTAACTCTTTGGCCATAATTGCCATATCATAGGCTGAGGAATAATGATTTTCGGCATCTAAACCAGTTGAATCTTTAAAATTAGTATTTTTAAGTCCTAATTCTTTAGCTTTATTGTTCATCATTTCAACAAACTTAGATTCAGTTCCGGCAATTCTTTCAGCCATAGCAACTGTGGCATCATTTCCTGACCCAATGGCTATTCCTTTAAGTAAATCTTTAACAGTCATTTTTTCACCTGGCTCTAGAAATATTTGACTCCCACCCATTGATGAAGCGTTTAATGAAGCCGTAATTTTTTCATCCCAACTTAAGTTACCATTTTCGATGTTTTCCATAATAAGAAGCATAGACATAATTTTAGTCATTGAAGCGGGTGCTAATTTTTCATGAGCATTCTTTTCCCATAATACCTTTCCAGAAGATGCCTCAATAATGATAGCAGACTTTGCATTCTCGGCTAAATTTAATTCATCGGCTTTAACATATCCCATAGGAATAAGTATAAATAAAAAGATAAATACTACTATTTTTTTCACTATAAATCACCTAGTAAAAACTATGCAATTAAATGATAAAATATTAGTCTTTATCTAAAAATTAATTTAATACTCTAATTTTATTTTTAGAAGTTATTTGACCAGTTGTCTTAGATACATGGTATTCATAAACATATCTTTGGCCATTTTCATCTGGAGTACCATAAACATCTTCAACTTCATATATATATTCATCATTAATAACCTTTGCTGCACTTGCATAAAACATAGTTCTTTGTGTTAAACCCATTGATTCCATAACGATACACTGAGCTTCACCTTCTTCAACCAAGGTTGCTTCACATTCAGGATTACCAACAATACTACCTGTTTCAACATTAATATAATATACACACTTCTTTGTACGATATTTAAATGTTACTTTATAATTACAATTACCATCTGATGCAGTTACCATAACAGATTCAGGGGCTAATTTATCACAATAACTATCCGTGCCAACTGTTGCTCCCATCATATTAGCTATCATCTTACCAGCTTCTTCATTAGTTAAGACAGGTCTAACATAATCGCATTTAGATCCACCACCATATCCGCCACAGTTATTAGTACTTTGACTAGTGTTTTCGGTATTATCATTAGTATTATTTTCAGTTGTTTCATTAGTTTTATTAACAATATCATTAATACTCATATCTTTGATGTCTTCAATTTTTAAGTTAGAATTATTCTTAATAACTTCTTCTAAGTATGCTGCTTTACTTTCGGTAATATTATACTCTTTAGCAAGTTTAGAAGATGTATCACTAATTTCTGGAATCATTACACTATAATCAATATTATCAGTAGTTAATTTTTTATCAATTAAGTCTTTAACTTCATTACTTGTAATAGTACCACTTGTACCAACTAAGATTACTAATTTATCATGAGCATATCCTTTTTCAATTAATTTATTAGTAACATCATTAATAACACTCTCTAAACTATTACCTTCATAATTACTTAGAACTATATCTTTAGCATCTTCATTAAGAGCAATCATATTAATAACTTTATTATTTTTATCTAACTCTAATTTTATACTAGGGTTAATATCTAAAGTAATTACTGATACTACGGTGTTATATAGTTCATTCCTTCCTTTGGTGTTTAAAATAGCTATCACTCCTCCAATAACTATTAAAATTGCTAGTAATACTATTGTTAATATTACTATTTTTTTCTTTTTATTCATTGTTCACTCCTTACTTCTATATTATAAAGTATTTTCTATCATGTAATTTTATTATATCAATATATTGCTAGTTTGACAACCGCTTAAAACTATAATATAATTTTTTATAGGTGATGCGAAATGCTTAGCAATTTTAAAGAAGAAATGGAAAGGAATAAAAATTTAGTAAAGGAACAAGAAATAAGTGAATTTTTAATTACTATTCAACAATTATTAAAAAATAGTGATATATTTAAAATTAAACCTAATGAAGAATATAATATTGATAAATTATGTGTTAGTGCTATGGAAGATTTAGCTGATAAATTATATAGTATTAATAGTTCTGATAATTCTATTTTTCAATTAACAAGAAATGATTATTGTGAATTAAAATCTATTAAATATATAATGGAAAATATTGATAAGTTTTGGAATTATATTTATGGATTAGATAAAGATCATAAACGTATATTAACTAAAAGTGCTAAATATTATGTATATCAGGGTAATGTTAGAGTGGATTCATATTCTGTAGCAAGAGATTTATATTCTAAATGTTCTACTAAGTTTTCAAGTGATGAAGCAGATAAGTTTATTAATGGTACTTTATCAGAAAAAGATATTCTAAATATTAAGAAAAGGACATTAAATTTTCTTAAAATAAACTATCCAGCATATCGTAAAAGACTTATTGATGATAGAGTTAAAGTTATTATAAATGGGGCTAGATTTTTAGATAGATATGGATATATGGATTATTATATAAATGCTAATAATAATAGAGCTAGAAGATTAAATATGCCATATCTTGAGACTAATACAAGAACTAGTAAAAAAGAAAAACCATTTACTTGTGTTTCTGACTATTACGATAGTGATATTTTATCATTATTGCCTGAGGAAGAATTATCTGCTCTATCTTTATTTATGATTAATCGTGTTGAAAAAGTAAAAAGTAAGGTAATTAAAGCTTTAACAATGATAACTTTTTTAAGTAATGAAACAAAAAACAATATAGATAATATACAATGGATAAATATTAAGAATATATCAAGAGATGAAATAGTTGAAGCTGCTGCTAGATATAAAATGTTAAATAATTATTTAAAAGAGCAAAGACATACAATAAGTAAGGAATATAATGATAACTCTAATGATTTAGGATATATTAATAATAATAATTTAAGTTATCGTGAAGTTAATCTAGCTGAGGGTATTGATGAGCAATTTGTAAATGATTATAATGATGAGTATAATCGTTATGATGGCGATAATATGTTATATGAAGATTTAATTAGATTAATACATTCTGATAATTTTCAGATATTCTACGATTATAAAGATTCTTTAATAGATATTTTGCTTAATTCAGTAATAAGTGCTAGAATAAATATTAATTGGGGAATTGTTCCTAATGATGAACTTGGTTTTATTGATGACAATAATCAAGTAATATTATCTTTTGATTTACCTGGTTATAATGCTCCAATTAGTTGTCATGCTAATTTAGATAGAGTTATTAAAACTATTGTTAATTTAACTGGGGACTCTATTATTCCATTATATTTAGGTAGTGAACAATTAGTATATGAAGAAAACTTTACTAATAAATACTACTCTACTTATATACCTTTTAAATTATCAAGAGAGCAAAAAGATGCTGTTAAGGAAGATAGTATGAATAGTGAAAACAGTATTGCTAAGCATATTGCCATGATGCAGAATGTTCTTAGTACGGCTAAATTAAAACGTGAAGAAAATAGATTTGTTGACTTATTATCATTTACTGAGGAAACTAAGATAAATCCAAGTGTTAAATCACATAAATAATCTTTTATAATTTCTATTATTTGGGTAAAAACAATAACAAAAATTAAATATTTGAGTACACTATAATAGATAGTAAAGGAGGTATTTATATGTATTATTATGGAAGTGGATACAATACAGGTGGTAGTTCTTGTTGCAATCAAAACTATGGCTATCAATCATATCCAACTTATGGATACGGATATGGCAATAATGGTGGATTCGGATATGGAGCTGCTATTATCTTAGTATTATTTATTCTATTAGTAATTATAATAGGTACTAGAGCTGTAATTTAACATATCTTAAGGGAAAAAACTTCCCTTTTTTTTATTTCTGTGGTAAAATACGTACAGAAAGAAGGGATGTTATGATTAAAACTTCTGATATATTAGATGAAAAAGATAAAAGAGTACGCGCTAAAAACGTTGATACAACATTCCCACTAACAAAAGAAAAGAAGAAACTTATTAACGATATGCTAGAACATTTACGTTTAAGTCAGATAGAAAAATATGCTAAGAAATATAAACTAAGACCAGGAATGGGTTTAGCAGCTCCACAAATGGGTGTTAATGAACGTTTCTTTGTAGTATGTTATGAAGAAAGTGAAGGAAAATTTGTTGACTATGTGTTAATAAATCCGGAAATAGTATCACATTCTGAAGAATTAATATATGCTTCTGAAGGTGAAGGATGTTTAAGTATTAATAGACCAGTTGAAGGTATTGTGCCAAGATATGCAAGAATTACTATGAAAGGTAAAGATATTGATGGTAATGAAGTTAAATATCGTGTTAGAGAAGAATTAGCTATTGCCTTTCAACATGAGTATGATCACTTAAATGGCATCTTATTTGTTGATTATATAGATCCTAAAGATCCATATAAGAATGCAGAAAATATGCGTGAAATATAAAAAGCATAAAATTCCTGATTCGATTTTATATTGAATTTGGTTTTTGTAGTTTAATGTATAGTTATAATAACATAAAAAATGTAGGTTGTGTCTTTTATAGACTGTCTACATTTTTTTATCACTTCAAAATAGTACTCTTTATCATATATTGTTAACGCTATACAATATTTTCTAAATAATATAGTCTTTTTTCTGATTTATTATATATGAAATGTATTGTCGACATTTGATCATCACCAACAATAATATAATATAAATTTTCAGGATTATTAAAATCTACTATCATTTCATTGTCAATAACATTTATTGACTCTAAATCTTTTTTGAATTTTTTTATATCACTATCTGATATACTCTTCTTCCACTCAAACATTTTTTCAATTTTTTTTGTATTCTTAAAATGTAAAATGGCATATCTTACTCCATCTCCATGAAAACTTGGCCCAGAATCAGCAGTGTATATTATTCTGTTTGCTATGGGAACATTTATATTCCAATGTGCCTTTAATTCTAAAATATAACTATAATTCTGGCACGTTTTTAAAAATAAGAATACAAATACTATTAAAATCAGAAACTTAACTTTATTCTTTTTCATAAATACTCCTTTATTTTAAGTGATGTTTTATTACTAAATGTATTATTACATAGATAGTATATCATATTCTTCATAATAATAGGAATAAATTATAGCGTTATTTACACTTTTTTAGTTCAAATAACCATAATTACTTGTTTGTCAGCTACATAGTTTCTAAAGATTACTATGTGCAAAATATAAAAGAGCATCAATTTGACGATGCTTTTTTGATGACCAAATTATTCATAAATTTAAGTTTATTTTTAGCTAAGTGATAATACATTAATACAACATAAGTTATAGCTCCTAGAAAGTTAGCGAATAAGTCTTTAATAGTATCAAATAAGCCAATATCTAAGTAGCCATTATCAATTCTATACTCTTGTCCTTTACTATGGATAATAGTATAATCAATATCTTTAATAGATAATCTATCTTTATATATTGTAGTAGCTATAGAATCAACAATAGTATCTTTTTGCATATCTCCTCGAATAGTGTTATCACAAGTAAACTCAATAAATTCCCATATAACACCAGTCATTAAAGAGAAACTAAAACAAAAGATAAGAATTAAACTAATACTAAGATTATTCTTTTTACCTAAGATATATATTAATGAATAAGCTATTAAACTAGTAAGAATACCTGATGTATAGTGAAGGAAATTATCCCACATTTCAAAGTTATCATACAATCTATAAACACTTCCTAAAACAATACCGGCATAGATAAAGAGATATAGTAATACTTCTAATAAGGCAGGTATTTCTAGTTTAAATATCTTTTTTATTATATTAGGAAGACTTAAAGTGATTAAAGCAATAGCACTTAGTCCTACACTAGCTAAATTTTTTAAATAGATACTTTGGATTAACGAAATTAATGTTAATACCATAAATGTTATATAAGTTATTTTTCCAATATTCTTTTTCATGATCTACCTCTTACTAATTATAACATAATTATCTAGTTAAGTAAATTAATGTTTAGGTCTAAATAGTAAAGCTAGAACAAAGCCTAATACTAGAGCAACACTAATACCGGCAGATGTTAGATTAAATATGCCAAAGGCTAGTCCAAGTAGTCCCTGCTCCCCTGCTACATCCATTGCTCCATGAACAAGTAGATGACCAAAAGAAGTTATTGGAATTAATGCTCCCGCTCCGGCATATAAAACAATACGATCGTATATTCCCATTAAATCAAGAAAAGCACCAATTACGACAAATAAACTAGTTATATGACCAGGAGTTAACTTAGTATTATCTAGAATTAACTGACTTATCATACATATTAAGCCACAAAACAAAAATGAATATATATAAATCATTCGACTACCTCCAAACATATAGCATGAGCAATACTAGGTACCGTTTCTTTTTGAAATACTAATGTGGGAGAAAATATAGCACCTGTTGGAACGACTAATACTTTCTTTAATTTGTTATTTTTCATTTCTTCTAGAACATAACTAAAATATACTAAAGAACTACATACTGGACCAGAACCACCGGCTAGGACGGGTTGCTTTTTAGTGTCATATAATATGCAACCACAATCGTTATAATTATTACCTAGTTCAATATTATATTGTTCTTTCATATAGTCAGTAAGAATGTTTTTACCATATTCCCCTAAATCACCGGTTAAAATTAAGTCATAGTCATTAACACTAGTATTAGTGGCAGTTAAGTGTTTATAGATTGTATCAGCAGCAGCTGGAGCCATAACAGCACCCATATGATTAACATCTTTTATTCCTAAATCTTGAACCATACCAATAGTAGCAGAAGATACTCTAATCTTACTCTTTTTATTACTAAGAAGCATGGCTGTTCCACCGGTGGCAGTAAAGGTGGCTGTTTCGGGTTTAGGAGCGCCATATTCAATAGGATTTCTAAATTGTTTTTCCGCAACCAAGTTATGTGAAGAAGTGGTAACAATACAATTTTTTATTTTTTTACTATCAATAAACACTGAAGCAATACTAATTCCTTCACTACTAGTTGCACAGGCATTATAGATTCCTAGAAAAGGTATTTTAAAAGAACGGGCCATATAGTTAGAAGCAGATATTTGGTTCTGTAAGTCACCGGCAATTAATAAGTCTACTTCGCCATCATTTAGACTACATTTTTTGAGTAGTCCGTTAACCGCATCTCTTGATAACTTAATTTCAGCTTGTTCAATACTCTTTTCACCAAAGTAAAAGTCTTCGTCATAAATCTTATCAAAATACTTTTTTAATGGGCCATTTGCTTCATAGACACCACCAATGGTATAAGTATTATCAATATATACATTATTAAATTTATATGTCATGCTACCCTCCTATTACTAGTATCCTTATTATTCCAAATAAATAGACTGCTACTACACCATATAAGATAACAGACCCTGCTAATTTAAAGATATTAGCACCTATTCCTAAGATTAACCCTTCACTTTTATAGTCCATCGCAGCAGATGTGATCGAATGAGCAAATCCGGTAATAGGTATTATTAAGGCGGACTTTAACTTGTTTACTAAGAGGTCAAATACACCAAAGGCTGTTAAGATTGATGAGATACATATTAAGGTAAGAATTACTAAGACTCCCGATTCTTTTCTTGGTATATCTAACCAATGTACATATAATTCTAATAATAATTCACTAAATAGTCCCATTAAACCACCAGCTATAAATGTCATAATAGCATTTTCTAAGACTGGCTTTTTGGGAGTATTTTTACTAACTATTTTCTGATATCTATTATTATCCATATTATTCACCACTAATAATATTAACCAACATAAAAAAAATATACTGTGATGTATATTTCATTTAGTTAATTTTAGCATTGAATAAATATTAATTATTAAAAGAAAAGCTACCATAACATCTACTAAGTTCCATAAGATACTAGGATTCATTACTCCACCAATAATAATTAATAAGATGGTAATAATTTTAAAGATAAGTAGGACTTTTTTATTAACTTTGTTAAAGAGAGCTTTTAAATTAACTTCTCCAAAGACATAGCCGGATATAATGGTTGAATAAGCAAATAAAATTGTAATAGTTGTTAAGAGATAACTTCCAAATTTACCTAGGTGATATTTAAAGGCATACATAGTTAGTTCTATTCCGTTAATATTACCAAAATTAATGTTAGAATAATCAGATAATAATATTAATATAGCGGTCATAGTACATATTATGAATACGGTGAAATAGACGCCAAATACTTCACATAGTCCTTGTTTAGAGGGATCGTTTTTACAGGATGCTGAAGAGATAGCACTAGTACCTAGTCCTGATTCTGAAGCAAACATTCCTCGTTGAATACCAATAATAATTACAAATAAACTACTACTAATACTTTTGAAGTTTAGGCTTAATTTAAAGATATTAGTAATAATGTTTGGTAAGATAGTAATATTTTTGATAATGACATAAAAAGACATAAATATATATATTATACCCATGATAGGTACTAAAATAGAACTTACTTTAGCAATAATTTTATTACCCATAAATATTACTATTAAAGATATTATTGTTAGAAATAGTAAGGGATATATTGAGCTTATATTAAATTCATAGACAATAGAGCTTACGATAGTATTAGATTGAATAGTAAGAAATAGTCCAGTATAAGATAAGATGATTAGTATTGAATATAACATGGCTAGTTTACTATTACCTAGTCCTTTTTTAATATAGAAAGATGGTCCTCCTATTAAGTCTTTCTTACGTTTTTCCTGATATTTAATACCTAGAACACTTTCAACATAAGTATTTATTACACAAATAAGAGTACATAACCACATCCAAAATATGGTTCCTGGCCCGCCAATATAGATGGCAAGAGCAATACCACTTAATGCCCCTACTCCTAGTTTAGCACTTAAAGATAGGGATAAGGCTTCAAAAGGACTATTCCCTTCACTACTTTTACTAAATAAAGACTTAATCATTTTAATAAATCTAAATTGAATAAACTTATACTTAATAGAAAAATAGATGCCACTTAAAATAATTAGTACTGTGGCAATAGCCCAAACAAAAGATAGTAGTGAATGAAATAGTTCTGGTTTAATAAAATTAATTGGTACTAATAAACTAATACAGAAGATAATTACATAATATAATAGCATAAATAATATCACCTAGTTAAATATATGATAAATTTATTATTTTTAGGTATTAGTAGTGTTTTTTTATAAATTTAAACATATCTTAATATTGAATATAAATAAAGGGGTGGATTATATTATGTGTAATAACAATAATAATACTTGCGAATCATGCATCAGTGATATCTTAAAAGTCATCTTACTTCTTCAACAGAGTGTTTGTCAAAATGATGGATGCTTAGAAACTTGTGATCGTGGTTATTTAGGTCAAAATTGTACGACTTTTTGTAATACGAGACCAATAGTATTATACACTTGTTCTGGAGGTTCAACACCTTTAGCAATACCTACTACAAGAACAATTGATGGTACTACTTCTAGTGTCTTCAGATTAGAGAAATTAGATGATTGCTGTGCTACTTGTCGTGTTCTAGCACCTAATCCAGATACAACTAGTTTATTCCCATACGTAAGTACAAATTCTTTCTTCACAATTAATTTAAATTGCGTATGCTTAATCAGATGTCTAGATGATACATTCGTTGATACTATATAGGCAAGTAATTATTAAAAAACCTCATTCCTACTATGGGAATGGGGTTTATTATTTTTTATAAGTATTCATAAATTCTTCTTTGTATTCTAAAAATCTATCTTCTTTAATACTTTCTCTGATATTTTCCATAATTCTAATTAAGAATCTTAAGTTATGAATAGATAGTAGTCTTTGACCTAATGTTTCATCAGCGACAATTAGATGGCGAATATAGGCTTTAGTATAGTTTTTACAGCATTCACAATCACAAGTGCTATCAACAGGAGTAAAATCTTCTTTATATTTAGCATTCTTTAAGTTAATTTTACCGGTTCTAGTAAAGGCATGGCCATGGCGCGCAAGTCTAGTTGGGTGAACACAGTCAAACATATCAACGCCACGCATAACACCTTCAAATAAATCGTATGGATCTCCTACTCCCATTAGATATCTTGGTTTATCTTCGGGTAAATATTTAATAGCATAATCAATCATACGATACATAGTATCTTTATCTTCACCAACGGAAGTACCACCAATTGAATAACCATCAAAAGGCATACTAGCTAATTTTTTAGCACATTCTTCACGTAAGTCTTGATATTCTCCACCTTGAACAATACCAAATAATGATTGGCGCTCATTACTATGAACTTTAAGACCTCTTTCAGCCCAACGTAATGTTCTCTCTGTACTCTTTTTAGCATATTCATATGTAGCGGGATATGGAATACATTCATCAAAACTCATAGCAATATCACTATCCAAATTATTTTGAATAGATATTGATTTTTCAGGTGTTAGTAATAGTTTTTCACCATTTAAATGACTTTTGAATACTACTCCTTCTTCTGAAATGTTTTTAGGTTTAGCTAAAGAGAATACTTGGAAACCTCCGGAATCAGTTAGAATTGGTCCATCATAATGCATAAATTGATGAAGTCCTCCCGATGCCTTAACAATATCATCTCCTGGTCTTAACCATAAGTGGTAAGTATTAGCTAGAATAACTGCAGAATTAATTTCTTTTAATTCACGATAATCTAGTGTTTTAACAGTGGCTTGAGTACCAACTGGCATGAACATTGGTGTTTCAAAAGTACCATAGTTAGTCTCTAAAGTACCATATCTAGCACGTTCATCTTGATGTAATAAATTATATTTAACCTTCACAATAAAACCTCCTACAAATTACAATCAATCTTCTTATCAGTAATATTTATACCCTCGTTAGATATAACACTAAAGTTAGGAAATAAACTAATACTATCTCCTTGTTTTAGATAATATATCCCGCAAAAATTATTATTTCTATCTATTACTTTATACTTACAAGTTTTAGTTATATTAACAGTATCACTCATACTAGATAAGTTAATTTCTTCCATATTACAAAACTTATCATTTATTTTATTAACTGATCTTTCTAAATTATCATCTTGTAATCTAAGTGTTGCCAATAAAGCAAGTAATACCATTAAAAATAATAACATAATTCCGTATAAAATACTAGTAATAGCAAACCCTTTTCTATCTAACATATATATCACCTAATATAATATTATTTCTTTATCAGTAGTAATTATATTATCCTCTTGACCACTACTAGCTACTATAGTATTAGCATCTCCATCAGAAACATATCTATTTCTATCTAACATTTTTAAAATCATTTCAATATCAAATTCTTTACCATTATTATCATAACCACGACATCTTTTAATGTAAGTTTTATCAAATTCTTTACTATATGAAGATACTTCAGGTTCCCAACCAACACGTAGAGCGGCATTAGTTTCATAGCTATAGTCTTCATCTTGGCCCTTTAAAACATATGGGAAGTTCTCATGAGTTTTTCTTAATGGAGAACCAAATGGTAAGGCAATTATTTTAACATATTTATTAGGTATTATATTATCTAATTGTTTATAAACATAAGCTATTTCATATTGAACTTGACTAGCTTTAGAATTACCAATATTTAAATGTGTCTTAGTATGATTACCAACATCATAACCATTGTTTACTAACCAATTTAAGATTTTTTCATTATATTCCGGTTGATTGAATAATGCTCCAGTTACAAAGAATGTGGCTGTAACGTTATAGTCAGGATATTTCTTTTTGAATTGTTCTAAGATACCAACAGCACTATTTTCATCAATAATAATATTACCATTATCATCTAAGCCTTTAACTAAAATATTATTAGCATTACCATCATCAAAAGTAATAACAATAGGACTTTTACCATATTCAGTAGCAATATTACCATTTATATAATCGTTTAAGGATATCATACGATAACCCTTTTGATAGAACTCCTCTAAATCATTAGCGAATGCTTCACTTGTTCTAGTATAACCATCTTTATCAACATTACCACCGGTATATTTAGTTTCACTATTCTTTTTATTAACAATACCGTGATACATCATAACCGCTACTTTACCCATTTCATTAATACCATCATTTTTAAGCTTTTCTTTATCTAACTTACCCTTAGATACTTCTAGAACTAGTTCATTATCAGTACTTGTTATCGTAGTACCTTCTTTAATACTTTGCGAAATAATTACATCTTTAGCATACTCATCAGAATATACATAATTATACTTAATATCAAACTTTAAATTACCTAATAGTTTATCTACTTCATTAACATCTTTATCCACTAAATTAATCATAACTTTATCTTTAGTTTTAATGTCTTCTTTAACTTTTTTATCTTTAGTTAATATAAAGATAGAGCCAATACACAAACCAATAATAACTAATATAATTAAACTTTTTTTCATATCTATTCTCCTCACTATTTAAGTGTAGCATATTTAGTTATTTTAAACAATCAAAAAACATAACTTTACAAAAAAAAGAAAGATAAATTATTACTAATTTAAATCTTTCTTTTATATCTATTGCCAACAATAACTATCATTTAATTTAGTATATCCACTAGCACATGAATATGTTGTTACTGTTGTTCCTGATGTATATATCTTACAAGATTTATTTACAAGATATCCACTTGAACATGAATATCCTGAAATTGATGATGAACAGTTATTAGTTTTAACGCTACCATTCGAACAATAGCATCTTGCTGAACTTCCGCTAGCAACACATGTACCTGCTACTGTATATGAACTACCACCATTTGCACAACGACATGATCCACTGGCTACATAATTTGGTGTTGCACTATTGTAATAATAACATCCACCACTATCTTCTAGATAACTACCACAATCTTCATAAGAACTTGATGTTGTATTTACTACTGTACCACTACATGTATTATGATTACCAGCTCCATCTTTTACATAGAAAGTATATGTTCCTGCTCCAGTTATTGTACCAGTACTACTATTACTACCACTATATGATGAACTCCAACCATAGTATGCTAGACCACTTCCTCCTTCATCAGAATATGTAGCAGAAATTGTTGTTCCACTAGCACTTAATGTACATGTTGGTTTAGTTGTATCACTAAGTGTCCATTTAGCATACAAAGTATGGTCACTAGCATTGGATACTATAGTATCACTTGTTACTCTAGTACCTGTACCATTTTCTCCCGTATACCAACCTCCAAATGAATAACCTGCTTTTGTTGGAGTTGGCATAGTACCATATTTTTGACTTTGTTGAACAGTTCTGTTTATACTAGTCAGAATTATTCTAGCTGCTCCATTACCAGTCTTAACATAATTACTAACGGGATTTCCAGAAATGTTAGTTGTAGAATATGTTTTAGTACTTGTTGCATCAGAGGTTGCACAAATAAAACAATACATATATTTATTAGATAATTTTGAATTGCCTATATAACCAGAACCACCTCCGCCAGGAGCAATGTGTCCACTTCGTGATCCACCATAAAAGCCTCCACCACCCCCGGTAGTCGCAAAATTGTTTCCACCACCTTGACCAAATGATCCAGTAATCGTACCACCAGCTGTATCTGACGATTTAGAACAATTAGTTGATATTGCACCACCAGCAGTTTGAGTACCACCTAAACCAGCACACCACTGATTATCTGTTTCTGTAGATTCAGCACCAGAATTGCCTATATAGCCTCCGCCAGAACCACCACGTAATCCATATGTCCCAACATTTTCGCCATAATATGCTCCACCGCCTCCGCCAGATACTATTAATATATCTGACAAATTAGATGATAAAGAAGATAATAAGCCTGATTTGGTAGCAATGTGAGTTGCTCCTCCGCCAGAACCAAATGATCTATTACAACATGCCTGTCCAATTGCCAAACCTCCGCCATTATAACCTCCAGCAATATTTTCTAACGTTCCAGATGAAGTTCTGCTTCCTTGTCCTCCAACATTGACATACAAAATATCACCTGAGTTTAATGAAACTGTTCCTGTTGAATATCCACCATAGCCTCCACCAGTGCCATCTATAGTTGTTCCTCCTTGGGCACCCCAAGTCTCTAATTTGTACGTACCAGTATGTGGAACTGTATATGTACTTTCTTTAACATCCGTAAATGTCGAAACAACATTATAATTACCACCAGATACATCAAAACTAACTTTTACCATTTTATCCCACTTAGCATATAAAGTATGATTACTAGTATTGGTCAATACTGTACTTTCATCTACTTTAGTGCCACCACCATCAGGTTCTGTATACCATCCAGCAAATGTATAACCGCTTCTTGTTGGTGTTGGCATAGTACCATATTTATCACCATATTGAACATTCTTATTTTCATATTCATCTAACCTAATATCACTTACATACGCAGAACCCTGATTAACCGTATCGTAATCTATATATATTAATTCCCATCCAGTATAATTAAGCGAATTAAATGAATAACTATATTCTTTCCACGTATTAAGTGTAGAGTTACTCGTTGTAATATTAATTGCATGATTATAGTTTAAGATGTTACCGCTAGAATCAAAAGTAGCAGAATACACTCTTAAATTCCCACTAAAATCAATTACTCTATATGCTTTAACACTTAATATATAGTTTGTATTTTGCTTTTTATCGCTATTAAGTGGAATAGTTACACCAGTGTATGCAGTATCAGATGCAACAACATGTACTGCCGTAGTACCATTATAACTATAATTATTATCAACGTAAGATTTAGCATTATAATTCCATGTTGATGTATCTTGATTATATATATTATTTCTATAATTGTATGTCACCGTTATATTTTTAGGTTCAAATACTACTTCACAATTAACATTACTTGTTATATTAGATATAGTTAAGATATTATCTACTATTGTACCATCACATGTTGTTGATTTATATTGATAACCATCATTAGGTACAATATTATATTTAACTGTGCCATTCTTAGTAGATAGTTTAATATTAGGTTTTACTTTACCGTAAGTATTATTATTAGATTTAACTATTGTTTTATAGTAAGCATCTTTATTTATACTTGTTGAATTACTAGGTAATTCTAATATTTCTTTTTCAAAACCTACTATATCTTTAATACTTACTGTTGTATCAGTACTACTATTATTTTGAATAAATACTTTAACTAGATTAGTATTCTTACTATTAAGTACTCCACTAGTATCTGTATCACTTATATTAATTATACTAATATTAGAGTTTACTCCTTCTAAATAAAGTAGATATGACATATTAAATTCATTAGGATTACTTATTTTAATATCTACTATTTTACTATCATAACTAGGTATTAATATATCTCTATTAGTTCTATCACCTAGAACTATATTAAATAGATAATCAGCCTTACTACTATTACCTTCGGTAATGGTAGTATCTATTGCAAATGTCCCTATTAGAGAAATAACTCCTATTATAAATATTAAAAATAATCCTATATATATTGTTCTTTTCTTCATATATAACACCACCTATAGACATGACAAAAAGAGTCTAACTTCTTAAACTCTTTACTTCAACTACAATTCTATCTTTTAAACAAACATATGTATTACTTATACCCCCCCCCCATGTAAACATAGAGTTAACACTTTTTCTTACTATTTTATCCATAATTATTAACTCCTTTCTACATAGGAAGAAATACCTTATTTGTTTATTCTCTTACCTTAAGTTAATTATATAACAAATTGTTTTAGTGCGCAAGGTATTTTTTGATATTACTAATTTAAATCTTTCTTAATATCTTCTAATTTAACACTTACTAGTTTACTAACGCCAGACTCTTGCATAGTAATACCGTATAAAATATCTAAGTATTCCATAGTTTTTTTCTTGTGAGTTATTAGAATAAATTGTGTTTTGTGACGATACTTATTTAAGTAAGTACAAAAACTTTCAACGTTAGCATCATCTAAGGCAGCTTCTACTTCATCTAATAAGCAGAAAGGTACTGGGCGAACATTTAATATAGCAAATAGTAATGATATGGCGGTAAATGTTCTTTCTCCTCCAGATAATAGAGAAATATTTTTAAGCTTCTTACCAGAAGGTTCGGCTTTTATTTCAATGCCAGTATTTAAGATATCATTAGGATCAGTTAATACTAGTTCAGCATTACCTCCTCTAAATAGATCTCTAAATACTTTCTTAAACTCAACACGAACTTGTTCAAATATTTCAGTAAACTTAGTTTTCATTACTTCATCCATATCATTAATAATTTCTAATAAAGTATTTTCGGCATTAGCAAGTTCATCATGTTCTTTTAATAAGAAGTTATATCTTTCACTAATCCTTTCATATTCTTCAATACTTCCTAAGTTAACTTCACCAATTAAAGATAATTGTTCTTTTAAGTTTCTTACTTTATCGCGAGCTATATCACTATCTATTTCAAGTATATAATTATTTTTAGCATTCTCATAAGTAATGTTATAATCATTAGATAAATTAACTAAGAGATTATCTAGTTTAACTTCTATTCTATTTAGTTTTACTTCTTTTTCGTGAATATCTTTTTCTATTTTAGAGATATTAGTATTATCTTTTCGACTTAGTTCATCTAATTCAGTAATATCATCTTCAATCTTTTTCTTATCAATAGTTAATAATTCAATATTTTTATTTATATCATCAACCATTTGTTTAGCTTGATAATAATTATTCCATAATTTTTCTTCTTCACTTACTGTATTATTAGATGCAATACTAGATAAATCATTTAGTTCTTTATCTATTTTACTTTCTTCTATCTTAGTACTATCTAATTCACGTTCTAAGTTCTTTAATTTATCAAAGGCTTCATTACGTGATATACGTAATTCATACATACAGTTTTCTTCTAATTTTAAACTAGAGTCAAGACTAGTAATATTACTATTTAATTCTTGCACTTCATCATTTAGTTTATTAATTAATTTTTTATAGTCTTCTAATTCATATTTTTCTTTTATTAAGTTATTACGTACTTTACTACCACCAGTAATAGAACCTCCTATGTTAACTACTTGGCCATCTAGAGTAATTACTTTATATTTATGGCCAACTAATTTACTTAATTCATTAGCACCATTAATATTTTTAGCTACAATAACATTACCTAATTGATTTAAAATAATATCTTTATATTTAATATCATATCTAACTAAATTACTAGCAATGTCAACAAATGAATTATTACCTCTTATTTTAAATAAAGAATCATTATCAATATAACGAGGGACGATAACATCAAGGGGAAAGAAAGTTGCTCTTCCATAGTTATTAGTACTTAGATAATTAACCATTTCTTTAGCATCGTTTCTAGTATCTACTACTAAGTAAGAACTAGCTCCTCCTAAAGAAGTGGTAATAGCATCAATATATTCATCATTCATATCAATTAGTTTACCAATAACATTATGAGTCTTAAACTTAGGATTATCTAAGATTCTTTTAACAGCCATAGGTAGACTATTAGAATTATTAATAGATTCTTCAAGAATATTTATTTTATATTGTAAGTTAGATATTTCTCTATTATTACTATTTAACTTATTTTCATATTCATTTTTAGTATCAAAATACTTTTTATATCTACTATTAGTCTCATTTATAGATATATCTAGTTTTTCTAATGACTTCCTACTTACTTCAATATTATTATTTAAGTTATTAATAGTATCTTGAATAGCTAATCTATTTTTATTTAGAGATAATATACTATCGTTAATATTTATATCATTAGAGTGTTTTTTTCTTTCATCTAATAGTTTAATATCACTATCTATTTTTTCAACTTCTAACGATTTAGTAATTAGTTCTTTATGTTTAGCTTCTAGAGCGTCATTAATAGTTTTTAATTTATTTTTATTTTCTAATAATTTAATATCATAACTAGTACTATTATTAGTTATTTTTAATTTAGTATCTTCTAAAGATTCGATATCATTTTTAAGTTCTTTATATTCATAGTTTAGTTTAGTTATATCACTTACCATTAGGCTTATTTCAATGTCTGATAATTCTCTTTTAATAACTTTATATCTTCTAGCGTCATTGCTTTGCTTTTCAAGAGGGTCGAGAGATAGTTTTAGTTCACTAATTAAGTCATTTACTCTATCTAAGTTATCATTGGTACGTTCTAGTTTACGAAGAGCTTCTTCTTTTCTCTTTTTATATTTTAAAACACCAGCAGCTTCTTCAAATATAGTACGACGATCACTGGGTTTTGTGGACAAAATTTCATCTATCTTACCTTGAGAAATAATATTAAAACTTTCTCGTGATGTTCCTGAATCAACAAAGACATCTAGCATATCTTTAAGGCGACATTTACTATTATTTAAATAATACTCATTATCACCATTGCGATAGATTACTCTTTTTATTGATACTTCATTAAAGTCTATTGGTAAGTGATGGTCTTCATTATCAAATACTAAGGTTACGGAAGCACTATTTAAGGCTTTTCTACTAGCACTACCAGAAAATATGACATCAGTAGCATTATCTGCTCTTAGGGATTTAATAGATTGCTCTCCTAAAACCCAGCGAACAGCATCGACAACGTTAGATTTACCACTCCCATTCGGGCCAACAATACCATTTAAATTACTGCCAAATTCCATTGATATTTTGTCAGCAAATGATTTAAATCCATATATTTTTATTTCTTTTAAATACATCTTTTACACCTACAGTCTATACTAATTATACCTTAAACAACTAAAAAAAGAAATAACTTATCTTAAAAAAGTCATTCCTTTTACTAATTATTGTGTGGCTTTTATTCCATTAATTCCATAGTATTTAGAAATTGAGTTATTTGGCCATACTTCAGGATCATCACCTATATCACTTAAGTCATAAGCCGGGTTTTTTGAATTATATGTTTCATATTTATAAAACTCAAATATTTTATCTTTATTTGATTCATTGATAATATCTATTCTATCATTCCATGTACGTCTTAAATAATTAATATCTCTTGCTGTATTAATATATTGTCCAACATAAATGATAGATAATATTATACAAAAATCTACTAATATAAATTTATATAAGCGATTTATTGTATCCAAATCATAAATAAGCATTACTATTGCTATAACAAAGAAAATTATGGCTCCGGTCCATGCTCTTTCTGGAAATGTTGGTGATAAAACCATTGCATATATTGCGGCAAATCCGCCTAAAATAAATGTGTATAATTCTTTTTCTATTTTCTTTTTGTGATATACTTTTAAGGAAATCAAGATAATAATAACTATTAAAAGTGGTAATACAATATTCTCTAAATTATTTGTAATATCTAAGGCTCTTTTAATGATTTTTATTATAATAAAAGTATCATCTTTAAATTCAGCACTTCTTATATAATTTCCTGGTGCACAAATCATAATTACAAAACCTATTAGAGTGCCAATTATTCCAAATAGTCTTGTCTTTGATAACTCAATTTTTTTCGTTTCTACTTTATTTATTATAAGGCTAAAGACTAAGATGACAATTAATCCTGCTGAAGTATTTTCATTTGTCCATCCTGCTAATAATCCTAGGATGAACATAAGTAATAAATTATACCATTTTTCACTTAATGAATTTTTTCTATATAACCATAAAAAATATAAAATTATAACTGTAGTCCATAAATAATTACATGAGCCAATTAACCATATAAACGATTGCCCAAATACTGGAATCGTAAACCATAAAACAAGATGTATTAATAATAGTATATATGGGCAATCTTTATTTTTTCTATTTAGTTTTCCATGCAAGTATATAAGATAAATTAAGACTGTATATATAAACGAATTTAATACATTAAATATTGCTTTAGAAAATATTAAAAATGTTTGTGCTAATGTATGAGCAATGGTTCTTCCACCCCAATTAAAATAGTGCCATACTTGATAATCAAATATATCTATAATACTTGATATTCTTTTGCCATTTAAATTTAATCCATAACTATAATCGTCAGCAAGTAATGGTGTTAAAAAGTTTAAAATAAGCATAGATGCAAATATTAAAACTAAAAATATTTTCTTCTGATTTTTATTTAAAAAAATTGTTATTTTTTTCAAGTTCACTCACTTCCTATTTGTAGAGTTTAATATATATTTTTGTGAAGTTATCACTTATAAGTTTTTTAAAGTAATTATTGTGTAAGTGTATTTTATATATTTTGCCAACTTATTAACTTATAAATATAGTTTATGCGTATAAATTTTGATTATACTTAAAAGCAATAATTGAGCACTACTTACAAATATCATCATGCAAGCTATACTTAATAACTTTACTGCCTTCACACACATTTTTATTTTAGCAAATATTTATATAAAAGTCTATAAATATAACATTGTTTTATTTAGCAAATAGAAAATATCGTAGATAATAAGAAAGAATGAAACTGCAATGATGAATGCAATCATATAAATTAAAAAGATATTTATTTCTTAAAATAAATATCTCTGATAAATTGCCTAATTATAATAATTTCTATCTTTTCGTCTTAAAATAAAACTTGTTATCTACGTTTTGCATTATCTTTTGAATAATTATTTAGTAATTCTCCATATAAATTAATACTATAATCCATTAACTTATCAGAAGTTACTCCTTCATCTAATGCTTTACCTAATAAATATTCGAATTGGCTATCAATACTATCATTAATATCATTGATACCAAAGAATCTTCTGACATAGTTTAATATTACTCTTATTGTCATAATGTTATTCCCCCTCATCGAGAATGTATTATAGCATAAACAGATGTATGTGTCAACTATTATTTTTTATAGTGTTTTCTCTAATTCTTCACTAAGTACTTTTCTAGTAACTTCAGGGTTGGCTTTACCATGAGAGTTTTTCATAACTTGGCCAATAAAGAAATCAAGAACACGTGGATTAATTTTATAATTGTTTACTTGTTCTAAATTACTATTCATTGTATCAAGAACTATTTTTCTAACTTCTTCAGGGTCAGTTATTTGAAGCATTCCTTCTTCTTTAACAACTACTTTAGGACTTTTACCATTTTCGACACAGATGTTAAAGACATCTTTACCTTGTTTACTAGATATAGTTTTACTTTCTATTAAATCAATTAGTTCTTTTAAATCATTTGGTCTTAACTTTAATTCATCAATTGTTATATCGTTTGCATTTAGATAACTTAGAACCATACCATTAATCCAATTAGCAGCTTGTTTAGGATCAGTATTAATACTAATACATTCTTCAAAATAATCACTAATATCTTTATCTTTAATTAATATATTAGTATCATATTCACTTAAACCAAATTCATTTAAATATTGTTTCTTTCTTTCATAAGCAAGTTTAGGAATACTATTTCTTATTTCTTCTAGCCATTCTTTACTTATTTTAAATTTAGGAATGTTAGGATCAACAAAATATTTATAGTCAATAGCATCTACTTTAGAACGCATATAAATAGTAGTAGCACTATCTTCATCCCATCTTCTAGTTTGTTGTTCCATCTCATCATAAGTACCTTCTTCTTTTAGTTTGATTTGTCTATCTATTTCATAATTAATAGCATCTCTTACTCCACCAAAAGAGTTAACATTTTTTATTTCTATTTTAGTACCCCAATTATTTGGATCTTCTGTATCTAAGCTACTATCCATGATAGATACGTTAACATCACATCTAATTTGACCTTTTTTACTATCGGCATCAGATATTCCGGCATAGCGATAAATACTACGCATATGTTCAAGAAATGCTACAGCTTCATCAGCAGATGTAATATCTGGTTCAGTAACAAGTTCTAGTAAAGGTACTCCAGATCTATTATAATCAATTACTGATGTATCATATAAATGGTCTAGAGATGCAGAATCTTCTTCTAAGTGAATATTATTAATTCTAACAGTTCTTTCTTCACCATTGAAATCAAATTTAACATTACCATATATACCTACAGGAATTGGTTTAGTTTCTTGAGTAATTTGGTAACCTTTAGGTAAGTCGGGATAATAGTAATTTTTTCTTTCAAAATACATATATTCCGGTTGTTTGCAGTTAAGAATCAAACTAGCCATTAAAGATAATCTAACAGCTTCTTTATTAACTACCGGTAATACTCCTGGGAATCCCATATCAAGTGGTCTAACATTACTATTAGCAAGGGGTGAATAATCATTTCTAGCACCGGAAAATACTTTAGATTTAGTTTTACTAATTTCGCAGTGCATCTCTAATCCAATTTTAGCAATATACTTACTCATGATTAACCTCCTTGGCTAGTTGATTTTTATAGTTCATAGTACCCTCTAGAGCATAGGCAATATTTAAAACATTCGCATCATCATAACAATTACCAGTAATATTAACTCCGACCGGTAAGTTAGATACAAAACCACATGGAATGGTAATAGAAGGAAAACCACCAAAATTACCAATTTGTAGATGCTCTTCTAAAATAGAAGTGTTTTCTGTTAAGATATTGTCTTCAGCATCAAACTTTTTAGCAGGGCCACTTCCTACTGGAAGAATAACACCATCATATTTCTTATATAGTTCCTTCCAAGTATCAACTATTAATCTTCTAGCCCTTCCGGCATTATGGAAATATCTATTTATATTTTCTCTTTCTAGAACATAAGAACCAATAACAAATCTTCTTTTAATTAATGAAGAAAAACCTTTTGTACGGTGATCTTTCATCATTTCAATATAGTTCTTACCTTCACCACGTGGACCAAAACTAATACCGGTTAAATTAGACATATTAGATGTTGCTTCGGCACTAGAAATAACACTATAAATAGCAGGCACAGCATCTAATAAGACTTTATCGACTGATTCTTCTACTACTTCTATACCAATACTACGGCATTTATCAATAACTTTCATAAAATTAGCTAAGTGTTCTTTTAATTCTTCATTAGCATTTGGATAGTTATTTATATCGCATATCTCTTTAATATAACATAGTTTCTTACCTGATACTTCTCCTGTTAATGAAGCCGCTAGGTTAATATTGCTTGAATCCCATGATGTCATATCATTTTTATCAATGCCTTTCATAGTATCTACTACGATAGCAGCGTCTTTGACATTACGAGTTAGAACTCCCAAATGATCTAGGGATGAAGCAAATGGGAATAAGCCATATCTAGATATCATACCATATGTTGGTTTATACCCTACTATTCCACAATAAGCGGCAGGTTTTCTAATAGAATCACCGGTATCAGAACCTGTTGCATATGGATAAACACCATAGCTAACAGCACATGCACTGCCTGATGAAGAACCAGCACACATACGACTAGTGTCCCAAGGATTTCTTACAATGCCTGTGTGTCCTGTCGTACCGGTACCACCCATACCAAATTCATCCATAACTGTTTTATTAACTAATACTGCTCCGGCAGACTTTAATTTAGAAACTGCTGTTGCGTCAAAGAATGGAACATAATCTTTTAATGTGTTAGATGATCCGGTAGTAAGGATTCCTTTAGTTGAATAATTATCTTTAAGGCCATATGGAATACCGGATAATAGGTTATCATTAACCACTCCACCCTTGGTATCATCTAAAATAGTTACAAAAGCATTACATTTATCTTGAAGTTCATGAGATAGTTTTAATGATTCAGCAACTAATTCATCACTAGTACACTCTCCTGATAATAGCATTTCATGCAATTCTTCAATAGATTTATTCATATATTTCATTCTCCCACCACCTTAGGTATTTCAACTTCTCTATCAGTATGAACATCACAATTAGATAATAAATCATCAATATCTACTGACTCAATAACTTCATCTTCTCTTAGTTCATAAGTAAAGTCATCTAAACAATGAGTCATAGGTTCAACTTTATCAATATCTTTAATATTATTAATAACATTAATAGATTCATCTATTACAGAAAATTCATCTAATACCATTTGATTTTCTTCAGCAGTTAAACCAATTAATAATTTATTTGCGTATTCATCAACCATTTCTTTAGTAAATTTATTCATTAATATACCTCCTCTAATAACTTATTTAATTATATTTTATTTACCATAATAAGTCAATAAATTAGGATAATGTCTAAAGAAAAAAAACTAACCTATGTTAGTTATTCGATTATTCAAGCATTTAATGTTTTTTGATAGTACTCTCTTTTCATGCAAAGCATTATATAATAATTCCCTGTCTAGTCTTGTAAAACTACTTTCAAAGACTAAATCATTAAATAGTATATCTATATTATGTTTCTCTATTAATCTTTTAAAGATACAATTAACCAAATAATATGGGATAACTATAGATTTTAAATTATCAGTCATAACAAATGTTAATTCATTATCAACATCTAAATAATAAGGAATAATAGTATTATAACCACAGCTTGCTATAAAAGATGTTGGCCCTGCTAAAGGTAATAGTTCTTTTTCAACTAGTTCTTTAACTATTTTTCTTTCTTGTGGATTTAGACAATTAAATTCTAAATATATTTCATCATCTTTATTAAGATAACTATCAGTCGTAATTATTGCTTGAATATTACTTGTATTTTTCATTATGTATTTCCTTTCTTATATATTATATATAATATGTTTATGGTACGATAGTATTACCAAAAAATGTGTCGATTTAAGGAATTGTGGGGGTAGTTGATTAAAAATTGTTATTTTTTTAAAAAATGTCTTGAAAAAATTTTTTATATATGCTATTATTAGATAGCAATCAAGCAATGGACCCTTAGCTCAGTTGGTTAGAGCATCCGGCTCATAACCGGGCGGTCGTAGGTTCGAGTCCTACAGGGTCCACCAAATTTTATGCAGGTGTGGCGAAATTGGCAGACGCGCTAGACTTAGGATCTAGTGGTTTATCCGTGGGGGTTCAAGTCCCTTCACCTGCACCAGATTGATAGGAAACTCGAACTTTTATAAATTCGAGAGTAATAAATTACTAACAGAAATGTTAGTTTTTTTG
>CAKOYD010000001.1 GCA_934130545.1 uncultured Bacilli bacterium | reverse complement strand
ATACCAGATTTAATAATAATACCTATAATCGTTTACTTCCTATTTATTAAAAAAGTTAAAAGATAAATTACAATTTAACGATTAGATTATCAAGAAAGTTTGATAGTCTTTTTTCTTGATATTCAAAAAGTTTTACTAAAATTTTTTATTCTATTGACTTAAATTTTTTATTATCTTATCATTTAAACAGAGCAAGATCTTACTCAAAATTTTAAGGAGGAAGATAGAAAAATATGTATCATGGAAGATTTAAAAAAAGTCATTATGAGGCGGGGTTTAATTGGGGTAAATTATTATATAACAATGGTAAAATAATTAGTAATAATCATACTTTTAAAATAACAGAAGAAAGAAGAAAATTTGCTAAAGAGTGTTTACCTATATATGCAAAATATTATCCAGAGATTTTAGAAGAAATTAAAGGATTAGCAAAAGGACAGAATAGTTCTTATGAAGATTTTTATACTTTCTTATTAAGTATGTATTGTTTTGAATTTAATAATCATTGTACTTGTATGGCAGTCAAAGATGATAACAATATTCTTTTTGGAAGAAATAGTGATTTTCTAGTATCATTGGAAAAATTATATATGAATTGTTTATATAATTTAGATAATGTTTATGCTTTTAATGGTAATACCACAGCATTTATAGAAATGGAAGATGGAATAAATGAATATGGTTTTGCTGTTGGATTAACATTTATATATCCTACTATTATAAAAGCAGGTTTTAATGCAGGTATGTTAGTTAGGTATTTACTTGAAAAATGTAAAACTACTGATGAAGCAATTTCTTTGTTAAAGAGTGTTCCTATAGCATCACAACAAACACTAACTATTGCAGATCGAACTGGTAATATCGTAATTGTTGAGTGTAATTGTGAAGAAATAGAAATAATAAGACCAAATAAAGATGGAAATTTTGTAACAACAGCAAATGAATTTAATTCTATGAAAATGAAAAAATTTAATAATTATGAAGTAGATGATTGGAAAGCAAAAGAAAGATATTTAGTTGCTTATAATACTTTAAAAGAATACAAAAACAATTATTCATTTCATTTAGTTAAAGATATATTATCAGGGAAGAATGGATTTATGTGTCAGTATGATAGAAAGACTGATGCTGATACAATATGGTCTGTTATCTATGATATTAAAAATAATGATATTTATAGAGTTGAGGGAAATCCAAAAAAGAAAGAATTTAAAAAAGATACTAGATTAAAATTTAAAGTATAATTCAAATTACAATTTATTGGTGAGATTAGTTTGAAATATAACTAGTCTTTTTATTTTGAATAAGATTTATATTTTTTGTCTAGGGTAGAAAATATTTCCATCTAGGGTAGAAGATATTTCCATCCACGATGGAAAATTTGTCTAACATAATATGATAATATAATATAAAGAATTAATATAACAAGAATATAAATAATAATTTAAATTAGTATAAATATTTATATTAAAGTATAGAATATATGTTATACTATTAATAGATTGATTTAATCAATTACTTGTTTCTACTTTTTTGCAAATGACCCATGTCATTGCTCCATAATGAATACAACTTACGAGCCTATTATGGTGCCGTAAGTTTTTTTATGCCTAAAATCTAACCAACCGTCAACTTGGAAGACATATATAGATGTTATTCTTCAAGGAATGAGGATATTTATAAATGCCTAATTTTAAAACAATAGAAACATTAAAACCTAACTCTGTTAATATTATTAAACAAAACAGATTAAAACAAAAGAAAAAGATAATTTTGAGTTATAACACTCATTATCATCTTTTTAACTACCATTCTTCTGAACAAAAAACAATTTCATTTGTTTCTTCATTAAAAGCGGCTATTAAAAAATTACGATGATTACAATAACCAGAATTATCACATTTTCCTTCAATTAAATATATAATATAATCATCTTCGTTTTCATAATATGCTGGAGTATATGCAAATACACCAGAAAGTAGTCCGTTTTTTTCTGTATATTCTTTTATATGACCGATCCATATTGATTTATTTTTATATTTTTTATCAAATTTTTCTTTCGTCATATTATCATCTATATAGTATAGAGAATAAGTTGGCCCACTTTGTAGAAATATCGGTGCATAATAAAATTCAATATTTTTAGCATTAGATGGTATTTTTGATGGGAAAACTTTTTTAAGCCTTTTTCCGGTCACGTAATAATTATAATATTTAGGATCAGTCACTGGATTTGTAGCAGATAATAACACACAAACAAATGATGATATCAAATAATAAAACACTAAGAATAAACTTATTATAATAGATATTAGTTTAAAAATATTTTCATATTTTTCTTTGAAACGATGAGATAATATAGTAATTATAAAAAATATAAAAAACGGAATAAAACTAGCTAAAAAGATTATTGCTTTTTTCCTAATAGGGAGTCCAATTGCATTTGAACTATAAAGCAAAATACCTATTAATAAAGTAATTGCACACATTGACACAGAAAACTTACTATATTTAAATATTTCTTTTATTCTAGTTTTCATTCTACACATCCTTATTTCTTTTAATTAACAAATTATAGCATATATAAAACAACATCATTCCTAAAGTACATATTATTAAATCATCAATATCTAATACACCAACTTTAAATACGTATTGAAATAATTCTATTAATAAGATTATACTAAATGATAATATAAAATTAACCGAAAATTTATTAACTTTAAAAAGTTCAATTAAGAAATATTCTAAAGGCATAAACACTAACAAGTTACCAAATACATTTATAATAATTGAGTATGCTGTTCCATTCTTAAATACATCAATTTTAGATTTAAAAGGAATTAAATTATAATTATTAATACTATTGTATCTAGCAAAAATAACCATATTAAACATCAATATTATATAGTATACAAATATTATTATTTGAGAAAGTTTTTTTGCCTTCTTTTTATCTTCAATTTTTTCAACATAATTATTACTATATATTTTATTACCAATAAGGACAAAAACAGAAGAAATTCCCACAATAAGTAGTCTAATAAAATAATTTAATTCAATACTCGGATCATACTCGAATCTCAAATAAAATAAAAATGATAAAATTGACAATATATAAAAAAGTGCTACAAGTTTAAATTGAATATTAAATCTATTATTTGTAATAATGTCATTATATTCAAGTAATTGTTCAATATTATCTTTTACTTGCTTATTTTCTTCGCCATTCAATAATTCTGATACTTCAACATTTAACTCTTTTGATAATGGGAGAAGTAAAGAAATATCAGGAGTACCTCTACCTGTTTCCCATCTTGAAATTGCTTTTTCCGTAACAAATAATTTTTCTGCTAATTCATCTTGAGTAATTCCTAATTCTTTTCTTTTCGTTTTTATAAAATTAGAAATTTTTTTTAAATTCACTTTTATCACCTACTAATCTACAATTATGTGTTTCTAAATATTTTTCATATTTATCTTGTGATACTTCATTTCGTTCGTTATAAGATATATTTATTATACCATTAATTTTTAAAATCTCATAATGCTTACCAATACTATAATGAAATTTATCTATAGCTCCGGCAGAATATGAATACACTTCGTAATTATTTTCACAATAATAGTGCGTATCTTCATATATATCATTCATACCTTGCTCTTCATCTAAATCTGTACCAAATGTTAGTAAAAAACTAAAAAATAATGGCAAGAAATGCATACAACCAAATACTACTATCAAAACCGAAATGATTCTTATAGAATGTTTTTCCATAAATCCTGTTATACATAATAATATAATATTAGAAAAAGCAAAAAAACATTGTAGTATATTTTTAGAAAATGACCATATCAACAAATAAACAATAATTATTAAAGTTTTATATTTTATTCTCTTCCTAAAAAGAATTAAAATAATTGCGTTAACTATTATTAGAATATACATAAATATTTGATATAACAATTCATAAATCTTTAAACTTACTAAAAATAAATTATAAAGTACAAACAATATCAACATAGTTAAAGAGTAATAATCTATAAATTTTTTTCTCATAAAAATTCCTTCTTTCTAAAATCATTTTATTATAATTATAAAAAGAAGTCATCCTACGAATCGTAGGATTTAATGGCATAATAATTAATTACGAAGAGGGTTTGTTTATGAATCAAAAAATGGATGGATTAGTTAGTCAGATTGCATTAATTGGTTCTTGAATTACAATATTTCTATTGTTGAAAGAAAAGTACAATAATAATAAACCATATTTTTATATATTATTTGAATTAGTAATATTAAATCTTACATGTATTGTATTAAAAAATGAATGTAACGTATTATTATATTAACAAATATATATTATTAAAATAATTTGTTAAAAATTTATTAAAGTTTTTAGTGATTAATTCGTTTAAATTTGATATATTATTCATAGAAATCATCCTTTTGTTTTTTGTTTTCAAATTTATTATAACACGGGATGATTTCTTTTTTATATCTACCACAAAATATTTTACATCATCACATAGAAAAGAAGATAGTAAATTTCTTCTTTTTTTGATATAATTAATTAATAAAAGCCGTACAAAATATAATTGGAGGTTCATATGAATATTAAAGAAAAGTTTGGCCAAATGATTATGCTAGGACTAGATGTTGATACTATTAATGATGAAATAATTAGTTTAATTAAAGACTATAAAATAGGTGGAGTAGTACTCTACAAAAAGAATTATCATGATATTATTTCTATGAAAGATTTAATTAATAAACTAAAAGAAATTAACACTAATAATATTCCTCTATTTATTGCTGTTGACCAAGAAAATGGCCGAGTAAATCGTCTCCCAAACGAAATAGAAAGAATCTATAGTGCAGAAAAACAAACTAGGACTAACAATATAGAAATAGTTAATGAATGTAATAACATCACTGCCGAGATATTAAATAATGCTGGAATTAACATGAATATAGCACCTGTTCTAGATATTAATTATGATAATAGTAAGATAATAGGTAATAGAAGTTATGGTAAAAATAAAGAAGAAGTAATTAAATATGCCATTCCAAGTATTAAAACCTATCAAAGTAAAGGAGTAATTCCTGTTGTAAAACATTTTCCTGGACATGGCTTAGCTAGTCAAGACAGCCATTACCTAATACCTAAAATTAATAATGTTAGCCAAATGGAAGAAGACTTAACTATTTATAAAGAAGCCATTAAAGAAGAATGCGATGCAATTATGATAGGTCACTTAAAAGTTAAAGGTTATGGTCAAGAACCAGCATCTATAAATAAAAGAATAATAAATAAATATTTAATAGATAAATATAACTATCAAGGATTAATTATAACTGATGACTTAAGAATGAATATTATGCAATATGTATATGGTTTAAAAAATATAATAAATAAAAGTATTAATGCCGGTGCTAATGTATTAATGATTAAGTATAAACCTAATGATATTAAAAAACTATATAATAAACTATATAAGATGATTGATAAAGGAATAATTAATAATAACCTAATAGAAAATAACTATAACACTATTATTAAAATAAAAGAAAAGTATAAGTTAAACAATAATATCATTTCCAGTAAATTAGATATTGATAGTATTAACGAAAAAATAAAGAAAGTAAATAAAGAAATAGAAAAATATTTATAATGTATTAAAGTTTTATTGTATTTTAATTAACAATATGTTAAGATTAAAATACATAAAAAGAGTTATTTTTAGGAGAATTACAATATGAGTAAAGCACAAGTTAGAGAAGAAAAAGATTATTCAAACAAAGTAATAGACGCTGAAAGTTTACTATTCTTAGCAGATAAATTTCAAAAACTTTATGATCGTATGGAAAAAGTATTTAACGATGAAGAATTAAGAGCTCAAAGTAATGGCGGATTATATAAATATAAAAAAGAATGTTCAAAGTTAATATATGAAATAGTATATAAAAATTATAGTAGTATGAAATGTGAAAACAATGAACAATTTTATCAAGCTGTTAAAGATAATAAATTAAAAAGTGTTGCAACCCTAAATTTTGTATTAATAATAAATTATAATAGGGGACATAGTAATAAATTCGAAAAAATTAATAATGAATTTTGTATAATATTTAATCCATTTGATGTTAAATCACGTCGTATCTCAACAGATTATGATAAAAATATGGATCAAATAGCTCAAATAATTAATATGGAACTAGAAAAGTTTACAACCGCTGATAGTATCTTCATTTAAAAAGAGCAATCACTTACGATTGCTTTTTATACTATCTGCGTATCTGATAGCATTATTACCATATTTACTTCTAATACTATCCATAACACCCTGTAATTTCTTATCATCGTTTTTCAAAATCGACTGATTATTAGCATTGAAAATATCTAATTGCACTTCACTATGAGCAGTAAAATCAGAAATATCCACACATAAAGCCCTAACTTTTTCATTATTCCAAATTAAGTCAAACAATATTGTAGCACTTTTATAAATATCCTCATCAGTATTGATACAATTTTTAAGTTTATTTTGTTTACTAACTTTAACAAAATCAGCATATTTAACCCATATTCCAACTTTATATGTATATAACTTCTTGTCTCTTAACTTTTTTCCAACATCCATAGATAACATTTTAAACACTTTATAGATATCATCTTTATTAGTATAATTATATGGTAATACTGTTGAACTAGATATGCTCTTAGCATCTCTTTTTTTATATTCGACTGTTGATTCATCAATACCATTAGCATATTCCCACATCATTTTACCCATACTCTTAAAGTATTTCGTTAAATAATTTATATCAGAGTGTGCTAAATCATAAATAGTATTAATATTTAACTCTTTTAATCTTTTAGCACTACTCTTACCTATCATAAACAAATCTGCAACATCCAAAGGCCACATTTTCTTTTCAACTTCGTATGAAAATAAGGTATGAACTTTATCTGGCTTTGAAAAATCTGAAGCCATCTTCGCTAACAGTTTATTATTTCCAACACCAACATTAACAGTAAATCCAAACATTCGCTTAATATCATTCTTAATTTTATAAGCAATCTTTACTGGATCTCCAAATAATTTTTGACTATTAGTATAATCTAAAAAACACTCATCAATTGAGTACCTTTCTATTATATTTGAATATGTACAAAGATAATTATACATAAGATTAGAATACTTTCGATACATTTCATAACTAGGTTTATATACTTCTAAATAAGGGCATTTTCTTCTAGCACTATAAATAGATTCACCAGTAATAACACCTTTTTTCTTACAAGGAAAACTCTTAGCAAGAACTATGCCACGGCGCTGTGATTCATCTCCTCCAATAATAGCATATTTATATCTAATATCTTCTTTACATCCATTCTTTAACATATCAACAGCAGACCAAGATAAAAAAGCATTATTAACATCAACATGTAGAATTATTCTATCCATACGACCCACCTCAATTAGATAATAGCATATCTGAAATATAAAGACAATAAAAAATCCATATATTCATTAAATAAATATATAGATTATATTTTATTATAAAGATACAAAATCCTGTACAAATTTTTCTTTAACTTTTTTCTCAGTCTCTTTATTAACTTTTACTAAATATTCATTACCATCTTCATTAATTATTTTTCTTACTACTACAATATTAGGATTATCTTCCTTAGATAATACCATATATTTATTACCATCTATGCTTACTTCCATTAGTATAACATAATCAAAATTATCTTCTAAAGTAACTACCTCTATTTCTTTATCCATTACTTACTCCTTCCCTGAATATTTGATTCATTAGTTGTTGCCATTGTTTGTTGCTCGTTAAAGCTAACTTCATAAAAATTACCATTATCATCAACAACAATACTACCATTCTTTATTTTATTAATAGTATCTGAAAGCACGTCATAATAAATACTTTTTTCTTCTTTTTCTAAATATTCATTAATATCAGCATATCCACCACCAATAACATCTTTTCCAGGCTCAATTTCAATAAAATTACAGCCTATATCATTAAGACATCTTGATAAAACACTATATGCATCATTAATATTGATATGTTTAACAATCTGTAATACAGCAATTCTAAATTCAATTTCACCATTATTTTTTGCAGTTTTTAATACTGACTTAATATTGCTATAGTTATACTTGTAAGTACTTCTTTTAACAGACGCTTCACGTATATATAACCATTTACTACTAATAATGTTATCATATTTCTTTTCAAGAGACTCTAACCTTTTTTCTGCACATGAACCGGCGTCTATATTACGACCATCAACTGTAATAATATCGGTCTTATTACCCAAACCTGTAAGATAATTAAAACCATAGCACAATGCACCACAAATAACAATAGCAACAGCCATTCTTGACATAAATTTCTTATATCCTTCACGTTTCTTTTTTCTTTGAATTAATACCTTATCATTCTCAACATCTTGTATATCATCATTAGAATAACTTGGAATATATGCATCATCAGTTACATGCTCATAACTATAATTATCATCATCAGCAAATCTTTGCTTAATTGTTTCCGCAAAATTAGAATTATTATCCATCTTTTGTCTATTTGCTAATAAACTTGTAAATAAATCCTCCTCATCATACTTACCAGGTTTAGTGCGTAAACTCGCATCAATTAATTTAGTTTCACCAGTAAGAGATTCGTTCCATACAGAATCAGCATAGGCATTAATACTTTTCTCATCTAACTTGATATCTTCCATACATTCCACCTCTACGATATCATTTTATAATTAAATTATTATCTAGTCAACATTTTTCTTCTAAATAATCATAATTTATGATACAATATATAAGAAGAAAAACGAAAGGAAGATACTATGATAGAAAGACTAGAAACGATAAAGAAACGTTATGAAGAAATAGAACAAGAATTAACTAATCCAGAAATAATATCTAACATCAAGAAAATGACTGAATTATCTAAAGAACAAACTAGATTAGGTGACATAGTAGAATTATATACTAAGTATAAGAATAATGAACAAGATATTGAAGCTGCTAAAGAAATGTTAAAAGATAAAGATATGATGGAATATGCTAGAGAAGAAATAGATTCTCTAGAGGAAACAAAGAAAAATCTTGAACACGAACTAGAAATTAAATTACTTCCTCATGACCCTAATGACGAAAAGAACGTAATCGTTGAAATAAGAGGTGCTGCTGGTGGTGATGAAGCTAATATCTTTGCTGGTGATTTATTTGATATGTATACACATTATGCTAATAACAATAACCTTAAGATAGAAGTATTAAATGCTATTGAAGGAACAGCAGGTGGATATTCTCAAATAGAGTTTATGGTTAAAGGTGAAGCTGCTTATTCAAAACTAAAATATGAAAGTGGTGCTCACAGAGTACAAAGAGTTCCTGCTACTGAATCACAGGGAAGAGTTCACACATCAACAGCTACTGTACTAGTAATGCCAGAAGCGGAAGAATTCGATTTCGAACTAGATGAAAGCGAAGTTAGAGTTGATATCACAAGAAGTAGTGGATGTGGTGGCCAAGGGGTAAATACTACAGATAGTGCAGTTAGACTTACCCATATTCCAACAGGAATTATCGTATATTCTCAAACTGAGAGAAGCCAAATTAAAAATAAAGAACTTGCTTTTAAGATACTTAAGACAAGACTTTATGATTTAAAACTAAGAGAGCAAGAAGAAGCTGCTAGTGCTGAAAGAAGAAGTAAAATAGGTACTGGTGATCGTAGTGAAAAAATAAGAACTTATAATTATCCACAAAACAGATTAACAGATCACCGTATTGGCTTTACTTCTATGAATTTAGATAGAATAATGGCCGGTGACTTAGGCGTTGTAATTGAAGCTCTAATAACAGAAGACCAAAAAAGAAAATTAGAAGGAAATATTTAGTATGAAAAAAGGGAGTTTTGATTTAAGTAATTTAGTTTGTTTAGAATGTGGCAATATTTTTACTATTCCCAGAAGGAAAACTAAACATAGATGTAATGGGCATATTAAAGATTTATGGTGCCCAGTTTGTAAAAGAGTTAATAAACATTATGAAATACAGAATATTGATAATTTTTTATACAATTTAGAATATAGGGATGAAGTTAAACAGTACGTCAGAGATTTAATTAGTAATGGAACAAGTGAAGATTATGAAAGAAAAGATAGAGTATTTAAAAAAATACTTAAAAAATAAGGATATTGATGCCGCTATTAAAGAATTAGAAAGTGGTATACCTGTTCAATATATAGTAGGTAATATTGATTTCTATGGTAATATAATAAACGTTAATAAAAATGTTTTAATTCCAAGATTTGAAACAGAATTATTAGTCGATAAAACTATAAAGTATATTAAAAATAATTTTAAAAATCATGTGGATATTCTAGACATTGCTACTGGTAGTGGCTGTATTGCTATCACTTTAAAAAAAGAAATAGACTCCACTGTTGATGCCTCAGATATATCTAAAGAAGCCCTAAAAGTAGCCCAAGAAAATGCCCTAAATAATGAAGCAGATATTAATTTTATAAATAGTGATATGTTAACTAATATAACAAAAAAATACGATATCATAATTAGTAATCCCCCTTACTTAACTAAGGAAGATGATATTATGGATATTGTAAAAAATAATGAACCAGAAATAGCTCTATACGCTAAAGATAATGGCCTATATTACTATGATGTTATATTAAAAAATATAAAAAACAATCTTAAAGATAAATATCTTATTGCTTTTGAAATAGGATACACTCAAGGCGAAGCCATAAAAAATCTTGCTTTAAAATACTTAGATAACATAAATGTAAAAATTGAAAAAGATTATAGTAATAAAGATAGATTTGTATTTATTGAACCTAAAATATAAGAGATATTTAAATTTCTTATATTTTTTGTTTAAAATTTAAAAATTCGTTCCAATATATACTAGGTGATATAAATGAAAAAAATCATAGCCATAATATTATTTATTGTAGTACTATTTACGGTATATAACAAAGTATTTGCTAGTAATATCGAAACTGATAACTCCCTAATTAGATTAAGAGTAATACCTAATAGTAATTCTGTCGAAGACCAAAGTATGAAAGAATTAGTAAAATCATACTTAGAAAAAGACTTTTACCCCTTAATAAATGAAGAAGATACCCAAAATGAAATAAGACAAAAGATTATTAATAACCTAGATAAAATGGATAATGATATTCATACTATCTTTAAAACTAATAACTATGATAAAAAATTTACTATTAGTTATGGTTATAATTACTTTCCTCAAAAAGAACAATATAACGAAACATTTCAAGAAGGATATTATGAATCTTTAGTAATATCCATCGGTAGTGCTGAAGGAGATAATTTTTGGTGTATGTTGTTTCCTAACTTCTGTATGTTAGAAGGTAATAATAAAGAAGAAGTAAAATATGACTTTATCTTATCAAAAATACTATCTAAATTTATGAATTAAAATAAATTAACCTTAATAAAATGTATTAAGGTGATGGAATGAAACCCGTATTAACAACTATATTAGTAGGAATCAGTCTAAGTATGGATGCCTTTTCTTTATCATTAGCGTATGGCACGATAAATTTAAATAAACGCCAAAAACTAACTTTATCCTTAATAGTAGGAGCTTACCATTTTATTATGCCCCTAATAGGACTATTTTTTGGAAGTGTTATTGAAAAGTATATAATTATTAACTTTAATATCCTAGTAGCCTTAATATTTGTCTTAATTGGTGTAAACTTAATTATGTCCTCATTTAAAGAAGAAAAAGCAACATTCTTAGTAGGAATAGTAGGATATCTAACTTTTGGCTTATCTGTAAGTCTTGATAGCCTAACCACCGGAATAGGCTTAAATGCCATTAATAATAACTATCTTCAAGTATCAACAATATTTGCTATATCTAGTTTTACATTTACCTATCTAGGACTAAAACTAGGTAATATTTTAAGTGAAAAATTTGGTCATTATGCCACAATGGCAGGAGGAATATTACTAATTATTCTAGGAATTTATTATTTAATATAGAAAAAAATTGACAAACTACCTATTTATAGATTAATATAAAATTAACCAAACTAGTAATTATACATAGACTATGGTAGGAGGTAGTTATGCCTAGAATAAAAATAGAAGGTGGACATAAATTAACAGGAGAAATAAACATAAGTGGTGCTAAAAATAGTGCAGTAGCATTAATACCCGCAGCCATATTATGTGATGAAGAAGTAGTAATAAATAATGTCCCTAATATATCAGATATTGATGATTTAGAAAGCATCTTACTTCATCTAAATGCTAAAATAAATAGAGAAAATGAAACAGTAAAAATAGATTCAGCAAGTATTATTAATAAAGAAATAACAAGAGAACTATCTAAAAAACTACGTGCTTCATATTATTTTATGGGTGCTTTATTAGGAAAGTTTAAGAAAGTAGAAATGTATTTTCCCGGAGGATGTTCAATAGGAGAAAGACCTATTAATCTACATTTAAAAGGATTTGAATTATTAGGAGCTACTGTTGAAGAAAAAGATGATTATTTTTTAATTGAAGCTAAAGAATTAAAAGGTAATAAAATATACTTAGATTTTCCAAGTGTTGGAGCCACTATTAATATTATGTTAGCAGCTGTTAAAGCCAAAGGTACAACTACTATTGAAAATGCTGCTAAAGAACCTGAAATAAGTAATATTGCAACATTCTTAAATAATATGGGTGCTAAAATAACTGGTGCTGGAACAAGTATTATCCAAATAGAAGGAGTAAACAAACTCCATAAAGCCTATCACGAAGTAATTCCTGATCGTATTGAAGCCGGTACATATATAATTATTGCTAGCCTAATAGGAGAAAATCTAAAAGTATCAAAACTAATTCCGAGTCATTTAGAATCATTAACTTCTAAATTAAAAGAGTCTGGTGTTGATATGGAAATAGGACCTGATTATGTTCAAATAAATAACATAACTAAACATAAAAAAATTGATATTACAACTTTAGTTTATCCAGGCTTCCCAACTGATTTACAACAAATAATGGCTCCATATCTATCAACATGTCAAGGCTGTTCAACAGTCGAAGAAACTATTTATGAAAATCGATTCCAAAATATTAAAGAATTAGAAAAAATGGGCCTAAAAGCCAAAGTATCTAGTGATAACAAACAAGCCAAAATATATGGTATAACTAAATTACATGGCGCTGATGTTTGCTCAACTGACTTAAGAGGAGGCGCCTCACTACTAGTTGCCGCCCTAATCGCCGAAGGCACAACAACAATTGATAATATTAACTATATCTTAAGAGGTTATGATAAAATAGTCGAAAAGTTAAAATCCGTAGGTGCTAAAATAGAACTAATATAAATATATTTAAATATAAGGAGACATTCCTATGAAAAAAATAATATTTATATTAGTTCTTTTTCTATCATGCTTTCTTATCTTTAAATTAACTATTAATAATAAATTATCTTATCTATCTATTGGTGATGGATTATCTAAAGATAATACTTATACTTACTATGTAAAAGAATATTTAGAAAGCAAAAATAAGTTATCATCATATAATACTACTTATACAAATAATGATTATCGAATAACTGACTTACTAAGGATAATTGAATATAATGAAGAAGAAATAGTTAACGATAAACCATTATCTATCCACAAACTATTAAAAGAATCAGATATTATAACCCTGTCTATAGGTATGAATGAATTATATTATAAATTAACTATTAATACTGATAATATTTATTCTTATATAGATGAAATGATGGAAGATATGTCAAAACTATTTCATGAAATAAATAAATATAACCACAAACAAGTCTTTGTCTTAGGATACTATAATATTACCAATGATAATCAAGATATATTTAACTATGCTAATATAAAATTAAAAAATCTCTGCCTTAAAGAAGGATACACTTATATACCACTAAATAGTATCCTAAATGATAAAATATACTTCCAAAATGATAATAAAATATATCCAAATAAGTTAGGATATCAGCAAATTTATAAAATAATAGTTGAAAAAATCAAAAATTACTGATATAATACCAATTGTATTTAAATTACTATGACATTTGTCATGGCGGAAGGAGAGAAAATAATGAAGAAAAATATTCATCCAAATTATGTAGAAGCAACAGTAACATGTGCTTGTGGTAATACATTTAAAACTAAATCTACAAAAAGTGAAATAAACGTTGAAGTTTGTTCTAAATGCCACCCATTCTATACAGGTACACAAAGTACATCAAGTAGAAAGGGTCAAGTAGATAAATTTAATAAAAAATATGGATTTGACAAGAAAAATGCTTAACTACTATTTATTAGTAGTTTTTTTCTTTACATATAAAATAAAATTAAATATCTAAGGCCAAGTAAGTAGACAATAATTATAATGTTTGATAGAATAAAATTAGAAAGAAGATGATATAAATGAGAATAGGAATAGCTAATGACCATCGTGGTGTAGATGCTAAAGAAATAATTTCAAAGTATCTTATTGAAAAAGGTTATGGCGTAGTTAATTATGGAACTGACACTAAAGATGCTGTTGATTTTCCTGATTATGCTTATAAATTAGGTAAAGGAGTATTAAACAAAGAAGTAGACTTAGGTATTGCTATCTGTGGTACAGGTATTGGTATGAGTATTGCTTTAAATAAAATGAAAGGAATATATTGTGCTAAAGTTAGTAAAGAAAGTGAAGCAGTTTTATCTAAAGCCCATAATAATGCTAATGTAATAGCCATATCTGAAGAAACAGATAAAGACTTAATGCTAAGTATTATCGATAAATTTGTTAGTACCCCATTTTCTAATATTGATCGATATATAAATAGAAATAATAAAATAAAGGATATCGAAAATAATGGCTAAATTAATACTTTACTTAATGATAATACCACTAACTGTATGGACCTCTGATAGTCTAAATATTAGTGGTATATTTAAAAAAAATAAAGTTTTACAAGCTAGAATATTTTATATTATGTTAATACTTATTATCTCCTATCTCTTAGTAGAATTTCTCTATGACTTTCTACATATCTTAGGATAATAAACTATTCGACAAATAATAACAAAAATATATTAATATAAGGAATAAAATATTATTAGGAAGTGATATCGTGAAAAAAATAATATTCTTCACCCTAATAATTATAATTATCCCTTTTTTTATTATTGCTATATATAATCTAAATAAAGTAGAAGAAATAGAATTAAATTATATTAATAATACCACTATTAGAGTTAAAAGACTAAAAACTGATACTATTGAAACCATTCCCCTAGAGTCATATATTGTTGGAGTTCTAGCGGGTGAAATGCCTATCTATTTTGAAAAAGAAGCTCTAAAAGCTCAAGCCGTTGCCTCTAGATCGTATGCTATTAAAAGAATTGAATATAATAAAGATAAAGACTATGATGTTGTAGATAGTATAATGAATCAAGTATATTTAGATGAAGACTATCTAAAAGAAGCTTGGGGTAATAACTATGTTGTAAATATTAATAAATTAAGAAGTGCAGTTAATGAAACAATTGATGAATGCTTAACATATGACGATAAAGTAATCGACGCATTATTCTTCTCAACTAGTAATGGTTATACTGAAGATGCTGACTTAGTTTTTAACCTTAATCTTCCATATCTAAAAAGCGTTGAAAGTAAATGGGATGAAAAAGAATCAAGTGCTTTTTCTACTACTACCATAATTCCATTAAATAAATTTTATGAAAAATTAAATCTAAAATATAATAAAGAATTAAAAGTAGAAATAATTAAAAGAAGTCCTACCAATAGAGTACTAGAACTAAAAATAAATAATCAAAAGTTTACCGGTAAAGACTTATATAATAGCTTATCCCTACGCTCAACTGACTTTATTATTACTCAAATAGGTACTAATGTATTTATCGATATGAAAGGATATGGTCATGGTGTTGGTATGAGTCAATATGGTGCATTAGGTATGGCTAAAGAAGGCTATAGTTATAAAGATATTTTAAGTCATTATTATCAAAATACTACTATAAAAAAATATAATAATTAAAAAAATAGTATAATTTCTCTATTTTAGTAAAAACTTAAAATAGAGGTGAAAGAAATGATAAAAAGAAAATTAAAAAGTTTTGTAGTTCCTGCAATATATAGTGTAGCTATTGTTATCTCAATATTTAGTATGTACTTAGTTAAAAATATCTTTACTAAAAATATGGATAGTAATAAAAATGAAGTAAAATATGTTGATAATGAAATAACCGGTGTTGATACCGTAATACCTGTTATTAGTACTAGTACTAGCATAATTAAACCATATACTAATAATGATGTAAAAATAGTTAATAACTTTTATAATTATCAGGCAGATGCTGAAAGTCAACAAAACTCTATTCTTTATTATGAAAATACTTATATGCAAAACTCTGGCGTAGATTATGCTATGGATAGTGAATTTGATGTTGTATCTATCTTAGATGGTACTGTTATTAAAGTTGAAGAGAATGACATTCTAGGAGTTATTGTTGAAATAAGGCATACTAATGATTTAATAAGTATCTATCAAAGTTTAAAAGATGTCTCAGTTAAAGTAGATGATAAAGTTGTTCAAGGACAAATAATTGCTAAAAGTGGAACTTCTAATATTAATACTTCTCTAACTAATCATTTACATTTTGAACTATATCATAAAGGAATGGTAGTTAACCCAGAAGACTATTATAATAAATTATTAGGAGATTTATAGGCATTATCTGCCTTTTTTAATATAATGACTTGGCACAATAAATAAATATTTATAAAAACGCTAGATTTAATAGGAAAAATTAACAAAATATGGTAAAATATACGAAGGAAGGTGATATTATGTTCAACAAGGATATTGGTATTGATTTGGGAACAGCAAACGTATTAATTTATATAAAAGGGCAAGGCATAGTATTAAATGAGCCATCAGTCGTTGCTATGGATTCAGATACTAAAAAAGTATTAGCAGTTGGAAGTGAAGCTAGAGAAATGCTTGGCCGAACACCAGGTAAAGTAAAAGCTATTAAACCAATGAAAGACGGCGTAATAGCAGACTTTGAAACAACGGACGTTATGCTAAACTATTTTATAAAAAAAGTAAATGGAAAAAGTTTCTTTTCAAGACCAAGAATATTAATATGCTGTCCATCAAATATTACCCAAGTAGAAAAAAATGCTATTAAAGAAGCCGCTGAAAGAACCGGTGCTAAAAAAGTATTCCTAGAAGAAGAACCTAAAGTAGCCGCTATTGGAGCAGGTATGGATATCTCCAAACCAAGTGGTAATATGGTTATTGATATTGGTGGTGGAACAACTGATATTGCTATATTATCTTTAGGAGGTATTGTAAATAGTGCTTCCATTAGAATAGCTGGTAATGCATTTGATAATGATATAATAAAATATATTAAAGATAAATATAAACTATTAGTAGGAGAAAGAACTGCTGAAGAAATAAAAATAAATATTGGTACAGTATTTCCAGGCAATAGAAATGAAAAAATGGAAGTACGTGGTAGAGACCTAGTAACCGGACTTCCTCATAGTATAACCCTAACTTCAGATGAAGTAGAAGAAGGTTTAAGGGAAAGCGTTTATACTATTATTCATGCCGCTAAAGGAATATTAGAACAAACTCCTCCGGAATTATCAGCAGATATTATTGATAAAGGTATTGTTTTAACCGGTGGTGGATCATTAGTTGATGGCTTTAACCAATTACTAGCTCAAGAATTAAAAGTGCCGGTATTTACTGCTGAAAGCCCACTTACTTGTGTTGCTGAAGGGACCGGAGTATTACTAGATAATTTATATATGTTAAATAGATAAAAGAAAAGACCACGAACATGGCCTTTTTATTATGTCTTATTTTATAAAGTTATTTTGTTTAAGTTTACTAACAATCTTTTCTTCTGTAGCTTCTCCAACAATTCTATTAGCTCTTGTACTTTCTGTACCATCTTTAATAAATAAAGTTGAAGGAGTATCAGAATAAGATACATATTTCTTTAATTCTTCTGTCTCTTTATCATTAAGTAAGTCAACATCTATATAGTATGTCTTAATTTTATACTTTTTGGATACACTTCTTAAAACTGGTTTATAACTAATGCAATGAGCACAAGTAGTTTGACTAATTACTAAAACAAAGTCTTCTTTATTATTAAACTTCTCTATAACATCATCATATTTTAACTCAAGCAATCCATACTTGCTACTCTTACCATTAACAAATAATAAAATACCAAGTATTATCACTAATATAACTGTACATATAATTATTAAATTCTTCTTCATAATATCACCTATATACAATAATATCACATAATTAATAAATTTGTAAAAAAAACTTTTATTTACCAAAAAAAAATGATATAATCTACTTATAATAGGATTGGAGGAATTTGAAATGAATAATCTATCAAAAAAAATTAAAAAGATATTAGGAAATAAAAATACTGTTACAATAATTGGTGTATTGCTATGTATATTGGTATTATATGTAGGATATAATATGCGTATTAATGAAAAGACTAAATTAGTAAGGGTATATTATGCTAAAGAAACAATCCAACCGAAAACTAAAATAACCAGAGAAATGATTGGTACTACGGAATTACCAGAAGCCTTTCTAACGGGTGAATATTATAAAAATCTTAGCGATATTGAAGGAAAATATTCTAATTATAATTCCATCATTCCAGCTGGTAGTTTATTCTATACTGCTCAAGTTATTAAGAAAGATGAATTACCAGACTCAGTACTATATGACATCGAAAAAGATAATACTATATCATATGTAAGAACAGATGTTGAAAAAAGCTATGGTAATATAATCATGCCAGGTAATTATGTTGATGTTTATGTTAAAATGACTAATGGTGATGGTAAAGTAGTATATGGTAAATATATGGAAAACTTAAAAGTACTATCAGTAAAAAATAATGATGGGCAAGATGTATTCGAAAATACAGATACTGTAAGAACACCAAGTTATATATATTTTGCTATGCCAGAAGCTGAATACTTAACATTTACTATGTTAAAATATTTGCAAGAAGAAAAAGAAGAAGCATTTATTGAAATAGTTCTTGTACCTAATGGCACAGAATATGAAGATACACCAAGTGTTAAAGTATCAGGAAAATATATAACTGATTATATAATGAATAATATTGAAAAAATAGATTATCAAGATGAATTATTCCAAAATTATTTAACCAAAGTGGAAGAAAACATAAATCAATTAAAAGAAAATAATTAAATAGAGGTGATAAATATGGACAGTGCTTTTGCCCAAGTCGATTTCGGTCCGATCAAACCATTACTAGCTAATGATGATATTACTGATATCTCCTATAGTAATAATGGCCAAGTATGGCTAAAAACATTATCAAAAGGTGTTTATCGAATAGAAAATACTGGAATTGATAATACTCTAATCGAAAAAATAGCTTTTCAATGCGCTAACAGTATGGGGAAAAGTTTTAATATGGCTAACCCGTTTCTAGATGCTGAAAGTGATGAATTACGTATGAACTTTGTTCACGATTCAATTGCTAGAAATGGTATAGCTTTGTTAATAAGAAAAACACCTGCTAAAATAAGATTACAAAAAGATAAAATAATTGCTGAAGACTACATTAGACTAGACATTCATGACTTTCTACTTAAATGTGTTGAAGGCCACTGTAATATTCTAGTAAGTGGTGAAACTGGTTCTGGTAAAACTGAGTTTGTTAAATATTTAGCCGCCCATACTAAAGAAAATGAAAAAATAATAACTATTGAGGATACACTAGAATTACATCTAGATAAAATATTCCCAACAAGAGATATAGTTGCTATGAAGACTAATAATATTGCTTCATATTCTGATGTACTAGTAACTTGTATGCGTCAGAACCCTCGTTGGATATTACTATCAGAAGTAAGAAGCGCCGAAGCAGTTATGGCTGTCAGAAACTCAATTTCATCTGGACATAACATCCTATCAACAATTCACTCTGATAAAGCTTCATCAATTCCCAGCAGATTATATAGTTTGCTTGAAACAAACCAAGATATTGAACAATTCTTAAAAAGTATCCATAGATACGTTCAATTAGGTGTACACATCAAAGGATATTATAGTAAAGAATATCAACGATATCATCGTGAAGTATCTGAAGTAGTTGAATTCTATGTTGATGATGAAAATCATGCTCAAACTAATGTTATATATCAGAAGAGTCCTAATGGAAAAATTATTCTTAGAAACCCAACTAAATATTTATTAGGATACTTAGAAAGTCAAGGTGTTATCTTACAACCAGATATCTTAGTTAAAGAAGAATTTAAACCAATGACTAATGATGATTATAAAGTAGATATGTCAACAGTTAGTAATTATACCTCTATCAACAAATCTGTGGATAGACCAAATATTAATCCGATAAATCAAACACATATCAACATGCCAAACACCATATATCCGAAAGTAAATAATGAAAATGTAAATAAATATTCAAATAATAGTATACCTAATACCTATCAAAATATAAATAATCCAAATATGTATAACAATTATGGATCAATAAATAATAATCAAACAAATTAAGAAAGTAGGTGGTACTGATGATAGAATTTATCATAATAGGTGTAATATTACTATTTGTTGTATTATATCGTTCCTCAAATGGAGAAAGTGTCTATAAGTTTGTAAAGAAACAAACAACAATGGCCTATGAAAAGTATGCCCCATATTCTTATAAAGAAATGAGTGCTAAAATTAGAGAACTAGGTTTACAATTTACTAAAAAACAATATCTTATTCAAATAATATTCTTTGCCGGATTTGCTGGATTAGTAGGATATTTCTATTTCTATAGTTTATTTGTAGCTATTATATATGCTATGATAGCAGTTGCAACAATTCCATATCTTACATATTTAAGATGCAAAAGGCAATATAGTGAATATATATTTGAACAAATTCAAGTATATACAAGTAATACTATAATGGAGTTTGCTTCAACTCAATCATTTGTAAAGTCTCTTGAAGGTGTTGTTCAATCAGGAGTACTAGAAGATCCAGTACTATCTGATGTTAAAGTAATGATAGCACTAGCATATGAAAAAGGTGATGTTTATGAATCAATTAAATATATGAATTCGAAATATCCATACTATATGGTAAAAAATATGCACCAACTATTCTTACAAGTAACTAAGGAAGGTGCTAGAAATACAGCTGAAACATTTGATAATATGTTAAATGATATTGATGTTCTAGTTGAAGGAGTATATCGTGATAGACTAGATAGACAACAATTCCATCGTCAATTTCTATTATTTGGTTTTGCTCTATACTCATTAATAGTTCTTATTCAATTATTAATAGGAGTAGAAGGTTATATTGATTTAATAGATAGTGTATTAATTAAAATATTAGTACATGGAGTTGTATTTATTAATACATTCTTCTTATTAAAAGGGGAGAAGTATTATAATGAGAATGTGGGGGCTGAATAATGTATATAGAAATAATTTTAATAGCCATAGTAATAATATTTATCTTAGTATATAATAATACCATAAGTACAAAACAATTTAATAGTGAAAATAAAGGATACTTTGCAGGTTTAAAAGAAAAAGATTATGAGTTCTTATTAAGAACAAAATATGGTGATAACGTTATTGACCCAGATGCTGTATTTATGGGTAGAGTAAGAAATGGTGTCTTAACAACAATACTGTTGATATGCTTATTTATTACCAACATAAATGCTACATATATCTTAGTAGCAGTTGGTGTCGGATTCTTAGTATTTAAATCTCAATACTTTGATTTAAAAAAATTCTATAAAAAACATTTAGGACAAATAGATTCCTTATTACCTTACTACTTAAAAAGTTTAGAAATTTTAGTGCAACACTATACTGTACCAGTTGCACTAGCTAGATCAATAGAAGACGCACCAGAAGTATTTAAACCAGGATTAGAGAAACTAGTAAAAAGAATTGAAGAAGGCGATTCAAGCATTGATCCATATATGGATTTTGCTCTAGATTATCCCGTAAGAGATTCAATGCGTATGATGCGTTTATTATATCGTCTTGGCTTAGGAGAACAAGATAAAAAACATGAGCAAATGTTATCATTTTCTAAAACTGTATCATCACTACAAAATAAAGCCAGAGAACAAAGATACAAGCAAAGACTTGATACTATGGAAAATCAAACTATGATAATGCTAGTAAGTACCGGTGGTGGAGCCTTACTATTAATGCTAATTGCCGCATTTTCAATGATAGGTTGATATTAACAAACAAATATGATATAATGAAGAAAATACGAGGAAGGAGGTACAAATAATGAAAGAATCAACAGGCGAAGTAAGTATGACAGTTGTAACTCTAGTAGCCATCGCAGTTATTGGAGCAATATTAGCTACTCAATGGGATAGCATCAAAAATTATATTGGTGGCCTTTGGGGTAATGGTGGAAATACTGCACAATGGAATCAAACAAAATAATTATGTCTATTGAATAAGAAGGGAGAATATTTATGAATATTATAGTAGCCAACAAGAATTCTTCTATCTTAAATAGCCTAGATATTGATATAATTAAAAGTTTGAATGGAGAATTTTCAATTGCCGAAATAGTTCAATTATTCTCCAATTTTTTCTTTGAAAAGATAATTATAGATATAACTGCTATTAAAGATATAGAAAGTGAAGGCCAATTAAGTTATTTAACTACTAGTATTGAACCCAATAAAATAATTATTTATGATAATATTCAAGATGAACAATTAATATATTTATTGCAAATCAATGGTATATATAATATTGCACATACTAAGGATGAAATAATAGAACTATATAATAATCCAAAAACTAGTTTAACAGGTATACCAAGTAATCAGTATAACGATAACGCATATAATTTATCTAGTCTATCTAAAGAAGATGACACATCAAAGAATATTCACAAACTATATTCAGAAGACGAAGGAATATATATTAAGAAAAATAATAATATAAAAGTAAATCCTCAAAAAAGAATAATAGGATTTAAAAATACAACATCACATGCCGGAGCAACTAGTTTAATATATATGTTAGTAAAAGATTTAAAAGATCTAAATATATTAGGTATTGAATTAAAAAAACACGATTTTACCTTCTTTAATAATAGAAAACTAATATCCACAACAGCAGAAGATTTAACAACAATAATTAGTAGAAATGATGATAAAGATTATATACTTATAGATTTAAATAATGAAGATGTAGATAATATATGTGATGAGATAATATATCTTGTTGAACCAAGCACTATAATGTTAAACAAAATGGTAACATTTAATAATAATATCTTAAACGAACTAAAAGATAAGAACGTAGTGCTTAATAAATCTTTATTAAATAATTTTGACGTTAGAGTATTTAATAAAGAAGCAGAATTAGAAGTATTATATAATATAAAACCATTAAACGATAAGATAGATAATAGTAGTATATTAAGAGATTTTATGCGTATTATAACTAATTAAAATTGACAATTAATTTAAAATAGTATATATTTATATTAAATGAAGGAGGAAAATATATGCAATGTACTTACTTAAATCCGATAATAAGTATTATTAAAACAGTATTAAATATTGTTAGATGGGCTATTCCAATTATATTAATAGTAATAGGAACATTCGATATGATGAAAGCTGTAATAGCTAGTAAGGAAGATGAAATTAAAGCTGCTCAAAAATTATTAATTAAAAGAGTTATTTATGCAGTAGTAATCTTCTTAATACCTACTATAGTATACTTTGTATTCAATATTGTATCAAATACAGATGGTATTGATGGAACAGGAAACTTCTGGGATTGCTGGAAGCAAGAATAATTATATTAAGAAACGCATGTTTCTTTTTTTCATTTTATTAAATTAACAAAAAAATATATAAAAAAATTATATTCTGTGATATAATGACATTAATATGAATTATTCTGCATTTTTGGAGAGGTGTTATTAATGAAAAAGAAATCGATAAGTATGTTAATTGTGTTTGTATTATCTATAATTATAAATATAAATTTTGTGAAGGCAGATAATACCTACTATTGCTACTATTCGTCTGATGATAAAAAAGATATAGGTAAGATAAGAATTGCCTTACTAAATCTAGAAGATGAAACAGAGCCAAATAAAATAGTAAAACATTATCAATATAGAATAATATATGAAAAAACAAATGGCACTGGCACTAATTTAATAATTGATGAAAAAAATATACTAAATTTAAATAAAACCGTATCAGTAAAAAGAGTAAAACTATCAAAATATATGAAGGATAGTACATCAGAACAAGAGAAAGAATTTAATAGTAAAAGTTGTCCAACATATGTATATGCTGATTATGAAAATAAGAATGCATATTTAACAAATTATTCTAGTAATGCAACTAGTCTAAAGAAAAAAATAACAAATGGTAAAAGTTCGTTGATGCAAAATATTAGTGAAACTGATTATATATCATATTTAAGTGAAGATAGCAATTCTGATGACGACAATCCAATGGTAGATGGTGAAACATGGGAAAAATCATGTCAATATAATAATGGAAGCAGTAGAATAAGGCTTTATTATAAAAGTGGACTAACAATGATAATAGACTCATATCTTGGTACATCAAACAAATTATATTATAATAAACCAATAGAGGTAGCAAACATAGAAACAACAACAGTAAAGAGAACTGTAACAGCAGAAAATAAAATTGCTTTAAATGATGGTTCAGGATGTCCAACAGTGTTATATGTATACGATGGCAAAGGAGGCACAAAAAGAGAATACTATGCAGCAAAGCAAAATAAAAGCGGTATATTTAGTGGATGGTCCGAAAAAGCATATGTAAGAGAGTCATCAAATGGAAGTATGTCAGGCATAGATAATACTAACCCAAGTTCATGCGATGAAATAATTAGTTCTTCAACAAAAGCATTAATTAATAAGTATTTAGGTTATATTCATATAATAGTTCCAATAATGGTATTAGCCTTGGGAGTATTTGATTTCTTCAAAGCAATGATAGCATCAAAAGAAGATGAAATGAAAAAAGCACAAAAAAGATTTATTATTAGATTAATTGCAGGAGTATTGGTATTTTTAGCACCAACAATAGTTAATTTCATTATCACTGTACTAAATACAGGAGCATGTCCAATTAACTAACAGACATATATAGGAGGTAAAACATGGTAGATAAGATATTTAACGCATTAGATAGTGCGGTAGCATGGTTATGTCAAGTTATATATCAGTTAATAGCGTATCTTTATAGATTATTTTATAATCTAGGAGCATTAAGAATTATAAAGAATGACAAAATTATTCCAATATATAATAGAGTTACGTTAATTCTTGGCCTTGCAATGTTATTTTTCGTGGTATTCCAATTAATCCAATATATAATTCAACCAGATAATTTTACAGATAAAGAAAAGGGCTTTGGAAAAGTAATGTACAGAATGATAATTAGCGTTGTACTAATTGCATTTGTTCCAAATATATTCGATATGGCGTTTGAATTACAAAATGATATTTTGCAAAGTAATATAGTTCCAAAAATAATACTTGGTACAGAAGATAATTATGATGAAAAGTGGGGCGGATATTTTAGCGCCAGTGTTTTACAAGAATTTTATAAAATAAACCCTAATATTACTGACGATACTTGTACAGAATCAAACAGCGCACACGGTAGAGACGTTGTAAATGCAAATTTGACAACACTAAAAGATGACGGTAGAATTAGTGCATTATCATTATGCTTAAACGAAACATCTGGGGATAGCACAGAAAAAATTATTCAATTTGATGGATTGTTGGCAGTATTGTCAGGAGCATTAATAGCATGGATGTTGACAATGTATTGCCTTGATTTAGGAGTAAGGGTTGTCCAACTAACATATTTGCAAATAATAGCACCCATCCCAATAATTATGTATATGATTCCAAAAAAAGATGGAGCATTCGAAAAGTGGGTAAAGCAATGTGCAACAACATTCCTCGATTTATTTATGAGAACAGCAATTATATGCTTTGTCGTATTGATAATATCAACATTGAGCAGTTCATTTAATGACATAAAAGCAAACGTTTCAGCAAGTGGTCAAGGAGATACAATGTTTACAAGCTTATTGTACATATGTCTAGTTCTAGGAGTTATGACATTTGCCAAAAAGGCAGGAGATATGCTCAAAGAATTATTCCCTAAAGGAAATGCTGCCTCAGGAGAACTTGGATTATCAACTAAAAATAGAATTCCGGAACCAGCTAAAAGAGTTGCCGGAGCAGGAATTGGTTTAGCAGCTGCAGGAACACTAGGTATGGCAAGAAGAATGTACGGAGCCGGTAAGCATGCATTAAAGAAAGATAAAGAAACAAGAGAAAATCTAAATAAAAGTTACGAATCAGCTAGAGCTAGTTATAAAGAAGCAAGAAGAAATTATAATAATATACGTAACGATAACACAAAGACAGCTGCAGAGAAAGCCGCAGCCGCAGCTCAAATGAATAGTTACAAAAAATCAATGAACGAATATAAAAGACAACTTGGAAATGAACGTGTAGCAACTGGTGCAAGATTTACTGCTGCATTAGGCGGAGGCTTTGTTGCAGGAACATTATCAGGAGCTAAAAAAGGTGTAATGTCAGGTCTTACGACTAAAGGTGGCATTGGTGGAATAAAGAAAGCAACAGACTCTGTAATTAGTGAAAACAGAAAACTTGATGATTGGAGAGAAGATGGTGGTACAACAGCTGGTAGAATTATATCAGGATTAGAACAAGCTGTTGGAATTAACCCAACTGAAATATATGATAAAAAGAAAGAGACTGCTGACAAAGAAAATGCTGCATACAGTGAATATGATAAATATGTATCAGCAGCTGAAGAGAGAGCTGGCACATTAATAAATGAAGGAAAACTAGAAGATGCAAGTCAAGCAACTAAGGATAAAGCAAGCGAAGCAGCAAGTGCAAAGAATATGGAAGAAATCTTAACAGCTCAAGCCGGAAATTTAAAATTATCAGACTTTAATGGTGATAAAGATAAATATGATGCAACTCTTGCTGAATTAAATAACCGAATAAGAGAAGAACATGAGAGAGCAATCAACGCAGAAAAAGATGCAAAAGTTTTACTTGTTCAAGATGCTATTGATGGTCTAGTAACTGATGCTAAAATAAAACAAAGTATTGATCTTGCTCAAACAGTCGTTAAGTCAAATAGTAGTTTATCTGGATTTACAGGTGCTATATTTACTTCATTTAAAGCCTTTAAAGACTTAAATAATAAGGCAAAGGCTGCTAAAAGTGCAAATGAAAAAGACTTGATTGCAATGCAACAATCACCTGAATATAAAGCTGCACAAGCTAATAAAAAATATAATGAAAGCGGAAAGAAATAAAAAAATAATAAGGGAGTGTGATATAAGTGAATGAATATAATTCTTATTTGATTCCTGCAAATGCTAAGAAAAGTATGTTAATATTTAGCGTTTTCCGTCCATTTGATTTAATATTATTTGGCGTAGGCTGTATTACATCATTAATATCTTTAGCATTATGTGGTACTGCTGAATTATGGCTGGTAATAATTTGCATATTACCAGCAGCAATCACGGGGTTATTGGTTGTTCCTATTCCAAATTATCACAATGTTTTAGTAGCTCTTCAAAGTATTTATAGATTTTATAATACTAGAAGAAAATATATATGGAGAGGTTGGTGTGCCAATGAGTGGGCAAAAAACAAGTAATTCAAAGTATACAGAAAATTGGATCCCTGCAAAAGCAATTAGTAATGGAATGATAGAGTTAGAGAACAATTTTAAAGTTACCGGTGTTAAAATAAGACCGAGAAATATATTTATCTTAGATCAAATAACGCAAGATAATGTATTGATTGCTTTAAAGAATTTTTACAATATGATTGATTTTGAATTCTGGCTAATATGTGCCGATAAACCAGTAGATATAAGTGGTTATCAGGCTCAATTACAACTATTATATAATCAAACGCAAAGTCCTATTATTAGAAAAATAGTTGGAGAAGATATCAATAAAGCTGATGACTTTACATTAGACAACGTCACAGACACAGAATATTATATCTTATTTAAAGAAAAGAACTACGATGTAATACAAAAGAGGTTAAGAACTTTAATTTCTGGTCTAGCAGAATGTGGACTAGAAGCCTCACAAACATCAAATGTTGATTTGAGAGTTATTTTAGATAACTTCTTAAACGGTGGAAGAACTACAGAATTTGGGACGGTGATATCATAATGAGCTTTAAATCAGAAATAGCTCCAAAAGGATTACAATTTAATGGAGCAGATTTTATAATAAGTGATAAATATGCAACAATTCTAACAGTAATATCATACCCTAGACTAATAGGGCCAGGATATTTAGCTAATATTACTAACTTGTCTGGTATAAAAATGGTTATCAAGCATATCCCACTTCCATTTTCAGTATTAGCAAAAATGTTAAATAAAGAGTTAGCGGATTTGAGAGCTAATTATCAAACTGAAAGAGATGTAACGATTAAAGAAAGAATACGTCAAGATGTAGACTCATTAGAAAGCTATATTCAACAATTTACAGCATCTCAATCTAAAACATTTGATTTTCAAATGCATTTTATGATAACAGCAGATAGTAGGGAAGAACTTGAACAAAAAAAATCATCAATGAAAAACATGCTTGATTCATTAGAATTAAGAGCTATTCCATTAAGATTTGAACAAGAAAGAGTACTGAAGTCAATATTACCAATATTTGATAAACAGCCAATTGAAGATAGAATAGGTACTCCAATGCCATCTCCAACAATGGCTGCTATGTATCCATTCATTTTTGATAGTTTAAAAGATGAAGGGTTAGGTACACTACTAGGTATGGACTTTTCAGGTGGAGTTGTCTTATTTAACCAATTTAATTATCAAATCAGAAAAGAAAATAATAGAAATAATGCTAACCTAATAATCCTAGGTGGTTCTGGTAGCGGTAAATCAACAGTAGCTAAATTATTATTAAGAAGCCATATTAGAAATGGCTATCAAATAGTAGCAGTTGACCCTGAAGGTGAGTTGACTGAAATGACTAAAGCATATGGTGGAACTGTAATAGACTTAGGCCGTGGTGGTGAATTTGGAATGGTTAATCCATTAGAAATAGTAATGGATTATGATGATGAGGATACTTCTAGAAGTTCCAGTTATTCAATATTAACAAAATCATTACAAACATTAAAAGCATTTATGAAATACTATGCGCCAAATATTGAAGAGGATGTTTTAACATTATTTATCGGTGTTGTTCAAGATACATATGCAAGATTTGGAATAAGATTTGATACTAATTTTATGAATTTTCGTTCTGATCAATTTCCAACATTTCAAGATGTGTACGCAACCGTTAATGGTATGTTGATGGCAATAACAGAAAAAACACATGAGAGAGATGTATTAGAGAGACTAGAATTAAAATTAAGACCACTAGTAAATGAATTAAAATTTTATTTTAACGGACATACAACAGTAAATAGTCAAAGTAGCTACATTGTGTTCAATATAAAAGAATTAATGAATTCTGATGCCAATGTTAGAAATGCTTTACTGTTTAACGTATTAAAGTATGCATGGGGTTTATGCTTAAATCCTAACGTAAATACTGTATTATCTGTTGATGAAGCACATGTTTTATTAGGAGCTCAAAATGAATTAGGTGCAGAATTCTTAGCCCAAGTACAAAGGAGAGCAAGAAAATATAATACAGGAACTATTATTATTACTCAACAACCGTCAGACTTTGTTATGGGCAATACATTAATGCATGGTAAGGCAATATTTTCAAATGCTTCATACTATTTAGTTATGGGTTTAAGAAAGCAAGCAGTAGAAGACTTGTCAATGCTAATAGATTTAAATGACAACGAAAAGGAAAATATAAAAAGATATAATCAAGGAGAAGCATTATTTGTATGTGGAAATCGAAGAATGCAAATTAATGTTATCTTAACCGATGAAGAATTAGAATCATTTGGTGCAGGTGGAGGATTATAGTTTAACATAGTTTGGTGGTGTGGAATGAACAATAAGTATAGTAATAAATATGGATATAATCAAAAAAGGCCAAAGGAAAGAAAAACAAACAATAACATAGAACATCAAAAAAACAAGAAAACCAGTTCAATAGGAGGTATAGGCCTTATAGGCGCTAATTATAAACGTCAATCAGCATCATCAAGCACCAACACTAATATTGATGAAGGCACAAATGGTAATTTGAACAGTGAGTCAACATTAGAAAACGCATATGAAACAGATAAAACTGCCAAAGTAACAATAAAAATAGCAAAATTATCAACACCAATTATTATAGTAATAATAGCAGTATCATCCTTTGCCTTATTACTTGGTTTTATTAGTGTAATACTACCAGGCGCCGAAATATTTGATGATGATACTGTCACACAGAGCGAACATTTGGAATATCTGGCTAAAATAAATTCAGATTGTAAATCACTAACTGTTGAAGGAAATTCTATTTCATTAGATGATTACGTAGCTAAAGTAGTTGCAAGCGAAATAGGTAATAATGCACCATATGAAGCCAAAAAGGCATTAGCCATCGTTGCAAGAACTTATGTTATAAAGAATACAAATAGCTGTAAACAGGCCGTTTCAGCAACCGATGAAACTTTTCAAACATATAACAATAGTATTACTCCAGATGAAAGTACGGTAAAAGCTGTTCAGGAAACAAGATCACAAATTATATTTGAAAATAATATTTTAATAAATGCCAAACATGATAATTATTGTACAGTTGAAGAATTAAGAAATGATGGCACAGGAGGATTTACTTGTGATGGGTCGATGTGCCATGTAATTTATGCGAAAATAGGTAGTGGTAATCAAACAAGCTGGGAAAAACATACAGTAGAAATACCATTATCGTATAAAGAACAATTAACCGGCGGAGATTGTTATGGTATGAGTGAAGTAGCTGCCGTATATATGGCAAATAATGGTAGTAACTATGAAACTATATTAAAAGAGTTTTACAGTACGAATATAACTGTTGAATCATTTACTCAAGCAGATGGATTAGAATTAACGGATATTCCCAACTATTTAGCAAGGACATCTCGAGCAAACAGAACTAATTCGTATTATTATAATACATCAAGCGGATTAAGTGCCAACGGATTAGAAGGAGAATGTGCTTGGTATGGATTATGTCGTGCTCAAGAAATATTGGCAACAAGCGGTTCAAGCAAGAAATTTTCACGTGGTGGCAATGGTGGTCAATTTTGTGAAGTAGCCGAAAGCCTACCAGATAATTTTCCAATTGTTAGAGATTATACAAAACCTAAAGCAGGATCACTAGTTGTATGGAAAGGCGGATCAAGTGGTTACGGCCATGTTGCAGTTATTGAGAAGGTAATTGATGAAGATACTGTATTTTTGTCAGAGGCTGGAATTGGAACTGGACAATTTGGTAGAACAGCAACAGACCTACTATGGACAAATGGCTCCCAGTATAGCGCAGCAATTGCAAAATATGGAAGCAATGCTTTAGCAAGAAAAGCAAACTGTGAAGGTAATGATACTGGCTGTCAAAGTTTTAAAAAGGTATCTATCAGTAGAATTAAAAACTATGGTGGAATGAATTTTGCTTGTTATGTATATTTATTGGATGAGTAGAAGAGGTTGAAATGAAAAAAAAAGAAATATTTATATTATTATCTATCTTTTTGTTAACAGGTTGTCAAGCAGAGTATAATATTATTATTGATAACAACACAGTTAAAGAAGAATTATCAGTATATGAAACTGACATGAATAGATGGAATACTATTCAAGGAAATAATATATTAACCTATGAACAATATCAGCAAGAATATAAGGATGCTCCAGTAGGGATATATTATAATGATCAAAACCCAGATGCAGAAATAGGATTTAATGAAAATCGCAAATATTATACAATTGACACAATAAATGAAAATAACAAAAAGGGTCTAAATTTTAATACAGACTTTAGTACAAATAGATATAGTGATTCATACATTATAAGAAACTGTTTTAAATATGTAAATATTATAAATCAAAATAATACATTTAGTATTTCAACAAGTAAAGGTCTATCTTGCATGAATTATATAGATGGATTAGATAAAATAGCAATTAACATTAAAACCGATTACGAAGTAGTAGACACAAATGCTACTAGTATTAACAATAAGACATATACATGGGTTATAACAAAAAATAATTACATAAATAGTAACATTTATATAAAATTGAATAAAAGTATAAGCCCTAATTCAAGTAGTAGTATTAACCCAAGTAATAACAAAATATCAAATTTTCAATTAGTATATTTAATAATAGTTATAGTATTGTTACTATTAGGATTATTAATATACTTAAATTTCAAAAAAAATAGCGAAGAAAAAAATAAAATATAAAATTAGCCAATTATTTAATAATTGCTACTTTTATTATGTTATGATATAATATGGTTACTTAAGGAGGAACTTAGTATGAAATTAAAAATAACTGCTGAACCTAAGGATTTTATGATATTTGGAATCTTTTGTGTGTTTCTTTTATATTTGAGTTGTATAGCAGTATTAAATATATCGTATATATCAACAGAAGGAGTATTTTGGGGACTTAGTCCATTTAAAGCTTTTACTAGTAGATATATAGGAGCTACAATAGTTGTCTTTGTAGCAGGACTAATTGGTGTTTTTGCATCAGTCAAATCATATATATTTGATAGAGAATCAGGATTCGGATTTTCAACACATAAAAAGGATAAGGGTGGATACTCTAGATGGGCAAAACCAGAAGAAATAAAAAAACAATTAGTTGAAATAGATCCTAAAGCATATAAAACAAATGGTGCAGGTATTGCTGTTATTAACGATGGTAAAAGATTATGGGTTGATAATGGTGAAGCACACAATATTATTGTTGGTGCTACTGGTTCTGGTAAAACACAAATAGTTGTTTTTCCTTTAGTATATAGTTTAGCAAAACATGATGAATCAATGATAATAACTGACCCTAAAGGTGAGATTTATGAAACTACTGCTAATATGCTAAGAGAAAGGGGATATAATATTGTTATATTAAACTTCCGTAATCCGCAAAATGGTAATGCTTGGAACCCAATGAACTTACCATATACACTATATAAAGAAGGAAATACTGATAAAGCAATTGAGTTATTAGATGACTTAGCTTTAAATATTTTGTATGAAGAAAAACAAGGTGGAAGTGATCCATTCTGGGAAAAAACTGCTGCTGATTATTTTACAGGCTTAGCATTAGGCTTATTTGAAGATGCTAAAGAAGAACAAATAAACTTAAATAGTATTAACCTAATGTCCAGTATGGGGGAAGAAAGATTTGGTGGACCAAATAATAATTATGCTAAAGAATACTTTAATTCTAAAGATCCATCTAAACCAGCCTACATAAATGCTTCTGGAACAGTTTATGCCCCTGAAGATACTAAAGGTGGAGTATTATCAACATTTAAACAAAAGATAAAACTATTTTCATCACGTGAAAATTTATCAGAAATGTTGTCATATAACAACTTTGATATGAAAGAAATAGGTAAACAAAAAACAGCCGTATTTATGATTGTACAAGATGAGAAAAAAACATTACATCCATTAGCAACAATATTTATTAAACAATGTTATGAAACATTAATAGATGTAGCTCAAGAAAATGGTGGTAAATTACCTCATCGTACTAACTTTATTCTAGATGAATTTGCTAATATGCCAAAATTAAAAGATGCTACAACAATGGTAACTGCTGCTCGTAGTAGATTAATTAGATTTAATTTTATTATCCAAAACTATGCTCAGTTAACACAAGTATATGGTAAAGAAGAAGCAGAAACTATTAAAGGTAACTGTAATATTATGTACTTAATAAGTAACGAATTACAAGCTCTAGAAGAAATAAGTAAAATGTGTGGTGAAGTAAAATCAAAAGAAAAAGATAAAACAGCTTCAACACCATTAGTAACAGTAAGTGATTTACAAAGATTAAGCCAATTCGAAATAATTACCTTACGCTTAAGAACTATGCCATTTAAAACTAAATTGACACCAAACTATAAAATGGATTGGGGTAAAAAATATGAAAAAGCTACGTATCCGTCTCGCCAAAAGAAAGAAGTACAACTATTTGATATAAAAGAATACGTTAAAAACATGAAAAAAGAAAAAATGGATAGTATGATGTCAAATGTTGGTAATCCATTTGACGGAGGTAATTCACCATTTAATCCATTTGGTGGAGCAAGTAATCCTTTCGGTGGAAGTAATCCATTTATGGCACCACCTATTATGAATAATTCTAATTCAACATCCGATAACGGCTTTAATATTGATGACTTAGTTAAAAAGATTGATGCTAAAATTGCTGAGTTAGAAGAAGAGGAAAAGAAAGAAAACGAAGCCAACAAAATAATTGATGTAAAAGAGAATGTCAAAGAAGAACCTAAACTAACTACTACTATTAGTAATGAAGATAATAAAGAAGATATCTTATCATCTATTGAAAGAGAATATTCAGAGTTATCATCTAATGATAATAATAATAATAGTACTGGTCCAATATTAGATATTCCAACACCATCAATAAATAATCCATTATCTGATATAACTTATGATGATATAAAAGAAAACGGATTATTTGATGACCTAACTAATAATGACATTAAAGAGGTAGAAGAACCTAAGCAACAAGAAGTAAAACAAGAAAATAAATTATATGAAAGTAATACTGATGATGATGCATTCTTTGATGACTTCTTTAATGATGATTAATAACACTAATAAATATAAAAATTCTTATTAAAAATAAGAGTTTTTTATTTTATGTAAATTCAAAAAAAAACTTTTTAAAATCAATAAAGTATGATATACTTATACTAGATAATAATAGGAAGAAAAGTCAAAGGAGTTGATACTGATGAAAAAAATAGTAGTAATTATGATTATGTTATTCATGACTAATATCAAAGTATATGCTGAATGTACTACTGAAGATAAAGAATATTTCAAAAGTATTGAAGATAAATATAAAGTATCCTATGACTTTGATAAAGAAACAAAAACATATATATTAAACTTAACATATGCTGATTTATCATCATTTTCATATGAAATTGTAGGGGATGGAATAGAAAATTCACATACTGATATTGTTGAAAATAAATTGGTTATAAAAAATTTAATACCAGGACAATATAATGTATACATTGTAGGAGTAAGTAATAGTTGTAATGATATAATTAAAGAAATTAATTTAACACTAACAAACTATAATAAATACTCTGATGATCCAGCATGTGAAGGAATTGAAGAATTTGTATTATGCAGCCCAACATATGATAAAGAACTTGATTATGATACCTTTATATCACGTGTAAATTCCTATAAAGCAAATAAAAATAATAACAACGATAATAACAACGATAATAAAGACAGCAATAAAATTATAGATTGGATAAAAGAAAATTATATGTATATAGTATATGTATTATTAGGAATAGGAATATTAACAACAATAATAATACTAGCTAAAAAAATATATAATCATGCTAAGCAAAGAAGGCGATTAGAATGATAAAAAAGAAAAAAATTTTATTATTTGTATGCCTTGTTATGAGTATATTAAGTGTCTCAAAAGTATATGCTGATAGCGATGGTGAAGTAATTATTGAAATTTTCTCAAATACCAGTGACTCCAATAGTGGTTCAAATAATGGCGGAACAACAGGAGAAAAAAAATATAGTAATTGGATTTATTATAAAGATGATGGTAAAAGAATAAAATATCGATATAGCTTTCAAACTTGGACTAATTCAAGTTACAGCATTAAATATTACAATCCAACCGATGGTGCAATCAAATCAGGAACATGGATGGGAATACATATCAATGAAATACAATCAGCCTCATGGAACGTACTTGATATAGAATATAAAGAGGTAAAAAAAGTCTATACATGTACAGTGACAAAGCCTATATGTGATTGCTATTATGGAACGGCATATACCATAGTAGGGCAAGAAATAGTAAGCGTAAAGAAAAGAATATGCCAGGGTGATCCTAACTATAGACCAAGTATTGGATGCAAAAAAAGCTCTTCAACATCAACTACTTATAAAAAAGATTATTATGATGATTCTCCATGCTCAGCAGATAGTACGGAAACGTTTACAGAAAATGACGAGGATATAAATGAAAGTGAAACAACAAGTAAAAAGAAAGAAGTTTATACTCTTGCTCATAACAGTGCGGCAGGCAGCATTGGTGCACCATTTTCAAAATTACAAATTATAACTGATGAATTAGACGAAAAAAATAATCATAAAACAGAGACCATTTTAGGAAGCTTGGTAAGCACAAGTGATAGTGGAGTGGAAAAATCCGGAACAATATCAAAAACATATAGTTATAAACCAAGTAGCATTTGTATAAATTTAAAAACAGGGAAAGTAAGATACAACAAAGAATGTAAGCAAGATGAAGAAGTTAAAATTAATCCATACATTGATAGGGGAATTGAATATTGGCAATATTTCTCACCACTAGATACAAAATCTGGTACTAGCTTTAGCTTAGCAATTAAGAAGAACGATGCTCGTGTATTAAGCAATACAGAATGCCATAATACAATGAACAAATACAAAAATCAATATCAAAATTACATAGTATCAATAAATAACAAAGCGTTAAATGGTGATTACTGTAAAAATGGTAATTGTAACAACTTAAATACTGGTAGTGGTTCAGATTGGCAGGAAGTTTCTAAGGGATGCTACCTTAGTACAGTACTAAATTTTGATGTTGTTCAAAAATACTACTTTGAAGAAATGAAAAATAATGAGTTAAAATTTAACGGATATAATCTATATTATCGACCAATAAATATAAATAATCCATTTCCAACTACTCCGACAGAAAATAGTTTATGGTATGAATGGTATAATAGTATTAATAAAACACCTAATTTAAAAGATTCATTTAATGAAGTAACATATAGTGTTGCCGTTCCCAACAAATTAGCTGATACAATTAGAGCATACAATGTTAATAATCCATATCCATCTTTTGATAAATTATCACTAAATGGAACAAGTAGTTTCTTACAAAGTATAGGAGTAGTATCATTAACCGGAGATAAAGTAAATAAACTAGGTGAAGGTACTAAAACATGTATAAAGAATGGAACGGTTTCAATAGGAAGTGATTGTTCATGAAATGGTCTTTTGCATCAGTAGCAACTATTGTATTAGGAATATTTGGTTTATTTATTATTCTCTTATTTAGTGAGATAACAGTTAGTAATGAACAAGATTATTATTCACTCAAAGAAGCTACAGAAGCTGCAATGATTGAGTCTGTTGATATAGCATATTATCGATTAACCGGTGATGTAAAAATAGTAAAAGAGAAATTTGTAGAAAACTTTACCAGAAGATTTACAGAAACATCAACATTTGGTCAAGGAAATTATCAAATAGATTTTTATCAAATCAGTGAAACGCCACCAAAAGTAAGTATAAGAATAATAGATAAAACAACAAATTATCGTATATATAGTTATGATAGTGAAAATTATAATATACTTAATGAAATAACAGCTATATTAGATACATATAAGTAAGGAAGGGAAGAAAAATGTTAAAGAATAATTTAAGTAAAATTTTAAAAAACAAAAATACAGTAACAATACTAGGTGTAGCCATTTGTATAGTAATATTGTATGTGGGATATTCAATTAGGATTAATCAAAAAACAGCCCTAGTAGATGTTTGGTATGCAAATCAAACGATTCAACCTAAAACTTTAATAACAGCTGACATGGTATCAAAAACACAAGTACCAGCAGCATTTATCAAAGGAAACTACTATAAAAATTATGATGATATAATAGGTAAATATAGTAATTATAATACAATGATTGCTAGTGGTAGTATTTTCTACACAGATTTGTTGATAGAAGAATCTAGTCTTCCAGATAGCGCTATTCATAAAATAGAAGATGGTAATAAATTAGTAAGTTATAGAGTAGATACTGAATCAACATATGGTAATTCACTTATGCCAGGAAATCTAGTTGATATATATGTTAAAATATTGACTAATGATGATAAAGTTGTTTATGGTAAATTAATGGAACAAGTTGAAATATTAGCAGTTAAATCTGATGATGGTAAAAACGTTTTTGATAGTTCTGACGAAGTTTTAACACCGGCATATTTATACTTTGGATTACCAGAAAATAAATACTTATTATTTTCAGCACTTAGCTATATTAAAGAAGAATTTAAAGAATATAATATAGACATCGTATTTGTACCTAACACTATGAGTTATGAAGATAAAACAGCAGTACAAGTAACAAGTACATATCTATATAATTATATCTTAACAAATATTCAAAAAATAGATAATCAAGAAGATTTATATAATAACTTAATTAATGAAATAGAACAATCAGAAAATAATCAATAAGGTAGGTGATATAACATGCGTGATGCCTTTGGTGGAGCATTTATGATAAAATTATTTTTAGTATTTATATTTATCTATGTAGGTTTTACAGCTATTGCCCTAAATTATGCTAAAGCCTTTAGAGTAAAAAATAAAATAATAGATTTTATCGAAACAAACGAAATAACAGATTTATCAGCATATATCCAAGAAGGATCAGGATCTAATGCCAGTCAATTAAATGATATCTTAGAAAGTGCTAACTACACTGTAAAGTGTCGAACTTTAAACGGTTTAGATACTAATACAGTTGTTGAAACATCTAATGGATTTTGCTATCATGGTGTTCTATTCAATCGTGTAAGTGGTGAATCTAAAAGTGATAAATATGTATATTACAAAGTAACAACTGCCGTTGATTGGAATTTAGGTGTTCTTAATCTTATCTTATCATTTGGTGGAAATCCTAACGATGAAGATCCTCTAGCAGGAACATGGAAAATATCCGGAGAAACAAGAATTGTTAATCACCAATTAGTAAGTTAAAAATTATGTAGGAATATATTTCCTACTTTTTTAGTTATATTAACTTATCTTAATAAAAATAATTACATAGTATACATTAGGGGTGCCATATGAATGGTATAACAATAAATAAATTAAAAGAATTAACTAATATTCACACTATAGATATAAGAGATAATTATTCATATACAATGTCTCATCTTGATAATGCTATTAATATACCATACTATAGTTTAATAAATAATTACTCAATGTATCTTAATAAGAATGAAGCATATTGTTTTTATTGTGATTTTAGTCATCAAAGTCAATCACTAAGTAATATGCTAAATGCGCTAGGATATAAAACATACTATTTAATAGAGGGTTATTTAGAATATAAAGTAAATAATTATAATAAATAAATGGTATCTTGTTCTTTAAAATAAATAATGATATAATTTATACTAATAGAAGGAGTAAATAAAATGGGATATATAATAATAATATTGCTAATAATAAACATGATACTAACTATCATATCAATAACTAAACACGCTAATGAATCTAATATTACTGAAAGACTAGGAAGACTAGAAGTAAATACTATAAAAGAATTAAATGACTTTAAAGATAAATTAACTAAATCAATGAATGAAGATTATGTAAAATTAACTGATAAATTAGAAGAAAGATTAATATATATTAATGATAAAGTAAATGAAAGACTAGATGAAAACTTTAACCGTACTAATAAAGCATTTACTTCAGTATTAACAACACTATCTAAAATAGATGAAGCTCAAAAGAAAATAGAAACACTAGGTAATGACATTGTCTCATTACAAAGTATTCTAACTGATAAAAAAACACGTGGTATCTATGGAGAAATAAATCTTAAACATATCTTATCAAGCATCTTTGGCGATAAGAATGATAAAATATATCAAATGCAATTCTTATTTCCTAATTCCACTATTGCTGATGCTGTAATTTTTGCCCCAAAACCATTAGGAACCGTAGCCATTGACTCTAAGTTTCCACTAGAAAACTATCGTATTATGGTTGACAAGAGTAGAAGTAATCTAGAAAGAACCGCTGCAGCAAAACAGTTTAAATTAGATGTTAAACACCATATTGATGCTATTAGTTCTAAATATATTATTCCGGGTATAACAAGTAATCAAGCTATTATGTTCTTACCAGCTGAAGCTCTTTTTGCAGAGATTAACGCTTACCATACTGACTTAATAGAGTACGCTAACCAAAGAAATGTCTGGATAACCTCACCAACAACTCTAATGGCTACATTTACAATAATTCAAGTTCTATTAAAGAATATGGAACGAGATAAATATGCTACTATAATTCACCAAGAATTAAACAAATTAGGACTAGAATTTGCACGTTATAAAGAAAGATGGGATAAACTATCAAGAAGTATTGAAACTGTCAACAAAGATGTCGAAAACATTAATATAACTACTGATAAAATAACTAAAAGATTTGAATCAATCAGTAATGTAAACATAGAAAAAATAAATAAAGAAAATAACTTATTACAATAACTAATATATTCTTATCATTAGAATAAACTTTAATAGGGTGAAGTCTTATGATAAGAATATTTTTTTTCCTATTTGGTTTTGGCTTAATGACTATAGGACTAACATATATAATTTTATATTTAAACTTACTAAGTATTGAGTATAATTTTTTAGAATATGTTAATTTTATATCTAGAAGACCAGAAATATATTTATCATTACTAGGATTTATAATTATAAACTTAACTATATTTATTAAAGGAGATAAAAGAAATGGAATATATATATGACATAATATTAAACTTTCATAGACATTACTATGACTTCTACGAATGGAATAACACTGACAAAATAATTCATATCAAAAAAATACCCTTAATAAAGACTGATAGTACATCATTTAATCGTATAAAAACAAACCATATCTATATTGATGAAGAGTTCTTAAATATCATTAAAGATAGAACTATTTGCTATAACACTAAAGAAAATAACTTCTGTCTATTATGTAATAGTAAACAAGCTATGGCTATAAAATTAAATCAAAGTGGTGAAATAGTAGGCAAAAGTAGTTTATTATTAGATGAAGAAATGGAAGTAATAGAACAAAGTTATTCTTTATCCATAACTCCACTAAATATTATTAAAGAAACAAAAGAAAAAGTAAGAAGAGTAGGAAGAACTTATCAAGATAAAGAAAATAAAGTAAAAAGTATATTAAATAAATTAGATGAAGATAAAGATAGATATATCCTAAAATATCTATACTATGAATGTTATTTAATAGATAAAGATAATAACTTAAAGACTGAACTATTAAATAGTATTAAAAACGAAGAACAACTAATTAAAATATATAACTCTCTTATTAACTTAAATCAAATAAAAAAGACATATAACGCTTAATTGTTATATGTCTTTGTACTATTTATAACTACTTACATATTTATTATATTTAGCTTCTAAATCTTCATCAGTAAATTTAAGTTTAGATTCTTCACGCATAGCAATTAATGCTTTATAACGAATATCTTTATCTTTCTTTTCTAATTCTTTACCAAGTTGTTCAATAATAGCATCTTTAACATCATCTAGCTTTGGTTTTTCTTTTTGATCAATACGATATACTACATGATAACCATAAGAAGATTTAATAGGAGTCTTACTATAAGTACCATTCTCCAAACTCTTCATTTCAGAAATATAAGCCTCATCTAAACTAGCATCAAAAGATTGATAACCAAGATCTTCAGCAGTAATCTTATCTTTATATTCTGCTTTTACATCATCCCAACTAGCACCATTATTAAGTTTACTAATAATTTCTTCAGCTAACTTCTTAGCATCAGCATCAGATAAACCTTTACTTTCATCAACAGTTACTAGCATATGCTTAGTATTAATATCACCATAAACACTACTTTCATAATATTTTTCAATATCTTTATCAGTAAATTGTTTCTTTAAATATTCTTCATAATATAAATTACGACGATAATCTAATGTCAAATATTCAATAAATGCTTGACGATTACTAAAACCATTCTTTGATAAGAAAGTTTCTTCATCATAACCATAATAAGAATTATATGTATTAAACCAATAAGTAGCAGTCTTTTCAACATCAGCCTTCATCTCATCAGTTTCAGGATATTTCTTTGTTAAAATATCATTATCAATTAAATCAATTAATAAACTAACAGAATATTGTTTCTTCATATCAGCATATAACTCATCAGCAGTTATTGCAACATCTCCTAAGTAAGCAACAGGTTGTGTTCCATCCTTTAATTCAGCTATCTTCTTAGGTTGTAAAGCTAATATTAATAATCCTAATAAAAGTCCAGCGGCAAAGCCATAAATTATTTTACGATTTTCATCAATCTTTTCAAAACCTTTAATAGCTTTTTCTTTTAATTTATCGCTATCAACTTTCTTCTTACTATCTTTAACCTCTTTTTTGTTATCTTTAACCTCTTTTTTGTTATCTTTAACAACTTCTTTGATTTCTTCCTTTTTTACTTCTTTTTTAACAGCTTTCTTTTCTACAGTACTTTTTTCTGTATTTTTCTTTTTGCTCATTTTACGTTCTCCCTTCTAAAGCATAATAATATAATATCAAAAAAACCCTAAAAAAACAACTATTTCCACCTAAAAAAAGAAAAAGTAGGGCCAAAACATTCACCAAAAAACTTCTATTCCCATAAAATAATGTGAGAATAGAAAAAAGGAAGGTGATTATATGGGAACTTATGGATCATCAGCTGCTATTGTATTAGTATTGTTTATTTTATTAATAATTATACTTGGATCTTGGATATAAGAAAAAATTAAAGGAGGTGTAAATATGACATCAAATACTTCTTGTGGAAACACTACAACATGTGGAACTGTATCACATGGCTGTGGTAATGGCTTTTTAATTATAGTAGTATTATATATCTTACTTGCTATAATATTAGGCTCTTGCTTTTTTGTATAAAATAAATTAGCTATCATAAACTGATAGCTATTTTTTAATTACATTATATACTTCTTCTATTGTCATATTTATTTTTTTATTATATTTTGGAATAACATGTAAATGAAAATGCTTAACATCTTCTGCTATACCATTATTCTGTAGTAATGTAAATCCCTGACAATTTAACTTTTCTTTAACCATAAGTGATGTACTTTTAGCCACATCAAATATATGATTACGTACATCATCAGGTATATCATATAAATCAACATAATGCTTCTTACATAATATTAAATAATGTCCAGCACAATCCTGATTAATATCTAATATTACCTTAACAATATCATCTTCATATATACAATATGAACTAATCTCATTATTAATTATTTTACAAAATAAACAATCCATAAATAACTCTCCTCAACAAAAGTATAACAAAAAAAAGAAAACAAGAAAAGTGTTTTCCGTGAATATGCGAATATTCTATTTATATAATGGTATAAAAAAATATTTTTATACAAGTAAAAACTTTAAATATCAAATATTTTGTTGTATAATATGGAATAGAAATGGGTGAAAAATATGCGATTACAAATAAATAATTTAAATGTTAGTATTAATGATAAAAAAGTATTAAAAGACTTTAACTTACAAATAGAGCCCTCTACTACACATGTAATTATGGGCCCAAATGGTGTTGGAAAATCAACCCTATCAAGAGTAATATTAGGTGATAATCATTATCAAGTAGAAAGTGGTGATATCTTATTTAATGATAAAAGTATTATTTCACTATCTACTGATAAAAGAAGTAAACTAGGTATCTTTTTAGCAATGCAATATCCATTAGAAATAGATGGCATATCAAACCAAGATTTCTTAAGAACTGCCTTAGCTTCTAAAGAAGGTAAAAATATTAGTCTATACGATTTTATCTTAAAATGTGATCAAATAACTGATGATTTAAAAATGGATAAAAACCTAATTCATCGTTCTTTAAATGTAGGATTCTCTGGTGGTGAAAAAAAGAAAAACGAAGTGCTCCAAATAAGACTATTAAAGCCATCTCTAATAATATTAGATGAATTAGATTCAGGCCTAGATGTTGATAGCCTTAGAATAGTAGCAGAAAATATTAGTAAATATAAAGAAGAAAATCCTGATACATCTATTTTAATAATAACTCACCATCCTAAAATACTAGAATATATTCATCCTGACTATGTTCACTTAATGATTGATGGTCAAATAAAAGAATCTAAAGACTACTCACTAGCCCTAGAAATAGAAAAAAAAGGATATACTACTTATCTCAGTGAGGCAAATATTATTGATAGGAAGACTAAAGATGAATAATATATTAGTGATAAATAATAATATAAATAATTATAATGATAATAATATTAAGATAGAAAATAATACTATATATTTTAAAAAGAGTGGTAAATATAATATTAAATATGATAACACTAATACCATTGATATAACATATAAACTAAAAGATAATATAAATATAACTATCGATGAATATCAAAACAATGCTACACCAGTAAATAGTAATATAAAGTATTTATTAGGTGAAAATAGTATCCTAAATATTAATAAATTTACGATTAACAATACTACTAAAGAAACAATAACTATTGATTTAGAAGGCTTAAATGCCGAGATTAATTATCGTTTCTCAAATATTTCTATTAATCAAGAGAAACATCATATCATAATTAATCATCATGCTCCTAAAACAATATCTAATATAATAAATAGAACAATATCTACTAATGATGCTACTATTGACTATACCATAGATAGTATCTTACCTAAAAATAATTATGGTTGTATATTAAATCAAGAAACTAAAATAATTACTAATGATTCAAGTAATTGTTATATTAGACCAAATATGTTTATTGATGAAGAAGATGTTGATGCTAGACATGCTTCATATATTGGTAAATTTAAAGAGGAAGAATTATTCTATTTAATGACAAGAGGATTATCCCTAAAAGAATCTATTAAATTATTAGTAAAAGGATATATATTATCTAATATTAAAGTTGAAGAAGACCTAGAAAAAATAATTATTAATGATATAAATAAGTATTGGAGGTGATTAAATGAATAGAGAAGATTTTGCCATATTAAAAAATAATTTAGTTTATTTTGATAATGGTGCAACAACTCTAAAACCTAATCAAGTAGTTAACTCTATAGTTAATTATTATACTAAATATACAGCTAATGCCCATCGTGGCGATTATAAAAATAGTAAAATAGTGGATGATTTATATGAAGGTACAAGAAAAAAAGTCAAAGAATTTATTAATGCTAAACATAGTAGTGAAATAGTATTTACTAGTGGTACTACGGATAGCTTAAACGATATAATATTTGGCTATTTTAAATATAAATTGCATAAAGATGATGAAGTCTTGTTAACAGAGTCCGAACATGCCTCTAACGTTGTAGGTTGGTACGCTCTAGCTAAAGAAATAGGCATAAAAATAAGATTTATGGACCTTAACGAGAATAATGAACTAACCCTTGATAGCGTTAAAAAAACTATTACTCCACATACTAAAGTAATATCTATTGCCCATATTACAAATGTAATTGGTGATGTTAGGGATATTAACGCAATATCTAAACTAGCTCATGAAAATAATATGCTACTAGTAGTAGATGCTGCTCAAAGTATTGCCCATAACAAGATTGATGTCCAAGAATCAGATATTGACTTTTTAGCCTTTTCTGCTCATAAAATGTATGGACCAACAGGTGTAGGTGTTTTATATGGAAAATTTGATTTATTAAAAGACCTAGTACCCACTAATTATGGTGGCGGTATGAATGCTATATTTACTAAAGATGGCTATTACGAACTAAAAGATATTCCAACAAGACTAGAAGCCGGTACTCCAAACATTGAAGGCGTAATTGGCCTAGGAGCAGCCATTGATTATATAAATAGCATTGGTATTGATAAAATTGCCAAATATGAACATGAACTACGCCATTACTTAATCGATAAACTAAAACAATTAGATTTTATCGAACTATATAACAAAGATAATGATGGTACAATAGTATCATTTAATATAAAAGGTGTGTTTAGTCAAGATACAGCCGTTTATTTAGATAAATATAATATTGCTGTAAGAGCAGGTAATCACTGTGCTAAAATGTTAGGAAATCTCTTCCATATCAACAATACATGTCGTATTAGTCTAAGTTTTTATAACACCAAAGAAGAAGTAGATTTACTAATAAACGTCTTAAACAATAGTGCCAATATATGGAAAGAAATATTATAAGGTGATAAATATGGATAAAGATTTAAAAAGAATGATTATATTAGAAAATTATCAAAATCCTAAAAATAAACAAATACCTACAGAAGAAGGTTATGCTAAAATAAACTCTAATAACGTATCATGTATCGATAACTTAGATATCTATGTTAAAACAGAAAATGATATTATAAAAGATATTAAATATGAAGGAGAAGCTTGTGTTATATGTATATCTTCTACCTCAATAATAACTAACTTACTAATAGGTAAAACAATCGAAGAAGCTAAAGATATACTAGAAAACTATCATAATATGATTGAAGAAAAACCATATAATAAAGATATCTTAAAAGAAGCCTTAGTATACGATGATATCTATAAACAACCATCTAGAAAAACATGTGCTACTCTAGCCACTAGAGGACTAAGTAAATTATTAAATGAAACAACTGAAAAATAGATATATTTTTAGACAAAATTGTTGACAAACAAACTAAAATTTACTATAATCATAATCGGTACATTTTAGTTGAGAAGAAATAGGTATTGGGAACACCATATTTTAAATCAACAATATAAATTAATAATTAAAGGGAGAAAAAAATGAAAACATTTATGCAAAGTAAAGAAACAGTTGCTAGAAATTGGTATGTAATTGATGCCAAAGATGTTCCATTAGGAAGAGTAGCAGCTAAAGCCGCAATGATGTTAAGAGGTAAACACAAAGCAACATACACACCTCATATTGATTGTGGAGATTATATTATAATCATTAATGCTAAAGATGCATTACTAACAGGAAACAAATTAGACAAAAAGATGTATTACAATCACAGCAGATACGCTGGAGGATTAAGAGAAAGAACAGCTAGAGAAATGAAAGAAAGCTACCCAGTAGAAATGGTAGAAAGAGCTGTTAAAGGTATGCTTCCAAAAAATAGATTAGGAAGACAAATGTATAAGAAATTATTTGTATACGAAGGAGCCGAGCATCCACATGCTGCTCAACAACCAAAAAAAGTAGAAGTAGGGAGGAAATAATTTATGGCAAAGAAAAGTAGAACATTTGCAGGTACTGGAAGAAGAAAAAGTTCAGTAGCAAGAGTAATCCTTACTCCAGGAACAGGAAAAATAACAGTTAATGGTAGAGATGTTAACGAATATATGCCATTCGAAGTATTAGTAATGGACTTAAAACAACCATTAGAAATAACTAACAATTTAGAAACATTTGATGTTGATGTTAATGTATCTGGTGGTGGTTTTTCAGGACAAACTGGTGCTATTAGATTAGGTATCACAAGAGCTCTATTAGAGTACGATAAAGAAAATGAAGGAAAAGAAGATTCATATCGTAAAATTCTTAAAGCTAATGGATTTGTAACAAGAGATTCAAGAGCAAAAGAAAGAAAGAAATATGGATTAAAAGCTGCCAGAAGAGCACCTCAATTCTCAAAGAGATAATATTTATATTCCAAGAACTTACAAAGTTTTTGGAATTTTTTAATGCCTAACTATTATTGACTTACTATATTTATTCATAGTATAATTAATACATAATAAAGGAGAATAAAAATGTATAAGAAACTAACTAGTAAAGAAGTTGAAAAAATAGATAAATACTTTCGAGTATCTAATTATTTAGCAGCTTGTCAATTATATTTATTAGATAACCCCCTACTAAAAAGAGAACTAAGAATAGAAGATATAAAGAACAAAATAGTTGGTCATTGGGGAACAGTACCTGGTCAAAACTTTATATATACCCACCTAAATAGAATAATTAACAAATACGATTTAAATATGATATATATATCCGGACCAGGACACGGTGGTAATGCTATGGTAGCCCAAACGTACATTGAAGGAACTTATAGCGAAGTATATCCAAACATAACTGAAGACGAAGAAGGCTTAAAGAAACTATTTAAACAATTTTCATTTCCCGGCGGCATATCATCTCATGTTGCCCCTGAAACACCAGGATCAATTAATGAAGGAGGAGAATTAGGCTATAGCCTTGCCCATGCTTATGGTGCAGTATTTGATAATCCTGACTTAATTGCTGCCTGTGTTGTCGGCGACGGTGAAGCTGAAACCGGCCCTCTTGCTACTTCGTGGCACTCTAACAAATTCTTAAACCCCAAAACAGATGGCGTTGTCCTACCAATCCTTCATCTAAATGGTTATAAAATAGCCAATCCAACAATATTCTCTAGAATGAGTTTAACAGAATTAGGATCATTCTTTATTGGTTGTGGTTATCATCCATATTATGTTGAAGTAAAAGATGAAAAACAAGGACATATTGACATGGCCCTAACTTTAGATAAAGTAATAAATGAAATAAAGAAAATAAAATTATCTAAAGATAATAAAAGACCAATTTGGCCCATGATAATATTAAAAACTCCAAAAGGTTGGACTGGACCAAAAGTAGTTGACGGAAAACAGATAGAAGGTACATTCCGTGCCCACCAAGTCCCCGTATCTATTGATAAAGATAACCCTACTAATCTAAAATTATTAGAAAATTGGCTAAGAAGTTATCACCCCGAAGAATTATTTGATGAAAATGGCACGATAATTAAAGAAATAAAAGAATTAGCTCCTAAAGGTAATAGAAGAATGGGTGCTAATCCCGTTGCTAATGGTGGCTTATTATTAAAAGAATTAAAGACACCTAATTTTCAAAATTATGCCGTTGAAGTACCATATCCCGGCGAAGTAATGGCTCAAGATATGATGGAACTAGGTAAATATGTAAGAGACGTTATAAAATTAAATGAAGAAGAGCATAACTTCCGAGTATTTGGCCCTGATGAAACAATGTCTAATCGACTAAACCACGTATTTGAAGCTACTAATCGTACTTGGGTTGACAAAAAATATGCCACTGACGAGTATCTAGCTAGTGATGGTAGAGTTATGGATTCTATGTTGTCCGAGCATCTATGTGAAGGTTGGTTAGAAGGCTACTTATTAACAGGAAGGCATGGATTTTTCAATAGTTATGAAGCATTTATTAGAATAGTTGATTCTATGGCTAGTCAACACGCTAAATGGTTGAAAGTAAGCAAAGAATTACCATGGAGAAGACCAATAGCCTCTCTAAACTATGTTTTATCATCACACGTATGGCAACAAGACCATAATGGTTATACACACCAAGACCCCGGATTTTTAAATCACTTAGTAACTAAAAAAGCTGACACTGTAAGAATATACTTACCACCGGATGCTAACTGCTTACTATCCTGCTTTGATCACTGCATCAAAAGTAAAAACTATATTAATGTTATCGTTGCCTCTAAACATCCACGTCCGCAATGGTTAACTATGGAAGAAGCTGTTATTCATTGCACTAAAGGCCTAGGAATATGGAAATTCGCTAGTAATGATGAAGGCTGTGAACCCGATATTGTCATGGCTTGCTGTGGTGAAGGACCAACCCTAGAAACTTTAGCAGCCATTAAAATATTAAGAGAAAACTTTAAAGATTTAAAAATTCGTATGGTTAATGTCGTAGATTTACTGAAACTACAATCTCACGATAAACATCCTCATGGCCTAACTGATGAAGACTATGATGCTATATTTACTAAAGATAAACCAATTATCTTTAATTTCCACGGTTATCCAAACCTAATTCATGAATTAACTTATAAAAGGACTAATAGAGATATTCATGTTCATGGCTATATGGAAGAAGGCACGATAACTACACCATTTGACATGCGTGTCCAAAACAGTATTGATAGATTTAGCCTAGTAGAAGCCGCTATTAAATGTTTACCACAATTAGGTAATAAAGGTTCATCACTTATTCAATATTGTCAAGATAAAAAAGTAGAACATAAAGAATATATCAAAGAATATGGAATTGATATGGATGAAATCATAAATTGGAAATGGTAAAATGTAAATAGATGTAAAAAAAGTAAAAAAACTTGCTACATCTATTTTTTCTTTATATAATTAAAATAGATAGAGGAGGAAGAAAATGAACGGAATAAGAGTAGTTCAATATGGATGTGGAAAAATGTCTGCATACACTATGAGATATGTAATTGAATCAGGAGCTCAAATAGTTGGAGCTATTGATATTAATCCTGACTTAATTGGTCAAGATATTAGTACTGTAATAGGAGGATGTGAAACAGGAATAAAAATTACTGCCTTAGGTAATGCTGAAAATCTATTATTAGAACTAAAACCCGATATTTGTATCATTACCACTATGAGTTTATTAAACGATTGTAAAGATGCCTTAATGTTATGTGCTAGCCTAGGGATAAATGCTATAACAACATGCGAAGAAGCATTTTATCCAATGAATTCAAACCCTAAATTAACTAAAGAATTAGATGAAATGGCTAAAAGACATAACTGTACAATAACAGGAAGTGGTTACCAAGATGCTTTCTGGGGAAATCTTATAACTACCCTAGCCGGAGCCACTCATAAAATAACTAAAATTAAAGGAAGCTCATCATATAATGTTGAAGATTATGGAATAGCCCTAGCTAAAGCTCACGGTGCTGGCTTAACATTAGAACAATTTGCTACTGATGTTGCAGCTTCTGATGATATAACAGAAGAAGAACGTCGAATGTTAATTGATAATGGTGAGTTCTTACCAAGTTATATGTGGAATGTTAATGGTTGGTTATGTGACAAACTAGGTATAACTGTATTAAGTCAAAGTCAAAAATGTGTTCCACAAACTCATAATGAAGATATTGATTCACAAACATTAAAAATGACTGTTAAAAAGGGCGATGCTACTGGTATGAGTGCCGTAGTTACAACAACTACGAAAGAAGGAATTACTTTAGAAACAGAATGCATTGGTAAAGTATATTCAAAAGATGATTATGATGTAAATACTTGGGAAGTAATAGGAGAACCTAATACTAAATTAGTTATTGAAAGACCAGCCACTGTTGAATTAACATGTGCTACAATCGTTAATAGAATACCTGATGTTATCAAAGCTGAACCAGGTTATGTTCCAACATCTCGTATGGGTGAATTAAAATATATCGTTAAATAAATAATATAAGGATTTAAGATAACTTCTTAAGTTCTTTTTTATTGGCCCATTTTAACGAAAAAATGTTTGACAAAATAGCCAAAATGTGCTAAAATAAGCCTCGCTAAGGGAGGTTTTAGTTATGTATAATAACTCTTTTGATGATGAAGATGAAAAAAAGATTAACTGGATAAGTTTATTTATTAAAGTTGCCATAGTAGTCGTGTTAATTATCATGTTTGTATGGTTAATATCCCTACTAGGAAAAAGAAATAAAAATTATACAAGTGAAAATATAAATTTAATAAAAGAAGCCGGGGGAAAATATTTTACTGAAGAACGATTACCAGAAGTAAATGCTTCAAGTAAAAAAGTATATCTAAATGAATTATATAACGAAAAATTACTTGGTACTATTAAAGATAAGAATGGTAAAGCATGTAATAGTAATAATTCTTATATCTTATTAACTAAATATAATGATAGCTATAATATGAAAATATACTTAAAGTGCTCTAAAACTGAAGAAAAAGCTACTATTCTTATGAAACAATATAAATATTGTAAATATACTATATGTGAAAAAGATAGCAATAAAAAAGGTGAAGTAGTTACTCCAACATCAAATAATTATAAATATATTAAACCAGGATATTTCACTGAATGGAGTGATTTTACATCATGGTCAACAGCTAAAGTAGAAGCTAGTGATACCGTAAAAGTAGAAACAAAAACTCAAACTACTACTAAAGCAGTACCTACTACTATTAAAGAAATGATAAAAACTAATACATTGTGTCCACAAGGATATAATAAAGAAAATAATTCTTGTGTAAAAAGAAATACCTTATATGCTGATCCAGTATGTGGACAAGGTTATATTAAAAGAAATGGCTTTACATGTACTTATAACGGACAACAGCAGAAAAAAGAAACATATCAAGGTACAAAAAAAGGTTACACAATGCCTAGTAATACTAGTGATTATCGTTATGAATGCGTATCATCAAAATTTGTAAGTTCTAAAGGTAAATTTGAATATACATATAAAGTATATAAAATAACATATGAACAAACTACATACACTAACACTGCATCATGCCTATCAGGTTATAGCCAATCAGGAAGTAGTTGTAAAAAAACTGAAACAAATTATACAAACTTAACATGTCCAAATAATTATAGTATTAGTGACGATAAAACATACTGTTATAAATATGTTGATAAACAAACATCTAATACTGAAAAAGTAAATATAACATACTATCGCTATGCCACTAGACAATATATCGAAGAAGATATTAAATATAGCAAATCAAATAATGACCGAGAATTAATAAAACAAGGCTATAAATTATATGAGGAGTGATAATAATGGAATGTCGAAAAATATTTGTAAGAAAAAATAAAGATAATAAGTATGGTTTCTATTACTGTAAAGTAAATAAATTTATTGAAGGATATAGTTATAATACTGTAAAAGAAGCTAATGATGCCTTAAATAATTTAACTGAAGAAGAATTAATTTTATTAATAGATGAAACAAGAAAAAATAGTAAACCAGTTGATTGTGCTGAAAGAATAACATTCAAGCCATATAAAATTGAAGATAATAAATATGGTATAAGAAGTTGTGATAACGTTGTAATGCCATATACTAAGTCATCTAAAGAAGAAGTAAAAAATATGTTGAGTGATGATAAAACATTAAAAACACTTAAAGATGAATATAAAAAGAGAGTAATAAACACAAAAGAAGCCAATGATAATCTAAAAACCAATATTGGTAAAAGAATAATCGCTCTTGCTTTAACTGTTGCCTTTGGATCAGGAATTATTTCTTTAGTAGCAAGTATGAGTAAAAAACCAGTTATTAATCCTACCAATCCAACTATTTCTACAACTAATCCAACTACTCCAACAACTAGACCAGCAGATCCAACTATTCCATCATCATCACCTGAAACAATATTACCTAATCATGAAAAATTAGCTAATAACCTAGTTGGACCTAACCTAAGCAAAGATGAATTAGAAAAACTAGTTATGTATATAAACTTAAGTGACTATACAAATACAAATATAAGTATCTCAGTAGAAGACCTCTATACTAATTATACTAACTGTATTGATGAAATATTAAATTATGATTTACAAAATAGTTCTAAATTAAGATTAAGTTCTGTCATTAACAATACTACTCAAAAAGATTGTTTAAAAACTATTGAAGATTATCGTAATAAAATATATAGTACTACTGATGAAAGTAAACTTATTAGTTATTATAGTGACTTAGTTAAATACTTAGAAAGCAATAAGATGAATGAAGTAACATCATCAGTATCAATTATTGCTATTAATGAAATGTATATATATGCTAACAACTTCTTTAATGATGAAATATTTGCCCAAAGAGATAAGTTAATTAAATACACTAGTGTTAATAAACAAGATGTAATTAATGAATGCTATGATGTATTAAACGACAAAAAATTATCTGAAGTAAGTTATACTAGATTATTAACAAGAATTTAATATAAGCATAGATAGAATAGTTTAAAATTAATATAAAACTATTCTTTTTCTATGCAAGTTATAGTATAATAATTACTGTGATGTAAATGAAAAAGTTTGTAATAATAATAGTATCTATCTTAATAATTATCTTACTTAGTATTGTATATTTAGGTAGTAATGTTAATAAATATAATTCTAATTTAAATAAGTTAATTAAAGATAATTATCACGTGGATAATAAATTAATTAATGTAAATAAATATGATGGATATTATATCCTAACAACTAGTGCTAATATAATCGTTCTAAATAGTAAATATAAAGAAATACTTAAAGAAGATGTATCTAAAATAAAAGAATCTAATAATATGAGTATAATATATAAAAATAATAGTCTAATGTATTTAGAAAAAGAAATAAGTAAAGATAAAGTTATCTATAAATATTATAATCCAAGTAATTTAGAATTAATAAAAGAAATAACTTTCAGGAGGCAATTATGAGTGAAAAATTAATAAATTATTTAAAAGAAAAACCAATAATTATCCCAAGAGTATTACTAACTAATTACTCGAAATTAAATATAACTGCTGAAGAATTAATTGTTCTAATTTATCTAATGGATAAAGGCAATAATATAATTTATGATATTAATTTATTTGTTAAAGAATTAAGTTTTACTAAAAGAAAAGTAATTGAACTTATCAACAATTTAGTGGAAAAGAATATCCTAAATATTACAATTAATAAAAATATTGATAATGTTAGTGAAGAATATTTAAATTTAGATATGCTATATCGTAAGATTACTAATATTATATTAGATAAAGAATTACCTAGTAGTACTAATAATGAAGATTTATTTACTATCTTTGAAAAAGAGTTTGGTCGAACAATATCTCCTACTGAATATGAAAAAATTAATAGTTGGTTAAACGAAGATATTGATAAGACTCTAATTGTTGAAGCCCTAAAAGAAGCTGTTTATAATAGTACCACTAGTCTAAGATATATCGAAACCATTCTTTATAGTTGGAAAAAGAAAGGTATAAAAACCAAAGAAGACGTTAATAAAGAACGTATTAGATATAAGAAAAGTAAAAACGAAGTAATTGAAGTTCCTGATTTTGACTGGGTGAATAATGAATAATATCTTAACTTATCTAGATGAATTATATCCTAACCCTAAATGTGAATTAGAATATACTAAAGACTACGAACTATTAATTGCTATTGTATTAAGTGCTCAAACAACTGATAAAAGAGTAAATATTGTTAATAAAACTTTATTTGCTAAATATGATACCCTAGATAAACTAGCTAATGCTAATCCCAAAGATATTGCTAAAATAATAAAAAGTATTGGTACATACACTAAAAAAAGTGAATATGTTGTTAGTATTGCTAAAACGCTTGTTCATGATGGCTATTATACTGTCCCTAACGATCGCCAATATCTTGAAAAATTGCCCGGAGTAGGTCGCAAAACTATTAATGTATTTCTATCTGTAATTTATAATGAACCATGTATCGCTGTGGATACCCATGTCAATAGAGTAAGTAAAAGACTAGGCTTAGCCAAAGAAAAAGATGACGTTTTAGCAGTTGAACATAAACTAATGAAAAAAATACCAAAAGATAAATGGAATAAAGCCCACCATCAATTAGTATTTTTCGGCCGTTATCAATGCAAAGCACTTAAACCTAACTGTGAAAATTGTAAATTAAAAGAGCAATGTAAATACTTCGCCGAAAATAAATAATTTACTCCATATTCACAGCACTTTCTGCTTCTTAGAAACACTTACGTACTTCGTCCACAGACATAAATTCCGATAGGTGCTACCGTACTATAGTTTAATTATAATAAAATTTACATTAATATATTTCATATACGGCTTATATTATAGATATACCATAATAAATATAAAAAATCTATAAAATTAACTAAAAAACCACTTTTTTAATAAGTGGCTTTTATTATTTACTATCAATTACTTCACTAATAGCATCAGTAGGACAATATTTAATAGCATCTTTTACCTTGCTAACCATATCTTCCTTAATATCCTCACATATTACTTGAGCTTGACCATCATCATCAAAATCAAAAACTTGGCTATCAGTTAAAGCAACGCAACTTCCACAACCAATACATTTATCTTTCTTAACAATTACATTCATTATTGTAACCTCCATAAAAAATTATATATATAAATTAACAAAAAATCAATTAAATTATTTAAAATAACTAAAAAATATGGTATTATATACTTATAGTAGGAAGGTGCTTTATATGGAAAGTAGAGAAGAAAGATACAGTAATAACTTATCTAGACAATCTAAAAATAAAGATTTATATAATCAAGTATATGGTTTAGAAGATAATCTAGATAATTTACCACTATCTAAAAATGAAATATATATAACTAAAATGCAAACAGAAATAAATACCCGTGATGAATATCGTAAATCACGAGGTGATAAAACATTATCTGAAACTACTCCACAAGTAAAAGAAGAAAGTATCCCTATCCAAGAAGTAGAAAAAAATGTTTATGATATTAATAAAGTATTAGATAAAGTAAAAGCAGATAACGAAAAGAAAAGCCAACCAGAACAACCAACTCCTAAAGAAGATTATTTAAAGAAACTAAATATTGATAATATTGATGAAGTTAAAGAAATGTATGATGATATTATCTCATCAGTAGATGAAGAAACTGAAAACAGATTACAAAAAACTGCTAACTTATCACTAGAGATTTTATCTGACTTAAAAGGTGATAACGAAGAAACGATGATTACTGCTCCAATTATTGAAGATGAATTACCTGAAATAGAAAAAACTAAAAAGATGAATTTCTATACCGGTAATTGTAAATTTAATAAGAGTGATTTTGAATCAAATGATGAAGAAGAAGATGAATACTTTATAGATACTTCTAGTAAAGGTACAACTTGGAAATTAATATTATTATTTATATTTGTAATATTAGCCACTGTTGGAGTATTATATTTTTTAAATAAAACAGGAAAAATTTAAGAAGAATTCATACTTCTTTTTTAGTAATATATGGAAAGGATGATATTAATGAACAATAAAGGATTTACTTTAGTAGAATTATTAGCCACAGTTATAATATTAAGTTTAATAACTGGTATAGGAATAGTGTCATATACTAGTTATTTAAATAATGCTAAATCTAAAACTGAAGAAGTATTTAAGAATAATGTTTCTGATTATATTGATGCTTTTATATCAGCTAATACTAATAAATTAACTAATGATACTTTAGTCGGTAATAATGTATATACCCAAAAATATGATGATCACTCTATAACATTTCAAGATATTATAAATGATAATATAATTATTCCTGGTAATTTAATGAATAGTGCTAATAAAAAGACATGCTCTATAAATACTAATATAACAATATATCGTGATAACCACTATGTATATTGCTATATAGTAGAACTAGATTGTCTAGATAGTAGTGATAATAGATTAACTAACTGTTCAAGTTATATAATGGATAGAATAGGAGGATAATATATTGAAAAAAGGGAAAAGTATTATCTTAATATTAAGTCTATTAATAATAGATATTTTAAGTAAAGAAATAATTAGTGCTCTAGTACCATTAAATCATAGTATTAAAATAATACCTAGTTTTTTCTCCATAACTAATGTTCATAATTATGGAATAGCATGGAGTATGTTAAATGGGCATAGATATCTAATTATCTGTATTACCACTATTATTATTGTAGTCCTAGCAAACTATTTACATAAAAATAATAATATGTTAAAATATGAAACTATATCTTATTTAATGATTATTGCCGGTTCATTAGGTAACCTATATGATAGAATTATTTATGGATATGTAATTGACTTTTTAGACTTTAATATATTTGGATATAATTATCCAATATTTAATATTGCCGATAGTTATATAGTTATAGGAATAATAATACTAATAATTGGTATATGGAGGGATAACAATGATAGAAATAAAAGTAGAGGAAGAAGAACTAACTAGAATAGATAAATATCTACAAGATAAAACAGACTATACTAGAAGTAAAATCCAAAAATTAATTGATAATAATAATATTTTAGTTAATAATAAAGAAGTAAAAGCTAGTTATAAAGTTAATCAAGGAGATATCATAACCATTGATGATAATTATCAAGAAGATACTGATATTAAACCACAAGACTTAAATCTAGATATCTACTATGAAGATGATGATTTATTAGTAGTCAATAAACCAAGTGGTATGGTTGTTCACCCCGCTATTGGTAATTATTATAATACCCTTGTTAACGGATTAATGTATCATTGTAATAAATTAAGTACTATAAATGGTGAGGTTAGACCAGGAATTGTTCATCGAATAGATGCTGATACATCAGGATTACTACTAGTTGCTAAAAATGATAAAGCTCACTTATCACTAGCAGAACAAATAAGTAAAAAAACCGTTGTTAGAAAATATATTGCCTTAGTATATGGTGTCATAAAAGAAGATAGTGCTACTATCGATGCTCCAATAGGACGAGATAAGAATAATCGTAAGAAAATGTGCGTTACTGCTGAAAACTCTAAACCAGCGGTTACTCATATTAAAGTATTAGAAAGATATAAAAATGCTACTTTAATTGAATGTATCCTTGAAACAGGAAGAACTCATCAAATAAGAGTTCATATGCAGTATATTAATCATCCTATTGTTAATGATCCCGTATATGGACATCATAAATTAATAGATCCTGACTTTGGACAAATGCTTCATGCTAAAACAATTGGCTTTATTCATCCAACAACTAATCAATATATGGAGTTTACATCTCCTGTACCGGAAAAATTTACAGAGATATTAAAAATATTTCAAGAACAATAAAAGAACTTTATTTATTTAATATTTAATAGTATAATATAGTGTGTCGTCAGATGAGGTGAAATATGGTTCAAGAATTAAAAATAAACAATCGTGATTTACTTGTTATGAATTTAGTTCACTATTTTATGATTGAAAAAAATTATAGCCCCGTCGTAGTTCATGGGGTTAATGATGAAATATGGTTAGAAAACATGGAAGAAGATTACAAAATAGTTAGAATTGTTTCTAAATATATTCATAACAAAGAACAATTAGGATTTGATAAATTTAGATCTAAAAGAATAACAAAAGAGTTAAAAAAGAAAACATTCACATTAAAAATGCCCGTACTAAGTATATATACTGATGTTGGTGATACCGTTGAATTATGCAACGATGAAACGTCAGACAGAGTCTTAGTAGAAAAAGAAAAAGATATTAAAAATCCAACATTAGTGGAAGTATTCCCTGATATTGTAGAAAAAACTAAACACGAAGAAAAAGGAATAGAATTATTTTTAAAATTTACTAATGATATAAATAATAATAATACTGTAAAAGCAAGTAAACTAGATAAAATATTCTCAATAAAGAAGCCTATTGTTACTTATGCTATAATAGCTATTTGTGTAATAGTATTTATCCTTATGGGGGGCGCTACGGATGGTAAAACATTATTAACATTTGGAGCTAACCTAGGTTTACTAGTTAAGCAAGGAGAAATATATCGTTTACTTACATGTGCCTTTGTTCATATAGGAATTATTCACTTAGTAGTTAATATGTATTCTCTATATGTTATTGGTTCACAAGTAGAAAACTTTTATGGAAAAATAAAATATCTATTAATATATTTAATAAGTGCTATATGTGGAAGTATCTTATCCATAGGATTTACGGATAACGTAATATCTGCCGGTGCTAGTGGAGCAATATTCGGTTTACTTGGAGCAATTCTATACTTTGGAGTTAAGTATCGTACATATTTAGGCCAAACTGTTAAAAGCCAAGTTATCCCAATAATATTAATTAACCTAGTAATTGGTTTTACCACACCAGGAATAGATAATGCTGCTCATATTGGTGGACTAATTGGTGGAGTATTATCTGCTATGGCCCTAGGCATAAATGAACAACAAGATAAATCATCTAAAATAAATGGTCTAATTTTACTACTACTATATATTGCATTTATAGTATACTTTGCATTCTTTATGTAGCCTGAAAGCCCCATAATATAAGGGCTTTTTTTATTAAAAGCCTTGACATTAAAGTATATATATGATATTATTAAGTTGTTCTGGCGGATGTGGTGAAGTGGTTAACACGGTGGATTGTGGTTCCATTATTCGTGGGTTCGATTCCCACCATCCGTCCCATTAAATTGATCTTGGCCGCAATCTTTATAATTAACCTTATATTGATTGCGTTTTTTACATATTAAAATAGTAAGAGGTGTTGATAATGACAGAATATTCATTTGGTAAAACATTAGCAAAATTAAGAAAAGAAAGAAAACTTACCCAACAAGAATTAGCAGATTTATTAAATGTCACAAACAAAACAATATCAAAATGGGAAACTAACACAACTGCTCCAGATATTGATACATTAAAAAGAATATCTCAAGTCCTAAAAGTTCCTGTAGATGTCTTGCTAGGTAATAGCAAGTTAACAATAAATGATGAAGGTAATAAACATAAACTTACTAAAAAGAAATTAATATTATTACTCGCATTATTATTAGTATCTGTATTCTTTATCTATTACCTGATAGCTAACTTTATATTAAACACTAAATCTTATTCATTAATAAGCGGTGATGATAGATTTACAATAGCTGGTAATATTACTATTGAAAAAGATAGTTACTATATATCCCTAGTAGTAAGAGGCGTAAATAACGAATTGTTTGAGGACAAAAAGATTAATAATGCTCAATATTTAATTGTTGTGGATGATAAAATAATTTATAGTAATGGTGATATATCAACACTTACTAGGTTGGAGAAAGGCGCATATTTAAGTAATTACATATCTAAAATTTCCATGGATCATACTGATAACGAGTTGAAAATAATAAAAAGTATTTTAGAAAACGGTATGATTTTACAAGTTAAATATATTGATGAAAACAATGAATTAAACACCACAAATATACCAGTTTTAGTAAAAAAATGATTAAATTCCCCTGAAAAAGCGACAAAATTCGCCAACTCAGGGGTTTATTTTTTTATACCTGAATGCTAGAATTTTTAGTGAAAGGAGGTAAGACATGAGTAAATTAAAAAACTACTTGTTAGCAGTTTTGACAGTAGGTTTATTATTTACTACTTCAATTAAAGCAGAAGAAAATATAATAGAAAATTACTTTGGTATTAAGATGACAGAAACAGAATACAATAATCTTATAAATTTAGGATTTTCTGAAGAAGATATCTATCTAATGGATGAAGATACTTATATTAATAATAAAGATTTAATTGGACATGTAGTATCAACTAATACAACACGTTATAAAACTGTAAGAAGAGGTTTGGAAACAGTAACTTATGTTGCTACTGAAGAAGAATTCCAAAGTAGAAATGAGGTTATGCCACTAGGTGTAGTTGAAAACTATTGGCGTAGTGTTGTTACAAAAGTGACACAAATTGATTCACATTATCGTTATATAGTATCAACAATCTGGAATACTATGCCAAACGAAAGAAACTATGATGTTATTGCCATTGGTATTCAATATCAAGTAATAAGATCAACTTATCCTACATTCATTCGTCATTATTGTGATCACGATGATTGCTATAATTCTAGTGTTGCAGCAATTAAAAATGGTCGTTATGGTTCTGGGGCATCATTTAAGATACCAAGTGGTACATTAACTGGAATAGGTGCAACATTATATTTCGATGTTAATAAGTATGTATCAGAAACGTTAACATCTCAAGAGTTCTGTGGAATGTATGCACATGGTACTAATACTACTTTAACTGAATCACAAGATTATACAATTGCTACTGGTGGAATTGGCTTTGGTGCATCTGCTGTTGACAAATATGTTGTAATGGGCTGTTCATATGGCACATGGACAGGTACATGGTAAAATTAAAAATTAGAAATTAAATTAAAATTTTGTGCCAAAAAATAAATTAAAAAAATAAAATAAATATCTAAGAAAGTAAACGTACAAGCGGAGGGTACTGTTACATCAGTACCTTCCATATAATTAAAAAGGAGTTAAATAAAATGTTTGGATTAGACAAAGAAACACTGTCAATAATTTTAGTAGTAGCAATAGCAGTAGTAACAACAATTATCGTAGTATGTACCCTTCATCATCTTATGACAAAACCATATGTAGATAAGATGATACTTAGTAAAAGTGATAGACTAGATAGATTTAGATTTGAAAATAATGGATTCGTATATAAAAATATGGTAGGAGATAAAAAATATGTAGATATTCCAGTAAAACCATATGATTTTAAAAAGAAACCAAAAAATAAAGTAGGATGTGCTATCTCTAATGCAATATTATTTTCTGATCATTATATAACAGGAGTAGCCGGTTTAAAGATATTTGCTGATGTTTCATATTATAGTGATGTATATATGTATATTAACGAAATAAGTGATAAAAAATATGATAAAACATCAATACAACTTAAATTACCATCAGGATTAAATATTCAAGTTTATATAACAAGATTAGACCCACATAAAAAATATTATATTAAAGTAGAAGGCCCTGCATTCTTTTTGGGATTAATCGAGCCATTTGGCAATTTTTTGTCTTTAGAAGACCTAGATGATTAGGTAATAATTTATTGTTAGTAGTATTAGAAATGCTAAATATTATAATTTATTATTTCTAATACTATTAATAGTATTTTATCTAACAAAACATAATACTTTATAGTAAGGAGGTATTATGTTTTCTTTAATTAAATTATCTTCTTATAAAAACTCATATAAATATTTAAATAAACTATCTGAATACTTATATTCAAGTATAATCTTATCAATAGATAACATTAATATAGTGAAGTATATTAGTAAAAGTGATACTATAGTTATAAATGTAAACTTAGATAATATAAGTTATAATCTTAATAAAATAAAAGAAATAGTACCCAAAGATAAAATATTATATATTATCTTAGAGTATAATGACTTAAATGATGCTAAAGAGTTTATTAATAGTATAAAAGAAGAATATAATAATTATCATGGTACATTAATGTTAAAAAATACTATCTTCAATTATAAGAAAAAAGAACAAAAATATAATATATTTAGATATAAAGTAAAATATAATGTTATAATTCTTGATAATCAATAAAAATTATAGACTAATATTTAAGTATTTGATAAAATATTTATAGGAAGTAGGGATAGTATGGTAAGTAGTAAAGATAAAACAATAGTAGCACTTATTTATGATTTTGATAAAACTCTATGTGATAAGGATATGCAAGAATATTCTTTTATACCAAGTTTAGGATTATCATCAGAGGAGTTTTGGGAAGAAACAAATAAAACTACCGAAAAAAATCATATGGATAAAGTGCTATCATACATGTATATGATGATTCATATGTCTAATAAAAAAGAAAAGTCAATAAAAAGAGAAGACTTTGTTAAACTAGGTAAAGATATTAACTTGTATCCAGGTGTTAAAGATTGGTTTACAAGAATTAATGAATATGGTGAATCTATTGGTATTACTGTAGAACACTATATAATATCATCAGGATTAAAAGAAATAATTGAAGGAACAGAAATAGCTAAATACTTTAAAGAAATATACGCATGCGAATTCTTATATGATCATAATGGTATAGCTGTATGGCCCGCTATGAGTGTTAACTATACTGCTAAAACTCAGTTCTTATCACGTATTAATAAAGGCGTATTAGACATATCTGATGATACAACATTAAATAAAATGATGTTAGAAGATGACCGTCGAATATCTACTAAAAACATGCTTTATGTTGGTGACGGAATAACTGATATTCCATCAATGCGTATGGTTAGAGGTAGTGGTGGTTATACAATAGCCGTTTACCAACAAAACAAAGAAGAAATAGCCAAAAGCCTTTTAGCAGAGGATCGTGCAAGTTATGCTGCCTTAGCTGATTATACAGAAAATAGTACAATGGATAAACTAATAAAAACAATATTATTAGAAATGAAAATAAATACAGAACTAAGAAATATTCATAAAGAACAATTAAAAATATTTACTAATAAATAAAATAAAAAAACTTTTGTTAACACAGCTGATTTATGTATTGACATATTGTTTTTTTTTTGCCAAAATTAAGTTGAGGTAGATATTATGAATTTTATAAAAGAATTAAAAAATAATAGTTTATTAATATGCCCTAACGATATAAAAAAAATTATATTACAAGAGTTAAATAAGTTAAATAAACTAATAAATATTAAATTTATGACTATAGAAGAATTAGTTAAAAAGTATTATTTTGATTATGATAATAAAACTATTCTATATCTTATAAATAATTATCACATTAATTATGATATAGCTATAATTTATTTAAGAAATATATATTATGTAGGTGATTCTAATTATACTGAATCTAAATTAAATAAGTTAAAAAATATTAAAAAAGATTTACAGGACCACAACTTATTAATTAAAGATAAACTATTTAAAGACTTTTTAAAGAATAAAGAAATAATAGTTTATGGTTATGATTATTTAGTAGATATTAATAATAAAGTAATTAAAGATATATCCAAAGACTATCCTGTAAGGATAATTGGCAAAGAATATCAAGAATATCCACATGCTATATATGAAGCAAGTACTATGGAAGAAGAAATAGAATTTGTATGTAAACAAATATGCGAACTTATCGACAAAGGTGTGGATATAAATAAAATAAAATTAAGTAATATAAGCAGTGAATATAATATCCCTCTTAAAAGAATTTTCTCTATGTATAATATTCCATTATATTTAAATGATGAACCATCTATCTATTCAACTAAAATAGTAAGCGATTTCTTAGAACTCTACAATAGCGATATAACTATAACCATAGATAAATTAAAAGAATTATATCCTAACTCTGATATAGTTAATAAAATAATTGATATTGTAAATGAATATTATTTTGTTGATGATTATGAAGAGGTAAAAACTCTTATAGTTCATGACTTACAAAGAACAAAGATAGTTAATAAAGCTTACACTAACTGTGTAAAAGTAATTGATTATAATACTTATATAGCAGATGATGAATATGTATTCCTAATGAATTTTAACCAAAATAGTATTCCAATTATTAAAAAAGATGAAGACTACCTATCAAATGATATAAAAACATCTCTATCGTTAGAAGACACTTATACTGTTAATAGATTAGAAAAAGAATCTAATATTAGAAATATTAAGAATATTAAAAATCTAACTATAACATATAAATTAAAAAGTCAAACAACTAGTTATTATCCGTCAAACTTAGTCGAAGATCTTAACTATCAAGTAATTAAAATTGAAAATGATATCTTAACTAGTTATTCTACTTTATATAATAAAATAAAACTAACTAAAAGTTTAGATAATTTAATAAAATATGGCATCGTTACTAGAGAATTATCAATATTAAACAATAACTATCAAATAGATTATTTAAAATATGACCATAAATATAGCAAAATAGATAAATCTGATTATTATAATTATATAAATAATAATTTGGTTATGTCTTATTCTACTATGGATAATTATAATAAATGTGCTTTTAGATATTACTTAGCTAATGTCTTAAAGATAGATATCTATGATGATACTTTTATTGCCTTTATTGGTAGTTTATTTCACCATATCTTAGAGATAGGTTTATTAAATGATATTGATGTAAATATAGAAATAGATAATTATATAAAGGATAGTAATAGAGAACTATCTAATAAAGAAAAATTCTTTGTTAATAAAATAAGTAAAGATATTGAATTTGTCCTAAAAACAATTCGTAAACAACTAAACTATAGTAATCTAGATAAAATATTATTTGAAGAAGAAATAAAAGTAGTAAAACAAGAAGATATAACTATCACATTTAAGGGCTTTATTGATAAAATAATGTATCAAGAAAGACCAAATGAAGTAATAGTTGCCCTTATAGATTATAAAACGGGCTCAGCCGACATTAAATTAGAAAACACTATTTATGGATTAAGTTTACAATTACCGGTATATCTATATTTAGCTAATCATAAGTTTAAAAATGCCAAATTCGCTGGTTTCTATCTCCAACATATTCTACAAAATGAAATATCTATCGATAAAAGTAAAACATATAATCAGAAGAAAGAAGATAATCTTAAGCTAGAAGGGTACTCCAATAGTGATGTCAACATCTTAAGAGAATTTGACAGTAATTATGAAAGTAGTAATATGATAAAAGGTATGAGATGTAAAAAAGATGGTAGTTTCTATAGTAATACTAAAGTACTAAATGATGATCAAATAAATAAATTAATTGATATCGTTGAAGATAACATAAAAAGTAATGCTACTAAAATTAGTAATGTGGAATTTGACATCAACCCTAAACAAGTAGGTTATGCCCCTGATAGTTTAGTTGGATGCAAATTCTGTAAATTTAAAGATATCTGTTTTATGGATAATAAAGATATCGTAATTTTAAAAGAAGAAAAAGATTTATCATTCCTAGGAGGTGAAGAAGATGCCTAGTTGGACTAAAGAACAATTACAAGCTATAAACGAAGAAGGGCAAAATATTATTGTATCAGCCGGAGCTGGTTCAGGTAAGACGGCCGTTCTATCTGAAAGGGTATTAAGAAAATTAAAACAAGGAATTGATATTAACAGACTATTAGTACTAACATTTACTAATGAAGCTGCCGGTGAGATGAAAAATAGAATTAGAAAGAAAATTAAACAAGAACCATCCCTAAAAAAACAACTAGACTATCTTGATGCTTCATATATTACAACATTTGACAGTTATGCCGGCTCTATTGTTAAAAAATATCATTATCTCTTAAATATTCCTAAAAATATTACCATTATTGATAATGGTTTACTAGAACTTCAAAAAGACACCATACTAGATAGTATTTTTGAATCTCTATATCAAAAACAAGATAATGATTTCACAAATCTAATTAATAATTTTTGCACTAAAGATGATAAAGAAATTAAAAATGCAATGAAGAAAATTAACAATTCTCTAAATTTACGTCTAGATAAAGATGAATATCTTGATAATTATAAATTGGATATTCCTAAGTATCTAAAACAATATAACGAACTACTACAGAATAAATTACTTGAACTAGAAAATGTTCTATATCGATTAAGCTATTCATCCGATAGTACCTTCTATGAAAATATGTCTATCGCTTTAGAACCTCTACTAAAAAGTAGTAGTTATGATGAAATAGCCAATAATTTTGCTTTAGTAAGTTTACCAAGAATACCTAAAGATAGTGAAGATGATATTAAGAAATTAAAAGATGAAATATCAAAAATACTAAAAGAGTTTGAAACCTTATGCCGATTCTCTAGTGAAAAAGAAATTGAAGAATCTTTAAAGCAGACAGAAAACTATATAAGAATTATTATTAAAATTATTAAAGAATATGATAGTCAAATAATGGAATTTAAAAGAAATAATAATGCTTACGAATTTACTGATATTGCTTTATTTGCCATTAAAATAGTTAAAGATAATGAAGAAATAAGAAAAGAATTACAAAACTATTATAATGAAATATTAGTTGATGAATATCAAGATACTAGTGATTTACAAGAAGCCTTTATTAACTTAATAGAAAACCATAACGTATATATGGTTGGAGATATCAAACAATCTATCTATCGTTTTAGAAATGCCAACCCAACAATATTTAAAAATAAATATGATAAATATGCAAACGCTGATGGCGGATTAAAAATAGACTTACTTAAAAACTTCCGGTCAAGAAGTGAAGTCTTAAATAATATTAATGAAATATTTAATCTAATTATGGATAATACTCTAGGAGGAGCACAATATAGTGAATCTCATCAAATGGTATTTGGTAATACTACATATAACGAACAAGGCCTAACTAATCAAAATAATAATCTAGAAATATATAACTATCACTTAGAAGATAAAACATATTCTAAAGAAGAAGTTGAAGCTTTTATTATTGCTAATGATATAAAAAATAAAGTAGATAACCACTACCAAATATTTGATAAAGACACCTTAGAAGTAAAAGATATTACTTATTCAGATATCTGTATTATCATGGATAGAGGATCATCATTCCCATTATATAAAAAGATATTTGAATACCTACATATTCCACTATCTATATATCAAGATGAAAAACTAACCACTGAAACAGATATTATATTAATAAAAAATATTATAAACTTTATCTTAAAAATAAAAGAAAAGAAATATGATACAGAATTTAAATATTATTACACATCAATCGCTAGAAGTTATCTTTTTGGTTGTTCAGATGGTGAAATATTTAAAACATTTACTAATAAAGAATTCTACCATACAGAAATCTTTAAATTAAGTAAAGAAATATCTGATAATTTAGAAGAATTAACCAATATAGAACTACTAAATAGCATAATTGATAAGTTTAATATCTACGAAAAAACGATTTTAGTAGGAGACATTGAAAGAAGTATGTATCGTATTCAAAACTTACAAAATATTGCTATGAACTTAGATAACTTAGGCTATAACCCATATCTATTCGGTGAATATCTAAAAGAAATGACTAATGGTAATAATGAAATAAGATATTCTCTAAATACTAAGAGTGGTAATAACGTAAAGATAATGAATATTCATAAATCTAAAGGTCTAGAATTTAACATTTGTTATTTCAGTGGTTTTCACAAAGAGTTTAATAAAGAAGACACTAAAGATAGATTTATATATGATAGTTCTCTAGGAATTATTACTCCATATTATAACGAAGGAATAGGCAGTACTATTCTAAAAGATTTATTTAAAGATAAATATAAACAAGAAGATATATCTGAACGTATTAGACTATTTTATGTTGCCTTGACAAGATGTAAAGAAAAAATGATTATGGTATGCTCTCTTGATGAAGAAAAGAATATTGTTGAAGATATTGTAGATACCTCTATTAGAAGTAAATACAAATCTTTCTTAGATATTATTAATTCAATAAAAACAAAAATACCAAATTATATAAAATCTATTAACTTAGATGATATAAATCTATCTAAAGACTATAACATTGTTCTAAGTAATAATTATCAAGATAAAATAGAACAAGATAATACTATTATTAATACTAAAGAAATATCTATTGACCAAGTTGAAGAACAAAAACAAAGAGCCTCTAAAATAAGTAATAAACTAATAAGTAAAGAAGAAGCTAAAAACATGGAATATGGTACTTATATGCACTATATATTTGAAACTGTCGACTTTAATAACCCAATATTAGATATTGAACCATTTTACCTAGATAAAATAAATAAATTTATCTCAGCAGTTGGTGATATAAAAGAAGCCCAAGTGTATAAAGAATATGAATTTATATATACTAAAGATAATAAAGAATATCATGGTATTATTGACCTATTACTAGAGTATGATGATAAAATAAAAATAATAGATTATAAATTAAAAAATACTACTGATAAAGCTTATTTAGAACAATTAAAAGTATATAAAGAATATATAAGCAGTAAACTAAATAAACCAGTAAGTACTTATCTATATTCAATTATTGATGAAAAATTAGTACCTATTGCAGTATAAATATAAATATTATATAATTAAATAAGGTGATAACTATGAATGAAAAAGTACAAGATAGAATAAAAAACTTAGTAGATATTATAAATAAAGCTAACTATAACTATCATGTTTTAGATAATCCTGAAATATCTGACCAAGAATATGATAAATACTTAAGGGAACTATATTCTTTAGAAGAAAAATATCCTGAATATGTTTTACCAAACTCTCCAACAAAAAAAATAGGTGGAGAAGTAATTGAAGAATTTGCCAAAGTAGTCCATGACAAGCCAATGATGTCTTTATCAAACGTTTTTAACGAAGATGAAATACGTGCTTTTGATGCTCGAATTAGAAAAGAAGGTATTAACCCTAAGTATGTATGTGAATTAAAAATAGATGGTTTAAGTGTATCATTACGCTATCGAAATGGAGTATTATTAACAGGTGCTACTAGAGGAGATGGTATTACCGGTGAAGATATAACACATAATGTTAAAACCATAAAGACAGTTCCCCTAAAATTAGAAAAGAATATTGATATCGAAGTTCGTGGCGAAATATATATGAGTAAAAAAACTCTTGAAGAATTAAATATTACTAGACAATTAAATGGGGAACCAATATTAAAGAATGCTAGGAATGCCGCTGCCGGATCTATCAGACAATTAGATAGTAAAATAACTGCCCAAAGAAAACTAGATACATTCATATACCATTTGCCAAATCCTGAAGATTATAATATAAAGACTCATCACGAAGCCCTTAAGTTTATGGAAGAACTTGGCTTTAAAACTAATCCTAACAATAGATTAGTAAACAACATTGATGAAGTAATAAACTATATTAAAGAAAAAACTGCTATAAGAGAAAGTTTACCATATGATATAGATGGTGTTGTCATAAAACTAGATAATATTGATGAACAACTAAAACTAGGTTATACTGCTAGATATCCAAAATGGGCAACAGCATATAAGTTTCCTGCTCAAGAAGTAATAACTAAATTAAAAGATATTATCTTCACAGTTGGAAGAACCGGTAAAATAACTCCTAATGCTGTTCTGGAACCTGCTATTGTCATGGGATCAACTGTATCTAGAGCAACCCTTCATAATGAAGATAATGTTATGGATAAAGATATAAAAATAGGTGATATGGTTGTTATTAGAAAAGCCGCTGATGTAATTCCTGAAGTAGTAAGACCTGTCCTAGAAAGAAGAACCGGAGTTGAAAAAGATTTTGTCATGATTGATAAATGTCCAATCTGTCAAACAAAACTAATAAAAAAAGAAGGCGAAGTAAACAGTTATTGTCCTAACAAACTATGCCCGGCTAGAGAAATAGAAAACCTAATTCATTATTCATCACGAGGTGCTATGAATATTGAAGGCCTTGGCGAAAGTATTATGGAAGAAATGTATAACGAAGGTTTTGTCAAAAACATAACAGATATATATGATATAAAAGATTATAAAGATAAATTAATGGAACTAGACGGTTATGGTGCCAAAAGTATTTCTAACCTAGAAAAGTCTATTGAAAACAGTAAACAAAACTCTCTAGAAAGATTATTGTTTGCGCTAGGTATTAGACAAGTAGGAAGTAAAACTGCTAAAATAATTGCCAAAAAATACCAAAATATTGATAATGTTATTAATGCTAGTATTGATGAACTAAAAGAAGTAAAAGATATTGGCCCAACTATTGCCGAAAACATTTACGAATACTTCCATAACGAAAAGAATATTGAAATAGTAAATAAATTAAAAGAACTAGGAGTAAACACTAACTATATTAATGATAGTACACGAGAAGAAAATGATGAATTTATCGGCAAAACATTTGTCCTAACTGGTAGCTTATCTTCTATAACAAGAGATGATGCTAGCAAAGTAATTGAAGAATTAGGCGGTAAAGTAAGTAGTTCTGTTAGTAAAAAAACATCGGTTGTTATTGTTGGAACAGATGCCGGAAGTAAATATGATAAAGCTAAAGAATTAGGTATAACTATCTGGAGTGAAGAAGAATTCTTAAATAAAATTAAATAGGTGGTACAGTGAATAGTATTGAAATAAATATAACTAATCTAAATAGTGAACGAAATATCTATATTGATATTACAAAAATGCAAATAAATATTAATGGTAAAATAAAAACAATGACAGAAGACCAAATAAATAGTTTACTAAGAATAATAAGAACTTGGTCAAATAGTAATAGTACTAAAATACTAGATGACCAAAAGTTTAGAATAATAATTGATAGCAAAGAAGTAATTACCGGCAGTACTATGCTTCAAGATAATTACATCGAATTAGAAAGTTGGATTAATGAATTATGATTACCGAAACTATATCTCAAAGATTTAATGCCTCAATAATAATAAGAGAAAAGCTTTCCCAAATAATTGAAGCATTTGTTAATTTCTATGGTGAAGAAGAACGAGACTATATTGAAGACAAGTTTAAAAATGTATTTATAGTAAGCTATGGCAGTCCTAAAAGTTATGAAAAAATAATCGAGAAAAATGACAAAAAAGTAAAAGATTATTTAGAAGAAAAGTTATTAGCAGATTTAAAAATTCCGAGAAACTTAAAGCATAGATTTTTAGAATCTTTATTTGGAGAACATGAAATATTTGATAATGAAACCCCAATTGAAGAATATATTAAATATTTAAATAATGATATTAGTGAGATATCATATCCTAAAATAAAAAAATTATTAAATTACTTTGGAAAGAATACTAATGCTGATGTTTTAATAAAATATATAAAAAAGGGTGGTTATGAGGAGTTAAATAAAGTTGTTGAGACGTATCAAAAAATAAAAGAAGAATATCATAAATACCTTGAATCAACAAAAGTATATCGTGATTATATTGTAAGATGCCAAGATTTATATAGTAAATTAGAAACCAAATATCTAAAAAAATATATTGACGAAATAAAAGATATTTTTACTAAAGAAGAATTCCAAGAACTAGAAAACTTTTTAAATAAAAAAATGTCATACGATGATTTAACTCCAAGAATTAAAAACTTTATCGGAACTAATCCGTTAAATTCTCCACCATTAGTTGAATCATTTAGCGGTGAAAGTGAAATTATAATTCAGAAAGATGACTCATGGCAAAAACGCAGTATTATTCAAGATAGAGTTACATATTTTAAAAATCTAGGTATAAATCTTAGCGAAAATTACCAAAGATGCAAAATGAATAAAGAGGCCAAATCTGCTACTCCAACAGAAGAACTAGTAAACCACTTAAAGACTAGTCGTGAAAGTATAAGAAATGAATTAATGACTGAGTACTATGAAAGTTTACCTGAATATGTCAAATATCGTCAAGAAATAACTAGTCTAAACTTATTAGATAGAGAAGATGGGTTTAATGCTAGAGCATATCATCGAAATGCAACATTTACTTGTCCAAATCTAGTTTATGATGGCAATAACTACCACTTAAAGCAATTATTATTTATATCAATGGGGAGTCGTGAAGAATACCTAGATAATATCCTAATTCATGAATTTAATCACATCTATGAAATAGTTCTTAAAGAGGTTACTCCAAGTAATTATTTATGTATTGGTGGTTGGGAAGTTTTAGAAGGAGAAATCACAAAAAATTATGATTCATCTAAGCCAATTGATCATCAAAGAAACTTTCGCTCATATGAGTTATTTAATGAAATAATCAATGAATTACTATCTCAAGAAATATGTACAAGTATGCATCAAAATTCAAATTATATTTTAAACACACCTAAAGAATCTAAAATTAAGGATGGTACAACCTACGAATTAGCATTATTCTTAGTAAATGATTTTTATCAAAAGTATAAAAAAGCAATAATAACTAGTCGTAAAAATGGTAATATTGATATTATATATAATGAAGTAGGAAAAGAAAATTTTAAAGCCTTAAATTCCCTAATTGTAAAATTTAAAAGTAAATTTAACCGCACAAAATATGAATATACCAAAGCATATATAGAAATGGGATGGGAAACAGAGGATACTAAAGAACTGAAAAAAATTATAAAAATTAGAGATGATATTTTAGAAAATATGCAAAAATACCAAGCTAGAAGAACAAAATAACAAAAAACTATTGTCAAACTAGAAAAAGTATGCTACTATTATATTGCTTACTTTTCATGGCGATGTAGCTCAGTTGGCTAGAGCGATCGGTTCATACCCGATAGGTCGTGGGTTCGACCCCCTCCGTCGCTACCATAATGAATATTAATAGATAGAAATATCTATTTTTTTAATATTTATGTTATAATCATATAAAAAGAAGGCGATTAACATGGGCGGACTTAGTGTCATATTCTTAATGAGCATACTATCATTTATATTTCTTATCTATATATCCTTACTAGTAATAACAGTAATATATGTGATAATAAGTTATATATTTGAAAGTATGACTATTACAACTATAAATAAAAATTTAAACCATAAGTACCCATATACTGCATGGATACCATTCTATAACAAATACTTACTAGGCACTATTGCTGGGAACAAAGTGCTAGGTTACTTAACAGCCATCTTAAACTTTATTAACATATCACTAACAGCATACTTTTACATCTACCAAAAACTAACTCTTATTCCATTTTGTATACTTCTGGTAAGTTTAATATTATCATTTACATTTAACACAATAATCTCTCACAAAATATATAAAAGTACTACAAATAAATATGGAGATATCTTAACCGTACTAACTGTTCTATCACTAGGCTTTTTAAGACCTATAATACTATTCTTAATTAAAGATAAAATAACTATAAAGGAGTAAAAATGAAATATATTGTATTACTAAGAGGAGTAAATATAAGTGGCAAAAACAAAGTATCTATGCCTAAACTAAAACAATTACTAGAAGAAAATAATTATCAAAACGTATCCACTTATCTTAATAGTGGTAATATCATTATTGAATCTAACATAAATAATAAAGAATTAATAATAGAAAACATATCTAAAATTATTGAATTTAACTTTAATATAAAAATACCAATCTATATCATGACAGTACCTGAACTAGAAGATATATTAAATAATAGTCCATCATGGTGGGGTACTACTAATAAAGAAATATATGATAACTTAATCTTTATAATACCACCAACTACTTACGAAGAAGTCTATAATACAATAGGTAGCCCTAAAGAAAATATTGATCAAATAGAAGAATACCACAACACTATATTTTGGTCATTTGTTCTAAAAGATTACCGTAAATCAACATGGTGGATTAAAACTGCTAGCACTAGTATAACTAACAAAATAACTATAAGAACCGCCAACACTATGAAAAAGCTATTACAATTATCCCAAAAGTAATAAATACACTACCATTTAATAAAAATATTTGCTATAATTAACTCAAGTAGTATAACTACCAAGAAAGGATGAAAATAATGAAAAAAGTATTACCAAAACTTTTAGTACTAACTATCATTTTACTAACAATTACTGCCTGTGGAACTAAAGGACAAAAACAAACATATACTCTAAAAGAAATCTTATCTAAAGTATATGCCCCGGTTGGAGAAGATTGCCCAAAAATGACTCAAACAAAATTAACAAAAGAAAACTTATCATATTATTTAGGACTAGATTCCCTAGATTTTGAAGAAGGAATAGCCTCTGAACCAGAAATGAGTTCTATAGCACACTCTGTAGTAGTAGTAAGAGTAAAAGATGGTGTTGATATTGAAAAGACTAAACAAGAAATTAAAGAAAAAGTAGATCCTGCTAAATGGATATGTGTACAAGCAAGCAGTGTCATTGTTGAAAGCAAAGACAATGTTATCATCTTAATAATGTTAGACAATAACGACATAGCAACTAAAATGCAAGAAACATTTAAGAATCTTGATTAAGACTAAAAGAAATTTTATATTTCTTTTTTTCATGCCTTTATAATAAAAAGTTTACATTTAAAATAAATATTGTTATAATTGATATAGAGTAAAGAGGAGTGATAACATGGAAACCATAATAGTAACATTACAAAATGGTAAAAAATTAGAATATAAAAAAGGTATTAAACTATATGAAGTATTAGAAAACTTAAAGAATGATTTACCTTTTGATATCTTAATAGCAAAGTATCGCAACGAATTTATTAATTATAATGATTCTCTAACTAAAAATGGTACTTTAGAATTATTTGATATAAATACTTCCCTAGGTAATAGAACATATGAAAGAGCCTTAACAATAGTCTTTAAAACGACTGTATATGAAGTCTTAGGAGCAGATACTAAAGTAATAGTAAGGCATTCATTAGATAAAGGAATATATATTGATATTGATAAAAAAATAACTAAAGATAAATTAGAATTAATTAAAGTAGTTATGAAAGATAAAATAGCAAAACAAATTCCATTTACTAAGATTGAAACGACAATTCAAGAAGCTACGGAATACTTTAAAAATATTAAAAGAAAAGATTTAGTTAAAACACTATTTTATAACAAATCTAACTACATAACTCTATATAAATTTGAAAATACATATCACTATGTTCTAGGACTATTACCAAACGATTCAGGAGTTTTAAAATACTTTGACTTAACATTATTAGAAGGTAAAGGTATAGTTTTAAGATATCCATCTATATATAATAATGGTAAAATAGTTAAATATACTCATCATGATAACTTGTTTAATTCTCTGGAAGAATATGCTGAGTGGGGAAGAATATTAAATATTAATAACTTAGGTGATTTAAACGATTCAATAGTTAACACTAAACCAGGAGAATTAATTAACTTATCAGAATCTATTCAAGACTATAAACTATTAAAAATAGCAGAAACCATCAAGCAAAAAAGTAAAGACATCAAAATAGTACTTATGTCTGGCCCATCATCATCAGGAAAAACTACAACTGCAAGGAAACTATCTCTATATCTAAAAACTCTAGGTTTAAACCCAATAGCCTTATCACTAGATGATTATTTCTTAGATAGAGAAGATACACCATTAGATGAAAATGGTAACTACGACTTTGAAAGTTTAAGAGCCATCGATACTAAATTATTTAATAACCAAATATCTAAAATGTTAAAAGGCAGTAAAGTAATAACACCAACATTTGACTTTGTAAAAGGTAAGAAAACATTTAAGAATGCTATTAAATTAGAAGAAAAAGATATCTTGATAATTGAAGGATTGCACTGCTTAAATGATGCTTTATTAGAAAGTATCCCACGAAAAAATAAATATAAGATATATATAAGCCCGTTACCATTCTTAAATATCGATAACGATAATAGAATTAGTATGACTGACTTAAGATTATTAAGAAGAATGGTTAGAGATAATCGTGTCAGAGGATATTCTCCAAGCCAAACTCTAAAATCATGGGCCGACGTTAGAAAAGGTGAAGAAAAATATATCTTCCCATTCCAAGATGAAGCTGATACTATCTTTAATTCAACATTAGCCTACGAATTAGCGGTCTTAAAAACTTATGCTGAACCATTATTATTCACTGTCCAAGAAGATGACCCTGAATATGACACTGCCCTAAGACTATTACAACTATTAAAGTTTGTCTTACCAATGCCAAGCAAAGACGTCCCAAGCGTATCTATCTTAAGAGAATTTATTGGTGGCAGTTATTTTGAAAGATAAAGGAGAAATATGAAAAATAATAAAATTTTATTAATAAGAATAATATTAACTTTAGTATTTGCTATGATAACATACTATCTATTTTTACCTCCAATAAATATTCATAGCTTTGGCTTTTGGGCCTATATAATTGCACTAATTATTGTCTACAACATAACTAGCGTATTTAAATTATTAAACTTTAAATATAGTAATATAACTAATATTTTTCATAAAAGAAATATTGAATTTCCAAAAAGTATAATTGCTATATTCGTAATAATTGGTGGTACTATCATTGCTAATTTTATAGCATCACCATTATTTAACTCTAAAAGTTATGCTAATAGAATAACAATTAATGATAGTATTGAATTTACCGAAGGCATCAAAGAAGTAGATTTTAATACTTTACCATTACTTGATAAAACCTCTAGCCAAAAACTAGGTGATCGTGTAATGGGCCAAATGTCTGACTGGGTAAGTCAATTCTATGTTAGTGATTTATATACTCAAATAAACTATAACAATGAAATAATTCGTGTCACACCATTAGAATATGCCTCAATAATAAAATACTTCTCTAATAGAAAAGAAGGAATAAAAGGTTATATAACAGTTAACTCTGTCAATGGTGAAGCTAAATTAATAAGACTTGATAAAGGTATGAAATATATGCCAAGTGCCTTATTCAATGAAAACTTATATCGTAAACTAAGATTTAATCACCCAACAGAAATATTTGACACAGCCTCATTTGAAATAGATAATGAAGGTAATCCATATTGGATAGTGCCAACCGTATCCTATAAAGCAGTCGGTGTCAAAAAAGAAATAAATGGTGCCATTATACTGGACCCAATAACGGGTAAAAGTAAAAAATATAAATTAGAAGAAATCCCAACATGGGTTGATCATATCTACTCAGCAAGTTTAATTATTGAACAAGTCGATGATTGGGGTCAATATCAAAATGGCTTCTTCAATACATTGTTTTCTCAAAAAGGCGTTATTATGACAACAGATGGTTATAATTATATAAGTCTAAATGATGATATATATCTATATACTGGAATAACATCAGTATCATCAGACGAATCTAACCTAGGATTTATTCTATGTAATATGCGTACCAAAGAAACAAACTATTACAAAGTACCAGGTGCTGAAGAATATTCTGCTATGGCCTCTGCTGAAGGACAAGTTCAACAAATGAAATATACATCAACCTTCCCATTACTAATTAACTTAAATGGTAAACCAACATATTTAGTAAGTTTAAAAGATAATGCTGGCTTAGTTAAAATGTATGCCTTTATCGATGTAGCAGACTACCAAAAAGTAGTAGTATCTGATGCTTCACTAGGCATAAATAAAGCCGCAGCCAACTATCTAGCAAGTTATTCAACTAACTATAACGAAGAATTATTACAAACTAAAGAAATAACTATAAAGAATATTAGTATGGGTATAGTCGAAGGTAATAGTTATTATTATATTATGGATACTAACAATCAAAAATATAAAGTATCATTAACAACTAGCGATTTATTACCATTCTTAATAAATGGTGATACTATTAAAGTATCTTATCTCGAAGAAGAAGAAATAATTACTATCGTTAACATCGAAAAGTAGCAATACTTTTCTTTTTATATATCAATATTACTATCTACACCAGAATTTATTGCCACATAAAGAAAGATAAAACCTCCAATAACATTAAAAATATTAGCCATTAAGTTAGTATAATTTATGTCACTAGGATTATTTCTATATTGATTATAACTATTATTTAAAAAATAAAGATATATAATTACTAGTACTATAAAAATAAATATATTTATATTCTTACTATCTATTCCATCTTGATAATTATTATTAACAATACTATTCTTCTCATAATAATTAGATAAAAGTGCTAATAAAATAATAATTATATATATTACCCAAATGATATTCTCAATATCAATATTCTTAATTTGTATACTCTTATTCATACTAAAATATATTATTAATAAATAAATATATAATAAAAATAGTAGATATCTTAAAATACTAATATTGAATATCTACCTAATTTATAGTATAATCTTAACTAAGTGAGGTGTATTATGAAAATAAATACTCAAAATTTAAAAGGTACTACTGATTATTATGGTAAAGACCAATTAATAAGAAATAAAATAACAGATACCTTAAAAGAAACATTTATAAAATATAATTATCAACCACTAGATTCAACAGTATTATATAACTATGATATTCTAGCATATAAGTATAAAGATGGCGCTGAAATATTAAATGAAATGTATACTCTAACAGACCAAGGTAATAGACGACTAGGATTAAGATATGATTTAACTATACCATTCTGTAAATTTATTGCTAACCAAAAAGATTTAAGATTACCATTAAAAAGATATGAAATAGGTAAAGTATTTAGAAATGGCCCAGTTAAAACTGGAAGATGTCGTGAGTTCTATCAATGTGATGTTGATGTTGTTGGCATAAGTGGTCAAGTAATTGAAGCCGAACAAATGCAAATGGTTGTTGATATATTTACTAAATTAGGAATAGATATAAATATTAAATGGAATAATAGAAAATTAATGAGTATAATAATTGAAGACTCTAATATTTCTAAGGATAAAGTAGAAGAAGTAATTGGTATTATTGATAAGATTGAGAAGATTAGTAGACAAGACTTTATTAAAGAACTATCTAAAATAGAAATAGATGAAGAAACTGCTAATAAATTATTAGATAACTTTAATAAATCACTAACTGATTATATTGAAACATATGAAAATGATGAAAGAGTAGTAGCTTGTGAAGCTATCCAAGAAATAAAAACATTATCTTCATATATTGAGAAATTAAACTTATCAGATAATACTACATTTACTCCAACATTAGCTCGTGGATTAAGTATCTATACATCAACAGTATTTGAATTCTTTGATAAAAAAGAAAGATTAACTTGTTCTCTAGGTGGTGGTGGTCGATACGATAAAATAATTACTGACTTTATTGATGATGGTAATATTTATCCTGCTGTAGGACTATCATTTGGTCTAGAACCTATATATACGATTATAAAAGATGAAATGTCTTCTGATAATTTAATAGATGCCTATATCATTCCCATGGGTACTGAAGTTGAATCATTGATGTTAGCTAGAAATCTTCGCCAAAATAATATTAATGTTATCGTTGAAATGAATAATCGTAAATTAAAAAAATGCTTTGAATACGCAAGTAAAGAAAATATTAAATATGTTATAGTAGTAGGTAGTGATGAAATTCAAGAAAATATGTATACTATCAAAGATATGACTACATCAGAACAATTAAAACTACCATATAACGAACTAAAAGACTATATATTAACAAACAAAAACCAAGGATAATTTATAAACCCTTGGTTTTTAATATAAAGTTTTTTTATTTATCTTCTTTCTTTTCTTCTTTTTTAGTTTCTTTCTTTTCTTCCTTCTTAGAAACTATATTTTGTTTTAACTTATCATTAATTTCCGTAGTATTCTTACATATAGTTATCATTAATAAAGAAAATTCAAAACCAATTCTAGCAATAATATTACCAAATACTAATTGTACTAAGAATAAAACAAAACTTGTAGATATTAATCCTAATGAAGATAAAGTAATATAAATAGCAACAATTATATATAAAATCTTTAATATATCTTCTAAAATTAATTTCTTGAAAGTAACAAAATCAAACAATTTCTTTGTATAACCTGTACACTTCTCATAATTCTCCTTAGTAAGTAAAACATAGTATACACAAATACCACCAATAATAGCAATTACCATAGAGATGATAAACCAAATACCAGCTTGTGCAACATTATTAAAAGAACTATCAATATTAAACATAAATAAATCACTCCTCCTACCATAAGTATAGCATCTATCAACTAATATGTAAATTAAAAATGTAAAATATTTTACTTAAATTTATTGTAAATAAATGTCTACCTAATATAGTAAAGTTTATGCTATAATAAGATAAAAAATTATTAGTAAAGGAGAAATGTATTATGGACTTAAACTATTACTTATATTTACTTGGCTATGCTAATATGCCTGATTTTCTCGTTAAATATTTAGATACGCCAAGTTTGATTAGACTCAAGAAGATAGGATACTTTTGTGGAATGGACTATGCTTCTAAAGATATATATAATTTCAGTACTTATATAAGCCGATATACGCATTCTCTAACAACAGCTTTGTTGACATATAAGATATCATCTGATAGAAAAGCCACTCTTGCTGGACTATTTCATGATGTAGGGACACCATGTTTTTCTCATGTTATTGATTATATGAATAAAGATTATGCTAACCAAGAAAGTACTGAAGAATATACTGAAAGAATTGTTCTATCTGATAATTATCTTAAACAATGCTTGTTAAAAGACGGTGTTAGTGCTAATGAGATAATTGATTTTAAAAAATATAGTCTAGTGGATAATGCTAGGCCAAAACTATGTGCAGACAGATTGGATGGTATAATGCTAAATTCTCTAGGATGGACTAAGATTATTGGTAAACGAGATATAAAAGATATATTAAATAGTATAGCAATATATATAAATGAAGAAGGTAAGGAAGAGATAGGATTTACTAATTATGAAGTGGCTAGTAAAGTAGTAGAACTAAGTAATACTATTGATAGATATTGTCATTCTAACGAAGATAATTATATGATGGAACTACTTGCTAGGATAACTAAATATTCTCTAGATAATGGATATATAACTTACGATGATTTGTATTATTATGATGAAGAATATATATTTAGATTACTATACAGTATAAATGATAGAACATTAGAAGAATATTTATTAGAGTTTACTACTAAGAAAAAAGAAGGTATTCCCATAACTAAATTACCTAATTTAAAAGCAAGGGTATTAAAGCCACTAGTTAATTCTAAGAGAATGTAAAAATTAATAAATTTTAACTATTTTAATTATTTTTCATAAATTATTATGAGGAGTGATAAAATGAATAACACTAATAAACTAACCGGTGTGGTTATTGATGCCGGACATGGCGGTTCGGATAGTGGCGCTATTGGAGAAAATACTTATGAAAAAGATTATAATTTATTAATATCTCAATATATGTATAATAGACTTAAAGAATTAGGAATTCCTGTTTATATTACTAGAGATAGTGATGAGACAATAACGCCTGCTAATAGAACAAAGGAGATACTGGAGGCATTTGGTAATGATCCTAATGTGGTGGTTATATCTAATCACTTAAATGCAGGAGGTGCAGAGTTCAGTTACCACTACAAATAAATGATTGAGTATTAGGACACTAAAATTTAAAAAAAGTAGAAAAAAAGATACAAAAATCCATTTTTGACTATTAAATATTAACAAAAATATAAAAATTTTGGAAATATATGGTATAATTATTACATAAGATAAGCAGTATTTAATCTTTTTAAGATGGATACTGTTTATTTTTTTGAAGTAGAGGTGTAGTAATATGATAAGTAAAAAATATGATGATTTTATTGTATATGAAGAAAAAAACAAATATTCTATTGTGCATATAAAGATTAACGAAGACAATTTTTATGAATTGTTGTTTAAATATTTTTTTAACGAAGAAAGATTATTAAAATATATAGAAAATAAAGAATCAATTTGTTTTACACCAACGAAAAAAAACTATGCTAAACTTTATAAGAATTTAAAAAAATTTATAGATGAAGAAAATATACTATTTGATGAAAATCAATTTTATAGAGAACTTGAAAAATTTATTGATATTACTGGGAAAGATAAAACTTCCTTACTTAAATTTAGAAAAGATAAGATTGGAAAAATAGGAGAATATATTTTTAGTGTAATATTACTTGAATATTTTAAGATGACCTGTATTATTCCAAAATTAACGATGATAACTGATCCAAATATGAGTGTTTTTGGAATTGATACTTTGTTTTACAATAAACAAAATAATATGTTGCTATTTGGAGAATCAAAGTTCTATTCTGATTTAAATAAGGGAATAGTTGCACTAAACAATTCTCTTTTAAGTTATGAAAAACAAATCGAAGATGAATATATGTTAGTATTATCAAATATTGATAATTATAAGATGCCAATAATAGAAAACAATTATATTGAAAGCGTGGAAGAATGTTTGACTTTTAGTGAATTTGTGAATCGGGAGAATATAAAAAGTATAGGGATTCCATTATTTGTTATGCATGGAGGCAAAATAGAAATTGATGAAATTTTGAGAGAGTTTGATAAAATTGAAAAAAAACAAATGTTTAATCTTGATACTATATATTACTGTATTTCACTACCGATTTTAAATAGAGAAAAGTTTAAAGGTGAATTTTTAAAATATATTTATGAAAGGATAGACGATTATGGAAACCATCAGTGAGATTAGGGAAAAATATATAAAAAAAATTGAGGAAGATAAGAAAAACATTCAAATATTGTCAGATGACTTATTTAATTTAGGATTAAATATGTATTCAAAAGAATTTAGTTTTGACTCTGCATTGTTTAATAGTTTTGCAATATCTAGTTTAGATGAAGAAATAATTTTACATAAAGAGCAATTAAAAATAATAAATATAATAAATAATAATTCCGCTGTTATTATTAGTGCACCTACTAGTTTTGGAAAAACTTTTTGTATATTTGAATATATTGCTAGGTTCTATCCAAAAAATATTGTTCTTATTGTACCTACTTTGGCACTTGTTGATGAATATTTAAAAAAGATAATAAAGAAATATACTTCAAAATTAAATGTTTATAAAACACATATTAACTATGATGAAAATAAAAAATATGATTTTGATAAACACAATATTTTTATATTAACACATGATAAAGTTATGGAATGTAGGTTTTATAATAATATAGAAAAGATAGATTTGTTAGTTATTGATGAGGTTTATAAGCTAAAAACCGATGAAACAAATGATAGAGTATTAGTTTTGAATATGGCTTATAAATATTTAGCTGACAAGGCGGAGAAATATGTTTTACTTGCGCCATTTATTAAAGATATAGAAGATAGAAATATTTTATCTAAGCAACCTATTATGTATAAAAGTAATTTTTCGCCGGTGGTAAATGAGCTTATTAAGATCAATTTAAATAGCAAAGAAGAAAAGTATAATAAAACAATAGATTTATTAAAAGGAAAATTATTAACACAAAAAAATTTGATATATTTTTCTACGGTGAAAGAATTAGCAAATTTCGTTAATAGAGAAATATGTAATACATATCCAATTATTAATCTAAAAAATGAATTGATTTCAAATTTTCTTCAATGGGCAAAAGATGAAATCCATGAAGATTGGTATGTTATTAAAGCTATGGAACGTGGTTTTTTAGTTCATAATGGTCAATTGCCATTAGGTGTAAGATTAATGCAAATAGATTTATATGAAGAAGAAGAAAATTTCAAAAATATGCTTTGTACTTCTACTTTACTTGAGGGTGTTAATATATGTTCAAAAAACATTATCATAACTTCACCTCAGCGTAATAAAACAGAATTTGATGCATTTGATTTTTATAATTTGGTTGGTAGAACGGGAAGGTTAAATAAACATTTTTTGGGATATGCATATTATTTAAAAGGTCCAAAGGACAAAGAATATGTATTTAATGATGCAATAAAAACAATTAAATTTGAATTAACTGATAATGAAAGTAAAGATATAGATATTATTAATGGAAATTTTGAGAATAATGAAGATTTTATAACTTTTTTGAATGAGTTAAATATAACTTATAAAGATTATATTGAAAATATTGGATACAAATATCGTTTTTCTACAATTAACGAGTTATATACTTATTTTAGAGCAAATTATAGTTCGTTATTGGATATTATAAATAAAATGATAAAAGACGAAACTATAGGAAGATATAATTTACTATGTCAGCTTTTAAAAATTATATATTGTGAAACAACAATAAATCATAAAGTGAATATAGACTCTAAAATAATAAGTTATTCATTACATAAAAATAGATATAGTATAAAATATATTATAAATAAAATTTTAGAAAAAAACAAAGAAAATATTGATTCATTAATATCAAATACTATAAAATTGAAATATAGTATGATAGAACATCAAATATATTCAAAAATCAAAATAGTTTATTACTTTTTAAAATGTTGTGCTGCTACTGAAAAACAATTAAATTTAGTAGAACAAAAAATATTACTTCCTATTGAAGTTCAATATTTTTCAAATTCAGAAATTAGAAAAAATCTTAAAAGTCTTGGAGTATATGAAAAAGATATTGAAAATATAATCAATGTTATTGGGGAAGAAGTCGAAGACATTGAGAAATTAAAAATTAAATTAAAAGAAAATGTTTCAAAATTTAAAATAAGTTTTTTATCAAAATATGTAATAGAACAGTTATAATTTATAGGAGGAATATATGATTTATATAACGGGAGATACACATAGAGAATTTTATAGATTGCATAATATAGAAAAAAACAAAAATAATATGTTGATTATATTAGGTGATACTGGAATTAATTATTATTTAGATGAAAGAGATAAGACGTTAAAAGAACAGTTAAATAGTTATAATATAAAATTATTTTGCGTTCAAGGTAATCATGAAGAAAGACCAGAAAATATATCAACATATAAAGAAATTGATATGTTTGGTGGTAAAGTATTTATTGAAGAAGCATATCCCAATTTAATATTTGCTAAAAATGGTGAATTGTATGATATAGATAATAAAAAAGTATTAGTCATTGGTGGCGCTTATTCTGTTGATAAAAATTATAGAATTATATATAGATATCCTTGGTTTAAAGATGAACAACTTAGTAAAAAAGAAATGGATAATATTTTAAATAAATATAAAGGACACCATATTGATATTGTTTTATCACATACTTGTCCATTAAAATATGAACCTACTGAAGTATTTATGAAAGGCATCGATCAATCTAATGTAGATAAAAGTATGGAAAAGTTTTTAGATAAACTAGAAGAGTCTATTGATTATGATAAGTGGTATTGTGGACATTATCATATCGAAAAACAAATTGATAAATTAGAGTTTATGTTTGGAAGAATTAAAGTGTTTAATAAGTATGAATTTTATCCTAAATATGATAGAAATGGTTATGAAATAATAAGAGATTCTTATAGTCAAGATGAAGTTATGAGAAAAGATATATTTTGTCCTGAATGTAATTCAAAAAATATTTTAATACAAAAGGGAGATGGGCATAAAATTAATGGCGCTGATTTTATAGCAGTTATCTGTCATGATTGTAAAAAAGTATATGGATTTAATGATGTTAAATATAAGCCTAATTGTCCTAGAGAATTATAAAAAAATAATATTCCTAGTGTTTTGCTAACTTATACAATAAAATAATTGAAATTCATGTTATAATTATATTAGCACATAAAAATTAGAAAGGATGGTACATATGGTTGAATATAAGGTTGGAAGTTTATTTGCAGGTGTTGGTGGAATATGCTTAGGTTTTAAAAATGCAAAGACAAAAAATTCTAAATATAAATTGCTTTGGGCAAATGAAATAGATGAATATGCATGTGAGACATATAGAACTAATTTTTCACATCAATTACTAGAAGGTGATATAAAATTAGTACTTCATCCAGAACAAGCAACAGATAAAGCACAACAAAAATATTATCAAAAATTACATGATAAAATATTAAGTGAACCGATAGATATTTTGAATGGTGGTTTTCCTTGTCAAGCATTCAGTATTGCTGGTGAGCGCAAAGGGTTTGAAGATGATAGAGGAAATTTATTTTTAAATATTATAGATTTAATTGAACAACTGGGAGAAAAATTTTATAAACCTCGTGTATTATTTCTTGAAAATGTGAAAAATTTGCAGGCTCATGATAATAAAAAAACTTATGTACATATAAAACAAAAACTAGAAGATTGTGGATATACAGTTTTTGAAAAAGTATTAAATACCATGGATTATACTAATGTACCACAAAATAGAGAAAGAATATATATTATAGGTTTATTAAATGAAAAAGATATAAAAAATTTTGAAATATTTAAGGATATTGAAAGTAGGATAAAGAAGAAAGATAAAGCATCAAGAATTAAAGATATAAAAAAGGTTATTGATTATAATTTGACAAAAGAAAATGCAACTAAGTATTATTATACAAAAGAAAAATATCCAAACTATTTTATGTCAGATGAAGAATTTGAAAAATCTAATAAAAAAGAAAAAATAAATTTAAATACACAAATTGATGAAATGTACGAATTTTATCAATGTAGAAGAGGTATGTATGTAAGAAAAAACCAAAGTGGTGTTTGCCCCACACTTACAGCAAATATGGGTACTGGTGGTCATAATGTGCCTTTGATAAAAGTAAATGATGGTATCAGAAAGTTAACACCAAAAGAAACTTTTAAATTACAGGGCTTTCCTATTGATAATGGATACAAATTACCTACGGTTATAAATGGAAGGCCATATCCCGATTCTCAACTATATAAACAAGCAGGAAATGCAGTTTCTGTTCCAGTAATACAAATGCTTGCTACTGACTTGTTAGAACTATTAGAAAAATCAGATATGTCTGAATAATTTTGGAGGTTAGTATGAATGAAGTAAAAATAAGTATTAATGATGCTAAAAAGGCAGTATATTTTATTGCTAATTTAACACAAATGCAAGGTGATAGACCTATGCAAGGTGCTTTAACATCTAAAGCAGATTATATGGGTGGAATTTTTGATAGATGGATAAATATAATTCCTGAAAGTGTTTTATTTAATAAAATTATTTTACCTCAAGTTTTTAAAGGCGAAAAGGTTGAAGTTATTACCGATTATTATGATTATAATCCTAAAACTGCGGGGATTGCTCCAGATGTTATTGGAATAAAATATAAAAAGAGAGCTATTCCATTTTTAAAGTTTGATAATCACTGGTTTCCAATAGAAAAAAGACCACAAATAGAGGTTAAGACATTCAAAAAAAATCAATATATGATTTCATTAAGAAATCAAGGTTATGATCAAAAATACTTAGTAATGGCTGAGGCAAATTTTAGAGTAGATTACTTAATACCACTATTAAATAAAGCGTTATTTTCGAAACAAATTTTCTTAGATTTACATATGGATGATAAAATATTTATAATTTCAAACGATGAAGGTAATATAGCGCAACCTCATAAAGTTGAGTTATCAGATAAAACATTAGGTTCTGTAAAATTGTTAGTAGTTACGACAGCAGAAGATTTTATGAAAAAGGCTGTTAAATGTGAGTCACGTGTTAGCATTGAATATATAAAAGCATGTGAAGAATATCAAACTAATAATGCTTTAAAAGATGCGTATCGTGGTAATTTGTTGGATTATTGTACCAAAAATGAAAATGGATTATATTATTTTAATTCTAACTGGTATGAAAAGGTAGATGAAGAAGGTATTACATATAAAAATAGTAAAAAAGTAAGAACAACAGGTTTTTATGTTTCATCACCAGAAGATATTGATATATTAAAGATTAATAAAAATAATTTTTATATTAAAGCTAAAAAAGATTGTATGTGGCAAAACAATAATTTATTAAGTGATCATGTTTATAGAATTACATTTGATATTTTAGATAGAAGTAGTAATGATGGTGAAGAATATTTTATGTCAAAGCATGATATTGATAAATTAAATGACTCTATGAATAAATTGGCTTCAGACTTAAAACAAGCAGTTTTAGATTAAAATGAGTAATATAGTTTATGAAAGTATTAACAATTAAAGAACCCTTTGCTACATTGATAAAAAATAAAGTTAAATATATTGAAACAAGAAGTTGGAAAACTAATTATCGTGGAGAATTATACATACAAGCTGGAGTTGCAAAAATAAGAAAAGAAGAAAAAGAAAGAAAAGGATTATCTGAACTATATAATGAAGATGAACTTAATTATGGACATATAATATGTAAGTGTAATTTAGTTGATTGTATTTATATGACAGAAGAGTTTATAAAAAAAGAGAAAGAAAAAAACAAAAATAATTTTATTGCAGGTCATTATGAAGTTGGAAGATATGCATGGGTTTTGGAAGATGTGAAACCCATTACTCCAATAAAAGTTAAAGGACAATTAGGTATTTGGAATTATAAATAATAGTTATAATAACAACATTATTTTGATAAAAATTTAAGAAGTAAAAATTACATATATTTGTCAATAACATATAATCTATTAAAGTATCTATTTGTATAAATGTAGTATTTATATGGCTTTATAGAGATTTTATACAACATTTTTATCAAGATTAATACAACATTTATTACTAATTGACTTTCGGCAATCATGTGATACAATATAGTAGAATATGAAATAATAATGCAATTATATGTATTTACGGCATTGGCCTCATAGAGAAGGTCAGTGCTTTTTTCATATTCAAAAATCTCCCTTTAAATTCAATATAAAAAGTTTTGGTACTAAGTATTGATTATATTATTATGTTTTTAGTACCAAAAATCTTAGTAAGTTATTTTAAAAAATGTGTACGATTGTATAACATACCTTATAATATAAGAAATTAAAAGTATACAATTGTATAACAAATATGAAAAGTGTAAACACTACTTAATTATATAAATGCTTATAAAATAAGGTAAAACTCACCACTGGTGAGTTGTTTGTAAACAGGTTTATCCTGCTTTATCAAAATTCTTTTCCTAAAATAGTGTTTAAAAATTAATGTGCATACAATAGTACCAATTTTTAGAAAGGAGAGTGAAAAAATGGCTTTAGCAAAAAATAATCAAGTTAAATTTAGAATTGATGATCATACAAAAATGGCTCTTAAAAGAGTGATAGAAAATAAAAAAATTACAATACAATCTATAATGGAAACTTTATTAATAGAATATATTATAAAAAACATTGATTCAGTTATAAATGAATAATAGTCCTTATATCAAAATAATATAGGGATTTTTTATTGAATAAAAGGGGGAATATAAAATGAATATAAACAATAATAAAATAAATGAAAACAACATAACTTTAAGTAGGTGTTGCTATGAATGAAAATGATATAACTTTTAAAGATCTTATTTTAAAATATCTTATCGAAGAGATAGAAAAAGAAAATAATGCGCTGTAATTTTTTTAATAATGCGGTATTATTAAATTGTCTTAATACTCAGTCAAGTAAGAAGATTGGAGGATTGAATGTATAATACTTACTTAACTGAAATAGATTTCAATGTTGGAATCTATATAAGATTATCTCAAGAAGATAAAGATAAAAAATATGAATCTGATAGTGAAAGTGTTATTAATCAAAAAGAATTACTAAGAAGTTATGTTAAAAATAATAATTTTAATCTATGTGGAGAATATGTAGACGATGGATATTCTGGTACTAATTTTGATAGACCAGGATTTCAAAAAATGTTAGAGGATATAAAACAAAAAAAGATAAATTGTGTAGTAGTTAAAGATTTATCTAGATTTGGTAGAGATCATGTTATGACGGGATATTATATTGAAACTTTTTTTCCTGAAAATAATATAAGATTTATATCTATACTTGAATCATATGATAGTTTTAAAAATCAAGCTAGTAATGATTCTTCAACATTTATAATTGCTTGTAATGATTATTATAGTAAACAAAATTCTATAAAAATAAGAAATGTATTAAACGATAAAAGAAAGAATGGTAAATTTATAGGTAGTCAACCTTGTTATGGTTATATGAGAGATCCTTTGGATAAAGGACATTTAATACCTAATCCAGAAACTGCACCAATTGTAAAAAATATATTTAAGTGGAGAGCAGAAGGAATAGGACCAACAGAAATAGCAACAAGATTAAATAATATGAATGTACCCACACCAGCAGGATATAAGAAAACTAATTATTCTTCTAGATTGATTGATAGAGATAGTTGGAATATATCAACAGTAAAGAAAATTTTAAGTAATAGAATTTATACTGGAGATATGGTTCAACATACTCAAACAAAAGTAAATTATAAATCAAAGAAGAAAATAACTTTAGATGAAAGTTTATGGGTAATAGTTGAAGATACTCATGAACCATTAGTAGATAAAGAAACTTTTAAATATGTTAATTCTTTAGGAAAAAGAAAAACTAGAAATTATAGTTTAAAAACAGAAAGACCCAAAAAAATTTTAGAAGGAAAAATATTTTGTAAAGAGTGTGGCAATAGACTATCTGTTTATTATAGAAAGAAACTTGATTATTGGTCTATTAATTGTAATAGATATTCTAGAGATCCAAAAAGAGGAAGATGTAGTTCACACTTTTATCCTTATGATTATTTAGAAGAACAAATATTAGAGCAATTTAATAATTCAGTATCAAAATTTATAAAAGAACTAGATATAGGAGAATTAAATAAAGAAGTACAAAAAAACGTTCATAAAGAAACAGAAGATATAGATAAAAAGATAAAAGATTTAACAAAAGAAAAAGAACAAATTATGAATAAATTATCTACTTTATATAGTGATAGATGTAATAATATAATTTCTACTGAATTATATAAAGAATTATCTGTTGAATCAGAAACTAAATTAAAAAAGATTAATAATATAATTGAAGAAGAAAAAATAAAAAAGAAAAACATAAAGAATAAAGCAAATATACTGCCAGATTATACCAAGAAAATAAAAGAACTATTAGATTTAAAAAAACCTAAAAAAGAGCTAATAAATACTTTAATAGATAAGATAGTAATTGATGAAAATAGAAACATAAATATTATATTTAAATATGATGTAATACCAGAAATTAATTTTATGTATGAAAATAGGCATTTAGTTAGAAATCCTTATGGGAGAAATGGGAAAATGAAATTTAAATAGTAAAATTGTTGATTTATTTTAAAAAAAGTCTATAATATAAGACAAGAAAGGAGAATTGTTAATGGAAGAAACTTTTAATGTAGGAAACCCAACAAGAGAAAATATCGATTATGCTTTTAAAAATTTAATTTATTATGTTACAGCTTCAACTCAATTAGATATATACAAAGAGCAAAAAGAAAATTTTGAAAAAGTTTTAGTTGAAATTAATACGATTTTAGCAACATATATAAATAAAGGGAATTTGGTATCTATAGATGAAGAAATATTACAAAATATAAAATTTGATTTAATTGATTTGGATACTGAAACAAAAACTTTAAGCTCTTATTTTGCTGAATGGTCTTTGTTGTGGTTAGAGTCAATTATTTCTTTAAGAATGTCAGAAATTAAAATGGGAGGTGTTAATAATGGCAGATAGAGATAAGTATGGAAATTATGTAAATGATAAAGGGGTTACTATAAAGGTAAACACAGATAAAAATGGTAATGATCACATTAGTTTTTATGGCGGTGAAGTAGATAAACCACATGATGCAACTCATGTAAATATTAACTATGATAAAGGTTCTTGGAGTTCTACAACACATGGACCTGATAAAAGTGATACAAGTTCAGGGTCTGGTGGTTGTTATTTGACTTCAGCTTGTATGAAGTATTTTCAAGAAAAATTTGATGACAATTGTTATGAATTAACAGTATTAAGATGGTTTAGAGACAATTTTGTTTCAAAAGAAGATATAGAACATTATTATGAAGTAGCACCAGTAATTGTTGAAACAATTAATAAAGAAGAAAAATCTGGTATTATTTATGATTATATTTACGATAACATAGTAAATTATTGTGTTGAACAAATTGAACAAGGAAACTATGATAAAGCATACAGCAGATATAAAAGCAGTGTTTTAACATTAGAAGAACAATTTGCCAAACCAACATTAACAAATAGAATGGTAAAAACTTTAAAATTACAAACAAATAATTAAAATAGCTAATCGATGGCTAAATAAAAGTCATCGATTAATTTTACTAGCGGTAACTAAACTCACAAGGTGGCACCGGTGCTGAGGTAATCTACGCCCTAAGAAACAACTCTACACTAGCCAACAAAGTCCTAAACAACATTGGCGACCTAGGCCAAACCAAACGAAAAGTTTACCAACGTCGTCTACCATCAGATAACAGCAAAGACTACTATTTCATTCATCGTAATACCGGAAATACCGAACCGTTAATCGTTGAATACGGCTTCATAGATAACCCACAAGACTTACAATTCCTAAAAAATAACTATCAACAACTAGCCGAAGCAACCATCAAAGCCATCTTAGACTACAAAGGCATTCCATACACTGCACCAAACGAAGTAGCCACAAACACATACAAAGTATCCAAAGGTGACACCCTGTATTCCATAGCTCAAAAATTCAACACAACTGTTGATACGCTAAAAAGACTCAATAACCTAACAAATAACACACTAACCATCGGCCAAGTACTACAAGTACCAACATCGATAAGCATGGAAGAAGGCACTCAACTATATACAGTTAAAAGAGGCGATACTCTATATACAATAGCCAATAACTTTAACACTACAGTCGACAACATAAAATCTTTAAACGACCTTACAAGTAATACTCTAAGTATTGGCCAAATCCTAATAGTACCAACTGGAACAACCACTTCAAATACCTACCGAGTAAGACCAGGTGATAGCCTTTACAGCATTGCCAAACAATTCAACACAACAGTTGATGACTTAAAACGAGCTAACAACTTAACCAATAATTTTATATCTGTTAATCAAGAATTGAAAATACCATCTAAAATAGAAGAAGAAACCCAACTATACACGGTAAAATCAGGCGACACGCTATATTCAATAGCCAAAGAAAACAACACCACTGTTCAAAATATAAAAAATGCTAATAACCTAACATCAGACATATTAACTATCGGTACTAAGTTAATAATCCCAACACCAGAAACCACTTATGTTGTAAAACCAGGCGATAACTTATACCAAATAGCTAGAAAATATGGCACTACAGTTGATAATATTAAAGCATTGAATAATCTAACAACTAATAATCTAAGTGTTGGCCAAATCCTAGTTTTAAGATAAAGCATATAATAATTTATCTATAATGTAATATTTAAATTTATATGTTATATTCTGAATATTGCCAATTAAAAAATAATATGTTAAGATATAATTAACTAATTAGTCTAAAGGAGGAATTATATGACATTAGTAATAATGGCAGCAGGGATGGGCAGTAGATTTGGAGGCTTAAAACAAATTGAGCCAATAGACAATAACGGGAATTTCATTATTGATTATTCCATTTATGATGCCATAAAATGTGGCTTTGATAAAGTAGTATTTATCATAAAAAAAGAAAATTATGACATTTTTAGAGAAACAGTAGGTAGTAGAATAGAAAGTAAGATTAAAGTAGAATATGTTTTTCAAGAACTAGACAACTTACCAGAAGGCTATCAAGTGCCAGACACTAGAGTAAAACCGTGGGGTACAGCACATGCCATACTATGTTGCAAAGATGTTGTTAAAGAAAACTTTGCAATAATAAATTCAGATGATTTCTATGGTTATGATGCTTATAAAACAATAAGTACTTATTTAAAAAATAAAACTAATGATAACTATGCTATGGTTGGATATATTGCTAGCAACACTCTTACTGATAATGGCTCAGTAAAAAGAGGTATATGTCAAATAAAAGATAATCACTTAGAAAAACTTACTGAAAGTTTAGTAGAAAGAAAAGGTAATCAAATTATCGCAACACCACTAAATGGTGAAGAATCTTTTGAAATTGATGACGACACACCAGTATCAATGAATATGTTTGCATTCACACCAAAAATATTTGATTATCTAGAAGAACATTTTCCTGATTTCCTAGAGAAAAATAAAGATAACATCGATAAATGTGAGTACCTAATACCAGACATTGTCTTTGAACAAATTAAAAAAGGTATGGTAGAAGTAGACGTTTTAAAAACCACTGCCAGATGGTACGGAATAACATATAAAGAAGATAAAGAACAACTAGTAAAATCAATTAATGATTTAGTACAAAATGGTACATATCCAAGTAACCTATGGAGTTAATAGAACACACTAAGAATTTAGCAATGTCTAGATTCTTTTTTTATTTTCAGGTATTATAAAATATAAGGTTGAATAGTAGTATGCATTTATTTACATCATAAAGCCTACAATTTTTAGTAAAAATATTTTTAAAGTATTTACTATTCATAATTTTATTGTTATAATTGATATGAAAATAGGTGGCGATATTATGAAGAAAGTATTAATATTAATAATTATGCTAATGTCATTTACCAGTACTGTCAAAGCGGATAGTGACTTAACATTTATCATGTCTGCACCAAACGAAATAGGTACAAATGAAAAGGCATCAATCGTTATATCTATTAGTAATTTTAATAATACTAAAGGAGATATAAAAACATGTAGTTTTAAAATGACTACTACTAACGAACTTACTAATCAAGAAAGAACAAGTACTTTAGAGAATTGGACAGTTACTTCATCAGATGCCGAAAACATAACAATCTCTACATCTAGTAGTCCAATTAGTTCATTACCAGAAACGACTAAATTAATTAATATTAGTGCTAATATCACTGATACGACTACAGTCACTATATCAAACATAACATGCTATGGAGATAGTAATAAAGACAATCCATATACTGCAAATGATATATCAACAACTATTTCCAAAAAGCAATATAATACTAACTTACAAGAATTATCAACTAGTCCTGTAAACATTTCACCATCCTTTACTAGTGATAATCTAAGATATAATGTTGCATTAGAAAAAGATCAAAATAGTTTAACAATAAATGCTACTCCAGCAGATAGCAATGCCACTGTTAAAATAATAGTAAACGGTGAAGAAAAAAATAAAACATTAACTATAAATGATAAGGAGACTATTATTTCTATTATTGTTGAAAATAATGGCGAGACTAAGACATATACTTTGAATGTTATTAAAGATGACGGTGATGAACCATCAACAACTATAAATACTGAACTATCCAAATTAGAAGTAAACGGTACTAACATTGAATTAAAAACTAGTGTTAAAGAATATACTATTAACGTTGATAACAATGTTTCTAGTACAAAAATACTTGTCGAATTAAAAGATAGTAATGCTAAGTTTAAAGATGGCTATGGACCAAGAGATGTCCAATTAAATGTTGGAAGTAACACATTCGAATTAATAGTACTAGGTGATGAAGATAAAGAAACAACATTCAAAATTACAATTAACAGAAGTGTACCAGCAAGTTCTTCAACGTCATCAAGTAACTCGTCAACATCTAGTCAAAACCCTAATACTGCTGGGCCATTATCAATAGCGTTTATCATTCTATTTATGGTAGTATCTTTATATGCAAGTATTATTTATTATAAAAAATATAATAAAGTATAATTATAAACTGGTTATTAGGACACACTGTAATCAGTTTTTTAATTGTTAACATATCTTCTTTTTTTTATTTACTTGAATATTATTTAATAGGTGAAAAAATATGTTTACAAAAAATATTCATAAACGTATAAGAATAATATTAATAGTAATAATCTTATGCTTTGTTCTAATAATAGGTAAAGTTTTCTATATTCAAGTAATAAGTTATGATAAATTAAATAGTCTAGCAACTTCTTTATGGAGTAGAAACTTGGAAATAGGTGCTGAAAGAGGAAAAATAATAACATCAGATAACATAACTGTTGCTGATAATTTAACTACTGTATCCTTAGTTTTTATACCTAATCAAATAAAAAATAAAGAAGAAGTATCAATTAATATCTCTAAAATCTTAGGAGTAGATCGAAAAGTAATCGATGAACACTTATATAAGAAATCATCAATAGAAAGAGTTCATCCCGAAGGAAGACAATTATCCTATGAAGTAGCGGATGCCATTGCTAAACTTAATTACGAAGGAGTCTATCTTTTAAAAGAAGCTAAAAGATATTATCCATATGATAGTCTATTAGCACATTCAATTGGTTATGTTGGTATTGATAATCAAGGATTAAGTGGTCTTGAACTAGAATATGACAAATATTTAACCGGCGAGTCAGGCGCTATAAAGTACTATTCAGACGCTAAAGGGCAAAAATTAAATATATCTAGTGTTTATGAACAACCAGCTAATGGTATGAATCTATACCTAACTGTTAATTTTGATATTCAAGAATCAATTGAAAGAGAATTAGATAATGCTATGACTAAGTATAATGCTGATGGAAGTTGGGCTATTGCCATGAACCCTAATACCGGAGAAATACTTGGTATTGCCTCAAAACCATCATTCTCACCATCTAATTATCAAGATTATAGTATTGAAGAAATAAATAGAAATCTAGCTATATGGGCCAGTTATGAACCAGGATCAACTTTTAAAATAATAACTGTCGCTTCCTCACTCGAAGAACACACAGTTGATTTACTAAATGATACCTTCTACGATAGTGGTAGTGTCAATGTCGACGGAGCTAGAATTAAATGCTGGAAACATGGTGGACACGGAGCGCAAACCTTCCTGCAAGTAATTCAGAACAGTTGCAACACCGGATTTGTTGAACTAGGCAACCGCTTAGGTAAAGAAAAATTATTCTCATATATTAACAAATTTGGCTTTGGTAAAAAAACTGGTATTGATTTAAATGGCGAAGCCACCGGAATCTTGTTTCCTCTAAGTAAAGTAGGGCCTGTTGAATTAGCAACTACTGCCTTTGGCCAAGGAGTAAGTGTCACTGCTATCCAACAAATCACCGCCGTATCTGCAGCCATTAATGGTGGAACATTATACAAGCCATACATAGTAAAAAGCATTGTCGAACCAAACACTAACGAAATAATTAAAGAAAACCATCCACAAAAAGTTAGCCAAGTAATTAGTGCTGACTCAAGTGCTCAAGTTAGAAATGCTCTAGAAACCGTTGTTGCCTATGGAACAGGAAGAAATGCCTATATTGACGGCTATCGTGTTGGAGGAAAGACTGGTACTGCTCAAAAAGTAAAAAATGGCGTATACATGTCCGGAAATTATATCGTTTCATTTATTGGCTTTCTACCAGCAGATAACCCACAAGTAGTTGTTTATGTTGCCATTGATAATCCTAAAGGTGTTACTCAATATGGAGGTACTGTTGCTGCACCCATTGCTAAAAGTATTTTAACCGATGCAATCTCTGCCTTAAATATTGAAAAAAGCAAGGAAGGATTAGACAAAATATATCAATGGTACGATGTAAAATATTATAAAGTAGAAAATGTTGAAGGATTAACTGTCAAAGATGCCACAAAATTACTAAAAAACTTCCAAGTTGAATATACTGGTATTGGAGATAAAGTACTTGCTCAATCACCAGCAGCCGGCACATCTTTACCACAAAATTCAACTATTAGACTACTTCTAGGTAATTAATAAGTAATTTATTCATTTGACAAAAATAATGTAAAGTATATAAATACATTAATAATTTATAGTAAAGTATGCTATAATTATATTAAGAAACGGATGTGGGATGATGTTAGTATTAACAAAATCTTTATTTGCATTAATGATTGGCTTTCTATTAGCCGCTGCCATGGGTCTAATATTTATTCCCATACTAAAAAAAATAAAGATAAGACAAAGAATTAACATATATGTTGAAGCCCATAAAAATAAAGCGGGCACTCCTACTATGGGAGGATTAATATTTATAATTCCAACGATTATTACGGTGGTAATACTATTACTTACTGATAAAATACAATTTTCAATGAATTTATTTATTGTCTTATTTGTCTTTTTATCATATGGTGCTATTGGATTTCTCGATGATTATATTAGTATAAAAAATAATACCAATAAAGGTTTAACTCAATTTCAAAAGTTATTCTTACAATTTATTGTTGCCTTAATATTCTATATATTATTTAGACAATATACTAATAATGATTCAATCTTAGAAATATCACTATTACATATTAAATGGAAATTAGATTGGTTCTATGGCATATTTATTCTATTCTTATTAGTTGGTTCATCAAATGCTGTAAACTTAACAGATGGGCTCGATGGATTAGCCGCTGGAACATCAGTAATTGCCTTTCTTGCCATTGGTTTAATTGCTTGGGGAAGTAAATGGATAGATGGCTACCAAGAAATGGGAATATTTTGTTTCATCTTAGTAGGAGCTTTAATTGGTTTCTTACTATATAATACAAACCCTGCTAAAGTATTTATGGGTGATACCGGGAGTTTAACTTTAGGAGCAACCCTAGCAACTATCGCTATATTAACATCGCATGAACTATCTTTAGCGGTTATTGGCGGAGTATTTGTTATTGAAACTCTAACAGTTATAATTCAAATATTCTCAGTAGTAGTATTCAAAAAGAAAGTATTTATTATGACCCCAATCCATCACCATTTTGAAAGATTAGGTTGGAGTGAATGGGATATTGTTAAACTATTTTGGGTAGTAGAATTAATATTATGCTTATTAGCACTTATCTATGGAGTATGGATATAGAGGGGGAATATGAAAAAAATTAATTATACATTATTAATAGCTATCATTATAATTACCTTACTAGGATTACTAATGATATATTCATCATCATATGTTTGGGCCGAGTATAAGTTTAATGATCCATACAAGTTTTTAAAAACTCAAGGATTCTTTCTCATAATTGGATATATAATAATGTCTATAATAATTAAAATACCATATACACAATACAAAAACAAAGCAAACATTATTTTTAGTGTTTGCTTTTTATTATTAATCTTAGTCTTAATACCCGGTATTGGTACCGTTAGAAATGGTAGTAGAAGTTGGTTTGGTATTGGTGGTTTAGGTATTCAACCAAGTGAATTTATGAAATTAAGTTTAATAATTTTTACATCTAAATATTTAGCCAAGAATGATAAAGATATTAGAGATATAAAAAAGGGTATTCTACCAATTTTAGGTATATTAATGCTTGTTTTTGGATTAATTATGTTAGAACCTGACTTTGGTACAGGAGTAGTTATTGTTATGACTATTGTAGCTTTATTATTTGTAAGCGGTGTTAAACTATCATTCTTTATTAAAATAGGCTTAGTAGGTTTAGTAGGAGTAGTTGTACTAATAATAATTGCTCCGTATCGTTTACTAAGAATATTATCATTCTTAAACCCATGGACTGATCCCTTAGGAAGTGGCTTTCAAATTATTCAATCACTATATGCTATAGGACCAGGAGGCTTATTAGGCCTAGGACTAGGTAATTCCATCCAAAAACATTTTTATCTACCAGAACCCCAAACTGACTTTATTTTTGCTATTATAAGTGAAGAACTAGGTTTTCTAGGAGTTATAATAGTTGCAAGTTTATTTACTATTATTATTTATCAAGGGTTTAAAATAGCTATTAATTGTGAAGATAAATTTGGTAAATATTTAGCCTTTGGTATAACTTTTGGCCTATCTTTTCAAGCAATATTAAATCTTATGGTTGTAGTAGGATTAATTCCTGTTACCGGGGTTACACTACCATTTTTATCTTATGGAGGCTCTAGTTTATTAAGTAGCTTACTTGGAATGAGCATTTTATTAAATATAAGTAAATATAATTATAAATAACAATTATTTACAATATGCTAAAATTAGTATATAATTAACTAAACAAGGAGTGAAAAGTATGATAAAACTAGTAAAACGATGGTGCTTATTATTTTAATACTAATATAAAATAAATAATAAGAAAGAAGGAAAATAAATGAAAAAAATATTAACAGGACTAAAACCAACTGGTGAATTAACCCTAGGAAATTATCTAGGTGCTATAAAACAAATGGTTGAAATGCAAGATGACTATGAATCATACTTATTTGTTGCAGACTTACATGCTTTAACAATACCTCAAGATCCAACTGAATTAAATAATAGAATTAGAAGATTTATTGCTATGTATATAGCTTGTGGCGTAGATCCAAATAAAAATACTATTTATATCCAATCAGAAAATGAATATATCCCATGTATTTCATGGTTATTAGAATGTACGACTTATCATGGCGAAGCCACTAGAATGATCCAATTCAAAGAAAAGAGTAAACAAAATAAAAATTTTACAATTGGTTTAATGACTTATCCAATATTAATGGCTGCAGATATTCTATACTTAGATGCCGACTATGTCCCCGTTGGAATCGATCAAAAACAACATGTTGAATTAGCTAGAGATATCGCTGAAAGATTTAACAACAAGTATGGACAAACATTTACCCTACCTGAGCCTTTAGTAAGTGTTGGAGGTACAAAAATAAAAGATTTAAAAGATCCAACTAAAAAAATGAGTAAATCTGAAGAAAATCCTCAAGGAGTAATTAGTATGTTTGATTCTCCGGAAGAAATATCTAAAAAAATTATGCGTGCAACAACAGACAGTGATAATACTATAAAATATGATGAAGAAAATAAACCAGGTATTTCTAATTTATTAAATATCGCTTCATTAATAAGTGGTAAAACAGTAAAAGAATTAGAAGAACAGTTTGTCGGCAAAGGTTATGGCGAATTTAAAAAGTTTGTAGCAGATATAACATCTAACCATATCAGACAAATACAAGAAAGATATAACCAAATATTAAATAGTGATGAATTTAATGAAATATTAGATAACGGAATATCTAAATCACGAGAATTAGCTAAAGAAAAATATGAATTTATGAAAATTAAAATGGGATTATCAAGAAAAGATTTATCACAAGACAATTAGTAAGAAGAAAAATTGCTTTCTTCTTTTTATTATAATTCTTTATTTATAGCAAAAAATAATGTATAATTAAACTAGGTGTTAGTTATGATAGATATAAATAGTAGTAAAATAAGTTGTACTAAAAAAATAGAAAGTTATTTAAAGCCAATAATTGTATATATACCTCTAGAAAGTAAAATGCAAATAACTTATCGACCACTTGTTAACATCGGAGATTATATTTACAAAGGTGAAGTAGTAGCCATTAATACGACAATAGATTTTCCAATTCACTCATCAGTAAGTGGTTATTTAGTAGACATTAAAGATATGATGATAGATACGGGGAAAAAAGTCCCATGTCTTGTTATTGAAAACGACTATAAAGAAAAATATAAAGATAGAGTAGGTGCTAAAAGAAATATATCACTATATAATAAAAAAGAATTTCTTTATATGTTAAATAATTCAGGTATAGTAGGCCTAAGTGGTAATGACTATCCAACTATTTTAAAATATACTAGTAAAAATGATATTAATTATCTAATAGTAAATGGTATTGAATGTGAACCATATCTAAGTTCTGACAATGCTGTCATGTATCAAAAATGTGAAGAACTATTAGAAACTATTGATGCAATGATGGAGATATTAAAAATTAGCAAGTGTTATATTGCAGTTAAAGAAAATAATGACAAAGTAATTAACAAATATTTAAAATATATAAATAGTTATCCCAACATCAAATTATATGGTATTGCTGATGCTTATCCAAGTGGCTGGGAGAGATATTTAGTTAAAACAATATGTAATGTAGAATATAATAAATATCCTATTGAAAAAAATATTGTTGTTGAAAACGTTGAAACAATATATGCTATATATGAATTATTAAAATATAATAGGCCACTAACAGAAAGAGTAATTACAATTAACGGAGATGGATGTGCTAACAAAGTAAATGTTAAAGTAAAAATAGGTACATTGACAAGTGAATTAATATCATCTCTTGGAGGATACACTAAAAAGAAAAAAGACTATTTATTCATTGCCGGAGGACCTCTATCCGGAAAAAGCCTTCCCTCAGATGAATTAGTAATTACCAAAAATTTATGTGGCATAACTGTTATTCCTAATAATATTGAACCACCAACAAAATGTATCAAGTGCGGCAAATGCATAAAAAATTGTCCGGTTAATATTTTACCAGTAGTTATTATGCATAATGTAAATAATCAAAGAGTGTTAGAAAAATTACATGCTAATAAATGTATTGAATGTGGGATGTGCAGTTATGTTTGCCCAGCCAAGATAAATGTTAAAGAATTTGTAAAGAAAGCTAAGGAGAATAAATAATGCGCGAATTTAATGTTAGAAACGGAGTATATTTAACAAGTGATAGTAGTACTTCAAAACTAAATAACAATATATTAAAATGTCTTATTGTAGTTTTATTATTTAATTTCTGCAAATATGGATTAACTAATTATACTAATACTAAAGATATTACTATTGTATTTAGTACTTTATTAACATATATAATACCTATTATTGCTAGTATAATTATCGCTATAACTATTAATAAACTTATTAAAAAAAGTAATAAACTATTAACTAGTGCTAATTTAATACCAACTATTATCTTATTAATATTTATAAGCCCTAGTATTAATATTCTAATATTAACTATCTTATCAATTGTACTATCTATTTTAACAACAATTAGTATAAAGAATATTGATGTAAATTTATTAGCTGTCATCTTACCAAGTATTTGGAATATTGTTTCTAAAACAAATCTAACTTTAGATAACCCATTATATAACTTATCTAAAATAAACTATTTAGGTACTTATAATGAAGTAATGGGCAAATTTGGAAGTGTTCTAGATTACTTAATAGGCAATGTATATGATAATACCCCTATAATTTTATTAGCAATTATCTTAATATATCTATATTATAAAAATCAAAGTAAAATAAGTATTGTTATATCATGCTTATTATCAGCATTTATTATGTTCTCTATAATAGGGCTATTTAATAATATGTGGTATTTTTATGGAATATTTAATATTAGTATTGGCAATCTATTATTTATCCTAATATTTGTATCAATGGACTCTAAAACTAGTCCAATTTTGTTGAATAACCAAATAATTTATGGTATAATAATAGCCATATTTCTAGTTATACTTAGATTTATCTTCCCAATATACTCAGTAGTATTAGCAGTAGCCCTAAGTAAATTACTTGTAAATTCACTAGATAAACTAATATATAACAAGAAATTAACTAATATAATATATGTAGTATTAGTATTATTACAATTAATAATACCACTAACTATTACATATCTTTTATAGGGGGATATCTAACAAATGAATGACAAAAAATATGAAGTAAAAAATGATCTAAAATTAAAAATATTTATGGCAAAAGAAACATTAAAGGGTTATAAACCTTTATTAACTCAAAAAGAATTACAAAAAATAGTGAATTCTTTGTATGACTTATACTATGACGCTATTACTACTCAAGAATTTAGAGATAGTTTAAGCCCTCAAGAGCGAATATTTCTAAGTTCTAAATATCATAATGAAGATTCATATTATAATTCTGATTGTTTATATCATATAATTGAAATTAATGGAGAAAAGTATTTTATAGCCAGTGATGGATATGGTAATGTTGACTATTTATCAATATTCAATTTAAGAAGAATAATACCTCAAATATATGATTACGCTAACAGTATAGAGTATAAATTATCTCTAGAAAGTTTATGCCATATCTTACATAGTTTAAATGTAAATTGTTCCAATATTGAAACAACAATTAAACACCATCAAATAGAAGATTTGTTAAAAACATATATAGTTGATGGTATTGTTAAAGATTTAATTATTAAAAATGAAGATACTGACAAAATAGAAGAATTTATTAATGTATTAAATAAAACATTTGATATGAATGTTATTATGCCAGAAGTAAATGTTAAAATAAGAAAAAAAATTAAAAAAATATAAATCAGCACCCATTATCAGTGCTGATTTTCTTTATTCCCTAATTAACTTTTTCTCAATATAAAGCACAGCTAAATACATAAGATAAGACACAATCATTAAAATAATTATTCCCGCTATCACTAAATCTAAGTTAAAAACTTGTGAACCATAATTAATTAGATATCCAATTCCTTTTTTCGAAACTAGAAACTCTCCCATAATTACCCCAATCAAAGACATACTAACATTAATCTTTAAAGAACTAATAATAGTTGAATAACTACTTGGTAAAATTACATATTTCAGAATTTGCATTTTAGTAGCCTTTAAAGAGTTCAATAATTTAATTTTGCTATAATCAGTATTCACAAAACCATTATATACCGTTATGATTGTTATAATTACCGAAATTAGTAAAGCCATAGTAATAATTGAATTTATATTAGCACCACTATAAATAATAATAATTGGACCCAACGCTACCTTAGGTAAACTATTTAATATTGTTAAATAAGGATCAACTACTTTATATATAAATTTATTATACCAAAGAACAATTGCTATAAACGTTCCAATAAGTGTTCCTAGTATAAAACTAATTAATGTTTCATATACCGTAATCCATATATTATTAAATAAATTATTTTGCTTATATAAATTTATAATAGCCTTAATTACTCTTGAAGGAGAAGAAGATATAAAAGAATTAATTATATTATTTCTTGCTAAATATTCCCATAAAAGTAATAATAAAACTAATATACTAATCTGAGTAAACTTAATTAAATAATTATTAATCTTATTCTTCTTCAAATATTTTTTATACTCATCACTATACATGAAAATCCAACTCTTTCCATATACTTTCATAATACTTACTAAATTCTACACACTTTCTATTATTAATAGGAGTACTAGAATTAGTTAACTTAACATCCATAATCTTCTTTACCATTGCGGGTCTGCCAGTAAGTATTACAATTCTATCAGCCATAGAAATAGCTTCAGCAATATCATGAGTAATCATAATAATTGTTTTCTTTTCTTTTTTAATTATTCTATATACATCATCACATACTGCTAAACGTGATTGATAATCAAGAGCAGAAAATGGCTCATCCAAAAGCAATATATCCGGTTTAATTGCTAGTGTCCTAATTAAAGCAACTCCTTGAATATCATAAACACATCCCTAATTAAATAAAAAACGCCATCTAACTTCAATTTTTCTTTTATTATTAGCTATCTTCCCAACACATATCTTATTAACAAATTCATCAACAATTACCTTATTTAAATTATCAAAACTTTTATATCTATCTATAATATTATCATTAAAATAATTTCTATAATAACTTATCTTACTCTCTACAGATTTAATGTTATCTTCAATAATTTTTTTATCATTATTATAACTATTAGTAAGTTTTATAAAATATTCTTCCGTAATAACACCATTAACCTTATCTTCATAAAGAGACTTTAAGTAATTATCTAATCTAGAAATTCTATTTCTTAAATCATTATGTTGCATATTTAAAGTATTTACTTTATCTATAATATTTCTTTCTTCTAAACTATATTTTTTTAATAATTCACTATCATAATATTTACTAACTAATCCATTAACTTCTTTAAGTATAATACCCTCTAACATATCATAGCGTATAGACTTATTAAGACAATTACTATTAGAGCATACCAAGTATTCATGTCTTTGTGAATTCTTTTTTTTCATCATACTATTACATTCCATACAAAAAACTTTTCCCGAAAATATATGCATCGTGCCTAATTTTTTAGAGGGCCTTCTACGACTATTAATAATCGACTGTACCTTATAAAAAGTATCTTTATCTATAATACCTTCATGAGTATTTTCTTTTCTTATCCACTCACTTTTTCTTTTATTTATAATTCTATGATTCTTATAACTAACTGTTGTTCTTTTGCCTTGTATTAAATTTCCAATATATATTTCATTAGTTAATATCTTTTTAACAGCACTGCCATTCCATTTGATTTCATCACGCCTCTTATTACTAATTATATTTAACTTACATCCTTTTTGATACTTATATAAAGAAGGTGAGGGGACATTATTATTATTTAAATACTCTGCAATTTTTGTAAATCCTAACCCCTTTAAATACAAATTATAAATATTTTTAACTATTTCCGAGCCAATTTTATCAATAACAATCTTATTATTATCATTAGAAGAAATCTCATATCCGAAAGGTGCAAAAGGGGAGATAAACTCACCTTGTTTCATTTTAGAATTAAATGCACTTCTAATATTATTTGATATATCTTCTAAATACCATTCATTAACTAATCCATTAATTTGCCTAGCTTTCTTATTACCAAAATTATCAGTATCAGCATTATCTGCAAGGCCAATAAATCTAATATTCCATTCGATAAATTTATTATTTATATATTTTTCAACAATTTCCATATCTCTAGAAAATCTTGACTGGCTTTTACATAAAACGATATCGAGTCTATGCCCTTCACAATCATTAATTAATCTTTCAAACTCTGGTCTATATGTTCCAGCACCCGATAAATCTTCGTCACAATATTCATCTACCAAATAAAAATCATCATGTTTACTTATATAATCCACTAGCATATTTCTTTGATTCTTAATAGATTCACTATAGTCATCTTTATTAATTTTATCTTTATCTTCACTCGATAATCTTAAATAAATTCCTACTTTTAACTTATTAATAATATCTAATCACCTCTAATTAAACTCTATAATATTCATAATGATGCTTAACTTCTTATTAACAATATCTTTTATTTCTAATTCACTAATATCATCATCAAATACTTTAATAATTTCATATTTCATAAATCACCAAATTTCACTTATATTTTATTCATTTAAATTAGAAATAGAATAAATAAAAAAAGCCACAACCGTAGTCATGACTTTACTATAACTTATCTGGAATAAGCTTATCTAGATATAAAAGTATTTGTTCCTTATTATATTTATCTTTATTAATAATCCAATCAACACCAATATTTATTATCCCACCAAGATAAAATTTAGAAATAATATCCGCTGGAATATTTGATTTAATTATTTCCTGATTATCCTTTAATCTTTTTGCCAAGTCTCGATTAGCCACATCAATTAAAAAGTCCACAAATATTCCATTCTTATTATGAGAAAGTATTGCACTATAAATCTCTCTCTTACTATCAATATGGTCAATTAAAATCTCTAAAAGTTCCATAAAATATTCTTTGGACAAAGATTCAGCTTCATTCTTATTTAGCTCTACTAACAAATTATCTTTTAAATCTTCAATAAGTGCTAATAACAATTCATATTTATCTTCATAATGTGCATAAAAAGTTGAACGATTTATCAGAGCCACTTCACATATATCTGATATCTTAATCTTTTCAAAAGTTTTCTCTTTCATCAAAGTAGTTAGAGCCTCAAATAGTATCTTATTCGTTTTTATAACTCTTAAATCAGTTTTATCCTTCATTTTTACCGCCTCGACATAATTATATTGCAAAAATAACAAAAAAGCAATTAACATACAAAATGTTGCTTAAATATATATACATATTAATCAAAATGTTGGATAACAAACATAATATATTTTATTAGTGTGTACCAAAACAACAAATGATAATAAACTATATTATCGGAGGGAGAAAAATGAAGAAAATTGCTGATTATATATGCAAACATAAAACATTAATTATAATTACATTTAGTATTTTATTAGTTCTATCATTTATTGGGATGAAATTAACCAAAATAAATTATAATATTTTAGTTTATTTACCAGATGATATAGAAACAATAAAAGGCCAAAATGTATTAACAAATGACTTCAACATGGGTGGATACTCAATAGCAACTATCGAAAATATGCCTGCTAAAGATGTATTATCCCTAGAAGAAAAAATAAAAGGTATTGATGGAGTTGCCAATGTCGTAAGTATTTACGATGCTATTGGTGTATCAATTCCTATCGATATGCTTCCTAGTGAAGTAAAAGACAAATTACATAAAGAAAATACTGATATTATGTTTATTACCTTCAACGAATCAACATCTAATGAAAAAACAATATCAGCCGTAAAAGAAATAAGAAAAATAACCGAAGGAAAAATATCTCAAGGTGGTATGAGTTCTATGGTCCTTGATACTATGGAATTATCTGAACGTGAAATAGCTATCTATATTATTATTGCTGTTCTACTATGTACCATTGTACTAGAACTATCCTTAGACTCATACTTTGTACCATTTGTTCTATTAGGTAATATAGGATGTGCAATTCTCTTAAATCTAGGAACAAACATCTTTTTAGGACAAATATCATATATTACTAAAGCCTTAGTAGCAGTCTTACAATTAGGAGTTACTACTGACTTCTCAATCTTCTTATATCATTCATATGAAGATAAGAAAAACAAATATAAAACAAAAGAAGAAGCTATGTCTGAAGCTATCCAAGATACCTTTGTATCTGTTACCGGTAGTAGCTTAACAACAATCGTTGGTTTCTTAGCACTATGTGCTATGCGATTAACATTAGGCCGTGATTTAGGAATAGTTATGGCCAAAGGTGTTTTACTAGGAGTCTTAACAGTCTTAACCTTATTCCCAAGTTTGTTACTAATCTCTGATAAATTAATAGAGAAAACAAGACATGGTAATTTAATACCAAGCTTTGCTAAATTTAATAGTTTTATAATTAAACACTATAAAGTAGTATTTGCCATCTTCTTAATTCTATTAGTACCAGCATATCTTGCAAATAAAAAAGTTGATGTATACTACAAACTAGATTCATCATTACCAGAAACATTAGAAAGTGTTAAAACAAATAAATTATTAAAAGAAAAATATAATATTGTTAGTCCAGAAATAATACTAATAAGTAAAGACTTAAAAAATGAAGATATAAACAATATGATATCACAAATAAAAGAACTAGACGGAATTGATTTTGTTTTATCATTTAGAGAACTAAGTAGTATAGGAGTAACAGAAGATATCATTCCAAGTAATTTATCAAGCATCTTTGAAAGTGAAAACTATGAAATGATGATTGTTAACTCAACATATGATATAGCCACTAATGAGTTAAATAATCAAACTGATAAATTAAATAATATTGTTAAATCATATGATAAAAAAGCTATTGTAGCAGGTGAAGGACCATTAATGAAAGACTTAGTAGAAACTTATGATACTGACTATAATAACGTTAATATATTCTCAATAGTATGTATATTTATTGTCTTACTATTTGTACTAAAATCATTTATCTTACCAATATTATTAATTATTGCTATTGAATTTGCTATATTCACGAATATGAGTTTCTCATACTTTGGTGGAACAGTATTACCATTTATAGCACCTATTACTTTAGGAACAATTCAATTAGGAGCTACTATTGATTATGCTATCTTAGTAACAACAAGTTATATAAATAAAAGAAAAGAAGGTTTAAGTAAAGAACAAGCTATGTTAGAAGTAATGAACTATGCTGTACCATCAATATTAATTAGTGGCATGTGTTTCTTTGCAGCAACCTTTGGTGTCGGATTATATTCTGATATCGAAATGATTGGTTCAATATGTACACTAATATCAAGAGGAGCTCTAATAAGCGTCTTGGTAGTAATAACTATCTTACCAGCAATATTATTACTATTTGATAAAGTAATAATTAAAAATAAGGAGGAAAAAATAATGAATAAAATAAAATCTAAGAAAATAGCCACTTGGTTATTATTAGGTGGCATATTAACAACAGTATTTCCAACAAACATCTTTGCATTAGAGAAAAAGGAATCTGTTTATAGTAAATTAAATTATGATGGCACTATTAAAAGTACCACTGTTAATGAACAATTAATTAATTCTGATAAACTAGATTCTATCGAAGACTATTCAGAATTAAAAAATATCTTAAATATTAATGATGATCGAACATTTACTCAAAATAATAATCAATTAACATGGGATGCTAAAGGAAGAGATATCTTATATAAAGGTACTACTGATAAAGAATTACCAGTAAGTCTAAAAATTACATATCTATTAGATGGTACTGAATACAAAGCAAGTGATATCATAGGTAAAAGTGGTAAAGTAACAATAAAAATCCAATATATTAATCATGATAAACATGGCAGTTTATATACACCATTTGTAGCTACTTTAGGAAGTGTAATAAGCACTACAAATAACCAAAACTTAACTATTGATAATGGTAAAGTAATTAATAATGGTAATAATTATGTTATTGTTGGTTTAGCAACACCAGGTTTATATGAAAGTCTAGGACTATATGAATTAAAGAATATGGATACTATTACCATTAGTTATGATACAACAAAATTTGAATTATCTTCTATGTATTCAATAATTACACCAAAGTTAATTGAAACAAATGATTTAAATATCTTTAATAAATTAGATGAAGTATATAGCAAAGTAAATAATTTACAAAATAATATGAATACTATCGAAGAAGGAGCTACTAAAATTGCTAATGGTTCTAACGAATTAAAAGAAAGACTAGAACAAGCTATTAGTAAAATAGATGATGAATCAGATGCCTTAACTTCTGAACAAGTAGCATACATCAAATCTCAAGCTGTAGCCACTGTCAACAAAACATTTACTAATGAATATAAGGAACAAATAGGTAATAATGCTGTTAATAAATTAAAAGAAAACTCTACATATCAAAATATAGTAAATAGTATTAATATGTTAGAAGCAAACGGTATTACTTCAAGTCTAGTAAGTGTTTGTCAAAGCACTACTATTTCCGCACCATATGTTGAAGCATGTACTAACAATAAAGACTATATTACCAAATATACTACATTACAAGAAATGAAAACATTAATGGAAGAAACAACAAGAATGACCGCTATTAATAGTGCATATGAGTCAGCAATTCAAACCGCTTCCATTGTTGCTGAAAATACTTCAACATCTGTTGCTAACCAAGTAAAACAAGCTTCAATCGAAGCTACTAAAACATCATTAGGTACACTATATAATGGAGTAGATGAATTAAATAATGGTATTCAAGAATTATCGAAAGGTATATCTAAATATAACACTGAAGGTATCAAACAAATATCTGCTCTTGTTAATGGTAATTTAAAATCAATGTCATATCGTGCAAAAGAATTATCTAACTTAGCCGATAACTATCAAACATTTGCCGGATCTTCAGAAAAGTCTACAACAAGATTTATCTTAACTACTGATGCCTTAAAAACATCTACAGCATCTCAAAGTGTAAAAGAAGCTAAAACAACAACGCTTTGGGATAGAATAGTTAATTTATTTAAATAGAAGTACACCTTAGGGTGTATTTTCTTGTGTCTTTATTATATTCAAACAACTCTTTGACGCATACCACCAGATAAACTATTAGGATAACTATTCATAAAATCTTTAAGCCCATAGGTATATAATAAATTCTTAACATATTCTTTATTCTCTTTAGTTAACTTATTTTCAATCTTTAACCCTATACAACAATTATCGAAAATAGTTAACCATGGAAATAAACAATCTTGTTGGAGCATATAACCAATTTTTGCATTATTCTTCAATATTATTTGCCCACTAGTTGGCTTATCTAAATTACATAGTATATTAAGTAGTGTCGATTTACCACACCCTGAAGGTCCAACAATAGCCACAAACTCCCCATCTTTAACATCAAGTGATATATCCTTAATCGCAGTAGTTATCTTATTCTTACTATAAAAGTCTTTACTAATATTTTTTATTTGAACTATATTATTCATAATCTTTAAAATGCTTAGAATATACTAATTTATCATAACTAACAGTATTATTTAACTCGCCAGCTTCCATTATTATTTCTTGAATATGATTCCATTCATCTTCATTAATAGTAATATTTTTCTTCCATGCTTGACCAGTTTTATATCGATCAATTATTGTAATCATGTCCTCTAACTTAGTATCAGGAAAATAATCTAATATAAGAGGTGCTATATCTTTACTATCATGACTATCAACATACTTAAGTGCTTTATCAATAGCCTTACTAAATCCCTTAATAACATCTTTATTATTATCTATAAAACTTTTCTTAGCATTATAAGCAGTATAAGGCACTAAACCACCTAAATCCCCAACATAACATACAATATGACCAAGCCCAGCTTTTTCTACAGCTGTTGCATTAGGTTCTGTTAGTGTAAGGGTAGGAAAGCAGTAAAAAACTCAACTACAAATTATATGTAATTGAGTATTAATTAATGACTTATATTTTAACAAATACTAGATAATGAAAGTACTTCTCTAGCTTGTAGACCTTTATCAGTATCAATAAGTTTAAACTGAACAAGTTCACCCTCTTTTAAGGTTTTAAATCCATTACACTTAATTGCAGAGTAGTGAACAAAAATATCCTCATTGTCTTTATATTCAATAAAGCCATATCCTTTCTCATTATTAAACCATTTTACTTTACCATTCATTACAAATTTACCTCGCTTTCAATCTTACGAATTGGTTATTCGCATGACACCATCATAACACATACAAATAAGAAAATTATAATAAATGATAAATAGTAAATATTTAATGATTTTTGGGAATTAATTTACTTAATCTTAATCTTACTTAAATCAATTTTTAATTTTTGAACAAAGAAATTATCAACAATATCCGTTTCTAAACTATAATATTTTTTCTCTTTTAAAACTTCATCAACTAAAGACAATCCAACACCATGATTAACATTCTTAGTTTTATATCCTGTCTTTGCTATTTTTCTAACATTCGCAGTATCATTAAAAGTATTAGCAAACTCAAAATGTAAAATAGTACTTTCTAAATATATTTGTATACTGCAAAGTTTATCAGGAGCTTCTTTCAAAGAATTAATTACATTATCTAACACAACTCCCAAAACTATATAAAGATCATTCCAGCAATCAACCATTCCTACATAATCTTTAATCTTAACTACCTCAGGACTAATAAATAATTCTACACTAGAACCAATATCCTTAATGGCACATATCTTCCCACTAAGAAAGTATCTAATCGAAGGAACAGGTATATAATTTAAAGCACCAAAGTTATCTTTAGGAACAGTAATATTTCTACGTTTCTTAATAGCATTATCAACATAATCTCTAATTTCATCAGCATTACCACCAAGCATCCCTTTAATAGCTAGTAGAGTATTATTACTCTCATGTAAAGCCATTCTATACTCGGTAATAACAGCATCACTTTCTTTAGCATATTCATATAGTTCAATAAGCCTTTTTCCACAAGCAGCATTCTTTTTCTCTCGATAGTCCACAACCAAAGTGCCTAGTAATAGCATGGCTATTAAAGCAAGATATAACATTAAACATATCTTATTTTCATGTACCATAATCATAACCATAACTAATAATGCTAAACAAATAACAACACCTATCACAATGATATAACAAAAATTACGATAACTAAAGGTAATCTTTTCGAAGACTTTCCACGTAATTACATAAGTAATAAGCATCGTTATCCCAATATAAAACATTTTAGCCAATAAAAACAATAAATAATTACCACCAAAACTAATTCCTAAGAATCTAAATAGTACACAAAAAAGTGCTACAATAAAAGCTAGTACAAAAGAAGAAATAAGTGATAATAAATACGAAGTACAAGTCTTCATCTTAAAAATATATTTATTATAAATAAATCCCACTAAAAAAGAAGGTATAATAATTAATAAACTACAAAGCATTATCTTACCAAGACAAAACATAACTCCACAAATAACAAAAATTAATAAAGTGTAATAGTTAATATATACTCGTTTTCTAAAAACAATACGATTAGTAAAATAGTAATAAAAACTAATTAAATAAAAATCAATAATATTATATATTATAGTGCCGTTCATTCTTATAACTCATAATCTCTTTTAATTTCTTTTTGTTATTTCTAGATATTAATGCTTCTATTCCATTACCAAACTCAATAACTGAATAATCAAACTTAATAGATTTAATATTATTTATATTTACAATAAAACTACGATGACTCTTAACAAAAATATTCTCATCTTTAAGTTCTTCTTCTAATTCACAAATAGTTTTTCTAATGGTATATTCTTTATCTGAACAAACAATAGTAGCATAATTATCATTAATATTCTTTTCAATATATAATATATCTTGGTAAGGAACTTGATAAACTTCACCTTTAATAGTAAAACGTAAAGCTTTCTTCGTTGAATTAATTTCTAAAGCAATAAGTAAATCACGATATAATTCTTCTTTTATATTATCTTTCTTATTTATAAAATCTAACATTAGTATTTTAGCAGTATAGCCGACATTTCTAAATTCTTGATAATTAGTAATAACAATAATCGGACTTGTCCAATCACCGCTTTTTCTAATCATTCTTGCTAAATCAATACCATTTTTATTAGGAACTTCAACATCAACAATAAATATTTTAGGACTACCAATTGTCTTAATTTTTTCCCATACTTCTTTATTATAACTATTAAATTCTGTTATCTTATAATTATCACTCGATAGCCCCATAACTTTGTGAATAACTTTTTTATATTCGTAAGAAAATCTTGTATCATCTTCATATACAATAAAGTTCATAATAACTCCCATTCTTATCTAATGAGAGTAAACGTACTATTTAATTCTATCACATAATAAACCACTAGTAAATTATAAATTAATATTTATCACATAAAATTAAATAGGTGATAACATGCTAAAGAAAATAATTACTAATAATCTAGCCCTTGAAATAAATAGCAAACTATATGAAGAAAATATTATCTCCCTATATTTATATAACTTCTGCCAAGATAAACTGTCAAAGAAAGAGTACTATAACGAATGAATATCTATGAAGTAAAGAAAAAATTAGCAAGTGGTGAATTATTAAATAATATTCCTCTAAGAGCTACTTATTATGCTAGAGTATCCACCGAACACCTAGAGCAAATTAAATCATTACAAAATCAAAATGAACACTTTTCTGAATATATAATGAATAACCCTAATTGGACTTATGTCCCTGGTTATATTGATGAAGGTATCAGTGGTGTCAGTGATATAAAGAGAAAAATGTTTATGCAAATGATTAATGATGCCAAAAAAAATAAGTTTGACTTAATAATAACCAAAGAAATATCAAGATTTTCTAGAAATACCCTTGATAGTATTAAGTATTCAAGAGAATTATTAAACTATGGTGTGGCAGTATTATTTATAAACGATAACATCAATACTATATTAAATGACTCGGAATTACGCCTAACAATAATGGCTAGTCTTGCCCAAGATGAAGTAAGAAGATTATCCGAAAGAATAAAATTTGGTATGAGTAGAGCCATAAAAAGGGGAGAGGTTCTAGGAGCCAACAACTTATATGGCTATAAGAAAAATATGACTACTAAGAATTTAGAAATTATTTCTGAAGAAGCTGCAGTTATTCAAAATATCTTCAAAATGTATACCAAAAATAAATTATCTCTAACAAAAATAAGCCAAATATTAAATAATGATTATAATACCCCCAAAAAGTGGACTACCACTACAATCTCAAGAATTATTACTAATCCAAAATATAAAGGTTATTACTGTGGTCATAAAAAAGAAGTAGCAGACTATATGACTAAAAAAATAAAATATCTTGATCCATCATCTTGGTACATATATAAAGATAATACTAAAATTCCTCCCATAGTAAGTGAAGAAACATGGAATCTAGCCAATAAACGTCTCAAATTACGAAAAAAGAGTAGTAATACTCCTCAAAAATATACCTATAGTCAAAAAATATATTGTTCTTCTTGCCACAAAACGTACTATCGTCGAATCTATCTAAAAAATAAAACAGTATCGTGGGTTTGTTCTAGTCATATTCATAATAAATGTAATAATCCAAACATTAGAGAAAATGAATTAAATACCATCATAAGTTATATTACTAAAATCTTAAATATTAACACTCAAGATATAACTAAAGAATTACTAACTATCTATAAGTCTACTAACGAAGAAATAGATACTATCAAAATAACTAATAATATTAATGATGTTTTAGAAAGCACTATTATAAACACTCTAATAAAAGTAATAGATAGTATTAATGTATCTTCTAACAATAACCAAATAATCTTAGATATTAAAATAAATAATTTACCAAAACCATATCAAAAAGAGTTTATATTTAAAAGAGGCTACGATAGTAAATCCACTAAAAGATATAGCATAACTTACCAAGTAAACTATACTAGTTATCTATAGATTAATTATGTTGACTATTAGAAATCATTAATTATATAATTAAATAGATAAGAAGATAGAATTATATATATTGCACTTTCATACTATATCACTATCATCAAATAGTGTTACAAAATCACCTGTTCCTCCAACAAAAGCTCCCTGCATAGCAGCAAAAGCAATAGAAGTATCAACTGTCATATCCGTCTTAGGATCTAACCCGGCTTGCTTAATACCCCATTCTAATGTCATCTCGGGCATACCACCCCTTCTAGTATAAAGTGATAATATATAGGAAAGGAAATAATGAAAATAGAAGACATAAGATTTAATATTAATGAAGAATTATCTAACACTTTATTAGAACTCCTAGTAATAAGACAAATGCTCAAAGAAAACCAATTAAATAAAAAAGACTTACTATTATTAACCGAATACTATCAAGCCCTAAAAACTAAATTTATTAAACTATTTAAAGATAACAACCAAAAAGAAATAGAATTATATAAAAAAATAATTAATCTTGATAAGTAATTTTTTCAATTAATTCTATTTTATCAATATCAGCTTCACTATTATCCCATCTATTTTTCTCTAAGCTATCTAAAAGTAAAAGAATATTATCATTAATTTCTTTAGTAAAACTTTTATTATAATAGTTATAAATACTTAATACTGTACTATATAGTACCAATTCACCTTCATTAACTTTATTTTCTTTAATCATGCCTTTTCACCACTAATCAATTTAAGAATTATAACTATATTATACCAAATCTCAACGAACAAGTGAAGAATAAAAATCAACTTTAGTGAGAAAATATTAGTAGAGGGAAGTGTACTAATATATGGATAAGAAAGATGAAAACTATGTATACTATTTAGTATCACAAAATTTAAAGAAACAAAGAAAACTTAAAAAGTTAACACAATCAGAATTTGCTGAGAAGTGTTCATATAGTGATGGATTTATTATGAATATTGAAAGTCCCAATTATCATCAAACATTTAGTTTAGGGACAGTATGGAAGTTTGCTGAAGTTCTAGATATTGATATAAAAGAATTATTTAATGATTTAGATAAATAGGTTATCACTCGTGATAATCTATTTTTTTACTCATATATTAAACTAGGTGATACTATGAATATTATAAATATCCATCCTGAAATAAATTTTGACATTAACAAACTATTATCTTATTACTTAGTAGAATACTTTAATAAATATTATGGACTAGATAATGATATATAAAATAGGTATCTATATCAGACTATCTCATAGCGATAATAAAGATAAAGAAGAAAGTGAAAGCATCTCTAACCAAAGAAGTATTATTCTAAATTATCTTGAAAAGTTAGATATCAATTACCAAATATATCAAGAATATATTGATGACGGTTATTCTGGTACAAACTTTGATAGACCATCTTTTAAAAAATTAATTAACGATATTGAAGAAAACAAGGTTAACTGTGTTATAACAAAAGACTATTCTAGATTAGGAAGAGACTATATTAAAACAGGGGAGTATCTTGAAAAATATTTTCCCATGCATAATATAAGATATATCGCTATATTAGATGATATTGACACCTACTATGACAGCACTAGTAATGACATTGCACCATTTAAAGCCGTTTTTAATGATCAATATGCTAAAGATACTTCCAAAAAAGTAAGAAGAAGTCTTCGGGCAAAAAAAGAGCAAGGCTTATTTTTAGGTTGGAAAGCCGTATACGGCTATAAACTAGATCCTAATAATCGTTATAAACTAGTAATTGATGATAATTCATCACAAATAGTAAAACAAATATTTAATTTAGCTTATCTTGGTTATGGTCTGAGTCAAATTGCCAATATATTAACCTCTAAAAACATTCCAACTCCTAGTGTATATGCTAATTTACATAGACACTCTACCGGCATATGGAGTAGCAAGACCATTAAAGATATTTTAACTAACCCCACATATACAGGATCATTATATCAAGGAATAAGAAAGAAAATAAATTATAAAATAAAAAAAGAAATAAAAACTCCCAAAGAAAATTGGATTATTACCCAAAACTCTCATTTACCAATCATTGACAAGCAAATATTTAATATTGTAAATAATAACTTATCTAAAAATAAAAATCTCCAATCTAAATCATCTAACTATTTACTCAAAGGTTTTATCAAGTGCTATGAATGTCAGCACCAAATAACAATATCTAAAATAGGTAATAATAGTTATACAAGTTGCGCATACTACCGAAAATACAGTAAGTACAAACTATGCACTCCTCATACTATTAATTATAATTTATTAGAACAAGTCATCCTAAAAGAAATAAGCAAATATTTAAAATCTAACATAAATAAAGTCTACTTAAAAGAAATCTTACAAACTAGCACTAACAAAAAAATAAAAACTTCACTAACCACTAGTCTAAATTCTATAAAACTAGATAAAAACAACTTACTATCAAAAAAGAAACAACTCTATTATGATAAACTAGATAATATAATAACCACTCAAGAATATATAGAATACACTAAAGAAATAACTAATAATATCAACACACTTGTGGATAAAGAAAATAAATTATTAAAGAAAATGAATATTATTAACAAGCAAAAGTACGACTATGACACTATTATCGATAATTTTATTAACTTAAAAGATATAAATAAAAATATGTTAAGTAGTATTATTAATTATCTAACAATTGATAAAGACAAAAACATAACTATATACTATCACATTTAACAAGAAACCCCTTACGTCCACCGATAATATACTTATCTTTTAACATATCAATAGTAAAATTATCAATCTTTTCTCTAGATACTAAGAAACTACCATCTTTCTGAGTAAGACCGGCAAAAGTCATTACATAATCTTTCTCACCACCATTATATACATAAATAGTTGCTTCTGTACCAGAAAATCCTATCTCTGCATCTCCTGATAGCACTGCTGCCATAACCGCATCAGCACCACTAGCAAGTACTAAATCAATATCTAATCCTTCATCTTCAAAATATCCTAAAGATAAAGCTAAATATTGGGGAGCATAAAAGACACTATGTGCAACTTCTGCTACCGTAATTTTCTTGAACGAACTAGATTCGTTCTTCTTATTAAATGCTGTAAATATTAAAGAAACACCAATAATTAAAATAATAAGTAAACTTATAACTATTTTTTTCATCACTTCCTCCTTATCATTTATAGTGTATTCTATTAAAATATTTTTGTTAACTAAACATTAATTATTAACCATTATTGATATTTATATGATACAATTAGTTAGGAGAGTGGTATAGATGAATATAAATAATCTAAATATAAATCAAAAAAAGGCTGTTGAGCATATAAATGGCCCTATGCTAGTTCTAGCCGGAGCAGGCTCAGGAAAGACTAAAGTATTAACTAGTAGAATAGCTTACTTAATAGAAAACGGAGTATCTCCTGATAATATTTTAGCTATCACATTTACTAACAAAGCCGCTAAAGAAATGCAAGAAAGAGTAAAGAAGATAATAGGTACTGATGCTTACTTAATTCAAATATCAACATTTCACTCTTTAGGACTTAAGTTATTAAAAGAAAATTATAAATATCTAGGTTATGACCGCAACTTTGTTATCTTAGATAGCGATGATACCCTAACAGTAGTAAAAAAACTAATGAAAGATATGAACTTAAATCCTAAGTATTATAATGCTAAAGATATTAGAAATAAAATAAGTAGTGCTAAAAATGAAATGATTACCCCAAGTAATTTTAGTAAAATGGAATATGATTCTAAAATAGTTGAATTATATAAGAAATATGAAGATAAACTAAAATTAAATAATTCTGTTGACTTTGATGATTTATTAATCCTACCAATTAAATTATTTAACGAAAATCCTCATGTCTTAGAATACTATCAAGATAAATATCAATATGTTCTAATTGATGAATATCAAGATACTAACGAAGCCCAATATGTCTTTAGTAAAATGCTATGTGCTAAATATAAAAACATCTTTGTGGTAGGGGATAATGACCAAGCCATATATGCCTTTCGAGGTGCTAACTACAAAAACATCTTAAACTTTGAAAAAGATTATCCTGATGCCATTACTATTATGCTAGAGGAAAATTATCGTTCAACAAAAACTATTCTAAATGCTGCTAACAGTGTTATTAAACATAATAAAATGCGTAAAGATAAAAACTTATGGAGTAATAACGAAGAAGGCAGTAAGATTAAATATATAAGAAGTGATACTGATAAAGATGAATGCGCCTATGTATCTAGTGAAATATTAAAGATGAAAAAAGAAGGCGTTAACTATGAAGATATTGCTATTATCTATCGTACTAATGCTCAATCTCGTTTAATCGAAGAAGAAATGTTAAAGAATAATATTCCCTATAAAATAGTTGGTAGTTTCTATTTCTATAATCGTAAAGAAATAAAAGATTTAATATGTTATTTAAGACTTATTAATAATACTAAAGATGATGTTAGTTTAACTAGAGTAATAAATGTTCCTAAAAGAGGCATTGGTGATAAAACAATTGAAAGTATTAACGATATTGCAACCGAAAGAAATATCCCACTATTTGATGCTATCAGTACTGGTAAAGAACTAAAGTTTAAAGAGTTAATTGAAGACTTAATTAAAGAAAGTGCTAGTTTATCCCTAACTGAATTAGTTGACTTAGTATTAGATAAAACCGGTATGCGTGAAGAACTAAAAATGGAGCATACCCTTGAAAGCGAAATAAGATTAGAAAACTTAGAGGAGTTTAAATCAATAACTAAGAGTTATGAAGAAGAAAATGGTGTTATATCTCTAGATGATTTCTTAAATGAAATATCTTTAGTAAGTGATATGTCCGAGCACCAAGATGGCACTAATAAAGTTAACCTAATGACTATGCATGCTGTTAAAGGACTAGAGTTTGATAATGTCTTTGTTATTGGTATGGAAGAAGGAATATTCCCTCACTATAATGCAATCAACGAAGGAGGTATGGCTGCTATTGAAGAAGAAAGACGTCTTTGTTATGTAGCTATTACCCGTGCTAAAAAGAATCTATATTTACTAAATGCTAAAAAAAGAACCCTATTTGGTAATACCCAAATTAACCCCGTAAGTAGATTTATTGAAGAAATAGATGATAACTATCTAGAAAAAGAAAATAAAACAACACCACCAATAAAAGTAGTCTCTAAAATAATTAAAGAAAAAATGTATACTAATACTAATACTGATTTTACTGAAGGAGAAATAATAAAGCATACTGAATATGGCGAAGGAGTAGTTATCTCTGTTGATAAATCAATTATTACCGTTGCTTTTCCACATCCATATGGTATTAAGAAATTAATGAAAAATCATAAAAGTATCTCTAAAGTATAATAAGCATATAATATAGTATGAATAATATATTATTAGTAAACAAAAATAAAAAACTAGATAAGAACTATGTTCCCTACGATCTAGTTAAAACAAATAGTAAATATAAAGATAATGTTATGTTATCTAAAGTAGCTTATGATAATTTTCTTAAATTTCAAGAATATCTACAAAGTAAAGGCATTAGTATTGATATAGAAAGTGGGTATCGTGATTATAACTATCAAGAAAAGATATATAATAAATTAGTTTTAGAGAAAGGATATAACTATGCCTTTAAAAGTATTGCCAAACCAGGAAGTTCAGAGCATCAAACAGGCCTAGCCATTGACTTTTGTCTTTATAAAGATGATAAATGCTATATCGAATATGAATTAGAAGACTTAGAAGAACTACAAATTATTCATCAAAAATGTCCATTATACGGGTTTATATTAAGATATCCTAAAAATAAAGAAGATATTACCGGATATAACTATGAACCATGGCATCTAAGATATATTGGACCACAAGCTATTGACATATATAATAGCGGTAAAACCCTAGAAGAATATCTAGAAACACATAAATAGGCCAAAAGCCTATTCTTTTTTAACGTAAAATATTTATTTTCTATATAATAAATGGTATACTATATATAACTAGGAAGTGAAACTTATGAATATATATGGCATAAACTTTAATGATTTAGAATCATATTTTCTATCTATTAACGATAAAAAATTTAGAGCAACCCAAATATATGAATTTCTATATCAAAAAAGAGTAAAAAGTTTTGATGAAATGAATAATATTGGTAAAAACATTAAAGAACATTTAAAACAAGACTTTAACTTTGATATGATTAAAATAGTTTACAAACAAGAAGATGACTTAGTAAAGAAATATCTATTCCAATTACAAGATGGTCAAACCATAGAATCTGTCTTAATGTATCACGATTATGGTATTAGTATATGTGTCTCATCACAAGTTGGATGTAATATGGGCTGTAAATTTTGTGAAAGTGGCCGACTAAAAAAAGTAAGAAATCTAGAAGCATATGAAATGGTTGAACAAATATTGTTAATTGAAGAAGACATTAAACAAAGAATATCTCATGTTGTAGTAATGGGAATCGGCGAACCATTTGACAACTACGATAATGTCATGAATTTCATAAAAATAATAACTCATCCTAAAGGAATTGCCATCGGTACTAGACACATAACAGTGTCAACCTGTGGTGTCATTCCCGGCATCAAGAAATTCATGAACGAACAAGGGCAAGTAAACTTAGCCATTAGTTTACACGCTCCCAATGATGAAATTAGAAATAAGATTATGCCAATTAGTAAAGCCTATAAACTAGAAGAACTAATGGAAACCCTTAAAGAATATGAGAAAAATACTAATAGAAGAATAACTTTTGAATATATAATGTTAGATAAAGTAAACGATAGTGCTGAAAATGCCAAAGAATTAGCTAACTTAATTAAAGGAATAAACTGTTATGTTAATTTAATTCCATATAATGAAACCGAAAATATTGATTTCAAACGTACAAAACAAGTGCAAATATTGAAGTTTTATGATATACTTAAGAAAAGTGGAATAAACGTAACAATAAGACGTGAATTTGGTGGTAAAGTAGATGCCGCCTGTGGCCAACTACGCGCTAACCAAAATAAAATAGGAGGTTAAATATGCAAACATTTTATTATACAGATCCAGGAAAAGTTCGTTCACATAACGAAGATAGTGTAACAATAATTAATAATGAGAATAAAGAATATCTATTAGCGGTCGCTGATGGTATGGGAGGACATAAAGCTGGTGAGATAGCTTCATCAATTGCTATTAATCACTTAACAGAATCATTCTATAAAATGTCATCTCTAAAAGATAAAGATAGTGCCATTGAATGGATGAGAACAGTAGTTCAAGAAATAAATAATAAAATATTTGAATATACTGATACTAATCCCGATAGTAAAGGTATGGGTACAACTTTAGTTATGGCTATTAAAACTGATGATTATATCTTATTTGGTAATATTGGCGATAGTTCAGGATTTGTTATTAAAAATAGCACTCTTCATAAAGTAACTAAAGACCATACCCTAGTAAATCTATTAGTATCTACTGGTGAATTAACAGAGGAAGAAGCTAAATATCATCCTCGTAAAAATGTCTTAATGCGAGCACTAGGTGCTAACAACCCAATTGAAGTAGATATCTTCGATGTTGATACATCAGTAAAAGGAATATTCTTATGTAGTGATGGTCTAACTAATATGTTAACAGCTGAACAAATAGAAAAAGCCTTAAATGATGAAGACCAATCAATCGAAGATACTGTATTAAAATTAATCAAAAAGAGTAATAGTCGTGGAGGAACTGACAACATTTCAATAGCTTATTTAAAGAAGGAAAGCGGTGATTTATAATGTTATCAAAGGGGCAAAGAATTAACGATCGTTATGAGATTGTTAAATCAATTGGTGAAGGTGGTATGGCCAATGTATATTTAGCTAATGACTTAATATTAGATCGTAAAGTTGCCATCAAAGTATTAAGAGGAGACTTATCAAACGATGATAAATTTATCAGAAGATTTCAAAGAGAAGCCTTATCTGTATCCAATTTATCACACCCCAATATTGTTGAAGTATACGATGTTGGAGAAGAAGATGGTCAACATTATATAGTAATGGAATATATTGATGGTATGACTTTAAAACAATTACTAAAGAAAAGAGGTAGTCTAACCGTCCCAGAAGTAGTAGACATTATGACCCAATTAACTGATGGACTTGCTCATGCTCATGCGGCTTATATAATTCACCGAGATATTAAACCACAAAACATAATGATTATGGATAATGGCTTAATAAAAATAACTGACTTTGGTATTGCCATGGCTCTAAACGCTACCCAATTAACACAAACTAACTCAGTTATGGGTTCAGTGCATTATTTACCACCAGAACAAGCTAGTGGTAAAGGAGCTACTATAAAAAGTGATATCTATTCATTAGGAATACTAATGTATGAATTATTAACTGGCACTATTCCATTTAAAGGTGATAACGCTGTTGAAATAGCCCTAAAGCATTTAAAAGAACCAATGCCAAGTCTAAGAAAACAGAACCCAACAATTCCGCAAAGTGTTGAGAATATTGTTATGAAAGCAGCAGCTAAAAATCCAAGAAATAGATATGATTCTGTCATGGAAATGCATGAAGACTTAGTAAAATGTTTAGATAATCCTGATGTTGAAAAATATTCTTTTGAATATCCTGAAATAGAAAATAATGACGAAGCTAAGAAACTAAATCCCATCAAGAAAATAAAAAAACCAATAGTAAATAAAGAAGAAATACCAAGTGAAGAAATATCTACTGAAATAAAATCTGATTTTCTAGATGAAGATACTATACCTCCAACAGAAAAGAAGAAAAATAAAGTAGTAATAATCTTATCATGTGTCTTCTTAAGTTTAATCATTATTGGCGTAATAGTATTTACTATTTTAATGACTGGTGACGTAAAAGAAATAAGTGTTCCCAACTTAACTAATAAAGAAATAAATGAAGCACTAGATGAATTAACTAAACTAGGATTTGACTATGTCATAGAAACAGAATCAAGTGATAAAGTTGAAGAAGGTCATGTCATCAATACCTTACCTAAAGCTGGCACAGTAAGAAAAAAAGGTACAATTATAACTGTTGTTAAATCAAGTGGTGGCGACTTCCATTACTTAGAAGACTATACCGGCCTAGATTATAAAGAAGTAAAAGCCAAATTAGAATTATTAGGAATTAACGTTCTAATAGAAAGAAAAGACGTTGAAAACAAAGATGACTATAAAGATAAGACAGACCATATCTTAGAACAAAACCCTAAGTATAATAGTGAAGAAAAGAAACTATTAGAAAAAGGCGATACTATTACTTTATATATTCCTAACATCGTTGAAGAATATCCTAACATGGTCGAAGAAGGATGGACTCTATCAGAAGTAATAGCCTTTGTTAATGAGTATAACGTTTCAATAACAGTCTTAGATAAAAACAATAAAGCAGTACCACAAGACAAGTACGAAGAATTAAAAAATAGTAAAATAACTTATCAATCAAGAATAGGTGATCCTATTATTAGTGGAATAAGTATTAAAGTAAAAATTGCTGATGCCTTACCAGAAGAAAAACCTGCTAGCAGTAGTAGTAGCAGTAGTGGAAGCGGTACAGAATAGGAGTGTAATATGCAAGGTATAATTGTTAAAAATATCAGTAACGACTATACAGTAAGAACCAATAATCAAGATTATATCTGTAAATGTAGTGGTAAAATAAAATATTCAAAAATGACTCCCTTAGTAGGAGATAAAGTACTCTTTAATGAAAAAGACAATTATATTGAAAAAATATTACCACGTCAAAATGAATTAATAAGACCTAAAGTAGCTAATATTGATATTGTCTTAGTAGTTACTAGTGTTAAAAATCCTAACTTTGACACTTATCTATTAGATAAATTACTAACAATTATATCTTATAACAATATTACACCAATAATATGTTTAACTAAACTAGACCTATTAACACCCGTTGAATTACAAGAAATAGATAAATATACTAGTTATTATCAAAGTATTGGCTATACAGTTATAACTAATACAGAACTAGATAAATTAAAAGAATTAATGCAAAATAAAATAGTAGCCTTTGCTGGTCAAAGTGGAGCGGGAAAATCTAGTTTACTAAATAAATTGGATAGCAGTCTAAATCTACAAACTAATGATATATCATATGCCCTAAATAGAGGTAAACACACCACAAGACATACTGAATTATATCAAGTAGGTACATCATTAATTGTTGATACCCCAGGATTTTCTCAAATAGATTTTACTAATATGACTAAACTAGATATAAGAGATAATATGCCTGAAATGTTTAATAATCTTCATTTATGTAAATATAGTGATTGCCTTCATACTAAAGAAGAAGGCTGTCATGTTATTGAATTATTAAATAAAAACGAAATATTACCATCTCGTTATAAAAATTATCAAAAATTTATTAATAATAAGTAGGTGATTTAATGAAACTATCAGTATCTATCTTATCAACAGATAATAAAATAGATTATATAAAAAAGCTAAATAATACAAAAACTAACTATATTCATATAGATGTTATGGACGGATTATTTGTTCCTGATACTAAATTTTCTATTGAAGAAATAAAAGAAATAAATAACGTATCCAACAAAAAACTAGATATTCACCTAATGGTAGAAGACCCTATTATTTATATAGAAAAACTACATAATATGAATATTAATAATATAACTATTCATATTGAAATAAATAAAGATATCGATAATCTAATAGATAAAATTCACTCTCTAGGTTATCAAGCAAGACTTGCTATCAGCCCAAACACTAACGTTGAATTATTATACCCGTATCTAAATAAAGTTGAAGGTATCCTAATAATGAGTGTTAACCCAGGCAAAGGTGGCCAAGAATTTATGCCGAACACCCTAAGTAGAGCAGAATATATCAAAAAAATAAATAATAATTTATCTCTAGAAATTGATGGCGGTGTTAATAACACTAATGTTGATTTAATAAAAGATAGTGGAATAGATACAATTGTCGTTGGATCTTATATTACTAAAAGTGATGACTATCTTAATAGAATAAATAATTTAATATCAGTATAATGCTGATATTTTTTTAATTTATATAAAATGTAGATATTTAGAAGTTTAAAAATAAATAAAATTACCCATTATATACATAGAATATAATATGAAAGGAGTAGTATATGATAGGTAATTTTAATGAAGAAGCTCAAAATATTTTAGTAAAAGCCAAATTAGAAATGTTAGATTTAAATCATCCATATATTGGAACAGAACACTTAGTATTAGCCACATTACACACTAATAGTGAATTATCAACAAGATTAAAAGAATACGGATTAACCTATGATAAATTTAAAGAACAAATAATAAATATAATAGGAATGGGTAGTAAGAAAAGTGAAATATTCTTATATACCCCATTACTAAGAAAAGTAATAGAAAATGCTATCTTAGATAGCAAAGATAACAATAATGGGGAGGTAACACCATATCACTTATTTTCTTCTCTTTTGGAAGAAGGAGAAGGGATAGCCATCAGAATATTTATCTCGATGGATCTAGATGTTGAATCTATGTATGAAGAATTTGCTAGTAAATTAATCAAAAAAAGAAAGAAGAAGAAAAAAATATTAGCCGAAGATTTAGGAATAGATTTAACTGAGAAAGCTAAAAACAATTTATTGGACCCCGTTATTGGTAGAGAAAAAGAAGTCCAAAGAGTTTTAGAAATATTATGCCGAAGATGTAAAAACAACCCATTATTAATAGGCTTGCCTGGTGTTGGTAAGACTGCTATTGTTGAAGAATTATCCAGATTAATTGCTCGTAATGAAGCCGGAATATTAAATGGTAAAAAAATAATTTCTATCGACATGGCCTCTCTAGTTGCCGGCACTAAATATCGTGGTGAGTTTGAAGACCGCATGAAAAAACTCATTAAAGAAGTTGAAAATGATAATGATATAATTCTATTTATTGATGAAATACACACTCTTATAGGAGCTGGTGGAGCGGAAGGCGCTATCGATGCATCAAATATTTTAAAACCGGCCCTTGCTCGTGGTAAAATAAGAATAATAGGGGCTACTACCACTGCCGAATATCATAAATATATCGAAAAAGACGGTGCTTTAGAAAGAAGATTTCAAAAAATCTTTGTGGAAGAACCATCAATTTCTGACACTAAAAATATCTTATTAAAACTAAAACCTCTCTATGAAAAATATCATAAAGTAAGTATGAATGATAGTGTAATAGATTCAATTATTGCTTTATCAGAAAAATATATCTATGACCGCAATCGTCCTGACAAAGAACTAGATATTATGGATGAAGTCTGCTCGAAAGTAAGTCTACAAAATAATACTAACGAAGAAGCAAGCAAATTACAAAAAGAATTAAATGATATAAGAGATAAGAAAAAAACATATATACTAGATAATGATATTAAAAAGGCTTATTACTATCGTCAAAAAGAAAATGAAGTATTAAATAAATTAAATAGTTTAGAACTAACTACTACCAACAGTAAAGAAGTATCAATAAATGATATAGCTAGTGTTATTAATAACCGTTGTTCTATCCCTATGTATGAAGTATTATCTGACTCAGTAAAAAGTATAAAAACTATTGAAGACAGTCTAAGTAAAACAATTATTGGCCAAGATAATGCTATTAAAGAACTAATAAGTATTACTAAAAGAATAAAACTAGGCTATAAGGATAACAAATGTTATTCACTACTATTTATTGGACCAACTGGTGTCGGTAAAACCTTAATGGCTAAAAATTATGCTAAAAGTTTTTTAGGAGAATCTAATTTTATTCGTCTAGATATGTCTGAATATTCTGATGCTACCTCTATAAATAAAATAATAGGTTCTAACCCTGGCTATGTTGGATATGATGACAAAAACATTCTTGGTCTCATTAAAGAAAAACCTAACTCCATATTATTACTAGATGAAATAGATAAAGCTCACCCAAGTGTAATTAACTTGTTCTATCAAATATTAGACGAAGGTAAAATAAAAGATAATCAAGGTAATGTCATAAGATTTGACCACATAACAATTGTCATGACCTCAAATGTCGGATTTGAAGAAATTAAAGTAGGATTTAATCAGAATAAAGAAGATGAAGTCATCTCCTCTCTAAAAACTGTTTTTCCACCATCATTTATTAACCGAATTGATAATATTATAACCTTCAATAACTTAAATAAAGATAACTTAATAGACATAATTAATAATAGAATAGACTATATAAAAAATAAATATAATAATATTACTATAAATATTGATAATAGTGTCTTAGAAGAAGTAATAAATAAATGTAATTATCATGAGTTTGGTGCTAGAAAAGTAAATAAAGTACTAAGTAATATTGTTGAAAATAAAGTAGTTGATGCTATTATTAATGAAAAGGATAGTATTACTATTACCTCTAATAAAGTAGTAAATATTTAATTTCTTTGCTAATTACTCTTTATGCATGTTATAATAGATATCTAAAGAAGGAAGTAATTATGTTAGATAAAATTAATAACGCCGATGATTTGAAAAAATTAAATATCGAAGAAAAATATCTCTTAGCTGATGATATAAGAAAATATATATTAGATATTGTCTCAAAAAATGGTGGACACTTAGCATCCAACTTAGGTGTAGTAGAACTAACTATTGCTCTAGAAAGTGTCTTTGATCCTAATAAAGATAAAATTATATGGGATGTTGGTCATCAATCATATGTTCATAAAATAATTAATGGAAGAAAAGATAGTATAAAAACTTTAAGAAAAATGAATGGCATTGCCGGATTTCCCAAAACTAGTGAATCACCAACTGATTGTTTTAATACCGGACATAGTAGCACATCGATATCAGCAGCCTTAGGAATAGCCAAAGCACGAGACTTAAAAAAAGAAAAGTATTCAGTTGTCGCCGTTATTGGTGATGGTGCTCTAACTGGAGGAATGGCCCTAGAAGCCTTAAATCATGCCGGGTCATCAAAAACAAACCTAATAGTTATCTTAAATGATAATGAAATGAGTATTTCTAAAAATATAGGTGGTATAAATGAAATATTAACCAAATTAAGAAGTAAAAAGAAATATAATAAATCTAATGATAAGTGGAAGAAAAGAATTAAAAGTATTCCCATAATAGGTAATAAAACAGCTACTATTGTTAGTAAGTTTAAAGATGCTATTAAACAGTTAATAATACCAGGTATGTATTTTGAAGAAATAGGTTTTAAATATCTAGGCCCAATAGATGGCCATAATATTGAAGAAATAGAAGAAATATTAAGTGAAGCCAAAGAACTAGAAGAACCAATACTAATTCATATTATAACTAAAAAAGGCAAAGGTTATGAAAATGCTGAACAAAATCCCGATAAATTTCATAGTACAAGTAGTTTTGATTTAAAAACTGGCTTACCTATAAAAGAAAAGCAAAAAGATTACTCTAAAGTATTTGGCGATAAGTTAGTTAGTATGGCTAAAGATAACGATAAAATAGTAGCAATTACTGCTGCTATGAAAGATGGCACTGGTCTAAAAGATTTTGCTAACAATTATCCTAATAGATTTTTTGATGTCGGTATAGCGGAACAACATGCCCTAACATTTGCATCCGGTCTTGCTAAAGAAGGTATGATTCCCTTTGTAAGTATTTATTCATCATTTTATCAAAGAGGGTATGACCAAGTAATTCATGATATTTGTATGCAGAATCTCCCGGTAATTATGTGCGTTGATCGAGCGGGTTTAGTTGGTAATGATGGTGAAACTCATCAAGGCTTGTACGATTTATCATTCTTCAAATTAATCCCTAATCTTACTATTATGGCTCCTAAAGATTTTATTGAACTAGAACAAATGATGGACTATGCCATAACACTTAATAAACCAGTAGTAATCAGGTATCCACGAGGTAGTGAATCTAAAATCAAGTTTACAAAACATCAAAAAATAACTCTAGGTAAATCAGAAATATTAAATACCGGTACTGAAGTAAGCATAATTACTATAGGTAATATGACATCACTAGGTATGGAAATAGTAAACGAACTAAAAAAATATAATATAAGCTGTGATCTAATAAACACTAGATTTATAAAACCACTAGATACAAGTGCTATTAAAAAATCAATTATCAAAACAAAACTAGTTATTACTATTGAAGATAACACCATAATTGGAGGACTTTCATCTAGCATTAAAGAATTATTAGTGGATAGTAGTATTAATACTAAAATAAAATCTTATGCATTCCCGGACAACTTTATTGAACATGGAAGCGTTCAAGAATTACGAGAAAAGTACGGTATAACTAAAGAAAATATCATAAAATATATTAAGAAAACACTAAAAGATATAAATAAAAATTCTGAACTATAGATTAATATATGAGTTATTGAAAAATATATATAAATATTATTTAGGGCTAACTACAGTCCTTTTTATATATTTAAAAATAATGACAACGTAATGAAAATGTGTTGACAAATATTAAAAAATAGAATAAAATTATATTATGAGGAGGGATAGCATGAATAGTATTCCTAATACAACAAACTTAAACATAAGAGTAGATTCTACTCTTAAGCAAGAAAGTGATTTATTATTTAAAAGTTTAGGATTAAATATGAGTACTGCTATAAATATGTTTTTGACTAAATGTGTTAAAACCTCTAGTATTCCATTTAAAATTGAAGAATCTAAACAAAGTAAAGAATTACAAAGAGCCTTAAAAGAAGTTGACTATATGATGCAACATCCTGACAAATATAAATCATATAATTCAGTTGAAGAATTATTTGAGGAACTAGATAATGGCGATTAATTTATTGACAAAAGTTAAGTATCAAATTAAATATACTAATGAATTTAAAAGAAATTATAAGAAGATAAAAAAGCAAGGTAAGGATACTGAAAAACTTAAACATATAGTTAATAGATTAGCCAATGGCTTAGAATTACATGAAAAATATAAAGACCATATGTTGAATGATAGTAAGAATTATAAAAATTGTCGTGAGTGTCATATTGAACCGGATTGGCTATTAGTCTATCAATATGTGAATAATCAACTAATTTTAATTCTTGTAGCTACAGGTAGTCATTCAGATTTATTTTAAAACTTATATTATTATTTAGGACTAACCACAGTCCTTTTTTAGTGTATAATATAAGCAAAGGAGAAATAAATATGTTAGAGAAAACCATGCTTACAAACGAAATTATAGTAGATATTGCAAAAAGTATTTATGGTATAGACATCAATAAAATAGAAAAGTTAAATCGCGGAAGTGCTAATATATATGTACTAAATAATAATCAATATGTTCTTAAAGAATTCCAATCTAAATATACAAAAGAAGAAATAGATAAAGAAGTAATTATAATTAATCATTTAAAAAAAGACAACATTCCTGTACCTGAATATTTAAAAACAAAATCTGGAGAATACAATTATACATATAAAAATAGAGTTATAATAATTCAAAAATATATAGATGGATATCCAATAGAATCTAACACTGGCACTAAAGAACAAGTTATGGAATCTGCTCAATATTTAGGAAAAATAGTAAAAAGTCTAGATACATTAAAAATTACATTACCATATTGTGACATGTCATATACTAAGAAAACATTAGATGAAAGTATAACAAATCATCAAGAGTTATTAAATAAAATTACAGAGAATAATTATCCTCAAATATATAAAGATTTAACAGACAAAATTTCCATGCTAAAATACATTAAAGACAATATTGATTTAAGGAATACAGATAAATTAACGATTATGAATACTCATGGTGACTATAGTGTCTTACAATTTATATATAAAAATGATAAAATTAATGCAATTATTGATTTTGTATCCGCCTGTAAAATGTCAATAGTATGGGAAGTAATAAGATCATATAGTTATATAGATGAAAAGGCCAAAGATGGAATACTAGAGGTTAATAATTTAACCCAATACGTAAAATGTTTTGCAAACTATGTTCAATTAAATAATTATGATCTAAAATATATGTCATATTTATACTTAATTCAACTTCTTACAAGTACTTATGGATATAAGCAATATCTCCGAGATAATACCAAAATCGATTTATTAGAATTTGCTTATTTTAGAACGAAATTATGTCGATACCTATTTGATAATGCTAATCAAATATCTAATACTTTAATGGAAAACATCATTATTAAGGACTAACTACAGTCTTTTTTTCATATACTGATGTAGGTGATACTACTTGAAAAAAATATTATTAACGATATTAATATGTCTATCTTTTATATCAAAAGTAAATGCAAGTACTTCTTCAGCTTATGAATATGTCTTAATGGACCAAACAACCGGTCGAGTACTATCCTCCAAAAATGCCAACTCTCCACGCCTAATCGCATCCATTACCAAAATAATGACTTGTTTACTTGCTATTGAATCAAATAAACTAGATGAAGTTATAACTGTCGATGAATCAATAAAAAAGGCTTATGGCTCAGGTATTTATATTGAAGTAGGGGAGGAAATGACCTTAAGAGATATGTTATATGGCCTAATGCTTAGAAGTGGTAATGATGCCGCCGTAATGATTGCCTCATATCTAGCAGGTACTGAAGAAGACTTCGCCGTCCTTATGAATAACAAAGCCAAAGAAATAGGTATGAAAAACACCATATTTACTAATAGTAGTGGTCTAGATAACGATACTACCGGTAATTATTCAACGGCCTATGATATGGCTTTATTAACAAGATATGCTATGCAATATGATGAATATCAAAAAATAGTTGGAACCAAAAAACACATCGTTAAAACTAACTATAAAACTTATTCATGGACCAATAAAAACAAACTACTAAAATATAACTTTATAACAGGAGGCAAAACAGGTTATACTGAAAAAGCCAAAAGAACCCTTGTAAGTACTGCTACTATTGACGATATGAATCTAATCGTAGTAACAATTAAAGATAGTGATGACTGGAATACTCACTTGGACCTATATGAATATGCTAAAAATAATTATTCATCATATAAAGTATTAAATAAAAAGAAGTTTAATATTGTTGGAGATACCTTCTATATAGGAGATTTCTATATTAAAAATAATGTTTATTTACCACTAAAAAAAGATGAAACAGGAGCATTAATATCTAAAATAAAATTAGAAAAATTAAATAGTTATAATAGTGGAGATAAAGTAGGATATATTGAAATATCTATGAATAATGATATTTTATATAAAGAAGATATTTATATAGAAAAAACACTAAATACTAAACCTAGTTTCTTTAAACAAATATGGAGAAAAATATTTAAATGATAAATATTATTTGGGGATCATTTATTGTTATAGGAATACTATATAGTTTCTTTAACCCTAGTATTAATATGACAGATATTATGCTATCATCATCTACTAATTCATTAAAATTAATCTTTAATATCTTACCACTTATGTGTCTATGGTTAGGAATTATGAATATAGCTAAAGAGAGTGGTTTACTAGATATCTTATCAAAAAAAATAACCCCTATCTTAAAAGTACTATTTCCTGAAATACCTCCTAACCATGAATCATTTTCTTATATAGCTTCTAATATTATAATGAATATGTTAGGACTCGGTAATGCTGCAACACCATTCGGATTGAAAGCCATGAAAAGTATGCAAGAGTTAAATAAAACAAAAGATACTGCCACAAGAAGTATGATAACATTCTTAATAATAAATACTTCATCAGTTACTATAATTCCTACAACTGTCATATCTTTAAGAATCCTAAATGGTTCATCTAACCCAAGTGAAATAGTCCTAGCTAGTATTATCACAACATTTTCTTCATGTCTTATCGGCTTAATTATTGATAGAATAATATATCTTTTCAGGAGGAGTAAATGAATATTTCGAGTATAATCATTCCTTTAATAACAATAATTATAATTATCTATGCTGTATATAAAAAAGTAGATATATTTTCTTCATTCTTAGTAGGAGTAAAAGAAGGCCTAAACACCACTTTAGGTATTTTCCCAACAATTTTTGCAATGGTGATAGCAGTTGATATACTTCTTAAAAGTAATATTATTACTGATATAACTAGCCACTTAGCACCCATCTTAAGTAAAATAAATTTAAACCCTAGTCTGATTCCTTTATGTTTATTAAGACCAATATCTTCATCTTCATCATTAGTAATATTAAACGATATATTAGCAGTATACACCCCGGATAGTATGGTAGGAAGAATAGCCTCAGTTATTCAAGGAAGCACTGATACTACTATCTATATCATCAGCCTCTACTTCTCATCAGTAGGTATAACTAAAATAAAACATTCACTTTTTATTGGATTATTAGTAGATTTATCATGCATAATTATCGCCATTATTACCGTTAATTTGCTATTTTAAAATTAAAAACATTTACAATACTACTATTTATGTTATAATTAAATTGGTGTGGTGGTAGTTATGAAAACTAAAATAAAAAGAATAAAAAAGAATTCACAAAAACAAATAAAAAAAATAAAGAAAAATATAATTAATGTAAAAAACAATATTGTAAAATTCTTTAAAGAAGATGGCAAAAAAGAAAAAATAATTAAATTATTAACTAAAATATGGAAATTTCTAAAGAGAAAAGATGTATTAGAGATAATTCTGTTATGTCTTCCATTTGTAATAATTGATTTATCAACAAGATTATTTGCTCATCAAATAGAGTTCTATCCAATATTTAGTATTAGTCCAAGACTATTTTCAATAGCTTATATAATTCTATTTGCAGGAATTATCTTAAATATTGGTAAGAAAAAAGATAAAATAGTATATTGTTTAATATTTCTTATTTGCTTTGCTTTATATTTAGTAAATAATATATATTATAGTGCTACTAATAATTTCTTTAGTTTTTCTATGATGGAATTAGCTAGTGAAGGTAGTGGATATATATATGATGTATTAAAAACATGTAATTTTTATGTTTATGTTGTAGCATTTATTATTCTTATAACCTTTATTCTTTCTTTAAGACATTTTCCTAATAGTAAAACTAATAATAAAAAAATAGTAATGGCAATATTTATATTCTTAGTATTACATATTTTTGCTAAATGCTGTTTAGGAAGAGCTAACTTTGAACTTACTTGGGATACATGGCGTAATCCTCGAAATGTTTATAATAATTTTAATGATAGTAATAAGTGTTTAGCTCTAGCAGGTATCTATGAATATAGTGTTAGAGACTTCTATATTACTTATATCAAGCCAGAAACAAAGAAAAGTGAAACAGAAAGTAAGTTCCTAGAAGACGTCTTTAGTGAAGAACATAATAGTTTTTCTAATAATAAATATACTGGAATATTTAAAGATAAGAATGTTATTTTCTTGCAAATGGAAGGTATTGATAATTGGCTTTTAACTGAGGACATTATGCCCAATACCTATAGTTTACTTAATAACTCTATAAACTTTAATAATCATTACTCATTCTTTAATGGTGGTGGCTCAACATTTAACTCAGAGTTTGCAGTTAATACCGGTTATATGACACCATATACTTATCCCATTAATGCTTATACTCTAAATAAAAATGATTTCCCATACTCTATGGCTAACTTAATGAAAGTAATGGATTATTCAATTAAAGCCTTTCATATGAATAGTAGTGAATATTATAGTAGAGGTATTAATTATTCTAACTTTGGTTTTGATAGATATTTTGGCTTAAAAGATTTAGGAACATATACTGATAACTCTTATAACCTAGATAGAGAACTAATTCTAAATGAAACCTTCTATGATGAAATGTTTAAAAATGAAGGGAAGTTTATTGACTATATAATAACTTATAGTAATCACTTACCATTTACTACTAGTAAAGGAGTATGCCGTCAATTAATAAATATTGATTATACCGAACAGTTAGAGCCTCTATCAAGAAGTGAAAGAGAAGAGTTTATTAATAACTTAAATCTAACTGAAGAAGATTGTATTAAAAGACAAGCTCAAGAAACAGACTATATGGTAGGACTATTAATGCAAGCTTTAAAAGATAATGGTTTATATGACAACACTATTATTGTTGCCTTTACTGATCACTATTTATATACCGCTACCAATGAAACACTATCTAGTCATAAAGATACAAGTACTAACTTAGTTAATAAAACACCATTCTTTATCTGGAGCAGTAACCAAAAAAGAGTAGATATTAATAAAGTAACTAGCCAATTAAATATTTTACCAACTTTCTTAAACCTAATGGGAGTAGAATATAATGAAAAATGGTATGTATTTAAAGATGCTTTAGGTAATAATGATACTTTAACTATATTTAGTGATTTATCTTGGTATGATGGTAATATATATGTTGTTGATGGCCAAGTAAAAAACAACAAATCTGTTGATGAATTAACTTTAGAAGAAAAAAATAGTTTAGTAGAATATTATGTTAAGAAAAATGATTTAGTGCTTAAATATAATTATTTTAAAGAAATTATGAATTAGAGGTGTGTAGTATGAAAAAAGTAAGCATAATTGTTCCATGTTATAACGAAGAAGAAAGTATCCCATTATTTTACAAAGAAATAAAAAAAGTATTTAGTAAAATAAATTATAAATTAGAATTAATATTTGTAGAAGATGGTAGTAAAGATAAAACACTAGAACTTATTAGAGAATTATCTAAAGAAGATAAAGAAGCAAATTATATATCATTATCTAGAAACTTTGGTAAAGAAGCCGCTATGTGGGCAGGATTAAAGCACTCTACCGGTGACTATGTTACTGTTATGGACTGTGATTTACAAGATCCACCAGCTTTAATACCTGAAATGCTTCGCTTAATTGAAGAAGAAGGCTATGATGTAGTAGGTACTAGAAGAGTAACTCGTAAAGGAGAACCACCAATTAGAAGTTTCTTTGCCCGTATGTTTTATAAAATAATAAACAAAATGAGTAAAGTAGAAATGGTTGATGGTGCTAGAGACTATCGTATGATGACAAGACAAGTAGTAAATAATTTATTAACTCTAAAAGAATATAATCGCTATTCTAAAGGTCTATTTAGTTTTGTTGGCTTTAAAACAAAATGGTTAGAATATGAAAATATTGAAAGAGTAGCCGGCGAAACTAAATGGAGTTTTTGGAAATTATTTCTTTACGCTATTGAAGGAATAGTTGCCTTTACAACAGCACCACTTACAATGGCTGCAACATTTGGTATCTTATTTTGCCTAGTAGCCTTCATTATGATAATCGTTATTATTGTTAAAACATTAGTCTATGGCGATTCAACTAGTGGTTGGCCAAGTCTAGTTTGTATAATATTTATGGCAAATGGTATTGAATTACTATGTATTGGAGTAATAGGAGAATATCTATCTAAAACATATCTAGAAATAAAAAATAGACCAATATATATAGTAAAAGAAAGTAATATGGATGTAGTATATGACAAAGATATATAAAAAGTATGAAGAATTAATTAATTACTTAATAATTGGTATTCTTACTACCGTAGTAAGCCTTGCCACTTATTATTTATTAACCCTAACTATATTAGATGCTGAAAATAAAGTATATTTACAAATAGCTAATATTATTTCTTGGTTAGCATCAGTAACATTTGCTTACTTTACTAATCGAAAATATGTCTTTAAAGTAAAGAATAAAAGTAATATTAAAGAATGCTTAAACTTTTACATATCAAGAATATCAACTCTATTAATTGATATGATTATTATGTATATATTTGTATCTATATTAAAATTTGATAATAAAATAGTTAAATTAATTGCCCAAGTAGTAATTATTATTTTAAATTATATATTAAGTAAATTTATAGTATTTAAAAGCAGTAAGGAAGTTGAGAAGTAATGGATACAATAATTAAAGGAATAGGTAGTAATTATGAATTATTCAAAAGTATAAATAATATATTAGGGCTTATATTAAGTATAATAGTTATTCATCGAGCATTTTATTTTGTTATAGGGATTTTTTTTACAAGAAAATTTAAACCCGCTAAAAAGAAACATAAATATGCTATCGTTATTGCTGCAAGAAATGAAGAGAGTGTAATAGGTAATCTCTTAGATAGTATAAAAAAACAAAACTATCCTAAAGAACTAATAACTACTTTTGTAGTAGCGGATAACTGCACTGACAAAACCGCTCAAGTAGCACGTGAAAAAGGCGCTATCTGCTATGAAAGATTTAATGATAAAGAAAAAACTAAAGGGTATGCACTAGAATATTTATTCGATCAAATAGAAAAAGATTATGGTCGTACCTCATTTGAAGGTTATTTTGTATTTGATGCCGATAATCTATTAGAAAAAAACTTTATAGCTAAAATGAATGATGCCTTTGATTCAGGATTAAAAATTATTACATCATATCGTAATACCAAAAACTTTGATGAAAATTGGATTGCCTCTACTTATGCTTTACATTGGTTAAGATCTATTAGAGCTAATCACCGTGCTAGAAGTGTTTTACACTTAGCTACTAATATTCAAGGTACTGGCTTTTTAATGGCCAGTGAAATAGTAAAAGATGGTTGGCACTATACAAGTTTGACGGAAGATAGAGCCTTAACTGCTGATGCTGTTGCTCAAGGTTATGAAATATCTTATCAAGATGAAGCTATGTTTTTCGATGAACAACCAATAAGCCTAAAAGTAGCGTTAAGACAAAGATTAAGATGGTCCAAAGGGCACTTACAAGCTTTTGCTCAAACAGGACCATACTTATTTCTAAATATATTCTTAGGAAAAAGATACTTAAAAACTAAATGGCAAGATAATAGTAAAAAACAAAAACAACCATTATCTAAACGTATTATTGAGTCTATTCGCCATCGCTTTGCTTCTTTTGATACCCTAGTCCAATTAACCCCAATATCATTTATTAACTTATTAAGATTTATACTAGTATCTGTACTAATATATTCATGTTCGTTATATAGTAGTGGAATAAGTGATATGACATTATTTAGTGGTAGTGTTTGGTTAGCTAAAGTATTAAGAAATTTATTTGATATAAGAATTAATATTGAACCAGGTATTAATGCTTTATTAATGGGCTTTGTATTAACTATATGGTATCGCTTACTTTATCGTATTGGAAGTTATTTTACTAGTATATGGATGGCTGTATATCTATTTATCGTAGAAGATGCTAGAATTAAAAAAATAAGTTTTTGGAAGAAAGTAGAGTTTTGTTTAACATGGCCAATATTTGATATAATAGGTCGTTACACAACATATATTGCTATATTTAAAAAAGTAGAATGGAAACCAATACCACATCAAAGTAAAATAACTATTGATGATTTAAAAACGGAGAACTAAGATGAAAGAATATCTTGATCAGTTTTATAATGAAGGCTTAGCTACAACATTTTATTTAAAACCATTAAATTATTTAAATAGAAAAGTAAAAAGTCCTAAGAAAAGAAAGTTCCTAGAATTATTAATTAAAGTATTATATACCATATTAGTATTATTATTTGCTATTTATATGTTTATATATAAATGGCCACTATAAGTATTGCTTATTGCAATACTTAATTTATTATGATATAATTCTATTAGTGTAGGTGATAGAGATGAAGACGGTTAATTACTTATTAATAATAGTTGCAGTAATATTCCTAACAGTAGGTGGAACATATGCTTATTGGACAGGAAGAAGTAATAATGTCAATATAAATACCTCACTTGGAAATATTAATAATTGTGTAAGATACACTAAAGGAACAGATCTAACTTCAGCTAACTTTATGCCAAGTACTAGTTATACTGGCGGAGCATCTACAACAATAACTTTTTATAGATATGCTAGTGGCTCTAATAGTTGTAATATTAATAGTACTATATATGGAACTATATCTATAAAAATAAATAGTATTGGAACGAATTTAAGTAGAGAAGCTGGCTTTAAATATGCTTTAGTAAGTGGTAGTACTGTATTAGCACAAGGTACTTTTTCGGGAAAATCAGCCGGTACATATGCAATTAAATCTAATATTGCTCTTAGTACTAACTCAACAACATATACTTTATATGTTTGGCTAGATAAGAGCATGAATTTAAACGAAAAGATAGTCGGGGAATCATTTAATATGGAACTAGTAGTAAGTGCTACTAACCAACCAAATTAACTATTGGCGGAAGTTAATAGTTTTTTTATATAAAGGGTATAGCAATTTTTAATTATTAGTGTATAATATAGTTAATTTGAAACGAGGAGGGGAAGTAGTATGAAAGATGAATTAAATAACAAAGAAAAAAAATCAAAAACGAAATCATCATCAACACCAAAGAAAAAAAATATAAATATTATCTCTGATATTATAATTACTATTATTATCATTGCTATTATCGTTTTATCTGTTTTACTATATTTTAAAAAGAAAGAAGAGGCAAAGACAAGACAAGAATTAATCGAAGCAGTTATTCCAAGAAAAATACCAACTGAAGATATGATTGAAGATGAAAGTATAAAAAATGAAATAGCTGAACTAAAAATAAAATATAATAATGATGATGTATATGGAATATTATCTATCGGCAACCAAGATACTAGCATTCCCGTAGTAAAGGGTAACGATAATAATTATTATTTAAATCATTCTATAACAAAAGAATATAGTATTATTGGTAGTGTCTTCATCGACTACAGACACGATTCAACAACAAGGCAAATCAATATTTACGGTCACAATTCAGGTAACTATGATCCACCACTTAGAATACTAGAAAACTATCTATTTAGTGAAGAATATTTTAGAAGCAATCCAAATCTTGAATTAAGGATAGATAATGAAGTTCGTAAATATCAAATATTTAGTGTATATCCCGCTGATAAAAAATCTAAAGAAGAACACATGCAATTTGATTATCAAAACGAGTTAGATTGGTTAATGCATTTTGAACGTATGCATCAAAGAAGTCTATACAAAACAGATATTGTTTTTTCAGAAAATGATAATATATTAGTCTTACAAACATGTATTCTATATGGAAAATATCAAAACAAGGTACTTGTAGTTGTTGCCAAAGAAATAAAATAGTTTGGAATATATTTATTATTTATAAACTATGATATACTATAATCGTTAAGGGGGAAATTATGAAAAATAAAATAATTAAAAACATACCAAATGCTATAACAACATCTAGAATTATATCATCTATAGTAGGTGCTATATCATTTATTCTAGGTAATTATTACTTATCATTTGGAACATATATTTATGGGGCTGTTAGTGATTTCTTTGATGGCCTAGCCGCTCGTAAACTAAATGCTTACTCGGAATTTGGTAGAAAACTAGATGCTGTTTCTGATAAATTATTTGCCTTATCTCTACTAGCACCTAGTATTATATGTGGCAATATTTTAATGATAATACCACTACTATATGAAATAAAAATAGCTCGTACTAATTATAAATCAGAAAAACTTGGTTTTAAACCAGCCACTATTCGCTTAGGAAAGTTTAAAACCGTAATGTTATTTCCAACAATAATAACCGGCTTACTTGCCACTATCAAACCAGAATTATATTTCCTTTTAGGAGCCTTATTACCAGTAACTACTGTATTACAAAGTAAAACTGCTATCATGTATGAAAATATCTTAAATGACAATATTGAAGGAAAAAGTATAAACTATTCTTATACTCCAACTCAAAGTACTAATACTATTGATAAAGTAAAAGACTTATCTAATGAATTTACTTATCATTTATATAACCCAATAGTTAAAGATAAAGTAAAAAAGAGAGTATTAAAAAAATGACAGGATGAAGTATCCTGTTTTCTTATAGTATTTTATCCACTAAACCATAGTTTAAAGCCTCTTTACTATCTAAATAATGATCTCTTTCGGTATCTCTTTCAATTTTTCTTAAACTTTTTCCTGTTTGTTTAGATAATATTGTGTTTAATTTTTTCTTAAGTTTAATAATTCTTTCCGCCACAATTTTAATTTCTGTTGCTTGACCTTGAGCACCTCCTAAAGGTTGATGAATCATAACTTCAGAATTAGGTAGACAGTATCTTTTTCCTTCTGTACCACATGCTAGAAGAAATGCAGCCATTGATGCAGCCATTCCTACACAAATAGTGGAAACATCACTCTTAATAAAATTCATTGTATCATAAATAGCCATTCCTGATGTAATACTACCACCTGGTGAATTAATATAAATACTTATATCACTATGATTAACTCCATCAAGATATAATAATTGGGCCACAATACTATTTGCTAAATTATCATCTATTTCTCCTGATAAAAGAATAATTCTATTTTTAAGTAATCTTGAATATATATCATAAGCTCTCTCTCCATTATTAGTTTTTTCAATAACTGTAGGTATTAAGTTCATATTTCATCCTTTCTTATTATCTATAAATATTTTAATATTAATTCTTAATATTTATACAAAAAAGTTATCGACAAATATTAATAAAGGTGGTATTTTATTATCAAGGTATGGTGATAAATATGACTATAAATAAAGAAGTAGTAGGTATATTACAAACAAACTGTTATATCTTAGGAAATAATAATGAAGTACTAGTAATTGATCCGGGAGATGATTTCCCTAAAATAGATAAACATCTTATTAACAAAAAAGTAGTAGGAATCATTCTAACTCATAATCATAGTGATCATACGGGTGCTGTCAAAGATATCGTAAATAAATATCATTCACCAGTATATGATAATACTAACTTATCAGAAGGTATAAACCAATTAGGTTCTTTTCAATTTGAGGTAATATCTACTAAAGGACACACTAATAATTCTATAACTATCTATTTTAAAGATAATAAATGTATGTTTGTTGGTGACTTCATCTTTAGACTAGGTATTGGTAGATGGGACTTACCAACAGGTAATATTAAAGATATGTTATTGTCTATCGAAAAAATAAAGAAATATCCTGATGATACTACTATATATCCCGGACATGGTGAACCAACAACATTAGGTTATGAAAAAGAAAATAACAAATACTTATGTCAAATAAACAAGATATAATTAGTAAAAAAATAATATCTTTATCATTATCAAAGTTTAGAAGTAGTTTTCATCTTACAAAGAAAGATATTTTATATATAGATAAACATGGTTTAAAAAAGATATGTCAAGATACCTATGATATTATAAACAAAAGATTAGCACCTCAAGTAATTCCTAATGATGGTAAACAAACCCCCTTTCATGGTCATCCAGTTTTTACTGCTCAGCATGCCACCGGATGTTGTTGCCGGACTTGTCTTTATAAATGGCATCATATCTCACCCAATAGAAGTCTAACTACTAATGAAATAAACTATATTGTGGCTATTATTATGACTTGGATAATTAAAGAATATAAAAAAACATAAAAATATGCTATACTATAAATACACTAAAAAAGGAGTAGATAATATGAATATTATAATGAAAAAAGCTATAGAAAGTGCTATAAATGGTATCAGAAATAAAGAAGGAGGACCTTTCGGAGCAGTCATTACTGATAAAGAAGGTAATATTATTGCTTACGGTAATAACAAAGTTATCCTAAATAATGATCCAACAGCTCATGCTGAAGTTATTGCTATTAGAAATGCTTGTCAAAAATTAAATACTTATGATTTATCAAACTGTATAATGTATACAACTTGTGAACCATGTCCAATGTGTTTAGGAGCTATTATTTGGTCTAATATTAAAACTGTTTATTATGGTTGTGATAAAGTAGATGCTAATAATATTGGTTTTAGAGATGATATGATTTATGAATATCTAAATAATAGAGAATTAAAATTATTAGATATGCATCAAATAAATCGTGAAGAATGTATGAAAATATTTGAAGAATATACTAATAATAATGGTACTATATATTAAACTTGCAAAATAAATAAAAAGTGTTATAATACTAACCCAAGAAAGGGAAATGATTATGAAGATAAAATTAACAAGTATTAATTCTAAACTAGTTGCCGGTATTACAGCTTTTACTTTAATGACTAGTATGACAGGATGTACACAACACGAAAGATTTATATATACCAAAGATGAAGAAGGAGTATATACCGCAACTAACACTATTGAGAATAGATATCTAAAAAATTATTATATTATTATAACTAAAATATATGATAAATATTATATTAATTTAGGAAGAAAAGGCTCAGAAAAAAATGAAACATACTATGATGCTTTTAGCAATAATGGCGTAATATATCAAAGTGGTGCTGAAGGATTTACTAATGTTGAATATGAAACAATGCCTTTAACAGAATTCATTCTATATTATGATGGAATAATAAAAGAAGAATACACATCTGAAGAATTGGTAGATTTATATGCTAAAATAATTAGTGATTTTGAAATAGATGTATCTAACAAAAAATTAGTCTTAAATAAATAGAAAAACAACCCTAAAATAGGTTGTTTTTGTTATTCATACTATTAGAGTTAGTATTATTTTCAGAACACTTATTATTCATACTATTTGAACAATCATGTGTATTATTCATACTATTTCTATTAGCAGAATTTGAGCTTTTTGACTTTTTGTTCTTAGCCATTTTGATCACCCAATATTATTATGAGAACTAATTTAAAATTTATGTAAAAAACTTTGTAAACTTTCTTTAATTAATTTTTATTTTTGATATAATAAATAGTAAAGTGGTGATAATAATGAGTAGTAAATTAAAAAAATTATTAGAGGCAATTAATTATCATGATGACAATAATGAACTAGATAATTGTTCTTTATCGAAAATTCAAATAGAAAAAGATAATACTTGGGTAATTATTATTAATTCAGATAATTTAATATCGATAGATACTTATAATAAATTATTAATGTGTTTAAAAGAAAACTTTACGGAAGTAAATGATGTTGTTCTAAGAATAGAAGTTGCTAATATTGATAATAGTAAAATATCGCTATATTTTGAAAATATTATTCACTCTTTAGCAGATAATAATAGTAAGTATAATGTATTTAAAGATAGAACTATTAATATTAAAGATAATGCTGTAGTTATAGATATATATAATATTGTTGAAAAAGAAGATATTAAATCTTCCTCTAAATATATTGCTGAGTCATTATCTAATTATGGCTTTAATATTACCAATATAGAAACTAATTTAGTTATGGATAAAGATATTAAAGCCACTATTGAACATGAATTAAATAGTAATATTAATATTGACTATCCTAAAAAAGAAGAAACGCCTAAAGAAGAAAAAGTAGTAGATAAACCAACATATCGACCTAAAAAGAGTAGTGAAATAACAAAATTAAAAGATATATTATATGAAGTAGATAATATTAATATATCAGGACAAATATTTGGTATTGACTATTTTGAAGCTAAAAGTGGCTATAAAATAATAACTATAAAATTAACTGATAATACGGATAGTATTTATGTAAAAACATTTACTAAAGACGATAAAGAATATCAACTATTACAAGATTTATTAAAACAAGGTTCTTGGTATAACTTTTATGGTAAAGTAGTCATGGATAGATATGCTAATGAATTAGTATTTAATACTAGATATAAAGATATAGAAAAAATAGATTCACCCAAAACAGAGGAAGTAGTAGATAATGCTGAAGTAAAAAGAGTAGAACTACATGCTCACACGATGATGAGTCAAATGGATGGTATAACTAGAGTAGATTTAGGTAAACATACTTGTGAATTAGTTAGTAATGCGATTAAAATGGGTTATCGTGGTGTAGCTATAACAGATCATAATGGTTGTCAAGCTTTTCCTATCGCCTATGGCCTTATCACTGATTATAATAAAAAGGTAGAAGACGAAAGTAAAAAATTTAAAGGACTATATGGTACAGAATTAACATTAGTAGATGATACAGTTAATATTGTTGTAAGACCTAAAGATTATCCACTAGAACATACTACTTTTGTTGTATTTGATACCGAAACAACCGGCTTTAATGCGGCAAATGGTGACCAAATGATTGAAATAGGTGCTGTTAAAATATGTGATGGTGTTATAACTGACCGTTTTGATGAATTAATTGACCCACAGCGTCCCTTACCTAAAAAAATAACTGAGCTAACTTGTATAACTGATGAAATGTTAAAAGGAAAAGATAGTGAAGAGAATGTTACCAAAAGATTCTTAGAGTGGACTGGAGATTTACCAATGGTTGCGCATAATGCTAAATTTGATATTTCATTTATTGAAATGTCCATGAAAAAATATAATCTAGGAGAATTTACTAATACCGTTATTGATACACTAGAATTATCAAGAGCCTTAGACCAAGGATTTTCTAGACATGGTTTATCAGCCCTAGTAAAAAGATATAATGTTGAATGGGATGAAGATGCTCATCATAGAGCAGACTATGATGCTGAAGGAACTGCTTATGTTTTTTATAAAATGACTCAAAAACTAATGGATCAAAACTATAATACTGTTGAAGACTTAGAAAGATTAATACCAAAAGATGAAATCCATAAATTTGGTAATACTTATCACTTTAATGCTATTGCTCTAAATAAAACAGGATTAAAAAACTTATTTAAAATAATATCCCTAGCTAATACTACGTACTTATATAAAACACCAAGAATATTAAGAAGTAAACTAAATGAATTAAGAGAAGGCTTATTAATTGGTAGCGGTTGTTATGAATCGGAAGTATTTATCTTAGCACGTAGTAAAGAAGGTGAAGAGTTAACTAATATAATTAACTTCTATGACTATGTAGAGGTTCAACCACCAGAAGTATATGGCCATTTAATCCAAACAAGTGATTTTAAAAATGAATATGAAGTAAAAGAACATATTAAAAAAGTCATCGATGCTACTATCAATGCTGGAAAAATTATTGTAGCAACAGGTGACGTACATCATTTCTATCGTGAAGATAAAATATATCGTGAAATAATTGTTAATCAAAAAGTACCAGGCGGTGGTCGACATCCGCTTGCTAAAAGTAGTATCACAGAAATACCTTCACAGCACTTTAGAACTACTGAAGAAATGCTTCAAGACTTTGATTTCTTAGATAAAGATTTAGCCTATAAAATAGTCGTTGAAAATACTAATAAAATATTAGATATGGCTGACTTTATTGAAGTTATAATTGATACTGGAGGTATCCCATTCTCTCCACGAGTAAAAAGTGATGATGGTAAAAGTTATCTAGATTGTCCACGAGTAGTTACTGACCTAGTTTATAATAAAGCCAAAGATTGGTATGGCGATAATCTTCCATATAATATTGAAAGTAGAATAGCTACAGAATTATATGGTGATATTGTTTATAAATGTTGGACTAGTATTATTGAAAAAAACAATCCTGATTTATCAGAAGAAGAAAAAACTAAAGAAATATATGCTAACTTACATAAAACACTAATTGATGGCTTTGATTCTGTAAAAACTTTATTAAAAGATTACTTAAAAGATAATTGGAATACTGAAGAAGATGGTGAATTAGATGATACTAAGTTAGAAAAAAAACTAAAAAAAGAATTAGGAGGTATTATCGGGGGAGGATTCGATCCTATCTACTTAATTGCTCAAAGACTAGTTAAACACTCTAATGATGATGGCTTTTTAGTAGGTTCTCGTGGTAGCGTTGGAAGTAGTTTCGTTGCCACAATGATGGGTATTACTGAAGTAAATCCATTACCGGCTCATTACCGTTGTTCTCAGTGTAAACTTAGTATCTTTGATGATGAAAAAGGTAATTCATTAGGTGCTACATATTCTTCAGGATTTGACTTACCGGATAAAGAATGTCCTAATTGTCATATTCCATTAATAAAAGATGGTCAAGATATGCCATTTGCTACCTTCCTAGGATTTAATGCCGATAAAGTTCCGGATATCGACTTAAACTTTTCAGATTTAAACCAAGCTTCAGCTCATGAATATACTAAAGTATTATTTGGGGTAGATAACGTTTATCGTGCCGGAACAATTGGTACTGTTGCAGAGAAAACAGCCTTTGGTTATGTCCGTGGTTACTTTGAAGATAAAGGAATAATGGGTAAAAGAAATTGTGAAATAGAAAGATTAGCGATGGGATGTACCGGTGTTAAAAGAACAACCGGTCAGCATCCCGGAGGTATCGTTGTTGTACCTGATTACATGGATGTCTCTGACTTTACACCATTCCAATTTCCGGCTGAAGATCCAACGTCACCATGGCGTACAACCCACTTTGATTACCACGCTATTGACCAAGACTTATTAAAACTAGATATTCTTGGACACTCTGATCCAACGCAATTGCGTATGATTCAAGACTTAACTAAAACAGATATCTTAAAAGTTCCCCTAGATGATAAAGATACAATGAGTATATTTACCTCTACTAAAGCCCTAGGAGTTACTAATGAACAAATAATGTGTGAAACAGGAACTCTAGGAATACCTGAATTTGGAACACCATTTACTATCAGTATGGTTGCCGAAACAAAACCAACAACCTTTGCCGAATTAATAAAAATATCTGGATTATCACATGGTACTGACGTTTGGTTAGGTAATGCTCAAGACTTAATTAAAAATAATATTGTTCCATTTAAAGAAGTAATTGGTTGTCGTGATGATATCATGGTTTACTTAATGTACCACGGTGTTAAACCAATCAAAGCCTTCAAAATAATGGAGTTTGTTAGAAAAGGTAAAGCTTCTAAAGATAAAGCTACTTGGGAAGAACACAAGAAAACAATGCAGGAAGCAGGTATTGAAGAATGGTTTATTGATTCATGTGAAAAGATTAAGTACATGTTCCCTAAAGCCCACGCTGCTGCCTATGTTATCAGTGCCTTTAGAATAGCTTGGTACAAAGTTCATATGCCAGCATACTTCTATGCTAGTTGGCTATCAACAAAAGCTACTGACTTTGATATTGAAGCAATGATAAAAGGATATGACGCTATAAAAGACAAAATTATTGAAATAGAAGGCAAAGGATATGATGCTACCAATAAAGAAAACGGAGTATCCGAAAGCTTACACGTTGCTCTTGAAGCTACGGCTAGAGGAGTAAAAGTTGCACCATTTAATCTATATAAAAGTAAAGGCTTATTATTTGATGTTGATACTGATGGTATGACATTAATCCCACCTTTCAGAACTATTGACGGACTTGGCGAAGTAGTTGCCAAAAATATTGAAGTAGAAGCTAAAAAACACCCATTTATTAGTATTGAAGACTTCCAAAATAGATGTAAAGTATCACAAACACTAATCGACAAAATGCGAATTATGGGAATATTTGAAGGCATGCCTGAGACAAGTCAATTAAGTTTATTTTAAGAAATGCATTTTCAAAGTGCATTTTTTCTATTCCTAAAAAACTGTAAAGTAGACTTTTTTTAAATAGAGTAATAATGAGATACCATAAATAAAAAATTTTTTCAAAACTTACTATTAAACAAATAAGTAATAATTATCTTTTTTAATAAAACTAAAGACTTTTCATTATAAATTTGGTAAAATATATTATATAAATAAGGCTGTGATACAATGAATGAAGATTTAAAAATAATAAAGAAGAAATTTGGTGAAGACATGATGCATCTATGTCGTAAATTGTTTCCCACTATTTTAGAGAAAGGTAATAATGAACTAAGCACTATCTTATTACAAAGTTTCTATCCTAATAAAAGTTTATGCCAAGATATAATAAGTAATAATTTAATTACAGAGTTTAGAAATTATATCTTAAGAACCCAAAGTATTAGCACCAAGAAACAAAGTATTAATAAAACACCCCAAGAATTACTAAGACAAGTTCATTATACATTATATGAATGCCTTACTGAAGAAGAAATCCAATCATTTACTAAGTATTATCAACCAAAAGAAAGATTATGTACCTTTCGTACTAATAGATTAAATGATTGTTATGTCTTCTTTGCCGTTAAAGATAATGCTGATAGTCTAAAACGTGAAGACTTTATAAATCCTAAAAGGCAAGATGAATATGGTACCTCAGTAATAAGTATTCAGTTTACTAGAGATCCTACTCACATGCTATCAATAAAGAATAGATACAATCATACTGTATCTAATCCTGATGCTACATTCTCTAATAATCTAGATAATATTATCCCTGGCTTAACACTGTCTTTTGAAAAGTATTATGACCTAAAGCAAAAATATCAAAGTAGTTTTTTTGATATTCCAAACTATGTTTTAGCTAGTGATGGTAAACTATATAAATATAACTATGAATTAAACAACATATACTATTGCCCAGATAATATAATAATAGATAATTTTGAAGTAAAAAAGTATCCTAGAGAGAAATATTTAATAGCTGATTATTTCATTATTGACTTAGTTAATAAAACTATTAGTCTCTATGATGAAAATACAAGAGATACATTTCCTAGTACAATACCCCCTATAAATAATATTGTGATAACTAATACTCAAGATGGTAAAAGAGTAGAAATCTCCTTAGTAGAGGGTCAAGATATCATCTTACTTCTGGATAAAGACAATAAATTAATATCTCTTGAAGATAGTAATATAACTAATGTGCCAAGTAATTATTTATTACATGATAATAGTTTAGAATCTCTTAAAATAAAAAATGCTTGTAATATAGGTACTAATGTTTTATTTAAAAATGAAACTTTAATAGATTTAGAGTCCCCTCAATTACAAGCGATAGGTAATGCTTTTCTATATCATAATAAAAGTATGAAAAAAATAAATTTACCTAATGTCACTAGAATAGGTAGTGCCTTTATGTATTTAAATGATTCACTAAAAAGTATAAGTATTCCTAACTTACAAAGTGTAGGTATTGGTTTCTTATATATAAATAGTAGTGTAGAAAAATTAGATATTCCAATATTTGATTTTGATAATAATTATCTAAATATATTATTAGAAGATTCTACTAGGAGTAAGATAAGATGATTAGATTAAAAATAAAAGAAATAAATAACTCTCTTTATGTACTAGAAGATATAAATAATAATATTTATGAACTAACTATTTATTTTTATGATATAGATGACAAAGTTAAAGTAAATGATTATTTATATATGCAAGAAAAATTATTATCTAAAATAAATCATAGTATTATTAGTTTGGGAGTACTAGATAGTATGTATGGAAAAGTAATAGAAGAAATAACTGATGAAGACTTAGTAATACTAATTACTAATAATAAAAATATATATTTAAAAAGATATTATGGATAGGAGAATTGATATGAAGAAAATAGTTTTAGTAGATGGTAATAATCTACTATTTAGAAGTTATTATGCAACAGCATATTCAGGAAATATAATGAGAAATAAAGATGGATTTCCTACTAATGGTATATATGGCTTTGTAAATATGATTAATAAAATAATAGCAGAAGAAAAACCTGAATATATGATGGTAGCCTTCGATATAGGTAAAACATTTAGACATGAAAAGTATGCTGACTACAAAGGAGGAAGAAATGCTACTCCGGAAGATTTAAAAGTACAATTTCCCGTTGCTAAAAAAATACTTACCGCTATGGGAATTAAATACTTAGAATGTGATGGATATGAAGCGGATGATATTATTGGTACAATATCTATGTGGTGTGAAAAAGATGATGATTATGAAGCACTAATAGTAAGTAGTGATAAAGATTTATTACAATTAATCAGTGATGAAACTACTGTAAAATTACTTAAAACTAAAGATTATATATGGATGAATAAAAAAACATTTATTGATACTTATGGCTTTGATCCAATCCATATGATTGATTTAAAAGCCTTAATGGGTGATTCATCAGATAATATTCCTGGTGTTAAGGGTATTGGTGAAAAAGGTGCTATTAAATTAGTAAGTGAATATCAAACACTAGATAATATATATGATAATATTAATAATATTAAAGGAGCTACCCAAACTAAGTTAATTGAAGGCCATGAATCAGCTTATTATAGTAAAGACTTAGTAACTATCTATAGAAACGTACCACTAGATATTACCTTTAATGACTTAGTATATAAAAAAGAACATACTGATGAATTAATAAATATCTATAATGATTTAGGCTTTTATTCTCTATTAAAGAAAGATAGTATTACTAAAGAAAATAATAATAAAGAAATAAAAGTAAATATAATAAATAGTCTTGAAGAAATAAATAATATATCTATTACTAAACCATTAGGAATATATTTAGAACTAGATAATACTAATTATCATCATGCTAATATTATTGGATTGTCTTTATATAATGAAGAAGTATATGCATATATTCCTTATGAAGTATTAAAACAACAACCTAACTTTTTAACTAATGGTATTAAATATACTTATGATTATAAAAAAATTTTAGTAAGTTTTAATAAATATAATTTAGATATTAAAGATATAACTTTTGATACAATGATAGCCTCTTATTTATTAAATTATACTATTAAAGATGATATAGCGACTCTTGCTAATGATTTATCATATGATATAGAGTTTTATAATAAAAAGAAAGAATTAACTGATATAGAATTTGCTAGAAATAGTATATTAAGAGCTAAATTTATATATGAATCATATCCTGAATTAGATAAAAAATTAAAAGAAGAAGAAGTTTATGATTTATATAGTAATATAGAGTTTCCCCTAATAAAAGTACTTGCTAAGATGGAAATAGAGGGTATTAGAGTAGATGCTAAAATATTAGAAGATATGAAGAAAGAAATAAGTACTAAAATAGAAGAAGTAGAAAAAGATATCTATACTTTAGCGGGAGAAGAATTTAATATTGCCTCTCCAAAACAACTAGGAGAAATACTCTTTGATAAATTAAAATTACCATATGCTAAAAAGAATAAAACTGGTTATGTAACTGATGCTAATGTTTTAGGTAGATTAACTAACTTTGAAATAGTTGCTAAAATATTAGAGTATCGTATGTTAACTAAATTATATTCAACATATCTAGAAGGTATTTTAAATACCATCTCTAGTGATGGTAAAATACATACTATCTATACTCAAGCCTTAACTAGAACTGGAAGACTATCAAGTATTGAACCTAATTTACAAAATATCCCTATTCGTAATGAATTTGGAAGATTAATAAGAAAAGCTTTTGTTCCTGAAGAAAATAGTATTATTTTATCATCTGATTATTCGCAAATAGAACTTAGAGTATTTGCTCACTTATCAAATGTTAAAGAATTAGTTGATGCTTTTAATAATAATTTAGATATACATACTAAGACCGCTATGGATATATTTAATGTTGATATGAAAGATATAACACCCCTTATGAGAAGACAAGCTAAAGCTGTTAACTTTGGTATATTATATGGTATTAGTAGTTATGGATTATCTGAAGATTTAAAAATATCTCCAAGTGAAGCTAAAAAGTTTATGGATAAATACTTTGAAACATATCCGGGAATAAAAGATTATATGCAAAAGTTAATAGATGATGCTTATCTAAAAGGATATAGTATTACTCTAATGAATAGAAGAAGAAATATTGAAGAATTAAAAAATACTAACCATAATATTAAAAGTATGGGAGAAAGAATGGCTTTAAATACTCCTATTCAAGGAACAAGTGCTGATATATTAAAGAAAGCTATGATAGAAATAGATAATATATTTACTAAAGAAAATATTAAAAGTAAAATGTTATTACAAGTACATGATGAATTAATATTTAATGTCTATAATGATGAAATAGATAAAGTAAAAGAAATAGTAAAAGATACTATGGAGAATACTTATAAATTAAGTGTTCCATTAAAAGTAAGTATTAATACTGGAAATAATTGGTATGAAGCAAAGTAGGTGATAGAATATGCCAGAATTACCAGAAGTTGAAACTGTCAAAGAGTCATTAAAACCAAGATTATTACATAGAAAAATAATTAAAGTAAAAATATATCATAATAATATAATTGCTTATCCTGAAGTGGATAAATTTATATCTAATATTACTAATCAAGAAATATTAGATATCACAAGAAGAGGTAAGTTTATTGTATTTGAATTAAATAATTATTATTTATTATCTCACTTAAGAATGGAAGGAAAATATTTCTTTAAAACAAGTAACGATATATTATCTAAACATGAACACGTCGTGTTTACTTTAGATAATAATATCGAATTAAGATATCACGATACTAGAAAATTTGGTAAAATGTATCTAATAGAAAAAGATAAAATAAATGATATTCCACCCCTAAATGCATTAGGAAAAGAACCATGGGATAAAGAACTAACTATTGATTACTTAAAAGACAAATATAAAAGTAAAAGATTACCTATAAAAACTATTTTATTAGATCAAAGTATAATTGTTGGAATAGGTAATATCTATGCTGATGAAATATTATTTTTATCTAAAATAAATCCCCATAAGAAATGTAATGAATTATCTAACCAAGAGTTAGATAAGATCATAACTAATACTAAACTAATCCTAGAAGAAGCCATCAAAAAAGGTGGTACTACTATTAAAACATATACTTCAGTAGATGGAGTACATGGATTATTTCAAGAAGAACTATTAGTTCATGGTAAAGATGATGGAATATGTCCAATATGTAATACTAAAATAATAAAAGATAAGATAAATGGTAGAGGCACATATTATTGTCCTAGTTGCCAAAAATAACTAGACAATGATATAAATATATGATATTCTTTGATTGTAAAAATAAACTACGGAATGGAATAAGGAAGTTATGAAAAAATTAAGTCAAAAAGAATGGGGTATATTAGGTACATAATTAGGCTCAATGCTTATAATAGTAGCTTTGCTAACTATGGTAGGCATCGGTTCAGGTGATACATATGCTGTTGAAGTAGGAGAAGTTGATCCAACAGTAGCGTGCACATGTTCTTCAGGATACTGGAAGGTATCTAACAGTAATCAATGTCAAAAAAGAGAAACAAATGAATGCTGTATGGATGATGAATGCTCAAATTTATTAGGCATATCAATTTGCAATAATCACAATGGTTGTACACAATCTAGAACTGTAGATAATGGTGCTGGAGGAAAATCTGTAGTGTGGTCCTGTACAACAATAACAGACACAAAAACATGTTCTTGTCCCACTGGATATACACCTAATAGTACAGGTGGATGCATAAAACAAGCTGAAACAAAAAAAAGGTGTTATGGAGGTCAATATTACTTAGGGCAAGGAAAGTGTGCAACATGTAAGGCTGGATATTATTGCCCAGGCGGCTTATTTGATATAAATGACAGTAGTGTTGGCGGAATAAATAAATGTCCAGAAGGAAAGACCTCAGATACAGGTAAAAAATACGTAACTGAATGTAAATGCCTATCAGGGTATACAGAACAAAGTGATGGAACATGTAAGGCTGATTCAACTGACGTAAAAACTGGCGAAAACACTGGCGGAAACGCAAGTACTCCAAGCAGCTCAAGTTCAAACACTGGTGGCTATGGTTCAAATGACGACAATTCAGATGTAAATAACAATCCAAACACAGCTACAAAAACACCATTAGCTATAGCTATAATTGGTATGTTGGCTATTGGAGTTGGAACGGTTACATACTATAAAGGTAAAAATAACGAAATATAATAGTGTCAGACTTATTACTCTTTTATGAGTAATAAGTCTTTTATTTTTTTAAATAATAGTGTATAATTTAATAGTAAACATATAGGATGTGATATATATTATGAATACTAATAATTTAAAATTATCTTATCAAGAATTACTTAAAGAAATAGATTCTATTAGGAGGTCTCTTTGACTTAGATAATAAAAAGAATAGACTAGAAGAATTATCTATTATTATGAATAAACCTGATTTTTGGAATGACAGAAAATATTCTGAACAAGTAATAAATGAAAGTAATAACTTAAAAAATACTATCAATACCGTAGAAACATTAACCAATAAAATTACCAATAATTTAAGTTTATTAGAGGATACTTTAGATGAAGAAATTACTTTATTACTTAATGAAGAATATAATGATATTCTAAAAGAAGTAGAAGATTTAAAAATTACAACTTACTTGTCAGGAGAATACGATAAGTATAATTGTACACTAGAAATACATGCTGGTGCTGGAGGTACGGAAAGCTGTGATTGGGCCAATATGCTTGCTAGAATGTACACAAGATACTGTGAAAAAAATAACTATACAATAACTGAATTAAGTCGTCAACCCGGAGAAGAAGTAGGTATTAAAAGTATCTTATTTCAAATAAAAGGCCCTAACGCTTATGGCTATTTTAAAGGAGAAAGAGGAGTTCATCGCTTAGTTAGAATAAGCCCCTTTGATGCCGGCAAAAGAAGACATACCTCATTTGCCTCAGTTGAAGTAATTCCTGAATTTGATAATAATATTAATATTGTCATTAACGATAAAGACCTTAAGATAGATGTCTATCATAGTAGTGGTGCTGGTGGTCAAAGTGTTAACACTAGTGATTCTGCTGTTCGAATTACCCATATTCCTACCGGTATCGTTATCACTTGTCAAAACGAAAGAAGTCAAATTCAAAACAGAGAAAAAGCTCTAGAAATATTAAAAAATAGATTATACTTATTAGAAATAGAAAAACAAAATAATCGATTAAATAATATCACAAAAGATCAAAAAACAATAGGTTTTGGTTCAGGAAAAAGAAGTTATATTATGTGTCCTTATACTTTAGTAAAAGATAACGATAGTAATTATGAAACACCTGATGTTAATAAAGTATTAGATGGTAATATAGAAGAATTTATTAAAGAAGGAGTAAAGTATAATGGAACTATTTAGAAAACTATTTAAAAGAAAAAGTAATTATGAAAATATTATTAAAGAAGTATATAATAAAACAAGATTAAAAAGATTTATGTACCTATTTATTGGTTGCTTAATTGTAGCCTTAGCTTTTAATGTTTTCTTTTTTCAATATGAATTAGTATGTTTTGGTATTAGTGGATTATCTATCGTAGCCAGTCAATTTGGTATCGATCCATCACTATTTATCTTAATATCTAATATTGTATTATTGTTTGTTAGCTATATCTTTTTAGGCCCTAAAGAAACTAAAAACTCTATTGTTGGTTCAATACTATTTCCTATATTAGTAAAACTAACATCATACCTAGTACCGTTTATTAAAATAGATAATGCTGAATTATTATTAATAGCTATCTGTGGTGCTGTACTATCAGGAATAGGTTATGGCCTAGTATTTAAAAGTAATTTTACTACCGGAGGCACTGACATTATCGACCAAATATTTGCTAAATATACTAAAATGAGTATTGGTAACTCAATGATTATTGTTGATGGATTAGTAGTATTATCAGGTATCTTAGTATTCCCCTTAGAAAAATTATTATATGGTTTCTTAGTGCTATATATAATTAGTGTATTAACTGATAAAGTAATATTAGGAATATCACAAAGTAAAACTTTCTATATCATAACAGAGAAAGAAAAAGAAGTAAGAGACTTCTTATTAAATATAACTAATGGTGGTCTTACCTTAATTAACTCTAAAGGTGGCGACGATAACGATAAACACACTATGTTCTTAGTAGTTATTCCCACTAAAAAATACTTTGTTGTTAAAGAAGGCTTAAAGGCTATTGATAATAATGCTTTCTTCCTAGTTTGTGATGCTTATGAAGTAAATAAAAAGGAAGTAGAGTATGATTAAAAAATATAGTAGTACTTTTGAAAAATGGGGTCTATTCCTAATAGGATTATGTTTAAGTGCTATATCTTTTAATATCTTCTATGCCCCATACAACATAGTATCAGGAGGATTATCCGGTTTATCTATTATTTATAAATATCTTTTTAATATTGATGAAAGCATATTCGTTTTAATAACATCGTTAGTTTTCTTGGCAGTAAGTTATATCTTTTTAGGTAAAGAATTAACTACTAAAAGTGCCGTAGGTTCAATCTTATATCCAGTATTTATTAAAGGTACATCATTCTTACCTCAAATAATAAACTTTCAAGATACTAGTACTTTATTATTAGTTATCTATGGTGGTGCTTTATCAGGACTATCCTTAGGACTTATTATGAATAGTGGCTTTACTAGTGGTGGTACGCATATACTATTTCAACTAATGCATAAATACTTAAAAATATCTACCGGTACTGCTGCTAATATTATTAATGGACTAATTATATTACTAGGTACTAGAACATTTGGTTTAACTAATACTATATATGGTATAATTGCTCTATTAATATCATCCCATGTAGCAGATAAAGTAATATTGGGAGTATCTAATAAAAAAGCCTTCTATATAATAACTAAAAAACCTGATGAAATAAAAAACTATGTCTTAAATGCTACTAGCCATAACTATACTGTAGTAGATGTCAAAGGTGGTTATACTAACAAAAAATCTAAAATGTTAATGTGCGTTATTCCCACAAAAGAATACACTATGTTAAAAGAAATAATATTAGAAATAGATAAAGAAGCCTTCTTTGTAATAATAGACTGCTATGAAGTAGCTAAAGCTAGATAATTGCAAATAATTGTAAATAATAAATTAACTATATATTAAATAATTTATATTTGATATAATAAATAAGTAGTAAGAGGTGATTATATGGATTTAATAAGAATTACTGATGTTCAAAAAACATATAAATCAAATGGTGTTGTAGCCTTATATGATTTAAACCTAAGTATAGCTAAAGGAGAATTTGTTTTTGTAATAGGAGCATCTGGTAGTGGTAAATCTACATTAATAAAAATGTTATATCGAGAAGAAAAACCTGATAAAGGCTCTATTATAATTGGAGGAATTAACGTTGCAAAACTAAAAGATAGAAAAGTATATATGCTAAGAAGAAAACTAGGAGTAGTCTTCCAAGACTTTAAATTATTACCTAAATTAACAGTATATGAAAATGTAGCCTTTGCAATGGAAGTATTCTCTTATGATAAAAAGAAAATTCATAAAAGAGTTATGGAAGTACTAGACTTAGTTGGCTTAAAACAAAAAGTAAGAGATTACCCTGATCATCTATCTGGCGGAGAACAACAAAGAGTAGTAATAGCCAGAGCTATTGTTAATAATCCTAAACTATTAATATGCGATGAACCAACTGGTAACCTAGATCCTGATACTTCTATGGGTATTATGAACGTTTTAGATAATATTAATAAAATGGGTACTACTATCATTATGACTACCCACAATAGAGAAATAGTAAATAGAATGAAAAAAAGAGTAGTTGTTATTAAAGATGGTAAAGTAGTAAATGATTATGAAAGGGGTACATACTATGAAGCTGATTAGAAATCTAAATAGATATTTTAGAGATGCCGCTAAAAGTGTTGTCAGAAACTTTTCTTTATCATTAGCTTCTATATCATGTATCGCTATAACCCTAATAGTTGTAGCTATATCAATGATTATCTCTAATAACGTTGATAATGCTTCTGAAGAAATAATGACATCAACAACAGTAGTTATATGGATAGAAAAAAGTGCTACTCCTGATGACATCAAAACTCTTGAACAACAAATAAGGAAAATTGGTAATGTTAGTAGTTTAGTCTTTAAGTCAAAACAAGAATTTGCTGAAGACTTAAAGAACCAAGAAGATAAATTTGCTCCTACTATTGATAGTTGGACAGATGAAACTAATCCCTTAATGGATAGTTATAAATTAAAAGTAAAAGATATTGAAATAATAAAAGATACAGTAAATCAAATAAAAGGACTAGATAATGTTAATAGTGTTGATTATGGGCAAACTATTGTTGACCAAGTAGTAACTGTTTTTAAAGCTATAGAAAAGTTTTGTATTGGTACAGTTATAGCTTTAGTATTAGTAACTGCTTTCTTAATAACTAATACTATTAAAATAGCTATCTATTCTAGAAAAACAGAAATAGAAATAATGCGACTAGTTGGTGCTTCTAATATGGCTATTAAAATACCATTTATTATCGAAGGTATGTTTATTGGTTTAATAGGTTCTATTATACCAGTACTAGTAACTATCTTTGGTTATAGTAAATTATATGATTACTTTGGTGGTAAAATATTTAATTCAAGTTTTGCTACTCTAATCGAACCATTCCCATTTGTCTTTAAATTATCTCTAATAATAGTATTATTAGGAATCTTAGTAGGAATGTATGGTAGTGGTAAAGCTGTTAGAAAACACTTAAAAGTATAGTAATAAAGAATATAAATTAGATTAATAGTTTATATTCTTTTTCTTTATAATAATAATCTTATAAAAAATGAATATAATTATATTATTTAATACTTATAAAGCAACGAAGTTTAGGTATAGAAATAAGGTATTATTAAATATTTAGGTTATTGTAAATAGTAATACAAAAAAGTAAATAAATTAAGTATTTTTTGTATTGCAATACAAAAACTTTTTATAATATAGTAAAAAGCATACAAGATAACATACAAGATAACATACAAGATGATTGACATATTATTATAAAAATGATACAATATATTCGTATAAAATGAGGTGATTTAAATGAAAGATTATGTACCACCATTTACAATTACTAATACAATGTTAGATAGAATATCATCAATTATGAAAAAAATTGGGAAATTAGATAATTACAAAGATTTAAATAAGATGCCTATTTTAAGAAGAAATAACAGAATTAAATCAATTCATTCTTCATTAGCGATTGAAGCTAACTCTTTATCGCTTGAACAAGTTAAAGACATTATTGATGGTAAAGTAGTAATTGGACCTAAAAACGAAATACAAGAAGTTCAAAATGCATATAATGCTTACCTAAAAATAAAAGAAGTAAATCCTTATTCAATAGCTGATTTAAAAAAGATGCATAAAATATTAACTTATTTAACTGTCAGAGACTCTGGTGATTTTAGAAAAGGTGGTGAGGGAGTTTTTGATGAAGAAGGTAATTGTATTTTTGTATGTCCACCACCTGAAAGAGTAAGTGAATTAATGACACAATTATTTAATTGGATGGAATCTAAGAAAAAAGAAATACATCCATTAATATTATCTTCAATATTTCATTATGAATTTGTATTTATTCATCCTTTTAGTGATGGAAATGGTAGAACCGCTAGACTATGGCAAAATGTTATACTTTCTAGTTGGGAGCCTTTATTTGAGTATGTACCAATAGAATCAGAAATCAAAAAATATCAAGATGATTATTATAAAGCCATTCAAAACTGCAATAATGTAGGTGAATCTACAGAATTTGTTGAATTTATGCTAAAAATGATTGATGAAGTACTAGAAGGCCTTATAGATGGAGTTAATAAACAAATAAACCATATAAGTACTTACGTAAAAAAATTATTGAGTGTTATGGAACCAGGAATTAACTACACATCTTCTGAATTAATGGAATTACTTAAAATGAAATCACGTATTTCATTTAGAGAAAATTACTTAATTCCAGCATTAGATAACGGCGTAATAAAAATGAATTTTCCAAATACTCCTACAAGTAAAAATCAAACATATTATAAGAATTAGAAATGCATGAAATATAGTTAAAAATGAATAATAGAGAAAAAAACAACTGTTCAGAAATACCAAGCAATTGATAATAAAACTATAATATAAATAATTAATTATATGCAATTAAAATAATCATAAAGTAGATTAATCCTACTCAATCACATATTCCATAATCCCATACTTCCCATCCACCGTATCGTAAAATATAAAATTATGAATAGGATTATAAGTTAAATATATAAACCCCAAATAACACATAATTATCAAGAATATAGATATTATATTTAATAATCTATATTCTTTTTGTATTAATATATAATATCCTATATACTTAGTAATAATATAGGTTATTATCATAAGAATTATCGACACAATTAGATTTTCACCATATAATAAGTATATAGGAATATAAATAATTAAATAAATAATAACACTAAGAAAAGAAGTAATAAATAATTCTAATAATAAATTATTATACTTAATATTAAATTTCTTCATAAGTATATAATCAAATACTCCATATATCATAGTAGAAGTAAATAGTATCTTCATATGTTCCCAAATACTCTCATTAACTGGGAAAAAGAATGAAGTAATAACATTAGGGAATAAATCATACATAAAATGTGCTAAAAAAGAAATAAGAAATATTCCTAATATCGATATTAATCTAGTTTTTTTAATAGACATATATTAATCTCACCACTAAATTATATAAAAATATAATCTAAATATTCTTATTAATATTATCTTCTTCTTGAGAAATTAAACTAGATACTTTACAACTAGTTAATATAAATGTTATAATTAGTATAAGAAAACTAATTAAAATAAAAGCTAGTAAGTATTTCATAATATATCACCTTGTATTTATATTATTATATACATCTAGCGAAATATGTCAAATATTAATGGAGTTGAGAAATAATGAATACAAATGATATAACACTAGAAGGTAATGTAGTTAAAGAAAGAAGTAAAGTATTATATAAAGTTATTAAAAGAACATTTGATATAGTAGTATCTTTAGTAGGATGTATATTTTTATTACCAATAATAATTATAGTAAAAATAAGTTATATAATATCTAAAGATTATAATAGTATATTTTATACTCAAACAAGAATAGGTAAGAATGGTAAAGAATTTAAATTATATAAATTTAGATCTATGATACCTAATGCTGATGAAGTATTATTCAAACTATTAAAAGAAAATAAAGAAATGGCTAAGGAATATAAAATAAATAAGAAATTAAAGAACGATCCAAGAATAACAAAGATGGGTAAAGTATTAAGAAAGTCTTCACTAGATGAATTACCCCAAATGATAAATATTTTAAAAGGAGATATGGCTATGATAGGTAATAGACCATATTTACCAAGAGAAAAAGAAGACATGGGAGAATATTACGAAGATATCATTAAAACTAAGCCAGGATTAACTGGATACTGGCAAGTAAGTGGTCCTAAACATAGATCATTTGAAGAAAGATTAAAATTAGAAAAATATTATTCTAATAACTGTAATATTAAATTAGATATAAAGATATTCTTTAAAACATTTAGTGCAGTTACTGGAGGACATGGTGCTGGAGTATAAAATTATTGACAAAAAAGTGTTAATAATTTTTTTTATGTATTTTAATTTATAATAATATATGGTAAAATGATATTAAGACTATAAGTATATGTATTCTGAAGTAAATAAAATTTAATATTAATAATGCTTTAGGATAGATATCTATATTAGATATTTATTTTTTATTGGAGGGTAGGAAGTAATTATATGAAAACAAAAGTAGAACTTAATAATAAAACAGTATTTGTAACTGGCGTTGCAGGATTCATCGGTTCAAACTTAGTAAAGAGATTAGTAAAAGAATTTAAAGGAATAAAAGTAATTGGATTAGATTCAGTTAATGACTATTATGATGTAAGAATTAAAAATTCAAGATTAAAAGAATTAGAACAATATAATAATTTTATTTTTATTAAAGGAAACTTAGCAGATAAAGAACTAATTAATAAAATATTTGAAGATTATAAACCAAGTGTAGTGGTTAATTTGGCTGCTCAAGCCGGAGTAAGATATAGTATTGAAAATCCAGATGCTTATATAGAAGCAAATTTAATTGGATTTTATAATATATTAGAAGCTTGCAGACATAATCCAGTAGAACATCTTGTATATGCATCATCATCATCAGTATATGGTTCAAATAAAAAAGTACCATATTCAACAGATGATAAAGTAGATAACCCAGTAAGTTTATATGCTGCTACAAAGAAAAGTAATGAATTATTAGCACATGCATACTCAAAACTATATAATATTCCATCAACAGGATTAAGATTCTTTACGGTTTATGGACCAGCTGGAAGACCAGATATGGCTTATTTTGGATTTACTAACAAACTTGTTAATGGAGAAACAATAAAAATATTTAATTATGGAAACTGTAAAAGAGATTTTACTTATGTAGATGATATTGTAGAGGGAATAGTTAGAGTAATGCAAGGAGCACCTGAAAAGAAAAATGGAGAAGACGGATTACCTTTACCACCATATGCAGTATATAATATAGGAAATTCAAATCCGGAAAATTTATTAGATTTTGTAAATATCTTGCAAGAAGAATTAATTAAAGCAGGAGTATTACCAATAGATTATGACTTTGAATCACATAAAGAATTAGTACCAATGCAACCAGGAGATGTACCAATAACTTATGCAGATACAACACCATTAGAAAGAGACTATGGTTTTAAACCAAGTACATCATTACGTGAAGGATTAAGAAAGTTTGCTGAGTGGTATAAAGAATTTTATATGTAAGAAGGTGAAGTATGAAAAATAGAGAAGAATTAGTATCAATTATAACACCTGTATATAACTGCGCCAATTTAATTGAGGAAACAATTAAATGCGTTGTAGACCAAACATATACAAATTGGGAATTATTATTGGTTGATGACTGTACGCCAGATAATTCAGCAAAAATAATTGATAAATATATTAAAAAAGATAAGAGAATCAAATACTTTAAGTTAGATGAAAATAGTGGCGCAGCTATTGCAAGAAATAAGGCATTAAAGGAATCTAAAGGTAGATTTGTCGCATATCTTGATGCTGACGATTTATGGAAACCGGAAAAATTAGAAAAACAAGTCAAATACATGCTAAATAATGAATATGCTTTCACATGCACAGATTACGAAAAGATTGATGAAGTAGGGAAAAGCCTGAATAAAATCGTCAGAATTCCCAAAAAGGTTGATTATAACTTATTTTTAAGAAATACAATTATTCAAACAGTTGGCGTAATGGTAGACACTAAAATAACCGGTAAAGATATCTTAAAAATGCCCAATATAAGAAGAAGGCAAGATGCTGCAACATGGTGTCAATTATTAAAGGCTGGATTTGATTGCTATGAAGTGCCAGAGAATTTATCATATTATAGAGTTGTAAGCAACTCATTATCAAGTAATAAACTTAAAGCGATAAAAGGAACATGGAAATTATATAGAGATATAGAAAAACTTTCATTAATAAAATCTTGCTTTTGTTTTGTGGGATATGCATACAATGCAGTAAAAAAAAGGACATATATAAAAAGGTAATTAAAATGAGAAAGATAATAAGAATTTTTAGAAAAATATTTACATCAATTAATCCAGTTTTGGCTAATAAAATAATGTACAAAAAAATAATGAAGGCTCAATTACAATTAGACAATCCAAAATCATTCAATGAAAAGATAAATTATCTAAAAATTTATAACTACCCAAATAATAATATGGTTATAAAATGTGCAGACAAATATATGGTTAGAGATTACATAGTTGAAAAAGGGCTTGGTAAATACCTTACTAAATTAATAGGAAGTTGGGATAATGTAGATGATATAAATTTTGAAACTCTACCCAATAAGTTCGTTTTAAAATGCAATCATGGTTGTGGATATAATATCATTTGTAAAAATAAAGGTGATTTAAATATAAAAAAAATAAAAAGACAATTAAAAAAATGGATGAGGGAAGACTTTGGAAACGTATCCGGTGAAAAACATTATAGCAAAATTAAACCAAAAATAATATGTGAGGAATATTTAGGTGAGAATATAAAAGATTACAAATTTTTTTGTTTCAAAGGGAAGCCGGAATTTTTCTATGTATCACAAAATGTAAATGGAGATTTCCATAACATGCAAGCTGATTTTTTTTACTGTGATGGTAGTCCTACTGAGTTTTTTAGAACTGACCATAGTGGATTTAAAAAAACACCATCGATACCAAAAAATCTAAAAGAATTGGTTAAAGTAGCATCAATACTAAGTAAAGACTTTGAATTTGTAAGGGTAGATTTATTTGATATTGATAATAAAATATATTTTTCTGAGCTAACTTTTACACCATGTTCTGGTTTTATGCCAATATCACCTAAAAAATATGATTATAAATATGGAAATATGATTGATTTGGAGAGATTTAAATGATAAAAATTGGAATAATAGGAAGAACAGCATATAATAAAAATATTTCGGATGGTCAGACAATATTAACAAGGATATTTGCAGACGAATTGAGAAAGGCCTTTGCTGATTGTAAAATATATATTGTTGATACATATAATTACAAAAGAAATGCATTAAAATGCTTTATTAAAACTATAAAATGTTTGATTGTATCAGATTATATATTTGTTATGCTAAGTAGGAATGGCTTAAAATTTTACTTGCCATTTCTCTACTATACTAATAAAATTTTTAAAAAAAAGCTTTATCATAGGGTGATTGGGGGTAGTCTAGATAAATTAGTAATTAAAAATAATAAATGGATAAAGTATCTAAACGCATTTCAATGTAATTATGTTGAAACTAATCAATTAAAAAATAGATTAAATACCTTAGGAATAAGCAATGTAAAAGTATCACCAAATTTTAAACCATTGGTACAAACTAAGCAAAAAGTGGCAAGATATACAAGCAATGACGAAATAAGATTTTGTACGTTTTCCAGAGTAGCAAGGGAAAAGGGAATAACTGATGCTGTAAATGCAATAATAGCAGTCAATAAGTTAAGAAAGAAAAATAAGGTATACCTTGATATATATGGACAGATTGACCATAATTATCAAAACGAATTTAATGAGTTACTTAAAAAATCAAAATATATAAATTATAAAGGAATAATTAAATATGACGAAACAGTTCAAGTATTAAATAAATATTATGCATTATTGTTCCCAACATATTGGGAAGGAGAGGGCTTTCCAGGAACATTTATAGACTGTTTTGCATCAGGCTTACCGATAATTGCAACAGATTGGAATTATAATGCAGAAATTATAAAAAATAATTTAACAGGATACATATATAAAAGAGACAGTGATAATTATAATTTAATTAAAGAAATCAAATTATCGTTAGAAAATGTTGAACAAATAAATAAGATGAGAAAAAATTGCTTGAAAGAATATAAAAAATATAATCCCCAAAATGTAATTAACGAAATTAAAAAAGATATGATATTAAATCAGGAGATAAAATGAAAATTTTAATATGCATTAGTCAACTAAAAAAAGGTGGAGCTGAAAGAGTAACAAGTAACCTAGCAAACTATTTATCACAAAAAAATGAAGTAAGTATAGGTATATTAAGAAATATAGGTATTGAATATGATTTACAATCAAATATTGAGATAATAAATTTTGAAACTATTGAACAATCAAACAAGCCGAAAATATTAAAATATGTTTACAGATATAAAAATATCAAAAAAAAATTAAGTGAAAAAAGATATGATATTATTTTAACATTTTTACCAGAAGCATCATTTATGATACTATTATTTCAAAAAAAATTTAATCTAAATGTAATAGTTTCAGTAAGAAATGATCCAAAAGTTGAATATAAAAAGTATTCAAAAAAAATCCTAATGAAATGGCTATATAAAAGAGCAAATGGATTTGTGTTCCAAACTTCAGATGCTCAAAAGTATTTTAGTAGTAAGATTCAACAAAAAGGCACTATAATTATGAACTCAATTTCAGATAAATTTATGATTGAACAAGCTTATGGAGGAATTAGGCAAAAAGTAATAGTCTCCGTTGGAAGGTTGTGCGAACAAAAAAATCAAATTATGTTATTAAAAGTGTTTAAACAAATTATTAATAAATATCCTAATTATAGTTTAATTATTTATGGTGATGGTGATAAAAGAAACGAATTAGAACAATATATACAGGAAAACGGCATGCAGGAAAACGTCATGCTACCTGGAATAGTAAATGAAATTGAAAAAGAAATATATAAAGCATCAATGTTTGTTCTTACTTCCAATTTTGAGGGTATGCCTAATTCATTAATAGAGGCGATGTGTCTTGGCATCCCATGTATATCAACTGATTGCCCATGTGGTGGGCCAAAGGAAATTATACAAGATGGAGAAAATGGTTTTTTAATAGAAGTAAATAATCACAATCAATTAGCAGAAAAAATGGAACTTCTTATTACTAATAAAAAACTAGCAAAAAAAATTTCTGTAAATGCACATAAAATTATAGAAAAAGTATCACCTGATAAAATTAATAAAGAATGGGAAGAGTATTTAAAGAGTAAAATAAAACAACAGCGATAGATTTAGTATAAAAAGGATGATTGTATGAATATAAATTTAAAAAAAATATTAATAAGAATTATTATAATATGTACTTTCACATTTATAGGATTAAAAATGTATGGAACATATGATGACACATATAAATTGAAAATGATATCATATATAATTGAAATAGTCGTAAGTATTTTATGTTTAATATATATTTCACTATGCATAAAAAAAGGAAGATTTAAATTCGAATTTAATATAGGAATCCTATTATTACTTTTAATTTATGAAACACTAATAATATTTATAAACAAAGATTTTTATTTTCCTTATTTTATTTCGGATACGTTTACTTGGCCACTACTTTTAGTTGTGTGCGTATATTATAGCTATGAATATGAAATGAGTTTTAAACACGAAAAAATATTCTTTCTATTTTATTTGCTAATGATAGTCATAAGCTTTTTATTAATAAAAAAGCATAAGTTACTTGATAACAATGGTGAATATATATTTCCAATCTATTTTTGTATAACATTTTTACCGCTTTTTTTATATTATGTTAAGTCAAAAAGAAAAAAAAATATAATTTTGATATTATCAATAATGACAGTATTACTATCAACTAAAAGAGCGGGAACGATTGCAATAATTGTTGGGGTATTTATATATTATTTAATAGAGGCATATATTCAAAATACTGTAAAAGGCAAATTAAAGAATTACATTAAAATAATAATTTTGGTAATGATTGGAGTTTTTACATTTTACTATTTAGCCACAAACTCAAATCTTGAGATATTTACTAGATTTAAGAAATTAGCAAATGATGGTGGAAGTGGTAGAGATATCATCTGGGAAACAGTATATGATGCATATAGCAATTCTTCAAATTTAAAAAAAATTTTTGGGCATGGATTTCAATCAGTATATTATAGTCTAAAACCATTAGGAAAAAATAGAATGGCACATAATAGTTATCTTGAATATTTATATGATTATGGCTTAATAGGTTTAAGTATAATAATAATTTTTTTACTAAAAAATTCGTTAACTTGTTTAGTAATGATTAAGGAAAAAAATAAAAGTGCACCAGTAATTGCTTTTGCTATTATTTTAAGTGTAATATTTAGCATATTTAGTTACTTTTATGAACAATCAGTTATAATTATTCCAATAGCAATATTACTAGGTATAGTAACAGGAGAAACTCTAAGATTAAAAAAGGAGAATTAAAATGATTAATGTATTTAACAAAATAAAAATATTAGTTTTAAAACAAAATTTGTTGCCAATAAGTGATGAAACATATTTAAAGAAAATGTTTAAAATAAAACTTGGAAGAGAACTAAATCTAAAAAATCCACAAACATTAAATGAAAAACTACAAGTCATAAAATTATATGATAGAAAAGATATTTATACAACAATGGTTGATAAAGTAGCGGTAAAAAAATATGTAGAAACGCTAATAGATAAAAAATATGTTATACCAACTTTCTTTGTATACAATAATGTAGATGAAATAAATATAGAAAAACTTCCAAATAAATTTGTAATGAAAAGCTCACATAATTCAGGAAACGTTGTAATATGTGAAAATAAAGAAAAATTTAATTTGAAGAAAGCAAAAAAAATATTAAAAAAATCATTGAAAGATAAATATTATTTATACTATAGAGAATATCCATATAAAAATGTAACTCCCAAAATAATTGTTGAAGAATATTTAGGCGCCAACGTAAAAGACTATAAAATCCAATGTTTTAATGGAAAAGTTGACAATATTTTAGTATGTACAGGGAGAAATACAAAAGAAGGAGTTAAATATTTTTACTTTGACACAAATTGGAATTACCTAGATTATTGCCCATATGAAAATGGATGTAATATGGCAAAACAAATAACAAAACCTAAAAAATTAAAAGAAATGATAGAAATAGCTGAAACCTTAAGCAAAGGATTGCCTGAAATACGAGTTGATTTGTACTATGTTAATAACAAAATATATTTTGGAGAATTAACATTATTTACAAATGCCGGATTCGATAATACAATTACGTATACAGCAGATTTAATAATGGGAAGTAAGTTAGATTTAGGTGATATTAAAAATGAAAATTAGTATAATTGTGCCTGTATACAATGCTGAAAAATATATCTATAATTTATACAATTCAGTAATTAATCAAACATATACAAATTGGGAGTTAATTCTTGTGAATGACGGTTCAACGGATAATACTTTAAGTATATTAAAAGAACTTGAACAAAAAGATAAAAGAATAAAATTAATTAATAAAGAAAATTCTGGCCCAGGATTTTCAAGAAAAATAGGATATCAAGAATCAAGTGGAGAATTAATATTTTTTATAGACAGTGATGACTGGATTACAAATGACACAGTTTTAGATAAAATAAATGATACATTTAATAATAACGAGATAGACGTTTTATTTTTTGACAGACTTGATATTGTTGAACAGCAAAAAAATACAATACCCGGATTTGTTAAAATGAAAGAGGGAATTTTTGAAATAGATGAAATAAATGATATTATAAGACCCGGATTAGGTGCAAAAATATTTAAATCATCAATTTTAAATGATGATATGTTTATTGAATCATATGTATTTGAAGATTTGTATACAACATACATCTATTTGGATAATTGCAAAATTGCAGAATATAAAAAAGAATGTTTTTATACAATCTTTCATGAAAAAAACTCAAACTCGTTATCATCAAAAACATCCGAAGAAAAAGAGATAAAAGCAATTGAAATAATAATAGATATATATAATAAATTGAAAAGTAATTCGTTAAAGATAAGCCTATTAAGCAGGGCAAGTAATATTTATTTTTCTAATAAACTAAGAATCATAAAAAACAATCAAGAATATAATTCACCAAAATTAAAATCTAAACTAAACGATTTAAAACAATTATTGGTAGAAAATAATATAAAATTAAATGACAATAATATAATAAAAAAAATAGTTTATAAAAAAATTTTAAAAAATAAGGAGAAAGTATATGAAAGAAAAAATAAAAAATATGATTGACAAAATTCAAGAGATAAAAGCTAAAAGAATTGAAATAAGAAAAATAAAAGATAAAAGAAGAAAAAAAATATACAACTCTTATAAACTATCTCAAAAACAAAAAAAAGAAATAGATGTTTTTTATAAAAAAAATTATGGGAAAAAGATTCCTTATTTTTGGCATATGCACAATTATGCATTTAGCAACAGATTCGATGTAAAATATTTTCCTGAATTACTTTATATTCCATATTTTGAAAAATATATGAATAATGATAAAGCATTTTCAAAATTTCTAGAAGATAAAAATAACCTTTATATGATAAGAAAATATTTAGATGTTAAAATCCCAGACAAAATAGTATCATGTCAAAGTGGAATTTATATGAATTGTGACGACCAAATTATAGATAGAAATCAAGCAATTTTAATATTAAAAGATATAGGTGAAGTTTTTTTCAAAATTTCTACTGATACAGACAGTGGCAATGGGTGTGCAATTATGAATATTAAAAATGGTATTGATATAATATCAAGTAAAAGAATAGAGCATATGCTTGAAACAATTGGAGACAATTTTATTATTCAAAAAATAATAAAATGTCATGATACAATATCAAAAATCAATCCTACAAGTGTTAATACATTTAGAATAATTACATATAGATGGAAAAATGATATATATCATTGCCCATGTTTAATGAGGATTGGGAGAAACGGCTCATTTGTAGATAACGCACATGCTGGCGGAATTTTTATACATATTCATGACGATGGTCAGTTTCATGAAAAAGCATTTACAGAATTTAAAAAGGAATATTACGGGCACCCAGACTCATTTTATAAATTTAAAGAAAATAAAATAGAACTTTTTCCAATAGCATTAAATAAATGCATTGAAATGCATAAAAAATTACCCAATGTTGGTGTTTTAAATTGGGATGTAACAATTGACGAAAATGGTGAAGTTGTTTTGATAGAAATAAATGTCAATGGTGGTAGTATATGGTTATCTCAATTATCAAGTGGAATGCCCGCGTTTGGGAATAATACTGAAGAAATATTACAATGGATTTCAACTATGCAGAAAACAGAAATAAAAGATAGAAAAAAACATTTATACGGAAGAAGATGATGAAATGAAAAAAGCCCTAATAGTAACTTTATATGCAAATACAAATTACGGAAATAAATTACAAAATTACGCATTACAAGAGATTTTAAAAAAATATAATCTAGATGTTGAAACATTAATAAATTATCAGCAATTAAATAATGAAAACTTAACTAGCTATTTAAAATTTGTAAAAAAATATATAGTAAATAAATTAAAATATTCAAATAATATTTTGCTTGGATATGACAAAAATGATAACAAAGGAAAACAAAATAATTTTAAAAAATTTGATTCAAAAATTAATAGAACAAAATATGTATATACCAAATATCACAATAATTCAATAAGAAAATATGATTACTACATTGTTGGATCAGATCAAATTTGGAATCCAAATTACGGAGGTACAAATAAAATTAATTTATTAAATATTAATTTAAAAAACAAAATAAAACTTTCATATGCGGCTTCATTCGGCATTGACGAATTGACAGAGGAACAGCAACAAATATATCAAAAAGCACTTAAGTCATTTAATGGAATTTCAGTCAGAGAAAGCAGTGGTAGTGACATAATTAAAAAACTATTAGGGAAGAATGCACCGGTACTAGTTGATCCAACGATGCTTCTAACCGAAGAAGAATGGAAAACCCATATGATAAAGCCAAAAAACATGACAAAAAAGCAATATATATTATGTTACTTTTTAGGTAATAAAAATACGCAATTTATTGATGAAATAAAAAAATATGCAAATGACAATAATTACGAATTAATCGATATATCAGATAGAGAAAGCAAATATAATAACTGTGGACCTAGTGAATTTTTATATTTAGAAAGAAATGCAAAATTTATTTTTACTGATTCATTTCATTCAGCAGTGTTTGCGATACTTTTTAAAACACCCTTCTTAGTAGCTGATAGGGAAGGAAAACATAACAATATGAATAGTAGAATAAGCACATTATTAAATAAATTTAATTTAATGTCCCAATATTATACCGGTGGAATAATAAAAAAATATGAAAAAGTTGATTTTAATAAAACTGATGATATTTTAGATAAAGAACGTCAAAAAAGCAAACAATACTTAGATAAATACATAATGAAAGAAAGTGATTAGAATGAAGGCACAAGTGGAAAGAAAAAATGGCGCAATTTTATCATATTTATCTATATTTATGTCAACAGTAATACAACTATTATACACTCCATTTTTAATAAAAAGGCTTGGTAGTAGCGAATATGGGTTATATTCCATAGTTGCATCTATCATATCGTATCTTACAGTTTTAGATTTTGGATTTGGGGATGCAATTATAATGTATACGGCAAAATACAAAGCTCAAGGGAAAGAAAAAGAAGAACAGCAACTTCAAGGTATGTTTTTAAAAATATTTACTGTAATCGGATTTATAACCTTTGTACTAGGTATAGTTATATATTTTTTAACACCATTATTGTTCTCATCATCAATGACTATAGAAGAAATTTCAAAAATGAAAATAATGATATTAATTCTGTCGTTTAATTTAGCAATTACATTTCCTATGGGTGTATATGGTTCTATAATAAAAGCATACGAAAAATTTACTTTTCAAAAAATAATTTCAATAATGCATACATTAATACTGCCTTTAATTATGATACCGATGCTGTTTATTGGAGGAAAATCTGTGACATTATCACTAGTTACAACAATTGGTAATATGTTTGTATTATATAGTAATTATATATATTGCGAGAAAAAATTAAAAATAAAAGTGAAATTTTCAAAGATTGATAAACCATTATTTAAAGCAATTTTTAGTTACTCTTTTTATATATTTTTAAATATTATAGTTGACAGAATTAATTGGAGTGTTGACCAAACTATTTTAGGAATATATGTTGGAACAACTGCTGTATCATGTTATGCAGTTGCAGCCAGAATAAATGATTTATTTATAAAATTGTCGACGGCAATTAGTGGTATTTTATTTCCAAAGGTATCAAAAATGATAGCAGCAAATTGTAGTGATAAAGAAATGTCAGACGAATTTATTAAGGTTGGGCGCTTGCAATTATACATTGTATTTTTAATGACAACAGGATTAATAGTATTCGGCAAACAATTTTTTAATTTATGGGTTGGAAGTGAGTACAGTAGTGCATATTATGTATCTTTATTCTTAATAATTCCATTATCTATCCCATTAATACAAAATTTAGGAATATCAATATTGCAAGCCAAAAATATTCATAAATTTAGGAGTATTCTATATTCATTTGTAGCAATTGGAAATATATTGTTAAGTATTCCGTTAGCAAAGAATTATGGAGAAATAGGATCAGCAATTGGTACTGCATTATCATTAACTATTGGAAATATTATAATTATGAATATATATTATCAGTTAAAAGCAAAAATAAATATAATAGAATTTTGGAAACAAATTTTTTCTATGATTATAAGACTAGTAATTCCATTATTATTGATTATATTAATAAAAAAATTATACTTCTTTAATAATTGGGCTGATATAATACTTTACGGTGGTTTATATATAATAATGTATTTAATAACTGCTTATAATTTTGTAATGAATTCGTATGAAAAATTCATAATTCAAAAAATTTTTAAAAAGGTTATGTTAAAGAAGGTGAAAGAATGATTGACATCAAACAAAGAGAAAAATGTTGTGGCTGTCAGGCATGTTATAATTCATGTCCTCGTGGTGCTATCACAATGATAGAAGATGAATATGGGTTTAGGTATCCTAAAATTGATAAATCAAAATGCATTAATTGCAAAATATGCGAGAAAACATGTCCAATGTTAATCCCCTCAAATGATGGAAAAATTATAAGCTCATGGTGCGTTATAAATAAAAATGACAATGAAAGACTTGAATCATCATCAGGAGGAGTATTTACATTACTTGCAAAAGAAATATTAAAAAATAATGGTATTGTATTTGGTGCGGTTTTTGATAAGGATTATAATATTGTTCATTCATACATAGACAACGTTGACGATTTAAAAAAAATGCAAGGCTCAAAATATGTTCAGAGTAATATCGGGAAATCTTTTATTCAAGCAAAAAACTTTCTTGATGATGGGAAAACGGTCTTATTTACAGGAACATCGTGTCAAATAGAAGGGTTAAAACTATTTTTAAAAAAAGATTACAGTAATCTATATACTCAAGATATTATATGCCATGGTGTACCCTCACCAAAAGTTTGGAGAAAGTATTTGGAATATCAAAAAAATAAATATGGCGATATTAAAAATATTTCATTTCGAAATAAAGATCATGGATGGTCTTTGTATCAAATGAAAATTTCATTCAAATCGAAAATATATTGTAAATGCTACAAAGATGATTCCTTTATGAATGTTTTTTTGGATGATTTATGTTTGAGAGATTCTTGTTACAACTGTATTTTTAAAAAAAAATATAGAAATTCAGATATTACATTAGCGGATTTTTGGGGAATTGATAAGGTTAAAAATAAATATAATGACGATAAAGGAGTTTCAGCTGTTATAATCAATACCAAAAAAGGAGAAAACATTTTTGAAAAAATAAAAAAATATTGCAATTATGAGAAAGTTGAATTAAATGATATAATAAAATACAATTCTGCATATGTTCAAAGTTCTAAATTAAATAAAAATAGAGAACTGTTTTTTAAAGATATTAATAATATGAAATTTAATAGATTGGCAAAAAAATATATAAAAAAACCATCATTATTAAAAAAAATAGTTAGAAAGGTATATAAAAAATTAAAAATAAAATAATTGCTTGTTATATAAAAAAGAAAGAGGTAATAAACAATGAAAATAGCAGTAGCAGGCACAGGTTATGTAGGTTTATCATTAGCCACATTACTTAGCCAAAAAAATGAGGTATATGCACTAGATGTTATACCGGAAAAAGTAGAAAAAATAAATAAAAGGATAAGTCCTATACGGGATGAATATATTGAAAAATATTTCAAAGAAAAAGATTTAAATTTAAAGGCCACATTAGATTATAAAGAGGCATTTACTGGAGCAAGATTTGTAATAATTAGTACTCCAACTAACTATGATGAAAAATCACATTTCTTTGATACATCATCAGTTGAAGATATAATTCAAAAAGTTAAAGATATGAATGATCCTAACATAGTAATGGTTGTTAAATCAACTATACCAGTAGGTTTCATAAATAACATGAAAGAAAAATATAATATTGATAATATCTTCTTTTCACCAGAATTTCTAAGAGAAGGTAAAGCACTATATGATAATCTATTCCCATCAAGAATTATTGTTGGCGAAAAGAGTAAGAGAGCCGAAGAATTTGCCCATTTACTTTCAGAAGGCGCTATTAAAGAAGATATAACAATTAAGTATATGAATTCAACAGAAGCTGAAGCAGTAAAATTATTTGCTAATACTTATTTAGCCCTTAGAGTATCATATTTTAATGAATTAGATACTTATGCTGAATTAAAAGGTTTAAATACTAAAGATATTATTGATGGAGTATGTTTAGATCCAAGAATTGGTACATATTATAATAATCCAAGTTTTGGTTATGGTGGTTATTGCCTACCCAAAGACACTAAACAATTATTAGCTAACTACAAAGATGTCCCACAAACAATGATTAAAGCAATAGTGGATTCTAATGATATAAGAAAGAAACATATCGCAGATATGATTTTAGCTAAAAAGCCTAAAACAGTAGGGATATATCGATTAACAATGAAAGCAGGTTCAGACAACTTTAGAGCTAGTGCTATTCAAAGTGTAATTAATTTAATAAAAGAAAAAGATGTTGAAGTAATTATCTATGAACCAACACTAAAAACTGATGAATTTGAAGGCCTAAAGGTAGAACATTCTCTAGATAACTTTAAAAATAATTCTGATGTTATAATTGCCAATAGATATGATGAAGAATTAGCAGATGAAATAGATAAAGTATACACAAGAGATATTTATACAAGAGATTAATACTTTTAAAGATTAATCTCTGTTTTCTTAATATACGGAAACAATTACTAAATATCAAAATATTTAATAAAAAAGAAGTAAAATGCTTTTCTTACTCGGAATATTAATAGTAGAGAGGTAACATAACTTATAAATAACGAAATAAACAAAAGAATAAAAAATTGATTACACAACTAATAAATTTAATAACAAGTTAAAAATCTCTATACAAATGAATAGTAAATATTGTATAATTAATATAGCGAAGGAGTTTAGAACTATGAAAAAAAATAAAGTGTTTAATATTATAAGTATAATAATGATATTACTATGTCTAATATGTATAACAGCTTTTAGTTATTATATATTTAGCCTAAATGTTATACCAGATAAATATCTATTTATTGGTTATGGAATATATATATTAATTATACTAATATTAATAATTATTACGTTAAGTAAACTAAAGATAGGATTTAAAATAGTAAGTTTAATACTATTAATAATTATATCTATAGGTAGTTTATTTATTACATATAATTATTTAATAAATACCTATAATTTTGTAAATAATGTTCATAATAAGTATGATACATTAAGTTATTCTGTACTAGTATTAAAAGAAAATAATTATCAAAGCATTAATGATTTAAATAATAAGAATATAACTTATTTAGAAGATGATAATAGTGCTAATATAAAGAAAGAACTAGATAGTAAAATAACTTATACTGAAGAAAAAGTACCACTATATAATACTTTAATAAATAAATTATTAAAAAATGAAACAGATGCTATTGTTTTAGAAACAAGTTATTTAACTTTAATATCTGAAGAAATAGAAGATATTAATGATAAAACAAGTGTTATATATACAATAAAATTAAAAGTAAAATCTCATCAAGAACAACCTATTGAAGAACCATTATATATCTTAGAAGAACCATTTATATTATATATTAGTGGTATTGATCAATTTGGCAATATGAATACCGTAAGAGGTAGAAGTGATGTTAACCAATTAGCAGTTATTAACCCTAAAACTAACCATATCTTATTAGTTAATACACCAAGAGATTACTATGTTCAATTAGCAGGTACTACTGGATTAAAAGATAAATTAACTCACGCTGGTATTTTTGGTATAGATAAAAGTATAAATACTCTAGAAGATTTATATGGAATAAATATTGATCACTACCTAAGAGTTAACTTTGATACTCTAATAAAAGTAGTAGATGCTATTAAAGGAATAGATATATATTCAGACCAAGCGTTTGTTCCTTGGACAAATAAAAAATTATACATTGAACAAGGTTGGAATCACATGGATGGCGCTATGGCTTTAGCATACGCTAGAGAAAGATATTCATACGCTACAGGAGACAACCATCGAGGAGCTAACCAACAACAAGTAATAACTGCCATTATCGATAAAATAACTAAATCAAAAGTATTAATAAGTAATTATGGTGATATCTTAAGAACACTAGATGGATCATTCCAGACAGATATTGACTCTAACACGATTACTTCATTTATAAAATACCAACTAGATAAAATGCCAACATGGAATATTGAAAGTATTGCTGTAACAGGTACAGGTGCTTCTAATTATACATATAGTATGGGTACTGATTGGTTATTATATGTTATGGAACCAGACTATTCTAGTGTGGAAAAAGCAGCCAATAAAATTAATGAAGTATTAAATGAAAACTAGTCAAAAAAATCAAAATATGATATACTAAAATATATAATAAAGAAGGAGTAAAAATGGAAGAGATTAATTTAAAAGAACTATTTGATTATTTTATTGATAAAATTAAATATATAATAATAGCCACACTAGTATGTTGCTTAATAGGTGGTATCTATACTAAATTCTTAACTATCCCAATGTATAAATCATCAACTACTGTTATCCTAGGAAGTAATCAAGAAGGAACAGGTATTACCCAAAGCGATATATCTATTAATAACAATCTAGTATCAACATATGCAGAAATTATTAAAAGTAGAAGAGTATTGGAACAAGTTCAAAAAGAACTAAATGAAAGTTATACATATAAAGAACTAGCTAGTGAAATAAGTGTTTCATCAATAAACAATACGCAAATAATAAAAATAACTGTTTCAGATAATAATGCCTTAAATGCTAAAATTATTGCTAACTTAGTTGCCAAAGTATTTACTGTTGAAGTACCAGAACTATATAACCTAGATAATGTTCATATTCTAGATGTTGCCATTGAAGAAGATGAACCATATAATATAAATGTTGCTAAATCAAGTATTATTGGTGGAGTATTAGGACTAGTATTATCATCAGGAATCTTCTTTGTAATATATTACTTTGATAGAACTGCTAAAAGTGTTGAACAAGTAGAAGAAGTCTTACAAATGCCTATTCTAGGTTCTGTTGAAGAAACTAGGAACTTAAAAGAAGAATTGGTCGTAGCCACTAATCCAAAAGAAATAATTAGTGAACAAATAAGAACTATACGTACTAACTTACAATTTACATCAGCTGATGAAAAGATAAAGACTATCTTAATAACAAGTTCAATACCAAGTGAAGGTAAGAGTTTTATTAGTAGTAATTTAGCAACAGCATTTGCACAAAATAATAAAAAAGTATTAATAGTTGACTGCGATATGCGTAAAGGAAGAGTAAACAAAATATTTAAAATATCTAATCGTATAGGTCTATCTAACTTATTAGCATACAAAGAAGATGACGAAGAAAATCTAGAAGATTATGTCTTCAAAACAAAAATAGATAATTTATATGTTATCCCACGTGGTAAAGTACCACCAAATCCATCAGAACTATTAAATTCTCAAAAAACAGCTAAATTAATCTCATTACTATCAGAAATATTTGACTACATTATCTTTGATGGCCCACCAGTAAATGGCTTATCAGACTCATTAATTATGTCAGACTTTGTTGATAGAACAATCGTAGTAACATCTCTTAACTCAGCACCAATTGAATTACTAGAATCAACTAAAAAGATGTTAACTAACGTTAATGCTAAAGTAGCTGGAGTTATAGTAAATAAAGTACCTAGAAGAAAAAGCTCAGGTAAAAGTTATTACTATTACGAAAATACTGAAGAAGAAAAACAATAAAATATATATTCTAAAAAGTTAATTACGTAATCAAGAACATGCAGAGAGAGGCGAATATATAGATGAAAAACAGTATAATTGAAGTTCAAAATATAAAAGTAAACATATCTAATATAAATGATACCGACTATATATGTATATCTGATTTTGGAAAATATAAAAATGGAAAATCAAAAGCAGACGATATCATTAGAAATTGGTTAAGGAACAGAATAACTTTAGAATTTCTAGGAACATGGGAATTAATTTACAATCCAAATTTTAATTCCGTCGAATTCGACGGGTTTAGAAAAAATGCTGGACTTCACACGTTCACATTGAGTGTAACGGAATGGTGTGAAAAGACAAATGCAATTGGAATATATTCTAAACGTGGAAAATATGGTGGGACATATGCACATAAGGATATTGCCTTTGAGTTTGCCTCAGCAATAAGCCCAGTATTTAAGTTGTATTTAATAAAAGAATTTGAAAGATTAAAAGAATTAGAAAATAAAAGCAGAGAATGGGACATAAAAAGAATATTGACAAAGAATAATTATTTTATACATACTGACGCTGTAAAAAAATATGTATTACCGGATAGTAATTATCATAAAAATAAAGAATGGTTAAAATATGCAGAAGAAGCAGATATTTTAAATGTCGCCTTATTCAATACGACTGCAAAAGAATGGAGAGAATTAAATCCAACTTTGGCTAAAAATTCTAACATAAGAGATAGTGCCACAATAAATGAATTAACAGTATTATCAAATCTAGAATCGCATAATGCAGAAATGATTAAAGAAGGAAAAGAAAAAGAAGAAAGATTCGAAATACTAAGTAAAATTGCCAAATATCAATTAAATATACTTAATAATGCAGAAAATATAAAATTATTAGAAAGTAAAAAATATGGTGAAGGCATACAAGAAAAACAATAACTAAGAAAGGGTGTTATATATGATAGATTTCCATTCACACATTTTATATGGAATAGATGACGGTAGCAGTGATATCGAAGAATCTATAGAAATTATTAAGAAAATGCGTACACTAGGCTTCGATAAAATTATTTTAACACCCCACTATATTGAAGATAGTAAATATTCAGCAAATAATAAAATAAAAAATGAATTAAAAAATAACCTAGATAATCAAAATCTAGGTATTGAACTATATGTAGGTAATGAAATATTTATAAATGAAGATATTGATAAACTAGTTTATAAACAAGAAATAAGTACTATTAATAATACTAGTTATGTCTTAGTAGAATTACCATTTGAAGAAGAATTACCAGAATTAGATGATATCTTAGATGATCTATTACAAGAAAACTTTAAAGTGATAATTGCTCATCCTGAAAGATACGTATACTTTAGAAATAATAGAAATAGAGTAGTAGAACTATCTAATCAAGGAATATATTTTCAATGTAATTATGAAAGTATTATTGGTAAGTATGGAGCAGATGCTCAAAACATGGTAAAATATATGTTCCATGCTAACTTAGTAAGCTTCTTAGGAAGTGATATTCATCGTAAAAATAGTGCTTTCTTTAATAACTTTAATACTATAAAAAAAGAAATAATCAAAATTATAGGAGAAGATAAGTTTAATAAAATAACTAATGAAAATCCCAATAAAGTATTAGAAAATAGTATCTTACCTATACCAGAGTATAATAGTCCTACTAAGAGTAATTTCCTAAAAGGAATAATAAATAAACTAGGACATGGAAGTGAATTATGAATCAAAAAAAAGTAGGAGAGTTAATTAAAAAATTAAGAAAAGATAATCATTTAACTCAAGCAGAATTTGCTGAAAAGTATGGAATTACATATCAAGCCGTAAGTAATTGGGAACATGGAAAGAATCTACCAGATATAGCCTTATTAAAACAAATAGCCGACGATTTTAATGTCAGTATAGATGAATTACTAGGTAGTGAGAAAAAGCCTCTTAAAAAGGATAATAAATACTTAATAATAGGTGTTATCATTGCTGTAGCACTTATAATACTATTTATAATATATTTAAATAAACATAATGACTTTGAATTTAAAACACTTTCTGCTAACTGTTCTAACTTTAAAATATCTGGTAGTATTTCTTATAATAAAGATAAAACATCTATATATATAAATAATATTAACTATTGTGATACAAGCAATGAAAAAGAATATGTAAAAATAGAATGCATTTTATATGAAAAATATAATAATATTGAAAAACAAATAAGTACTTCTAACTACCAATCAGATACAACTATTAAATTAGAGGAATATTTAAAAAATGTTGAATTTACTATCGATAATTATGATCGTATTTGTAAAATGTATACTAGTGATAATTTATATCTAAGAATAAATTCTACCGATATAAATAATAAAACTGAAACATATCAAATACCATTATTATTAAATGATACATGCAAAAAATAAAACTCAAGTAAAAATTTAGTTAATTCAAGGACTGCTCGATACCAGTTCTTTTTTTATTATGTTATATTATAAAAGAAAGGAGAGAGTATTAATGAAAAAGAAAATATTAATAATACTAAGTATAGTAATAGTTCTAGTTATTGGAGGCCTTATATTATATAAACATGAAACAACATTACCTGAACCAAAAGTATCTGAAGGCACTAGAGGAGAATTAGGAATAGATGCTAATATTAATGAAAAGAATATTGATAAATATTTAAATAGAAAAGATAGTGTCTATTACGATATGCGTATGCTAGTAGATCCTGCTAGTTATGAAAATATCGGTGGTGATGCGTACTTATCAGGATATGTTAAAAATTTTGAAGTATTACCTTATCCATACCTAGTTAATGTCAATAACCTACCAGAAGTAGTAGGAAATACTTATCAAGGAAAAACACTATTCACTAAAACAGAAGATGGTAAATATAAAGCTAACTATGCAGAGTCATTAAAAATATTAGAATATTATTTTCCTAAAGATAAATATATATTCTTAATGTGTGGTGGTGGCGGATATGCCGGCATGACCAAAGAACTATTAACATCTCTAGGTTGGAATCCAAATAAAATATATAATGTAGGAGGATATTGGTACTACGATGGTAAAAACAATATCCAAATAAAAAGAACCGAAGATGGTAAAGACTACTATGACTTTTGGAAGGTAAATTATCACAATATAAATTTTGAATATTTAAAAGAGGTAAACAAATGAAAAAAATATTACTATTAATACTACCAATAATATTTATAACTGGTTGCGGTAAACAAGAATTAATAACTTTAGAAGATAAATATTATGACAACAATACTTTTATAACTAGTACAGCTACTGAAATAGATAAATATCTAGAAAATAAAGAATCATTTATCTTATATACATACAATAACTATTGTACCTTAAAAATACCTTGTGAAGACATATTTAAATCGTTTATGACAAATAATAATATCAGTATCTTATCCATTCCATTCTCTGAATTAAAAAACTCTAAATTGTCTAAAAAAATAAAATATGCTCCAACTGTAATAATAATAGATAAAGGTAAAGTAATAACTAGTCTAAATGCTGAATCAAATAACGATTTACCTAAATATCAAGATATTGATGAATTTACTAATTGGATAAAAGAATATATAGTAATAGATAGAGGAATATAGCAATATATTCTTTTTAATTGTATTCTCTGACAATTCTAATGAAAATTAGGTTTTTATCATTAAATTTGTCAGAGAACAAGTATGTAATATTTCATTAGTAAACAACTTGACAACTAAACTGAAAGATGATATAATTTCAGTGTAGTTGTCAAAAAAGAAAGAAGGTAATTATTATGGGTATAGACAAAAATATTAAATATAAAATAGATTCCAAAATTACAGATAGTTATGTCAAAGCAATTAATTCAATAGATAAACCTATGAATCAAATAAAAGAAGAACTAAGTATTCAACAATCAAAAGAGAAGGATATGACTACAAAACAAATATGCCAAGAGAGACTAAAACTGTATCAACAGTATGAAGCAATAAAGCAACTATCCAAGCAAATTTCAACATTTTCTAGAAATAATTCAAACGAACAATGTAAGATATATACTGATACAATAAGTCAAATAATGAATGCTAATAAAGGAATGCTTTCTACAAGAATGATTGAACCACTAAATATTAGTAGACAATATCTAGCAATAATGGAAGCTAAAAAAATGATAGAAAAAGTTTCACGTGGTCTTTATGTCTTACCAAGTGCTTATGAAGATAGTTATTTTCTATTTCAACAGAAGTATAAAAAAGCCATTTTCTCCCATATGAATGCTCTATATTTTTATAATATGACAGAAGAATTTCCATATAATTATACGGTAACTGTACCACAAAATTATCACGTAGATACCGTAAATGAAAAATGTAATGTATTTTATGTGTCCAATGAAATATATGAAATAGGGCTTACTGAGGTTGAAACGCCAAATGGAGTTAAAGTTAAGTCGTATGATATAGAAAGATGTATTTGCGATATTATAAGATCTAAAAATAGAATGGATTCGGAACACGTTAAGCATAGTATAAGAGAATATCTTAAAAGGAAAGATAAAAATCTAATTAAACTATCAAATTATGCGGATAAAATGGGAATTAAAGACAACGTTATGAAATATTTGGAGGTATTTTATGAATAGTATGCAATTAAAAGATAAATTGAAAAATATTTCAAAAAAAATTATAGATTTTAAACCACTATTTCACATTAATTTTGAGCATATAAATTCAAAGGAGAATAAATAATGGCAATTTATATTACAGGTGATAAACACGGTGTATATGATGATGTATTTGAATTTTGCTATAAATATGAAACAACAAGAGACGATATTTTAATTATTCTCGGAGATGCCGGCATTAATTATTTTTTAGATGACAAAGATTATATATTAAAAAACAGTTTATTACAGTTACCTATTACATTATTTTGTATACATGGAAATCACGAAGAAAGGCCAGAAAATATTACTAGTTATAAAACTAAATTATTTAATAATGGAATTATATATTATGAAATAGATTATCCTAATATACTATTTGCTAAGGACGGAGAAATTTATAGTTTTAATAATAAAAAAGTGTTAGTTATAGGTGGAGCATATAGCGTAGATAAATATTATAGACTCATGAAAGGATATAATTGGTATGAATCAGAACAGCCTAATGAAGAAATAAAGCGAAGAGTAAAAACAAAGCTAATAATAAATAATAATAAAGTTGATATAGTTTTATCACATACATGTCCCTATAAATATTTACCATATGAAGCATTTCTAGAATCAATTGATCAATCTACAGTAGATAATAGCACAGAAATATTTCTAGATGAGATAGAAAATAATATTGTGTATAATAAATGGTATTGTGGGCATTATCATATTGATAAGAAAATAGATAAAATGAGATTTATGATGAATGATTTTGATGAATTAAAATAAATTTAATTTCATTTAATAATAAAATAACAAAAATATAGTATAATATTTAAAAGGAGATGATCTTACTTGGAAAAAATTGAAGCGATAAATGCTATAAAAGAATTAAAAAAATATCAAACAGAAACTAATAAAATAGAAGCAAAAACGGCTACAGATGGTTTCCCTAAAAAGTGTTATGATACTTTTTCAAGTTTTTCTAATAAATATGGTGGAACTATTATATTCGGCATAAATGAAAAAAATAAATTTAGTGTAGATGGCGTTTATAACTTAAACGATTTGCAAAAGCAAGTATCATCAATGTGCAGTGATTCCATGGAACCTGCAGTTAGGCCGGACATATTACCATTCGATTATGAAGGAAAGAAATTATTAGCAGTAAAAATAGATGAAATTGCTCAGAATAAGAAACCATGCTACTATAAACCAAAAGGATTACAAAAAGGATCGTATACAAGAATAGGCGATAGAGATGAACCAATGACTGATTATGAAATATATGCTCTTCAAAGTTATAATGATCATATTTTTGAAGACAAAAGGCCTACGAGAGGAGCAACAATAGACGATTTAAATAGGGAACGTTTGAATAGTTATATTGACAAAATAAAGATAGAAAAACAGCATTTTGCAAAAAACAATTTTGAAAAATGCCTAAAGTTGTGTGGTATTATTGACACAAGTGATAATCAAGTATATCCTACATTAGCAGGGACAATGATATTTGGCGAATTTCCACAAAGTTTTTATCCTCAATTATTTGTTGCTTGTGTTGTTGTTCCAGGAACTGAGCTTGGAGATACGGGAGAATTTGGTGAAAGATTTATTGATAATAAAAGAATTGAAGGAACAATAGAAGAAATGCTTGAAGGAACAATGAATTTTTTGAGAAGGAATATGAAAACAAGTGTTATTATTAATTCTAATGGTGAAAGAATCAATAAAACAGAATATCCCATGGAAGCTTTAAGAGAAGCTGTAGCAAATTCGTTAATTCATAGAGATTATAGTACTCAAACAGAGAATGCATATGTAGCAGTCAGTATGTACAATGATAGAATAGAAATTATTAATCCTGGTAATCTATATGGTACAAATAAATTAGAAAAATTAGGCACAGCTACTACTATGGAATCTAGAAATCCTACAATTGTAAGAATTTTAGAAGAAAAAGGATCTGTAATTGAAAATAGACACTCCGGAATACCTACAATGAAAAGAGAAATGAAAAAATACGGATTACCAGAACCCGAATTTTATGAGGAAAGAGATAGCTTTAAAGTTATTTTTAGAAATAATTTTGTTGATGATAATTCACAAACAGGTGCACAAACAGGTGCACAAACAGGTGCACAAATAGCAGCAAATATTATAATAGATAACTTAAAAGAAAAAGTCTTAAATTATTGTGAAATACCAAGGTCATCTAAAGAAATAAGAGAATACATAGGATTGTCATCTAAAACATATGCTGCCGATAGTATTATTAAACCATTATTGAAAGCGGGTATGCTTGAATATACAAACAAAAATAGCATTCATGCAAGAAATCAAAAATATATAGCTGTTAAAAAGCAAGACTAGGAATATATATTTTAAACTATTGTCAAATAGTTGTATAACTCAAATCTTGAAAAATATAAATTAGTGAGTACTAAAGTACTTGCTATTTTTCATATATAATTATCTAAAATTAGACTAAAAAATTATAAAACCAAAAAAAGAGAATCATTAACGATTCTCTTAATTTACTAAATGGTGTCTCGTTGGAGATTCGAACTCCAGACCCTTTGATTAAAAGTCAAATGCTCTACCGACTGAGCTAACGAAACACATATATTGGCTGCCTCGGCTAGACTCGAACTAGCGAGTGCCACAGTCAAAGTGTGGTGCCTTACCGCTTGGCTACGAGGCAACTACAAAAGTGGTGGAGAGACATGGATTTGAACCATGGAACCCGAAAGAACAGATTTACAGTCTGCCGCGTTTGACCACTTCGCTATCTCTCCATAAAAATGGTGCCGAAAACAGGAATTGAACCCGTAACCTACTGATTACAAGTCAGTTGCTCTACCAATTGAGCTATTTCGGCACAAACATGGTGGGCGATACAGGACTCGAACCTGTGACCCCCTGCTTGTAAGGCAGGTGCTCTAACCAACTGAGCTAATCGCCCATGATCGCATCGACAGTTAATAATATACCATTTAGCACCACCAATTGTCAATACTTTTTTTGCAATTTTTACATTTTGTTCATAACTTCTTTAATTTTTTCATTAATCCATATATCAAGATGTTCTTTCAAAGGTTCAAATCCACTAACAGACTCAGGAATTCTCTTAACCTCTTTACCATCATTTTTATAATCAATATCTTTGATACTCAACTTAAGACGACTGTTATCATCATCAACACTAATTACTTGGGCATATATTTCATCACCAACATTAACAAAATCATTAACATCTTTAACAAAACCATAAGATATTTCAGATATATGAATCAAGCCATCGTATTTATCATCAATTTCTACGAAAGCACCATACTTCTGTATCCCTGTTACTTTAACAGGAACAACATCATTCTCCTTAAATTTATCCATACTATCTCCCTTGCTGAGGTTATTATAACATTTTTTTTAATAAAATTATAGTAATTGTTGAAAAAAAAGAAAAATATCTATATAATGTAATAGGTGATTACACATGGATATGAATGAAAAAATAAATAAAGTTTTAGATAGAATAAGACCATACTTACTAAATGATGGTGGCGATGTTCAATTTGTTAAATACGAAAATGGTGTTGTCTATGTCAAATTATTAGGTACTTGTGGTGCATGCCCTCTCGCAGATTCAACAATTGAAGACACCATTGAAGCAGCCCTAATGAATGAAGTACCAGAAGTAGTAAAAGTAGTAAATCAGTTATAACAATATGTCCCAAATTCGACATATTTTTTCTTTTTTATTATATATAATTATTAAGAAAGAAGGTAAATATGGAAAAATGTTATTTAGGAATAGACATTGGATCAATATCCACTAAAGGAGTAATAATTGATAAAAATAATAATATCTTAGCTAGTTCTTATTTATATACTGAAGGAAGTCCCATTAAAGCTGTCAAAAGATTAATTAAAGAATTGAAAAGTAATATCGATTTAAATAAATATCAAGTAGTATCAGTAGGCACAACCGGTTCAGCTCGAAAATTAATAGGAGTCTTATTAGACGCTAGTATTGTTAAAAATGAAATAACTGCTCATGCTACCGGAACAACTAGTTTATATCCACATGCTCGAACTATTTTAGAAATAGGAGGCCAAGACTCTAAAATAACTATCTTAAATAATGGCTTAGTAGTTGATTATGCTATGAATACATTATGTGCTGCTGGAACAGGAAGCTTCCTCTCTAGCCAAGCCAGACGACTAGGTATTGACATTAAAGACTTTGGACCAATAGCCATTAAAAGTAAAAAGCCCGTATCTATCGCTGCTAGATGTACAGTATTTGCAGAATCAGATCTTGTTCATAAAATGCAAATGGGTTATAAACAAGAAGATATAATCGCCGGTCTCTGCAAAGCCGTTGCCAATAATTATTTAAATAATCTAGCTAAAAGTAAAAAAATATTACCACCCATTGTCTTTCAAGGAGGAGTATCTAAAAATATCGGCGTTGTCAAAGCCTTCCAAGAATTACTCCACGAAGATATAATTGTCGATGAAAACTCACACCTAATGGGAGCTTTAGGAATAGCTATCTTAGCCAAAAGAAGCCGAATTGAAAAACCATTTAGTTTTGATATCGATAACCTAGAATTTGAAACTAAAGGTTTAGAATGTCATGGTTGTCCTAATAACTGTGAAATAATCTGTGCCCTAATAAATAGAAACATAATTGACTCATGGGGAAATAAATGTGAAAAAGGTTCATTACTTGTCAAGTCTCACTAATTATAAAGGAAATAAAGATAAATAATTGTCTATTTCTTTTTTTTGTTATATAATTAACTAAGAAAGATTAGGTGATTAAATGAAAACTAGAACTATCAGTGGATTTCTTCTAGTACTAATATTAGTATTATCACTAACTATTAATAAATACTTATTTCCCATATTAATGATAATATGTTCAGTCTTTGCTACTGATGAAATAATTAAAGTACGCAGTAATAGTCTAGATACAAAAATAAAACTATTAAGTTATATATTATCAATTCTGTTGGTTAGTAATAATATATTCTATAAAGTAAGTATAATCTTACCAATATCATTAAGTATTATATTATTAACAATACCCGTTGTTATATACAATAATAAAGATAAATATAGTATAGAAGATGCCTTTTATCTAATAAGTAGCATCTTATTAATAGGCTTATCTTTTAACTATTTATCCCTATTTAGAATAGATAATATAATACTTTGCATATATGTCTTTGTTATATCATTTATTACAGACACATATGCTTACTTAGGAGGCTATCTAATAGGTAAACATCCCTTAACTAGTATATCTCCTAAAAAGACTATTGAAGGAAGTATAATAGGTACAACCATGGCAACAATAATAGGTGCAATATTCTTACACTTAATAGTAGGAGGTTATAGTACGCTAGTATCTATTATCTTATCATTAATTTTATCAATAATATCTCAAATAGGAGATTTAATGTTTAGTAGTATAAAAAGACATTATAATAAAAAAGACTATTCTAAATTAATACCAGGACACGGTGGAATATTAGATAGATTTGATAGTATTATCTATGTATCACTTTGCCTAGGATTAATATTAGAATTATTATAGGAGGAAAAAATGACATCATTAATAACATTATTTTGGTTTATAATTATTTTAGGTGCTATCGTTGGCATTCATGAATTTGGTCATTTCTTGTTTGCTAAATTATCTAATACTTATGTCTATGAATTCTCAATAGGTATGGGCAAGAAACTATTTACTCATCGTAAAAAAAATAGTGAAACAGAATTCAACATTAGATTAGTACCTATCGGAGGTTTTGTTAGTATCTGTGGTGAAAATGCCATTGAAGATGAAAACATTCCTAAAGATAGACAACTATGTAATAAAAGTTTCTTACAAAGATTTTCTATCTTATTTGCAGGTCCTGCCTTTAACTTTATCTTTGCTTTTATATTATTATTTGTAAGTGCATTAATATATGGTAGTATTTCTACTAAGCCCATAATAGGAAGTGTTATGGAAGGATATCCTGCTTATACTGCCGGACTTAGAGAAGGGGACTTAATCAAAAAAATAGATGGTAAAAAAGTTAACAGTTGGGATGCTGCTTTATTAAAAATACAAACAGCTAACGGTAAAGAACTAACATTTACTATCGAAGAAAATGGCCAAACTAAAGATATAAAAGTAAGCCCAATTATAGAAGAAACTGAAGATGGCACTAAAAGTTATAAATATGGAATATCTACTAATGGTACTAAGGAAAGAGGATTTGTTAGATCTCTAAACTATGCTATTAGTAAAACTGAATCATTATTTGGCACTATGATAGAAACATTAAAATATTTATTCACAGGACGTGCTAAAGTAAATGATTTGTCCGGACCAGTTGGTATATATTCTCTAGTAGGACAACAAGCTAAAGCCGGCCTTGAAAGCATCATATACTTAACAGCATACCTATCAATAAATGTTGGTGCTCTTAATCTAATACCATTTCCAGCCTTTGATGGTGGTAGAATCTTATTCCTAATAATTGAAAAAATAACTAAAAAGAAAATACCACCAAAAGTAGAAAATATGGTTAATACAATAGGCTTCTTAGCCATTATTGGATTAATGATATTTGTAACATTTAATGATATATTAAGACTATTCAGTTAGTCTTTTTTCTATAATTAATTGGAGGTATAAGTTATGAAAGACAAAAATATAACCTTAAGAAGACTTCTTGATAATGCTGCTGATTATAAAATGCTAAAAAAATGGTATCAAGAAAAAGAAATATATTCCCACTTTGAACAAAGAAAATTAACTTATAATGAAATAAAAAATAAATATTTACCACGAACCTTAGATAATAGTCCGATACCAGTATTTATAATTGAGTATAACAATCAACCTATCGGAATAATTCAGTATCAATTAATAAACGAAGATAACAAAAAACTATATAATATTAATAACTATAACTGTTATGAAATAGATATCTTTATTGGAGAATTAAAACTCCACAACAATGGAATAGGTAGAAGAAGTATAAATCTATTATCTAAATATTTATTTGATAAGAAAAATGCTGACATATTAGTAATGTGTCCATTAAAAAATAATATCCCCGCAATAAGATGTTACGAACATTGTGACTTTAAAATATTAAATGAATTCAAAACCAAAGATACCATAGGCAACATGCAAGATTTTATATGTATGATAAGAGAAAATTAAAGGAACTACTATTTTTGTAGTTCCATTTTTAACATTTCCATATTATCATTCATTATCGTAAAATAACTATCATTAGGACCATTAACTCCACCATCAATACTCTTCATAATATTAAATGTTGCAAGTTCAATATCATTATCCTTAATTAAATTATTAACAACCTCATTACTACTAGTACTAGCAGAGAATATATATTTAACATCTCCATTATTAATTAATTTCTTAGCCATATCGATATTACTTTGTTCAATTGTTTTTATTGGAATAAGTATTTTTTGACCAACTGTTAAAGTATCGCTAGTTAAATTATTATATTGTTTTATATCATCAGCACTTACTTTATATTCTAAAGCAATATCAGTAATTGTATCATCTTTCTTAACGGTATAACTTCTAATATCTTCCTCTAAAGAAATAACGGTAATATTATATTTCTCTAAAAATTTAAATAAATCATTATCAGCTACTATTGTTGTATAATTAGCGTTAGAAATAATAGACTTAAGTTCAGCATCTAATTTAGATAACCTATATTGTAAATCATCAAACTTTTCATTAATATTCTTAATTAAGTAATGACTAGTAATATATTCATTTAAACCATTTTTAACATTTCTTGCCATCATTAAATAATTATAAGGATTTAACCAAAGCTCCTCTATTGAATAATTATAATCCATACCAAGAGCAACATCTATTAGTTTTAAATTAGAATTTCTATTAACCATATCAACCGCTAAATCCATATCTCTATCTTTACTATTAAATACAAATAAATCACTTTTACTATAATCATTTAACTTCTTATCGGATAATTCATAGTTATCAACATCTGATCCTGAAGGATAAACACTTCTAATAGTAGAATTATCACCATATAAATAAGTAATTAAATAATTAACTGGATATATCGTTGTGTATATGTTAATATCATCCATAACATCACTTTTAAATAACTCACACCCCGTAGTCATAAATAAAGTAAAGATTAGTATCCCAAATATTTTAAATTTCTTTCTCACAAAATTCCTTCTTTCTATTTATATTATACACTTAATATTTTACATTAAATTTTATACTTTGTAAATTACTTTGCTAGATTTACATAATAAATCATCTGTGATATAATCTTAATAGAAAAAGAGGCGGTACTATGAAAATATTTAAAACATTAGATATTAAACCTACTAATATAAACTTATATTATGAAGCATTTAGTCATACATCTTATGTCAACGAAAACCCATCACTATCTAGTTATGAAAGACTAGAATTTTTAGGAGATGCTATTCTAGAATTTATCGTAAGTGAATATTTATATAAAGAAAGACACTTTGAAGAAGGAGTAATGACTAAGTTAAGATCAAACTATGTTTGCGAAGAAGCCCTTGCAACATACGCTAAAGATTTAGATTTTGGTGCTGATATAAAACTAGGTAAAGGTGAAGAAAGCCCTAATAATACTATTTTAGCTGATGTCTTTGAAGCCTTCATCGCTGCACTATATCTCGATAAAGGAATAGATTATACTAAAAAATTAATTATAAATATATTGATACCATATATTGAAAAAGATATAAAATTTATTCAAGATTATAAATCAACTCTTCAAGAATTAGTCCAGACAAGTAAAAAAAGCGTTTCATATGAAATAATAGATGAATCCGGGCCATCCCATAATAAGCATTTTATCTGTCAAGTGCGTGTCGATGGCATAGTTATGGGTATTGGCAGTGGCAGTAGTAAAAAACATGCTGAACAAGAAGCTGCCAAAGTTGCCTTATCAAAACAAGCCAAATAAAGTACTAAGATTATAAAGTATAGCCTATAAAACTGCCTCGCAAAAAAGAGACCAGCTTTATAGGTTTTTATTATGTCTTAATATTTTTTTAGTTAACTTTTCTAAAAAAAGAAGTAAAACGCCTCCTTTACCCGGAATATTATAAGTAGAGGAGGTGATAAAGAGTATGAATAAAAAGTGCATTGTTATACAAAATGGATATAAAGAGTGTGGTAGTGCTTGTCTATTATCAATAATAAGATATTATAAAGGTAATATTGAACTAAATAAATTAGTTGAACTAACTAAAACTGATAAAAATGGCACTAATTTTTATAATATGAGTGAAGCCATTATAGACTTAGGACTTCAATCAAAATCATACCATGTCGATAATTTTGAACAATTACTATCAATTGGCAAACCATTTATATGTCAACTATCAATTGATGGATATTATCACTTTGTAGTAGTATATAAAATAGGTAATACCCTTACAATAATGGATCCAGCTAAGGGTAGAGTAAATATGCCAAAAAATGAATTCTTAAAATTATTTACAGGTTATATATTGATTCCTACACCATATCGAAAAATACCTTATATTAAAGAAGAAAACTACATAACTAAAGTAGTAGCGGATACTATAACAAATAATTATAAATTAATACTAAAACTAATTATTTTATCTATCTTATCAGCCTTAATTACAAGTATATGTGCTTTTCATCTCAAAGTAATTATCGATATTATTGATATAACAGACAAAAACAACATTCTAATTATTACGACTATCTTCTTATCCTTGTCGATTACTAAAGCAATAATTAACTTTATAAGAAATAAACTAATTATTTACTTTAATCAAAAAATAGATATATCCCTATTAACAACAGCCTTTAATAAGATACTCTTACTTCCTTATAGTTATTATAAGAATAAAACAACTGGTGAAATAACATCAAGAATAAATGATTTAACTAATGTTAAAAATATTATTATAAAATTTATAATAAATGTCTTTCTAGATATACCAACATTTATTATTGGCGCCTTTATTCTAATATTAATAAACAAAACATTATTTATCTATCTTATATTAACTATCATAGGTTATTTACTTATCTTTAATGCCTTCAAATACAATACTAAAAAGATGACTAATTTAGTCCAAGAAGAAAGTGCTAAAACTACTAGTGTGCTTGTTGAAAGTATCGCCGGATATGAAACAATAAAAGGCTTAAATTATGAAAAAGAATTTAATAATAAATTAGATAAATTATACCTAAAGTTATTACAACATACTCTATCATTTGATAGTATCTTAAATATTCAAGGGTTCTTAAAAGAATTAATAGATTCCATAATAAACCCACTAATGATATATGCCGGAAGTATTATGATATTAAATAATAGTTTAAATATTGGTATGTTAGTAGCATTTATATCATTATCATCCTTATTCTTAAATCCAATAAAAAATGGTATAGATTTATATAATGACTATTGTTATATAAAAAATTCGTTAAAAAGAGCTAATGACCTTTTTAATTGCCATATTGAACAGTTAGATAAAAGTGATTTAAAAATTAAAGGAAATATTGTATTTGATAACGTATACTTCAAATACAGTAATAACTATATTTTAAATAACATTAATTTTAATATTAACCAAGGAGAAAAAGTATTAGTAATAGGTTCTTCAGGCAATGGTAAAAGTACAATACTAAAACTAATTAATAAGTACTATAATATTGAAAGAAATAAAATATTTATTGATAATATAGATATAAATGATTTTAGTTTAGGAGATATAAGAAGTAATATTACTTATGTTTCTCAAGAAGAAAAAATATTTACCGATACTATACGAAATAATATTATGATAGGCAGTGCTTTATCACAAAGTGAATTTATTAAAATATGCAACCTAGTATCAATTGACGAAATAGTAAAAGATAATATGTTAGGTTATGACATGCTCTTAGAAGAGGGTGGTGCTAATATATCAGGGGGTCAGAGACAACGCATCGCCTTAGCTAGAGCTCTCGCAAGAAATAGTAAAATAATTATGATTGATGAAGGGTTAAGTCAAATGGATATTAACTTAGAAAGAAAAATTTTAAAAAATATCTTCAATAATTATAAAAGTTCAACAATTATTATTGTATCACATCGCCTTGATAATATGGATTTGTATGATAAAGTAATAAGCATAGAGAAAGGAAAGTCCGAAGTGTTAGAGAGAAATGACTAATTTAGAATTAGAGAAAGATATAATTATTAATAATACTAAGTATCCATGGATGTATCATTTAAGGTTTATATTAATTCTGTTAATAGGGCCAATGATATATGTTCTAACAATATTTAAATATCAACCATATTATAAATATCAGGCCATAGTAAAAAATAATTATTTACTAATAGATAAAAGTATTGATGATATAGGAAATAACACATTTATATATAATGATATAGTTTATAACTATACAGTAATTAATAAAGAAGATAGTCAAAATATATATTTATTACCCAATCATAAGTTTAAAAATAATGAAACTATTATTATAAAGATAGTAGGTAATAAACAAAGTTTAATTAAATATATTTTTAATAATCTTAGAAAGGATCGTGATAATATATGAAAACATTAGACACACAAAAAATGCAAGCAATAGAAGGTGGCGCTCTTAATTGGGGCCTATTGGGGGGATTAGCTGCAATAATTACATTCTTAGCAGGACTATTTGATGGATATACTAATCCTAATAAATGCAATAACTAAATGAAAGGAGTAATATATGAAAGTAATAAACAATGTTGAAATGGTAAAAATAAATGGTGGAGGATTAACAAGTCAATTTCTTAATGCCATCACTAAGGCAATTTCTACAATATATGGTTTTGGTCAAGGAGTAGGAAGTGCCATTAGAAGAGTAATTTCTGGTCAGTATTGTCCAATTGCTTAGAAAAAAAATACGCAAAGTTTTTAACCTTGCGTATTTTGCTTTTCTTTCATTTTTTCTTTTTGATATTTAATTCTCTCAACAGCATTTGCTTGATCTTCTAACTCAATCAATTTTAATACTTCATCAAAAGTAGTAAAACCAGCTATAACTTTATATAATCCATCTTGAAGTAGGGTAATAACATCACTACGATAAACCATTTCACGAATTTTTTCTTTCTTAGCATCATCATTAATTGCATCTCTAATAGCTTGATCGATTAGTAAAACTTCTTGAAGAGCAATTCTGCCTTTATACCCTTGGCGACATCTCGAACAACCAACTGCTTGATATACTTGATTAACTTCAATACCAAGAGCATCTTTAAATACTTTTTTTTCATAATCAGTAGTTTGACGTGGTTGCTTACAATAATCACATAACTTTCTTGCTAATTTCTGAGAAACAATACCAGTTAAAGCACTAGATAACAAATAACGTTCAACCCCCATATCAATTAATCTTTCAATAGTAGTAAGAGCATTATTAGTATGTAGAGTAGACAATACTAAGTGTCCAGTAATAGAAGCTCTAACCGCAATCTTAGCTGTTTCACTATCTCTTATTTCACCAATCATAATTATATTAGGGTCCTGTCTTAAAATACTTCTTAAAACCGCTGCAAAGTCTAAACCAATCTCACTATTAACTTGAACCTGATTTATACCTTTAATTTCCATTTCTACCGGATCCTCAACAGTAATTAAGTTAGCCCCCTTTATATTTAACTTCTGCAAAAATGAATATACCGTTGTACTTTTACCACTACCAGTAGCACCAGTTACTAGAATAATTCCATTAGGAGCACTAATCATCTGCATAATCTTCTTATAATTATCTTCACTAAAATATAAATATTCAATACCACGCATACTTCTCGAATAATCCAAGATACGAACAACTATTTTTTCACCCCTTTTAGTAGGTAATGAAGAAACACGCATATCTAAATCACGATTGTTTAAAACCATCTTTATCGCACCATCTTGTGGTAATCTTGTCTCCGTAATATTCATACCAGATAAAATCTTAACTCTTGTTACAACATTTTGTCTTACTGAACTAGGTATCATTGCATAGTCATCCAAAATACCATCAATTCTAATTCTAACTCTAAGTGCGTCTTCAGTAGGATCAAAGTGAATATCACTAGCACCCATAGAAACAGCATCATTTATAATATCATTAACCACATCCACAACCGGAGTATTAACGAAATCTAACTCTTTAAGATTATTTTGATTATTTGATACAGTTTGCACTGGTTGATTATTGGTAACATTAATATCAATTGCCTGACCATTATTATTGTCATTAGCACCACCATTAATTAAATTATTCATATTAACATTACTGTCCATAATAATCAATCCCTTCTATTCTAAAATAATTATAACTTAATAACAAAAAAAATACAATAAAAAAAACTTAATATTTGTTTTTCCGACATTTTTTTTACAAAAAATAAATTATATTAACAATAGGTGATAAAACATGTTAAAAAAATTTCTAAACAAAATAGTCATACCTATTACTATTTCCATCATATGTGGCTTTATCAGTGGCAAGTTTATTTATAATTTATATATGGAAAACAATGATAGCCTACTAAAAAACAACACTATATATTTAATCGAATCAGCCGACTATCAAACATATGATACTATGCGTCAAAATAGTCAAACCAATAACTATATCTATTACCAAGAAAAGGGGACATATAAAACTGTAGTAGGTATAACTAAAAATCAAGATAATATTAAAAAAATATCTCAAGTATACGATGAAGACTTAAAAGTCAGTAAGTACTATTTAAATGATACTAACTTAAATGAAAAAATAACTAACAATGATAATTTACTATCTGAAGCCAATTCTAATGAAGAAATAAAAAGCATTATCAATGAAACACTATCTCTATATAAAGAAAACAATAATGTTAAACTAACTAAAATAAACTGATATCGCTATCAGTTTTTTTGACATAAAAAAATCTTAAATAATTATATTTAAGAATTTAATTATAAAAATGGCGGAGTGAGAGGGATTTGAACCCTCGCACCAGTTTCCCAGTCTACACCCTTAGCAGGGGCGCCTCTTCAGCCTCTTGAGTATCACTCCAAAATTGCTTACAAAACTAATTCTATATTATTATAAGCAATTTGTCAATGACTTTTTGTTATTTTCTAGCCATATATTCGTCGTATGTAAGGCCAGTATTTTTAATTTCTTTGGCAGTTTCTTTACCGAGATAACGATAATGCCATTCTTCATACATATAACCTGTTATTGTTTCTGAACCTTTTGGATACCTTAAAATAAATCCATATTTGTAAGAATTGTTAACTAACCAATCATATTCTTTATCCCCTAATGATATGAATCCATTCTTATTCGCAATATCCATTGCTAGACCGGTTTGATGTTCTGAATAACCTGCTCTAGCAGAATATGTTTCAGCTTCATTAAAACCATCTTTTTTAACATAAGTATCATATAGATATTTTTGAGTAGCAAATGAACGATATCCAGAACCTGCATAAATATAAATACCATCTTCAGCAGCAGCTGCACACATTTCCTCAAAAGCAACACGCGCATCATGACGTAATTTATTACTACGACCTAACCATTGGTATTTAGAACTAATAGTTTCTAAATCACTTGGTACATAATCGTTATCTAATTTATGATATTTATTTACTATCACTTTCATATCATCTTGATTATCAATATCTACAACATTAGTATAATATTCATTATCTAACCCAATATTTACAAATGTAATAATATCAGTATAGTCCATATCACTATTATCTTTATAGTAATTAAAATATCTCTCTAAATTATCTTCCTTAAAATAACTTAATCCTAAATAATCAAAAAGTTGTTTATTATACTCGCTATCAATAACCATAGCAATACTATCACTACTAAGTGTATCTTCTATCTTATTAATTTCATTATAATTATACCCAACTTCAAGTAAACTATTAATATTACTAATAAAATCTTTATCATCTTTATACTTAATATGTAAATAATCAGTTAAGTATTTATCGATATAACTATTACTACTAATAGCACTCTCTAATGTATTAGAATACTTATTACTAGAAACATCTTTTAGAATATCCTTTTCTCTAAATACCTTTACTGTTTCAATAGAGTATCCAGTTTTCTTACTAAAAAAATAGTTTTTAACACTAGTACTATTAAATATCCCAAACATTATTCCAATAAAAGCAATAACACCCACTAAAAGAATAATTATTCGATCATATCTAACTCTAGTTTTTCTTCTACTCATTTCATACCACCTCTACTTATAATTATAGCTGTTTTCTTAAATATTACAACAAATAATTTTAGTTTTCATAAAGTTAATTAAGTTGTAAAGTATAATCTTCCATGATATAATTAAACAAAAGGAGATGCGATATGTTAAGAGTAGAAAATGTTAGAAAAAAATATGGCAATTTAGTGGCTGTTGATAATCTTAGTTTTGAAGTAGCTGATGGTGAAATATTTGGCTTACTAGGACTTAATGGTGCTGGAAAAACTACCACATTCAGAATGATTATGAACTTACTAGATGACTATGAAGGCACTATTCTTCTAGATAATGAAAAAGTTAGTTATAAAACAACTGATAAAATAGGTTTTCTAACTGAAGAAAGAAGCCTACTTACCAAGCTAACTGTCCTAGAACAAGTTATCTATTATGGAGTATTAAAAGGTATGCCTGAAGATAAGATAGAAAAAGAACTAGATTATTGGCTAGACATCTTTAAAATAAAAGAATATAAAAATAAAAAGATAAAAGAACTATCGAAAGGTAATCAACAAAAAATCCAATTCATAACTGCTATAATTCATCATCCTAAATTACTTATCTTAGATGAACCATTTTCTGGCCTAGATCCTGTTAACGTTGAACTATTCAAAAGCGTTATCTTAAAACTAAAACAAGAAGGCACTAGTATTATATTTTCTTCTCATCGAATGGAACACGTTGAATTATTTTGTGAAAAATTAGTCGTTCTAGTCAAAGGAAAAAGTGTTCTATCAGGGTATTTAAAAGATATCAAAAACGATTATCGTCAAAAGAATGTTCATGTTATTGGCAACATTGATATATCTAAAATAGAAAAACTAGACTATGTTAAAGAAATAGAAACAATTAATGATGAATATATTATTAAAATAGCAGATAATAACTATACTAACGAATTATTTAAAGAAATAAGTAAATATAAAAACATAACTAAATTTATCGTTGAAGAACCATCACTAAATGAAATATTTATATCTAAAGTAGGAGAGGCATATGAAGAATAAATTATTATTTTTAACAAAAATGAGTATTAAAAAGAAAATAGCAACCAAATGGTTTTTAATTGCCAACATCATTATGGCTTTACTAATTATTGGTCTTGTTAACGTTGACTCTATTATCAAAACCTTTGGGGGCGATTTTAGTGCCGAGAACCAATTATTAGTAATTGATAATAGTAATTATTTTGAAGATTTTAAAACTAGTTACGAAAATTCTTCATCTATTATGAATGAATATACTAATGTTAAAATAACTAAATATGATGATACTATTGATAATGCTAAAAAAGAAATAACTGATGATAACACTCTAGTATTAGTACTAAATAAAGATGATACTAATTATTTAAGTGCTAGTATATATAGTAAAAGTGGTATTGATGCTATTAAAATGACTATAATTAATACAGCTCTAAATACTTTAAGAAGTAATATTGCCTTAAAAGAATATAACATAACAGAAGATATGCTAGCGGATATTAATAAACCAGTTGCTATCGATAAAATAGTCCTAGAAGAAAACGATAATTCTCTTGATGGTGAATTAATAACAGGCGTTGTATTTCCTATAATAATATTACCATTCTTCTTTCTAACAGTATTCTTAATTCAAATGATTGGTAATGAAGTAAATGAAGAAAAGTCTACTAAAAGTATGGAAATAATAATATCTAATGTTTCACCACAAGCCCATCTAGCCTCTAAAGTAATATCTGCTAATGTCTTTGTTTTAACCCAAGGAATACTAATACTTTTATATGGAGCACTTGGAATACTCATAAGAATGCTATTAACCGGCAGTATGAATATTAACACAAACCAAGCAGGAGAAATTGGAAACTTAGTTAATACCATTACATCGTCAGGTGTTATTGATAAATTAACAAGTGTCTTACCATTTGCTATAATATTAATGATTCTAACTTTTATAGGATATTCATTATTATCTGGAATATTATCATCAATGACTACTAACAGCGAAGATTATCAACAATTACAAACTCCAATGGTTATTGTCTTGTTAAGTTCATTCTATCTATCAATGATGTCATCACTATTTAAAGGATCAGCCTTTATAAAAGTAATGTCTTATGTACCATTTATCTCATCACTTTTATCACCAACTCTATATGCCCTAGGAGAAATAACCCTAATAGATTTATCTATCGCTATTATCTTAATGGTACTGACATTATATATATTATTTAAATATGGCTTAAGAATATATAAAGCTGGAATACTAAACTATTCACAAGACCATCTATGGCAAAGAATGCTAAAAGCTGTTAAAGAAAGGAAGTAGAAAATATGGCTAAATATAAATTAATTGCATTTACCGAAGACTACGAAGAAGAAATATTAGATAGAGATCGTATAGAATATATTGATATAATTACTAAAAACTTTGATACTCATAATCAAATTAGTGAATATCTTCAAAACAAAGGTTATATTTTATCAAACAATACTAGATTTAAAATAGTAAAAACAAGCATTAGAGATAATAAGCAAGTAAAAAAAGTTCGCCCAATAATATTATCAGGAGACTATCGTATAATAGATATATTAACTCAAGGAGAGGGTAATACTAGACCTAAAGAATTCTTAAAAATATCTTTATATAATAACTTACAAAGTGATAAATTTTATGAAAGATTCTCTAAAACAAGAACATTTATGATTTTAACAGAAGCTATTCCTTCAAACTTTAAAAAACTAACTACTAAAGGACAAATTACTAAAAAAATATATACCTTGTCAGAAAAGTATACTCAAAGTTATCTAAATTATCGTGATCTTTATTTTGATATGAAATCATCAAAAATGCTATGTCCAACTTTAGAACCTATTCCTCAATATGAAGAACCATCTATATATACTTTAATATCAAGTTTAACAAGAAGAGTTATAAATGATGAAATAACAGGTGCTGAAGCTAGAGAAGAACTTATAAAAAGTATTAATATGTCAGACTTAAAAAATATTGACTTACCAGAAGAATTATCCATTGATAGCCTAACAAGAAGAAAGAAATAATCATGAATAAAAAATATATAGAAGATTATCTTAGATATATTAAAACTGTAAAGAAATATTCAGACTATACTATAATAAGTTACCAGGAAGATATTGATGAATTTAATAATTACTTAAATAATAGTAGTATTCTAAAGATTAATTATGAAACAGTATCTCTATACTTAGAATATTTATATAAACTAAAATTAAATAGGAATAGTATTTCACGAAAATTAAGTAGTTTAAGAGGATTCTACGAATATTTAAAAAAAGAAAACTTAATTGAAACTAATTATTTTAAAGAAGTATCTAATCCCAAAAAGTATCTAACACTTCCTAAATATGTTGATAATAATGATCTAGAAAAAATGTTTATGGTACCTAATTTAGACACTCCTTTAGGACAAAGAAATAGATTAATAATTGAACTATTATATGCTACGGGAATAAGAGTAGGAGAATTAGTAAGTATAAAGTTAGAAGACATAGAATTATCTCAAAACACTATAAAAATATTAGGTAAAGGTAGTAAAGAGAGAATAGTAATATATGGCTCTTTCTGTGAAGATATTTTAGATCTATACCTATCTGATGGTAGAAAAGAATTAAAGCCTAAAAGTAATTATCTAATTTTAAATAAAAATGGCAATAAACTAACCACTAGAGCAGTCAGAGATATAATTGATAATATAATTTTACAAGCTCATATTAATAGTCATGTTTCACCCCATATGCTAAGACACACCTTTGCCACTGACTTATTAAGTAATGGTGCAGACCTAATGAGTGTTAAAGAATTACTTGGACATTCCTCATTAAATACCACTAGTATATATACCCATCTAACTGATGAACAAATAAGAAATGTTTATAATAATACTCATCCCCGAGCTAAAGTATAATAAGTAAAAGAAAGGAAAATGGTATGGATAAACCAATAATAGGTATAGTACCTACAATAAAAAATCAAGAAAATCCTTATCAAGACAAATCATCATTTGTTAACATGTATGCCGAAAAAATATTATCATCCGGAGGTATTCCTCTTGGCATGTTAACAAGAAATGTTGATGAATACTTATCAATATGTGATGGCTATCTATGGCCAGGCGGTAATAAAATAGAATGGTCTTTCTTAAAAGTACTCGAAGATACTATAAAAAATGGTAAAACAACTATAGGAGTATGTCTAGGAATGCAAACAATATGTACCTATTTCACAGCCTTAGAAGATATGAAACCAGGCGAAGACTTTAAAACAGCTTATGACTCCAATAAATTATCTAACCCTTATCTAACGACAGTAGGTAATAGTAGTATTCATTCTCATAGTATCATTGATAGAAGTGAATCTGTCGAAAGAGCCAAACATGATATCGAAATATCTGAAAATAGTATCTTATCAAAAATATATCAAACCCAAAAAAGAAAAGTAGTAAGTTTACATAATTATTGTGTTAGAAGATTATCTAAAGATTTATTAGTAAGTGCTCGAAGTAGTGATAACGTTATTGAAGGAGTAGAGTATACACAAAATAATTGTAATATTATTGGTGTTCAATATCACCCTGAAATAGAAGAAGATAGTAGTATATTTGATTATCTAGTATCTAGTTGTTATCAAGGAAGAAGTAGAAAAAGAGTAAAAGAATAAAGGAGTATCATGAAAGAATTAGAAGAAAAATATATTAACTTATTATTAAATAAGTGTTTAAACATAACTAGTCATAAATCTCTATTTATAAGTTATAACGACTTAGTAAAAGAGTTTGTCAATAACATAAAACTAACAGCTGAAAGCCTCGGTATTAAAGATATCTATTTATGTAATGATCAGGACTATGAAAAAAGAGATATCTTAAAGACTATAAATAAAGAAGACATTAAAAATAACCCAATATTTAATAATGCTATTTGGGATGAATATGCTAAAAAAGATGCTTGTTTCTTACTTATCGATTCTGAAATACCACATCTAATGGAAGATATACCTGAAGATTTAGTAGTTGAAGCCATGCACATAAGTAGAACAACTAAACCAATATATCGTGAAAAACAAATAAAAAACGAAATACCATGGTGTATAGCAGCCTTCCCCAATAAAGAGTGGGCTAAAGATTTATTTAAAGAATTACCAGAAACTGAATCCTATAATAAACTATTTTACTTAATATGCGATATGTGTATGGTAAATAAAGATAGTAATCCCATTGATAACTGGAATAAATTTTTTTTAAGACAACAAGAATTAACTGAAAAACTAAATAACATGCACATTAAAAAGCTTCATTATCAAAATAGTTTAAATACTGACTTAGAAATAGAACTAAATGATAACACTATCTGGACATCATGTGCTAACGATCAAAACATGATTGCCAATATGCCATCATACGAAGTTTTTACTTCTCCTAATTATAAAAAAACAAATGGTATCGTTTATTCATCAAAGCCACTAATTTATAATGGCACGGTAATAGATAAGTTTTATCTAAAATTTAAAGATGGAAAATGTATTGAATCATCCGCTACTATTGGTGACAAAGTCTTAAAAGATATAATTAATACTGATGAATATTCACCATATCTAGGCGAAGTTGCCCTAGTAAACTATGATTCGCCAATCTCTAACACCAATCAAGTATTTAATACCACACTATTTGATGAAAATGCTTCTTGTCATCTAGCACTAGGAAGCGGATTCCCTGAATGTTTAAAAGCTGGTCTTAATATGAATGATGATGAACTAAGAAAAAATGGTGTTAACGTATCAAGTATTCACGTAGACTTTATGATTGGAACAAAAGATTTAAGCATAATTGCCGAAACTAACAATGGTCAAGTACAAATATTTAAAAACGGTAACTTTTGCATATAAAATTTAATAAAAATGGTATAATAATAAATGATAAAAATTAAACTAGTAGGAGGTGCAGAAATGGAAAAAGATAAGAAAACTTGTGACGAAACTTGTACTTGTGGTTGCCAAGAAGGTAAAGAATGTACTTGCGAAGAAGAAAATTGTTCATGTGGTTGTGAAGAAGAAGATTGCCACTGTGATGAAAACTGCTGTGGCGAAAAACATTCATGTGAAGACCATGACAAAGATTCTAAATGCGACTGCTCAAAATAAACTAAAAATGATATAACCATATTAAGGTCTATATCTTTTTTTACGCCCAACTTTATTTTTTAAACTACAGAATTAAAATAATTGTTGAATAAATTGAACAAATGTTGTATAATGAATGCAAATGAAAGGGGAAAAATATGAAGAAAATTTTAATATTATGTGCATTTATTGCATTATTTACAGGATGTCAAAAGACTGATCAAGATAATACTAACAAAGAAAATACTACAGGAAATACTAAAACAAGCGAAGTTCTATGTAGCATTACCTCAACAATTACTAAATATGAAATAGATAATAGAGATAAAACAAGTATAGGAACAACTGCTGAAGAAATTGAAGCTAGAAAAAATAGTCCAATAGCAGTAAATTATGAGTCAGGATATCTATATAACTTTACTGAAGACGGAACTAAACTACTAAATTACTATGAAATAAAAAAATATGAATATATTATTGACTATGATATGGAATCAGAAAAAGAATATTATTCAAATAGTTGTAGTAAATTAAATACTAGTAAATATAAAGATTGTCAAGTAGAACTAGTTGATAAAACAATAACTGTAAAACATGAAATTAATCTTGATAATGAAGGTTATAAAAATATGGCTACAACACTAACTAAAGATAAATTAATAGAAAACTATAAAGAAGACGAAATGTATACTTGCACAACTAATTAAAATATAAAAACCATTAGCTATTGTATAAAATAAACTTAAAGGAAGATAATAAAGTATGACTTATTTAAAATATTAATAAGAAGGAGTAAAAGCCCTTCTTGTTTTTCTATATAAATAGTAGTAAAATATCAATGAAAGCGAGGAATAGTCATGTTTAACTTAGTATCAAAATTTAAGCATAACTAAAATGAAAAATTAAATTTGTGACTATTAGTCTCAATAAAAAATTAATGAATGAAAGGAGTAACGTAAGTGAATAATATAACAGTTGGTAATGAAAAAAATATTTTATTTTATAGTGATGAAAACGGGCAAACAAAAGTAGAAGTAATTCTACAAGATGAAAACGTATGGCTAAATGTAAATGCAATAGCTAATCTTTTTGATGTACAAAGACCCGCTATTGTAAAACATATAAATAATATATACAACGATGAAGAATTAAGTAAAGAATCAACTTGTTCCATTTTGGAACAAGTTCAAGTAGAGGGAACACGAAATGTTAAAAGACAAAAGGAATATTATAATCTAGATATGATTATTTCTATCGGGTTTAGAGTTAATTCCAAAAAAGCAATTAAATTTAGAACTTGGGCAAATGAGATAATTAAAGATTATATGATACAAGGTTTTGCACTTGATGATGATAGATTTATGAAAGCAAGAAAATCTGATCAAGAATATTTTAAAAGATTGCTCGAAAGAATAAAATTAATTCGTACTAGTGAGAGAATGTTTTATCAGAAAATTACAGATATTTTTGCTGAGTGTTCTATTGATTATGATAAAAATAGTGATATAGCAAAGGAATTTTATGCAACTGTTCAAAATAAATTTCATTACGCTATCACTGGAAATACTGCTGCAGAAATTATTTATAACAGAGCCGATAGTCGAAAAGCGAATATGGGATTAACAAATTGGAATAAATCTCCTGATGGAAAAATCTTAAAATCAGATGTTTACGTTGCTAAAAACTATTTAGAAGAAAAGGAAATAAAAAATTTAAATAATTTGGTGAATTTGTTTTTAGATATTGCAGAAAATAATGCAGAAAGAAATTTATCAATGAATATGAAAGATTGGAAGAATGAAGTAGAGACATCTTTAAAACTATTTCATTATGAAGTGTTAGAAGATAAAGGTAAAATTTCTGCTGGAAAAGCGAAACAAAAAGCAGAAAGTGAATACGAAAAATACAAAATTATACAAGATAAAAAATTTGTTTCTGATTTTGATAAATTATTAATTGAAACAGAAAAGATAGATAATCATTAGCAATGATTGCAAGATAATTTAAATTATGCATAATAAATAATTGTTTAAAACGAGGTTTATTAAATGATATTTTTGAGTCATAATTATAAAGATAAGGATGTAGTAGGTCCAATAGCAACAAGATTAGCAAATAAATATGGGAAAGAAAATGTATTTTATGATTCGTGGTCAATAAAACCAGGAGATGGAATTATAGAACAGATGAACAGTGGACTAGAAAAGTGCAAATATTTCTTCTTTTTCATTAGTGAAAATTCGTTAAAAAGTGGAATGGTAAGTTTAGAATGGCAATCAGCATTGCATAAGTCAATAAAAGAAAAAATAAAATTCATACCAATTAAAATTGATAATTCAAATCAGCCAATTATATTGATAGATAAGTTGTATATCGATATGTATAATAAAGGGATGGAACAAACTTATCAAAATATTATAGATATTATTGAAAACAATGATTCTAGTATTTATAATGAAAATTATTTTAATGTTTATTGTGATGTTGTCAAAATAACTGAATGCGAAATTGATATTATAGTAAAAGCAAAGAGATTTATCGAATATCAACCTTTGATTGATATATCATTTAAAAATGAAATTAATGAAATCGAATTTAAAGTAGTTGCTCCACCAAGTCAAACTTCATATTCTAGTGTAACACAAGGATTTTCGGGTAAAATTCAAAATGGTGATAATTGTAAAGGATTAAAAATTTTTTCACAAAATTTAACACCTGAAATACCATTATACTTTAAAATAAAAAATGTTAAAGGAAATAAAATTATAGACTTTAAAGTATGGTATGTTAATGGTCAAAATGGAATTTTGATTGGTCAAATAAATTAGTTATATGTGTTTATCTAGTATTATTCGGTCAAAAAATTAAATTTGTGACTTTTATTCGTCCTAAAAAAACTAAATTATTAATTACAAAAATATATATAATTTTAATAAACAAACGATATAGGAGGTAAATAAAAATGTTTAAATTAGTATCAAAATTCAAACCGGGTGGCGACCAACCACAAGCCATTGAAAAATTAGTTGAAGGCATCAAAGAAGGCAAGAAAGAACAAGTTCTACTAGGTGCTACTGGAACAGGAAAAACTTTCACAATGGCAAACGTCATCAAAGAAGTAAATAAACCAACCCTGATTCTAGCTCACAACAAAACTCTAGCGGGCCAACTATATAGTGAAATGAAAGAACTATTTCCGGATAATCGAGTAGAGTACTTTGTTTCATATTATGATTACTACCAACCAGAAGCCTATGTCCCATCTACTGATACCTACATAGAAAAAGATTCCTCTATCAATGATGAAATAGATGAATTACGTCATAGTGCCACTAGTGCTCTAATATCTAGAGATGATGTCATCGTTGTCGCTTCAGTCTCATGTATCTATGGTATTGGTGAAGTAGAAGAGTATAAAAAGAAAATGTTAACTATCAATGTTGGTGATACTATTGAAAGAGATACTATCCTAAAAAAACTAGTTGAAATGTTATATGAAAGAAGCAATTTAGACCTTAAAAGAGGAACATTTAGAGTACGTGGTGATTCTATTGAAATAATACCTAGTTATGAAAAAACTAATGGTCTATTAATAGAATTCTTTGGTGATGAAGTAGATAGAATTAGTGAATTTGATACTATAACCGGTAAAATACTAAAAGATAAAAAAACTATTTCTATATTCCCAGCTTCACACTTCGTAACTAGTGATGATAAACTAAAGATAGCTATAAAAAATATTAACGAAGAACTAGAACAAAGACTTAAATATTTTAAAGAAAACAATAAGTTAATAGAAGAACAACGTTTAAGAGAAAGAACTAACTATGATATGGAAATGTTAGAAGAAACCGGTTTCTGTCGTGGTATTGAAAATTATTCTAGACATATTGCCTTAAAAAAAGAAGGAGAAACCCCAACTACCTTAATAGACTTCTTCCCTAAAGATTTCTTGCTAATTATTGATGAATCACACGTTACTATTCCCCAAGTTAGAGGAATGTATAATGGCGATAGGGCTAGAAAAATGAACTTAGTAGATTATGGCTTTCGATTACCATCAGCCTTAGATAATAGACCACTAAAATTTGAAGAATTTGAATCTAAAATAAATCAAGTAATATATGTATCCGCTACACCTGGCGACTATGAATTAGAACATGTTCATAATGAAGTAGTAGAACAAATAATTAGACCAACTGGCTTACTAGATCCAACTATTGAAGTAAAACCTACTAAGAACCAAATAGATGACTTAGTAGAAGAAATAAATAAACGCATAGAAAGTAATGAAAGAGTATTAATTACAACTCTAACTATTAAAATGGCTGAGGAATTATCTAATTATCTAAAGAACATTGATATTAAAGTAGCATACCTTCATAATGAAATAAAAACTCTTCAAAGATTAAAAATAATAAGAGACTTAAGACTAGGTAAATATGATGTTGTAGTAGGAATAAACCTTCTAAGAGAGGGTATTGATATACCTGAAGTAAGTTTAATTGCCATTATGGATGCTGATAAACAAGGTTTCCTAAGATCAACTAGAAGTTTAGTCCAAACAATAGGAAGATGTGCCAGAAACGCCAAAGGCCATGTTATTATGTATGCTGATACTATCTCTGACAGTATGAAAGAAGCCATCGAAGAAACCCAAAGAAGAAGAGCTATTCAAGATAAATATAATAAAGAACATAATATTATCCCTAAAACAATAATTAAAGAAATAAGAGATGTTATTACTAATGAAGTAGAAGTAACTGATGATAAAGTACCAACTAAAGAAAAATTATCTTCTAAAGAAAAACAAAATATGATATTAAAATTAAAAGAAGAAATGAAGAAATGTGCTAGAGAATTAGACTTTGAACGTGCTATGGAACTAAGAGATATCATCTTTGACTTAGAAGATAATAAATAAATTTATGTAAAGCATTAAAAATAGATGTAATTTTAATTAATTATTTGATACAATATAAGAAAAGAAACATGCATATAATTAAACAGATATAAAGAAAGGAATAATATGAAAAATAAAACTAAATATATGATTTTAATTATTGTAATACTTATTGTTGTCTTAGTAGCTGGAGCATTAATGTTAAATAGCAAAAATAATAAAAAGAATAATATTAAGACTAATCTTGTTAATGAAGTAGTAGAAACACCACCCGTTATTGAAGACGAAGAAGGAACTTATTACTATATTTGTGAAGATGATGAAACAACACTATCCGTAAGAGATAAAGAAAGTGGAAATAGAATTGATCGCTTAGCATGTGGCAGTAAAGTAAATTTACTAAGTATCAGTGAAACTAAAACTGATATCTGTGATAACTGGTACTATGTATCATACACTAAATATACTAGTGGTGTAAGTCAAACAACTAAAGGGTATGTATGTGGTAACTTCTTAAGAACAAGAAAAGATAATGTAACTAATGTATTTACCGATATTGATTTATCACTAGTTAGAAATGATGTTAGATATATTAAAATAAATAGTAAATATACTATAACTACTAAAAGAGATGAAGATACGATGACTTTATTAATTAATGATAAAGAAGTATTAAAAAATAAAGTATCTTGTCTAGGTACTATCACACAACTAGGAGATTATCTAGTAGTATCTAATAATAAATCATGCGGAAACACTTCAACTATTGAATTATATGATGAAAAGTCTACTAAGTTAGATAGTATAGATATAACTAATGAAGATAATTTACATCTAGACTTAACATATACAGTAAAAAATAATAAACTATCTTATAAACTAATTAATTATCAAAATAATATAACTGTTAATGGTTATACTGTAAAATATTGTAATCAAGGAAATTATGAACAAGAAAGCTTTGATGACTTAGACTTAAATTATGAATTAGGTAAATTATATCAAACAAGTATTGAAAATAAAAAGTTTATTACTAGTACTGATTCAACTACTTATACTTTAAATGATTATATTAAAGAAATAGGTAAAAATAATATCTGTATTAGTAAATAGAAGTATGAAAGGACGATTAGTATGTATCATTTTATAGGAATAAAAGGGGCTGGAATGTCATCACTAGCAATTATTTTAAAAAGATTAGGTAATGATGTTCAAGGAAGTGATGTTGATAAACATTTCTTCACGGAGAAAGGATTAATAGAAAATAATATAAAGATGTTAACTTATAATAAAGATAACATTACTAACAATATGATAATTATTAAAGGAGCCTCTATTACTCCTGATAATGAGGAATTAATTGCCGCTAAAAAGTTAAATTTGCCAATATATGAATATAATGAAATGGTTGGTATCTTAACAGAGAAATATAAAACTATCTGTATTGCCGGATGTCATGGTAAAACAACAACAACCTCTATGACTGCCCATGTTTTAGGTAATATTAAAGGTGCTAATTACTTAATTGGGGACGGTCAAGGTTATGCTGATAAGAAAAATGAATTTTTTGCTCTAGAATCATGTGAATATCGTCGCCATTTTCTAGCATATACTCCATATTATGCTGTTATAACTAATATTGATTTAGATCATGTTGACTATTATAAAGATATTGATGATATTATTGATGCTTATACAGAATACGCAAATAAGGCTACTAAAATGGTTATTATGTGTGGTGATGATAAATATATCAATAAATTTAAACCAAGTAAAGAAACTATTTATTATGGCTTAAATGAAAATAATAATATTCGTGCTATAAATATAGAATATAAAAGTAATGGTATAAGTTTTGATGTTTTAACATTTAATAAATTATATGGTCACTTTGACTTACCAATCTATGGTATTCATCAATTATATGATGCTCTAGCGGTTATTACTATCTGTTATCTAGAAAATATTGCCTCAGAATTAGTAAATAAAGAGTTCCAAACATTTAAAGGTGCTCGTCGTAGATTTACTGAAACTATCGTTAAAGATAATATTATTATTGATGACTATGCCCATCATCCTAAAGAAGTTCAAGCCACTATTAATTCAATCAGACAAAAATACCCTGATAAGAAAATTATCACTATCTTTCAACCACATACCTTTACTCGAACTAAAGAATTTGCAAGTGACTTTGTAGATATCTTCAAAACTGTTGATGAAGCCTATATTATGGATATTCATCCTGCTAGAGAAAAACAAGAAGATTACCCAGATATAACATCAGATATAATTATATCTAAATTACCAAATGGTCATAAATTAACTATTAATGATGCCAATATCTTAAGTAAATATAATAATGCTGTATTTGCTTTCATGTCCCCTAATGATATATCTAAATTAGAAAATGACCTAAAAGAATTATTAACTAAATAGCAAGCCTCATGGCTTGTTTTCTTGTTTATCAAAAATATACTTGAATATAAGTATATTTTGTTATATAATTAATTTACGATAGGAAATAAACAAACAAGGTATTTCTTCCTATGTAGAAAGGAGTTAATGATTATGCATAAAATATTAAGAAAAAGCGTTAACTCTATGTTTACATGGGGGGGGGGTATAAGTAATACATTTGTTTGTTTTTATTATAAGCATAAAGAAGGAGTTTAAGAAGTTAGACTCTTTTTGTCATGTCTATAGGTGGTGTTAATTATGAAAAAAAGGACAATATATATAGGATTATTTTTGATATTTATAATAGGAGTTATTTCTCTAATAGGAACATTTGCAATAGATAGTACCATTACCGAAGGTAATAGTAGTAAAGCTGATTATCTATTTAATATAGTTCTAGGTGATAGAACTAATAGAGATATATTAATACCTAGCTATGATAGTAAAATAGTAGATATTAAAATAAGTAATCCTAATGAATTTAATATGTCGTATTTACTTTATTTAGAAGGAATAAACTCTAATATTAGTATAATTAATATCAGTGATACAGATACTAGTGGAGTACTTAATAGTAAGAATACTAATCTAGTTAAAGTATTTATTCAAAATAATAGTAGTACTGATACAACAGTAAGTATTAAAGATATAGTAGGTTTTGAAAAAGAAATATTAGAATTACCTAGCAATAGTACTGGCATAAATAAAGATGTATACTATAAAGCAATAGTTAAATCTAATAATAATACTTACGGTAAAGTAAAACCTAATATTAAATTATCTACTAAGAATGGTACAGTTAAATATACTTTAGCACCTAATGATGGTTATCAATATAAATCAACAACATGTGAAGGAACAGTATCTAATAATATCTTAACTATATCTAATATAACAAGTAATGTTAATTGTGAAGTAGTGTTTGAACCTAAAAATATAACAGTTAGTTTAGACTTAGCAGGAGGTAAAGTAACAACCACTTATATTGGCCCTAATGAGTATACATATACTGTTCCTTATACTGGTAATTATAAAATTGAGTTATGGGGAGCACAAGGTGGCGGTACAAGTATTGGAAATGGTGCATATACATCTGGAAATATTGATTTAAGTGAAAAAGAAAAGTTATATTTTTATACGGGAGGAATGGGTTCTAGCAATAGTACACAAGCTAATTCAGGAGGTTATAATGGTGGTGGTTATAGCGGTAATTGGGAAGGATGTAATTCGTATGGAGGTGGTGGTTCTACAGATGTAAGGTTATCTGACGGTTCTTGGAACGATGTTAGTGGATTAAATACTAGAATAATGGTTGCTGCTGGTGGTGCTGGCACTGGTAGTTGTATAACAACAACTGCTGGGCATGCTGGTGGGTTAATTGGAGGAGATGGCACAACTAATCATTCTGATTATAATACAGCTGCGTATTTGCCTAAAGGTTCTACACAAACAGGAACTGGATTTGCATACGAAACAACAGTAAGACAGGGCGGATTTGGCTATGCTATCCAATCTAATACATTAGGTTGGGGTGGCGGCGGAGGTGGCGGCTATTATGGAGGAAGCAATGGTCATGGTACAACAGGTAGTGGTGGATCATCATATATATCTGGCCATACTGGATGTGTCGCTATTGCTTCATCAAGTAGCACAACTCCTAAATCAGGTTGTACAACAGGTACAAGCGATAATTCATGTTCAATTCATTACAGTGGTAAGAAATTTACAGATACAGTTATGATTGATGGTTCTGGTTATACTTGGACTAATACTAAAGGTTCTTTGCAACAAATGCCAAAACTTAGTGGTAGTTATGATAGTGGAATTGGTAATAGTGGAAATGGGGTTGCTAGAATTACTTTAATGAGTAATGCTAGTTATAATGTAACTTATAATACTAAATATGGAACATTACCAACACCTACAAGAACAGGCTATACTTTTGGTGGTTGGTATACTGGTGAGAATGGTACAGGTACTAAAGTAGATGAAAATACAATATTAACTAATGCTAATAATCATACTTTGTATGCTTACTGGATACGTAATATTAACGTTACCTATAATTATAGAAATAATATATATAATCAAGATACATCTACATGGGTATTTAGTGGTAATAATTCACATGTTGATAATAATTATAGTTATAATGGTACTACCGGACTTTCTTTAGCATCTACTGATTTATGGACTGGTGTTGCTATACCGCTTAATGATGATAAAAAACAAAATACAAACTATATATTAAGTGTTAAAGCATATAGAACAGTAGATTTTAGTGGTAATTTAAGAGCGTATACTGCTACACATGCTTCTGATGAAAGTGTAATAAATTGGAATTACGGAATTGATATAAATATAAGTTTACCCATAAATACTTGGAGGGAGTATTCTTATTCATTTAATTCAGGCGCTTATGCTAAATGGTATAATATAACAATTAATTATGATGCAACAAATCAAGGCCCAGTATATGTAAGTGATATTAGATTAGATGAATATGAAAGCAAATCAATTCAAAGAGGAGAAAAATATGGTACTATGCCAACTCCAACAAGAAGTGGTTATGCATTTGATGGCTGGTATACAGAACCTGATGGTGGTGGTACGAGAGTAACAAGTGATACTATAGTATCTAATACTAGTGATCATACTTTGTATGCTAAATGGACACTTAGTGATACAATTAGACCAAAATGTACATTAAGTGCTAGTGGTACAACAATAACTGCCACATATTCTGATGAAGGAGGAAGTGGTCTAGCATACTATGGTTGGAGTTCATCATATAGTGGCAGTAATAGTAGTACTGGTACAATAACAGGAGCAAAGACATATACTTTCTATGTAAAAGATGGAGCTGGTAATACTAATACATGTAGTGGTACAGTAGCGAATACAACAGCAAGTTCTTATGAAGATTGTGGTAGTAATCTACAAGATAGTGGCGGATGTTATTATTATACTAGTGCTAATAGTCATCTTACAGGAAGTTTTTATTGTAAGCGAACTAGTACTGGAAGGGTAACACAATATAGTTGTGCTAATTCTGGTGGTGCAAATTGCCCATCTGGATATACTCTTAGTAGTAATAAATGTTCATATACTTATTCATGCTCAAGTGGATACCTTGTAAATAAATCTTGTAAGATATATACATCGGGAACAACAGTAACAACATATTCATGTGCTAGTGGATATACTAAATTAAATGATAGTTATTGTTGGCAATAAATATAATTAAAGTATCGTTCTTAAGAATGGTACTTTTTAATATTAAAACTATAGATTTATTTATCTAAATAGTATATAATTAATATCAGAATAGGAGTTATATATATGAGAGATAATTATCAAACTATGACTAGAGAACTAGCTATGAAAATATTAGGATTGCCAGCTAACTATACCGAAAACGATTTAAGAACCAATTACCGTAAAAAAATGATGTTAAATCATCCAGATCATAATGGTGAAGTAAGATTAGCTCAAGAAATAAATTTAGCTTATGAATTATTAAAATCAAAATACCCATCATCAAGTATGACTGAACCTAAACTATCATATAAAGAATTAAAAATAAAAGAATTAAAAGAAATGATTGTTGGATATGACGAATCATTACCTAAGTGGGTAACAGAAATATATAATATAATAAGCTTTGTTATAGATGATATTGATATCGATTTAATAAATAAAAATCTTACTAAAGAACAAATAGATAGAATAATTAATTCCCGTCGTAATGAAGTAATTAGAAGATTAAAAGAGATAGAAGATGTGTTTTGTAGATATACAGGTATTGATAAAAATGATTTAATTAATAAAGGATATATTCCTGTTAATAACTATAGTATGCAATATAATATTAAAGATATTTATAATAGGCTACTATCAGCAACTTCTAAAATATTTAAAGAAAAAATGGCTCAAGTATTAAATAAATATAGTAATAACTATAGTGTTTTAGAAAAAAATATTGAAAATAAAATAGCTGAATTAACTGAAAGACTATCAACAGAAAAGCTAGATGGTTTAATAGCTGAATTTGATACTTATCTAAGTAATATATATCTTCAATATGAACAAGACAGTAAATTATTATCAGAACTTAAAAATAATTATCAAGATTTACTAGGACCTACTAGTACAGAATTAAATAATTTATATGCTTTATGTGGTAAAAAAGAATTTGGCCCTATCTATAATGAATTAGTAGCAAGACTAAGAAGTGCTAAGAAAGAACAAAGGTCTGCTAAATTAGTACATAGTCTTAACGGAAAAATATCTGTAGTCTTAGCAAATACTAGTTCACTACAAGATACTATTAGATTAAACATTCTATATGGCAAATTATTAGAAGCCATAAATAATATGGAACTAACAAATGATGTAATTAGTTTAATTGATAATATTTCATCAAATAATATTGAACAAGATATTGATGATATCCTACATATACTTAATACTAAAATAAATAATATCTATGTACCTAGATTTAGAACTGATATGACTATACCACTATATGTATCATGTAGATTATATAATAAAGAATATATTTTAGAAATGATATATCAAGATGGTATACCACAAGTAGTAGAAGAAACAACTTTTGATGATAATAAACTAATACCTATTGGCGAAGTTTTAAAATCAGCAACATTTGTTGGAGGCACTAAAACTGCTAATGTCAACAATAATAATAGTGTTATCTGTGAATACAATGATCCAAAACTAAATAGACTCGGCGTAATTAAAAATAAAAACACTAATACTATTGAAGTATATGGTAGTAAAAAGTATATAAGTTATTCAAATGGTAAGAAACCGGAAGAAGATTTAGCAAAATATCATAGTGTAGATACTATCATTGCTGAATTAACCAAAGAACTAACACCAAGCGTTAAAAGATATTTATATGAAGAATCTAAAAAAAATAACGGTAGAAGTAAATAAAACAATTGAATAATAAAAAATAATATGCTATAATTTGTACATAAAACGTTGACCAAGAGGAGTAAACTATAATATTCACAAGAGATAGATAACATTAGCTGTAAGTTATCTTTGATAAAAGTAGTTGAAAGTAGCTTGTGAGTAAATATCTGAATTAATAGTAAGATGTTTTGGGTAGTTTCATTAACAACTAAGAGGTAATATATATTACAAATAAAGGTGGTACCACGATAAGTTCGTCCTTTTCTGGTACCATCTTTTTCGTTTATTATATTGAAAATAATTAATATTTATTATATACTTAATAAAAAGAAAGAGAAGTGTCGTAGTGTGAAAAGTAGTCGATTAATGAAATATTTTGAAGAATATATAAAGAAATTTGATATGAATAATATTATGGTAAAAACTAAATATTTTCATAGTATTAGAATGATGGCTTTAGCAGAAGAATTAGCAACTAATTTAAATATATTTACGGAAGAAGAAATAGTTGTTTGTAAACTAATAGCTTTATTTCATGAAATAGGAGGATTTGAAACCACTAATAACTATAACTTAGAAAATAGTGAAGAAGATTATTCAATGAGATCTATTGAAATATTATTTGATGAAGGATTAATTAGAAAAATAACTCCTGATACTAAATACGATAATATTATTAAAGTAGCTATATATTGTCATAATAAAAATGGTTTGCCAAAGAATATTGATGATAAAATGACTGCCTATTGTAATGTCATTAAAGACGTTCATAAAATAGACACTTTTAAGATGGTTCTAAACTCACCATATCTAGATAATAGAATAGACGAATTCCCATCACAAATGGCTTATAGTGATTTTAAAATATTTAGAAGAGTTGAACAAAAAGTAGCAGAAAATAATGCTGATAACATCTTAGTAGTATTATCTAATTTATTTGATATTAATTATAGTTATAGTTATGTCATGATTGCCAATGAAAACTATATTACTAAACTAATTGACTCATTAGTATTTACTGATAATAAAATAGAAAGCTTCTTTAAACAAATAGAGAACGTTTTAAATAATTATTTGAAAAGAAAGATAGGTGCATAATATGCTTGAAAAGAAATATAATCATAAAGAAGTAGAAGAAGGAAAATATGAAAAATGGAAAAGTAATAATTACTTTACAAGTGGTGATTTAACTAAAGAACCATTTTGTATTGTTATACCACCACCTAATGTTACCGGAAAATTACACTTAGGACATGCTTGGGATACTACTTTACAAGATATAATTATTAGATATAAAAGAATGGATGGTTATGACGCATTATGGTTACCAGGAATGGACCATGCTGGAATTGCTACCCAAGCTAAAGTTGATAAAAAACTAAAATCTATGGGTATTAAGCCAAGAGAAATGGATAGAGAAGAATGGCTAAAACATGCCTGGAGTTGGAAAAATGAATATGCTGAAAACATTCATACCCAATGGGCTAAATTAGGACTTAGTCTAGATTATTCTAAAGAAAGATTTACACTTGATGAAGGATTATCAGATGCAGTAAAAAAAGTATTTGTTGACTTATATAACAAAGGACTAATTTATCGTGGTGAAAGAATAATCAATTGGGATCCCGAAGCCATGACTGCTTTATCAAATGAAGAAGTTATCTATAAAGATGTTGCCGGTGCTTTTTATCATATTAAATATATGTTAGAAGGTAGTGATGAATATCTAGAAGTTGCCACAACAAGACCTGAAACACTATTCGGCGATACTGCTGTAGCAGTTAACAAAGATGATGAAAGATATAAAAAATATGTTGGTAAAAATGTAGTTCTACCAATAGTTAATAAATTAATCCCTGTAATTACTGACGAACATGCTGATCCTGAATTTGGTACAGGTGTCGTTAAAATTACTCCTGCCCATGATCCTAATGACTTTGAAGTTGGTAATAGACATAATTTAGAAAGAATAGTAGTAATAAACCCTAACGGTACGATGAATGAAAATGCCGGTAAGTATCAAGGACTAGATCGTTTTGAATGCCGTGAAAAATTAGTTAACGATTTACAAGAAAAAGGATTATTAATCAGTATTGAACCAATTACTCATAGTGTTGGCCACTCTGAAAGAACTGATGTTATGGTTGAACCTTATCTATCTAAACAATGGTTCGTTAAAATGCGCCCACTAGCTGATAGAGTATTAGCAAATCAACAAAATAAAGACACTAAAGTAAACTTTGTACCTGAAAGATTTGAAAAAGTAATGAATCACTGGATGGAAATAACTTATGACTGGTGTATATCAAGACAATTATGGTGGGGTCACCGCATTCCTGCATGGTATAAAGGCGAAGAAATATATGTTGGCCTAGAAGCCCCTAAAGAAGAAGGCTGGATTCAAGATAGTGATGTCTTAGATACTTGGTTTAGTAGTGCCCTATGGCCATTCTCAACACTAGGTTGGCCTAACAATACGGACTTATTAAAAAGATATTATCCTAATAATGTCCTAGTTACTGGTTATGACATAATACCATTTTGGGTTAATAGAATGACCTTCCAAGGACTAGAATTCACTAATCAAAGACCATTCAAAGATTGCTTAATTCATGGCTTAATTAGAGATAAAGAAGGCCGAAAGATGTCTAAATCACTAGGTAATGGTGTTGACCCTATGGATGTCATTGAAAAATATGGTTGTGATTCCCTAAGATTCTTCTTAGCAACATCAACAGCACCAGGTATGGACTTAAGATATGATGAAGAAAAAGTATCATCAACATGGAACTTTATTAATAAGTTATGGAATGCCTCAAGATTTGTTCTTATGAATATTGAAGATTTAACCAAAGATACCTATACATTAGAAGATTTATCTATCGCTGATAAATGGATCTTAACAAAATGTAATAATTTAATTAAGAACATAAGAAAACATATGGATAATTATGAATTTAATGTTGTTGGAAGTGAACTATATAGTTTTATTTGGAATGACTTCTGCGATTGGTATATTGAATTAGCTAAAATAAATATGAATAATACTACTAAAAGTGTTTTATATAAAGTATTAAGTAATATTATTAAAATGCTACATCCATTTATGCCTTACGTAACTGAAGAAATATATCAAATGCTACCAATAAAAGATAGTGAATCTATCATGTTAGCACCTTATCCAACATATCAGCAAGAAGAAGTATACGAAGACTCTAAAGAATTAGATAATGTTATTGAATTTATTGTTAAAGTACGTAATACTAAACAAGAACATCAAATACCAAAAGATGCTAAAGTATACTTCAAAGGTAATTATGCTGATATAATATTAAAATTATTAAAAGTATCTAACATAACTGAAGATAATTCTCAAGAAGGAATAGAAGTTAAAACAACTAATTATGAAATAAAATATATGTTTGATACAACAGACAGTAAAGAAAAAGAATTAGAAAACTTATTAAAAGAAAAAGAAAAATTAGAAAGTTCTATCGAAAGAAGAAAAAAACTATTAAGCAATGAAAACTATGTTGCTAAAGCTCCTGCTAATATCGTTAATAAAGAAAAAGAGGACTTAGCTAAAGAGCAAGAAAGACTAGCATTACTAGAAGATAAATTACAAGGTAATTAATAATTATCTTGTTTTTTCTTATAAAAATATTTAAACTGCTAATAATATAAATGGTGAAAATATGGATACAGAAACAATAAAAATAATAATAAGAACATTCTCAACTCTAGTTATATTATTTATCTTAATAAAAATAATAGGTAAGAAACAACTATCTCAAATGAATTTTTATGACTATATTACTGGTATAACCATTGGTAGCATTGTTGCAGATATCTCACTAGATATTGAAAAAGATTTCTTTGCAGGTATCTTATCATTAATTATCTATACAACGATATCTGTCTTAATATCTAAAGTATGTCAAAAAAATATTAAACTACGAATATTCTTTAATGGACGTGCTACAACATTAATTGATAAAGGTAAAATAATAGTGGATAATCTAAGAAAAACTAATCTAGATATTAATGAATTATTATCTGAAGCTAGAATTATGGGATATTATGATATAACAAATATTGATTATGCTATTATGGAAACTAATGGTAAAATATCATTTCTTCCCAAAGAACTAGAACAACCTGCTACTAAGAAAGATGTAAAAGCTAAGTTAACCAATACTGGCCTAGTTTATAATGTTATAATAGATACTAAAGTTATGGAAAAAACACTAACTAAAATAAAGAAAGATAAATCTTGGTTAGCTAAAGAATTAAAAGTTTTAGGATATACTAACTGTAATAATATTATCTTAGCGACTATTGATAATAATAATAAACTAACCGTATTTGAAAAAAATTAATTGCTAAATAACCAGATATATAGTATTATAGTAGGCATTAAAGGAAGTGCTATAACATGCCAAAATGTCTAACTATTGATTCTAAAACTATAAATGAAGAAGTAATTGCTAAAGCAAATGATTTATTAATTAAATGCCCTCATAAAATAATTATTATAACTATTCCTAACATTAAAGATTCTAAAGTAGAATTACTTAACAATATTATTGATCGTTCAAGAACTCTAGTCAAAATAGAAGGCGGTTATGATAAGCAAAGATTAAAAAATGATATTGGTAGTAAATATATTCATAAATATAGTAATCTTTATACTATTGACCAAGTATTTTTAATATCTGAAGAAATAAATAATATAATTAAAAGAATTCATAAGAATTGGACTAAAGAACAAATACTAGTATATTTCTTAAATGAAATAAGAGCAAAAATTATTTATGATAATAAATATCGATACGCTGATGAATACGATATAAGAAATCTAACAGGCTTATATACTACTAAAACAACTTGTGGTGGATATGCTATGATATTAAAAGAACTATGTGATCAAGTAGAAATAGAATGCATGTTTGTCGAAGGATATTTTGGTAAAAGAAACTCCCAAAAAAGAATGCTTAATCATGCATGGAATATTGTTAAATTAAATGGTAAATATTACCCAATAGATATTACTATTGATATTGGTAGTCATGGTAATTCCTACAGTAAGTCTTTAGATGTTTCTTTCAATAAACCTTTCTTTTTAAAAAGATACACACCCGGAACAAATGAACAAATAACAGACTATACATTACTATCTAATCTAGTTGATGAGGCAATAAACAGATTAGTAAAGCAAGCTTCAATTTCCAAAGAATATACCGGACCTATTTGCATATTCAAAAGAGATGATGGCACAGAATTCCTAATAACAGAATGTGATTGTCAAATAATAAATCAAACAAAAGTAATAAAATATATTATCTCTTCGCTAGATAATTTAAACCCTCAAATAGTGTATGCGACATTCGAATTAAATAAAGATATGTTTACGTATGAAGAAAAGGAAGAACTACTTAGAGAAAAGAACAGATATTCTAAATATGGAAATAGTAAGAAATTAGAATCTATAAAAAAGAGATTATCTGAATATGATAAATCAATAAGTATATATAACTTAAGAGTAATAACTACTCATATATTTTCTGAAGAGAATATCAAACAAAGTTCTCAAACAAGCAAAGGTTTCTTAGGTACAGGAGTAATTGATGAAAATGGCAGAATATGTGCTATTGTAGACAATAAAGAAATAGTAAATAAACTAAATGATAAAACAAAAACTTATACTAGAGGTAATGGCACTAAACTTGTCGTAGAAGAAACCAACAACTATGACTCTAGACTATATTCTTATAAAGTATATGAATATATTACTTACAAATCCGGCTATAAACTATTAGAAAATACTATCTATACTGATTTTGATATTTTAAAAGATAACAACCCATTCTTACCAAACATCTTCTTAAGCAGAAAAAGAATTGATGAAAGATGCCTAAACAATAATGGCTATCTAGGTCATTATATAAAAAATAATTTATTTGCCTATAGTAAAAATATACAAGATACACTAGAAAAAAACTCAAGAATATCTATCTCTCATAAAAAGAGAGTATTAGTAAAAAAGCATAACTAATTAGATGTAAAATTCTAATTAAGTTATGCTTTTTATTTGTTAAAGAAATATTTATGTTATAATAAAAGTAGAATAGGATGATTATATGAAGAAAAAGAAATTAATAGTTATAATTTTAGTAATTATATTAGGTATAAGTATTGGAACAACTACTTACTTATTACTACCAAAGAAAAATAATTTAAAAGAACCAGTATTAAATATTAACAACACAATAGTTATAAATAGTCTTAATGTCGAAGTAGGTAATGACTTTTATATCGTTAAAAATGATAATGGTTTTACTACCTATGACTTATCTCAGAATAAACTATATACTTATGAAGATAAACTTACTGAATATAGTATATATAATAACTATATAATAATAACTAATGAAGATAAAACGCTAGTTATTGATAAAAATGGTAAAGAAATAATTACCGGTAAATATCTAACATCACTATATAATAATACTAAATACTTAATAATAGATAATAAAGTATATAACAGCAATATGAATGAAATATATACATTACCAGATTACTTTAACGATAAAGAACTATATCTATGTCAAATAATAAATGATAACTTAATTATGACATTTAAAGATAAGCAATATAATAAAATAATAAACTTAAATACTAAAGAAGAAGTATACACTAACTTTGATGAATACATTTCTACTGAAATAGAAAATGAAGAATCAAGATATATAATTATTAAAGTTAATAATAAATATGATATATATGATACAATTAAAAAAGAAACAGTTATAAAAGATATTAATATAGATAGAAACTTAGTAATATCTAAAGACAATGAAACTATTTATATATACAATGATAAGATATATAAAAATAACACTAAAATAAATAATAAATATCATATGGATAATACTAGTTGTGAAGTAGGAGGTAAACTACTAGATAATAAAAATAATATAATTATTGATAAATGTATGCTATATTATGAAGAACTATTTACTGATATAATAATGGGTTCAGATAATGAAAATAGTGTTTTATATATAAATAATCAAATATTAAGTGCTAACACATTTGCCAAAGAAGGAGAATATATAATATCTTATACTTATAACGAAAACGAAAGTACTAGTAAAATATATAATAAAGAAGGTAAAGAAATAAAAACAGGAAGTATCACTTATTTTATAAATAATAATATATATAAAGAATATAATACAGATAATCAAACATTCTATTTTACTAATAATAAACTAGAAAAAATATCCCCAGAATTTGAATATATAGAATGTCCATATAATAATTATTGCAACGTTTCAGATACTAATTATAATAAAACACTATATCGCAATGGTAAAAAAATAACAAGTAATATCTATGATAAAATAATAGTTAAAGAAAATTATATTGTTGCCACTACCGTATTTAATACTTATATTTATCTACTAGGAACTAATCCAGAAATTAATATTAATACTAAAGAAGAACTAGATATTAACACTAATGAAATAATAGATAAATATGAATTAAAAAGTATGGAAACTAAAATAAAAGATAATATTGATTTCTTTAATAAATATGCTTATATAATAGAAAACAATGATAAATTATTAGATTATAAAAAACAAGTATTAGATATATTTGAAATAATTATTGATAATAAAAAATATCTAAATGAAATAAGTTTATTAAAGAAATTAAAAGAACTAAATATTGTTTATACTGATGATTTAGATCCTGGAGTAGCTGCAACATATGAAGATGGTAATACTAGAATAAACTTAGGCGAAAAAGATACCGGAACTCTATATCACGAACTAACTCATTTTATTGATTATTCATTTAATAGTAATAACTATCGATATCATTTATATAAATGTGATAATAAGTATACTATTCAAACAAACTATTCTTCCCAATGTGAAATACTTAGTATTGAAACAAACTTTATTACCGAAGCGGGTGCTGAATTATATTCAGGTAAATATTTTACTAAAGAAATAGAAGCTTATTCACCAGCACCATTAATATTAGAAGCCCTTGAATATATCTATAGTCAAGAAGAAATAAATAAATGGTTCTTTGAAAGTGATACCTACTTCAAAAAAATATGGTTAGATATGGGATATAGTTTTGAAGATACTCAAAAAGTAATAGAAAGTCTAACTAAAAGAACTAAAATAGGCTATTATAACGATGATGATACTATCTTTTTAGTAGATGCTATCATAGATTTATATAAATATCAAAACAGTAATGAATTCTTACAAGATAATAAATTTACTTATATATTAAGAAGTTTAATAGGATATAAAAAAGACTTTTCTAACTCAAAATATAGTAATGAATTAAAAACTATAACAAGTAATAATGATACTATTAAAAAAATATTTAAAGAAAAGTTCCCTGACTATTACTTCTATAACGACTTTGGTAATTTTATCATAATAGATAACAAACCATACTTATCATTTATGGCATATTATAAAGGGGAGACAAAAATATTACTGATTGATTATGATTTTGACAATAATAGTATTATAGATTATACGGAAATTGATAAGTAGAATAAGTTTATTAAGTACCTTTTCAATTTTAAAATTAAACGTTAAGGAGGAAGATAAAAAATGAGGGCTAAAATAGCAAATATAAAAAAATTTTTACATAAATATAAGATATTTCAATATGAAAAAGGAATAGATGTCAAAGAATTTGAAATATATGCAATTATTGAAATAAAAAATAAGAAGTATTATTTTACTAGTTATAATAATTCTTTAAATTTTTTCAATTCAAATGAAATGATTATTGTTGATGATTATATTCCTAATGATTGGATATTAGTAAATTACGAAAAAAATAGAGTAATTAGGAATGGTTTAGACGAATCTATTAAAATTAAAAGCTATTTTGGCCCTGAATTGTTTCTAGATGGTACCTTTTTACTTGACGCAATAAATAATGATTCAAGTGCAATAAAAATATTTAATAATTATCTAAATCCAAAATATGAATTTTTATTTGAAACTAATGATCTAAAAATATTATTTAAAATTGCAAAAATAGTTGAAGATAATTCATATAGTTGGTTTATTAATAGTAGCGAAGCATATAAAAATGATGGTGATTCTCTGTTTTTAGAGTCCGCATATAGTAATATTGCATTTTATAAAATTGTCAAAAGAGATGATTACTATATCATTAATCTAGATGTCAACTTATGTGATTCAAATAATAAAAAGATACTAAATCTAAAAATTTGCAATGGTCAAAAGTATACATTGACAATATATAATGAAAAAATGCTAAAGTACTTAAACGAATTTTTAGATTATATAAAAGTAAAGGGAGATGCACATAACAATTTAATGGAAAGGTCTAAAAATATTGATATATAATTACAATATGATAAGTGTTCTTATTATCCTAAAACTGATGATATATTAAGCAATTTACGGTATAATATATACATCAAAAAGGCTTAAGAAAGTGAGTGATTTTAATTAATAATAAAAAGTAAACAGAACAAGAAATACAAGAAAAAATAAAAAAAGTAGATGGTGCAATGGCTCAAGAGGGCATGCCATTAACTAAAGAAATAAAACGAAAACTTTATAATTGTATAATTGGCAAATCTACAACTGAAGTAGAACGTAGAAAAATTATAGAAAAGTATAGAGGAATTTATGGATAATAAATACAAATATTCCTATGAAAGAACTTTTGAATAAAAATATTAAAATGCTGCTATTCTTACATATTTAAGATTAGTTATAATAACATCCAAAAACATATACTTAATTAGGTGATTATATATGAATAAATATAAATCTCTAATGATAGTTATGTTTTTTATTTTAATATTTAGTTTCTCTAAAGTAAATGCTATTGTTAAAGACCAATCATTACTAGGCAAGACAATATGTTTAGATGCCGGACATGGTGGCGTTGACAGTGGGGCCATCGCTGGAAACATCCACGAAAAAAATATTAACCTAGAAATAGTAAATGCCATTAGTAAAGAACTAGTATCACATGGAGCATACATTGTTTTAACAAGAGATGGCGACTATGAACTAACTAAAACTACCACCATGCGTAAAAGAAACGATCTATATAAACGAGCTATGATAATAAACTCCTCAAAGTGTAATTTATACTTATCAATTCATTTAAATTCTACTACTGAAGACAAATGGCGCGGATTACAAGTATTCTATAACTCTAAATTACCAGAAAATAAAACTCTAGCTCAAACTTTAACCGAAACTTTAAAGAGTGATATAAAGAATGTTCGAGATTTAAAAAAAGATAATAGTTATTATATGTATCGCCATATCGATATCCCGGGAGTCTTAATTGAAGCCGGCTTCTTATCTAACTATAGTGATAAAAAACAATTAATAAATAAAGATTATCAAGAACAATTATCAATTTCTATTGTCAAAGGTATAAAAAAATATTTAAATAATTAAAAAAATGTAGTATACTTAAATAGTAAGAAAATATACATAGATGAATAAATAGGGTGTGGTATAAAGCATGAAAAAAGAATTTAAAACAATAGAAGAACAAGTAGAAATATTAAAAAGAAAAGGTTTAATAATTGAAGATGAAGAAGAAACTAAAGAAATATTACTAAGAGAAAATTATTTCTTTATTAATGGTTATCGTCTTCTACTTATGAATTCGTATAGTGACAAAACATTTGTCAAGGGCTCAACATTTAAAGAACTATATGCATTATTTTTATTTGATAGATCTATGCGAAATATAATATTTAAGTATTTATTAATTATTGAAAATCAATTAAAGTCTATAACTTCTTATCAGTTATCTAAAAAATATGGTTATCAAGAAAAAGACTATTTAAATCCCAAAAATTTTACTGAAGATCGTAGTAAAGTAAGAAGAGTAAAAGATTTAATAGAAAAAATGAAAAGACAAGTTCGTATCAACGGTACTAAGCATAATGCCACATTACACTATATCAAAAATTATGGTTATGTTCCTATGTGGGTATTGGTAAAAGTATTATCTTTTGGAATTGTTTGTGAACTATATTCAGTATTAAAAAAAGAAGATCAAATCGAAATAGCATCAGTCTTTAATGTTAGCACAGAATACCTTGAAGACTTCTTACCAATACTAGCTAACTATCGTAATTTATGCGCTCACGAAGATATTATGTTTGATCATAAAACAGAAAAAGTAATACCTGACACTGAATATCATGAAAAACTAAATATCTTTAAAATGGATGATGAGTATATTTATGGTAAGAATGATATTTTTGCGGTTATAATAATGTTAAAGTACTTACTCAGAAAAGAAGACTTTAGAGTAATGCTAAAAGAAATAGATTATGAAAAAGAATTACTAGATTCAAGAATCGATTCTATCCCAATAGAAAAAATATTAGATAGAATGGGTATTCCTAAAAATTATTTAGATTTATTAGATTTATAGAAAGAGGTTATAATAATGGAAGAACAAATATTAGAAAAGAAAAAAGCAAAAAAAGGTAATAACGCCGGCATATTATTAATAACAACAATTTTATTATCATTAGTATGTTCTATGTTGGGAGCATATATCGTTGTATCAAACACTCCGGTAGAAAGTGTTATCAAAAATATCACTGAATCATCATTAGTGGAAACTAGTATCTCATCATCAGTAGATAAAGTATATAATAAGACAGTAATAATTATGTCATATAGTAATGATACTTTAAAATCTACTGGGACAGGATTTATCTATAAAGAAGACAATAAAAAAGCCTATATAATGACAAATAATCATGTTATAGAGGGTGCAGACAAAGTAAAAGTTGGTTTTAACGATGGAACATTTGTTGATGCTGTTATCGTAGGAGGAGAAGCATATTCGGATATTGCAGTATTATCAATGGATATTAGTTCCTCAACTGGTGTTGTATCAATAGGTAGCAGTAATGATATTAAATTAGGCGATACTATATTTACCGTTGGTTCTCCTATGGGTAAAGAATATATTGGCACAGTTACAAAAGGAATTATCTCTGGAAAAGATAGAATGGTTGGCGTTAGCCATTCAGGGAATACTTATGATTACTATATGAAAGTATTACAAATAGATGCTGCCGTTAATCCCGGTAACAGTGGTGGACCATTATGTAATGTAAATGGTGAAGTAATTGGTATAATTTCTCTAAAAATAGTTCAAGATGAAGTTGAAGGCATGGGCTTTGCTATTCCAATTGAAGATGCCTTAGATTATGCCGGAAAAATTGAAAAAGGTGAAACAATTCAAAGACCATATGTTGGTATCAGCATGGTTGACGCAACTGAAACATACGCATTATGGCAATACCGCATAACTTTACCGGAAAATGTTAATGACGGTGTCGTAATTATTGAAGTTGTCAAAGACTCTCCTGCTGAAAAAGCTAAATTACAAAAAGGTGACGTTATAACAAAACTAAACGATAAATCAATTTCTTCACTAGCAGAATTTAGATATGAACTATATAAATATGAAGTAGGAGATAAAATAAACGTAACCTATATTAGAAATAATAAAGAAACAACGACAAGTATTACCCTAGGTAAAAATAAATAATAATATGAATAACATCTAATAAAACATAGATGTTATTTTAATTTATATAATTTAATGATATAATATAATTCAGTAAAGGAGTACTTATGAGATTAAAAAATGTAAAAGGTGCTAATGAAATAATTATAAAAGGTCTTTATTACGTAGAAGACCCATATATAAATAAAGGTAATTGGAATAAAGTATTTAATAATGATAATCCAATATATATCGAAATAGGAATAGGTAAAGGTAAGTTTATTGTTGAAAACGCCATAAAATACCCAAATATTAACTTTATAGGAATAGAAAAATATGACAGTGTTCTAGTTCGTGCCATTCAAAAATCTAATGAATTAGAACTTAATAATCTAAAATTAGTTAGAATGGACGCTAAAAGAATTGAAGAAGTATTTGATAACGAAGTCGACAGAATCTATCTAAACTTTTCTGACCCATGGCCCAAAGACAGACACTATAAAAGAAGATTAACAAGTTATGTCTTTTTAGATAAATATGAACATATTTTTAAAAATAATAAATATATAATAATGAAAACAGATAATATTGATTTATTTAATTTTTCATTAGAAAGTTTAACTAATCATGGCTATAATATTGAATTTATGACTAATGATTTACACAGTTTAAATGATATTGATAATATTATGACTGAGTATGAAGAAAAATTTAGTAATAAAGGCATAAAAATAAATAAATTAATAGCCAGAAAGGACTAATTATGATATATGCTAAAGATATAATAAAATTATGTCATGGAGAAGTTATTGGTAATAAAGAAATAACTCTCGATAATTTTATAATTGATTCAAGAAAAATTGAAAAAGATGATATTTACGTTGCCATAGTAGGAGAGAATAATGATGGTAATAAATATACTGAAAGTGCCCTAGAAAAAGGTGCTAAAGCAGTTATAATAAGTGATCCTAAATATATAGACATTAATAAGTATCAAGATAAAACTATTATCATAGTACCTGATACATTAAAATGCTTGCAAGAATTAGCTCGCTATAAACGTAGTCTATATCAAGGAAAAGTAATTGCTATTACTGGTAGTGTTGGTAAAACTAGTACTAAAGACATGGTAAGTGCCTTATTACAAAGTGAATATAAAGTACATAAAACTCAAGGTAATATGAATAATCATCTAGGATTACCCCTAACAATACTATCTCTAAAAGATGAAGATATTCTAGTAGTAGAAATGGGTATGAATCATTTTGGAGAAATAAGTACTCTAACTAATATTGCTAAACCTAACATAGCTATTATTACTAACATCGGAACAGCTCACATTGGTAATTTAGGTTCAAGAGAAAATATTTTAAAAGCTAAATTAGAAATATTAGAGGGCTTAGATAAAGATGGCGTACTAGTAATTAATAATGATAATGACTTATTACATGAACATAAAGATGAAATAAAAAATAAAGTTATAACAATAGGTATTAATAATCAAAGTGACTATATGGCTAGTAATATTAAAGAAGATATGTTCTCATCTAGTTTCGTAGTTAATAACAAAGAAGAAGTATTATTACCACAAGGTGGAAGAGCTAGTATCTATAATTACTTAGTTGGATATGCTATATGTGATTACTTAGGAATAAAAGATAAAATAAAAGGCTTAAACAACTTAGAATTATCAAAAAATAGATTAGAAGTAAAAGAAACAAGTATGGGTTATACCATAATAGATGATAGTTATAATGCTAGTTATGACTCTGTAAAAAACTCCCTAGATCTAATAGGCAAAAGCTCTAAAAGAAAAATAGCTGTCTTAGGAGATATCCTTGAACTAGATAACTATGGAGAAAGTATTCATCGTAGTATTGCTCCAATAGTAATTGCTAATAAGATTGATAAACTATTCTTAGTTGGTGATATGGCTAAATATATTGGCCTCGAAGCTATTAAACTAGGATATAATCCTGATAATATCTATTATTTTTCTAAAGAAAGTGATAGCTATCAAACTATTAAAAAAGAATTAAAAAAAGATGATATTGTCTTATTTAAAGCCTCACATGGCATGAAACTTAATAATATTGTTGACTATTTAATGAATGAATAATTATATATATAGTTTTTAAAATTAAGTTCGTTTTTTAACGAACTTTTTTCTTTTACAAGATTATTTAAACTTGATAGTATAAAAAATTATCCTAAGAAAAAACACGATTAATATAAAATTAAGCAACATTTATATATTTTTAATAGAATATGGTGTATAATGATAATATGGTGATAAAGATGTCGATTAATAAAATAAAAAAAATTGCAAAAAAAATTTTAAATGAGGATATTGATATTATAAATAGTACTTATGATACAAAGAATTTTTCTAAATCATTAAAACAATTTACAGATGATAATCCTTCATTATTGGGAGAATATAGCCAGTTTGGTAGAAGGAGAGATGGGAAAGAATTTTACCATGAAATAAAGAAAATAGAAGATGGTTTTTATTTACTAAATAAAGACTTACATGAATATGATTCACCTGGCTTTGTACTTCCAAATGAAATTCATACTGTAAGAACAGGCTCTCCCATGAGGACTAAACCATTTCCTATGGCTAGAGAATATATTATCAAAATGTTATTGGGTAAATATTTATACCAATACCCCAATATTGGAGGCCATGTTATTGCCAGAGCTCATTTTGTTAACTATTTAATTAGAGAAGGATTTCAAAAAGATAAAACTGATAATTATGATGGCTTAGGTGTTGAGAATGTCGTATTTGCTTGTTCAACAACTCATGCTTTCAACATGATATTATCTACAATTATGCGAGATGAAGATGTTATTCTTGTAACAGGACCAAATTATGGACTATTTGCCGTTGCCCCTGAAAGAATGAACGGGCGAGTAGAAGTACTTGATTTAGAAGAAGAGGATGACTTCTATGTTAATCCAAATAAACTTGCCAAGAAAATAGATGAAATAAATAAAAAATTGAAACAAGATTTTAAAGGTAAACTTAATTACACTCCACGTGTTGTAGCATTTCTAAATATGAATCCACACAATCCTCTTGGCAAAGTTATGAATAAGAAAAATGTAGAAATCTTAAAAGGTATTGGTGACGTATGTTTAGAAAAAGGAGTATTTGTAATTGATGATTTAATTTACAGAGATTTAACTTATGATCAAGAAGATTTAGCTTTACCACTTGCTACTATGTCAAAGTATTTCAACAATACTATAACACTAATTGGATTATCTAAAGCATATGGTCTTGCTGGTATTCGTGCTGGAGCTATTGTAGCCCCAATTCCAATATGTAAAGGTATCGAAGAGAAAATATTTACAACTATGGATTCATTACCTGTATTACAAGTTCAGGCTGTTGCTGGAGCCTTTAACGGAACTAATCGTCGATATAAAATGGCAAAAAAATACTTTAAACCAATTATTGCCGAATATCAGTATCGTCTAGAATTATTAAAGGCCCTAATTAGTGGTATTGATGTAATAAACGATAATAAAACTAAAAATAGAATTATCAAAGAAATAACTAAATATGCTAGTTCATCCCAAATGAAAACAAATATATTAAAAGGAATTGCTGGAGTAAAATTAAGAAATAAAACAATCCCTGAATCAGGTTTCTTTGCTGTTGTAGATTTTACCGGGTTAAAAGGAAAAACTTTTAAAGGTCAAAAAATAACTTGTGAAGAAGATTTAGTGAGATATCTATATAAAACAACAAAATTTAAATGTATTATGGGAGGAAATATGTCATGGCCATATGAAGATGAAATTATTGCTCGCTTCAACTATGGCATTGAAATATACGATTTAATACAAGAATTTGAAAAACTACATCAAGCGTTGGATGTGGCCGAAATATGAGAATAATAGTAAACAAACTAAAAAGAGTTAAGTTTTATTTATTTAGAGCATGGGTAAATATATATGCTAAAACTCATAAGTATTCTACATATATTGGAATAGTATCATGTAATACATGGAAAAACAAAGTATATGAAGATATTTCAACTAAGTATTATTTAAATAAACAAGGTTATGGAGTAGATATTATTTCCTACGAAGAAAAAAACGATTATAGTAAATATAAAGCTCTAATTATAAAATCTATCTGGGGATTTCAAAAGAATAAACAAACTTTTGATAATTTCCTAAAAGAAGTATCTAAAAATAAAACACCCATATATAATTCAGTAGAAATAATTTCTAATAATTATAATAAAGAAAAACAATTTGAACTATTAGATAAATATCACATTAAACATATAGATACTATCTTTATTAAAAATGATTCAAATATAGAAAAGAATATTAAAAAAATTTGGCAAAATAAATTCAATAATTATGATAAATTAGTAATTAAACCAGTTGTCTCTGAAAGTAGTGCTGACACATATATCATAAATTTAAATGAAACTGGTAAAAATACTATAAATCTAAAAGATGTCAAAAACAAATATCAAAGCATTAATTATTCATTAATGCTTCAACCATTTATAAAAGAAGTAAAAGATGGTGAATACTCCGTTATCTGTTTTTCTAATAAATTATCACATGTTATTAAAAGATGTGTTTCTGTCTTTGGAGAAAAGCCATACATAAAAAGCATTCCAAAAGAGACAATTGATAATGAAATGCATGAAATAATTAATAAAATATGTTCTATCAAGGAATATCAAAATAACTTATATATGCGTATTGACTTAGTAAAAACCAATAAAGAATATCAAGTTATGGAAGTAGAACTACTAGATCCTCAATTATTTCTAAATGCAATAACTCCTAATTGTTGCAAAAAAGAAGCTTATCAAATATTTACCAAAGAAATTATAAATAGAATAACTAAATAAAATAAGTATTAAATAGTTAAATATTTGTATAAATAAACACTAAATTTGCTTTTTGCAAGTCAAAAAGTAGATTTTTTTTATAAAAATTACAATTTACCTCTTCACAAAACGAAAAATTATGATATAATTAGTATTGTCATTTAATTGTTGTGTCTCCTTAGCTCAGTTGGTAGAGCAACTGACTCTTAATCAGTGGGTCTAGGGTTCGAATCCCTAAGGGGACACCATTTTATTAAAATAATTAAAATAGTACTTGCTATTTAAAAAATGATATGATATAATGTAAAAGCAACGAAAAAAGCGAAATGGGCTTGTAGCTCAGGTGGTTAGAGCGCACGCCTGATAAGCGTGAGGTCGATGGTTCAAGTCCATTCAGGCCCACCATTTTGTTAAATGGCCCGTTGGTGAAGTGGTTCAACACACATGCCTTTCACGCATGCATTCATGGGTTCAAATCCCGTACGGGTCACCAATATTGAAACATAAGACTTGAATAAAGTCTTTTTTTGTGCTATTTTTACTATAGAAAGGAGCAAACTTAATATGGAGAAAACATACAATAAATTAGTTAGAGATAATATTCCTAATATTATTAAGAATAATGGTGAAACACCAATTATTAGAATATTAACTAACGAAGAATATAAGCAAGAATTAGAAAAAAAGTTATACGAAGAATATCAGGAAGTTCTAGAATCTAGTGGTAAAGATAGAATTGAGGAACTAGCAGATATGTTAGAAGTCATTAAATCGCTAGCTAAATTAGAAGATAAATGTTTAGAGGATATTATCACTGCTGCTAACCAAAAAAATAGTAAACGTGGCGCATTTAATGACAAAATATTTTTAGAAAAAGTAATAACAAACAATAAATAAAAATATTATTCTAAATAATCTAGTAAAAGTTATAAATTTAATATATAATTATAATGAAAGGAGGAGTATCATGACTGCATTAATTATAATATTAGTAATAGTAGTTCTTTTAGTATTATATATGATTGGTGTATATAATAAATTAGTAAATTCTAGAAACAAAGTTGATAATCAATTTAGTCAAGTTGATATTCAATTAAAAAGAAGAGCTGATTTAATACCTAACTTAGTTGAAACAGTAAAAGGTTATGCTAAACATGAAGAAAATACTTTAAAAGAAGTAATAGAAGCTAGAAATAAAGCTGTTAGTGCTACTTCAATCAATGAAAAAGTAGATGCTAACAACCAATTAACAGGAGCTCTTAATAAATTATTTGCATTATCTGAAGCATACCCTGAATTAAAAGCTAATGAAAACTTTTTATCATTACAAAAAGACTTAAAAGAAACTGAAGATAAAATAACATACTCTAGACAATTCTATAACGATTCAGCTATGCAATTCAATAATATTGTTGAAATGTTCCCATCAAACATCGTTGCTAATATGTTTAAATTTAAAAAATACGAATATTTTAAAATTGATGAAGAAGATAGAAAAACACCAAAAGTTAAATTTTAATAACATTTAAGGGGAATTATGAAAAAGAAAATTATTTTATTCTTAATGTTTATGTTAGTACCATTCTCTGTCAAAGCTGATACTATCTATAAAGTTGATATGAATATTAATATTAATGAAGATGGTAGTGCTGATGTCCAAGAAATATGGGATGTTAAAGCTTCTGGTGGTTCTGAATGGTATAAATCAATGTTAAATATGGATGGTATTGAATTAACTGATTTTAAAGTATCAATTGATAACCAAGAACTAACATATAAAACGTGGAATCCTAATGAATCACTAAGCGCTAAAAAAGGATACTATGGTATTAATTATGTTTCTAATGGTTTAGAATTATGTTTTGGTAAATATGATTTCAAAAGGCATACATTTACCTTAACATATAAGTTATCTAATTTTGTCTTTAATACTAGTGATAGTCAAATTACTTATTTTACTTTAATGCCATCAATTACAGCTAATGCCTTTTCAGCTACAATATCATCATATTATGAATTTCCAGATACTTTAGATGTCTGGGGTTATGGCTATAAAGGATACGCTTATGTAAAAGACGGCAAAATATATATGATAAATGAAGAAGGGTTATATAATGATTATGTAACAATGCTTGTTAAATATCCACAAGAAACATTTAAAACTGATTTCTCTGTTGATAGATTCGAAAGTTTTGATGATGTTTATAATATGGCTGAAGATGGTACATTCGATTATGATTACGATAATAATTATGAAAAGCCATCATTATTCGAGCGAATTATTGACTTTATCGCAACTATGTTTCCAATATTAATAGCAGCATTCTTCACATTTATAGGTATTAAAGCCGGTATTGAAAGTGGCTATGGTTATGTTAATAATAAAAAAATAGATAAAAAGAATACTCCAATGTTTAGAGATATTCCATGTAATAAAGATATCTATTATGCTAATGCTTTAATTAGTCTTAACGGCTTTGCTAATACTAGTAATACTAACATTCTAGGAGCTATCATCCTAAAATGGGTAAAAGAAGAGAAAATAAGTTTTAAAACTGAAATAAAAGGAATGTTTAATAAAGAAACTGGTATTATTGATATGACTAAGCAAAATACTTTTGATAATTCTTTAGAAGAAAAACTATTTGATTATATGTACAAAGCATCAGTTGATGGTTATCTAGAATCAAAAGAATTAGAAAAATGGTGCCGTAAGAACTATGAAAAATTCTTTGATTTAATTAAAAAGTTTGAATCTACAGAAATAAATAAGTTAAAAAGTGAAGGGCATATCTATAAAAGAACTAATAAAGCTGAATGTAAAAAAAGAAATGTTATGGATGATAAAATCTATGATGATTCTTGTAAACTATATGGGCTTAAATTATATTTAGATGAATTCTCAAGAATGGATACTAAAGAAGTTATGGAAGTACATTTATGGGATGAATATTTAATGTTTGCATACTTATTTGGTACTGCCAGCAAAGTTGCTAAACAATTAAAAAATTTATATCCACAAGAATTTACAGAATATACCGCAAATTCTGGAGTAAATTTAGATACAATTGTCTTTATTAATAATATATCAGTTAGAAGTGTTAATGCTGCTAGCAGCGCTAGAAGTGCAGCCCAATCATACTCATCTGGAGGAGGCGGATTCTCTTCCGGTGGCGGCGGGGGCGGTTCCTTCGGTGGCGGTGGATCAGCAGGTGGACGCTAAAATTAGTTATATTCAAACAAAAGTGAGTGAATAACTCGCTTTTTTAGTGTCAACTTTGTGTCAAGCAATGCGAAAAAGGCAAAATATATGATATACTTAACTTGAAAATGATAAAAGGAGCATAAATATTAAATCTTTTTAGTCATTTTATTACATAGAAAAAGAAAGGAAGAAGAAAAATGAAGAAAAAATTAACAAAACTAACAAAGATGTTTTTAGTTTTATGTTTAGTTGTTTCTGAATTATCATCTGTTGGTCTAGTATTTGCTGAAGACGAAAGTACAAAGTTTGATTCAAATATAAATATTAGTACTGAAACTCAATATAGCCCAACAATTACTATAAAAAGTAATGACTTATATGAAATAAAACAAGATGGTAATTACCAAATAAGATATAAAGAAGAATATACTTACTTAGATGAAACAACTGAGAGCATATATAAAGGAGTAGTAGCTGACACTGATTTAGCAGCAAAACTAAATAGTGAAGAAGGATATCTACTTACATTATATGGAGTAGAAGGGTATGCTGATAATTTTAATGGCGTATATAGTATTACTCTAGAATTATATGAAGATGATACTCTAGTAGATAGTACAACATTAAAATTAGAGTATAGTGCTTCTACTGAACTACATACTAAAGTAGTAATGGAAAGAGCAGGTAAACTTACTATTCTTGAAGATACTGACGGAGTAGTAAAAGTACCAGAAGATTACCAAGATACTGATAAATTAATGCTAATAAGTATCTTAACAACAAATGAATTATTACCAACTAAAGAATATATAATTAATGGTCAAAAATATACAGGATTAGAAATAGTAGATGCTAACTTTGCTAAAGATAGTGAAGGCAATGATATCATCCTAGATTATTTAAAAAAAATAGGCGGTGAATATGAATACACTACTAATATCACTGTTGAAGGCCTAGCTGAAGAGCCAGTAGAATATACAAATACTATAAAAGTTGCATATCAAGATTATGCTTATAATGATGAAGTATTAAATAATATTGCTAATCAAGTTAACGTAGACTTATTATTTACAAGTGAAAATAACAAAGAAGGATATGTATATACTAAAGTTTTATCTAAAGATACTGCTATGACAGTTGCAGACGTTAAAGCCTTCTTAGATAAAGCTTTAACAGATGAAATTACTTATACATTAACTTATCTAGATGAACCAGAAGTATTAGATACTGATGTTGTTTCTAGTAATCTAGTTATAACATTAACAAGCACTAGTTATGAATCTGAAAATACAGTAACATATACATTTGCTATTCTAGGAGATACTAATAATGATGGTATTCTAGATTTAGAAGATGTTCAAAAATGGTTAGATGATAACTATGGCGTAGAAGACTCTGAAGATTTATCATTAGATATTGATAAAGATGGTGAAGTAAGCTTAGCTGATTTAGCTCACGTTGTTGAAGTAATCAAACAAAAAACATGGGATGTTGAACCATCTGATTTAGATGAAAACGATACTATCGTTGATGCTAAATTAACTACTGACAGTGAAACTATCACAACTGGTGATGAATTTACTGTAAGTTATATTATTAAAGTAGGAAAATCAGGACTTAGTGGTTTCGAAGGAACTCTAAATTATGATAAAACTAAATTAGAATTACTAGGTATTGAAAAAGAAATGCTAGATGAAGCTGAAATGCCTGATGATAACACTGACTATTGGGTAGGAAAAGTAGTAGATGATAGATTTATCTATTTAACTAACATGGCTAATGGTTATCAAGAAGGAGAATACGAAGTATTAAGATTTACTTTCAAAGCTAAAGAAGCCGCTGATACAACAACTATTACTCTAGATAATACTAAATATGTTGTTGGTCTTAATGATGTTAAAGAAAATTCTCTAACACCATTAAATATCACCATCAATGCTTCAAGTAATAATAACCTAAAAGATTTGACAGTAGGAGATAATACAATTGAATTAGTTGAAGGAGTATACGAATATACTATTGAAGTAGAAAACGATATTGAAAGTATTGATGTTAAAGCCACTGCTGAAAATATTGCCTCAGTAGTATCAATGGATATTCCTGAAAAATTAAGTGTTGGTAGCAATGTCATTAAAATAACTGTTGTTGCAGAAAATGGTGAGACTAAAGATTACTTCATCACTGTTGTTAGAAAAGAAGCAGAACAAGAGCAAGTAAACATTGTACCTACAAATAATACTGTTAATGATAATACACCAAATGAAGATAAAAATGATACTCCAAAACCAAGCAATAACAGTAGTAAAGATAATGAACCAAGTGAAAATAAAACAAATAATACATCTAAATATATAATAATTGTATTAATAATATTAGTAATTATTGGCCTTATCTATCTAATATTTAAAGAAGACAACGAAGAAAAACAACAAGTAAATGCTCCTAAAAACGATAAACCTAAAAGTAAAAAGTAATAATCAAAGATGAATGAGTAAAATCGTTCATCTTTTTTATTTATACTAATTTTAAATAATTAATATATTTTAATTGTTTTTTATCTATTTCTTTGCTATAATTGTTATAGTAGAAAAGTGGTTGATAATATGAATAGGAAAGGTCAAGCATTAGTGGAATTTGTTTTAATTTTACCAATATTTCTTATGATTTTATTTGTTATTGTTGACTTTGGTGTTGTATTCAATCATAAGAATTCACTAGAAAATCAAAGCGCCGACATCGTTAGAATGTATCAAAATGGTACGACTATCGATAAAATAAAGGAAACTTATCCTGATATTGAAATTAACATTAATACTGATCAAGAATATTCTAAAATAACCATTACTGAAGATGTTAAGTTAATTACCCCGGGAGCCTATCGTATTCTTGGAAATCCATTTACTATATCAGTAGAAAGAGTCGTGCCAAATGAATAGGAAAGGTCAAGTATTAGTAATGTTTATTATACTACTTCCCATATTTTTCATAATAATGACTTTACTAATCGATATTGGAAACTTAATATTAACCAATAATGAAATAAATGATGTTAGTTATATGGTTCTAGAACATTGCCTCGATCATCTAGATGAAGAAGATATTATTGATACTAGTAAAGAACTACTAAAACTAAATAATAAAGAACTAAATATTGAATCATTTAAAATAGAAAATAACAAAGTATATCTAAACGTTAGTTATCAAGTAAAAGGAATAATAAGTAATATTGTTAATATAAAACTATTTGATATTAACAACAAATATGAAGCATATATCAAAGATGATAAAAAAATAATAGAAAGAATAAAATAAGAAGGTGTTTATATGGCTGGTAAAATTATTAGCATTAATTCCGTTAAAGGTGGCGTTGGAAAGACTACCTTAGCTATCTCTCTAGCAGGTATTTATAGTTTAATGAAGAAAAAAGTTTTACTAATTGACTTAGACCTATATTCAGGTGGTATATCAACATATCTAGATATTAATAATAAAAAAGATATCTTTATGTTAATAGATAGTATTAGTAATAATAGATTTACCTCTTTAAATGACTATATAGTTAACTATAATAAAAATATTGATGTCATTCCCTCAGTTAAAGATCCTAGACTTGCGACAAGAATAGATAGTAAATATATTAAAGCGGTATTTAAACTAGCTAAGACAGAATATGATATCGTTATCGTTGATACTAATCATGCTCTTGATGAAACAAACCTAGTAGTCTTAGATAATGTCGATACAAGTTTATATGTTATCACTAATGATATTGTTGATTTAAAAAATATGAAAAGTCTTGTTAGTATATTTAAAGATAATGAAAAAACAAATTACTTAACAATATTAAATAATTCTATTAACCAAAGAACAGATTACTTATCACTATTTGATATTAGAACAATAATTAGAACTAATATTGATTATACTATCTCTAAAAGTTTCTATATTAAAAATATTAATAAATATCTTCTAGCAGGTGATATCTTAACCCTAAATAATAGTATTAATAATACTTATCAAAGAGATATAAATAACTTAAAGAAATTAGCTACTAATATATTAAATATGGAAGGACATGATAGTGATGAGTAATAAGAAAAAACTAACTGAAGCATTTGGCGTAAAGCCTAATAAAGGTGAAAAAATAGCTAATGTAAAAGATTATGATGTCTTTCAAGATAAAAGCCTATTAGATAGTTTAAGAAATAAAATAATTCAAAATCTAGTAGATAATAGCGTTCCAGAAGGAGTAATGTTAGAACAATATATTAATGATGAAATCGATGTCACTCTAGCCGGATATGATTTAGGATATCTTGAAAGAAAATATATCTTTAATCTTATTCAAAATGAAATAAATGGTTATGGACCACTAACTGACTTACTAGATAATGATAGTGTTACTGAAATAATGGTTAATGGACCATCTGATATCTATGTTGAAATAGACGGCAAACTAGTCAAAGATGAATCAGTATCATTTATTAATGAAAAACACATCATTAGAACTATTCAAAGAATTGTCCAACCATTAGGAAGAACTATCGATGCCGCTAATCCTATGGTTGATGCTAGATTAAGAGATGGTTCAAGATTGAATGCTATTATTCCACCACTTTCCTTAAAAGGACCGGTTTTAACTATTAGAAAGTTTGCTAAAAATCTTGAAGGTATCGAAGACTTATTACGTATGGGTTCATTAACTGCTAAAATGGCTGCTTTCTTAGATGCCGCTGTTAAAGCTAAATTAAACATTATTATTAGTGGTGGTACCGGTACTGGTAAAACAACTTTATTAAATATGTTAAGTGGCTTCATCGAAGACCATGAACGTATTATTACTATTGAAGATGCTGCTGAATTAAGATTAAAGCAAAGCCATGTCATCTCTCTTGAAACAAGAAGTGTCAACTATGAAGGAGAAGGGGAAGTAACCATTAGAGACTTAGTTAAGAACTCTCTAAGAATGCGTCCAGATCGTATTATTGTCGGAGAGGTTAGAGGTAAAGAAGCCTTTGATATGATGCAAGCCATGAATACCGGACATGAAGGTTCTATTACCACATTACACGCTAACTCACCAGTTGATGCCATTAACCGACTAGAAACTATGCTTCTTATGAATGATATGGACTTGCCAATTCCTGCTATCCGCGGATATATTGAAAATGCTATTGACTTAATCGTCCAAATAGACAGATTATCTGATGGTAAAAGAAAAATTACCTCAATATCTGAAATAGCCGGACTTAAAAATAACGAAATTATAATAAAAGAAATATTTGCCTACAAACAACAAGGACTATCCGAGGATGGCTTAGTTAAAGGTGAATTTGTTGTTTATAATTATATTCCTAAAGTATATGATAAAATTAAACGAAAAGGAATAGAATTAGTAGATATTTTTGGGGAATAAGTGATAGAATGACAAAAGGAAAAATAATAGGTTATATTGGAATAGTCTTAATAATAATTATAAGTGTTTTCTTAGGAACTAAGTATTATTTATATACCAAAAAGAGTGAAGTAGATAAAAAACCAAATACTGAGATAATAAAATATTCCAATTTAATATGTAATAAAAATGATGATACAGATAATTATTCACAAAAAAATATTATTACTATAGCCTTTGATAAAAACAATTTAGTTTGGCTACGTGATTTGTCAGCATATTATTACTATGATAATGATAAATATACAACTGCTAAAAACAAATTAAATACTACCGAAAGTGGTATATATAAAAATTCTTATGATGATGATGGTCTCATAATTACTACTATATATGAAGGTGAGATTAATGATCTTAAAAATGACAATTGGAACACAGATATAAATACATATACATATGATAATCTAATTAAATACTATCAAGATAAAGAATATACATGTGAATTAAATAATTAAAAGGAAGAAGGTAAAAAGATGGGTAATTTAATATCTTTAATTATGCAAATACTTGTAATGATTTTTGTTTTAATAATTATCATCTTTTTAATAAGACAAAACATTGCTTTAAGATATGAAAGAAGAATAGGTAAATATAGTGTCGAACCAGTTAATTCTGAGAACACTTCCGTATTAGAAGGTTTGATGCTACGATATAAGAAATTAGTTAAAAAATTAAGAAAATACACTAAGAAAATATTTCCTAAAACATCATTAAAATACGAAAAGTATGTTATTTATGGTGAAGATATGGAAGCTGCCGACTTTGTTACCAATAAAATTATTATTAGCTTTGTTTTGCTTTCCCTAGAAATAATAGATAGCATTTTTAAATGGGAAAGAATATCTTTACTAAGCGTTTTAATAGTCCTAACATTTGGTTTTTATATTCTTGATATATACCTAATTTATGACCGAAGAAAAAGAAAAAAATCTATTGAAAACGATATGCTAAGAGCCATAATAATCATGAATAATGCTTTTAAAGCCGGTAAATCTACTATCCAAGCTGTTGAAATAGCTTCCAAAGAATTACCCGAACCAATTAATATGGAATTTAAAAAAATGTATCGTGATATGAAATATGGCTTATCAACAGAAATAGTATTTGATAGATTTGCCAAAAGAATTAATATTGAAGAAGCTAGATACTTATCATCATCTTTAACTATCTTAAATAAGACTGGTGGTAATATCATTAATGTTTTTTCTTCCATTGAAAAAACTTTATTTGATAAGAAAAAATTAAAAGAAGAACTAAAAAATTCGACAGCAAGTTCCAATGCCGTTGTTAAAATATTGTTATTAGTACCATTTATTTTTGTAGCAATAATATACTTTGTAAGTCCCGGATACTTTGATCCATTATTCTCTAGTACCATTGGTTATATTATATTATTCATAATGGCTCTAATGTTTATGGCATACGCATATTTACTACAAAAAATAATAAAAGTAAGGGTGTAGATATATGAAAGACAGTGATTTATCAAAAAAGATATTAAGTAAAAAAGAAATAAAAAGAATAGATAAGAAGTTAAATCTATTAGGTAAGAAAAGAAACATTACCGCCATTAACTTTATCAATAGTCGTATTATAAGTTCAGTTGTCGTCTTTCTTGTTGCTTTAGATTTATTTAATATTGGCTTTGTAATAGCACCAATTTTAACAATTATCTATTACTATCTATTCGAAAAAATATTTTTAGATAATAAAATAAATAAAAGAAGAATAGATTTAGAAAGTGAGTCTATCCATTTCTTTGAAGTATTAACTTTATCACTAGAAACAGGTAGGAATCTAGATGAAGCTATATCAATAACAATAGCCAATGTCAACGGATTATTGTCTAATGAATTTTCTAATGCTCTAGTTGAAGTAAAATATGGTAAAAGTCTTACTGAAAGTTTAGAATATATGCAACGATATATCCCATCAGACTCTATAAATAATATTATATTGTCTATTGCACAATCTAATGTATACGGTAGTGGTATTATTGAAACATTAAATAATCAAATAGACTACTTACGTGAAAAGAAAAAACTAGAAGTAAAAGCCGAAATATCCAAAGTACCAATTAAAATTAGTGTTATATCAGTATTTTTCTTTGTTCCACTACTGTTATTAATTATTTTAGCACCTGTTTTATTAACTTATATTGAATAAAATAAAAGAATTATGTTATAATTAACTAGAGATTTTAATTTTTAAGGAGGAAAAATTATGTCAGGACATTCAAAATGGTCAACAATAAAAAGAAAAAAAGGCGCTATTGATGCAGAACGTAGTAAAATATTTCAAAAATTAGCCAAAGAAATCTATGTAGCTGCTAAATCAGGTGATCCGGATCCAGTCAACAATGCTTCATTAAGAATGGTTATTGAAAAAGCAAAAGGCGAAAATATGCCTAAAAATAATATTCAATCAGCTATCGATAAAGCTAAAAGTAAAGGTGCTGATGAAAACTACGAAGCAGTTAGATACGAAGGATATGGTCCAGGTGGTATCGCCATAATGATAGACTGCTTAACAGACAATCGTAACAGAACAGCCTCATTTGTTAGAAGTACACTAACAAAAAGAGGAGGAAACTTAGGTACTGATGGCTCAGTTAGTTATTTATTTAAACGTCGTGGAGTATTAATTTTAGATAAAGAATATGATGAAGATAAATTAATGGAAGATGCTCTAGAATTAGATATTGAAGACTTAGTAAGTGAAGAAGATAGCTATGTAATTTATACTAAACCTGAAAACTTCATTAGTGTTAAAGAAACTCTAGAAAATATGGGATATACTAACTTTATTATGTCAGAAGTATCATTTGTTCCCGATAACTATATTAGCCTAGATGATGAATTAAGTGAAAGAGCTCAATCATTAATCGAATCACTAGAAGATCTTGATGATGTACAAAATGTATATCATAATCTAGATTGTTAGTTAAAAATATAAATTTTTGATTAAAGTAATCACTTCTCTAGTATTAGAGAGGTGTTTTTTTCAAATTTTAAATATTTGAATTAAAATTGCTAAATGTTATGAACTATATTTTAATGAAAACGATTTAAGAAATGATCCTATTATCTTACCCCGAGCCATATTATATTGCGCAAATTCTATGGAAATTAGTAAAGTATCTAGTAATTTCTTTAGTAAAAAAGCCATAAACTTAAAGAGGAAACAGACAAGCTTAAAGAGTAAAGTACTGCAAAGATTAACCAAACTACTAGAGAAATAGTAAGCAATATGCTAAAGCAAGGATTTAAATATGAAGTAATATTTTCCATAACAGGCAAAAGTATCGATGAAATAAAAGACATAGAAAACAATAAGTAAGAAATATTAAGTATTATCTAATAAGTTAAAAGTAGTTTAGAGATTAGATCATTAAATTGCATTTTGTATACCCCCCAATTGTCAAGTTTACAAAATTATACAAATATTTATAATAATGTTGACTTTTACCTAATACCGATGTATTATTTAATTGTACTATTTACGATAGTACAACTTATGGCGGTGAATAAAATGTTATTATTAAGAATTCTAATTTATACTATTACAATAATATCAGGTTTATATTTTGTATATTTTATTGTTATTGCGTTAGGTATATTTAAGAAAAAGAAAGAAAAGATTATAGAAGATAAGAAAAATAATTTTGCAATTGTAGTTGCTGCAAGAAATGAAGAAACAGTAATTGCCAATTTGATTAATAGTTTAAAAAAGCAAAATTATCCTAAAGAAAAGTATGAAATATATGTAGTTATAAACAACTGTACCGATAATACTGAAAAAATAGCTAGAGATGCGGGTGCTAATATTATTTCATGTACTGATAAAGTAAGGTCTAAAGGAGAAGTTCTTAGATTTGCTTTTAGAAAATTAAAAAAAGAAAAAAATATTGATGCCTATGTTATATTTGATGCTGATAATATAGTTCATAAAGATTTCTTGAGTAAAATGAATGATAGTCTAAACATGGGGTATTTAGTAATACAAGGTTTTAGAGATACAAAAAATATCAATGATAGCTGGCTTAGTTGTAGTTACGCTCTAATGTACTATATTCAAAACTTATTTCTTAATAAAGCTAGATATAATCTAGGAAAATCTGCTTTTATAAATGGCACAGGCTTCGTTATAAAGAAAGAAATAGTTGATAAAAATGGTTATGAGCCTAAAACACTTACTGAAGATATTGAATTCGTTGCCATATGTGCTATCAACGGTGTAAAAATAGCCTTTAATGATGAAGCAATTACCTACGATGAACAAGTCAATAAATTTATTCCATCATTAAAGCAAAGAAAAAGATGGTCTGTTGGGAATATCGAATGCTTAAAAGGATATTTTACAAAACTTCTCAAGACCGGATTTAAAAACAAAAATTTTGAATGTTTTGATATTGCTATCTATTATATAGCTATAATTATCCAAGTAATAAGTAGTATTGCTTCGATACTTGCCACGCTAATATTGCTTATTAACTATCCAAACCTAACTATTAATAACGTTGCTAGCACATTAATAATGTCATTATGCACATATGTAGTAGGAGTATTCTTTAGAATATTTTTATTAAAAAGATGTAACAAAAGTATTAAAGACAATATTGGTGGAATACTTTTCTTTAATTTGTTTATATTAAGTTGGCTACCCGTTAACATTGCCTGCTTATTCATAAAGAAATGTAATTGGGAAAGTATTAAACATAATAGAAATATAAAAATAGAAGAAATATAAAAATAATGCCTAACAAGCATTTTTTTACTATATAGTAGAATTAATTAAAAATTTTTCTAGACATTTGTCGAAAAAGTGATATAATTAATATCTGTAAAAAAAGAGGTGTAAAATATGAATATTAGAAACATTGCAATAATTGCTCACGTTGACCATGGTAAAACAACATTAGTCGATCAATTATTAAAGAAATCACATACATTTAGAGATAACGAAACAGTAGAAGACAGAGTAATGGACTCAAACGATATCGAAAGAGAAAGAGGAATCACTATTCTTGCTAAAACTACCGCTATTAACTTTGATGGCTATCGTATTAATATTCTAGATACTCCAGGTCATGCTGACTTTGGTGGTGAAGTAGAAAGAATTATGAACATGGTTGATGGTGTTTTATTAGTAGTAGATGCTTACGAAGGCACAATGCCACAAACAAGATTCGTTCTAAAAAAAGCTCTAGAAGCTAATGTTAAACCAATCGTTGTAATTAATAAGGTAGATAAACCAACTGCTAGAATTAGTAAAGTAATTGATGAAGTAATAGATTTATTTATTGAATTAGGTGCTACTGATGAACAATTAGATTTTAAAGTTGCTTATGTATCAGCCTTAAACGGAACAGCAAGTCTTGATCCAGATATTAGTACACAACAAGAGTCCTATGATGATATATTTAGATTAATAATTGATGAAATACCAGAACCTAAAGTAAATAAAGAAGGTAATTTACAATTCCAACCAGCTCTATTAGACTATAATGATTATGTTGGAAGAATAGGTATTGGACTAGTTAAATCAGGTACTATTAAAGTAAATGAAATGGTATCTTGTGTTAGATTAGATGGTAGTATTAAACAATTTAGAATTCAAAAATTATTTGGTTTCTTAGGACTTAAAAGAATTGAAATACAAGAAGCCCATGCCGGAGACATTGTTGCCATTGCTGGTCTAGCAGATATTTCTGTTGGTGAAACAGTATGTAATGTCGGCAAAGAAGAACCATTACCAATCTTAAGAATTGATGAACCAACATTAAAGATGACATTCATGACAAATAATTCACCGTTTGTTGGTCGTGAAGGTAAAATTGTAACCGCTAGTAAAATTGAAGAAAGATTATTTAGAGAGACTCAAAGAGATGTAAGTTTAAAAGTAGAAAAAGCCTCTAATGAGTCATGGATAGTATCAGGTCGTGGTGAATTACACTTATCTATCTTAATTGAAAATATGCGACGTGAAGGCTTTGAATTACAAGTATCTAAACCTGAAGTTATTCTAAAAGAAATCGATGGTGTTGTATGTGAACCATTTGAAGACTTACAAATAGAAGTACCAGAAGAAAGCGTTGGAAATGTTATTGAAGCCCTAGGACTAAGAAGTGGTGAAATGGATAATATGACTAATGTTAATAATTTAGTTAGATTAACATATACAATTCCATCACGTGGATTAATTGGATTTTCAACAGATTTTATGACTATGACTAAAGGTTATGGAATAATCAACCATAGTTTCAAAGAATATCGCCCACAAAAGAGTAGTCTAGTAGGAGAAAGAAAATTAGGCGTTCTAGTTTCTATGGAAAACGGTAAAGCTACAGCATACTCAATTGGTAACCTAGAAGATCGTGGAATTATGTTTATCGAACCAGGTTGTGAAGTATATGAAGGTATGATAGTTGGAGAATGTAATCGTGAAAATGACTTAGCAGTTAACGTTGTTAAAGGAAAGCAATTAACTAATACTAGAGCAGCCGGAAGTGATCATACTGTTGTTTTAAAAAGACCACGTCCATTAACTCTAGAGTATTGCCTAGACTATATTAACCAAGATGAATTAGTTGAAGTTACACCTGAAAGTATAAGACTTAGAAAACAAATATTAAACACTGAATTAAGAAAGAAATTTGATAGTAAGAAATAATTTAAAAGAAGTATAAAACTCGTTTTCTTAAATATAGGAAGCGAGTTTTTCTAATATTTGCAAATATCTTTGCTAAAGAATATTTCGTATGCTATACTATATGCAGTAGGGCAAAAGGAAGTGAAGTATTATGATTAATGAAAGTAATAATATAGAAATAAGGTCAATGATGAAAGTATCAGAAATGGTACCATATTTAAAGAAAAAAAACATTAGGTTTGAATTAATATCTGAAGAAGAAGCTGAAAAGTATCTACGCGATAATAATAATTATTATAATATTACTGCTTATAAACACAATTTTGAGAGATATATGGTTAATGGTGTATTTGTTAATAGATACATAGATTTAGATTTTGCATATTTAAAAGATTTAGCTATAATTGATCATCGAGTTAGACTATTGTTCTTCAAAATGATAATAGATATAGAACACTATTTAAAAATGAAAATCTTAAATTTAATAGAAAATATAGATATAGAAGATGGATATAGAAGTGTTAATTTATATTTAGATAAAGATTTTAATGATGAAAAGTTTCCAAAAAAAGTTCATAACAGTATATTTAAAAAAGTAGGAAGTGAATATTATCAAAAAATATTTTCTAAATATGACATAGACAAAGATAAAAAACTAGAAAATATACCAATATGGGAATTTCTTGAGATAATAACGTTTGGAGAATTGGTTAATTTTTATGATTTCTTTTCTAAGAAATATAATTTGACAAAGGAAAGAAAAGATATTTTTATTTTAAGAGAAATTGTTAAATTAAGAAATGCTGTAGCACATAATTCTTGCGTTTTATGTGACCTCGATAAAAAAGATAATAACTATGCTCCCGACTTTAAGATTGTTGAATACTTAAATTCATGTGGAATAGGAAAAGAAACAAGAGATAATAAATTAAGCAATTCAAGAATACGACAGATGACATACACACTATATATGTTTAACGAGATTATAACAAGCAATGGTGTAAGAAAAAATGTTATTGATGATATAAACAAACTATTTTATGAAAGAATAATTTTGCACAAAAAATACTATAATAATAATGAACTATTAAAATCAATATATACGTACTTTGATAAAATAATAAAAAAATATTATAAAGAAAATGTTGATTAATAGTTTGACATAGGCGAAAAAATATGTTATATTGTCTATGCAAGGAAAAAATGGTAATACATTTTTGCAAGGGCACTGTCGTATGATGGAGCCCTATTTTTTTTACTAAAAACAATTGAAGAAAAACTCGAATCATTAGAATAATAAGAAATTATCTAGTATATTTTAAGTATTAATGATATAATTAAAATGGTGATAACATGAATAATAAAAATAATAACAGTAAGAAGTTAATTAACAATCCTATTATTGAATGGTTAATATATATGATAGGATATGCCATTGTATTAATAACCGTATCAGTATTATTTAAATCACTATATATAGATAATAGTCATTTTGGATTATATGCTCTCTTAGCATCAATAATAATATGTATCCTAAACCAAACTATAAAACCAATAATATTTTACATAACATTACCAATAACTGCTATTAGTTTAGGACTATTTTATCCACTAATTAATGTATTAATATTATATATAACTGATTTTATACTAGGAAATAAGTTTGAAATACATGGTATATTTATGTCATTCTTTATAGCTGTTATAATATCTTTATTAAATATATTAATGGAAGGTATGGTAATAAAACCAATAATAAATAGAAAGGTAAGGAAATAATGAATAGAACAATATTAAGTATTGGTAATTTTCATATATATTGTTATTCTGTACTAATCGCTACTGGAATAATTATTGGCTTATATTTATTAATGAAAGAAGCAAGTAAACAAAATATAAGTAAAGATACCATTATAGACATAGCATTCTATACTATAATATGGGGAATAGTAGGTGCTAGAATATATTATGTTATCTTTAATATTAAACCATATCTATCTAATCCTATATCAATATTGTATGTATGGGAAGGTGGACTAGCTATATATGGTGCTATTATTGCCGGGTTTATAACTCTAGTATATCAAACAAAGAAAAAAAATATTGCCCTAGGTAAATTAACAGATATGATAGTGCCTAGTTTAATATTAGCTCAAGCTATTGGTAGATGGGGTAATTTCTTTAATCAAGAAGCTCATGGTGGAATAGTAACCCTAGAATTCTTAAAGAAGATTCATATCCCTAACTTTATTATCAAAGGAATGTATATAAATGGGAATTATTATCATCCAACATTCTTCTATGAATCCCTATGGTGCTTATTAGGCTTTATCTTACTAGTAATTATTCGAAGATTATTAAAAAATAGCAAAGATGGAACCCTAACATTTATATATTTAATATGGTATGGAATAGGAAGATTCTTTATCGAAGGACTAAGAACTGATAGTTTATATTTAGGAATATTTAGAATAAGTCAAATAGTATCTATAGTAATAATTATAATAGGCATTATTGGATTAATATATAATAAAAGAAAAGAGGCAAAATAATGTTAGAATATGATGTAGTAATAATAGGATCAGGAATAGCCGGTATGACATGTGCTCTATATCTAAAAAGAGGAGGAGTAAATCCTCTAGTAATAGAAAAAGATACTCCTGGAGGACAATTAAATAAAATAACAACTATTGAAAATTATCCCGGATTTATCGAAATAGATGGACCAACACTAGGTAATGAAGTATATAAACAAGTAAATAATTTAGATGTTGATTATTTATATGAAGAAGTAATCGAAGCGGATTTAAAGAAAGAAACCAAAATACTTAAAACACCTACTAAAGAAATAAAATGTCGATTTGTTGTAATTGCTACCGGAAGAACCGCTAAAATGCTAACTAAAGATGATCGTAAACTAATTGGTAAAGGAATTAGTTATTGTGGTTTATGTGATGGTACTCTATATAAAGATGAAGAAGTAGTAGTAGTGGGTGGCGGCGCATCTGCTATTAAAGAAGCTCTATATCTATCTAAAATATGTCGTAAAGTAAGAATGGTAATAAGGAAAGATTACTTTAGAGCGGAAAAAGGTGACATAAATAAAGTATTAAAAAGAGAAAATATCGAAGTATTATTTAACTCTAATATTGTAAAATATAATTTAGTTAATGATAGAATAGATTCAGTATTATTAGATAGTGGTAAAGAAATAAAAGCTAAATGTGTCTTTGTAACAATAGGAAGTATTCCAAATAGTGATATCTATTCATTAGATAAAGAAGATAGCTTTATCGTAACAGATACTGATTATATGACAAGTATTCCTAATGTTTATGCCTGCGGTGATATTATTAAAAAGCATTCATATCAATTAACTACTGCTACTGGAGAAGCCACAACTGTCGCAGAAATTATTCTATCTAAGATAAATTAAATATAAGAGCAAAATATAAGCTCTTTTTCTACTATTATCTGACAAAAAAAGTAGTAATTTATTAAGTAATTTGGTATAATTTAAAAAGAAGGGCTGATGTATATGGATTACAATAAAATAAGAAACTTTTGTATAATTGCACATATTGATCATGGTAAAAGTACTTTAGCAGATAGAATATTAGAATACACTAATACTGTTAGTAAAAGAGAAATGAAAGATCAACTACTAGATAGTATGGATATTGAAAGAGAAAGAGGCATAACTATTAAATTAAATGCCGTTAGAATTAATTATAATGGTTATTTATTAAATTTAATTGATACTCCGGGACACGTTGACTTTACCTATGAAGTATCAAGATCAATGGCTGCCTGTGAAGGTGCCATCTTAGTAGTAGATGCTTCCCAAGGAATAGAAGCCCAAACTCTAGCCAATACATATCTAGCACTTGAAAATAATCTAGATATAATACCCGTTATTAATAAAATAGATTTACCAAATGCTGATATTGAACTTAGAAAAAAAGAATTAATGGATACATTTGGCTTTACAGAAGATGAAATAATCTTAACATCCGCTAAAACTGGAGTAGGAATAGACAAATTAGTTGAAGCCATTATCACTAAAATACCACCACCAGTAGATACATATAAAGATAATAAATTAAGATGTTTAATATTTGATAGTTATTTTGACTCATATCGTGGAGTAGTAGCGTTAATTAGAGTAGTATCTGGTACTGTTAAAAAAGGTGATAAAATAAAAATGTTCACTACTAAAGCCACTTATGAAATAACTGAACTAGGCTATCATACACCAGAAGAAACCAAAACAGACACTCTTGGTATTGGCGAAGTAGGTTATCTATGTGGTAGCATTAAATCAATAGATACTGTATTAGTCGGAGATACTATAACTTTAGAAAGTGATAATCTAGATGAAGCCTTACCAGGATATAAGAAAATGAACCCCATGGTTTTCTGCGGACTATATCCAATAGATTCTAAAAAATATCCATCATTAAGAGAAGCCCTAGAAAAACTAAAACTAAATGATTCATCACTCGTATATGAACCAGAAACATCATCAACCTTAGGCTTTGGTTTTCGTTGCGGTTTCTTAGGCTTATTGCACCTAGAAATTATTACTGAAAGAATTGAAAGAGAGTTTGGAGTAGAAATAATTGCTACCGCTCCCTCTGTTAATTATGAAATAACCCTAACTTCAGGAGAAGTAATCTATGTTGATAATCCTGCTAATTTTCCTGATAAAGTTAAAATAAAAGACATTAAAGAACCATATATTAAAACCAATATCTTTGTACCTAATAACTATATTGGTAGTATTATGGAACTATGTCAAGAAAAAAGAGGCAACTATATCAGTACTGAATATATTGATAGCCAAAGAGTAAGTATTCATTATGAAGTACCTCTATCAGAAATAGTATATGACTTCTTTGATAAACTAAAATCATATACAAAAGGCTATGCTTCATTTGACTATGAATTAATTGGTTATAAAGTTAGTGACTTAGTTAAAATGGATATATTATTAAATGGTGAAATAGTAGATGCCCTAAGTGTTATTGTTCATAAAGACTTTGCTTATAAAAGAGGTAGAACTATTGTTGATAACTTAAAAGAAATAATTCCAAGACAAATGTTTGAAGTACCAATTCAAGCTGTAATAGGTAGTAAAGCTATTGCCCGAAGTGATATTAAAGCTATGCGTAAAAATGTTTTAGCCAAATGTTATGGTGGCGATATTACTAGAAAAAGAAAACTATTAGAGAAGCAAAAAGAAGGTAAAAAGAAAATGAAAACAATTGGTCATGTCGAAATACCAACGGATGCCTTCTTAAGTATCCTAAAAGAAAATAATATTGGAGAATAACTATGTCTTATATTGAACAAATATTTACTAGTATCCATGATTGCCTTGATAATATTGATTATATAAATGCTATATCTTATATTGAAGATATCTATAATTATATTGATAAGTCAAAAGATATTGAAGAATTAAAATATATCGATAAATTAGCTAGAAAATATGCTTATGCTATTGTTCCGACAAATGCAATATATACTGAACAAGTAGGTTATATCATCCATGAACTAAAAAATATATCTATTCTTATTAGAAATAAAATTAAAGTTATAAAGAAAGAACAATACTATGAAGTAATAACTAAATTAATTTATAATGAAAGAAGTCTAGATTATATAAGAAAGATTCTAATGGATATTGATTATGATAATTATATAAAACAGATATTTGAAGAACTATTAAATAATTATGTAGAACTAACTAATGAAGAAGATATTATGTATTATAGTAATGTTATTATGTTATTTTTAGAATATGATAAAGATAAATTACTAACAAGTAATAAAAGTAAATATATAAAACACTTAAAAGAACATTTACCAAAAAAAAATATTAAAACTTTAATTAGTTATTTAGAAGATAGTTATAAATTAGATCTTGAATACTTAGTTAGAAAATATAACGTTAATATTACTACGAGTCCTAATGCTAAGAAAGAACATTTTACTACCCCATATTATAATACCCAAAGAGTAGACTATACATATTTACCAACTATTAGTATTGATACACCAAGTAGTGAATGTTTAGATGACGCTATTAGTTTAGTAAAAAATAGAGATGGTACTTATTATCTATATGTCTTTATTACTGATATACCTAGTATCATTCCATTTTCTTCATATACGTTTAAAGAAGCTATCGAAAAGATGGAGACAAGATACTTAATAACTGGTCCAATAGAAATGTTTCCTGAATATTTATCATATGATATATGTTCTTTAAATAAATGTACTAAAAGATATGCTATATCACATCGTTATTTAATAGATTCTAACTTTAATGTAGACTTATCAAGTTTATTAATTGAAGAATGTTATATATCAGTAAATAGCAATCTTGATTATAAACAAGCCGATAGAATAATAAGAGATGGTAGTAGAAAACATAGCTCTATGTTAAATAACTTATTAGAAGTCTCCCTAATATTAAAAAAGAGTAGTAAAAGTAAAGAAGAATATCGTCGTCTTGAAAACAAATTTAATAAAAGTATTAATAGTGCTAGTAGATATTTAGATAGTTATATAAGCCCTAATATTGTTCAAGAACTAATGGTTCTAGTTAATTATACTAAAGCATTATACATGCAAATGCATGGTATTCCATATCTTTATCGTAATAATATTGACTTTGATATGGAATTATTAACTATGGATCTTCAAAATTCATTAGAAAAATTAAAAGTATATAGTAAAAGTGATTATAATAAAATACTTGCTGTTGTCAAAGAAAAGTATTTACACTGCTTCTTCTCAAGAGAATGTTTAGGTCATAAAGGGCTAGATTGTGATGCTTATGCTTGGACTAGTTCTCCCGGAAGAAGAGCCCCTGATTCTATAAATCAATATATCGAACATCAAACACTGTTTGGTGAACCGCTTATTGATAAAACTATTTATGAATTAGAAGAGTTTGTCGATGAAACCGCTACTTATTTTAATGGCTTAGCTGTTAGGAATGACAACTTTAATCAAGAATATAATTACTTAGTAAAAAAGAAAAAGTTAGTAGGAAGTGAAAGAAAATGAATTTACCAAATTTAAAAGAAGCAAGAATAAGAAGTGGAAAGAAGTCAACTGTTTATCGTAATGACTATGAAATACCACAAAGTATTAAAGATTATGGAATAGGTAAGAAGTATTATATGTTAACTTATGGTTGTCAAATGAACGTTCATGATTCAGAAAATATTAAAGCCATTCTAGAAGATTTAAAATATACGGAAACAACCGAAATGGAAGATGCTAATATTATTGTTTTGAATACTTGTGCCATTAGAGAAAATGCTCATAATAAAGTAATCGGAATGTTAGGAAGAATTAAACATTTAAAAGAAAGCAGAGAAGACTTTATTACCGTATTCTGCGGTTGTATGGCTCAAGAAGAAACTATTGCTAATCTATTAAAAGATAAATATAAATGGGTAGATATCGTTATGGGTACGCATAATATTCATAAATTACCTATCTATCTAGAACAAGTAATAACTAAAAAGCAACCATTATTAGAAGTATTCTCTAAAGAAGGAGATATAATCGAAAATATCCCTGTTAAAAGAGATAGTAAATATAAAGCATGGGTAAATATTATGTATGGTTGTGATAAGTTCTGTACATATTGTATCGTTCCTTATACGAGAGGAAAACAAAGAAGTAGATTACCTGAAGATATAATTAAAGAAGTTAAAGATTTAGTAAAAGATAACTATCAAGAAGTAACTCTTCTTGGTCAAAATGTTAATGCCTATGGTAAAGACTTAGATATTAATTATAATATGGCGAACTTACTAGAAGACGTTGCTAAAACTAATATTCCAAGAATTAGATTTGTCACTTCTCATCCATGGGATTTTACTGATGAAATGTTAGATATCATTGCTAAATATGATAACATTATGCCATATATTCACTTACCAATCCAATCAGGTAGTGATAGAATTTTAAAACTAATGGGTAGAAAATATACTAAAGAAGAATATATAACACTATTTAATAAAATAAAAGAAAAAATACCAAACGTTGCTATATCTACTGATATCATTGTTGGCTTCCCAGGAGAAACCGAAGAAGACTTTAACGAAACTCTAGACGTTGTAAATAAACTAAAATATGATTTAGCATACACTTTTATCTTTTCTAAAAGAGAAGGCACACCAGCCGCTAGTATGGAAGATAAAGTAAGTGAAGAAGAAAAACATGAAAGATTAGCTAAGTTAAATGCATTAGTAAATAAATACGCTTTAGAAAATAATCAAAAATACCTAAATGAAGTTGTTCCTGTCCTAGTAGAAGGCCCAAGTGATAAAGAAGGTAAATTAATGGGTTATACGGATAACATGAAATTAGTTAACGTCGCTGCTGATGAAAGTTATATTGGTAAAATAATTAATGTTAAAATAACAGAAGTAAAGACTTGGTCTTTAGAAGGCACTATTAATGATTGAAAATAGTATTAGTGAATTATTTAATTCTATTGAATCATCACCGGAATATCAAGAATATCAAAAGATAAAAGAAATCTTAGAAAGCGACCAAGAAGTACTATCTTTAGTTGATGAAATTAAAAAACTGCAAAAAAAATCTACAGTTTTAGAATATAATAATGACCCAAAATATTTAGAATTAGATAAAAAAATAGAACAAAAAGTTAAAAAGCTAAACGAAATGCCTGCATATATTAAATATTTACAAGCTATGGAAGACTTTAACCAAGTGTTAAAGATGAGTTCTTCATTAATATCTAATTATGTTGATGATATAGTAAAATAACGTACCACATTGATACGTTATTTTTGATTGGTAGTAAACATCATACCCTTATAATACTTCCATGCTATAACCCTTAAAGCCATATTATCAATATCTTGTGTACTTATGGTATTATCTTTAATGGCGGCTTTAATTTTACTAATATCACTAACATAATCTTTAGTAATTATTAAATCATTACCCGCGATAATTGCTTTAACGACTGCATCATCAATATTTTTAACTGCTCCCATATCTAAACTATCCGTAATAATTATTCCTGTAAACTTAAGATTATTACGAAGAATATCAACGACATCTTTAGATAGACTAGCCGGATTATCTTTATCAATACTAGAAACGATATTATGGCCAACCATAACTGCCTCGGCACCTGCTTTAATACCTTCTTCAAAAGGAGGAATATCTACATTAACAATATCTGCATAATCTTTGGCATTAGTTGAAGTACCCGTATGTGTATCACCACTACTACCATATCCCGGAAAATGTTTAAGAACGTATGATACAGAAGTACCTTTACTAGCCTCAATTACCGTTTTAGCATACTGTGCAGTAATATCGGTATTCTGTCCCAAACTACGTGGATAAATATAATCACTACTATTAGTTGATACATCTACAACTGGTGCTAGGTTAACATTGATACCAAGATTCTTTAAAACTTTACTCTTATTCTTAGTATCAGTACTAATTCTATCCAAACCACCGGCTTTATATAATTCCTGTGGTGATAAAAACTTACTGTCAACTAGATTTTTATTACTACTAACCCTAACAACATTGCCACCTTCCTCATCAACCGCCGTGAGTAGGGGAATATCACTATTCTTTTGTAAATTATTCATCATTGTTATAACATCATCTTTAGACTTATCCTTAAAATCATCTTCAAAGAATACAAAACCAGCAAAATGATATTTCTTCACATCATCTATAGCCTTATCCTTAGCATGTTCAACTAATAATATCTGACCAATCTTTTCATCAATTGACATACTATCTAATTTTTCTTTAGCTAACTTATAATATTTACTAAACATACTATCACTAACTGAAGTATTAGTACGCTTTACCCCTTTAGGAGTCACACTATAATCAACAACTTCTACTTTCTGCACATCCATATTTTTATCTAATAATCCCGTATATTTAAGCATAACACTATCTCCAACACTAAGTTCCATAACATCTAAAATAAATGTATAAAGATTATTTTCTTTATCTTGAATAGTAATCATACCCTCATTCTTCTCAACAATAACTCCTAATATCTCTGACTCAGTATTATCTTTCTTAAAACTAGATACTAATACTAAACAAATAGTAGCTAATAAGATAATACCTATACTAATAATTAACTTCTTATTCACTATACATCACCTAATTAAGTATATTAATATAATAAAACATTTATACAACATAATAGTTTCTTTTTAATAATAAATAGTGTATAATCATTTTAGGAGATTGTGAGATAATGAAAGATAAAAAAGTAGTATTTATGGGAACTCCAACATTCGCTGTTCCTATCTTAAAATATTTAATAGAAGCTACCAATGTTGTACTAGTAGTTTCTCAACCCAATAGAGAAAAAGATCGTAAAGGTAATTTAATAGATACCCCTATAAAAACTTTAGCAGAAACTTATAACATTCCTGTTTTTCAACCTAATAAAATAAAAGAAGAGTACCAATATATTATAGATTATCAACCCGATATAATTATAACCTGTGCTTATGGCCAAATAATCCCTACCGAATTATTAGAGTATCCTAAGTATAAATGTATTAATATTCATGGATCATTACTTCCTAAGTATCGCGGAGGTGCACCTATTCATCATGCCATTATTGATGGTGAAAAAGAAACCGGTATTACTATAATGTATATGGATAAGAAAATGGATAGTGGTGATATTATAAGTAAATGTTCTATACCAATTGGTGAAGACGATACTCTAGACTATATATATAATGAAATGTCTAATCTTGGAATGGAACTACTAAAAGATACCTTACCATCAATATTTAATAATACTAATGCGAGAATTAAACAAGATGAAAACTTAGTATCATTTGGTCTAAATATCACTAAAGAAGAAGAAAAGATAAACTTTAACAGAACAGCCAGTGATATTCACAATCAAATTAGAGGACTAAGTAGTATTCCCGGAGCTTATTGCTTATATAACGATAAAAGAATGAAAGTATATGGCTCAGTCATAACTACTATAAAATCTAAAGGAACACCGGGTATGATTGTATCTACTGATAAACAAGGTATCTATGTTAATACTAAAGATTATCAAATAATATTAACAGATATTAAAGTAGAAGGTAAAAAACGTTGCTTAGCTAAAGACTATCTAAACGGTATAGATAAAAAAGAATTAATAGGATGTGTACTAAAATGAAAGAATTTTTAAAGAAAATGGATGATCCCAAATATAAGTTTTTAGGTTATATGTTAGGACTCTTCATTATGTTTGTAATAGCATTATGTCTACCTAAAAATAATAGTAATACAGTAAATACTATTAATAATGATAAAGATAAACCTAATACTACTGATAACAAAGTTCTAGATTTTTTAAATAATCAAGAAGATTATAATTATAATTTTAAATATGTTCTAAAAGTAAACAATCAAACTATTACTTATCAAGGTCAAAAGACTAATAATGAAGAATATATAACTATTGAAGATAAATCCTACTTAATAAAAGATGGTCTTATTTATATTAAATCTGATGATATTTATCAAATATATAATGGTAATATCTATACAAATAAAATGGAACTATTTACTAATGGTAAAATCTTAACTAATTATATTAATAAAGGTTATTTAAAAGATAATACTTACTTAATTAACTTAAAAGATATTATTTATAATTATGAAGATAATGATTATATTGAAGTAAGCAGTAATATATCTAATAATGAATATATTATAAATATTGAATGTAAAGATTATCTAAACTATATTTATAAAGATATTGAAAATGCTGATATTGAACTAATTTATAGTAATATTGTAAAGAAATCATAGGGTTTCTTTTTTTACCATCGTTATAACGAACGAATGTCTTAATTTGACAAAAGCAAATGATTATGATATAATTCAAAATGGTTTTGGTACTTAGGGGGAATAGGTATGAAAAATTATTACACAATCGAATATATAAATGAAAACGAGTTTAAAAAGAAAGAAAAATCAGTCAAGAAATATAATATGTTGGCTTATAAAAAATTAATATTTGACTATTATCCATCTTTAAAAGAAGGTGAATTTAAAGGAGTAGCCGTATCTATTAATAAAAAAGATGATATTGTTAAATATGAATTAAAATTACCAACAGATATAATGTTTGCTAAAGTTCATGGTGAAATGATCCTTCACTATACAGTATATAATAAACAAAAAACAGTTATTTTAGATACAATTACACCGGAAGAAATATTATCTGAGGGTCATCAGAAAGAATTAACAACCTATAAAGGTGTTATGATATCTAAAAGTCATGCTGAAAAAGATATGTTTAAAATAAACTTACTAAATATGCTAGAAAAATAACTCAGCAAATAATATAATAAAAAATTATATCTCTTAATATAATAATAGAGTAGGAAGATAATATGAAATTTTTAGAAAATGATGAGTTTAATATGTTAACATATGATATAATGCAAAACGAAGAATTTTTAAAATTAAATGGTTATGTTCATCACGGCTTAACTAGAATGGAACATTCACTTCGTGTTGCATATTACTCGTATCAAACTGCTAAAATTCTTAGATTAGATTATAAAGAGGTAGCTGTTGGAGCACTTTTACATGACTTCTTTCATGAAGATTATGAAGAAATACCAATGAGAATCTACAGTATGTTCACGCACGCTAAAAAATCACTAAAAAACTCTAGTGAATTATTTGAACTAAGTGATATGGAGAAAGATATTATTGAAGCCCATATGTTTCCAATATCATTTTACAAACCACCTAAATATTTAGAAAGTTGGTTAGTAAGCATTGTTGATAAAATGTGTGCCATATATGAATTTAGTCTTCAAAGTAGAAAAGTACTAACTCGTAAACATGCCTGTGAAGCAGTGTTAACAATTTCATTAATTAGTCAGTTAATATAAAATCAAGGTTAAAATCTTAACCTTGATTATTTTTTATTTATTCGATAAAAGTTAATAGAAGGTCTATTGAATAATCTAAAATCAACTTTGGATACCCCAATACCACTAGAAACATATAAGTCAGTATTCTGAATTTTATAATAATTATCATAATATTTTTTAGCTTTTTCTGGAGTCTTTAAAGCTCCAATAAAGGGAAGACGAACCTGACCGTTATGTGAGTGTCCCGCTAATATTAGATTAATGGTATTATCTTTGCTAACTATTTCATCACTAATATCCGGTTCATGAGTAAGCATAATCTTATAAGAAATATTTTCACCCTGATATGCCAAAGTCTTATCTAAATCATCCTTATCATAAAAAGAAGTATCTAGTCCTCCAATAAATATCTTATCATTGCTTTCATTATATAATATATCGTAACTATTTTCTAAATAAGTAAAACCAGCATCTGCAAAAAGATTCTTAATCTTATCAGCATATACTACATAATCATGATTACCTCGTACAGCATATTTACCATATTTAGCTTTAATACCAGATAGAAAACTAATTAACTTTTCATCATTAAAATTATCTATATCAATACTATCATCAATTAAATCTCCGGTAAACACAACAATATCCGGGTTAATTAAATTAATTTCTTCGCTAATTATCTTTAACTCTTGATCAGTAATAATTCTTCCATAATGTAAATCGGAAAAATGTACTATCTTAAATCCATCATAACTATCAGTAATATCTGTAGTAATAACATATTCTTTAGTAATTAAGCCACTAGTAGCGACATATCTAGAATATAATAAAATACCAAATATACTTAATAATATAATAAATGTAATCGCTAAAAACTTTTTCATAGAATACCACTTCCTAATATATAGATAAGAGCGGCAGCTGTATTATGAATACTATGCATTATCATTGAAGAAAAAATATTATCTGTCTTATAATATAAAGAAGCAAAAGCTATACCTAAAGCTGAGTAGGGGATTAAGTATAATAAATCACTAGGACTAGATATTGAAGATATAACATGTAGTGAACCAAAAACCACGCCACTCATAATAATATATACATACTTAGATTTAAATATTTCCCTAAAAGCTTTTCTAAATACCATTTCCTCAACAAAAGGAGCATAAATACCTACTGCGAATAACATATATATTGGGGCATCACTAATCATACTACGAACATTTTCTTCATTACCAGCATTTGCTCTGGTAAAAAATATCGCTATTAGCAAATTACTAATAACCATGACAACGAATCCGGCAAACCAATACTTAAATGAAACTTCAAAATTATTTTTAAAATCTTTAAAGTATTCTTTTACATCATGGACAAATGTTTTATGATACATTAAGAAAATAATTAACATAAATGTTATATCACAAACCAAGTAGTAAACAATCTGCATAATCGGACTTAAACTATTAAAATCAATTCTAAATATAAAAATAGGTATCGAAGAATACATAAGTACTAGTAGCATCAACAACCCGACCTTAAATATGTTAAATATTTCATTTATTTTTTTCATAATCTTACCTCCATATCATCATAAGTATATTCTATCATATAATTATATTATAATCATCAAAAAGATAATTTATTAGCCAAAAATGATACTGTTGTCTAGTAAAAAGGATGAAATAAATCACAGCCGCTTAAAATACTGCGAAAAAACTCAAAAAATGTTGAAAAAAGTATTGACATTAATGGCTAAAAAGCGTATTATTTATTTACTGTCTTGAGAAAAGATGGCAACAATTTCTCTTGTTTGCATATTATATTTTGTAAATAAGAAAAAAGTTAAAAATATAT